>NZ_AUCI01000001.1 GCF_000429685.1 Salibacterium aidingense DSM 18341
GGACAAAAGATAAGAGGAATGGTGAAAACCTGAACATCTCGTCTTCTATGGTAAACAGTACTTCCTAAGCGTCGTCAACATACGAAGACTCCTGTGGGAACAGCACGTGTCTCGAGACCCCGCAGGAAGGGATTTTCCCCGAGGGCCCGCAGGATGCGGGTCAGATCGGCGTCGGCACAGGATGTGCCGTTCTTAGCCGATCCTCCTTTATTCGAGCCGTGCCCACGGAAAGCGAAGTATTTTGACGGAGCGATAAATAGGACAGAACGAAAATTTCCGAACGATTTATGGATTAATCGTTCGGAAATTTTTATCTTATAATGGTATTGTCCCAAACTCTTTTTGTTCTTCACTTATAGGGGAATTTCGATGCTGTCCCCGTTAAAAGATTCCTTTTAACGATTCCGGACTTTCGCCAAGGATCAGCTGGCATAAAGGTCTATATTTAATAGGACGGCAGGTTTGGAAAAGCTTTTTCACTTCTTCGGCCTCCGGATGACGTTTCAGGCTTTCAATTTCCTCGTGATACAAACGAAGAACCGAAGAGCGGATGTGCGGCCTCCTGTACCTTTCCGGATCCTGATCCAGCAGCAGACACCCTAGATAATCACAGTGGAGCTGCATTTGTTTCGTCAGGCTGACGATGTGCACCAGCTTTTCAAACAACTCCGGATATCCGTCTTTCAGGTCTTCTATCCGCTGCCTCGCAGCATGAAGTTCTTCCAGACTGGACAATGCGATCATTAGAGATTCGCCTCCTTGTCTTCCCATGGTTTCTGCAGACTAATAGAGCCGGCCAGTTCCTTACTTTTTCTTCTCTTTAATTTCCGGATTTCTTCTCGTTCCGGCGCCGTCTCATACAGCTTTATTTCTTCCTCTGTTTCCGGCTCTATATCCGGCACTTCCATCGGCCGCTTTTCTTCATCCAATGCGACGAATGTTAAGAAGGCGGTTGTTGCGATTCTCCGCTCTCCTGACAGCATGTCTTCCGCAATCACTTTACAGAATATCTCCATGGAGCTTCTTCCGGTGTAGGAAACGAAAGACTCCACACATACGGAGTCGGATTGATAAATGGGGCTGAGAAAATCAATCGAGTCCGTGGAAGCTGTCACGCACTCTTTTGCTCTTGAATGACGTCTCGCGGACAGTACAGCACAGTTGTCGAGTTTTTTCATTAAGACGCCGCCAAACAATGTATTGTAATTATTTAAATCACTGCATAACACTTGGTCGGTGTTTACAATTTTACTTTCTTTGGGATGCTTTTTTTCCAATATTGATGCACCTTCCATCCTGTTTCATTCCTTATATATGATAACGGTGGAAGGGGGGACAGGTAAAATGGAATTATTTCATAAGGATGGATAACCTTTGTCTATGAAACCGTTCCCTTCTCCGTGAGGTGCTGCTTTGCAAATCGGATCCATTCTTCCGCAGCATGGGAAAGATAGCTGTCCTTCCGCCAAATGATGGCAAGGCGCCAATACATGTCTTCCTGCTCCACCGACAGAATACGGATATTTCCTTTCACTTCTCTGCCTATACTTTCAGGAAGCAGGGTCACTCCTAATTTCGAAGCCGCCATTTTTCCGAGAAGATCCCATTGTGAACTTTCGAATACGACAAACGGGTGAAAGCCTTCATGGCTGCACGCTTCCATAATACGATTACGCAGGGCAAAATCGCTGTTCAGCAGCATAAAATGCTCGTTTTTCAAGTCGGCCAGCGAAATGTTATCTTTTTCAGTTAACGGATGGCCGGCATCTACCACTAATTTAATATCTTCTGTCCCAAACGAAAAATGGGAGAAGATTTCTTCCTTGACTGGTTCTACCACGACGCCGATGTCCAGAATACCATCTTCTACATCACTTGCTATTTTGTTCGACCCGTCTTCCATTAACTCAATCGTGACTGCCGGATACTTCTCGCGGAAACGGCCGATAATCATCGGAAAGTAGCTGGACCCTACCATCGGCGGCAGGCCGATCCGGAGATGTCCCTGTTTTAACCCTGACAAATCTTCGAGCTGACTTTCCAAATCTTTAAAAGCCTGATGAATTACCTGCGCCTGTTCCAAAATAATTTTTCCGGCATCCGTGAGGACTACCTGCTTTTTTGAACGGTCAAACAATACCACATTAAATTCTTTTTCGAGGCTTTTTATCATCTTGCTGATCGTAGGCTGCGTGACGTATAGATGCTCGGCGGCTTTGCTGAAACTGTTAAACCGGTTAATCTCAATAAAATACTCGAGCTGTTTGATATCCACTTCGAATCACCTGACTTATCATTTTTGTGTCCTTATCTTACTATAAAAAGCCAGACTTTTTCACAATGAAAAAACCTGGCCGGCTTGTATTGTTTGGATTTGTTACGGGGTGAGCCGCAAGATGATTTCTTCTGCGATCATCTTTGATGTTCTCGACTGGGCTTCTTCTGTCAGCCCTGCAATATGCGGGGTAATAAAACAATTCTCCAGGCTGAGCAGAGGGTGAGTTGGATCAATCGGTTCGTTTTCGATGACATCCAGGAAGGCTCCGCTAATCTCTCCGTTTTCAACAGCATGAAACAAATCGTCTTCTTTTATAACCCCGCCTCTTGAAGAATTAATAATCCAGCTTGCGGGTTTCATCTGCTGCAGCCGATCTCGATTCATTAAGTACTGGGTAGCCGGGGTTAACGGTACATGGAGACTGACAAAGTCTGCGTGCTGTAAGACCTCATCCAGCGCCATCATCTCTATCCCTGTTTCCATCACAGCGTAATCGTACGGCTTAACAAATGGATCGTAACCAATCACCTTCATTCCCAAAGCTTTTGCTCTGCCGGCTGCGCGCAGGCCCGTTTCTCCCGTGCCCACCAGACCAAGGGTTTTGCCGTACAGCTCCCCTTTCGTAAATCCTCTGCGGTCCCAACGTCCGGCTTTCACATCCTGCGCTGCTGCTCCCAGAGGCCGCGTGACATGAAACATCGCTGACATCACGTATTCTGCCACCGAAGCGGCATTCGCGTTTTTCGCCGTGATCACTTCGATATCCGCCCGTTTTGCCGCCTCCAGATCTATGTTATCCAGGCCCACTCCCAGCCTTCCTACTGCTTTCAGATGGACTCCCTTCTGTAAAAGACGTTCATCGACGCTGGTCTGGTTTCGGACGATAAGGGCGGCGGCGTCTTGGAGGGCATCTTCCAGCTCCCCTCTTTTTTTCCACAAGTCCGGATCATAGAGGACTTCAAACCCTTCCTCCTTTAATAAATCCATCCCTATCGGCCAATTGAGCTCCGTAATGACTATTTTCATAACACCACTCCTTTTTACAGCGGGTCAGGAAAGGAAACATTATATTTCTTTCCTAACTGCTGCAGTTCCTTCTCTATGTTTTCTGTTACAGGTATTCCTTCCCGGGCACTCTTATCATACGAACGCGCCCTTCGTTCCCCCGGGTATAGAATTTCTTCAAATCCGTCAGCTAAAGGTGACTGTTTTATTTCTCCCAGCATCTGTTCCACCCTGTCTTCATATACATTCAGATCCATCCAATGCTTGATATCCAGCAGAATAAAACCGTGTCCCACGTTGGCGGGAGGGTTCCCGGATTGAAAAATGCTGTTGACATGTGAACCAAAAGCAGCCCCTGTCAGGACCCCTGCTATCATCTCAACAGCCATAGCCATTGCATATCCTTTTGCTCCCCCTAACGGCAGAAGCGATCCGGCAAGTGCTTCCTCTGGATGGTTGGTTGGAGCCCCATTCTTATCAAGCGCCCAGCCATCCGGCAGGTTTTTTCCTTCTTTCTCCGCGACTAATATATTGCCTCGTGCGACCACGCTCGATGACATATCAATGATAATGGGCGACCCTCTTCGATGAGGAAAACCAAAGGCAAGGGGATTGGTCCCAAAATAGGCCCGGCTCCCTCCCCAGGGGGCAATGCCGGATGGCGAATTCGTCACAGCTATTAACGCCATATCGTGTTCAAATGCTTTTTGACAGTAATAGGCCGCCGTCCCGAAATGATTGCTTTCCGAAATAAATATACTTGCTGACCCGTAGTTTTCAGCAATCGAGAATCCTTTTTCCAGTGCTTTTTGGGAAACCACCTGCCCTAATCCATTATCTCCTCTCACCTTCAAAACCGCACCCTTCTCTTCAAAACCGGGTTCCGGATGAGGGTTTATCTGTTTTTCTTCCAGACGCGGGACATACATGAGCAGCCGATTCACACCATGCGTCCCTGCTCCTTCCATATCCGCACGAACAAGCGAACCGGCTGTTACTTCCGCTTCCTGCAGGGGCATGCCTGTTTTTTGCAAAACAGCTGTGCTGAACTGCTGCAAAGCTTTGCTGTCATAACGTTTATCCAATGCGATACCTCCTTCTTCGCTCTATTGAAAAAAGCCTGTTGGAAGCTGTACTAAAAAGATATAGCGGAATAATAAAAAGAAGACCACCGTGACAGCAATAGAGCTTCCTGCTGCATTCACCAGTCTTTTTCTGCCGGAAACATATCCCCCCTGTAAATACCAGGTCATGATCCCTAAAAAGAGTAGACTGGCTAAGAGAAATCCTATCAGCCATATTAATAAAATATATCCCAGCAGCCCCAGCGAAGTCATCAATGCTTCCCTGGAAAATATTTTAGACGTTTCCTCCTCCTGCTGTCCCGCCTTAAATAAGCTGACCATCAGATAGACAATGGAAAAAAGGAGCAGAAGGCCTAAAATAAGAATTGGAAAAACAGCACTCATCGTATTGAACGTCCTAGCGGACCAGAGCCCTCCGAGTGCAAGGATAATGAAAAAAACAGCATTCCCTGTATCTTTTGTCATTTTCTCACCCCGCTTCTTCCTTTTCTTCTTTTTGCTTTTGGTTTTTTAACAGTTTTCCCAAGTAAGGACTTAACAAGGAGAGAACACACAATATCATGAGAAGAACGGTGATAGGCCGGGTGAAAAACATGGCAAGCAGACTTCCTGTTCCTTCACTGATTAAAATAGACTGGGAGAGTCCTTCTTCCGCAATCGGACCAAGGATGAGCCCCAGCACAATAGGCGCTGGGCGGAAGCCTCTTTCTGCCAGAATATATCCAATTAACCCAAACACTATTAACGTCACGACATCCATGAAATTGTTTCGAATGGCATAAGAGCCGATAATAGTTAGAAAAACGATAGCCGGCGCCAAATAATAGGTAGGAATATTAATAACCCGGCCGATATATTTCGAACCAAAAATAGCCAATATGAGCATCACCACATTAGCCAGTATAAACGCGCTGATGAAGGTATAGATCAGATTTGCATTTTCTTCAAAAAGATTCGGGCCGGGCTGAATTCCCTGCATCAGCAGTGCTCCGATAATTACTGCCGCCGGCGGGGCTCCGGGAATACCCAGTGCTAATAAAGGAACGAGAGAACCGCCTACTTCTGCGTTATTAGCCCCTTCTGAAGCTGCCACTCCACGAACATCGCCTTTGCCAAATGTCGACTGATCTTTGGATAGCCTCACCGTGGCGTCATACGACAACAGACTGGCAACATTTCCCCCCGCTCCGGGAATGATGCCAACGATTATACCTATAACAGCCGATCGTAAAATAAGGAAGGGACGGATAAACAGCTGTTTAAAAACATATCCGATCACCCCTTTCTGAGATTGAAACGGCTCGACCTGCTCCTTAGCATCTGTTTGATTTTTTATCATTTTAATAACCTGGGGGATACAGAAAAAGGCAATGAGCATGACGATCAATTCAAATCCGGCCTGCAGCTGCGACAACCCAAAGGTGAACCTGGAAGATCCCCCAATCGGGGCCAGACCGACAGTACTTAAAAGAAGTCCGATGGTGCCACCGATCAGCCCTTTTAACAAGGAGCCTGCTGATAAGGTGGCAACCATGGTCAACCCTAGTAGGGCTATCCAAAAAAATTCCGGCGGGCCGAATTTTAAGGCAAGGGCTGCGAGAAGTGGGGTTAAAAAGAGGAGAGCCAAACCTCCGATGACCCCGCCTATCCCTGAACTGACGGCAGCGGTAATAAGCGCCTGGTCCGGTTTTCCCTGCTGCGTCATGGGATAGCCGTCAAAGGTAGTGGCAATGGAAGATGGAGTCCCGGGAGTATTAATTAAAATAGCCGCAATACATCCTCCAAATATCGCCCCAATATAAATGCCTCCTAATGTAATTAATGCTGTATCTGCCGGCATGGAAAAGGTAAAGGGAAGCATAACGGCAATCGCCATTGTTGCTGTTAATCCCGGCAGCGCTCCTACTATCATTCCGGCCGCCACCCCGAATATCATGTAAATGATAGTAAAAGGCTGACTCAGAGAGCTTAACACTTCTTGGAAAATCTCCATCGTTCTACCTCCTCATTGGACAGCATGATGATGTTATTCAATCTCACCCAGCTCTCTCATCGTTTCTTCGAATTCTTCGGTACGTTCCTCGATATAGTTCTGCGTGTCTTCCCGGCCCATAGCAAGTGGTTCGAATCCTTCATTTATCATTTCTTCCTGAACACTTTCATCATTAGCGATTTCTAAAAATGTATCTTCCAAGGTTTGAATAATTTCTTCCTCTGTATCAGGCGGTACGGCAACCCCCCTGTCAATACTGGCAGTAAAGTCCACCCCTTCCTCCTGGAAGGTCGGTACATCCGGCAGGGCTTCAAACGTTTCCTCTGATCCAATGGCCAGGATATTCATGTCATCTTTATACTTCACCAGATCGTTGGAATTGGCAAAAATGGCATCCGTATTGCCGCCAAGAAAGTTTTGAATCGATTCCGCCGCCCCCGTTGAAGGAACATATTCCATATCTAACTCTTCGAGACTGGATAACTGCATAAATGCCAGGTGGTGCCCGGAGTAGGTGCCAGAACCTGCTATCGTCACTTGGCCCCCGCTGTCAGCTTCTTCAATAAAATCATCCAATGTTTCAATCCCGCTGTCTGCCGGAACAGCCAATCCTATCGGCGTTCCTTGGAAAATGGCGACCGGATTAATCTGCTCGGTCTCATAGCCGGCATCATCCTGTGTCATCGGCTGTAAAATAATGTGTGGGATATTCATCCCGGAGATGAAGTATCCGTCCGGCTGTTCACTCACCAGTTCGGTCCAGCCGACAGCCCCGCCAGCTCCTTCCTTGTACGTAATATTAACCTCCGTATCTAATTTTTCTTCCAGCATTGGCTCCTGTCTGCGCGCTTCCACATCAGACTGGCCGCCCGGGCCGAACGGAATACTATACGTGATGGTTTCACTCGGATAATCCCCCGCTCCTCCACCTGTTCCACAGCCGCTCACGGCAAGGATGGCTGCAGCTGCTGCCACCGTAAAGGAAAACCTGCGTTTCATGGATGAGTCCCCCTTTTGTTAAAATCATAATAGAAAACGCTTACAGTCTAATCGAAAAAAACAGCCTCTTGATAGAAATAGTATTTTCTTCACGAGACTGTTTTTTCCTCTGGTTTACGCACTGCGATACAATTTCGTCATGACAAACTCCTGGTGGCCAAGCGCTTCCGCACTGGTTAAACGGCCGTTCACCGTCCGCTGCAGGCATGTCATCAATTGATCTCCCGCCTGGGTCAGGTTAATCTCTCTCGATAGCAGTCCTTTCACATCTACATCGATATGCTCGCTCATGGTTTCCGCGGTGTCCGGATTAGCCGTTACCTTAATGACCGGTTCAATCGGGTTGCCAATAATATTGCCCTGGCCGGTTGGGAAGAAATGAACGACTGCTCCCCCGGCTGCCATTAAGGTAATGCACTCGGCAGCAGCAGAAGAAGTATCCATAAAATAAAGTCCGTTTCCATTCGAAGGCGCTTCCGCTGGGTCAAGCACCCCTATGACTTCCTTATCGCCGGTTTTTGCGATATTGCCGAGGGCTTTCTCTTCAATCGTGGAAAGGCCGCCTTTAATATTTCCCTGGGTTGGCTGTGAACCTAACAAATCTACCGCCTGGGACTCAATTTCTTCAATATAATTGTTATATACGGCCATGAACTTATCTTTTAAATCAGGGGTGGCCATCCGATCCGCAATAAGATTTTCTCCGCCGGTTAACTCCGAGGTCTCCCCGAAAAATACCGTTGCTCCAGCATCTACCAATCTATTAACGGCCTGGGAGACGGTTGGGCAGGACCCCAGCCCTGTCGTAGTGTCGGATTCTCCACATTTGATGCTTACCGTTAAATCCTTCAGTTCCACCGGCACTTTTTGTAATTCGGAGGCCCACTGGACGTATTCTTTTGCTTTCCATGAAGCCTGCCGGACCGTTTCCAGATCACCAAACCCTTCAATCGAAAAACCAGTGACGGGTTTTCCGGTTTCGGCTATCCCATCTACGATTGTTTTCGTCCAGTTTTCTTCAATGCCAATGACAATCACCGCTGCCACATTAGGATTAGATCCGGTTCCTATCATCGTCCGGAAATGAAGGTCAAGATCAGCTCCGTACTGCAGACGACCATAAGCATGAGGGAGAGGAAGGGTCCCCTTTATTTGATTCGCTACTGCTTCACAGGCTGCATTGGAAATATCATCGACCGGTAAAATAACAACATGATTGCGAATCCCTACTTTTCCATTTTCTCTGCGGTATCCGAATAATTGATCCATGTTACCACCTCTTTGTTTTAATATTATGGGTGTGCACGTAGTCGCCTTTTGCCAACGGTTCCGTCGTTTCTCCAATTGCCACCTGGTACTTGACAACGCTTTCACCTTTTGCCAAATCCACCACGGATATCTTATGTCCTAAAGGTATATCTCCATGAGACGTTACTTCCATCGACTCGTCATTATCCATATAAACCCCTGTTACTTTTTCGCCCTCCTTAATAGGAGAGGTCGCTACTCCAACGTGATCGCCCTGATTGTGAATCAAAAACTTATGCAATCTGCCTGCCTCCTTTATCGGTATATAGGTTAGGTGACCCAACCAATTTGCCCTTATAATATATGAGTATTCAAAAAATTTCAATACAACTTTTCTTAATTCTTTATTTCCCGGCAGTAGTAAAATGCCTGAAAATCCTTCTATATCAGTGAATCTAAAAGAAAGAAGCGGGAATTATAAAGGTTCTCTATATCTTTTATCAGTCGTTTTAATCAATGAGATTTATCCTTCCGTCCCAAAGTCTTCCTGCAGGCTTTCTGTGATCGACCTTTCCACACTTTCTAGATGTTCGGCCATATAATGTTGGGCTTGATCCACCTTTCTTGCCTGAACAGCTCCCACTATCTTTACATGTTCATCCACAGACTTCACCGGCCTGCTCGGTATTTTCATAGATTGAAGCCGTGATTCCTGAAGTAAATCAATCAAGTTATGCATGACGTGAATCAGGACTGTATTGCCAGACAAGTGAGCTAACGCGAGATGAAATTTCTGGTCCAGTTCGGCCAGATTGTGGTGATCATTTTTATTTTTCGTTTCACCTTTTGCTTCTTCTACAATACCAGCCAGTTCATTTACCTGGGACGGTGACGCATGTTCGATGGCCCATTCCACAGCACTGTTTTCTAAAATTTTTCGTATCGCAAACAAATCCTTCAGTTGATCCGTGGAGACAAAGAAAAAAGAAGCCATTTTACTGATTTG
Organism: Salibacterium aidingense DSM 18341; assembly: GCF_000429685.1. GTDB lineage: Bacteria > Bacillota > Bacilli > Bacillales > Marinococcaceae > Salibacterium > Salibacterium aidingense. The sequence continues at coordinate 9,615 of NZ_AUCI01000001.1, forward strand.
ATATTCTTCTGAGGCAACAAATATACCTGTTCCATGCTTTATGGTTATATAGCCATAAGCCTCCAGAATTTTATAAGCTTCTCTCACTGTATTGCGGCTCACCTTTAAATTGGCGGCCATTTCTCTTTCGCCGGGAAGCTTTTGGTTTACTTTATATTTTCCTTCCACAATAAACTGTTTAATATAGTCAGCGGCCCTCTCCGAAATTCCTTTTCTTTCAAACTCAAACGATTCAAACATTAGAAGAACTCCCCTTTCCGGTTTACAAAATTGGATGATAGACCCAACCACTTTATTAATTATTACTATATCAAAAATGAAAAATTCCTGCTAATTTCTATTTAAATTAATGATTACTTTTTATTGTTAATCCTAATATATTAACTAGAAACATATTTTTCCCCGTTGAACACCAGCAAGGGAATATTTGTTAAAAAAGATAGTATTTATTACTTTTACTGATAAATAATATAAAAAACCTTCATAACCACTGCTGCTGATCTTGTGCTATGGTACGTTTAATCATTCTTTTAACGTATGGAAGAAGGAGGGATGTTTTATGCTGTCCGGGCAGCGTATTCCATATGGGGCAGAGCATTCTGCCGCGGTGAAAAAAGAAAAAGCCCTGGGCCTTTATCAAGGGATCCTCTTAACCTTTATTCTGGCTATGCTGGCAAACAGCTTAGCAAGCCTTCCATTTTTCTCTATTTTAGGTGTTATGATTATCGCTATATTGCTGGGCATGACCTGGAAAGCAAGTATGGATATTCCCGTGCATGCGGCTGCCGGCATTACCTTCAGCAGCAAATACATTTTGCGTGGCGGTATTATATTGCTGGGTGTCCGTTTAAATTTAATGACGATCGTCGATATGGGCTTTACCATTTTGCTTATCGATGCTCTCGTCATTGCCGGCACCCTGAGCTTTATTGTTTACCTGGGACACGTGTTGAACGTCAACAAAGGGCTCACTCTTTTAATCGGAGTTGGAACAGCTATCTGCGGAGCAGCCGCTATTGTGGCTGTGGCTCCGCTATTAAAGGGAAGTGACAGGGGAAATGCCCCCCTTGCTGTAGCCTGTATTGCCATTCTCGGAACCGTCGGCGCCCTTGGATTTATTGCCCTGTATCCTTTTCTTGATCTGACCAATGAATCGTACGGTATTCTCGTTGGTTCCACCCTGCATGAATTAGCTCATGTGGTGGCGGCATCCGTTCCGGGAGGTGACATCAGCAGCGAATCGGCCATCGTTGTCAAGCTTGGAAGGGTGCTGATGCTGGTGCCTGTGGCTTTTCTGTTATCCATTATCTTTAATAACAGTACCCAAGAACGGACAAAAATAAAGGACATCCCATTTCCCTGGTTTATTATAGGATTTTTAGCCATGAGCATCATCAATACGACAGGAGTATTTACCGCTGCGGTGCAGGATTTTCTCACGACCTCCAGTGTTTATTTGATGGCCATGGGGATGGCCGGTTTAGGGCTGAGCATGAACTACCGTGATTTTCAGAAGGCAGGATTGCGCCCTGTCATTGTAGGAGTCCTTGGCTCTATCTTTATTGTTCTTCTCGGCAGCATCCTCCTGCTTTTGATATGATAAAAGAAAGAAGGAGGCTGGGACATGAATCTAGAACACTTGAAAGCCTTTTATATTCTAGCGAATCATCAAAACTTCTCGGCAACAGCCAAAATTTTACACCTAGCCCAACCGACGGTCAGCCTGCAGATTAAAAACCTGGAGCAGGCCCTCGATGCAACATTGTTTGAGCGTACCACAAAAAGTGTGAAGTTAACTCCCTCCGGCGAAATCCTGTACAAATATGCCGATCAGATCTTTTCCTTAGTAAGACAGACAGAAAAGGAACTGGATATGCTGTCGGAAACGATTCATGGGGATCTGAATATCGGAGCCAGTTTAACCATCGGAGAACATATCCTTCCTTATGTTTTAGGCCGTTTTCGTAAAGAATTTCCTCATATCCATTTGAACCTGAAAGTATATAACTCCGAACAGATCATGGAGCATCTCGGCAATGATGAAATTGATCTGGGCTTTATTGAATCCACAAAATCCTATCCGGACTATAATCAGCTTGCTTTTTTAGAAGATGAGCTGGTCGTGACAGCTTCTGCCTCCTCGTCTTCTCCGGTTAACCCGCAAAAACAGGAAATATGGCCGGAAGAACTGTTTGATTTTCCTATTATTATGCGGGAGCGGGGCTCCGGTACCCGTCAGGTTGTAGAAAATCATCTCCAAAACCACGGCCTGGATCCCGGAAAACTGGATGTGATTATGGAGCTCGAGCATACGGAATCGATCAAATCCGCCGTCGAATCCGGACTGGGTATTATGATCATTTCAAAAAATGCCATAAAAAAAGAGTTAAAACTTGGCACGCTGCGACAGATCCCTATCCACGGCATCCGGCTCCGCCGTTTCTTTCATGCCGTTTATAAACAGGAAAAGCTCACCCTGCCAAGTGAATCTTTCTTATCCTTTATACAAAACTACTATCTGGAAGAGAAATTCCATCTTTAAGAAACAGAGCTTGGGAAAACCGCTCAAGCACGGCAGCCATCTGATTCACTCCTGCGTCTTGAAGGGACTGCCATAAAAAGTGGTGGACAGTGCAACGAAGTTATTTTACGCTGGTCGGTTCCATGTATGGGTTGGAGGACAGCAGGGTTCTCCTTTTTCTGTTTGTGGTTTCAAAGAGCATTTGGAGGACACTACTTCTCGATTCGTTCCCGCTGATGGGTTCAAAAACGATATGGAGGATGCTAAGTACATCAATCTGTTGATTAACGGCCTCCACCACTCTCCCTGGAAAAGGGGAAGGGTCTGAAAAAGCAATGTTCAACTGACTTCGGAATAAGCACCTCTGCGGCATTTAAGGAATTTTTCTATCAAGCAAATGGAGACACTCCTTTCTTAAAAGAGTGCCTCCTTCTTCTACCCTTATTTCACCTGAACCTGTTGCAGCATGTCGTGGATATCCACGACTTCCCCTGTCTTGATGGAGCGTTCCGCTGCTTCTCCTATCACAATGGACCAGAATCCTTCTTCTGCTGTAGCGGTGGACCTGGTATCGCCCTGTATATTATCAATAAAATATTTGTGTTCATAGTACGTCGCTCCGTTGTGCCCGCTGTCCTGAATGACCTTGGGATAACAGGGGGAGCCGACCCGGGCTGTCCCATTTTCGCCGCTCAACACTTCCATATGGGTGGACGGTCGTTCCAGGGGCAGAAAGTCTTCGTTTTCATAAGCCTTCAACCTTCCCTGGCTTCCGCACAAGGTGATTTCTTCGTAAAACATCGGAGCAAACATACATAAGTTAAACTGGGCTTTCATTCCGTTTTCGTATTTCACTGTGACAAACGCGTCATCAATAATGTCAGCGTCCTGTCCATCATAGTGAAAATCACGGAAATTAACGTCCATGTCCCCCACCGCATAGACACTGACCGGTTTGGACTGGGCGAATAAATTCATCAGATCGAAATAGTGACAGCATTTTTCCACAAGGGTCCCGCCGGAGTATTTGGCAAACTTGTTCCATTGATTGACTTTATCTAAAAATGGGATGCGGTGTTCCATGATGCTGATCGTTTTAATATCTCCAATCGTTTTTCTTTCCAGAGCTTCATGCACCGCTTCCCTGTAAATTGCCTTATACCGGTATTGCAGTCCGATTTGGAATACAGCTTGATACTTCTCCGCCATTTCTTTCAGTTCGACCGCATCTTCTAAGGTCGTCGCCATCGGTTTTTCCAACATAATATGCTTGCCGGATTTGACGGCTTCTTTTACAATCTCCAGGTGAGTGAAGTTGGGGGTGCAGATAATTAAACCATCTGAGGCCGGATCCATACAGGCTTCCTGCAAGGAATCGTACACGACCAGGCCGCGCCCCGGGAATTCCTTTTCAAACATTTCCTTCGTGTTCTGCCGGCTGTCTGAGTTGCTGTCATAAATGCCATGGATCCCCCCCCGGCCTTCCAGCATCGTCACTCTAATATGCTCCTGCCCGATCATTCCTGCACCGATAATCGTAAATTTCCAATTCCGTTGTGTCTCTGCAAAAATATATTTATCTTTGTCTAACAAATGATCCGATTTAAAAAAGCTGCTGTAATAGTTGGTGCTGCCCTGCTGCATCAGCACGCCTCCTTCTCCCCTGTCGTTATAAATTAAATACGATGAGCCGTTCTTCCGTCATTTCCCGTATCGCATATTTCGGGCCTTCTTTTCCATTTCCGCTTTGTTTCACCCCGCCGTACGGCATATGATCCACGCGATACCCAGGGGTGTCATTGATGATTAACCCGCCGACTTCCATTTCATTGGACGCTTTCATCGCAAAATCCAGAGAATTGGTGAACACCCCGGCCTGAAGCCCATATTTTGAATCATTCACCCGCTGGATCACTTCTTCCTCCGAGGAATACACAGCAACAGAGACGATTGGTCCAAATACTTCTTCTTTGCAAACTTTCATGTCATCCTGAATATTGGTGAGTATCGTTGGTTCATAAAAAGGGCCGTTTCTTATGCCGCCTGTCAGCACGTCCGCCCCGGCTTCGACCGCTTCTGAAACCCATCTTTCCACACGGATGGCTTCGCTTTCCGAAATCATTGGACCAACATCTGTTGTTTCCTTCCCCGGGTCTCCTGTTGTTAATTTTTCCGTTTCCTGTTTCAACTGCTGCACGAACGTGTCGTAGACCTCCTTATGCACATAAATCCGCTGCACCGAAATGCAAACCTGCCCCGCATTGTTAAAACTTTTCTGAGCCAAAGCTTTAGCCGCCGTTTCAAGGTCGGCATCATGGTGAACCACGGCTGCTGAATTATTTCCAAGTTCGAGCATTACTTTTCGCAGGCCGGCCTTCGCCTGCAGATGGCTGCCTACTTCCGGACTTCCGGTAAAGGTATACATGTTCACATCGGGATTTCCGCAAAGCCAGTCCCCAATGTCCGATCCGGAGCCTGTTACCACATTCAGCCGTCCGGCAGGAAGTCCAGCTTCATCAAGTATTTCAGCAAGACGAATGGCGGAAAGAGGTGTGGCACTTGCCGGTTTCAGCACAACACTGTTGCCGGCAGCCAAAGCAGGGCCGACTTTATGGCAGACTAAATTAAGCGGGACGTTAAAAGGGGTAATGGCTGCTACGACACCCACAGGCACCCGTTTTGTAAAGGCCTGCCGGTTTTCAGAGCCCAGTGCTGCTTCGACCGGCACGCCATGACCGCTGAGTCGTTTCGCTTCTTCTGCTGAAATTTCCATCGTTTGCGCAGCCCGGATTACTTCTCCTTTCGATTCTTTTATCGGCTTGCCCACCTCGGCCACCAGAATGGAAGCTAGCTCCTCCTCGTTATCCTTGATGAGCTCGGCGGCCTTTGTTAAAACTTCATAGCGCTCATAAGGCGTAAATGTCGTGTGATACGCCTTTTTGGCAGCGGCAGCTGCTTCATCCACTTCTTCTTTGCCGGCGCTTGCCGTTTGTAAAAATACAGTCTGCGTAAATTTGTTATATACATCTTGTGTTTCCTCTGACGCTTTCCACTCGCCGCCTATGAACAATCCGGTTTTTATTATCGTTTTCGTCATGACAGTACCTCCTTTTCCTTCTCTTCCTGAAGCAAGCCCGCCGCTTTTCGATTGCTGTGAAAAATTCTGATTTTTTCCTTCACTTTTTCTTTCATAACTGTTTTTCCACGGCCCAGCGAGTGGGCCAGGACAATTTCATCCTTGTTTTCCTCGAAAATCTCCTGAACGCCCCGGGTGAAAGCCTGCCGCAGCTCTGTATCGACATTTATCTTGGCCACTCCGAGAGAAATAGCACGCTGGACCTGCGCATCCGGAACATCAGAACCGCCGTGCAGGACAACGGGCCGCCGGATTTCCCTTACAATGTCAGCCAGCCGTTCAAACCGAAGATTGGGCGTTTCTTTATAAATTCCATGGGCCGTCCCAAGAGACGCAGCTAAATAATCTACATTTGTCGCTTCGACAAACGCTTTGGCCTCTTCCGTCGTGGTAATCATAGCATCCTTTTCGTCCACCGTGATCTCATCTTCTGTCCCCCCGATTTTCCCGATCTCCCCTTCGGAGCCTATGTTCAAGGAAGCGGCGATGTCTGCTGTTTTTTTCGTTAAAGCCGTATTCTCTTCAAAGGAAAGGGCGGAGCCATCAAACATAACAGACTGGAAGCCGAGCTGAACGGCTCTCATCGTCTGCGTAAACTCTCTGCTATGGTCCAGATGAATACAAATAGGAACAGCTGCATGGCGTCCATACCAGTCAATCAGCATTTTCATAGGCTCCATGCCGATCGTTTGAATAACCTTCTGCCCCACTTGAATCATAATCGGGGCCTGCTCTTCTTCTGCTGCTTCGATGATCGCCTGAACTGTTTCTGCATTATGCGCACTAAATGCGCCGATGCCATATCCATTCGCAAAGGCATGGTCCAGCATCGTTTTTCCATTCATAAAAGTCATGCCGTCTCCTCCTTTCGTCATCGATTCAGTTCAATATCGTAATGATACTGATCGCTGCGGTATTTTGTTTTCGTGAATTCCATCGGGTGGTCATTCATCCCAAAGCTCAGCCGGGTCATCTCAAGCAATGCTTCCCCGGGCCGTATTCCAAGCAGATCTGCTTCGTGCTGGGTGGCGTTAATGGCAATGATTTTTTCTGATGCCTTTTTCAGAAAAATATTGTGATCTTCAAGGATTTCATAATACCTGGCCTCATTCAGGTCGTATTCCATTAAGATGCTGCCGATGGGATACGGCCAGCATGTTCGTTCCAGAGCCACAGGGACTTGATCGGCAAACCGGATACGTTCTACGAGTAAAATAGTGTCTTCTTCATCGACTTCAAGCATTGTTTTCTCCGTATAAAGCTGATCGCTGAATTCTGCCCGGATCAGCTTCGAGCGTGGAGTCTGCCCTTTTTCCACCACTTCTTCGGCAAACCCTTTCAACCGGCCGAGACTGCCTACCAGCTTCTGCGGTTTTACAATCGTTCCTCTCCCCTGCGTTTTTTCCACCAGTCCTGTCTGTACAAGAATAGAGATAGCCTGACGGATGGTGCTCCGGCTGACATCAAACTCTTTCATTAACTCCTGTTCCGTTGGAATCAAGGAATGAGCTTCCCATATTCCTTCTTGAATCCGCTGGATTAAAATATCCTTAATCTGGAGATATAACGCTTCGTTTTTATTTTGATTTATCTTGTTCGAAGACATGAGAATTCCTCCTTTGCAGCGGGGGAGGGTAGGCTGCTGCTTCCTTTCCAACTAAAGGCCGGAGCCATTCATTATACGCCTGCTGGTCCTTCATAAAACGGGCAGGAAGTTTCCGTTCTCCGCTGCTTCCTACTGCTTCAAGAGAAACAGGAATATATTCAATACGGTAGGGGGTTTCGCTCACACGTTGCAACGCTGCCATGACACCGGTTCTCTCCTCCCGCACCCACTCTGCTCCCATTTCACCAGTTTCCAGAGCTTCCTGAAAATCTGTGGAGGAAACGGCGGCGGAAAAACTTCGTTGATTCATCCCCAGCAGTTCGGCACGGACCATGACGTTCAAATGGGTTTTCAACACCTGCTCCACTTCATTTGAAATCCCGCCTAGGACTGGCCGGCCGCGGACATAATCCCGCTCCACCTGATACGCTTCGTCCCATACTGCTCCTTCGCTGACAATGACAAGGGCGCAGCCATATTGTTCAATGGCCCTGGTTGTACCTTTTATCAATGCTTCCGGCGCAAGCGGGTCCTCGGGAAGACTGATAACGTGCGGACCGTCCTGGGGATGATCATTCAGCAGCCCTGCTGCCGCTGTCAGCCAGCCGGCATTTCTTCCCATCGTTTCCAGAATGCGAACCTGTTCGAAATTATTCATCGCCTGCAAATCACGACTCATATCCCGTGCGGCGTGGGCCACATACTTTGCCGCACTGCCAAACCCCGGCGCGTGATCTGTTTCTCCCAAGTCATTGTCCACCGTTTTAGGCAGACCAATTACCTGAAGAGCATAGCCCTGATATTCCGCTTCTTTTTTTAACCGCGCCAGGGCCTGCATCGTTCCATTTCCACCTATGAAAACGAGGGTGTTTATTCCGCGGCTGCGCAGATTTTCAACGGATACTTTTATTTTTTCCCGGTCGAATTCATAACGGCCGGCCCCAAGAAAAGCTCCGGGAACTTTCTCATGCTGAAGCAGATTGGTGATTGTATCCTTTTCAGCATCCATCAATAAATTGTCAGCCAATCCTTCATATCCGTTGATAACGAAGGAGAGAGCGTGGTCTTTATATAATTTACGGACAAAACCGGCCAACGTCGCATTGATGACTGCTGTGGGACCTCCGGATTGCCCAATGGCAATATGTTTCATCATTCCGCAGCTCCCTTCACCATAACTTGTAGACAGATACCGGCAGACCCAGCTGTTTTCCAAGCATCGTCAAATCTTCCGTGACGTCTTCATATACAAGCCCGTAATGAGGTTCAAACCCTTCCTCCATCAGCCCATATAATGTTTCTGTTACATTTGTTTCAAGCTGGACCTCCACCGATGTGCCGTTGAATCGCTGCGGTGTATCCAGTGCTTCCCCTCTCATCACTAATAACCGATAGCCCTGCGGCGTCCAGCCGACTCGGAATATCGTTACTTTTCCAGGTTTCAACCCAAATTCCATCGTGAATCCAAGTTTACGATTCGGATGAACGCCGGGGCGTGCTCCCTGCTCCGGATGGGCCAAAGAGTAAGCACCAGCGCCGCAATGCCAGTACACAACGGAATTACTGGCTTCATTTACGTGAACCATGTCTCCCAAGTATGGTGATTTCCCGCCGGCAAGCTCCTGTAAAATAAACATAGTCACCGCCCCGTGAATATCCGATTCACAGGAGGATACCACTCCTTCTTCTGTGAATTGAGACAACGTAGAGCAGGCTGCCGCTCCCAATTCATTGAAAAATTCCGGCCAGCATCGGATCGCAAGCGCCGAGATATTCTGTTCGTATACCTCCTGTCTCACATAGGAAGAAAACTGAGCAAAACGCTGGACCGTTTCATCCGATCGCTGCAAGCCGGCGACCTGTTTTTCGGCCCGCTCTATTTCCGGCTCCCATTTTTCCTGCGGCATCTGTTTGCTTTTATCAAAGGCCTTTTGCAGATCCAGCCTCAGGACATCAATGCCGAACTGCTCTTTCAACTGCTTTTCATCGGTGCCGGAGAAGAAAAATCCCGGTTGATAGTCTCCTATCACTCCAATTTTAAAGTTCTGCAGCTCCGTAAGAAGGGCCTGGATTTTCACATGCTGTTTAATCCGCTGCTGGACCTGCGCTTCTTCCGTGTTGCCGAACACAAACGTATATCGGTGACCGGCGCATTTTAAGACATGACTGGTACTGTTTCCTCCGGTCAGGGAATTCAGGCGCAGTCTTGCTCCCACCGCCGGTTCCCTGATTGACCAAACAATAATAGAAGCAGAAAGTTTATCGAGCACGGTTTGGATAAACTCCCCATCTGCAAAGGTAATACTCTGATAGATTACGACCGACACGTGATGAGGATCTATCGTCTCGAGAAAGTTTTCCAGCTCTTCTGGAGAAGTCAAAATTCCTTCTGGTTCCAAGATCTGCTCTGTTATTTGATGCAGAAAGGCAGAGCTTTTCTTCCTTTCTTCTTCTCCCGTTTCCAAATCAAATGTTTTTCTTCCAATCGGAAGATATACTATATTCTCCACTCCGTTCCCCTTCCTTTCTTTCTAGTAAGATGGTTCCATCCATTGTATTTCCAGGTCAGGCCCCTCCAGTCCGGCATGGGCTCCTTTCGCGGTGAATTTTTTATTTTCAGGATGAGACAGCAGCCATTTATTTTTCATGAAAAGGAGCTTATCATCTGCTGTTTTTTCCAATGGAGCATTGGTCCCGCGGGGAAGAATGACCATGCATTGGAATCCAGCCCCCGTTGTTTTACATGGGGCCAGATGCAGGGTCGTCTGAAATAATTCCACCGCTGTTGCTTCTGGAACATAAAAGGCCTGGATGTTCTTCGTATGAAACCGGTCCTCTTCGATATCGAGCACGGAGCCAAGCAGCAGGACAAAATCTGTGGCTCCCACATTGATTTCACTGCCTTTATGAAATTCGAGACCTTGAAGCGATGAACTGTTTCCATTGCAATATCCGATCTGAATCGGCATTTCTCCGTAATACATTTTTTCGATGTGCTGACGAAAAGTATCATTTTCCCACCTGTCCACCGAAGGGATATAAACATTTCCCCCGGCCGGAATGTCTGTTTCTTTCAGTCTATCCACCGCCTCTGCTGCAGGAAAACGGGGAAGGACCCGCCCAAAAGTGGAAAAAGAACGGTCTTCCACGTGCTGGATGGCAAGGTGAGAATTCAGGGACTGCAGCTGTTTCAGCATTTCTTCTGCCTCCTCTATCTAAGAAAAATACGTCTTATAAAGGGAAAAGGACTCCGCTGCAGGCGGACATTTTCCGCAATCTTAAAAACGCGAAATTTTCTACTTTTTGAGCCATGAAAAACAATTATCCTTTGACAGCGCCTGAAGTCATACCCGCGACAAAATAACGCTGCAGGAAAATATAAGTAATAACCATCGGCGCGGAGGCGATCAGTACACCGGTGAACAACATGGGGTAGTTCGTGGAATACTGTCCCTGAAAATCCAGAAGCGCCAGCGGCAGTGTTTTATAGGAATTATCCGTGATGAACAACAACGGATACAACAAATCATTCCAGTGCATGACAAACAAGAATATGGCCGTCGCGGATAAGGATGGTAAAGACAGGGGTAGTGCCACTTTCGCATACATTTTCCAGTTGCCGGCCCCGTCTACCGTTGATGCTTCAAACAACTCTTTTGGCAGAGTTTTCATAAAACCGGTCAAAATGAAGACAGCCACCGGCAGCGTCGACGCGATATTTACTAAGATAAGGCCGAGCAGGCTGTTCGTTAACCCAAGGTTCAAGACCACAGAATACAGCGGGACCATATTGACCTGGGGCGGCACCATCATTCCAAGAGAAAACAAGACAAACAGAGCATTTCCTTTCCAGTTGTTCAAGCGCGTAATGCCATATGCAATCATCGAAGCAAAAAATAAGGTGAGTGATACCGAACAAAGGGTTACCGTCGCACTGTTCACGAAATAGCCCGCCATCGTCTGCTCGTAGAAAATAGAAACAAAATTATCCGTGTTTATACCTGCTTCCGGGAGCCCTAACGGGTTTTGAAAGGTTTCTTCCCGGGTTTTCATTGAGGTCAGCATTACCATAATAAGCGGTATCAGAATTAACACCGCGTATATGAAAACAGCAAATCTTCTAAAAAACATGGCCACCCTTCCTTTCCTTAATAGGACACCCGGTTCGAACGAAGCACTTTAAACTGAATAAACGTAATTAGCGCGATCATTGCCATGAAAAGAACGGAAATCGCAGAAGCATACCCAAAGTCATACCCCCGGAAGGCAATTTCATAAATATAGGTGGAAATGATCTCTGTCGTATTATTCGGACCGCCGCCTGTCATCGCGAATACTAAATCAAACGCCTGGAACGATTGGATCGTAGTATACGCAATAACAATCGTGGCAGAGGGGGCAAGCAGCGGCCACGTTACCTTCTTAAACGTCTGCCACTTGGTCGCTCCTTCTATTTTTGCCGCTTCATACAGATCAAACGGAATGGCGTGCAAGCCGGCCACAAAGATGATCAACATCTGTCCCGCGTGAAACCAAACCTGCGTAAAAGCAAGCGAATAAATCGCTATATTTCCATTTCCGAGCCAGTTCTGCGTAAGAAATTCTAAACCTATTAAGCTCAAAAGTTGATTTAAAATCCCAAGCGAAGGATCATAAACAAAGGTCCAGATAAAAGCTACTGATACCGATGACAATATCGTTGGAAAGAAAAACAGCGCCCGCAGCAAGTAATTAACCTTCGTGTTTTTTACGAGCAGAATAGCAAAAATTAATGCGATGATGGTTTGAAAGATTACGACAAAGAGCATAAACTCTAAATTATTGCCGACTGACTTCACGAACACACTATCTCCGGTGACAGCTTTTTCATAGTTTTCTAACCCAACAAAATTGAAGTTTTCACTTATCCCATCCCAGTTCGTAAACGAGTAGAAAATCGCGCTGATGGTTGGATATAGAAAAAATAAAGCATAAAGGATCAACCCAGGGATAAAAAAGAAATAGATTGTTTTAGAGATTCTCATGAAATCAATCCTTTTAGTAGTTTACTTGCTGCGGGCTTTCACACAGCACTAATTTGTATTTTCCTCCACAATCTGCTGAGCTTCTTCGGCTGCCTCTTCAGGGTCTGTGCCGCCAAGAACATTTTCAATGGAACCCAGCACAGCATCTTCTACAGAAGCTTCTGTAATTAAATAGCGAGGCTGAAATCTTGTGTCTTTTTCATCAATCCAATGAGACGTATTCTGCAAGGCGTCCGACTCGTATTCTACATCGTTCACTGTTAAATGCTGTCCGGTTTCATTCGCATACTGAGAAGCAATATCAGGCTGGCTTAAAAACTCGATAAACGTCTTCGCCTCTTCTTTCTTCTCGGAGTTATCATTGACAGCCAGCATAAAGGTGGCGGTATGGATCCCTTCATATTCGACTTCGTCTTCCGGAACCGTGATCGGCGGAAGGAAGCCTAACTCAAGTTCTGGATTCAAGTCCTGCAGGGAAGCCATATGGTACGAACCGGTAGCCAGCATCGCTGCTTTTTCATCTGCTACCATCTGCATCGCTGAATCCTGGTTCGTACCCAACGCATCTTCCTGAAAATAGCCATTATCATTAAAATACTGAAAGTCTTCCAGAGTTTTGGTCCACCATTCATTCGTCAGGGTCTCTTCCCCGCTTTCCAATTTGGCGAACACGTCTTCATCCTTCGCATTGTTCATCATCATACTGTTCATTGTTTGGTTCGGTCCTATGTCAGCTCCCGGGAACGCAATCGGTGTGATGTCATTCTCCTTCAGCGTTTCAGCCATCTCCTGGTATTCGGACCAGCTAGTTGGAACGTCAAGGCCCAGCTCTTCAAACATTCCTTTGTTATAGACCGGCATATTGAATACGAGCTGATAAGGAAGGGCAAGCTGACTGCCGCCGGACTGACCAACTTCCAGAGACGTATCGGCAAAATTATTTACAAACTCCTCATCGGATAAATCCGTAAAAAATCCGGCGTTATTAATGGTTTCAAACTGGGTACCGGGGAACGATGTGAATACATCCCCAGTAGAACCATCCCGAAGCATCTGCTGGGCATTCGATTGATATTGCTCCGATGGATAAATGTTCATCTGAACGGTGATGTCTGGATGTTCTTCTTCGAATTGATCAATGATATCATCAAAAACTTCTTCATCTTCCCCTCTCCAGTGAATGAAGCTGATTTGGGTAGCATCTTCTTCCGCCGCTGACGATTCGGATCCCTGATTTTCATCTTCTTCCTGATTTTGCTGACTGGTGTCATCCGCACAGGCAGTTAATAATAAAATAAAACTAAAAAGACCAGCACTCCAGCTCACCATTTTCTTCATCATTCACAACCCCTTTTAATTTGTAATAACCAATACATAAAGGTACGTATCTTTTGATTCAAAATTTAAAGCGCTTTCAAAACGCTTTAAAAAATTTTTCCTCCCTTCTATTCTCTTTTTCATTACTCCCAGTCTCATGTCTTCCTTCGAAGTTAATTATAATTAAACCACCCTTCTTGATTTTTTTCAATACTTTTTTAATTTTGTAACAATTAAAATGATTAATAAACCTTATATATTTCTTTCATAAATGCGGAGAGGAAAGCGGCTGCCTTCCAGATAAGGACTGCCGCGTAATCGTTCCATCCTCCCGCCATAGTAATGGCTGGTGTCCACCACTTTCGGCGTTATTTTCACTCAAACCGTCACCTAACTCTTTTCAGCGTTTCTCTCTACCATTTTTTCACAGCAGCACATCGCCTTCCTCCATATGCTGAAAGGCCTGTTCCACGAAGTTCACCCATTCTTCTGCCGCATGAGACTGATAGCTCTGCCGGCGCCAGATCAGTGCCAAATTCCAGTGAATCGATGGATCGGTGACGGATAACACTGCGACATCGTGGAGATTGGCTTTTTTTACCACCGTTTCCGGTAAAAACGCCACACCAAGGTCCGCCATTGCTAATTCAATTAAAAAATCCCACTGGGTACTTTCGTGCTCAATCACCGGCTCAAACCCTGCTTGAATCGCTCCTTCCCGTACCCGGTCGTATAAGGAAAATCCTTTTCGGAACATGAGGAAACGTTCGTGCTCCAGTTCTTTCATCGTTACGTTCTCCCGCCCGGCCAACAAATGCTCCTTAGAAACAACGAGCAGCAGTTCCCGCTTTACGATCGGCCGGACTTCAAACTGTTCCTCATCGACCGGCAGGATCGCCACCCCGACATCGATATTTCCTTCCAGCAGGGACTGCTCCATAATTTTTGCCCCTTCTTCGACAATATGCATTTCTGCTTCGGGATACTGTTTTCGAAAGGAGGCAATAATAGAAGGAAAAAAACTTGAGCCGATTACCGGAGGCAGGCCAAATGTGAAGCTCCCTTTTTTACGAAACTTTATTTCATTCGCTGCTTTCGTTAGATCTTCCACATCCCGCAGCACTTTTTGCGCATGTTTTCGTATCATTTCCCCTTCTCCGGTAATTTTTAAATGCCGGGTGGAGCGGTCAAACAGACGGATATCCAGTTCTTCTTCGAGCTGATGAATGACTTTGCTTAATGCCGGCTGGGACACATGTAATTTTTCACTGGCTTTTGAAAAGCTTTCCTCTTGATGCACCTCTAAAAAATAACGCAGCTGTTTCAGTTCCATTGAATTCTCCTTTTATTCCTATAAAGAATAAATATATTATATTTATCTATTTTACGCATGTAAGCGCTTGTAGTAAAGTGAAAGAAAGAACTTTTACAGAAAAGGAGCGGGTAAAGGATGACAAAACGATCAACGTCCTTTGAAACCAGTGTTCGATCCATAAAAGACGGCGACACGATTATCGTAGGAGGCTTTGGTCTCTGCGGTATTCCGGAAAAAGCGATCACCGCCCTTGCCGAACATGGAGCCAAAGACCTTACTGTCGTCAGTAACAACTGCGGCGTCGATGACTGGGGCCTGGGTCTGCTGCTGGCGAACAAACAGATTAAAAAAATGGTAGCCTCTTACGTCGGGGAAAATAAAATATTTGAAGAACAGTATTTGAATGGGGAACTCGAGGTGGAGCTTGTACCGCAGGGAACCCTCGCTGAGCGAATCCGAGCCGGCGGAGCCGGGATCCGCGGCTTTTACACCCCGACCGGCGTTGGCACCCCGATTGCGGAAGGAAAGGAACACAAAGAATTCGACGGCAGAACCTGTATTCTGGAGGAGGCCATTACCGGCGATGCCGCTCTCGTCAAAGCATGGAAGGGCGATCCCTACGGCAACCTCATCTACAGAAAAACAGCCCGTAACTTCAATCCACTCGCAGCAGCTGCCGGGAAAAAGACGATAGCGGAAGTCGAGGAGCTTGTAGAAGTCGGACAGCTGGATCCAGATTTCATTCATACCCCGGGACTCTATGTCCAGGACATTCTTGAAGGCGGGGCATATGAAAAACGAATTGAAAAACGCACCGTAGCCCAGGCTTAATAAATAGAAGAAGGAGGACGAAAAAGATGAGTAATTCCCGCGAAAAAATCATTAACCGGGCGGTACAGGAAATCGAAGACGGTATGATCGTGAACCTTGGAATCGGCATGCCTACCATGATTGCTAATCATATCCCCGCAGGAACGGACGTCTTTTTGCATTCTGAAAACGGGCTGCTTGGCATCGGTCCTTATCCGGACGAATCCGAGCTGGATCCGGATCTCATTAATGCCGGGAAAGAAACAGTCACGGTGAAAAATGGCGGTTCCTTTTTTGACAATGCCGAATCATTTGCCATGATCCGGGGCGGTCATATTGATCTGGCCATTCTTGGCGGCATGGAAGTATCTGAAAACGGTGATCTCGCCAATTGGATGATCCCAGAAAAAATGGTAAAAGGCATGGGAGGAGCCATGGACATCGTCCAGGGTGCCCGCAAAGTGGTGATCATCATGAATCACGTGAATAAACACGGGGCCTCTAAAGTCCGGAAATCCTGCGACCTCCCCCTTACCGGTGAGCAGGTAGTCAGCCGCCTGATCACGGACATGGCAGTATTTGATTTCACCGAAAACGGCATGATTCTGAAAGAAGTGTTAAATGGTGCTGATATTGCATCTGTCCGCGAGAACACAGAAGCTTCCTTTACTGTGGATGAAGCCCTTATGCAGAAGGAGGATTCCAAATGACAATGGAAAACGTAGTTCTGGCCGGGGCAGTCCGCACTCCCATTGGAGGTTTTCGTGGAGCTTTCAAAGACGTATCTGCCGTTGATTTAGGAGCTGCTGTCCTAAAGGACACCCTGAAGCGCTCCGGTGTAGAGGCGGAGCAGGTCGACGAAATTATCATGGGAAATGTGCTTCAGGCCGGCCTTGGTCAGAATCCGGCCCGGATCGCAGCGATGCACGCTGGTTTTCCAGAATACACCCCGGCAATGACCATCAATAAGGTCTGCGGCTCCGGTTTGAAAGCGGTACACCTTGCCGCGCAGGCCTTGCAGACCGGAGAAGCTGATATTGTCATCGCCGGCGGCATGGAAAACATGAGCCAGGCCCCCTATCTCAGCATGAACGCACGGGAAGGCCTCGGTATGGGAGATAAAAAACTAATAGACAGTATGATTCACGACGGGCTCACCTGTGCCATGGAAAATTATCACATGGGCCTCACCGCCGAAAATGTGAACGATCAGTACGGTTTCAGCCGGGAAGAACAGGATGAATTTGCCGCTTCTAGTCAGCAAAAAGCGGCTGCCGCCCGCGATAACGGCTTCTTTCAGGAAGAAATAACCCCAATCGAAGTCCCCCAGCGTAAAGGAGATCCGATCGTGGTAGAGCAAGATGAGCACATCCGCGCCGGCACGACGGCAGAAAAACTGGGGCAGCTGCGCCCGGCTTTTCGCAAAGAGGGCAGTGTAACAGCAGGAAATGCCTCCGGAATTAACGATGGTGCAGCCGCCGTTGTGGTCATGAGTGAACGACGCGCCCGGGAAATGAATATCACCCCTCTCGCCCGACTACGCGGTAACGCCAGTGCAGCCGTGGAACCTCGCATTATGGGGACCGGTCCTATTCCGGCAACCAAACGGGTCCTCGCAAAAACCGGCTTGAGTATCCAAGACCTGGATTTGGTAGAAGCAAACGAAGCCTTTGCTGCCCAATCCCTTGCCGTGCAGCAGGATCTGGAAATCCCCAAAGACCGGCTGAACGTAAACGGCGGAGCCATCGCCCTCGGTCACCCAATCGGCGCAAGCGGGACCCGCGTGCTCGTCACTCTGCTGTATGAAATGAATCGGCGGGGCAGCAGCACCGGGCTCGCCACTCTCTGCATCGGCGGCGGCCAGGGGGTTGCCACTATCGTCGAGCGTCCGTAAAACCCAGACTCTATAGGACGCTGCGGACATATATTCCGTTAATCTCGGAGCTAATAGGTTTTTTAAAGTTCGGACATTTGTTCCTCTATTTGCAGCAATCGAGGCTATTTGGGCCCTGAAAACGGGGAATAACGTATTATATGTCCGAACCCCTTTCCGAAAAGGGAAAAATCCAGAAAATAACGTACTATATGTCCTATTATTCTCCCGGCAAGAAGGGGATGACCTCCATTTTGGTCATCCCCTTCTCTCATTTGCAAAAACAAGCTAAAAACGCTTTTTAAAACATATGTTTTATCTGCTTCACGATATTTTATACTGTAAACCCGTATTCTTTCAGGATGACACTGCCCGGTGCGGAAGCACCGAATGTTTCGATTCCAAACACTTTTCCGTGATCTCCTGTATATCTTTCCCATCCTAATGGGCTTGCCATTTCTATAGCTGCCCGGTGTTTCACTTCCGGAGAAATAACAGCCTTTTTATATTCTTCCGATTGCTTCTCAAACAAATCCCAGGATGGCATACTATCCGAGCCGGAGGCTAATAGGAGCAAATTGGGGTCCTCTGACTCTTCAACCAAATACCGCCGTGAAGCACAAGTGGCTTTTCGGTCTGATTATTGATCGCTTCCTTCACGATATGAACAGCGGTATGAAAACCTCCCATATAATTCATAGCTCCTTTGGAAAGGCCGCATATAACCGGAGATTTTTCATCGCGGGCTGCTTTCAGAATAGCCTGGACAAATTCAAGATTGTTGATATTGAACTGACCTACGGCATACTTTTCTTTTTTCGCTTGTTTCAGCATCTCCGTCATAGAAACGAGCATGATACTATTCCTCCTGTTTTACCTAACGTTTTCTGAAAGCTGCGACTTTATATGGACAGATTCAATGACATGATACTGCTGGGCCGCCGCTAGAAATGTCTGAGACTGCAGCATGTCACCGCTTTTAGATTTTACTCCTTTTAACAATGGTCCATCGGTAATTCCTGTCGCTGCAAAAAAACATCGGTCCGTAGAAACGATATCATCGAGTGTTAAATATCTCTCCGGATCTGCGATTCCCATAACCCGACAGCGGTTATATTGTTCTTTATTTGAAGGCTTGAGCCTTCCTTGAAAATCGCCGCCCAGACTTTTCATCGCAGCAGCCGCAATGACACCCTCTGGGGCACCTCCGGTTCCTACAAGCATGTCGACATCTTTGCCGTCCACGGCTGTGGAAACGATGCCGGTAATATCCACATCCGAAAATAAGGTAACACTGGCTCCCATCTTTTGAATAGCTTTAATAAGAGAATAATGTCGTTTTCTGTCCTGGACCAGAACGTTTAGTTGGGATACTGGCTTCCCGAGTGCTTCTGAAACCGCTGTTACGTTTGATTCTATCGGGGCGCTGACATCAATTCTGCCTTTAGCTTTTGGACCGACCGCTATTTTTTCCATATACATATCCGGAGCATGCAGCAGGCCTCCACGTTCGGCGGCGGCTAATACAGCAATGGCGTTCCCCTGCCCTTTTGAAACAAGCGTGGTTCCGTCAATGGGATCCACTGCAATATCGACTTTAGGCTCATCAGATGCTCCAAGTTCTTCCCCGATATAAAGCATCGGAGCATTGTCCATTTCCCCTTCTCCGATAACCACTCTTGAATGAGCATTCAGAGAATGAAGCGTTTCCCTCATCGCTTCCGTCGCTTTATGATCGGCAAGTATTTTGTCTCCTTTGCCGATATGGGGAAAAACAGAAATGGCTGCTTCCTGTGTAACGTTCAGAAATGACATCGCTAATGACTGCATCCCAATCCCCCTCTCTTTTTAATAAAGCGTAAGCTCCCTGAATAGAGGAAGTTTAGCAAAGAACACCACCTTCTGGTGCTGAACGGACCTGCAGGCCTTCGAGCGAGCGGCTGGAGGTTGAAGCTGGATCTCAAAAACGCCAAAGTAATCTTCCTAACTACTGAAAAATAATAACCGTCAGGCTGCCCCCAACGGTTAAGATAACCCATTCGAGATTTGTACCCACTATTACCTCTTAGCCCCGTATTCTTTTTCTCTATCTATGATTTTTTGAATCTTTCTTTCGGAATTACCACCGTCAAATGTGACATTTAAATAACTTTCAACTATTTTTTTTGCTACTTCCACTCCAATAATCTTAGCGCCCATGGTTAATATTTGGGCGTTATTACTCAGTTGAGCTCTTTCCGCAGAATAAGTATCATGACAAAGAGCTGCCCGGATCCCCGGTACTTTACCAGCAGCAATTGCCACCCCGATTCCAGTCCCGCAAATTAATACACCACGTTCCGCCTTTCCATTTGAGATGTCCTGGGCTACCCCAAACGCTACATCAGGGTAATCCACCGCGTCGCAGCTGTAGCAGCCATAATCCTCTACATCGTGGCCCAGGTTATGAATATATGCTTTTACTTCTTCTTTTAAATCGAATGCATGATGATCACTACCTAGCGCTATTTTCATTTAAGTTCGATCCTCCTTTATTATTTTTCATTTTATAACTTTTATTTTCATATGTCAATTTATACTTTCGTTTATTTTTGTTATTCGTTTTATTGTAATTCATTTCTAATTATTATATAGAATGATAATCTTATTCCCGCAACAATCGTAATCCTGTACAACGTTCTCGAAGAAGATAAGCTTTTTGCAAACTTTTCTTCACTAATTCTCCGTCAATCCCTAATTCCTTCGTTGAATTTGGCCCTCCGGCCATTTTTAACCACTCCGCTAGTTTTTCGGGAGTGGGGAGATCATTTATACGAGAATTTATTTCATTCCAATGATTTATTACTGTTTGCTGATATTTGGATTCTTTCGTTTTTAAACTTTTTATAAAGGAGGTGAATTGCTCTTTGTATATTTTGGTAATAAGTATCGTAGCTACCCCTACTTTGGCACCGTGAAGCAGCTGTTTTGCATTTTTGTCTAACAGCTCCATTTCCCAAAAATGCGACAAATGATGTTCGGCTCCGGAAGCAGGTCGGGAGTAATCCAAAACGAGCATTACCAGACCCGAAGCAATTAAAGCATCCATTAATATTTCAACCCCTTCAACATCATGACTGGATATTTTATCTACGTTATTCACACATTGCCGAAGAGCCTCGTTAGTAATTTCTGCTGCCTCCGGAACGTATGGTTCATTCGCAAAACAGGAGGAAATATACCAGTCTAACAGAGACGTATATTTTCCAAGCATATCTCCAAAACCACTTGCTGTCATCTCTGGAGGCGCTTTTTCGAGTACATCAAGATCTGCAATAACTGCTATAGGAGAAGCAGTTTGTATAGTTTTCTTGAATCGCTGTAAAAGAAGGGGAGAGCCTTTTGAAGTAAACCCATCAACAGAAGCAGCTGTAGGAAAAGAGATAAATGGTATTTTCATTTTACTTCCAATAAAGCGAACAATATCATGAATCGTACCGGTTCCCACAGCAATCAGTACATCAGTATTATCAGGCAGTGCCACCATACAATCCATAATGGTTTCTTCATTTGGAACAACCTGATGATGCTGATCGGTTAACAGGGAATACTCAAAAGTTTCAAACACTTTCGTTTTATTATTTTTTAAAAGATCGCATACCATATCTCCTGCTGCCATAAACGTATAATCATCATAAATAACGGCAGGTTTTTTGTAATTGTATTCATTTAATAAATCTAACAAAAAGGATATCGCGCCTTTTTCCATAACGATATCCGGAAGTTGAATATTATGATTACCTATTTTACTTATAAATGTTTTCATTTGTTGAGATGTTGATAACAAAAGATATTCCTCCCCTTGGGAAAAGTCTATAATTGAACAGCTGCAATAGAAGAAAAAATGTAGTCCGGAGGTTTTACAGCTGAGTCAGCTTCCGCTTTGGTTGTATTTCCGGATAACACCAATGCTGTTTGATATCCAAATGCATACCCCATAACAATATCCGAAAACAAACTATCGCCGATAATCATACATTGCTCCGGGGGATGAACCATTTTTTTTCATGACAGCTTCCATCATAAAATGAGATGGCTTCCCGATAACTATATCTGTCTGCCGATTGGCTGCTGTCTCAATTGCTCCAATCATTCCAGCAACATCAATGGATTCTTTTCCTTCCTTATCAGGTACAGATTTGTCTTTATTTGTGGCCAAAATATTCGCACCTGATTTGACCGCGCGAAAAGCTGCATTTAAGTCCTTGTAAGTCAAGGTCTCATGTAATGTAATAACAACCCAGTCTGCATCTTCAGGTTTGGCTGCCAGCTTAATTCCGTCTGCTTCCATCTCTTCTCTTAATCCCTTATCACCAAATAACCAAACTTCTTGAGTAGGGTAATAGGTTTTTAAAAAACAAGCGGAAACGTATGAAGAAAGAATCATCTGCTCGTAGTGAACATTCACTCCAGCTCGTTGTAAACGAGCCGCAGCTGTTTTCCTGGAGATGTTTCCCCTATTACTTAAAAAGACCATTTCCATGCCACGTTGATCCCAAAAATTGAGTATTTCCGCAGCTCCATCAATGACTTGTTCTCCATGAAAAACCGTACCATCTATATCAATTATTAATCCTTTAATTTCTTTTTCCCTCATCGCTTCCTCCCAGCTGTTGCAGCTATTTAGCAACACTATACTTTCCATCAAACACCATCTATTGAGAAGAGCCTGTATAAATAGGAGGGGGCGGGCCCTGCCCCCCGCTCCTCCTGTAAATAAGAACAATACAAAATTAACTAAATTGTTCTACAAACAGCGAAAAAATTAAATAGGCAGAAGTTGCTCCAGGATCCTGATGACCAATAGAACGTTCTTTCAATCTACTGGAACGCCCCCTTTTGGATTCAAGCTGTTTCGTCGACTCCATCCCCTGTTTCGCCGCGTCCAACGCTTTTATCAAGTCCCCTGAACGTTTCAGTTCCTCCTGAATTGGAAGAAAAGTGTCTACCATCGTTTTATCACCCACTTGAGCCTGCCCTCTTTCATGTACACCTGAAACGAATTGTATCCAGAAAACGACTGCGTCTTGATGAGATATTTCAGCTTTTCCTTTTACTGCCTTTGCTCCACTAATTAATCCAGAAGCATATAACGGGCCTACAGATGACCCTACCGCACTAAGAAAGGTTCGCCCAACTTTCATTGCAACCGTTCCACAATCATTTTCGTTTTGTAAATTAGTTTGCAGTTCTTCCTTCACAGCTTTCCATCCAATGGACATCGTAACACCGTGGTCCCCATCTCCCAGCTTTCGATCCAGTTCGGAAAGATAGTCTTTCTCCTTTTCCACCATATTGGAAATCCTCGAAAAATATTGTTTCCACTCGTATGCATTCATTATATGTAACCTCCAGCTGCTAGTTTTGTTCAAACATGGGACAATGCGCTTGAGCGTCAATGAAAGGTTTCAAATCTTCTTCCATTTTCAATAGAGTAATGGAACATCCTCCCATTTCCAGCGACGTACTATAATTTCCTACATAGGATTTATAAATGTGGATTTCGTTTTCACTCAGGATTTCTTCCACTCTTTTATACATAATATATAGTTCCATCCGGGTGGTTGAACCAAGACCATTCACAAGGACCGATACCTCTTCTCCCTTATTTAACGGCATATCCTCTAAAATGTCGTTCATTAATCGATCTGTCACCTCGTTTGAAGATAGCAGCTTCTCTTTTTCAACTCCAGGTTCCCCGTGATGCCCCAGTCCTATCTCTATTTCATCTTCCATCAATTCAAAACTCGGCTTGCCGGTTTGGGGAAGCGAGCATGGAGTCAGCCCAACTCCCATCGATCTGACATTCTGATTTGCTTTTTCCGTTAATTCATAAACCTGCTCTAAAGAATAACCCGTTTCAGCTGCTGCCCCAGCCACTTTTGTTACAAAAAATTCTCCAGCAATTCCTCTTCGCTTATCTGATTCCTCTTTAGGCGCCGAAGCCACATCGTCTTTTACGATCACCTGTTTCACCTGGATATCACTTTCCATTTCAGCTAAATCGGCTGCCATTCCAAAATTCAATAAATCACCTTGATAGTTCCCATATACCAGCAGCGATTCTTTTCTTGTGTCTACTGCTTTTACCGCTTCCAACACTGGATCCGGAGGCGGTGATGCAAAAATATTCCCGACAGCCGCACCATCTGCCATCCCTGTACCTACGTAACCCATAAATGCAGGTTCGTGACCAGACCCTCCGCCTATAATGACACTTACTTTCTCTTGTTTATTAGCGTCTGCACGAATAATACTGCGTGAATTTGCTTCTATTCCTTTGACTAAAGAAGGATGTGCTTTTAAGAAACCATCTATCATTTCATCTACTACGTTTTCAGGCACATTTATTAACTTTTTCATTTTTTCACCGCCTATGTTAGGATTGCTTCCTTTCAAACCAGTTTATAAATTAAACGCTTTCACACTTCCTGTAGAACGTTTTCAATTCTTTCTCCTGAAGATGGGTGAAAGATATGAATTCGGTGTTGTTCAAATTTCAGCTTGACCGGATCCCCCTGTTTTAAATTCAACAGCTCGCTGCTTACTATACTAAACATGGTCTGCTCCTCCAGTCTTATGTGAACCCTGCATTCTTCCCCCAGATTTTCAAAAATAGAAACATTTGTTTCAACCGAAAAATCTTCCCCCTCTACTACGGAAATATCAGTTGGTCTGATCCCAAAATGATAGGTTTCATTCTCTCTTACATATTGTACATAGTTATCAGGGACCGGAAATGAAATAACATTGTTTTTTGTTTTAAAAAATAGCCGCCCTTTATTCCTAATTGTCAGCACTTCCATGATATTCATAGGTGGTTCCCCAATAAAACCAGCGACGAATTCATTTTGCGGATGATTAAATACTTCATAAGGCGTGCCAAACTGCTGCAACTCCCCTTCTTTAATAATAGCAATTCGATCAGCAAGCGCCATAGCTTCCAATTGATCATGCGTTACAATAATCGTTGTTGAATTAATTTCGGTGTGAAGATGTTTAATTTCTGTCCTCATTTTTTGTCTTACTTTTCCATCTAAATGGGAAAGAGGCTCATCAAGCAGCAATACTTCTGGTTCTCTTATAAGTGCCCGGGCGATGTTAACCCGTTGTTTCTGACCGCCTGACAACATTCCTGGTTTGAAGTCCAATAAGTCCTGAATATCCAGCAGTTCCGCAATTTTATTGATGCGTTGTTTAATTTCTTTTTTTTGAACTCCCCCTGCTCTTAAATTAAAGCTGATATTGTCGTAAACCGATAATGGAGGGTACATAGCATAATTCTCAAACGCTAAACCTATGTTCCTGTCTTTTGGATGAAGATCATTCACTTTACGACCGCCGATAAGAATGTCTCCCTCTGTAATTTCTTCTAAACCAGCGATCATTCGTAACGTGGTTGATTTTCCACAACCAGAAGGGCCGAGTAATGCAACAAATTCACCATCGCTGCAATCAAGATTCAAATTTTTTACCGCATAAACTTTTTCATCTTTCTTGGCATATATCTTTTTTAATTGATGTAAAACTAATTTTGCCATGCCATCCCCCTCCTTTTTGCTGAAAATTGGCTCAGCAAATTATTGCCCAGCTCATCAAAATAGATCGCAGTATTTAAGTCTATTTTGATATAAACATCCTGGTTGATAGAAATATCTTCATTGTACTTCATCGTGATTCGAATATACTTGCCATTAATTTCAACGGTGAGTACTGCTTTTGCTCCAAGAGGTTCAAAGCTGAATACTTTCCCTTTTATATATTCCTTGCTGTTAACTGGTTCAAATTGAAAATGGATATCTTTTGGACGCAGACCGATTCTAATTGTTTGCAGCCCCTTATTGCCCAACACTTGCTGTTTTTCTTTAGGCAGGAAACCGAATGCGGATTGGCCAAAAAATGGGCTGAAATCCACTTGTTCACTAGTCATAATATCGCCTTCAAAAATATTGATTTCAGGTTCCCCAAAGGAACCCGCCACAAATTCATTCTCTGGAAAAAAATAAACTTCTTCTGGTGTTCCTACCTGCATAATCTGTCCTTCATTAATTACGGCAATTCTATCCCCTAAACTCAGGGCTTCCAGATAATCGTGGGTGACATAGATCGTAGTAGTATCCAAACTTTTTTGCATTTCTTTCAACTCCGCCCGCATCTGATGTCTTAATTTAGCGTCAAGGTGAGTGATCGGCTCATCCATTAAATATACATTGGGTTCTCTAACCAATGCTCTGCCTAAGCCCACCCGCTGCCGCTGCCCATTTGACAGCTGATCCGGAGAGCGCTCCAGCAGCCACTCTATATTTAAAATTTCTGCTACACGTTCCACTTCTTTTTTTATTTCCGGTTCGGGTTTTTTGTAACGAGGACTTCTTAAAGGAGAAGCGATATTATCAAAAACGGACAAATGGGGATACAGCGCATAATCCTCAAACACCATTGCAATATTTCTATCTTCCGGTTCCACGTGATTAATATATTGATCTTGTAAATATACAGCACCATGGTTCGGCATATGGATTCCAGCTATTACATTTAATAAAGTCGTTTTGCCTGCGCCGGCGGGGCCAAAAATAATAAAAAATTCTTTATCTTTCACCTCAATATTCACGTCATTAAGAGCAATATCATTATTAAAACGTTTAGAGATATTCTCAAGTCTAATATCAGCCATCACTTATCCCTCCTTATCCTTTAACTGCTCCCATACTTAAACCGCGTACCAAATGCTTTTGAATCGCCAACGCAAGGATAATAATAGGCAATGCAGATATAAGTACGGCAGCTGCCATCTGTCCATAATGAACGGTATCTGATGATAAGTAACCGACCATTGCAACAGTTGTAGTCATCACATCCTGGCCGGCAAGCAATAATGAAAACGTAAAGTTGTTCCATACAAAAATTAAGGATAATAAAGCTGAAGCAACCAGCCCTGGTTTAATTAACGGCATTATCATTTTTAAAAACACTTGCCACCATGTATATCCATCCATTCTTGCCGCATGTTCCATCTCCACTGAAATATCTTCAAAGTAACCCCGCAGTATCCAGATCATTAAGGGAAGGGAAAGCACCTGGAAGACCCAGATCAGTCCAAAATAAGTATCGTACAAACCTATCTGCTGATATATTAAAAAAATCGGCAGTACAACAAAAATTTCTGGAGCAAATCGAAAGGAAAGAAAAGTAAAGGCAATCGTCTCCCTCCCTTTAAAATTGAATCTGGCCAACGCATATGCTGCCGGGACTCCTACAATTACGGATAAAGCAATGGCACCACTGCTCACGATTAAATTATCGATAAAATAACCAATAAAACTCCCATCAGAAAAAATGATTTTATAGTTTTCTAAAGTAGGGTTGAAAATAAACGTGGTGGTAAACATGTCCCTGTCGTGCTTAAATGAGATAATCACTAGCCACACCAAGGGAAACAGTGCAAACAGCGCATATAAAAACAATGCCAGGTCTTTAAAAAATTCTATTATTTTATTCCTTTTCATTCTAAACCTCCTATTTTCCTGATGCCCTTCGTTGAGTTCTGGTCCAATATTTAACCATGTAATGGCTCACCACATAAACAAATACCCATAAAATGACCATATAAGGAAGGGATGCCCCCAACTCCTTATAAGAAAATGCTTCAAAATAAGCGGTCAACGGTAGTGTCATTAGCGTATCGCCAGGCCCTCCACGAGTTAAAGCAAAGATAATATCAAACATTTGTAAGGAAAGCATTAATCTAAACAATATGGCTATTAAGAGCATAGGCATGATCATCGGAAGCGTTAAATTTTTAAATGTGAACCACGCCGAACCCCCGTCAATCATTGCAGATTCAAAAGGAGCTTTGGGCAGCGATCGGAGGCCTGCGAGAACTAGAATAATAACAAAAGGAGTAAACACCCAGGCATCAATTATTAATACCGTAAATAATGCTGAACTTGGATCAGCCGCCCATTTGAATTCAGTAATGCCAATCATTCTTAACCATTTGCTTAAAATACCTACTGAATTATTCGTCATAAGCTGCCAGATTAATGTCGCGATAACCGGGGCAATGACAAGTGGAAAAATAAGTACAATTCGTAAGGAACGTGCCAAAAGATTCTCTCTATTTAACAGCATAGCTATTCCAATACCAAGCAGTGTTTCAATTAAAGTGGCCAATCCTGCATACATAAACGTCACTTTTACACTCTGCCAAAAACTGGCGCTTTGGAAAATGTAAAGATAATTAGACAACCCTACAAAGTTATAGGAAGGATATTGAAACGAATAATTTGTAAATGAAAAAATAACGGCCATTCCAAATGGAATTAAAATACCCACTGTCAGTAAAAAAGCAGGACCTAAAATCAGGTATGGCCGTAATTTTTTCGAAAGAGGTATTTTGTGTTCTTTCGTATAAGAAGGAACGGGTGGTTCATTTAGTCTGCCTGCATGCTCTGAGGAAAGTTTTTTCTCAGGTGCTGCCATTATTACCCCTACTTTCTATTCGTGAATCTATTAAGCGAAAAAGATGACAAAGACCCGCCTCAAAAAGTATAGGTTTGTTCGCTTAGGTCTAAGTCATCTCCCCAACTAATTAATCTACCGTATTCTCGACACCCGATTTTCAATACTATCGTTTAGCTCATCGAGCCGCTCCTGTGTATCGTCCCCATTAACAATATCCTGGAGTGCTTCTGCCCATTCCGTTGTTGCATTAAAAAATTGAGGCTGCGGTGTGAATTCTATGGTGGCATTATCAATCATTGTCTCAAATGTTTCTTTATAACCATCAATGTCGGCGATACGATTTTGATATCCATCAGATTCATAGGCCGATTGACGAACGGGTTCAATAACATCCATGTTTTCTGCTCCCCATTTGGTGTGTTCCTTTCCTGAGAAATATTGCATAAATAACCAGGCTGCATCCTTCTTTTCTGAAGTACTATTCATTGCTAAAGACCATACCCACATGTTTGACCCTAGCTCTCCATCCTTTGTTTTAGGAGGAGGAGCCAGTGCCATATTACCTGCTTCTGCAGTGGCACCCTCTTGGTTATTAAAGAAGGAGAAAGTGTTTGCATCATAAGTAATGGCCGCTTTACCTGCTCCTAAATCGGAAGAAACTTGATACCAGGTGTAGTTTGTCCAGTCCGATGGTCCTGCTGTACGAATCATTTGTGCAAATTTATCGGTAATTTCAACGGCTTCCGGTGAATTAAGCTGCGGTTTTAGTTGATCATCCTCTACTACGAAATCTTCGGCTCCATGGTTAGCAAAAGAAGTCATAAACCCCGGGTGAATCGTTGCCCAGGAGCGGGTTCCACGCACCCCGATGCCGTAAGAACCTTCACCGTTCCAACCATTCAACTGCTCCCCGACTTCAATTAGTTCATCTAAGGTTTCTGGGACTTCATCAATCCCTGCTTCTTCTAATGCACGTTTGTTGTAGCTTAATGCATTGTATTCAAAGCCAAGCGGCAAGGCCCACAGATCCCCCTCCCCAACAGGATTTCCAGGTACCCCGTCCCAACGATTGGCGTTAAGCACCCCTTCAAAATAGTCTTCCTGATCAAATTCTTCTCCTGTACGTCTTTCATCTTCTATAAATTCATCTAAGCTCTGGATGTAACCAGAAGGTGCGTATTCCCAGATTTGATAAGCCCCCGTCATAAATACATCCGGGTTCCCATTCCCTGCATTTAAGTTTGTTGATAACTTATCAAAGTAATTTTCTTCAGGGGTAACAGAGTCGTTCACTGTTATTCCTGTCTTTTCTTCAAATTCCGGCAAACGTTCCAATATTGCTTCCGTATACGGATGGTCATTTAAGGCTACATTGATTTCAGATCCTTCAAATCTTTTCCAATCGAATTCTCCATCAAGCTCATCCAAATCGGCTTCTGCCGTTCCACCACTTTCTCCGCTTTCTGTCCTTGCCTCATTATTTCCACTTGAACATGCAGAAAGTACGGTAATTAATGCAATTATAAAAATTAAAAACAGCCGCTTTTTCATTGTTATCCCTCCAATTTTATGAATTTTCTGTACATTCTAAGGCTCTAAAATTATTTTTAAAGATTCTTCGCCTTTTTTCATTAATTGAAAGCCTTCTTCAAATTTATCCAGCGGCAGCCTGTGGGTGACTACCCCTTCCGTTGGCATATCTCCATTTTCAATATTATTAATAACAATCTCGTAGCAATACGGCCCAAGATGAGATCCCAGTACGTCTAATTCCTTACGGTCCCCTATAATACTCCAATCTACCGTTACTGGATCTTTAAAAACACTAAATTCAACAAACCGGCCCAGTTTTCTAATCATGGAAAGACCTTGTTCGACAGAAGCTGGGTGACCCGTTGCTTCGATGTAAACATCACAGCCATAGCCTCCCGTCAATTCTTTTACCCTTTCTTCTACTGATTCTTCCGCAGGGTTCATTACTAAATCTGCTCCGAATTTTTTCGCTAACTCCAGGCGGTCTTTCTTCAAATCAAGGGCTATTAACGTCTGAGCCCCGGCTTTTTTAGCAGCTCCTACCATTCCAAGACCCAGCGTACCGGCGCCAGAAATCACAACAACATCTCCAAGTTGAATGTCAGCCCGCTGCACTGCATGCATACTGCAGGCATATGGCTCAATTAATATCGCTTTTTCAATAGGAAGGCCTTCCGGAACCTTATAATTTATGGCTTCTTTTGTGAACTTCATATACTCAGCCATTCCACCGTTCACATTATTTTGAAAACCATATAGATCATGTTTTTCACACATCCAATACTGCCCCCGGTTACAAAACCGGCATTCCCAACACGGGACAATCTGCTCTGATATAATTCTGTCTCCTATTTCATATTGTGAGACAGCATCCCCTTTACTAACTACTTCACCAATAAATTCGTGTCCTGGAATTACCGGGGCTTTAATATAGGAAGGTTGGTTTTCACTCCCCCAGAAACTTGGAGCTCCATCATATGCTTTAATATCCCCGGCGCAGATACCGCATGCTTCTACTTTCACAATAATTTCTTTCTCATTTTCTATTTTCGGCATCTCCACTTCTTCTAATCTGTAATCCCCCGGAGCGTAGGCCACAAGAGCTTTCATTTTTTCAGGTAAAGCTGAATTAGCATTTATCGCTGACAATATGTACTCCTCCTTTTTAATAATAAAAAATTCGAAATCTTTAAAATAGTTAGCGCTTTCAATGATATAAGTAAATCTTAGATTATGCGGTTTCGTTTGTCAACACAATTTATAATATTTTTTCGTTTAATTACATTTTATTGTGTTTTTGATTTCAATTCATTATTTAAATAGATATTTTTTACATATATAGAAGATGTTATTGATCTATCGACCTTGCTCTTCTTTCCTTGTGGAAATTCGCTTTTTGGGCGGACCTTACTTATTTATTCCGCCTTCCAAAGTATAATTTTATAATTTTTTCATTTATATTTTTGATTATCTTCTTTTTTTTTCATATGATAGTATGTAGAATGAAAAATAAGAAGGTGAAGTTTATGAGTAAATTATTTGTTACAGAAAGACGTCATAAAATTATGGAAATATTAAATAAAGAAATGCGTCTCACTGTTAAACGGTTAGCTGGAGAATTGGATGTTTCGGAAGTGACTCTTCGTTCGGATTTAAAAGAAATGGAAAAGGAAGGACTTCTTAGAAGAACTCATGGCGGAGCTATGCTTCCCAGCTATCCTGGAGAAGAGGTTTCATTTTCAGCCAGGGAAAAACAGAACAAAAATGAGAAAGTCATCATTGCGCAGCAAGCTTTAGATATTATAAAAGAAGGGCAATGCATCTTATTGGATGCAAGTTCCACAGCTCTAGAACTGGCCAAACTGCTGAAACAGAAAAATATCAAGCTGACAGTGGTTACAAGCGGGATCTATACCGCTTTAGAGCTAAGAGAAAATCCTGATTTAACAGTAATCCTGCTGGGAGGTGTAGTGCGAAAGGGTTCCAGTTCCTTAGAAGGTATCCTTGGCTCAAATATTTTGGATCAAGTATATGTGGACATTATGTTTACTTCCGGGAATGGTTTTACTTTCGAAACAGGGCTCACGGATTTTAACGTTTATGAAGTAGAATTAAAAACCGAAATGGTTAAAAAAGCGACCTCGCTTGTCGCTCTCATGGATCACTCCAAGATAGGAAAAAGTTCTATCTCTTCTTTCGCCAGAACAGACGATATTTCATATTTTATCACAGACCAAACTTTAACCAAGGAACAGTATAATAACTTTGAAAAAAGAAACATTGAAGTCCTATGCCCGGTAGAAGCCTAGTCTTTATCAGGTTTGTTTCAGGGATAAATAACTTATGTGAATTCAAAAAAAGCAGCCGTAATGTTTTTTCTATTATGGCTGCTTTTTCGATATGTTTCGATTTTTTTGTACGGCCAATTGTTGAAGTCTACGAGCAAAGACAGCCTATTTATAGGCGAAGACATGGGGTGGCAGTTCTGCAGCAGCTTCTGCATCAAGCACTACTTCCACATTGGAGTGAAGCTGGAGAAACGAGGCGGGGTGCCAGGGGGAAATAGGCGAGCACAGCATTTCTTTAACGGCGTGAGCTTTTTCTTTACCGCTCGCCATCAAAACAATATGACGGGCCTGCAGAATTGGAGCCATGCCCATCGTAATCGCCTGCTGGGGAACGTCTTCCCTCCAAGCGAAAAATCGGGCATTGGCTTCCATCGTTTCCCGAGAGAGCTCCGCATAATGCGTATCGGCCCAAAGAAAGGAGCTGGGTTCATTGAAGCCGATGTGCCCGTTTTCTCCAATCCCCAGCAGCTGCAGGTCGATACCTCCCGCTTGTTTCAGCTGCTTATCGTAAGCTGTGGCGGCTTCTGCATCACCGGCAGTGGTGCTGAAAGGCAGATGAATGCGGGCCGGGTCAATGTTTACTTGGGAGAAAAAGCGAGACCACATATAAAAAGCGTAGCTTTGCGGATGGTCCTGTGGCAGACCGATATACTCGTCTAAATTAAAGGTTTGCACCTCCTGAAAATCAATACGCCCGAGGTGATAACGCCGGACCAGCTCCTCATATAAACCCTCCGGGGTGCCGCCTGTGGCAAGACCTAGTATGCTGGCCTTTTTCTTTTTTAATTGATCCTCTATCAGGTCCGCGGCATCGTTGCTCATCTCCTGATAATTGTTTACCATCTTTATTTTCATTTTGACCCCCGCTTATTTTAATCTGCGGCCGGCAGCATCATAGGTTCCCATCAACACCGGAGCGTCTGCCGTATTTTTGATTAAGGCAACCTGCGCGTTCGTAACAAAAATCTGGGTGCGGAAGGAAAATAGAACCGTATCGCCAACTGTCGTCTGATCTCCTTTTAAAGCACCATAGTAATCAATACTTCCCGGCTCATTGGGGATAACTTCCACTTTTTTCATTTCTGAAAATCTCTTCCCCGTCAGAGCGGCTTTGACATTCGACCGGGCATAAAACCCACCGCCATAGACGTACGATTGGTGATTGTACGTATGGGAGATTTCGGAGACATACGCGATGGCAGGCTTTTCCGGCTGATCCCTTTTGACATGAAGAGGGGTGGTGCCTGTGAAGGCATGACCGGGCTCGGCCTGCGTGCCGCCCTGTTCTGCGATGAGTTCAAAGGTTTCTGCAGTATTCAGGCTTGGTGCATTAACGATAGGAGCCTCATACCCCTTTTCTTTCAAAAAAGCTGCCGCCTGTTGAAGAGTCTGAAAGTTGAACGTAGGCTCTGCCTTTTCCTTCTCCACTGCCAAACATGGAAAGTTGGTAACACCGATGACCTTTACCCCTGGCAGGGCCTCTATTTTTTTCAATTCTGCTTCCAAATGTTCCAGGGGGACTCCGCCTTCCTGACCGGGGTGAATAAAATCATGTTTCGAAATAACACGCAGGAGAATGGACTGCGGCCGCATTTTGAGAACCTGCACCGTCTCTGACATGTATTTTGCGTTTTCATAACTAAATACAGTCAGCTGCGAAGGATAAAGCTTTAATATACGCTCCATCATATTTTTAGGAATTTGGACGAGATGACCGGCGTGTCCGATGTGGATGCCGTTCTCAGCCAGACTTAATGCCTCCCAGGGATCGACAGCCACAGCCCCGGGGATCCCGGCTTCCTTTATCGCATGCGCAAGTACTGGATTTCGGCCTATCTGTTTTGTCATAAAAAACAAATCCAGCTTGTTTTGTCGTGCCGACTCTACAATGATTTTTGTATTTTCCACCACAGCATCCATATCAATCACATACGTGTTTGGATCAATTTTTCCCTGCTGATGATAGAATGCTCCTGCTTCCAATAGTGCTGGATTTCTATGCTGTATGGTTTCCAAAAACATTCCTTATCCTCCTTGATCCTGTCTCTCCTGCTCTCCTAAGAAGCTGGTCCCATTTTCTGTTTTTTCCAGCCCAAAATAATCGGTGATGGCCGCGCCAAGATCGGACAGTGTTTTTCTCTCTCCAAGAACTGAGGTGTTCCTACATTTTCCATACGCCAGCAGAAATGTTTTTTCTCTCGTATGCTGGCTGTGGCCGATGGTGGGATCATTTCCATGGTCTGCGCTGATCAACAGCAGATCCTCCGAACTCATTTTCTTTATGATTGTAGATAAATAATCATCTACGGTTTTTATTTTTTCCGCATAGCGTTCCGTATTTTCCGCATGGCCGGCTAAATCCGTTTCCTGTACGGTCGCAGCCATAAATCCTTCTTCCATTTCGTCCATCTCCTGAACGATGCTGTTCATGACAAACGCTGTATCAATCCCTGGGATTTTTTTTGCTCCTTCACAGGTGATCACATCCTGCATCTTCCCTATCAATGTGACATCCCGTCCACTTTCCTTCACGATCGCAGCAGCCTGTGTTTCCGGATTAATTCCATACCCCAGGTGCCTTACCTGATATCCTTTTTCATACAGGCCGGATTTTGGTGAATTTACACCAATCAAACCGTCTTCTCTTTTTTCAATCGCCTGCAGGAGCTGCCCGCGGCTGACATTCTCGCCGCCGAGGGCAATCACCCGGTTTACTTTAACGCAGCGGCGGATCTCTTCTCCTATCTTCAACACTTCTTCAAAAGGAATAAAATCCAGCGGAGCCGAGACGTTGTAGATCTGGCCATAGTCGGTTTCAATATTATCCGCTGCCACCACTACATCATTGATTAATAGATAAGGAAAGCTTTCATCGGGGATTTCCGCTTTGTATCCCTGTTCTTTCATATAAGCCTGGACCTCTTTTATCACTTCGGCAAACGGTGCCGAATATGGCGTTTTCGGTTTTGTTCCCATAATTTCATTATGCCCGGCAAAGCTGTCTGCCCCGTCGTGCTGGAGCAGCACACTCCCGGTACTCGCGGCAGGCACCGGACTGTTTAGGGCAGGATGGTGAAGGAGCTGATTAATTCCCAGCTTTTCAAATGAAGGAATCGCAAGGTGTTCCGCCTCATCCAAAATATGATAAAACGTATTGGCTCCCACATCCGCCGGCCTTGTCTGCCTGACATCTTCCATGCTGCCGATGCCAAGGCTGTCTATAATCAGAAGAATTGCTCGTCTTGCCATAGGTCTCACCCTTCTCCTGTAATATCTTTGAGGGCACGTGCCAGTATTTGAATCACCAGCTCAGCATCTGCCCGCATTGGGTTAATGCGGATGGCAGTTTTTAATAAACCTGGGTTTTCATCGAGAAAGCTTCCGGATACCCTGTAAATCATCGGAAGTACTTCAAATCGGGATTCTGCTCCGACAGGGTAAATCGCTGCCCCATGTTTCTCACAACGTTCTATCACTTGGTCGGCGATTGGTTCCTCCAACTCCGCTACCACGTTTTTGGATTGGGAATTCGTAACATAGGCTTGTTTTATTTGTGGTATTTCTCCATGATTCAGCCTTTTTTCCAGCTTATCCGTTTCCTCGTTCTGTACCGCAATTAAAACAGGCGCCGACACCAGCGATCGAAGTAGTTCCATCGCTTCATAACCCTGCACCTGGCCTCCGCCAGAATAGTTCCTTTCCTGTATAGCATCCACTGCGGTTTTCCTTCCGACAGCGATGCCAATGCCCGGAGGACCGAGCAGCTTAAAGCCTGAAAAACAGGAATAATCCGCCCCCAGTTCCACTCCAATATCTTTCACTTTGAAAACCGTGTAGTTATCATCCACCACAATAGAAAGATCCGGACGTACTTCCTTTACAAGCTGGATTATTTCCCTTAAATCATAATGGTCATTAGGTTTCTGGCGGGAATGCTGCACATAGAACACCCCGCATTGCGGGGACTTTGGCAACGCTTGTTTTAACTCGGCAGAATCGTTGTAGTTTACATAAATCGGAGAAAGTCCCATCATATCTACTGTTGATTTTGTTGTTTTATAAATCGGACTGGCGTGCATAAACAAGGAATCTCCGGCATTCAGCAGCGAAGCCAGCAGTTCCCGGATGGCACCTGTCCCTGCCCCTCTTACCAACGCGCAGCGTTCCGTTCCAAAGAAGGAAGCCAGGGTTTTTTCCACTTTTTTTGTTTGAACAGGCGAGCCTTCGCCCGGTACCACCCCGAGGTCTCCCTGTTGAAAAAACTGACTGCCGTTGAATTCCGCTGAAATGGCCTGTACCAATTCAAACTGTTTCTGTTTTGCTTCTTCCATGTTCATGACTTCCAATATGGATGTCTGCATCATGCCGCCTCCTAAAACGCAAGAAATCTTCTCGGATTTTCGACCATCATCAAATGAATTTCTTCCTCGGAAACGCCTCTATTTTTCAGCTCTGGAATAAATGTGGTGAAAAGATATTCGTAACCGAAGCCTTCGTTCACTTTCAAATAGGATTTTTTGGTAATATCCGTCGACAGCATGATTTGGGAGGCCCAGCCTTTTTCCAATAAAAACAATACATCTTCGATTCTTTCTTCGTTCGTTCGATAGCTGTTCTTTCCTATCGTATCGAACTGAATATAAACACCGGCTCCAAGCAGGTATTCATATTCCTCCCGGCTGCCGTTCAAATCCTGGTGTCCGAGCGATATTTTACTAAAATCAGCATTGATCTGGTTCATAAGATCCAGCTGGGCAGAGCCCATCGTGCCCAGTTCACAATGGGTACTCAATGGAGCTCCAGTTGCCTTCTGAGCCTTCAGGGCTGCACGGAACACTTTCTTCTCGTCTTCTGTTATGTCATCCAGGCTGCTTCCGATTTCCGAAATGATTCCTGCCCGGATCGAAGTGCCTTCTATTCCTTCGATCAATTCTTTTATAAATAGTTCAGTGATTTCTTCCTCTGTTTGTTCAAAGACTTCTTTTGGATAATAGTCCTGCTTGTAGTATCCTGTTGCCGCTACAATAGGGACTTTATTCTTGGCGGAAACCTGGTACAGCGACTCCACGTCTCTTCCCATTCCGCGGTTGGTGACTTCTACAATCCCGCCGCAGCCTGCCTGCATGAGACGGTTTATTTCTTCGTTCATCATGGCATCATCCGACAGAATGGGATCCTTATCCTGTCTGATGTGGGATAAATCCAAAATTACATGTTCATGAATCATCGTTTGGCCCAGTTGATGGGGAGGAATGTCTCCCTGTACCGTTCTTATTTTTTTCATCGTTCATTCTCCTCTATTATCCACCTGGAGTGAAAAGCTGCAGGAAATATAGAATATTTAAGATAACACCGGTACCGATAGCGGCTAATGGATAAGCAGCCAGCCGGATGACCGGTCTTCCGGTTGCTTCATTAAATAAATATAATAAGGCAAAAATCGTAAAACCAGTAACGCTTCCCATCTCCAATACTGCCAGAACTGAACCTACCAATAACGCTATTTCCATCACCGTACTGATAGAGGTTCGGATATTATCGGAAGCTTCCCGTAAAGACGGAAACCGTTCCATCACCTTCCCGAGCCTCGAGAGCATTAACACCTCAAGACTTAATATGAGGGCTCCGGCAATACCTGCCAAAACCGGATTTGGCATAAGATAACCGACCGGAAAGACAAAGGTCAAGCCGACTACGCCAAATACCCCTGTTGTCAGGGCAGTGGTTGCAATTAACGGGATAAATCCTATAGCACGCAGAAGATCACTTAAAGCGGCCTGCTGAATCAGGGCGTTGGTTTCTGCGGCATCTTCTGTAGTGTAGGCGTCATGCAGAGTAAAGACGGAAACTTCAGAGCCGGCAAAGTATTGCAGGTTGGAAACAATGGCTACAAGAGCCCCCACTGCAGCGAAAAAAGGAAGCCCTTTATATAACCGCCTCGTCCTTTCTACAAAAATGGATTCGCCTTCCTCTACTTCCGTTTCCCCATTATTGATACGATCCTTTCTATCCTTGCTCAAAGCAAAAATGACAAGCAGAATCGTTCCGATAAATAATTGGCCCGCTTCCGGCAGTAAGTTAAGACTTTCCGGAAGAAGTCCCTGTTCAATAATCGTCCGTACCAGTAAGACAAGACTTCCCGCGATAATACCTTTTCTCCAGCCGAATTGATAAATAATGGCGAGGACCGGAAAGAGAGCAAAACCCGCGAGAACAGGACTGCTCAATTCTCCCAGAGCCCCAATGAAATCTACAGGAAAGACCGTTAAAGCAGCCTGAACCCCTGTTAAACCAACAACCACAGCAATGCCCCAGCCTGCTCCCAGCAGGCCGGCGAGCCACGCTGATCCCGCGAAAACCCCTAAAATATCTGTGGGTAAAAACAGCAGCCAGGGATTAAGCAGTCCTGTGGATAATGTAAACGAAATACCGATGGACGCAATGAAACCGACACTTAGACCGAAAGCGACGGAGGACATTTCCCCCCGGTTCATGCGCCCTTCTATAAATTCCGGCATGATCGGACGAAGCCCGTCATGAAATACCGCTCTTCCGTAATGCGAAAGCAGGGCTGTTCCTGCTGTCAGAAGTGTAATGAGAATCAGCTTTGTAATCGTGAATTCCAAACTCCTCTACCCCCTGTTTTTCAAAATTTCTTCGACAATCATAGGTACTGCGGTATCGATAGATTCTACCGCTGTTCCAAAAGCCAATTTTCCTTCTTTTACTAATTTTTCAATCGTTTCCTGCTTCGGCCGACCTCCTGCTTTGGCTACGGTGGAACAGTTATTATAGCCGAGAATACCGATCAACACAGAAAGAGCAGCTCCTCCCCCGCTGTTGCAGGCGCCGATGTAATAGTCAGCTTCGTTTGCCTTTATTTTTTTAGCTCCTTCAAAATCAGTGGAAACGACTGCTTCTACTTGATCGCCGCCAGCTTTTTCAATCTCCTGCTTAATCTGATTTTTTTCCAAACCGCCAATCACAAATCGAACCATAGTTCTCCTCATCCTTTCTTTTTTGAATTATTGCTGAGTGAACATCCCCAGGTATAAAGTAATAAATCCATTTTCTGCTCTGGTAGAGACAGCTCCCTCTTTCCACAGGCAATGTTCTAAAACGCTTTCAGACTTTTTAAAAAGAACAGGGTTGGCATGTATCACATCCTCTATTTCTGACGTTGTACTTTCCAAGGCTTCCCCCTGATTGATACGCTCTGCAGCGATGGCTAAATGATTGGTAAAGGAACCCGCCTGCTCATGTTCCAAATCAATAAAGTCATGTTCTATTAAACGGTGTAATTCCCGTTTCACAAGATCATACGTCCCGTTTTCAATTTGGCCGCTGTCCAGCAGCAGCGTCAATCTTTCCTTCATTTCTTCCGTTAACAATGGCAGTCACCTCTTATTAAATTCAATGTACAGTATTTAGTATTTTAAGGGTAAAATAAAACTCAATAACGAGGAAAACGTTCTCCCCCCTCTATGCTTTGTTGAATGCTTGTTATGTTATCATTTGTTAATGATTCGATCTGGTCGATAATATCGGTCCGATTTTCATCCACGACCACCACAGCCTCGGAAGAAAGCTCTGTTAACTTCTTTGCCTTTTCTGAAGAAAATTCCGCGGCATTAAAATGATTGACAGACTTCACTTCATCCATGTTCCACACGGCAGCATCTATCTTCTTTTGCTTCAGCATATTGAACAACTGCATGTAATTTAGATCTACCAACTCAACATCCAAATCTTCACACTCATGTATCGTACACATCGACTGGTCCGGTGAAGACCTGTCTATCCCTACTCTCATCCCATTTTCGATTTTTTTCTTCTTGGGATCAGCGAAAAAAATCTTATGGCCGGTGACATACGTTTGAGGGCCGAATTGTTTGATGATCTGTAGCCCCTCGTGTGACTCTTTTCCTTCTAAAGCGGCCAGATGCGATACAATGGCAAAGTCATATCTTCGTATTTTCAGAGCTTCCAGACGATTACTCGCTCCCCTCATATAGGCAAGGCTGACTCGTCTGTCCATTCGCTCAAATTCATCCACAATTCCGGTAGCCAGGCCTTCATATTTCACGGAATACGGAAGCGGCATAACACCTACGACCGGGCCTTCTTCAGAAATATCCAGCAGAACACTGACATCTTTTTTCACTAAAAAAGTACCAAGGTGCCCTCTGGAGTCCAACCCAATTCCGCCAAGCTCTTCTAAAAGTTTAATAGCTCCCTGGACCGTCCCTCTCCCAAGCGCCAGTTTATCGCAGAAATCAGTAACCCTGGGGATGCGCTCCCCTGTTTCAATTTTGAGAAGCTCTTTTGCGATATATTTTGCAGCCAGACCGTTTTTCGAATATAAACTCTCCCAAATACGCACCATCAATACTCAACGCCCTTTTAATTTTCAATGTACAATATATTGTATATTATCATAGCAAACATGAAGGTTTTTGTAAATGCCTGAATATTATCTTTTTTTATGATTCATGCTGCGGAGAGTCAGATTTATAACTTTGTGCCCCCTTTTCCCTTATCCCCTTCGATAAAAAACCGCTTGCAATTTCAAAAACTATTTGACAATTTCTAATGTTATTTTTATTATATATATTAACTGGTATACCGCATACCGAATATCACATATCAGTTTTTGTGTCATGAGGGAGTGGAGAGTTTGAAAAAAATAGGAAAGTTCGTTTCATATACAGACCAGGTGTACCGCGAGCTTAAATCTGCAATTGTGAGCGGGGATATCCAGCAGGGAGAATTTCTGCAGGAGCGTTCGATCGCAGAACAGCTTGGAGTCAGCCGCACCCCTGTACGCGAAGCGATAAAACGGCTTGAATTCGAGGATTGGGTGGAGACACTTCCTTGGAAAGGAGTGGTAGTCAAAGATATCGACCGCCAGGATATTATCGAAGTCTTTCAATGCCGCTATGCAAACGAAGGTTTTGTTGGAGAGCGGGTTGCTTCTACTATTACCGATGAAAATATGGCAGAGCTGAAAAAAATAAAATCAACGATGGAGGAATTAGCTGACGAAAGCAGGCAAGAATTTATAAATGAGGACAGAAAATTTCATATGCATCTGGCTCAGCTTACCAATAACAGCCTGTTGATTCATTTTCTTGATCGTCTCAGCGATCAAATGCTCCGTTTTGGCATCTTGGCTGTCAAAGATAAGGTAAGGATCAAGGAGACGCTGGAGGAGCATCAGGCTATTATTGATGCCCTGGAAACACGTTCTCCGGAAAAAACAAAAGAAGCGATACAGCGGCACATCGATAACAGCCAGGATGTTCTGCTCCACCAAACAAAAGAGAGAGAATAGGAGTGTCCGATTTGTCATTACCACACATACCTTTCACCTTTCGTGTGAATCAAACCGAGCATACGGTTTCTGTCCGCCATATTTTTTGTATTGGGTATACCGGACGAAATCAGGAAAAAGTTCAGGCACATGTGGACGAGCTTGCAGAATTGGGAATCCCACGGCCGGATAATATTCCTGCGCTTTATCCGATTAGGCTTTCGAGCCTGAACACCTCCTCAGGGATTCAGGTTTCTGGAGCGCAGACATCTGGGGAAGCTGAAATTACGTTGATTTTCACCCCGGAGGATTCCTTTGTCACAATCGGAAGCGATCATACCGACCGGGAACTTGAAACCGTGGATATCGGAAAGTCCAAGCAAGTCTGTGATAAACCGATCGCACCAGAAGCATGGCCGATGAAAGAAGTTCTTCCACATTGGGATGAACTCCTGCTGCGTACAGAAATTCTGATAGACGGAAAATGGGAAGCCTACCAGGAAGATTATCTTTCTGCCATCCTTCCCTTCCACGAGATTGCAGCTATGCTGAAGAAAAGAAACGTTCCTTCCACAGACGCCGTGTTTTTCGCGGGGACGGTTCCGCTATTGGACGGTTTTAAGTTTGGCACTGCTTATAGCATGACGCTGCAGGATCCGGTGCTGGACCGCACGATTCAATTAAATTACGAAGTCAAGGATTTAAATGAGGAAAAAGGGGAGGTGAAACAATCGTGATTGTTTCTTCTCTGCAAATGGATATCGTACCAGGAGACCCAGCTGCGAACCGGGCCAAAGTGGAAGTATTCATTCAGAAGGAAGTTGAACAGACACGTCCGGATGTGATTGTACTGCCGGAAATGTGGACAACGGCGTATACCCTGCCAGAGCTTCCAAAGGTTGCCGATCACCAGGACAGTAAAACAATTCCTTTTCTGCAGCATCTGGCAGCGAAACATCAAACCCATTTGATCGGCGGATCGATTGCTTATCAAAGCGGCGATGATATGTTTAACCGCGCCCTAATCATTAATAATAAAGGAGAGCTCGTCTATCATTATGACAAGCTCCATCTTGTTCCAATGCTTCAGGAGCCGGCTTATTTATCCGGCGGGCAAAATAAAGCGCAGGTTTTTGAACTGGATGGTTTAAAAATGGGAATTATTATCTGTTATGACCTCCGTTTCCCGGAACTTCTCCGGGCTCTGGCTTTGGAAGGGGCTCAGGCCGTTTTCATTGTGGCAGAATGGCCGGAAGCAAGACGCAGTCACTGGTACCACCTACAAATCGCCCGGGCTATTGAAAATCAGTGCTACATTATTTCGAGTAACCGCATTGGGTCTTATAACGAAGTCGAGTTTGCCGGCACCTCCATGATCATAGATCCCTGGGGAAACGTCCTGGCAGAAGGAAGCCAGGACCAGGCTGAAACCGTCCGCGCCGAAATCCATCCGGAGCAGGTAACGGACGTACGCAGACAGGTCCCTGTTTTTGACAGTAGAGTGCCGGACTTTTACACCTATTACTAATACAAAAAGGAGTGTTCACTAATGAAAAAATGGATTCTTTCTTCGCTCGTAACAACTTCATTACTCTTTACTGCAGCCTGTGGAGGCGGTGATGATACAGGGAATGCAGAAGGCGGAGACTCCGGAGGAGATTCCCAGGACGATGTCACCCTTCGTCTAGCCCATACCGGTTCTGACTCCCATCAATACAATATTGCTGCAGAAAAATTTAAAGAACTTGTAGAAGAAAAAACAGATGGTTCGGTTACTATTGAGATTCACGGAAACGCAAACCTGGGCAGTGAAGATGAAGCGGTGGAACAAATACTCGATGGCACCCTTGATATGACTACCGTGGCGGCAGACAGTTCTTTTTCCAACACTGTTCCGGTCATGAACGTCTTCGGCATTCCATATATTTTCGAAGACCGTGACCATGTATACAGCGTACTGGATGGAGAAATCGGCCAGGATCTCCTTTCCCAGGCCGAAGAAAAGAATATGAAAGCTCTCGGGTATTGGGAAGTCGGCTTCCGTCATCTGACGAACAATGAAACGGAAATCACAACTCCCGGAGATATGGAAGGCCTAAGCATCCGTGTGCAGCCGTCCAAGGTATGGGAAGCCCACATGGAAGCACTCGGCGCAAGTCCTACTCCAGTAGATTTCAATGAGCTTTATTCCGCCCTCGATCAAGGTGTAGTAGACGGTCAGGAAAATCCGCTTCCAACCATTGACTCCATGAAATTCTATGAAGTTCAGGACTATGTGTCCTTAACAGCTCACACGTACTCCCCCGCCATTACCGTGGCAAGCAGCAACGCCTGGGACAAGCTGAGCGAAGAGCAGCAGACTGCTGTGCAGGAAGCCGTTGATGAAACGACAGAATATCAGCGCGAAGAACTGCAGAATAAAGAAGAAGAAATCATGCAGACACTCGAGGAAAATGGTGTTACCATCACGGAAGATCCAGACCGTGAGGCCTTCCGCGAAGCAACATCCGGCGTGAAAGATGTCCTTT
The DNA here is from genome assembly GCF_000429685.1 of Salibacterium aidingense DSM 18341. Taxonomy (GTDB): domain Bacteria; phylum Bacillota; class Bacilli; order Bacillales; family Marinococcaceae; genus Salibacterium; species Salibacterium aidingense. The sequence goes on from NZ_AUCI01000001.1 coordinate 53,442, forward strand.
CGGAAGAAGTACCGTCTTCTCTGCTTGAAGAAATTGAAGCAGCCAAATAACAAACTAATGAACTTCCGGGTGTTTTCATCAAACACCCGGAACCTTTTCTATTTCCACTTTAGAAAATGGAAAGAAATGAGGGGGAAAACATGCAGAAACTGGATACCCTGCTTATAAAAATTATGGAATACATTATGTTTCTATGCCTTAGTGTGACCGTACTTGTCACCTTCGTGCAGGTATTCTACCGGTACGTTCTCGGGCAGTCCCTTGCCTGGTCCCAGGAATTCGTGTTGATTACGTTTGTTTATGCGGTATTAACAGGTGCTGTCGTTTGTATTTATCACAAGGAGCATCTGCAGGTCGATCTGCTCGACAACAAACCAGCCTGGCTGCAAAAGACAGCCCATGTGCTGGAGTTTGGCATCGTGTTATTTTTCATTATTATTTTTACGTATTATGGCATCGAGCTTGTAAACAGTAATCTGACGTCCGGTCAGACCGTTGGCATTCTTCCCATTCAAACCGCATACGTGTACATGGCTATGCCGGCAAGTGGGATTTTAATGCTTTACTTCCATGTTAGGCAGGTGATCAAATGATCTGGCTCATCCCTCTTTTATTCGTTTTAATCCTGCTTCGCGTCCCTATTGCCTTCGCCCTTGGCGGGGTTTCTATGCTGGGTATTATTTTAACGGACCCGAACCTGCTTATTAATGTACCACGTCAGATTTACGGCGGAATGGAAAGTTTCAGCCTCGTGGCTGTCCCATTGTTTATCCTTGCCGGCGAAGTAATGACACGAGGCGGAATCTCGGAACGATTAATCCGATTTTCGCAGATGCTTGTCGGGTTTATGCCGGGAGGGCTTGCCATGGTTGTTATCGTAGCAAGTATGTTTTTCTCCGCACTCACGGGCACCGCCATTGCTGCGGCTGCTGCGATCGGCGGCATGATGCTGCCGGCGATGAAAAAAGAAAATTACGATACTGGTTTTTCGGCCAGCCTTGTTGCTACATCGGCCACCATCGGCCCCATTATCCCTCCAAGTATTGTGCTTATCTTATTTGGCGTAATTGCCAGTGTTTCCATCGGGGATCTTTTCATCGCGGGATTCGTTCCTGGAGTTTTGATGGGCATCGGCTTGATGGTCTACAGCTACATTGTGGGGAAAAAGAAAAATTACAAAGCCCGGGAATCCCTGCCGCGACCCGGTGAATTTTTCAGGGGTCTATTGGATGCCATGCTCGCTCTTATCATGCCGCTCATCATTATCGGCGGTATAATATCAGGGATTTTCACTGCTACGGAATCCGGAGTTGTCGCTGTTTTCTATGCCTTTATCATCGGCATGTTTGTCTATAAGGAACTGGGATGGAAGGATGTTAAAAATGTGTTCATTTCCACCGGTAAGACGACAGCTTCTATCGTTTTTCTGATTGGTTCTGCCTCTCTGTTTATCTGGTTTTTATCGTTTGAAAGCATTCCGCAGCAGTTGACGAATATGCTTGGTCCAGTTGCAGAGAATCCCCTCCTGCTTCTGCTTGTGATTAATGTTATTCTGCTTTTGGCTGGCACGTTCATCGATACAATCAGTGCTGTATCGATCTTCACTCCATTATTTCTTCCGCTGATCACAACGGCCGGCATTGACCCGATTCATTTTGGCATTATTATGGCTGTGAACTTAACAATCGGTATGGCGACACCGCCGCTTGGGGTCACCTTATTCGTGACAGCACGAATTGCAGAAATCAAGGTCCAGCACATGTTCCGGCATCTAGTTCCGCAGGTGGGCATACTAATTGCCGTTCTGTTGATTATTACCTATATTCCAGAAATCAGCCTTTATCTCCCGGAACTGTACCAAAACGTTTTTGATTCATAGAAAGAAGGATGCTTATGCAGACTCCAGCTATGCTGCGCGAAAAAATAAGATACGGTTCGTTCCAAGGGCCGACGTCCGGTCAATGTCCGGATTTTGTACAGGCGAATGTAGTTATTGTCCCTAAAGCCTATGCTTTTGATTTTTTCCTGTTCGCCCACCGTAACCCGGATTCTTGTCCACTTGTGGACGTATTCGACGCAGGCGTGACAGAATCCCGTTTCGCCCCCGGATCCGATATACGCAATGATGTCCCGCGCTATCGTATCTACCGTCATGGAACGTTAACCGAAGAAACCACCTCTATCAAAAATATTTGGCTGGAGGATTGGGTTACCTTTTTGATCGGATGCAGTTTTACTTTTGAAAGTATTCTACAGCAGGAAGGCATCCCTCTCCGGCATATCGAAGAAAACAAAAATGTAGCGATGTACGTGACCGATCGGCCAACCAAAGCTACCACGATGTTTCACGGACCGCTCGTCGTATCCATGCGCCCTGTGCCGCAACAGCTGGTTCAGAAAGCAAGTGAGGTGACAGCATCCTACCCAAATATGCATGGCGCACCCGTTCACGCTGGGAACCCGTCTGTCCTCGGCATTGCAGACATAGAAGCTCCTGATTTCGGAGACAAGATTCACATTAGAGATAACGAACTTCCTGTATTCTGGGCCTGCGGGGTCACCCCGCAGATGGCCGCGATGGAAAGCCGGCTCCCCTTCATGATTACCCATGCCCCGGGTCATATGTTTGTTACCGATGTGACAAATGAAGAATTTCTAAAGCAAAGATAGGGAGGAACTAGAGATTTCCTTATCTATGAACGTTTCGATAAAGCGGGACCAACTCTCTGGGCAGAGCTGGTCTCCTTTTTCAAAAACAGCCCCCTATCGAAAAAAAGGCATTCCGTCTCTTTCAAACACTTTAATATCCTCCAGCCTTTGTTTTTGTGAAGCTGTCATGGGAAGGTCTCCAGCTTTCTCAAGAGAAACCCAGGCCCAGTCGGTGGATTCTTCATCCAGCTGGAGCCTGCCCCGGACTATCCGGGCTTTATACAAAATTAAAAATTCCTGCCGCACCTCCCCATCAGAATAGGCAATTACCGTGTTGGGATTCGAATACGTCCCAATAATACCGGTAATTTCCACCGTATAGCCCGACTCTTCCTGCACTTCCCGGACGGCACAGCTCTTCAGGTCTTCTCCTACGTCCATGGTGCCGCCGGGGAGTGTCCATTTTCCATTGTCCCGGCGCCTCACCACCAATATTTCCTGCTTGTCATTTACAATTGCTGCGGCCGCCGCAGGTTTCAACCCATTTGGGACAGGGGCTTCGGGGTCGTTTTGGTAATCCGTGCGGGTGGTTTCGAGAGGCGTTTCCCTCCACGCTGTCACTTCACGCGTTTCTTCCACCACCACCTTGTCATTGCCTGGCGGAGTTTTAATAAACAGCAGAGCCGTGCCGGGTTTGGACCGCTGGGCATATGACGTCCCCGGACGGATTTGAAAAAAATCTCCCTTACGAAACATGTAGGTCTGTTTGGTGTCCACCTCCATATATTCCGTCATACCGCTGATTATGTACATATACTCACTGGCCCGGATGTGGTAGTGGGACTTCTCGGAAGTAAACGTATCATAAGAAGTGATCCCTATTTCGACATTTTCTTCCGGGAAATGGGACAGTTCCTGCGGCCGCTGCAAATTCCCGGCTAAATACTGGCGGGCTGTGTTTTCCAGTGTCCTTTGCATATCTTTATTGCTTATAGCTTGAAAGGACTGATTCATGAAACCACCTCTGCTTTCTTGTATCAAAAAAACCAGCTGCACCAGCTGGTTTTCTTTTAACCTGGATTAATTCATCAGTATTCTTCTGGGCTGACAATACAAAAGAGCTTTGTATTTTTCCAGTTTGGAAATCTATTATTAAAAACCCCCGCGTTTACGCATCTGCTCCTCTAAAAACCGGCGAAAGGCTTCTTTGGTCACCCCGGAATCCATTGCCGTTTCCACCAGAGCAAGCCATTCAGTATCAAGCTCCTCGTCTTCCAAAGAAGAGCTATCTAAAAAACCATCGGGAGGAAGGTCCAGACCCTTCGCCACTTTTTCCAGAAAGGAAACAGACGGAGTTTGATTCCCGCCCTCTTCTACCGCCCGCAGGCATTCTTCTTCTACCCCGGCTTTTGCAGCCAGCTCAGGTATCGTCACCGACTGTTCATGCCGCTCATATCGTATCCGGATCCCTATCATCCCGCGTACACCCTTTTTCTACTATCATACAAAACTTCCAATAGCATACCAATATTTTTTTACAATAATATTCAGCCGAAATTCAACTTCTTACATATAGATGAAATACACGATAGAAACTGTCGTTGCCATACAAATCAGGGTTAACGGGAAACCAATACGAAAATAATCGGCAAATGAATACCCGCCCGGACCAAAGACAATTAGATTCGTCTGATAGCCGATCGGGGATAAAAAACTGGCGGATGCGGCGATCGCAATAAGAACAGCCATACCGACAGGATCCATTCCCATTTCCAGAGCGATTTCATAGGCTATCGGGAACATAATGACGGCTGCCGCGTTATTCGTGATAAATTCTGTAAAGATATTCGTGAGGAGATAGAGGGATACCAGCACGGCTGCAATTCCAAGAGGCTCCAATCCTCCTATCATTGCCTGGGCAATCCAGTCCGCTGTTCCCGTTGCCGTAATCACATTTCCGATCCCCAGCGCACTGGCGATCAATAAAAGCACCTGGAACTGGACAGATGCTTTCGCCTCTGTCGGTGAAGAAATTTTCGCAGCAAACAAGATTCCCACCATGATTACCATCGCTTGAAAAATGGAAAGCAAGTCCAGCATGACCAGCCCGATCATCCCCATTAAGAGAATCAACGTAATCCAGCCTTGGGACTCATCCTCATAAAATTTCTGTTCTTCCAGCGGAGTGGTGATATAAAAATCCTTTCTTTCCCGGATGCGTTCGTTAAAATCCGGACCGCTGACAAGCAGAAGTAAGTCGCCTGCTTTCGGTACAATGTCCCCTATTTTCCCTTCCACCCGTTCGTCATTGCGGTGTACGGCCACCACCGCCGCATCATATGTTTCTCTAAAACGGCTCTGTTTGATGGTCTGGTGAGTCAGGGAGGATTGGTGGGAAACAACGGCTTCCACGAGCCGGCTGTTTCCATTTTTTATATTGTCAAGGGACAGGTCCGTTCCTGTATTAACCTCCAGCCCTTTCCGCTTCTGCAAATCCGCAATGGTCGAAATCATTCCCGTAAATACAAGCCGGTCGCCTGCCTGCACCAGGGTCTTGCTGCTCACCGGCGAAATTCTGTTTTTGCCGCGGATAATTTCAATTAAGTAGACGCCCTTTAAATTGCGAAGCTGCGCTTCTTCCACTGTTGCATTAGCATAAGGAAATTCTGCTGTTACTCTCATTTCACTTAAATAATCTTTCGTATTTTCCCGGACCCTTTGAATCATGCTGCGGTGATCCGGGAGAAGGTGCGGACCGAATACCAGCAGATATAAAAGACCGGCCACGGTAATGGGCACTCCCACCCATGCCAGTTGGAAAAAGGAAAACCCTCGTTCTCCAGCATCAATCAGGAGACCATGAATGACCAGGTTCGTCGACGTTCCAATTAATGTTATTGTCCCTCCCAGAATAGAAGCATACGACAACGGCAGCAAGTATCGGGAGGGCGAAATGTTGTGCTTCGAGGTCCACCGCCGTACGACCGGGGTCAGTGTTGCCACAATAGGCGTGTTATTAAAGAATGCAGAGAAGGCAGACACTGGAACGAGAAGCTTTCCCATCGCCGCCCTGCCGGATTTCGTATCAGCCAGAAACGATGTCATTAACCGTTCGATTAAACCGCTTTTTTCAAAGACACCGGCAACCACAAACAGCAGAGCCACCGTCATCATCCCTTGATTCGAAAAACCGGCAAGCGCCTCTTCCGGGGTCACGAACCCCAGCATTAAAAACAGGAAGAGCGTAAAAAACACTAGAAGATCCGGCCGGACTACTTCCAAAAACAAGCCGGCCATCATGAAACATATTCCAGCCAGAACCACAGCAATCTCTATCGTCATATGAATCCTTCCCTTATGTAACTAACCTGTAATCATTATATAGGCGCTTGGTTCTTCCCGGCAAGAAACTTGAGTTTTCTGATAGGGTATTAAAATAAAATAGTTCGTATTGTTTTCCTACTTTTCACAGAAGCCAGAAACAGTATCGCACTTTCAAAAAAGCCCTCTTTAAGGGGCTTTTTCCTAGTGATTACTTATTATTTCTATTCCTTTTTTGGTAATGGTTGTACCCGCTCTCCCCTTTCCTATTTCTACCAATTTATCCTTCTCCATGATTTTAAGATAATTTCTTAATTCCTGTTCAGAAAGAAAAATTTGATTAGCAAAGGCTTTGTCAGCTATTGTTTTTCTACCAATTCTTTGTTTCCTTAAGTATTCTTGATAAAGTACACGTAAAATAAAATATATTTTCTCATCATACTCATCCTGCTTCTCGGTTTCAACAGCATGAGTAATGTTTTTTATATCCAGCCACTCTTGATAAATTGGCAGCTCTTTACATTCGATATAGTCACCCCCGAAATTCTTAATGTAATTTGCACAGTTTTCCAATTCTCTTATATTCCCTTCCCACGTATAATTTAATAAAAAGTCTGTCGCCTCTTCGCTTAAAGAGATATCATATCCTTCTAAAAAGAAGGAGAAAAGCGGTAAAATATCTTCTTGTCGTTCGCGCAGGGGCGGAATTTCGAGAGGCAGTACGTTTAATCGAAAGTACAAATCTTTACGAAAATCACCCTTTGAAATCTCGCTTTTTAAATTTCGATTTGTCGCTGCTATAATTCGTATATCCACTGGTATAACCGAATCTCCGCCTACCCTCATCACTTCTTTTTCCTGAAGTACTCTTAATAGCCTTGACTGGAGCGCTGGCGGCATTTCACCGATTTCATCTAAGAAGATAGTTCCCAGGTGGGCTTGTTCGAAGAGCCCCGGCTTGCCCCCTTTCTTTGCTCCAGTAAACGCCCCCTCCACATAACCAAAAAGTTCACTTTCCAATAATTGTTCAGGAAGAGCCGCACAATTAAAAGCGACAAACGAATATTTCTTTCTTGAAGAATGGTTATGAATGGCCTGAGCAAACAGTTCTTTTCCCGTACCACTTTCCCCTTTTATAAGCACAGAAGCATCAGAGTCAGCCATCCTCTGGGCTATATCTTTACTGCGTGAAATAGCCGGAGAATCCCCTATTATATTATAGAAATGATATTTTGCTGCAAAACCTTTTCCAGCTAACTGAGAACGCAGACGGTGCTGTCGCTTCTCCGTTTCCTGGAAAGGAACTAGCGTTGCTATGGCACCCGTTGTCTCACCTTCCACTTTAATAGCATTCATCGTCAACACTGTCGATGTTTGCCCGATTTGTAAAATTTCTTCCACAGCGTCCTGCCCATGATTCAGTATTTTTTCAAACGGTATATTCGGAAGCACATCTCGGTAATGATGCCCTAAAACTTCTTCTGGTTTATCTTCTATAAGTTGAGAAGCTGCATCATTATAAGTAGTTATTTTACCGGAAGAATTCACCGCTATGATCCCATTCTGTACAATTTGAAGAAAAAGATCTAATTGGTTTTCCAAGTAATCTTTTTTATCCAATATTCTTTCCAGCCCATAACTTATAGGAAGTATGTTAGAAAAGTGACGTTTTATTTTCCCCTCATATTTATGATGATCTATGTCAAGCTTCGCTATAATATCCATATAGGTTGTCATATCCAATATACGATTACCAATATTAATAATATCCTTATTTTCCAGTTCAGATTCAGGTTCCTCATTTGGACTTATAATGAGATCAACTTCAGGAAAGGGATCCATGCCTCTATAAGCCGGAATTAAATTAATTTGTCTTACATCTAATTGATGGATAGTAGAAATGGTTTCTAAAGACATTTCTAAAGTTGCGTTATATAAAATCGCGTTGGTCCCTTTTCTAAGATTCTTAATTCTTTTTATCCCCGTTTCACTTAACGTTCGTTTAGCAATAATAACAGCGGCATTTACATTTTTTATATAACGACGTACTTTTTCGAAAACTTTATAGTTAGGTATTAAAATTAAATCTCCTGAAATACCTTCATAGATTGTTTCATCTTCAAAACAGTAAAGATTCGTAGTTATGTCATCACCAAACATATTGGTAACTTCGTCATGAAAAGAAAGAAGAGTGTTTTTATATAACGAGACAATAGTCAAATTCTTATTCCGATTCATGCCAATCCCCTCCTTATTGATTTGTATTTTATATAAAAAGTGTTTAAAAAGCAATTTAAAATACCAAAACAACCATATTCAATTGGTTGTTTTGGTATTTCTATTCACCAATTAAACCATAAAATAACTCCTGTTTTCTTTATATTTTATAATGATACCTTTTTTTCTTTGCCATTATGACTTACAACGATAGTCCTCTCCTTCATCTCTTCTCTCCATATTTCTCTCTTGGCATGGATATTGCATCATTGTAATGGGAACGCAAACAACAAGGAGTGGAAATAATGCATTCATTACTAACCAAAGCAATGGAGATGCAAAATGATTTATCAACGTGGCGGCGGCACCTGCACCAATATCCCGAGCTTGGATTTCAGGAATACAATACCGGTGCATTTATTAGAGAGAAATTGAAGGAGTTTGGTATTCTAGAAGTTTCACGTATTGCGGAAACAGGCCTGATGGTTATGTTAAGAGGAAAAAATCCCGGGCCCACTGTTATGTTAAGAGCTGATATGGATGCCCTTCCTATCCAAGACGAAAAAAACGTTGAATACGCTTCCAAAATAGATAATGCAGCCCATTTGTGCGGGCACGATGCACATATTTCCATGATGCTGGGAGCAGCAAAAATTTTAAATGAAACAAAAATAGAAAACGGAAATGTGCAGATTATATTTCAGCCAGCAGAAGAAGGGTTATACGGTGCGAAAAAAATGATAGAAGAAAATGTACTGGGCGAAAACAATGTAGCGGCGGCAGCAGCCTTGCATGTCCAGCCTACCCTGCCCACTGGAGAAGTATCTATCTGTCCAAGTTCCAGCACGGCAAATTCAGATAGATTTGTCATTAAAATAATAGGAAAAGGAGGGCATGCGGCCCACCCCCATGTTACGGTCGACTCTGTTGCCGTTGCTGCTGAAGTTATTTCATCTATTCAACATATCGTAAGCAGAAAGGTGAACCCATTAGATAATGCTGTCATCTCGGTTGGGAAAATCACCGGAGGTTCGGCAAGAAATGTTATTGCTCCCTCCGTCACGTTGGTTGGAACTGTCCGAACTTTAAAAGAAAATGTTCAAGTTAACATAAAAGAAGAAATGGAAAGAATTATCTCGGGGGTATGCCAGGCATTTGAAGCTTCCTTTGAATTTAATTACGAAGAAGGGTATCCTTCTGTCGATAATGATGAAGAAATGCTGTCCATATTCAAATCCACTGCTTCCGGCATACTAGGTGAAAATAAATTGTCTATCGTCCCCCCCTCCATGGGTGGAGAAGACTTTTCCTATTATACAAAAATAGTTCCATCCGTATTTTTCAGGCTCGGCGTACGGCCACAAAACAAGGAATCTATCTATTCACACCATCACCCTCTTTTTGATATTGACGAAGACGCAATGCCTTATGGAACAGCTCTTCTTTCCAAGTTCGCTCTTGATTTTTTGAAACATAAACAAACGTTGGAAAAGACAGTCTCCTTTCGTTAAAAACCTTCTATTATTTTCTTCAGCATTAATTTAAAATGGAAATTAAACTTCAAAAGGAGGGGTCTAATTTGAGCAGTTATATTAGACGGAGATTAATTCAATTACTTCCCGTCATGTTTATCATTATTTTTATTGTTTATAGTCTGGTCTACTTTGCCGGTGATCCAGTATTACTTATGCTGCCTGAAAATGCAACACAAGAAGACATCGCCCAAATGAGAGCTGCCTTAAATCTCGATCAGCCATTCTATATTCAGTTTTTCACCTATATGTCTAATGTTATTCAAGGAGATTTCGGAGATTCCTTCAGCTACAATCAACCTGCTTTAGATATAGTTTTAGAGCGTCTTCCGGCCACCATAGAGCTTGGTATTGCCTCTATGATAGTTGCTGTCGGTATGGCCGTCCCCTTGGGAATATGGTCGGCCCTCAAACGAAATTCTTTAACTGATGTTTTTATTACAGGTGGCACTGTGATCGGCCAGGCGATGCCAAATTTTTGGCTGGGTATCATGCTCATTCTAGTTTTTTCCGTGAACTTATCTATTCTTCCCGTTTCAGGGACCGGCACTTACGCTCATCTAATCTTACCAGCCATCACCCTTGGAACAGGAATATCTGCACAAATCGCCCGATTAACTCGTTCGAGCATGTTAGAAACACTGAATCAGGACTATATACGAACAGCCAAAAGTAATGGAATTAATCGTTTTTCCATTATATACTTACACGCTTTCCGTAACTCTTTAATACCAGTAGTTACGATCACAGCAATGCAGACTAATGCATTAATAGGCGGCGCCTTAGTAACGGAAATGATATTTGCCTGGCCCGGCCTGGGACAATTATTAATTCAAGCCATCCACGCCCGGGATATGGCCATTGTTCAAGCTTCCGTTTTCATTATTGCGATTATTGTTATTTTAATGAATTTTATTGCAGATATTTTATACAAACTTCTTGATCCAAGAATTCACCTTAAATAAGGAGGCAGAAGAACATGAGTATACCAGAAGAGAAACAACAACAAGATACTGTTTCTGCCCCGCCGCGATTAAAAAAAGTGTCCTCTGTTAAGAAATGGCTGAAACTTTTACTCCAAAGCAAGACAGGTACATTCGGATTATTTATTGTCATCTTTGTTTTTCTGACGGCTGCGTTCGCCCCATGGATCGCTCCACATGATCCGACAGAAAATAATTTGGCGCAAATGCTTCAGCCTCCTTTTTGGGCAGAAGGCGGCAGTATGGAACATATTTTAGGAACAGACAACCTCGGAAGAGATATGTTCAGCAGAATACTTTATGGCGCTCAAGTTTCCCTGCTTGTTGGAATTACGGCAGTTCTGATAGCCGGGACTATCGGTTTGGCCGCCGGTATCATTGCGGGGTATTATGGAGGTTTTATTGATAACTTGATTATGAGATTTGTCGATGCCTTCCTGGCTATACCCAGCATTCTATTAACTCTTGTCATATTAGGCATCGTCGGTCCCGGGATGTTTACACTCATTCTTGTATTAGGTATTACAAATTGGGTGAATTACGCAAGAATTGTAAGAGGGGAAGTCTTGTCGTTAAAGGAAAGAGATTTCGTAACTGCGGCCAGCCTGATGGGAGTCAACGACAGAAAAATCATGTACCGCCACCTGGTTCCTAATGTTTTTTCTTCTTTTATCGTTATTGCAACGTTAAGCGTAGCGACCACTATCATCTCTGAAGCTGCTCTTAGCTTTTTAGGAATGGGGATACAGCCTCCCCAAATCTCATGGGGCGGCATGCTCAGTTCAGGAAGAGATTACTTAGCTGACAGCTGGTGGGTGGCCACCTTCCCTGGACTGGCAATTACGATCACTACATTAGGAATTATATTTCTGGGAGATTGGCTGAGAGATGTTTTGGACCCTAAGACAAATATGAATCGGAAAGGAAGGTAATAGAATGGAATCCAATCAACCCCTTTTAGAAGTCGAACACTTAAGCACTCATTTTTTTACAGAAAATGGTGTAGTCCCTTCTATTAACGATATTACTTTTTCGATTGCCCCCGGAGAGATTGTTGCTTTAGTCGGTGAATCCGGTTCTGGGAAAAGCGTAACTTCAATGTCCATTATGGGACTGGTTGAATCTCCGGGAAAAATTGTGAATGGTAGAATTCTTTTCAACAATCAGGACTTAACAGCCCTTTCCTACAGAAAATATCAGAAGATTAGAAGGAACGATATATCCATGGTTTTTCAGGAACCGTTAACTGCTCTGAATCCTGTCTTTTCTATCGGATTTCATTTAGTAGAGACGATAATAGTACAACAAAAGGTCTCGAAGAAAAAAGCGAAAGCAATAGCTTTTGAATGGCTGGAAAAAGTCCGCATCCCCAACCCCAAAGAAGTGTTTGCTTCCTATCCACATGAATTAAGCGGCGGAATGCGGCAGCGAGTAATGATTGCTATGGCTCTCTCCTCGCATCCACGATTGTTGATCGCAGATGAACCTACCACAGCGCTGGATGTCACGATACAAAAACAAATACTGGATGTAATGAAAACTCTCAGCAAAGAATTGGACACCGCTATTTTGTTTATCACTCACGACCTCGGAGTAGTTGCTGAAATGGTGGATCGTGTCATGGTCATGTATGGCGGGGAAATCGTGGAAACAAGCAGTGTAAAACAGCTTTTTCACACCCCGAAGCATCCCTATTCTGAAGGGCTGTTGAAAAGTACTCCAAAAATCCAACAATCTGATGAAAAACTGGATACGATTGGCGGGGCAGTACCCTCTCCTGCCAATTTACCAACAGGATGCAAATTTCATCCACGCTGCCCTAAGGCGTTTGATCGATGTACATCTGAACATCCTTCATTAATAAACCTTAATAACGAAAATCAAGTTCGTTGTTTGTTGTATGAATCTTAGAAAGGATGATACCTATGACAGCCCACACCTCTCCCCTTTTAGAAATAAAAGATATTACAAAATCCTTTGATTTTTCAAAAGGATGGATGAAAAAGAAACAACAGTTTTTAACAGCAGTAAATAATGTAAGTCTCACTATATATGAAGGAGAAACCGTCGGTATCGTAGGAGAATCGGGGTGCGGTAAATCGACCCTGGCAAATGTCGTAATGGGGGTGCTCCCTCCGGATGAAGGAAAGATTATGTTTAATGGTACTGATATTTTTTCATTATCTAAAAAAGAACTTAAAAACAAACGAAAAGGATTTCAAATGGTGTTCCAGGACCCTTCCTCTTCCTTGAACCCGCGCATGAAAGTTTTTGATATCATCGCTGAACCGTTACGGGCTTATAAAATGGCAGTGGGAGAGCGTTTAATTGAGGAAGTAGAAAGCCTGCTGACAAATGTCGGCCTGGATATCAGCTATAAAGAGCGATATCCCCATGAATTCAGCGGCGGCCAAAGGCAGCGTATTGTCATTGCCAGGGCTTTAGCTCTAAAACCAAAGTTAATCGTTTGTGATGAACCAGTATCTGCCTTAGATGTTTCGATACAAGCCCAAATATTGAATCTTCTTCAGGAATTACAGGAGAGATACAGCTTGACTTATTTATTTATTGGTCACGGTCTTCCTTCTGTTCATTATATAAGCGATCGTATCGCGGTTATGTATCTAGGGGAAATAGTGGAGATTGGGAAGAAAGATGTTATTTTCAATAACCCGGCTCATCCATATACACGTGCTCTCTTATCTTCTATCCCAGTGCCAGATCCCGATCATCATGAAAATAGGCCACAAGAATCTTATATCCTGGGGGATATGCCCAATCCTACTGATCCTCCATCTGGATGCAAGTTTCATACACGCTGTCCTATTGCTCAAGACATATGTAAAGAAAAATCTCCAGCCCCGGCTTCTGTTCGGGATAACCAGGAAGCAGCCTGTCACTTTCCCATAATGGAACCGGCAGCAGAATTATCGCAAGAACAAAGAGCCTCTGTTTATTAGAAAGGAGAAACCATGATGGACCTGGCATCCTATCATCTTTCCGATTTATTAAAGATCGAAAAACCATTCGCAAAAAATAACTATCAGGGGAACTTAGAAGATCAAAAGGTATTTAACGTAAAAAAAGGTTCTATCCCCGTTTTAGTGTCTGCTCCACATGCCACAAAACATAAAAGAAACCAAACAGTCAAAGAACAGGATGATTTCACAGGAAGTATCGCTCTGCTTCTCCATGAATTAACCGGCTGCTATCTTATCTATACCACGAAAATCAGCGGGGAAGATCCAAATTTCATAAAAGGAGGTGGGACTTATAAAAAAAAGGCTGTGGAGTTAGTTCAAAGCTTTCCCATTACCTATTTACTTGATCTTCACGGGGCGTCAAAAAAAAGGACATTCGATATTGACATGGGGACCTGCTACGGAAAAACGATGAAAAAGGAGACCTGTAACAGTATATTAAGCACCTTTCGAGCGTTTGAACTGCATGATGTAAAACAAAATTATCGGTTTCCTGCCACGAATCCAAATACAGTCTCCCATTATACCCACTCTATAACTGGAATAGAGACAGTGCAGCTAGAAGTGAATGAAATGTATCGAAACCCGCAGGAAAACAAAGATTTATTTTTAAAATGCTTAGAAAGTCTGAAAGGGGTAGTTAACAAGCTTTCTTAAGTAAAAAGGAGAGATGATTTTCTATATGAAAAAAATTCCGTATTTACTGTATGCTGCCTTGCTAATAGCTGTCTTTACCTTTAGTTACAACCCTTCCTTGAGCCACGCTTCTAGTTCTGCTATTGCTACCGGGGAGGCTACGGAGGATGGAAGACCAGTAGCGTGGAAAAATCGCGATCATTGGTCTACTCCAGATGGATGGAAAGTATATCCATTTTATTATGAAGCAGATTCTTCCTCTTTTGGTCCGGGGGATTCGTTCACATCTCGATTTAATTACGTAGGAGCAACAGCGGAAGGGGAATCCGGAAAGGATCCTATTACTGAAAAACAAGTACCTTGGGCAGGAGCGAATGAACAGGGGTTAGGACTGGTACAGGTTCATGGGCACACGTTAACGTCCGATTTTGCCGCAGATCATGGGTATCCTGTATCCCAAGACCTGGACAACGGCATAGCGGCCGGTTTGATGAACCATATTTTATTATCACGGGCCGAACACGTAGACGAAGTAGAACAAATTCTGTGGGAAACGAACGACGGTGGTGGTTTTAATAATAGCTTTGCCAGAAATACATCAACCATAATAAGCGTATTTGACCGCTGGGGAAATGCTGCCATTTTCGAGATAGACGGAGATAGTTTTACGAGAGACAATATCAAGGAAGAGTACACCCAGGACGAAGACGGTTATTACTCTGCTTCCCATGAGGACAGCAAGGGACTTCTCAGTGCTGAAAATAACAATTCGGGTGATTCCCCAAATGCCTCTAATCCCGAAGATGGGGAATACAGCGGTTATGATTGGCGGACTAATTTCAGCAAAGTGGATTGGGCAAAATCAAATGGGTTTCCCTACTTCGTCGATGAAGAGACGACAGATGTGGTAGACAACGAAGTAACAGCTATCGACGATATACCTAACGGCGTACACGATTGGAATTATTCAACTAGCGCAGTAAAAAGGCATACCAGAGCCGGAATTAGAATGGATGACCCCCACCCTATAAATTACGAATACTTTATTCAAAAAGAAGTAGGATCTCATGCACTGCCAACCGAATGGTATATGGAATCATTATCAAGGAGCATTGGTAATCTTCCCGCTGACGACAAACCGCTCGGATGGCATTTGAATCGTCACGTTAGTACCTTTGGTTCTGTTATTTCCGGAGCAAAGCAGGGGGATCCCCATGAAGGAAAGCTTACGACCATGTGGATTGCTCTTGGAGAGCCCTCGGTCAGTATGTTTGTACCCGTTTTTCCATTTGCCGGGGACCCGCCAGATGTGCTGGATGATATGTATCTGGCCACCGATGAAAAAAGGCAGCAGGTTTATGAGTATGATGGGGTGGAAGCCTGCGGTTACAGCTGTGGCAGAAATAACAATAGTACTGCCGACTTGGAAGCTCTTGCAGGAAAAGAAAGTGATGGCGAGGGCTACTATGGAGAAGGAGGAATCCAGAATAACATTTTTAAAATCGAGGACTGGATTTTTGATGAGTATGAAAGTTTTATGGATGAATTAAGAAACAATAACTATTCTGATGATGAGCTCGAAAAGGAATTGGCTGATTGGCAGAAGGGCATAGCAGAACAAGCAAGAACTCACTACGAAGAGGGAACTGTTCCGCAGGAATAATTAATTAAGGAGAGAAATAAATGAAACGAACATATTTCTTGTTTATTGCAGCATTATTCATCATGTTAATAACCGGCTGTGTAACCGCAAATAACTCGGAAGAAGAGGCTGACCAGGAATCATCGGCGGAGGAACAAGATGATGGGTCTTCTGCGTCAGAAAATTCTAAATCTGAAGATGACACACTAACAATTGCGGTAGGAGTTGACATGGCTACCTTTGATATCCATGACCACAATAATACATTAACGGAAGCTATGCACATTAACATGTTCAACTATCTATTCATGAGAAATGATGAAACCGGTGAAATAGAGCCGGACCTTGTAGAGGAGTATGAAAATACGGATGATCTTACGTGGAATATGACTTTAAAAGAAGGAGTTACTTTTCACAATGGGGATGAGCTTACTGCAGAAGATGTACAATACACATTAGAACGCGTCATTGAAGATGAGAGTTTAACAGAGCACTCTCAATATAATCAAATAGATGAAATTAACGTTATTGATGATCATGAGTTTGAGATTGTAACGCATGAACCAGAACCAGTATTGCTGAATCGTTTGTCGCGCATCGGCTCTAGTATTCTTCCCAAGGATTATATCGAGGAAAATGGATGGGACCACTTTTTAGAAGAACCTATTGGAACCGGCCCTTTCCAATTCGAAGAATGGAATCGGGACAGTGAAGTGATCTTCTCACGGTATGATGACTATTTTGAAGGCCCTGTGGAAGACTGGGAAGAGCTTGTGTTTCAAGTTATTCCTGAAACCTCTACCGCTGTAGGGGAATTACTGACAGATGGAGTCGATATCGTGTTCGATGTTCCTGATAATGAGTGGGAACGTATAGAGGGGAATGAAGGAACATCGGTGATCACCGGTCCTTCTCAACGAGTGGGGCTGCTTGGATTACGTCATACGGAAAGCTATCCCACTTCTGACCCCTTAGTACGGGAAGCAATTGATCTGGCCATTGATAATGAAGCATTAGTAGATCATATTTTAGGAGGTGCAGGCGTACCAACCAGGACCCGGGTCACCCCTGGCAACTTCGGAGCTAACGAAGAGTTATTTGATACCTATTTGTATGATCCTGAGAAAGCTGAAGAATTGTTGGAGGAAGCTGGGTATGGCGGCGAGGAGTTGGAGCTTACGCTGCACGCTCCGATCGACCGATATACGAAAGGGGAAGATATAACGGAGACCGTAGCAGCAATGCTGGACGAAGTCGGGATTACAGTGAATGTAGATTTCATGGAATTTAACAATTTCTTATCTACGAGACGTGCTTTTGAAAACGAAGATATGTTTTTTGCTGCTTTTGGAAATTCATTATTTGATGGAGATGTGGCATTAGATGTATACCGCTCCGGGCGTGCAGAGGGTGAATTGGATTACGAAAATGAAGAAGTGGACCGGCTACTTGAAGAAGCATCAACCGACATGAATCCCGAGAGCAGAAAAGAAAAGTTTGAAAGAATACAGGAGATAGTAGCTGAAGAACGACCACATGTATTTCTTTACCTTCAAGACAATGCTTATGGAGTAAACGATGCAATCAATTTCACCCCGCGGCAGGATGAAATGTTTTATGCCCCGGATATAACAAAAGATTAAAAGGAATGGGGGCTGCAATTCAGCAGCCTCTCTCCTTCTATCTATAGGGAGGCTGGAATTAATGAGACATCAGTTCGGAGTAAGCAGCGCACATCCATTGGCTACAAAAGCTGGAATGGACATATTGAAAGAAGGAGGCAACGCCGTGGATGCAGCCATTAGTGTAGGCTATGCATTGGGCGTGGTGGAACCCTATGCCTCTGGAATTGGCGGCGGAGGGGTAATGATGATCTTAAAAAAGGACTGGAAAGAACCTATCGTTTATGATTATAGAGACAAAGCCCCGCTCTATATAGAAAAAATGGAGTCCCAAGCTGCCGTTCCGGGTTTTCTTAAAGGCATGGAAACGTTACGGAAACAGCATGCTTCCATGCCTATCAATAAAATAATGAAACCAGCAATCGAACTTGCTGAAAAGGGATTCCCCATGCACGGCATACTTCAAGAGAACTTAGAAAAAGCAGAGCATTTGAATAAAAGGGAACTCCCCCATTTTTTTAATAAGGAGAAGCCTTTAAAGAAAGGAAACATCCTTTACCAAAAAGAGTTAGCAGATACATTGCGCTGTATCAGCAGGGAAGGTGAAAAATCCTTTTACTCAGGTGAATTAGGAAGTCAAGTGACGCAAGCTTCCCCTCAATTGACGTCTGAAGACTTACAAAACTACAGCGTTAAAATCGGAAAACCGGTTAAGAGTTACTTTCATAATCATGAAGTCTTTACTCCGCCTCCTCCATTATCAGGCCCTGCTCTATCTCAGGTCCTGAAAATGGTAGAAGCATTCAAATTAGAGGAGCAAACGAAAACCGATTATATAAACAGCCTCGCCAGGATTGTGTCCTTCGTTTCAGAAAAGTATAAAGCAAGCTCTGGGGATCCAGATTTTATATCGATTCCTTCTCATTACTGGCTGGATGAAACCCACCTTTCCAAACTGCAGGAGGACATAACCGGCCAATTAAAAACTCATCCTTTTGCTTTACAGGGAGACATTAATGATTTTAACAGCACGACTCATTTTTCCATCATGGATGGTGAAGGAACAGTGATAGCGGCTACTCATACCATTAGTGATTTTTTTGGCTGCGGCACCTGCATAAATGGTTTCTTTTTAAACAATCAACTAAGGAACTTTAACGATGATGGAATAACTCCCAATTGTTATGAGCCAGGAAAGAGAACTCATAGTTTCATTTCTCCAGCTATTGTTTCGGATAATGAACGGGCCCTCGTCCTCTCCCTGGGGTCCTCGGGCGGCAACAGAATTCCGATGGTATTAGCCCACTTTTTAACTCAATTCTTTAAAAAGAATAGAGTAATGGAAGAAATACTAAACGACCACCGATTTTTTTACAAAGATGGTGAATTGAGATTGGAATGCCACCCAGGGGAAGAATCCTTATGTGCACTTTCTGAAAAATTTTCCAATATTGCTATATTAAACAACAGCTTATACTTTGGTGGTTTACATATCCTTATAAAACAGAACGGCCAACTATCAGGAGGAGCGGATCCAAGACGAAAAGGGAGTGTAAGGGTTCGTTAAAAATGGAGAAAACAGAAGGAGAATTACTATGATGACAAGGAGGAAAAAAATTGTTTCAAAAAGTACATGAGGTAACTTCTCTTCACAATGGAACGGTCACCAATGTTTACGTAGATTCCACTGCTTATGTATATGAATGGGAACCATTACTTTCCATAGAAAATAAAAATAAAGAAACCATCGTAATTTCCTTCGGTGCGAGTGGTATTATCACACAACTTAATGTAAAGTCTGGTGATCAGGTTTCTGATAATACAATCATTGCAGTAATTGAAGACGACATGCAATTATCAGGCAGTGATTGACTCATTATCTACTTGTCTTACAACAGCGCAATGAGGATTGGTCTCATTGCGCTTTCCTTTATATTTCCTTTAGATCAAACGATACGACTCGATCAGTGTTTGGGTTATACGTAACCCTCGCCTGTACTTTCATCGTTTCCTGCGGCGATTGTAAGGTGAATTCGTATGTTTCTCTTGTCTGATCCGTATTCACCTGGGTGGTCCCCATCGATTGATAATCGGTCACCTCGTAATTGGGGTATGCTCTTTGAGTAATCTCCAATAAATACCTCCCCCAGCTTTCCTCCTCCAGCTCCGGGGACGGTGTTATTTCTATATTGATTACACCGACATCCGTATTGGCCCCCAATGCTTCAAACGCTCTCCGTTGCAAATTGATGCGGTTCGGCGGAAATCCCTGAACTTGATCTACCACAGTAACAATGATTTCCCGCCCCGTCGTGACATTTCTGATTTTTAACGACTGCCCACATTGGTAGGGAGAACTTTCACCGACAGCGGCGGTCATGTACTGGTAATCAGACCAGGAGCTCCCGCATTTCGTCACTGGTCCTCCCTCTGTCCAAGTAGCCTGCCCCTGCACGGTTTGCTGCCTGCCAGAATACACTGGATATTCCCTGTGATAAGCTGCCGGCGGAACAATAGCGGCGGGTTGGTAGGAGTACACGTGCGGATAGGCACCGGGGCCATAAGCATAATAGTAATACATTTTTTTCCTCCTGTTCAGCATAAACTCCATGACAGCCTATGCTCGGCTGCCCAATTTGTGAAAAGCTCTCTACTCTAACAGGTGGCTCCATTATTTTATTTCAAACTGGTCTACAATAAGTTAAAGGCGTTGGAATCCAAATCCAACGCCTTTTTCAGACCCGCTCCAGGGATTGCTCAAACTCGTTGAAACTGTTGTTTCCCTGAGCTTTCAAGAAGCTCCATTTTTTCTTTCACAATATTTTTGGCTTCCTGTTTTGCTTTCAGGAAATAACTTCTTGGATCAAACGCTTTCGGATCTTCTTCAAAATGCTTCTGCAAGGCTGCAGAATATGCATTTTTCAGCTCAGTCGAAACATTCATTTTGGCCATACCGAGCGATATGCATTTTTTGACTTCTTCGGCCGGGATGGCGGAACCGCCGTGTAAAACCAAAGGGACCTCAACATTCTGAGCGATTTTTTCTATTCTGGGAAAATCTATTTCAGGGGGACCGCTGTAAATGCCGTGCGCGGTTCCAATGGCAGGTGCCAGAGTCTGTACTCCCGTTTGTCTGATAAATTCCACACATTCTTCCGGGATAGCTTTTTCAGCATCTTTATCTTCCACAACGATTTCGTCTTCCACCCCTCCTACTTTTCCCAGCTCTGCTTCTACATTGATTTCAAGCGGTACGGCTATCTTAACCACTTCCAGCGTTTTTTCTACATTTTCATCAAAGGGATGCATAGAGGCATCGATCATAACAGACGTATAACCAGCTCTTATACATTCCAGAATAATGGAATACTCCTGGCAGTGATCGACATGCAGGGCGATGGGGACAGGGTATAATTCAGATGCCTTTTTTGCATTATGGGCAATGACATCAGCACCTAGTTGTTTCACCGTCCCTGTCGTTGTCTGAATAATAACCGGGGACCGCATTTCATATGCTGCCTCTGCCACAGCATACAGCATATCTAAAGAATGTACATTAAACGCACCAATGCCGTATTGGTTTTTTCGAGCGTCATTTAATAGTCCGGTGGATGAAACAAGTGCCATCGTTACAACCCTTCTTTCTGTAAGTCTACTTTCTCGGTTAGAAATGCATGCAGTGCTTTTTCATCCGGTGCCTTCAATAACTGTGTGCGATTCTCTTCCTCCATAAGCATGCGTGACAAAGAAGACAATATTTTGAGATGAGTGTCTCCTTCTTCCTTTTCAGGAATAAGCAATGCTATAAAAAAAGAAGCGGGACGAGAATCCATCGAATTCCATTCGACTCCCTGTTTTGTTGTTACAATAATGATTGCGGGTTGTTTGACTTCTTTTGATTTCGTATGAGGAATCGCGATCGCATCCTGAAATCCGGTCGTACTTTGTTTTTCCCGTTCCTTCAATCCTTTTACTATCTTTTTTGGCTTTTTAGTTATTCCTTCCTGTTCTGCCTGCCCGGCAATTTCCCGGAACACCTCTTCCTGGGTTGCGGCCAGGGAATGGAAAATAATATTTTCCGGTTTAAGCAAGTTGCTGAGTCTCAAGATTCTCCTCTTCCTTTCCGTCTCTGCTGCTTTTTAGACCAGTCTGCTTCAGAAATTTGGCCCTCCGGTATGCTCCAAAAATCACACCGCCAATGAGGGACCCGGCAAGAATCGCTGCAAGCCATTGCAATACTCCCGACACCACTGGAAGTACCAGGAACCCGCCATGAGGTGCCGGAACCTCCACTCCCATCAAATAAGTTAATGTAGCAGCAATGGAAGAGCCCAGCATCAGGATCGGGATAACGATAATTGGGTTCTTGGCTGCAAACGGAATAGCTCCTTCTGTAATGTGCGTGGACCCAAGTATAAAGTTGACAGATCCCGCATTGCGTTCTGATTTGTCGAAATACTTACGGAAGAACAACGTGGCAAATGCTGTGATCAGGGGAGGGGCAATACATGCAGCGGACACTCCGGCCATAAAATACATGTTTCCTTCTGATAACAGCGCGGTTCCTGTCACATAAGCTGCCTTATTCACGGGCCCGCCCATGTCAAAAGCACACATTGCCCCGACAATAATTCCAAGCAGAATGGGGCTGCTGTTTTGAAAACCAGTTAAAAAGGATTCCATTCCTGCGTTAATCGCTGACATTGGCTCTACTAATAAAGTCATCAATACTCCAGTGATGAAAATGCCGAAAACAGGATATAAAAAGATAGATTTAAGTCCGTTTAAAGACTGTGGAATTTTTTCTAAAAGCATTCCCAGCCCCACAACAATGTAACCTGCCGCAAAGCCTGCTACAATACCTCCTAAAAATCCAGCACCGCCTTCGTTTGCGATCAACCCTCCAACAAAACCAGCAACAAGACCGGGACGTTTTCCGATCGATTCCGCAATAAAAGCTGCCAGAATGGGTACCATAATCTGAAATCCATAACCACCGATGGTATTCAGCATCCCGGCGACCGGGTTATAACTTTCATGTTCCGGGTCGGCCGAATATATACCGAATAGAAACGATACGGCAATTAACACCCCGCCTCCCACGACAAAAGGCAGCATATGGGATACACCGTTCATCAAATGTTTATACAGAGCATGGGTCATAGAACCTTTGCTGCTGTCAGAGTATTCTGTAGGTTCTGCCCCCTCTTCTGTCCGGCTGGTTCCTTTTTGTATACCGGCTTCCCCATTTTTAATTGTCCGGATAAGCTCCCCGGCATCTTTAATTCCTTTACCGACTGAAACGGATACAACGGGTTTTCCATCAAAACGATAAGCGTTTACATTTTTATCAGCTGCTATGATAACGCCATCCGCTTTGTCAATCTCCTCTGGAGACAACTCGTTATCCACCCCGGACTGTCCATGTGTTTCGACTTTAATATCCACTCCCTCTTCTGCCGCAGCCTTGTTCAATGCTTCTGCTGCCATAAACGTATGAGCAATTCCAGTTGGACAGCCAGTCGCTGCCACTATTTTGATATCAGGCATTTATGGTTCCCCCTTTATGAAACGTTAAGTGTACTTCTGATAACAGATTTTTGATATCTTTTATCCCTGCCAGTCCTTTAGAACATGCCGTAGCAGTCCCGGCAGCCGAGGCATAAGTCATCGACTCTTCTAAACTACTCTGTAATTCCCGTCTGCCAAGAAATGCTGCCAATAAAGCATCACCAGAACAGGCTGTGTTCACTACCTCCCCTTTTGGGGCATTCGCTATCACAATCCTTTCCTTTGAAATATAGATAGAACCTTTCTCCCCTCTTGAAACAATTACTTGTTTCGCTCCTTTTTCCAAGAGTCGTTGAGCCATAGAAACAACCTGGTTTTCGCTAAGGGGTTTATCATTTATTCCAAAAAAAGA
Source organism: Salibacterium aidingense DSM 18341 (assembly GCF_000429685.1). Classification (GTDB taxonomy): domain Bacteria; phylum Bacillota; class Bacilli; order Bacillales; family Marinococcaceae; genus Salibacterium; species Salibacterium aidingense. The sequence continues at coordinate 76,948 of NZ_AUCI01000001.1, forward strand.
TCCCAGCTCATCATCGTTTGGTTTTAATAAATAGGGCCGATATGGAAGACAATCCATTAGTGCGGGTGAACTGATGTCAAGTACTAGGTCGACTTCCCTTTCCTGACATATCCTGGCGACCTCTACATGGATGTCATCTTCTACATTTTTAGGGAGACTTCCTGAGACCACTAGTTTACTGTGACGGGGGAGCTGTTTTATTTGAGCCAGCATAGCTTCAGAAGCCTCCCTTGACACTGCCGGCCCGTTGTTCACAATTTTGAATTCCTGATCAGCATTCGCAAACACATTTATACGAGTAATCCCTTCAATTTCAATAAAATTTGTTGCTATTTTCATTTTTTCTAATTCTTCAGCAATAAACCGGCCGGAGAACCCCCCGATAAAACCTAAAGCCGTCGTTTCCAGCTGCATCTGCTTCAACATAATCGAAACGTTAATACCTTTTCCGTTTGGCTGATAATCCTCTTCCATGGTCCGGTTGACAAGGTTAGGTTCTAATTTTTTCATACGGACAAATAAGTCAATGGCTGGATTAAATGTACATGTGTATATCATGGTTTCTCACCTAGTTTCTGTGTTGTTTAACTTATCTACATTGTGGCACAGGATGTTATGTAAATGTTTACACAATCCGTAAAGGCTTTCATGAGAAATAGAATACAAAAAAAATGCCTCTTTTTACGGAAGCATTCGAATCATATAAGCATCTAATAAGATACGGGCGATAACACTCAGGGGCAGGCGGGAACGAACTTCATAATCAGGAAAATAGGAATGTTCTCCTTTATAACCAATAAAACTCATATCAGACAATTCTCCTAACGACGATTCCACCCTGGTTAAAAGCGATAATGTTGATATTTTTTTCATATTTAAATTTTTACAAGCTTCTACTAATTCTTCCGTTTCTCCGCTCAGGGAAATAAAAACAGCCAGTTCATCATCTTGGATTTCCTGAGATTTACGTCTAATAATATTTGGATCATTGTGCATTTCACAATTCTTTCCGCCAAGCTGTAGTTTCAGGGTCATTTCATTAGCAATCATTTCAGAAAAACCTCTGGCAAATACGTAAATTTTCTGAGCATCGTAAATTTTTTGTACAGCGTCCTCAATGTTCCCTATACTCAGCATCTCAATTGTTTTGTTTACTTCTTCTTTATTTTTTTCAATGGCTTTTTGTATTTTATTTTCGATCGTGCCCATTGTATTCGACTCATCTTTCAAGGCCACTCGTTCTTTCAGGTGATATTTGAAATCCGTATAGCCTTCGTAACCGATTTTTTTCATCAGTCTTACTATGGTTGCTGTAGAAACATTCGCATTTTCACTTAATGTTACAATGGACATCAGCGATATTTTTTCAATATGCTGATAAATATATTCCAGTAAGTACCTTTCCGAATCACTTAAGCTGCTGTACATGTTTGCAGGTATATTAAATAAAATCTTTTTATCATCCATGGTTGCCCTGTCCCTTCTATTTTGTTCTTACTAAACAAACAGTACCACATTTTCTTCTGCTACTGGTTATTGTTCCAAAAACCGATTTATTTTTCATTTCATCTCCTATATTATTTGTGTTTAAAGTCCGCACACGACTGGTTACCATGGATATATATGAAATTTCCGGTTTTAATACGAACGATCCCCTTGCTGAAATGTTCTGTTTATATTATAATATGGAAACTAAGAAGCATACATTTGCAGGTGATAGGGATTATTACGAAAGACACAGCCGCTGCCAAAAAAGACTTGGCCCATATGTACAATGAAGTGTCGAAAGAAATATTTGGTGTTGGGACCACCCTTTTAAAAATTTCCATTTTTGAAACAGAATCATTTATTACATTACAGGCCCGGCACAAAAAGGCTTCGCGCTCCAATGCCCTGGAATGGGAAGCTCCCGACCTCAAACAGGAAGTAGATTTTCGGCTGTCTGCCCTCTTTAAACGTAAGCTTAAAGAAAGAATAGAGACGGATCTTAACCTGAATATTGAGGCGATTTTTCGTGACTACGACGCTTCTATTCAATACGCTTTTACGAATATTATGTTCCATGAAGGGGGAGAGGACAACTGAACCCGGACCAGGATCTGGGAACAGCCCTCGCATCCAGCCTTTTTCGCGGCTATACGATTTTAATCTTTCTATTTTCGAGGACTCTCTTCTCTTTGTTTACAAGGAGAGGATGATCTCATAGAGCATCGTGTTCTAATGGGATCATCCTCTTTTTATTTTCTCTTTTTTTATCGCTGCTCATGTATGTCTTTTATTCTATTATCAGGAGGCTTCCCAATGAAAATTCGCCATTTACTTGCTTCTTCTACTTTGTTTCTTTTACCTTTGAGTGCCTGCGGCAGCTCGGATGATGGTACGTCTTCCTCCGAAGAACCAACGGAATTGGTTATCTCTACCTGGGGCTTTGCAGAAGACTTCTTTCGCAAAGAAGTTTACGCTCCTTTTGAAGAAGAACATAATGTTGAGATTGTGCTGGAAACCGGCAATAATTCCGAACGGTTGAACAAAATCCGCCAGGGGAATTCAAGCGTGGACTTGATTTATTTATCCGACTATTATGCGCAGCAAGGCATTAATGACGACTTATTTGCTGAAATCAACTATGACAATATTCCCAACGCTGAAGATATTTACGATGTTGCCCAAGCTCCCTTAGGCGAAGCATACGGCCCGGCATATACGATCAGCCAATTGGGCATTGCCTATAATCCCGAAGAAACAGACGTGGATATTACTTCATGGGAAGACTTATGGGATCCTGCGCTGGAAGACAGTATTGCTGTCCCCAGTATTACAGCAACAGCTGGGCCGATGCTGCTGGACGCTGCCTCTGTCGTTAGCGGCAAGGATCAATTTGATGAAGACGAGGCCTTTGCTCAAATGCAGGAGCTGAATCCGAATATTGTAAATGAATATTCGCAGACTTCCGCTTTTGTCAACATGTTCACCCAGGGCGAAATAGCAGCAGGGCCGCTTATGGAAATGTTTGTTGCTGACTTAAAAGAAGCTGTGCCGGAAGCTTCCTTTGTATCCCCCGAAGAAGGGGCCTATGCCGTCATGAATACTGTAAATATTACAGCAGACAGTGAAAACAAAGAGCTGGCGGAAGAGTTTATCAACTGGCATTTAAGCGCTGAGGTACAGAAAGCTTCGGCTGCAGCCAAAATCGACTCCCCTGTCAATACCACCCTTGATCTTTCTGAGGAAGAAGCGGAAGGGCTGACATACGGAGCAGATACCATTGAAAATCTGAGGGTCCTGGATATTGAAATGGTCAACGAACAATCCGAAGCCTGGACCGACCGATGGAATAGAGAATTAACCAGCAACTAAAAAGGAGGACTTAACGTGGGCAGGAAAAAAATTTGGCTGGATGTGGATACCGGCATCGATGATGCGCTGGGTCTCATGCTCGCCTGCAGCCATGAAACGTTTCAAGTCGAAGGGGTATCTACGGTAAGCGGGAACGTTTCCCTTCCTAAAGCGACGGCCAATACACTGCAGGTATTAAGTTTGCTCCATAAAAAAGAAACACCTGTTTACAGTGGAGCTCCTCACCCGTTTATGAGGTCTCCGGTTTATGAACATGCCGTTCATGGGGAAGACGGGCTTGGAGGACTGTCCGATCCAGCTTTCTCCCACGTCCCTTCTCTTCACCCCTTTGGTCCCGACCAATTGATTGAGGCGATAAGAAAGCATAAACAAGAGATGACGCTTATTTTCACAGGCCCGTTAACGAATTTGGCGATAGCTGTGCGTAAAGCGCCAGATATTGTGGATGATGTGGGGAATGTAATTTTTATGGGAGGGGTGATCAGGGGAGGAGGCAACATTACACCAGCAGCAGAATTTAACATGTATGCCGACCCTGAAGCAGCCCATATCGTGCTGCATAGCGGTTTTTTTCACCTTACGCAGGTGGGGCTTGATGTCACCAGGCAGGCGCTGCTTACGGAGAACCATTTGGCCGCCCTCTTCAAGGAAAACCAGGCAGTCGGAAAGTTTGTCTCCGATGTCACCAGCCATTATCGAAAACGGTATGAGCAGCGGAATGGAATCAATGCCTGTGCGCTGCACGATCCTTTAGCTGTTGCTTATGCGATGAAGCCGGAAATATTAAAAACAGAACCCTGTTACGTGGATATCGAATACAGCAGCAGGATATCAGATGGAAGTCTGGTCGCTGATGAAAATAACCGTCTGGGCCAAACGCCCAATTTATTCATCAGTTCGGAAGTAAATCTCCCGCTTTTCTATGAATGGTTTCATCAATCCCTTGTCTCACTAAAAATTAATGAAGGTGTTTCACGATGAGAAATATTTGGAAATATATACTAATTCTCCCCGGACTAGCAGGACTGCTCCTATTTATGGTTATTCCTCTCACAGGAACTATCGCCTCCACGTTTTGGGAAAACGGTCGATTTACGGTAAACGGCTACCTGGAATACATGCAGGACCCGTATTTTTTAAATATATTATGGGTCACCCTACGGACGAGCCTGATCACCACCCTTGTGTGCAGTATATTAGGATTTCCGACAGCTTATTTTATTTCAAAAACGCAGCCCCGCGTAAAAATGCTGCTGCTGTTGTTATCTATATTCCCCTTACTCACCAGTCCGGTGGTTCGTTCTTTCAGCTGGATGGTCATCCTTGGAGAATCCGGTTTATTGAATAATTTATTGACCTTTCTGGGGATCGCCGGGCCCCTGGATCTTTTATATACTCAATCCGCTGTCACCATTGGTCTCATCCATTTATTTTTACCTTTAAGCATCATTACTCTCGTAGGGGTGATGGATAATATCAGCGAGGATGTAACACAGGCTGCCGAAAGTCTTGGCGCGCGGCGCAGTACTATTTTCTGGCAGATCCTGCTTCCATTGAGCATTCCGGGGTTATTAACCGGAAGTATTCTGGTGTTCGTCGGCAGTTTCACTGCTTATACCACTCCTGCATTACTCGGGGGACGAGAACGAGTCATTTCTACGTTCCTTTACCAAAATGCAATGACGTTAAACGATTGGCAGCTTGCTTCCATCGTAGCCACCATCATGATTGTCGTTTCTTTTACTGTGATTGGGCTGATGAATTGGGCTGCGGACAAGATTGCTGTAAAAGGAGGAAAACTCAGTGGCTAACCGTATTCTTTTAACCACATTTACGACGCTGGTGTTTATTTTTCTGCTTGGCCCGCTTGCTATCATCGCTGCGGCTTCCTTTGGCGAAGCCAGTGTCCTGCAGTTTCCTCCTGACAACTGGTCCTTAAAATGGTATGCCAATATCTTTGAAGTGAAGGGGTTTCTTGATACCTTCAAGACATCGATGATTGTGTCCTTTGCAGGAAATGTATTTGCCCTTCTGCTTGGTCTGCCGGCCGCTTATGCGCTGAGCCGTTTTACTTTCAAAGGAAAAGCAGGACTGCAGACATTTTTTATTTCGCCGGTTTTAATACCCGGTATTGTGCTCGGTTTTTCCCTGCTTCGCTATATCATTGTTACCTTTAATCTTCCCATTTACGCGGCACTCTTTATCGGTCATACCATTATTATGCTGCCTTTTATTGTGCGTGTCATATCTTCGAATCTGGCAAGCTTTGATTTCTCCATTGAAGAAGCAGCTATCAGTCTTGGTGCGAGCAGAATCGGAACGTTTTTCCGGATCGTACTGCCAAACATCCGCGCCGGAATTCTGGCCGGAATTTTGATAGCTTTTCTTGAGTCTTTTAACAACGTGGACTTGTCCGTTTTTATGACAGGACCCGGGGTGAGTACCCTGCCTATTCAAATGCTGACCTATGTTGAAAATTACTTCGACCCAACCATTGCGGCCTTATCTGTTCTGCTCATGCTTCTTACTGCCGTTCTCATGTTTGCGATCGAGCGGCTGCTTGGACTTTCATACTTCACTAAAAACTAATGGAGGCTTCCCTCATGGCTTATTTATCATTGCAACAAGTGTCCGTTGCCTACCAAAAAACAAATATATTAGAACAGTTTAACCTGGAGATTCAAGAAGGAGAACTTGTCTCCCTGCTGGGGCCGAGCGGATGTGGAAAAACAACCACATTGCGTTTGATTGCAGGATTTCTCCATGCACACGAAGGGGCCGTCACCCTTCAGGACCAGGACTATACGAATGTCCCGGTTAATAAAAGAAACTTCGGTTTTGTGTTTCAAAATTATGCATTATTTCCCCATATGTCCGTCTTTGATAACGTAGCGTTCGGACTTCGGCAGCGGAAAGAATCCAAAAGCGCTATAAAAACCAAGGTCCTGGATATGCTTGATTTGGTGGGGCTGAAGGGATTTGAAAACCGGTTCCCTTCCGAACTTTCCGGAGGGCAGAGCCAGCGGGTTGCTATCGCCAGGGCGCTGGTCATAGAACCTGATTTACTGCTGTTTGATGAGCCGCTTAGTAACCTGGACGCCAACCTGCGTGTCAATATGCGTCTGGAGATCCGCCGTATTCAGCAGGAGCTTGGCATTACAGCCGTCTATGTGTCACACGATCAGGAAGAATGTTTCTCGATTTCAGACCAGGTCGCTATTATGAATAAGGGGAATATTGAGCAGCTCAGCAATCCCGCAGATATTTATCATTATCCAAAAACTTCGTTTATCGCTGACTTTATCGGGTTTAAAAATTTCATTACTTTTGACCGCAAAGAAAAACAGACAGAGGGCACCACTTATTATAAAGCTGATACTGCCTTTGTTGTCGCCGACCATCCGGGAAGCACCGGCAGAGAAGGAATGATGGGAGCCATACGCCCGGAAGATATCACATTTCATACCCGGGAGAATGCAGCACATACCAATTCCTTGTCCGGCACTATCCACACTGTCATTTTTCTGGGACGCAGCTACCAATACGAAGTAAGGACCTCTCTCGGGAATTTTACCGTAAATGAAGAAATGTTTGCTCCCCTGCAGCCGGGTACAGAAGTAGCTTTAACCTTTCCTCCTGACAAGTGGGTCATTGTGGAAAAAACGGAGGTGACCACTCATGCAGGTTGATACGCTCATTGTGAATGCCCGTATTTTCAATAGTTATGTGAAGACGTTTCAATTCCAGAACGCTGCGGTCGTGGATGGACGCTTTTTATACATTGGTCCGAAGGGGGAAGACTACTTTACGGCCGGCGAAGTGATTGATGCCGGCGGATGCTGGATGATCCCAGGTCTGATCGATATCCACCTGCATATCGAAAGCTCCATGGTAGCCCCTGGTACCTTTTCCAACGCCCTGCTCCATCATGGTGTTACGACAATTGTGCCCGAACCGCACGAAATGGCAAACGTTTTCGGACTGGACGGGGTAAAAGAAATGCTCCATGCCAGCAGAGATTGTCTCGTCGATATGTTTTATGCCATCCCTAGTTCCGTTCCGGCGACAAACATGGAGACGACCGGAGGTGCTATTACCATTTCGGATATGGAAACGCTCCTTCAGACCGAGCCGCTCGCCTGCATGGGGGAAATCATGAATTACACCGATATTATCCAAAAGCCGGAAGGGCGAACCAACCAATTGCTGCAATACTTCCGTGAGCATTATCCTGATTTTATTATCGAAGGACACTGCCCCCGTTTGATGGATATTGATCTGCAGCGGGTCATCCATGCCGGGGTGGATTCCGACCACACCCATCAAACCGTTGCCGGTATGGAAGAGCGGATAAAATCAGGCATGTTTATTGAAATCCAGGAAAAATCGATGTCTCCTGAGGTCATGGACTATTTAATCCAGCACGAGGTGAAGGAGCACTTTTGCTTTGTCACTGATGATGTTATGCCGGATTCTCTGTATTACCGCGGCCACTTGGATGCTGTGTTAAAAAAGGCAGTAGATATGGGGATGGCTCCTGAAGATGTTATTTATGCCGCCACCTATACTCCAGCCCAACGAATGAAGTTTCATGACCGCGGCGTGATAAAACCGGGAACGATCGCAGACTTCGTTTTATTAAACAACCTGGAAACGTTTGAAATCGAGAACGTGTTTAAAAACGGGAACCGTGCTAATACAGAAAACGGCAGGGAAAACCTGGGGCGAAGCTTTCCGGCTTCCTTTTACCAGAGTGTACAGCTCGCTCCTTTATCTGCTGACGATTTTATGTTAGAAGCAGCAAATACCAACCAGCCGGGACGCCGTACCACCCAACGTGTCATCAAGGTGAAAGATGGATCCACATTTACCCAGGAAGAACAGCATTCCTTTTCCGTTCAGAAAAACGGAAGGGTTTCATGGGAAAACAGCGGTTTTGGTCTATTGTCCACGTTTGAACGGTATGGAAAAAACGGAAACCGTGCTCATGTTCTTATCGACGGCGACATTATCCAGCGCGGCGCAATAGCCACGACCTACTCCCATGACAACCATAATTTATTGAGTATCGGCCACGATGCCGAAGATCTGGTACTGGCCTGCAATAAAGTAATGGAAGAACAGGGAGGGTTGTGCCTTGTGGAGAGCGGTGAAATACTAGCATTTGTTCCGCTGCCTGTAGGAGGCATTTTAACCGAAGATCCCTTAGACACCTTCGCCCCAAAAATAAAAAAACTGCGCCAGGAAATGATTCGTTTGGGATACCGACATTACAACCCATTGATGTCGCTGAGCACGTTATCCCTGGCGGTCAGTCCTGCCATTAAATTAACGGACCAGGGATTGATCGATGTGAATGAAGGAAAATTTATTTCTAACGCCGTGGACTAATGTAGTGTAAAAGAGGAGCTGTATCAAAGGTACAGCTCCTTCTCTCCCCAATCGTTTGCCACAAATGCGATAGCTGTACCCAGCGGAAACATGAGTGTCACAAGTATTGGTGATTTTTTAAAGATCCAGGACGTTTTAACGGAAACCCTTCGGATATCAATCCCAATAAAGGCGTTACCTTTTTTATGTTTGAAAAGGTTGTTCGCTTTTTACATGCCTAAAAACACTTATGAAATTGTATCTACAATAATGACTGGAAAAACAATCCAATTCCTGTTCCAAGGTAATTTCCGATAATATAGCCGAGTGTGCCAACAATCAAAATTGGCACAATTAGTTTGTTCCAGCCTTTCGCAATTGCCATTGCCGCAGCTGTTGTAGGCCCTCCAAGGTTTGCATTACTTGCGAGTACAATTTCTTCCAGGTTAAATTTAAACAACTTCCCTAACACAAGGGAGCACAGGAGATTCATCAGGACGATAATCAATACAAAAACGAGTAAAAGCGGTGCCGTTGTCATAACTAGTGACAGCGATGCCGGTACGCCGATGACCACAAAAAATAAATAGATTAAAAAAGTCCCTAGTTCCTGTGTTCCGTGGAGGTTTTCAAAGTAATTCGGGAACAAGAAAACTGCTAAAACAGTAAGTGTTGTTAACACGAGATACTGATCACCGATCAAGCCTCCCAGCACCTGATAGAAAATACCAGCATCCTCACCACCTGGGATTGCCTCTGCAAAAAAGTCAGCCAGTTGGAACGATACGGCTACAAGGAAGAATGCCGTTGCAACACTTGATGCAATATCTTTTAAAGATATTTCTTTTCCTTTCCAGAATGAAGCAGCCAGCGTTTTGTCTTCATCACTGGAAGTGTTGGATTCGACTTCTTCCATGTGTGGTGTTTTAAATTTTCTACGAAATAAAGAAACTGCCGGAATGCCCATTAAAACAAAAAAGAAAAGCGCCATCATTGCATTATCTGCTACAACTGTGGCTGAAACGAGATCCTCTGGCGCTTCAAACTTTGCAGACATTGCTGCAAAGTTAACACCACCCCCGGTATAGGATCCAGTCATCATAGCACCTATTTTATCAAGATGTGGAATGACATCTTTCAATAACGTAAACGAAATAATGGTACCAACAACAGTGCCAATCGAACTTAACAAGAATATTGTTAGCATGCGGCCACTTTCCTGCCAGATTTTTTTAATGTTTGCCTGGAATAAAAGAAGTGGGATGGCCAGTGGTACAACATAATCCCAGATCGCGTCATAAGCACCGGATTCAAGTGGTATAATGCTCAAGTTGGACAGAGCCATTGCACCTATTAATGCAATAATAGCACCGGAAACTTTGGAAGCCCATGCATACTTTTGTTCCAAATAAATGCTGATGGCTGCCCAACCTGTCAGAAATGCCCAAAGTGCCCACGTATTATCTGATGAAATTAATGACGTATCCAATTGATTCACCCCATTGTTTTTTATATAAATTTATAGAAATAAGGCGTCTTCTCTATAAAAACTTTCTAAAAGCTTGGCGGTGTCATCGCCCAAACTGACATTGATTTTTCATCCGTGGGATTGACATACCGGTGTGGAATTGTGCTGTTGAATGAGATGCTGTCCCCTTCTTCCAGATGAATCTCTTCATTATCCAAAATAATGGTTAAGCTGCCTTGAAGAACATAACCACACTCCTCCCCTTTATGAGTGACGAGTTTCCGATCTTCCTGATGCGGTTCGAGTTCGACTAGAACCATCTCCAAATTACGTTTCATTCGTGACGAAAGCAATTGATATTTTAGCTTTGAATCGGGTAAAGTGATGGTCTTACGGTCTCTTTTTTTAACGACTCGATCCGTATTATCGTCATACCCAATCAGTTCAGCAATCGTGACATCAAGCCCTTTACAAAGTTTATACAACGTTGTAATAGCAGGGTCTGTATTATCCCGTTCAATCTGGCTTACTGTAGCGATGCTAACAGAGGATTTTGACGATAATTCTTTTAAGGACAGGTTCTTTTCTTTTCGCAGTTTTCGAATCACGCTGCCGTCAAACATTGTCGGCTCCTTTCCAATGCCTTCGTATACGTTACGGAATTTTTTTTTGCACACATAAATGATTATGTAAAAATGCCAGTGCATTTGTGGAGCAAACCCGTTCCATTTCAGATGTGCTAAAGCCCCTTTTTAACATTTCATCCATTAATGCAGGTACACCTGCAATACTCTCCAGGTCCTTTGTGACCGGGAGTTCACTCAATCCTAGATCGTAATCCTTCAGGTAATTCGTAAAATCGAAACCAAATCCAACATGTTCGACGCCAACGAGTTCTGCCATATAGACTACATGATCAACAAATTTTTCAAGGGATGGGTTATCATCTGAAACAAATTCGGCATGTGCATTAACGCCGATTAGTCCATTCCTTCCGGCAATTGCCTTCAACTGTTCATCCGTTAAATTACGTTCGTGATCACAAAGTTGCTTTGCATTGCTGTGTGAAGCAATCAGGGGACAGCTTGTCTGCTTTACGGCATCCCAAAATGACGGTGCATCCAAGTGTGACACGTCAATAATCCAACCTTTGTTTTGCATTTGTTCAGCGGCAAACGCTCCTGATTTCGTAAGACCTCGTTTGTTTGCTTCAGTCCCGGTTCCCGTTGCAAGGAAATTCGCCTCATTCCAGGCAAAAATTGAATGCCGGATATGACGCTGATCCAATTCTTCCACTGACCGGGAGACCTTCTCGATGTCTGATGAACCACCCCATTCCTCCATAAAGCTTAGACCTTCCAGACCGAGATAAATAAAGACTTTACCACTGTGTTTATATACATCCAAGTCAACAGCAGATGTCACAATCTCAACTTCGGAACATTCCCTGAAGTCGTCAAGCGCGTATTGAAGAAGCTGCCAAAAACGCTGCAGGGGGTTATGGCGAAACATAGGCTCCACCCAAATTACACAAATAAGGCCAACCACACCATTTTCTTTAAGTTGTGGAAGGTGGCACTTTTCAAACACCCTAGATTCGCCATTTGCACGCCGGAAAGCAATATTGGTGATGATATCGGAATGAAGGTCTACAATGTTCATTCTTCCCACCCTTTTTATTATTTTAAAATTTTCACTATATTTTTTCACTTTACTAAAATAGGGAATTTTTTTCAAGCTTAATTTATTGAAAATTGAAATATCAGATTCACTGCTTGATTTGAAAATCGTGCCAGGCCTCGGACATTTCCAGTGGATTTTATGCCTATCGCCAGCGGGCTTCCGCCAACCCGGATCCGAAACTGAAAACATGATCACCTTTACCACTTTTTATGAGTATAGGGCATCTTGGGCCTGCGTCATGTTCATCATCAAATCGTTACTCATGAAAAAGTTTACCGTATTATGCGAAAATTAGGGTACAGAAAAATCCTCTTTTAACCGCCGCCAGCCAGCCTGGCACACAACCACGCCAACCTGTTAAACCAAAACTTTCAGGCCGATCACCCTTAAGAAAAATGGTGGGGGCGATGCGACAGAATTTCAGGCAGAAGGGCAAAAACTTTATCTTTCTACAATCTGGCTCTGTTTAATAACGATTTCGTGGCGGACAAGCTCGTTGAAATGGCTGGCTACATTAATCATTGTGGAAAGAAGGACTGTCTACTAATTTGGGTATTGACCATGGGCACCAATCCCCTTGCTTGCGAGACAGAATCCGTAACTATTGTTGAAAAAAGCAGGGTCGTACCTGGGGGTATGAACTGGGTCAAGACTTCTACTAACAACATCAACCGTTCGAGAATTGAACCCTCTAGCTTTTGTACACACTAGGTACACTTAAAACTTCCCGGATCGAAGCTTATCTTCGTCCCGGGAAGTCCCAAGAGTACTACACTGAGTCTGATGCAGTGTCTTTCCCCTGTTCTGATCGATCTATCACATACGCACAGGCTGCATCGCCAGTAATATTCAGGGAGGTACGAAGCATATCCAGCAAACGATCCACCCCAAGGACAAGCGCAATACCTTCCACAGGCAGGCCTACCTGCTGCAGCACCATGGACAGCATAATCAGCCCCACACCGGGAACACCAGCTGTCCCAATGCTGGCAAGCGTTGCCGTCAGGACCACCATCACGAGCTGGGAAAAAGCCAGATCCGCTCCCCATACCTGGGCAATAAATACAGTTGCGACTGCCTGCATAATAGCTGTTCCGTCCATATTTATTGTAGCGCCCAGCGGCTGGACGAAACTGCTGACTTTTTTACTCACTCCAAGCCTCTCCTGGGCCGTCCTCATGGAGATCGGCAACGTTCCGCTTGAACTGGCCGTACTAAAGGCCACGGTCATAGCGGGGAAAAAGCTTTTGAAGAAATGAACAGGGCTTTTCTTCCCAAGCACCCTGATAGCAAGGCTGTAAGTAATACCGGCATGAAGGACAAGCCCAAGAATGATGGTGATCATATACATCAGCATCTGCTGCAAACCATCCACCCCGGCAGCTCCAACAGCAGAAGCTATTAATGCAAATGCACCGTAGGGAGCCGTGTACATGACAATACGGACAAGAAACATCATCACTTCATTTCCTTGTTCGAGCAGTCTGTGAAGACCCGCTGTTTTATCTCCCAGTTTCGCAAGCGCTACTCCAAAGAAAATAGCGATTGCGATAATCTGCAGCATCTCCGCCTCTGCCATCGCATTGACCGGATTATCCGGTATTATATTTAACAACGTATCCATAATGGGAGGCGCCTCTTCAGCCTCATATTCCACTCCCTGGGTATCAAAAGCTCCTTCCGCGCCGGGCTGGATCAAATACGCAAGGCTGAGTCCGATAACAAGAGCGATGGTCGTCGTGATTAAATAAAAGCCAATCGTCTTACCCCCGATCCTTCCTAATTGAACCGGGTCCTTTAAGCTTGCTGTTCCAAGCGATATCGAAATAAAAACGATGGGAACTACAAGCATCGTAATAAGGTTCAGAAAGATATCGCCAACGGGGGTTAATACATAAGTATCCAGCCTGCTGAAAATACTTTCTGGCACAAAATTTAAAATAAGTCCGGCGATAACGCCGAATAAAAGTGCGAGCAAAATATGTTTGGTTAAATTTTTATGCATATCCATGATCCTCCTTCCATTATCAAAGCAGTCCTGTCCTGTCCCCCTTTTTTTCATGGTATATTACAAATTTTATCGGAAGACCCTCGCCTTCCCCGCGGAGTCCAGCATACCATGAGGGATTTCAGTTGCTTATTCCCTACCAGGCATCTGGGTTTGTTTCAGTCACCGATTAACCACTCTCTTATTTAAGAGTGGAGAACTGAACGAAAAATTGATTAAAATATTTAAAAAATAATGTTTTTAAAAAACTTCAAATTTAAATATACCACAGCTGCAAATCAAAAATCCCTGATTCATTTTGCCTATTTGATTCTTGTTATTATGTTTAAGCTCGGATCACTCTTTCTATGGCACATTTATTTCCAGCAAAAAATCGCGGGCGCATCATTCCAGTTCCGGACTTCAGTCCCCATCATTTCTGCCTCTAAAATTCACCCATAAAGTAAACGCTTTCATTTAAAAATAACCTCTTTAACCCTTGGACCTTCAGGAGAAAGCTCCAGCTTGCCGGCTGCATAACTAAGATCCGGTACCATTTCCGTGTTCCAGTTACCTGGAAGTCCGGGCTAATTCTGTGAATTACGCACTACCTACCACCTTACAGGCTGCTTGAAGTGAGGGCTGCACGAGGGGTTAAATCGATATGACGCAGCCGATCATGTACAAGACGGATAACCTGCCCCCCCCACAGCCACATCTCATCCTCCGCTATTACTTCTTCCAGTAGCATTACCACTAAACATGTGGTTTTAGTCAAAATATATGAGAAGGAGTTTCTTATAGAACGAAAAAAGATGATGAAGCATTGCCGGCGTAGTACACAGTTGCAAACGAAGGGTCAAATCCTCCCCCCTCGACAAAATACGCCAAAACCCGGGTGGTGACAGGCACTCATATATTTTCGATCGAGGAACGTACCGATTCCATAATCTGCTGGAAGGCAGCAGCTGCTTTTTCGGAGTCCCGTTCCTTTATCGCCTGCAGCAGGGTTTCGTGATAAGGGTAACTGGTATCAAAGATATCTTCCACACCGAAGGGCTCGTTCCAGAATTCGTAGAAGCTGTCCCAGACGGAATCAATAATGCTTTTCAACAGCTCGTTTTTTGTAGCCTGGTAAATCGTCTGATGGAAATCAGCGTCTGCGGCATTGGCTTTTTCCCTTTCATTATTCTTCAGCGCCTCGACGTATCTGTTTAAATGGGTCTGCATCCTATTCACTTCCGTATCAGACGCATGAACAACAGCAAGATCGACAGCTTTGCCTTCCAACGCTTTACGGACTTCCAAGGCTTCCAGTAGAAAGTCTTTCTTATTATCTATTTCAATCGAGGTTTGAATATGGAAAGGTTTGATGTCTTTCACAAATGTTCCTTTTCCATTCAATACTTGGAGGGCTCCACGGGATTCCAACAGCTGCAGGGCTTCCCGCAGGGTGGAACGGCCGATGCCGAGCGTTTCCATTAACTCAGACACAGGCGGCAGTTTATCCCCCTCTTTTAAATGACGCTCTTTCATGTAGGCTTTTATCTCTTTAGCAGCCATTTCCGAAAGACGCTCTTTTTTCATGGTCTTCATCGTATGTTTGCCACCTCCTGCTTCCCTCTTGATTATATCAAACATTCGGCTTTTGCTTACAGTCTTTATATTTCAGAAAAATCTAGCCTTTCATACAGCATGATAGTATGATAGTATAATTAATAATTAAAGATAGAAAGCGTGGCGTCTTATGTTACAGGCAGATAAGAAAATATGCACCGACATTGATACGGAAGGCTGTCACGGAGCCGCTTCCGCCCCCATTTATCAAACAAGTCTCTTTACATTCAATACGTTCAGGGATTTTACGGAGGCACAGAAAAAAGAAAGAGAGCGCTATGTTTACACGCGCGGAGTAAATCCCACAGTGAACCTATTAGAAAATAAACTAGCAGCCCTGGAAAGGGGGGAACAATGTAAATGCTTTGGTTCAGGCATGGGGGCAGTAAGCTCGATATTTTTATCGTTGTTAAATAGCAATGACCATGTATTATTTGTAAATAACATCTACGGCCCGACCACAGAATTAATGGAGGTACTGCAAAACTTCAACATCTCCTGTGACTATGTCAGCCATGACGTGGAACAAATAGAAGCTTCCATCCAGCCGAATACAAAGCTGATTTATGCTGAAAGTCCGGGAACGATGTTAATGAAAGTGGTAGATTTGAAAAAGACAGCAGAAATAGCTAAAAAACATAACATCACGACAGTCATTGATAATACTTGGTCTACCCCTCTTTTCCAGAAACCGCTGAGGCTTGGATTTGATTTATCCCTTCATTCGTTGACGAAATATATAGGAGGACACAGTGATGTGATCGGCGGAGCGGTGATTGGCCGGGCAGATCTGGTGGACCGGATTTTCAAATATGGATTTCAATTGGGCGGATCGGTATTATCCCCTCATGATGCTTTTTTGATTCTGCGGGGATTACGGACCCTGCCGGTACGCCTTGCGCAGCATCAAGCCAATGTTTTAAAAATAATAGACTACCTTCAGACAAAAAAGGCAGTAAAGCAAATTTACCATCCAAAACTTTGGCAAAATCCCGCCATTGCCAGGCAAATGCTCGGTTATACCGGTTTAATCAGTTTTGAATTGAAAGATACTAGCTTTGAAACACTGACCAAATTTATTGACAGCCTGGTTTTATTCAAAATCGGAGTAAGCTGGGGCGGCTTTGAAAGCTTAGTAACCTCTCCGCAGAAAGAGGGCAACGAGGAACAACTGAAAGCCGCCGGCCTCCCGTCAGGCTTAATCCGGTTATCCATCGGACTGGAAGGTGATGAGCTGCAGATTAGCGATCTGGAAAAGGCCTTTTCAACTATATCTTAAGGAGTGAACAAGATGAACGAAGATAATGTGAAACGACCGTCCATTGGCATGGCTCTCTTACCTATTATAACGGCGATAGCTATTTTCGTCGTTGGAATTGGTATTCTGGAATACCCGGCAGAATTGATGCTTCTTTTCGCTGGTGTCGTTTTTGCCATTTTTGCGATGGTAAACGGAAACAGCTGGGATTCTATCATTCTTTTAATGGGAGATAAAATAAAAAGGGCCCTTCCGGCGATTCTTATCTTATTCAGCATTGGACTGCTCATCGGAACCTGGTTTATCGCAGGTACGATCCCCTTTTTCATCTATTATGGACTGGAAATTATCAATCCGAATTACTTATATGTTCTTGCCTTTTTAGTCACCGCAATCGTTTCTACCTGTGTTGGGACGTCCTGGGGATCTGCCGGCACCATAGGGGTCGCACTAATGAGTATCGCCCAGACGATGGATATTTCGATGGCGGTGACAGCCGGAGCCGTCGTATCCGGCGCTTATTTCGGCGACAAATTATCTCCCTTGTCGGATACAACAAATATGAGCTCCCTTGCTGCCGGCGCCAACATCTATGAACATATAAAACACATGCTGTACACTGCCGTCCCCTCCTCTATTGTGGCCATTATCGTGTTTTTCTTTGTCGGGCTGAATATAGAAACAAATACCACCCAGCTGGAAAGCATTCAAATCATGATCCAAAGTATCGATGAACTGTTTGAACTTAATATTTTATTACTCATTCCTGCTGTCATCGTAATCGCCGGCTCCATTATGAAAAAGTCTCCATTAATTGTACTATTTGCTTCCTCCCTGACAGCGATGATATTGGCATTGCTCATCCAGAATGTCTCCTTCGGTAATGTTTTTGCTTCCGCCGTATCCGGATTTAATATGGATATGATCGCAGAAACACTGCCCAACTTAAATGAAGGCGTTATCACTGAAGAAATCGAATCACTGATCAGCGGCGGCGGCCTCTATTCTATGTATAATGCTACCTTCTTTGTGTTCGTGGCCTTCTTTTTTGCCTCCGCCCTCGAAAAATCGCAGACCCTCAATGTTATTCTGGAGCGGGTTATTGTATTTAAAAACTATCGGAAGTCTTACCTTTGCGTCTTTGCTGACAGGGTTTGCCGTTATCAATGGGACATCTAACGCTCTGGTGACATATTTCCTGATTCAGGACATTTACGGCGAGGCGTATAAAGAAAAAAATCTTCATCCTTCCAACCTGTCGAGAAATATGGAAGACTCGGTTGCCATTACAGAAGCCCTGATGCCCTGGACTGTATCCGGTGTATTTATGGCCACTACCCTGGGGGTCGGTAACTTCGAATTTCTGCCCTGGGCCATCTTCAACCTTGGTGGATTCGTTTTCTCTGCCCTATATGGCTTCCTCGCCCCATACACAAACGGTTTCGGCATCCGCAAGCTGAACCCAGAACACAAAGATTACTCCGATTCAAAAATTTCTTAATTATGGAAAAGAGCCATCCTGTTTTTTCAGGATGGCTTTCTCACATGCCTCCCCCCTATTCGACAAAAACCGGGGCGTGACAGGCACTTTTACCTTCGCCAAAAATCGGGGCGTGACAGGCACCAGCCGAGAAACAGGAGCAGCAGGAGGAGAGCGGCTGCATCATAAAGCAGATTGGGTGTCATCATTAGAATCGCACTTCCTGCAAGAAGGAGACGCAGAATAATTGGTATTTTTATTCTGAAAAATCCTTCAGCGGCTGCTCCGAGCATCACCACTCCCATAACAGCCGAGAGCGTGACGAGCACGCCTTCTCCTAATGTGGTATTGGTTAACAGTAACGATTCATTATAGACGAACAGGTATGGTACGATAAACCCGGCGATCGCAAGTTTCATCGAGGTGAAACCAGTCCGCATCTGATTTCCTCCCGAAATTCCTGCGGCAGCAAAAGAAGCTAAAGCGACAGGGGGTGTGATATTGGCAAAAATACCAAAGTAGAACACGAACAAATGGGCCACTAAGGCCTCAATCCCTAATTCAACCAAGGCCGGAGCTGCCATGGTAGACGTAATAATATAGGTGGGAATACTTGGAAGCCCCATTCCAAGTACAATACAAGCTGTCATGGTAAACATCAGCGTCAGCAGCAGGTTTTGTCCGCCAAGGGTAACAATACCGTTAGCCAGACTTATACCGAAGCCGGTTAATGTCGCTATACCGACGATCAAGCCGACAGCAGCACAGGCCACAGCTACAGCTATGGCTGTACGTGCTCCATTTTCCAGGGCTTCGTAAATATCCCGAAACGACATTCGGGTGGTTTTTCGAAGCATAGCTGCCACAATAGTGACGATAATTGTTAAAAATGCGGAGAAAATAATGGTTCGGCCGCTGAAAAACAGCATATACATCAAAAACAGTAACGGAATGAGCAAGTGTCCGCGTTCGGCCATCACCTTTTTCACTTCCGGCAGATTGTCTTTTGATATACCTTTGAGCCCCTCTTTGGAGGCACGCAGGTGGATCTGCGTAATCACCCCCAGATAAAACAACAAGGCCGGCAGCAAGGCAGCCAATGCAATCTGGCTGTAAGGAATACCTAGAATTTCCGCCATAATAAAGGCAGCGGCTCCCATGATCGGCGGCAGAATCTGACCTCCAACCGAAGCCGAGGCTTCAACGGCTCCTGCAAAGTCTTTCTTATACCCGATTTTCTTCATTAACGGTATCGTAAAAGAGCCGGTCGTGACAACATTGGCTACAGCGGCCCCATTAATACTTCCTAAAAACCCGCTTGCTATGACGGAAACTTTAGCGGGACCGCCTTTTGTCTGGCCTGCCGCCGCCAGCGCCAGATCGTTAAAGAACTGACCCATGCCCGATTTTTGAAGAAAAGCTCCGAATAAAATAAACAGGAAGATATAAGTAGCAGATACCCCAATCGCCGTACTGTACACACCTTCAGTAGTTTGATACATAAAACCAACGATTTCATCCCAGGCGTAGCCCCGGTGCCGGAAAAGACCAGCCATTTCACGCCCGAATATCCCATACAGCAAAAACAAGACAGCCAGCAGCGGCAGCCCCCAGCCAGTGACGCGCCGGGCAGCTTCCAATACGAGCAGCACCAGGATCGCCCCAAAAATGAGATCGATGGAATTAGGTATACCGCCGCGTTCAATGATTCCCTCGTATTCTAGGAATACATATACCGTTGTACTCAGCGCCATCAGTGCAAACAAGGCATCCAGCCAGTGCAGGGTATTCCGTTTTGACTGTGTAAAAGGCGGATAAAGCAAAAACACCAGAATGAGAATAACCGCAACGTGCAGGGAACGGTGCTGCAGGGTGACAGGCGTTCCAAAATAAGACGTATATAAGTGATAAAGCGAAAGAAAGACAGCTGTCAGAGAGACTATCCAGGCCAGCCCTTTATTATCAAATACACGGAGCCGTGATTCTTTATCGTATTTTTCCAGTACTTCTTCCTGATGGTTCTCTGTGTATTCTTCCTCTGTTGCCTGTGATAAACGCAAAACATATCACCTCTTTTCTATGAACATTCGCAGTGGTTCATGGTGCGGCAGGTCTTTGGCCGCAGCCACTACTTCTTTATTGAGCTTGACGTGATACTCCGCATCATGGGAATGAATCCAGTTCACCGTGGTGTGACACTCCTGAATATTTTGGGCTGTCAGTTTTCCATCACGTTGTTTCAAATCCTCATATTCGTGCTCTACTCCAGCTCCAAATGATTCAAACTGCGTTTCCTCTAACAATAGATCACACGATTCCCCTACGATGAAAAAATCAGTCCACGGTGTCTTTTCCACGGAATGAACCCAGGAGAGAGCCACTTCATCTCCGGGTTCAACCGGAAGTTCAAGAAATGTTTCTCCCTCCCGTTCATGTTCGATCACCAGCTGCCTTTCATTTTTCGTACAGGCCGCTATCATCCCAAGTAAAGCCACAACAATGAGAAAAACACTCGATGAACGTCTCCTTAAGAAACCATATCTTCTTCTGCCCTCTCCTTGATTATTCGTCCAAAGCATCCTGGTCCTCATAGTACCGTTCAGCCCCAGGATGAAGGGGAACCGGCATTCCGTCGGTGACAGTATCTAAATCAATATCCTGTGCAGCATTATGCGCATCCTGAATCGTTCCCAGGTTATCAAACATAGTTTCTGTCAACTCATAGACTTCGTCCTCACTTAAACTTTCGTTTACCAGCATGACATTCATAATAGTTGCCGTCTGAATATCTTCCTCGGTTTCATACACATCAGCTTCAATGGTTCCTTCCCCAAAGAATTCATATTCTTCCTGAAGCTGACTCAGCGCCTCTCCTTCAATTGGAACAATGGTCACATCTTCCTGCGTAGATAAATCAATAACTGTAGAATTAGGCAGTCCGCTGGTAACAAAGGCCGCATCAATCATATCGTTTTGCATCTGATCAATCGCTTCACTGTAAGAGAGGAAATCTTCGTTAATATCGTCATAACTCATGCCATAAGCTTCCAGCACCATTTGGGCGTTTAACTCCACACCAGAATTCGGAGCACCCACCCCTACATCCATGCCTTCCAAATCTTCAATCCCTTCAATACCTGTATCTTCCGTCGTTACCACCTGAACAAAGTTGGGATAAAGGGAAGCCATTCCCCGCAGCCCTTCTTTTGGCTCTTCCTCTTCAAAAGGACCGGTGCCTTCATAAGCCTGGGAAACGGCATCAGACATCGTAATCGCAAGCTCTGCCCGGTCTTCTTCCAATAAATTAATGTTTTCCACAGAAGCTCCGGTGGATTGAACGGAAGAGTCTGTCCCCAACTCGCTTTCATACAGGTTGGATAACGCGCCTCCGATCGGATAATACACACCAGACGTACCACCGGTGGCGACAGTCAGAAACATATTTTCTTCCACACCCCCGCCGGCTTCTTCTCCTCCGCTTTCCTCATCACTACAGGCTCCTAGTACAAAAAAAGAAACCCCTAATACCAGCAATAATTTCTTCAAAATAAATCCCCCTTGCTTAAGTATGTATCCCTTTTCATTGCAAAAAATATGCCAGCATTGCAGAGCCCTTTAACACAGGGTTTTTGGAAACGCATTCAAAAAATCCCTTCAAACAAGACGGCAACTTTTGCCGGTGTGGAAAAAGTTGCCGCTTTCTATTCCGATAGATGATAGCGTTTGATTTTATCCCGTAAACTGCGTTCACTGATCCCCAGAGCCTGTGCCGTCCGTTTCCGGCGGCCGTTGAAAACCTCAAGAGTCCGTTTAATATGTTCTTCTTCCACCTTCTTCAAGGATCGGCCTGCTTCCCCGGGGAGATCCGTATTAATCTCCTGCCCTTCAACGGCAGCTACTGTCTCCGGCAGATCCTCCTCTTCAATATATTCCCCTTCCGTGATCACCATCGAAGATTCTATAATATTGCGTAATTCTCGGATATTTCCTGGAAAAGAATACATTTCTAAATACTGCTGCGCTCTTTTTGTCATCCCTTTAATCGAAGTATTCAATTCCTCATTTAACACTTGGATAAAATGCCTGGTTAGCAGCAGAATATCGTCTTTCCGCTCCCGTAACGGGGGCAGATGCAATTCAATGACATTCAAACGAAAGTATAAATCTTCCCGGAACCGTCCCGCTTCCACCTCTGCTTTGAGATCTTTATTTGTCGCTGCGATCACCCGGACGTCCAGATAAAGGGTTTGATTGGATCCTAACCGGACAATTTCTTTTGTCTGCAGAACACGCAGCAGCTTGACCTGAACCGGCAGCGGCATCTCCCCGATTTCATCGAGAAAAATGGTGCCTCCCTCCGCCTCCTCAAATTTTCCCTTCTTGGTCTGGACCGCTCCAGTAAATGCTCCCTTTTCATGGCCGAATAATTCACTTTCAAGAAGCTGTTCCGGAATTGCTGCACAGTTTACCACTTCAAAATGTTCACGCTGCCTTGGTCCGGAAAAATGGAGCGAACGTGCCGCCAGCTCTTTTCCTGTTCCACTCTCTCCTGTAATTAATACATTCGTGTTCACCTGTTTTACTTTATCCATCAACTTAAATACATTGCGCATGGATTGGCTTCTCGCCAGAAATCCTTCCTGACTGTACTTTTTATCCAGTTCATTGGTTAAGTAATTGACCTGCCGGTGCAGTTTCACATATTGAAAAGACCGTTGCAGCACGGAATGAAGCTCATCCATGTTCAAGGGTTTCGTTAGATAAGAGTACGCACCTGCCTGCAGAGCTTCCACTGATGAAGAAATACTGCCATAAGCCGTAATCATGATCACAACAATGTTTCGATCGAACGCTTTTATTTGTTTTAATACATCCATGCCATTTTCTCGTCCGATCCGTAAATCCAGAAGACAAAGATCAATCATGTTTTCTTTCAGTATATGAAAGCCATCTTCCACATTGGTCGCGCTCCAGACATAATAATCATCTTCCAGCGCGAACTCGAGGGATGTGCAGATGGAAGGCTCATCATCAATAATTAAAATAGAGCCATTCATATCATATCACTCCTTTCTTCAGCCGGCTGATATTCAGGAAAAATCAGATGGATGGAAGTTCCTTCTCCTGGTTCACTCCACACTTGAAAGAACCCCTGGTTTTCTTCTACATGCTGTTTTGCTATGGCCAGTCCCAGACCGGTCCCTTCTGTTTTTGTCGTATAAAAAGGTTCAAAAACCTGCCGCTGCACTTCCTTACTCATCCCCGGTCCGTTATCCTTAATTTCCATGCATACCTTGTTATTCTGCCTGTAATTCTGTAAAAGCACCCTTTTTTCCTCAGCCGATGATTGTTCTGCCAGAGCATCCATTCCATTAATCACCAGGTTGATCACTGCCTGTTTCAACTGCTGCCGATCCGCTAAGATCCATAAATTCGGTTCTACTGAGACCTCAATCATAACCCCTTTATTTGCTGCAGTCCGCTCAAACAGCAGTTGACAACTTTTCAGCAAAGCAGAGGTATCTAGACCTTCCTGCTGCACAGGCCGCGATTTGCTGTAATCCATCAATCCTTCAATCAGTTGATTGATCCGCTCCATTTCCTGCGGGACAAGAGCAGTGACTTTTGCCCGAAAGGGTTTACTTTGGAACTTGAAAGGCAGTAAATCTATGAACGTTTTAATAGAAGTCAACGGGTTTCGGATTTCATGGGCTATCCCAGCAACCACACGGCTCAACGCCTGATTTTTTTCATGTTCAAAAGCCTGGTAGCGTACCTGCATTTCCTCGCTGATATCTTCAAACGAAAACATGACCCCTACAATATCCTGTTCAAAATTATACAATGGATAAATATACGTCCGAAGATGGAGCCGTATCCCATCTGGGCGCACCCAGTCCCTTTCTTCTCCAAGAAATTGCTTCCCGTCATGAAGCACGCGCTCCCATTTTTCTTTTAAAAAATAATAAAGGAGGTCATCATTTTGGTAACTTTTCCCTGCTAAAGTTTCTACCGTATTCAGTATCAATGCAGCCTTAGGGTTACAGGAAGTAATCGTGCCATCGCGGCCGATGGTCATCAAGCCGCGCGGACTGGATTGAAGGATCTGCTTCTGAAATTCATTACTATTTCTGGTCGCTTCTATCTGCTCTTGTAAAGAACGGTTGGTTTCGTTCAGACGTTCCGTTTGACGGGCCACTTCCTTTTGAAGTTTACGGTTAATGCGCACCGCCAAGAAAATGATCCCTGCCGTTACAAGCAAAGCCGTCCCCACAATTTGAAGGGCTAACCACATCGTCTGACGTGACGCATCTTTTTCCGGGAACCACTCGCGAAATAGCTCCTGGTATGTGCCATCATTATGAATACTCTTCAGGCCGTTATTTAATTGACGCAGCGTCTGATAATCTTCCGCGGAAGTCGCAAAAGAAAATTCAATCGGGGCGAGATAATGATCCACCACCCTGAATCGTTCTGCTTCCCCATACTGCTCCAGCAGTTCTTCCGTTGACGTAACCTCTCCAGCCAGGGCATCGGCACGCTCTCGAATCATCAATTTTACCGCCTGATCGAGGCTGCTGGTTTCGTTGAATTGAATACGGCGTATGTTCTGCAGGAAGACACGCTCCACACTGTCGGTTTTGACAGCTACTGTATGGTTGGAAACATCGGCGACACTTTCTATCGCGGCTGTTTCTTCCGGCACGAACAAACCGGCGGAACTGGAATAGTAGGAATTACTAAATTCCATCGTTTCCGCCCGCTGTTCAGAATAACTCACACCGATGACGATATCCACCTCCCCTGTTTCTAACGCAGCAATCGCTTCCCGTTCCCTCTTCGGTACAAAAGTTACCTGAACCGGTGCCCTGGCTTCAATTTCATTCAGGATCTCTACCGCAAACCCGGCAGGCTCCCCGTCTTCCTGAAAGTGAAAAGGCGGCCTGTCCGGATCATACGCAGCAACGAGCTCCCTCTCGTTTTCCGTCCTCTCCTCAGCAGAGACGGCGGACCACATCGTTCCCATCATTCCTATTATTATTGCGCTGATGATATACTTTACCATCCCAAAGCCCCACTTCATAAGCCATGATAACGCTTTCTATGAATCTATCTTCAACATACTGAAAAACAAACAACCTGGCAATTGTTGATTTGGAGGAGTCGACAAAAACCGGGGCGTGACAGGCACCTTAAAAATACTGTTCTACGTTGGTCAAGGCTGCTTCTGCGAAACGTTGCAGCACATCGAAGGTGACATAACCAATATGGGGGGTCAGCAATATATTATCCGTATTACGGAGGAAGGGGTGATCGCGCAGCGGTTCTTCACCAAAAACATCGATCCCTGCCCCTCCAATGCTTTTCTTCGCAATTAATTCGGCCAATGCATCCTCCTCAACAAATGCACCTCTGGAAGTATTAATAAAAACAGCATGTTTTTTCATGAGTGAGAGCTTATCTTTTGTTAAAAAGCCTTCCCATTCCGGGGTGAATCGCATATGCAGACTGATGACATCAGACGTTTGCAGAATCTCTTCTAATTCTGCAGCTTCCACATTATAATCCTTTTCTAATCCATCCCCGCCGGTTGGCCGCCATACTTTGACACGCATTCCTAAAGCCTGGGCAACCGTCGTTACCTCTCTGCCAATGGAGCCGAATCCTAATATACCAAGCTGCTTCCCTCTTAGTTCCATGCCCGGGTTTTGGATCCATTCTCCTTTTTGAAAAGAATGCTGATGAAGGGCAAATTGACGGGAAACTCCAATCATAAGTCCAATCGTTAATTCTACGACTGAAGCTTTTGCTCCGCCGGGAGTCTTTCTGAGATCAATTCCTATCTCTTCCAGGGCCTCTGTATCCAAATGTGCTGTTCCTTTCCCAGTCTGGGATATTAATTTGACCTTTCGAAGCTGTTCAATTACCGGCCGGTTCATCGGCGTCCTTTCCCGCACCAGCACGATCGCTTCAGCATCTTCTGCCAACGCTGGAACCTCTTCGGAACGCACAGGACGGGTTATCGATGTAATATGCCAGCCTTTATTTTTTAACCGTTCGGCTGCTTCCGAGGCAGAATACACATTTTCATAATCTCCAAGAATTAAAATATTCATTTCCTTCTCCTCCTCCCTATTTAAACAATACTTCTAGCATACTTTTTTGATTTAAACAATCCTTTCATTCGCCAGAAAATGATAGAATGACTAAGAACCGCCGGCATAACTCCATAAACAATTTTTTATTGGAAATGAGGGATACCATGAATGAACAAGACTGGTCACTTTTACACATATTAAACGAAGAAAAAAATATTACAAGAGCTGCGCAGCGGTTATATATATCCCAGCCTGCTTTGACCTATCGTTTAAATCATCTGGAAAAGGAGTTTGGGACAAAACTTGTGCTACGGGAAAAAAAGGGACTCGAATTTACGCCTGAAGGAGAACACTTACTCCAATATGCCAAAAAAATGATCCATGAACTGCAAAAAACAAAAGATGAAGTACTGAATATGGGAGAACATATTAATGGAAATCTACGGCTTGGCACTTCCGGACACTTCGCCCTCTATCGTTTACCAGATATATTAAAAGATTTTCTCCGCCAGTACTCCCAGGTCCAGTTAAACGTCCATACCGGCTTAAGTTCGGAAATCATGTCCCTGATGGAGCAGTCTGAAGTTCATCTGGGCATCGTCCGGGGAGAAATATTATGGCAGGGAAAAAAACATTTGTTGAGTGAAGAAAACCTTTGTGTAATATCAAAAGAACCTTTGCAGCTTAAAGAACTTGTCCGCTTACCAATGATCAGCTATACAACAGATATCAGCTTAAAACATACGATTGACAGCTGGTGGAAGCAGGAATTTAACCAGCCCCCTTTTGTGATGATGCAGGTGGACCGGATTGAAACCTGTAAAGAAATGGTGAAAAACGGATTGGGTTTTGCCATTATCCCACGGATCGGCTTGCGTGCTTCTGACCCCCTTTATGCCCAGGACATAAACGCTAAGTCCAGAAAAACATGGCTGATTTACGACGAACGTGCATTAAAGCTGTCCGTTGTTCAAGTATTTGCTGATTTCATACGTTCCTATTTCCATCATCCGGACGATTCATAAATATTATTTATATTTTTGAATAAAAAATAATTATTTTACTTATTATGCTAGCTGATTTAGCCTTTAGATACATTGAATTTTTTGAAAATATCGATTAATCAAAAATGAAAGGGGTTTCATTATGAGTGTGCGTCCCATTTTGGCTGTTTTAATTTTAATTTCAGGGGCAGGGTTAACAGGATGTAATACCCAATCTGCCGGAAATGAAGAGGTTGAAGATCCTGCTTCGTTTTACGAGGAGAAAGATGTCTCCCTGGTTATTCCTTATGATACCGGGGGAGGCACCGATGTGTTTGGGCGCTTTGTTGCTCCCTATTTCGGCGAGTTTTTGAGCGGGGAGCCTGATATTCAGCCCGAGAATATTCCCGGAGGCGGGAGTATTACCGGATCAAATGAATATGCAAATACGATGGAACCTGACGGCACGAATTTATTGGCTACCAGCGGCTCCACTCATATCCCTTTTTTGCTGGATCAGGCTTCTGTGGAATATGACCTTTCCAAGCTGAATCCAGTGCTTGGTTTTCCAACAGGCGGTATGGTTTATGCCTCCCCTTCCACCGGGATAGAAGAACCCGGAGATCTGCAGGAAGTTGATGAAGAATTAATCTATGCCGGAATTAGTGCAAGTGGTCTTGATCTTGTTACCCTGCTTGCTTTTGAAGTACTGGACCTGGATGTCGAAGCCGTAATGGGATATGAAGGGCGGGGACCCTCACGAATCGCATTTGAGCAGGGAGAAAGCAATATCGATTACCAAACAACTTCTGCTTATAAAGAAAATGTGGAGCCAATGGAGGAATCCGGGGAAGCTGTGCCTCTTTTTACATTTGGACAAATAAATGACCAAGGCGAAATGGAACGGGATCCTGCTTTTCCGGATACCCCTGCATTACAAGAAGTTTATGAAGAAATCCATGGCGAAAAGCCTTCCGGTGTTACCTGGGATGCCTATAAAAACTTTGTAAGCGCTGCCTATACCGTTCAAAAAATCATCTGGGTTCATGACGACGCTCCAGAGGCTTCCAAACAGGCACTTAAAAACTCCGTTGAAGAGATGGTAGAAAATGAAGAATTTCTTGCAGAAAGCGAAAAGGTGATGGAAGAGTACGAACCTTTTGATCAGGAAGAAT
The DNA here is from genome assembly GCF_000429685.1 of Salibacterium aidingense DSM 18341. Lineage (GTDB taxonomy): Bacteria > Bacillota > Bacilli > Bacillales > Marinococcaceae > Salibacterium > Salibacterium aidingense. The sequence goes on from NZ_AUCI01000001.1 coordinate 105,425, forward strand.
TGCAGGAACTCGTAAACAATATGAATAATACTTCTGAGGATGTTGTTGAATGGGTGAGAGAATTCCTTCTGGAAGAATATGACACGGACGTGGAAGAGCTTTAGCTGAAAATTATCCCAGAATGTTCTTACTACTTTCACATAAGGAGGAGTGTACTGTGATAGAAGCAGCCATAGAAGCCTTATTGACCTTACTAGATCCGTCCCGTGCAGGATTTATGGTTTTGGGGATCTTGATCGGTTTGACGGTAGGACTCCTGCCCGGATTAAGCGGAACCGTTGGAATGTCACTCCTTCTTCCCTTCGTGTTCGGAATGGATACTACTTCGGGAATGGCCCTGCTCATAGGGATGGTAGCCGTGGTTCACACCGGTGACACCTTTCCGTCTGTTTTGTTGGGAATCCCGGGAACTTCTGGATCACAGGCGACAATCATGGATGGTCATCCTTTGGCAAAAAAGGGAGAAGCGTCCCGTGCGCTGGGGGCAGCTTTCTTTTGTTCCATGATTGGAGGAATTTTGGGAGGTATGGCCCTATACCTTACAATTCCTTTGGCAAGACCCCTCATTTTATCCTTTGGCTCCCCGGAATTATTTATGCTCGCCATGCTTGGATTAAGTATGGTCGGGATATTGGCAGGAAGGTCGCCGCTGAAAGGATTAATCTCAGGGCTGCTTGGCATGATGATCGGATCGGTTGGAAGTGCTCCTGCGGTCCCTGAATATCGTTATGATTTTGACTCCCCCTATCTATCGAACGGAATCCCACTGGCTGTAATAGCATTAGGGCTGTTTGCTTTCCCTGCTTTGGTTAATATGCTGACAGCCAATAGAAGTATTTCTGACTCCCCGCCTCTTTCAGGTGGAATTCTCAAAGGAATCAAATCTTCTATCGCCAATAAATGGCTGATGCTGCGAAGTGCTGTATTCGGAGCAATTATTGGTTTCATTCCAGGCCTGGGAGGAAGCGTCGTGGATTGGATAAGTTACGGCGTGGCGAAGAAAACAACTCAAAATAATTACTTCGGGGAGGGGGATATCCGCGGCGTTATTGCCCCTGAAAGCACGAACAATGCAAAAGAAGGAGGGGCACTGATCCCAACTTTGCTTTTCGGCATCCCCGGCAGCGGCACAACAGCTGTATTATTAGGCGGTTTAACGTTAATGGGCCTGGAAGCAGGACCAAGCATGCTGACTTCGGATCTGAATGTCACGTTATCCATTATTTGGACCCTCATCTTTGCAAATATCATTGGAGTTATGTTTTGTATTTTGCTGACAAAGCCGATAGCAAGCCTTAGTTTTGTACCAGCCAATAAACTTATCCCCTTTTTGATTATTATCATTATTCTCGGTGCCTATCAAAGTTCTTTTGCCTGGGGGGATATATTCATTTTTCTTGGAATAGGACTGTTAGGTCTGATTATGGAAAGTCTTGATTGGCCGCGGGCTCCGCTATTGATTGGTTTTGTGTTGTCCTTATCGGCAGAACGGTATCTATGGATTTCAGTGGAGCGGTACGAATGGACCTGGTTAACTAATCCTATAGTCATTTTTATTTTTATAATTATCTTGTTCTTACTCTTTGGAGGATTTTTGATTAAACGTATCAGCAGCAGCATCCAACAAGGAGGTGCACGCAATGGATAAAAAAACAGCTTCTCTTTTGTTTTCTTTATTCCTGCTGCTCCTATTCAGCGGGATGGCCTGGGAAGCAGCCGGCTTCACAGAACTGGCCAGATTCTTTCCTTTTTACATTTCTATCATCGGCGCTGTTTTTTGTACTGTTCAAACTATTTTTTTATTAAAAGAATGGATCCGGGATAAAGAAGAAAAAAAGTCTCCTAACCTTCAAATCAAGGCTCCAACAAAATATATCGGGTGGATTATAGGATATGTTCTGCTAATTTATATTTTTGGTCTTATGGCAGCAACCGGAACCTATTTAATCCTGTTTCTGACTATGGAAACAAGACTGAATTGGTGGAAAACTGCCGGAACCACCGTGCTTGTTTTATTATTTTTAAACTTTTTTAGTATATACATGAACCTTTATTGGCCCGAGAACTTGATGGGATGGTGAAGTAAAGGAAAACCCGCTGCTTCATGACAGTATAGGGTGGGTTTTCCTCCTCAATACCATAAATATTATTTATGATAAATAATAAATTATCAATATTTTAATTATTGAAATGCCTCATGTAACATTTTGTTTAATCCATATCAAAGAATAGTAAAAAGGAGTGAAGAAGATGGCCAGAGATTATAAGAGGATCAGGGCCGCTATTATCAGAGGCGGCACGAGCAAAGGGGTTTATCTGATGGATAACGAGCTTCCCTCTGATCCGGACATTCGAGAAAACGTTATTTTGTCTCTTTATGGAAGTCCTGATATACGGCAGATTGACGGGTTAGGAGGCGCTGACCCATTAACAAGCAAAGTCGCCGTAATAAAACCTTCTCTTCGTAAAGATGCGGATGTCGATTATACCTTCGGTCAGGTTTCCATCGACCAGGCCCATATTGATTACCGAAGTAATTGTGGAAATATCTCTTCAGGAGTGGGTCCTTATGCAGTTGATGAGGGAATGGTCCAAGCCGTTGAACCGATCACTGTCGTACGGATATACAACACGAATACAGATAAAATTATTGAAGCAGAAATCCCTGTAGCAGATGGCAAAGCGTTGACTACCGGAGATTGTTATATACCAGGTGTCCCTAACCCCGGAGCTAAAATTATGCTTAACTTTGTAAACTCGGGGGGAGCCATAACTGGAAAAATCCTTCCAACCGGGCAGGAAAAGGATATTTTCCAATTAAAGAACGGAAAACGAATCATCGTCAGTATCGTTGACGCCTCCACCCCGGCTGTCTTCGTCAAAGCGCGGGATATTGGTATAAGCGGTTCAGAGCCCCCTCATGATATTGAAAACAATCCCAGACTTTTGGTTTTACTGGAAGACATACGAGCAGAAGCAGCCTTGAGGCTCAAGTTTGTTCCTACAAAAAAGGAGGCAGCCACAAGATCCCAATCCATCCCAAAAGTCATTATTGTATCGGAAAGACAGTCCTATCAAGGCCTAGGCACAGCCGTAGATAAAAGTCACATAGACTTCACTGCAAGAGCGATGGCAATGGGGAAAGTGCATAAAGCCTTTGCAGTAACGGGAGGGATCTGCACTTCCACAGCTGCTTTGATTGAAGGAACCGTTGTGCATGACGTAAGTTCTCACCAGGAAACCGGGGACATCAGAATTGGGCATCCTTCCGGAACTATGGACTTCAGTGTCACTGTAGAATGGAACAATGGAGAATACCATGTTACCCGCTCGGCCGTTCCGCGTACTTCAAGAAGGCTGATGGATGGGCTTGCTTACGTGCCGGCTCCCGTATTTGAAGGAAAACCAAAACCATCTGATGCCGCAGTAAAAAGCTATGAAAAATTTTAGTTTATCTCTCGTTGATAGAACAAGGAGGAAATCATGGATAAACACAATCTTTCCTATGACATCATCGTTGCCGGTGCCGGGAACGCTGCTTTATGTGCCGCGATATCTGCAAGAGAAGCAGGATGCCGCGTTTTAGTCCTGGAAAAAGCACCGTTTCAAAAAAGAGGCGGAAATTCTTATTTCACCGATGGCGCTATCCGTTTTGCTTTTAACGGACTGGATGATATTCGCAAAATCGTTTCCTTATCAGAAGAAGAAGCTGATGCGATTGAAATGCCGGCTTATAGTGAAATGAAGTATTATAATGATTTGATGCGTGTCACCGAAAATCAGAGCGACCCGGTGTTAGCAAAGCAGTTAACCAGGCAATCCTATCCCACGATAGCCTGGATGCATAAACATGGAATTTCCTTTCAACTGAACTATGACAATCAGTCTTTTAAAAAAAACGGAAAACATCATTTTTGGGGAGGACTTCCCGTTAAAACAGAAAACATCGGAGTAGGATTAATAAAAAAGTTGAATGAACGGGCGTCAGACCTTGGGATTGATATTTGGTATGAAGCCCGAGCTATAAGGATAAATAAAAAAAATAATCAAGTTTCTTCTGTTGACGTAGAGAAAAAGGATGGAAGGCATGTTATCCCTGCAAGCAGTGTCGTTTTAGCTTGCGGTGGCTTTGAAGCAAATCAAAAGATGCGTACCAGACATATAGGGCCTGAATGGGAAGCCGCGATTGTACGCGGTACGGAATTCAATACAGGAGATGGCTTATCCATGGCTTTAGAAGCCGGAGCGGCTCCTTATGGAGACTGGAGCGGCTGCCATTCCATCGGAACGGATTATAATGCACCTAAAGTAGGTGATTTCACAAAACCGGGGGATATTTTCAAAAAACATTCCTATCCCCTCGGCATTATGGTCAATCAATACGGCGTACGATTTGTCGATGAGGGGGCAGATTTCAGAAATTACACGTACGCCAAATATGGAAGAGAAATATTAAAACAACCCAACGCTATGGCCTTTCAGATATTCGATATGCAGGTTCGACCCCTGTTAAGGGAAGAATATGATAAAAAGGAAGCCACCTCCTTCACCGCGGACAGCCTGGAAAAACTGGCGGACAAACTTCCCGTCGATAAAAAAGCCTTTTTAGATACAATGAATGAATTCAATCATGCCGTCGAAGATGGATCGTTTTTCCCCAATGAAAAAGACGGGAAAAAGACAAAAGGCATTAAACCGCCTAAAAGCAACTGGGCCCTTCGAATAGAACAAGGACCTTTTTACGCCTTCCCGGTCACGTGCGGCATTACTTTTTCCTTTGGTGGTGTAAAGGCCGGGCCTAACGGGGAAGTGCTGTCTGCCGATAATGAACCAATCTATGGTCTGTTTGCGGCTGGTGAAATGATCGGAGGGATTTTTTATGAAAACTATCCCGGCGGGTCCGGATTAATGTCCGGCGCTGTGTTCGGGAGACTTGCCGGTGCCTCTGCCGCTGAATACGTCGAATCACTAAAAAACAACACATAAGAAGGAGGCTTTAAAACAGATGGGAACGTATCAAATCGGTGTTCTGGAAGGAGACGGAATCGGTCCGGAGATAATGGAGGAAACCATTCATGTTCTCGAAGAAGTACAAACCCAAACCAGCAATTTAGCATTACATTTCAAGTATCTGCCGATTGGACTTCAAGCTTACCATCGTCAGGGCGTTACTCTGCCCCGGGAAACAATAGACTCATTAAAGGCGATGGACGCAGGCATACTTGGCCCTTTATCAACTCACGCGTATGACATTTCAAATTCAAACATGGTAAACCCAAGCGGTTTTTTAAGAAAAGAATTGGACTTATACGCTAACGTTCGACCGGCTAAAACCTATCATGGGGTCCCTTCTTTATTCAGCGGTATCGATCTGATCGTTGTCAGAGAAAACACAGAAGGAATGTATGCGGATCGGAATTTATACGACCATTCCGGCGAATTCATGCCGGATCCGGACACCGTCCTCTCCCTCCGCCTCATTACCCGCAAAGCTTCCAAAAGGTTAGCCAAAATTGGGATTGAATTAGCAGCTGCGCGAAAAAAACACCTTACTATTATTCACAAAATGAATGTACTTCGTAAAGGATGCGGTCTATTTTATGAAAGCTGTCAAAAAATTGGAGAACATTACCCTGATATTTTTATAGACGATTACCATGTCGATGCTTTTGCCATGCACCTTGTACAACACCCTCAGGACTACGACGTAATCGTAACTACTAACATGTTCGGCGATATTCTTTCGGACCAGACCGCAGGCCTTATTGGCGGTCTGGGCCTGGCCCCCGGATTGAATGCAGGGGACTCTTTCCTATTAGCCCAAGCCACTCATGGTTCCGCTCCCGATATTGCGGGAAAAAATATCGCCAATCCTGTTTCAGAGATCCTATCGGCGAAAATGATGCTGGAATGGCTGGGTATCCGCCATCAGGATCCCCAAGCCCTGCAAGCAGCTTATGCCATGGAAAAAGCAGTGGAAAAAGCATTGGCCGATGGAAATGGCACGAAGGATATCGGAGGGAACCTGTCCACAAAAAGGTTCGGTCAATATATTACCCAGTCCCTTAATTCTTTAGAGTAACAAAGCATTCACAAATCACCTAATCTAAACATCTTCAACAGAGTATTATTTAGAACATTCACTTTCGACAAAAACCGGGGCGTGCCAGGCACGGTTATTCCAAACCTGGATGAATGGTTTGTTTGAGTGCAGCATTCGATTGATTTCCCGTCTTTCTTTCAATAACACTTGCAGCGAACCCGCTACCGTCTTCTCGCAGTTTTGACCATCTACCGTTTCTATCACATACCGATAAAATTGTTGGGTCGATTTCTCTTCTATTACAAATATATTCTTCACCCTCTCCAAATCGATATTTTCAACCAGCTTGTCCCATTGCATATACCGCCGGACAAGATCACGGATATCAAAAAAATAGGGGTGCTCCTCGTTCGCACGATAGATTTTCAGATTTTTCTCCATTCTTGATATAATCATATCCTGGTTTGCGAATCGATTTAATTCTACCCGCACGGCATTCGTGGAATCACTGAATTCTCTCGTCAAACTCCGCAAGTATCCTTCCGTTCCTGGATCAAGGAATAATTTCAGCATAAGTCGTAATCTCGTTTTTGATGTGATTAAATGATGAAGCACACCCATTCACCTTCTTCAATTAAAATTTGTCGAAAATAATGATTTTATGTAGAAATATATGTAATTATTGGATAAATATTGATCATTAATCCATAAAAATTTTACCCTTTTTGTAGGACTAAAGTCAATATTTAACTTGCTGATTCTTCCTATTAAATGATAGATAAAATATTTTCATTTGAATACTTTGTTCAGCAGATAGTGAATCGTTCTAATGGAAGGAGATTACGACATAAAAGGAATAGAAGGCATATTTTACGGTTATCTTCACCTTATTCTGCCCCGCTTTCATCTCCCGGTAGAGGCCTAATCGTTCATCCCCCTATATAATTCAAATATCCTGGTAAAAAAATTTATAGTACATTCAATTAAGATTTTAGACCTATAAACTGAAACTAATTTTAGCACGACAGTTAAAAATTTTAAATTAAAAGCCATAGAAGTATCAGGTTAATTTTTACATAAACATTAGTTAAAGATTATAATCATTACTTATAGACAAATAAAAATATTACTCATATCATTCTATTTTATCGCAAATCCTCCTTTGTTATTAATTCTCTCTTTTCTCCCTATTGTCATGTTACTATGATGAAAGGAGGGGTTGTCGACATGAAATCATTTAAAGTCCTTTATTACCTGGAGAAAGAATTTACTATAGCACGAGTCATCCATGCTGAAACGGCCGAGGACGCCATTCAAAAAGTAAACGAGGAAGAGGGGATGATTTGCTTCACCAGTGCAAACGGCATTTATCATCAATTTCATCGAAACGATGTCAAGCTGATCAGGCTCGGGCAGGCCGTTAAACGCAGCCAGCGCCAGCAGCAGAACGTGAATTAATGCAGCAAAAAGCTTCAGCCGGGGAAGGGCTGAAGCTTTTTGTATAGTAGTCTTTTCATTTGATGTATCGCATGGAGGAAAATTTAATGGTATCTCCATTTTAAAAAAAGTTCTACCTCTCATGTGCCCCGGGTTTTTGCAGGGCCTCAGCAACAGCTATTCCGACGTCTTCGGTCGTAGCATTGCCTTTCATATCCGGTGTAAGAGGCGAACCAGCTGTCATCACTTCCTCCATTGCCCGAAGGACGGCACTCCCCCATTTCTCCTCCCCAAGAAAATCAAGCATCTGGCTGGCCGACCAGACCGCAGCTAACGGGTTCGCTGTTCCTTTCCCGGCGATATCGGGGGCGGAGCCGTGGACAGGTTCAAACATGGAAGGGTATTTTCGTGAAGGATTGATGTTTGCGCCTGCGGCAAGGCCGAGACCTCCGGCAAGGCCGGCCCCAAGATCGGTAACGATGTCGCCGAAAAGATTCGACGTTACCACAATCTCAAAACGCCCGGGGTCAAGCACGAAAAACATGCTTGCCGCATCGACCAAATACGAGTAGGAAGGGACATCCGGGTATTCTTCGGCCACTTCGGCAAACACCTCATCCCAGAACACCATCGAATACTGCAGGGCATTTCCTTTGCTAATACTTGTGACCGATTTACCGTAACGCCGCCCTTGTTCAAACGCGTGGCGGATGATTCGTTCGGTCCCTTTCCGGGAAAAAACGCCGGTCTGCAGAGCCACTTCTTCCGGCTGCCCCCGGTACAGACGGTCACCGGCTCCGGCGTATTCCCCTTCACTGTTTTCCCGGATTACAAGCATATCAATGTTTCTTTTTTCTTCCACCAATGGAGACGGGGCCCCTTCTAAGAGTTTAACCGGCCGCAGGTTGACATACTGATCGAAGCTTTTGCGGATCTTAAGAAGCAGGTCCCACAGAGAAATATGGTCGGGAACCCCGGGATAGCCGACGGCACCAAGGTAGATGGCATCGAAGAATTGGAGCTGCTCGATTCCGTCCTCTGCCATCATTTGACCGTGTTCTTTGTAAAAACCGCACCCCCACGGAAAACTCGTAAAATGAAACGAAAATCCCCCATCGAGGGCAGCAGCCTTATCCAGCACGCGAAGGCCTTCCCTGAGGACCTCTGGACCAATCCCGTCCCCGGGGATTACAGCAATATTATGGGTTTTTGACATTACTCAGCTGCTCCTTTACGTTCTTTTTAAATGTTGCAATGATAAACTCTAGGTCTTCTTCTGTGATTGTAAAGGGCGGGGCCATCGTTATAATATTGTTTTGTCCCTGGACGATATCGGAGGTTTTACCGACGAGGAGTCCGTTCTGTTTACAGGCGGCGAGAATTTTTTTCAAATGGCTTTCCTCAAGGGCTTCTTTTGTTGATTTATCTTTCACCAGTTCGATGCCGACGAGCAATCCTTTGCCGCGCACATCTCCGACGTATTCAAGTTCTGTCAAATCCTCAAGGGCCATGCGGAGTTTCCTCCCCATATCTGCTGCCCGTTCCACCAGGCCTTCCTTCTCGATAATGTTCATGTTTTCCACCGCTGCTGCGCAGGCTGCCGGGTGACCGCCGAATGTATTAACGTGCCGGAAATGATCGTTTGCATCACTTCCTTTAAACGCCTCATAGATATCCTTGCGGACCGCCGTAACAGAAAGGGGCATGTAGCCGCTTGTAATTCCTTTGGCCATCGTAATCATATCCGGCTGCACATCATAATTCATAAAACCAAACGGCTTGCCGGTACGGCCGAACCCACAGATCACTTCATCGGAAATCAAAAGCGCTCCGTGTTTTTCACATATTTCTTTCACCCGTTTCATGTATGTTTCATCCGGCATGAGTATCCCTCCCCCGGTAATAAGGGGTTCCATGATAACCGCAGCAACTGTTTCTTCTGCTTCCCACGTTATCACTTTATCAATTTCCTCTGCGCAGGCCCGATTGTATTCCTCCAGAGACTGCCCCTCCGGTTTACGGTAACTGTCCGGCGGCGTCACGTGAATAAAGCCTTCGCCAAGCGGCTCGTACTTATACTTACGCTGCGTCTGCCCGCCTGCAGCAAGCGTTGCCATCGAACTGCCGTGATAGGAACGATAACGGGAAATAAACTTATACCGTCCGGGCTCCCCGTTTTGGTGAAAATACTGGCGTGCTATTTTAAAGGCTGTCTCGTTGGCTTCCGATCCGCTGTTCGAAAAAAAGTAAATATAATCTTCGCCGAGCCATTCATTTAATTTTTCCGATAGTTCAATGGCCGGGGTGTGACTTTGAGTCAGCGGATAAAACGGCATTTTCAGCATCTGTTCATACGCTTTTTCGGCTATTTCTTTCCGCCCATATCCAACATTCACACACCAAAGTCCGGACATTCCATCCAAGTATTCATTCCCGTCGATATCTTTTATCCATGCCCCTGACCCTTCGGTTACAATCAAAGATGGGTTGTTGCTGTAAGGCCGCATGGCGTGCCAAATGCTTTCCATGTCCCGCGTTTTCATATCTTCCGACGAACGATTGGTTGTAGTCATATGGGTATCATCCTTTCTCTTTTCTATGTTTATGCTTCTTCTTGATTAAATGCTTCCGGATTCAGGAGATGGTCCGGCTTTCTCCCGGACAGGGCATCCTTTAAATTTTTTGCGGCAAGGCTGGCCATACGGTGCTCGTTTTCATACGTGGCCGCTCCAATATGAGGCAGTGTCACCGCATTGGGTAGAGAAAGCAGCGGATTATCCGCGGGCATTGGTTCCTCCGCGAACACATCCAGGCCTGCAGCACGGATTTCATTTGTCTGGAGAGCTTCTATTAATGCTTTTTCGTCCACGGTTTTCCCGCGCGATCCATTCACAAAAACAGCAGACGATTTCATTTTTTTAAAAGCTTTTTTTCCAATCAGATGATGGGTGTCAGAAGTGAGCGGCGTCATCAGACAGATAAAATCCGAGGTTTCCAACAGTTCGTCCATTCCGCAGTACCAGGCCTTATATTTATGTTCCACTTCCGGCTTTCGGGAACGGTTATGATAATGAATATTCATATCAAACCCGTAATGGCCCCGTTTCGCGATAGCTTCCCCAATCCGCCCCATGCCGATGATACCAAGGGTTTTATGATGAACATCAACGCCGAATTTATCCGCCGGCAGCACCGTCTGCCACTCTCCGTTTTTTACATACTGATCGAGTTCACACACCCTGCGTGCCGCTGCCATTAGAATCACAAATACCGCATCTGCTGTGGTATCCGTTAAGACATGCGGGGTGTTCGTCGCCAAAATTCCCCGTCTGCTTAATGCTGGCAAATCAAGATTGTCGTAGCCGACAGAGATATTACTTACCACCCGGAGGTTCGGTGCGTGTTTCAGCACTTCCTCGGTTCCTTTCCATTCTACACCAATTACTCCTGCCGCTTCCCCCAATTCCTGCAAAAAAGCTGGGTCCGATAAGCTTTCTCTTCCTGTAAATTCCGCCACATCGTAGTCCTCGCGCAGTTTTTTAACCACCTCCGGACTAACACGCTTATAAGCAATGATTTTTTGTTTTTTCACACTACCTTCTCCCTTTTGTCGACAAACGACAAACAGCTAATGAAATTATATTCAATGTCACACAATTCTTTATGTTTGTCAATTGATCTTTTTTTCTTAAATAGCAAGTCAAATTACTATGATATGTTTTCTTCCAAAACAATTGATATTGCAGTGAAACAATGATTACATAGACGCCAACGCAACAACAACTGCCTGTTTCAGCCAGGCTTTCTTTCTTTTCAAAAAAACAGTTTGACATTTCTGAAAGTGATCCTTAAGATATGGGATAACGCTTTCATTTTTGTCGACAATCGTTATTAGACAATAAACATCATGGCTCGCTTTACCTGCTTTATTTTTGATATAACAGAAACAAGAATAAATTTTCTCAATAAAGGACGTTGATGTATGCAATCAAGGATCATGAACCATAATCCGCGGGCCATTAAACAACAGTCGCTAAGCCAGATGGTCGCTGATGAACTGCGGAAACGGATTTGGATCGGAGAATTGAATTACGGGGAGCGCCTTTTGGAAACGGAACTTTCTACGGAGCTTGATGTGAGCCGCAGTTCACTGCGCGAAGCTTTTCAAACGCTCGAATATGAAGGATTGATTACTAACAAGGCCAGAAAAGGCACGTTTGTTTACAACTTTACAAAGGAAGACATGGAGGAAATTAATGAACTCCGCAACCTTATTGAAGTACCGGCTCTGCGGAAAACGGTCCACCATATGACGGCTCAGGATTTTTCCTATCTGGATGACATACTTGCTTCGATGAAAGAAGAGATTGAAGCGGAAAACTGGTATGAATTGTTTAACCTGGATATGGAATTTCACTTATTTCTGGTTAACCAATGCGGTAATACCCGGATTGTTAAAACATACGGCATTATACAGATGCAGATCCGCACCTTCTTATCCCAGCTTGAATCGTTTTATTCCGAGAATAAATCGATGTTTACAAAGGAGCACGAAATCCTCGTCGATGCGCTGAAAGCACAGGATGAAGACCATGTAGCGCGGTTAGCTGAGGCTCACATTAAGCAGATCGGCAGTCATTTTTAATACTTGCGGAGGAGATCTTCTCCACCGCACTGCTATTTTTTTCGTAATATTATTAATTTTCATAAAGGAGTGGGCTCTATGACCCTGCGTTCCGCAATTCATCATTATATCAAACAAACGAAAGAGTCCTACTTAACATTCTTTCAACAAACCATAAGGGAAGCCAGCGTGGCCGGTAAAGAAGAAGGTGTCCAGCAGCTGATTGCAGATCGGCTGAAGCAGGCCGGTCTTGAGGTTGACACCTGGGAGCTTTCTTATCATGAGTTGTCCCAAAGTTCATTTTTCAATTCCACGCGGAAAGACTTTGCCGGCAGCCCGAATGTAGTGGGAGTCTGGAAAGGAAGCGGCGGCGGTCCGTCTCTTATTTTAAACGGTCATGTCGATGTCGTCCCAGAAGGGGAAAGAAGCCAATGGGACGAGGAGCCATTTTCAGGGACGATTAAAGATGGGAAAGTTTACGGACGTGGAACAACAGATATGAAAGGAGGGAATCTCTCCGCCCTTATTGCCCTGGAAGCTCTTATTCAAAACGGGATCCCATTAAAAGGTGATGTTATTTTTCAAAGTGTAGTAGAAGAAGAAAGCGGCGGCTCCGGCACCCTTTCCTGCATTCAGAGAGGCTACACGGCAGATGCTGCTATCATTCCAGAGCCGAGCCAGCTCCGGATTTTCCCAAAACAGCAGGGATCTGTCTGGTTCCGTGTCACCGTTCACGGAATTTCGGCCCACGGCGGCACACGGTATGAAGGTGTAAACGCGGTCGAAAAGGGGTGGCATACCTACCGTGAGATTCAAGCCTTGGAAAAGCGCCGCAATGACCGTATCACTGAGCCTCTTTATGACAATAACCCTATTCCTATTCCTATTAATATAGGAAAGTTTTCCGGCGGATATTTCCCCTCAGCCGTCCCGGACAAGGTAACGATTGAAGGACGAATGGGAATTGCTCCAGGGGAAACCATTGAGGCAGCTCAGGAAGAATTTGAGGAAATGCTCCGCGGTCTGCCCGATGTGGATGACTGGTTTACAGACCACCCAGCCGAAGTGGAATGGTTCGGCCTTCGTCTTCCTCCGGGAGACTGCCCGCTCGATCATGATGTCATCAAATACCTGTCTCGGCATCATGAAACCATAGTCGGGGAAAAACCCGATATCGCCGGTTCTACCTGGGGCACAGACGGAGGTCTTCTCACGCAGGCCGGGGGTATTCCTTCTGTCATATTTGGTCCCGGCACTACGAGTATGTGTCATTTTGCCAATGAATTTATTGAAGTAGATAACATTTTCACCACCGCAGAAATTCTGGCTCTTACCATTGCGGACTGGTGTCAGGTAGCAGAGAGAGGATGAAATCAAGTGAAAAAATTACATTTTGTTAACGGAAAATGGTCTGGACAACACCTGGAAACAATCAACGTCTACAACCCGGCTACTCAGGAAGTAACCGGGGAAGTACCAAAAGGAGGCCGGGAGGAAGCAGCGAACGCCATTAAAGCAGCTCATCTTGTATTTCCCGAGTGGCGCGGAAAAACCGCATATGAACGGGCAGCCTACATGCAAAAACTATACCTTCTTATGCTGGAACATAAAGAAGAGCTTGCCCATATTATGACAACAGAAATGGGGAAGCCAATCGCAGAAGCCCGCGGGGAAGTAGAATACGCCTCTTCGTTTCTCGATTGGTTTGCGGCTGAAGCAAAACGGATGTACGGGAAAACGATACCGGCCCACGTTCCAAACAAACGGCTCCAGGTTTGGAAACAGCCGGTCGGAGTGGTAGCAGCCATTACTCCATGGAACTTCCCGCTTGCTATGCTGACCCGGAAAATGGGTCCCGCTCTCGCTGCAGGCTGCCCGATTGTCATGAAACCTTCCGGGGAAACCCCTTTATCCGCTATCCGTTTAATGGAATTATGCGAAGAGGCTGAGTTTCCCGCGGGAGTGGTTAATCTTATTACAGGATCTTCCTCTGCCATCGGGGCAGAAATAATGGCAAATGAAAAGGTACGCAAAATAACATTCACTGGTTCAACGGAAGTGGGCAAAACCTTAATGCGGCAGGGAGCTGATCAAATCAAACGTCTTTCCCTGGAACTTGGCGGTCATGCCCCTATCGTTGTGCTGGATGATGCCGATGTGGAAAAAGCAGTACAGGGAGCCGCCGTCTCTAAATTTCGAAATGGCGGGCAGACTTGTATCTGCGGCAATCGCATTTACGTGCAGTCCGGCATTTACGAAACCTTTATTTCCCGGTTTTCGGAAGTGGTGGCAAAGCTGAAAATAGGAAACGGTTTAGAAGCAGGAGTGGATGTCGGCCCCCTCATTAATCAAGCAGGGGTGGAAAAGGTGGACAAACATGTACAGGATGCTGTTTCACGCGGAGCATCTTTGATGGTAGGAGGGGAACCTGTACAAGACCTCGGACCCTGTTACTACAAGCCAACAGTCCTGAAAGATGTAGATCATTCGATGCTTATCATGAAGGAAGAAACCTTCGGACCTGTGGCTCCGATACAGGCGTTTGAAACAGATGAGGAAGCAGCGGCACTTGCCAACAGTTCTCCTTACGGCCTCGCTGCTTATGTCTTCACAGAAAGCCACCGCCGCGGCATTCATCTTATCGAAAACCTGGAGTATGGAATTGTCGGCTGGAATGACGGCGCCCCATCCGCTGCCCAGGCACCATTTGGAGGCATGAAAGAAAGCGGCCTGGGACGCGAAGGCGGAGAACAGGGACTTGAAGACTTTCTGGAAACCCAGTATGTATCCATAAGTGTTTAACTTAATTAAAGGAGTGAATGTGTTGATGAAATGGAAATGGACATTACTTTCTGGAGTCGTTTCGGCAGCCCTATTGAGTGGTTGCGGAGCAGAGGACAGCGGAAGCAGCAGTGATGCCGAAGGGGCTGACAGCGGGGATTCCGGGACTTCTTCTGAAGAATACACTATCGGCGTTTCCCATACCATCCCCGAAACCGGCTCCACGCATTTAGGAATGGAAGAATTTAAAAAAATTGTAGAGGAAGACACGAACGGACAGGTCACCGTTGAAATTTATCCAAACGGGCAGTTGTATTCCTCCGAGCGGGAAGCCATTGAAGCCGTGCAGTCCAATAATATAGAAATGACCGTTACTGCTTCCGCGCCAGTTGCTGGCTTTAACCCGAAATTTGCCGTATTGGACCTGCCTTTCTTATTCCCGGATCATGAAACAGCTTATGAAGCCCTGGATGGAGATTTTGGGCAAAGCCTTCTGGACGAGCTTCCTGAAAGCGGCTTGCGCGGCCTCGCCTATGGAGAAACCGGAATGCGCCAGATCACCAATAACAGCGGCCCGATCGAAACCCCGGAGGACTTAAAAGGGGTGAAAATCCGCACTATGGAAAATGACGTGCACATCTCCACCTTTGAAGAATTCGGTGCCGACGCCTCTCCTTTTGCTTTTGGAGAATTATACAGCGCCCTGCAGCAGAACACTTATGATGCCATGGAAAACCCGATAAACCTGATTGACCAGATGAAATTTTACGAAGTTCAGGATTATCTAACGATCAGTAATCATGCCTACACTGCCACAGTAGCCTTTATGAATGACGATTTCTATACCTCCATGCCGGAAGAACTCCAGACTGCTGTTTCCGACGCAGCAAAAGAAGCGCTTAATTATCAGCGTGACCTGGCCCGTCAACAGGATGAGGAGGGATTGGAAGTCGTTGAAGAAAACATGGAAATTAATGAGTTAAGCGAAGAGCAGCGCCAGGAGTTTATAGATGCGGCAGAACCAGTATATGAAAGTGTAGCGGACGATCTCGGAGAAGATTTGGTAGAAGAAGCCAGATCGTTCAGCGAATAACGAAGGTGCAAGTGCGGGAACAGGGAGAAAGACTCTAAGGCTGCTGAAAAAGTTCACCTATCAAAAATACGATGCCTATAAAAACAGATGCTGTTATATCAGCACAGGAGTTGTGACCGCAGAAGGCGACACTCCTGCGGAAAAAGCATGAGTCGAAGACCCCGCAGAACGAGCCGGTAAGGCTCGTTGGAGGAGGCTGAGGCCATGCCCGCGGAAAGGAAGCCTTCGCAGGGAACAACGGACTATATTCAAGGCATCTTCTAAATATACAGCATGACATTCTTATATATAGTTTTTCAGCAGGCTCAAAGACTCTCCCTGAAAACCCGTCCTTTTCCGTAGAGGAGGACTAATGATGTGGCAGCGAATATTGGATGAACGAATAGAAGAAGGGCTTCTCACAGCGACCATGGTAGTCATGGTTATTCTCATTTCGATGCAGGCCTTATCCCGTTATCTGATCGGAAGTTCTTTTGACTGGGGAACCGAATTGGCTATTTATCTTCATATCTGGCAGATCTGGATTGGAGCGAGTTTAGCCATAAAAAAACAAGAACATATTCGTATCGATGTGTTTGTAAAAATGTTCCCCTCGAAAATGAAATTAGGTCTTGATCTGTGTGCTCTTTTTATTTGGTTTGGCTTTGCCCTCTTTCTGGCGATTCAGGGAACGATTTTTGTGTTCGGATCGATTTATACAAGCGGTCAGACTTCCCCCACACTGGATATCGGCATGTGGATTCCTTATCTCGCTGTCCCACTTGCCGGGGCCTTAATGGCTGTACGATTAGTTCAGCAGATGTATCACATGCTGAAGCAGAGCGCACCAGCGGATGAAGGAGTGAAGTAAATGACGGTAGCGTATTTATTCGGAACTTTCTTTTTTCTTATATTAATAGGGACACCAATCGCCCTTTCCTTAGGCATTGCCTCCCTTATCACCGTGGTGCTGGCCACAGATGTAGCGGTGAATACGATCGTACAGAACGCCTTCACTTCGCTCGACTCCTTTCCGCTGCTGGCCATCCCGTTTTTTATTCTGGCAGGCTCCTTAATGAGCAGCGGCGGGATTTCCAGACGTCTGCTTGATTTAGCCAATGTATTAATAGGGTATGTCGTCGGTGGGCTTGCTATGGTCACCGTTGTCGCCAGTATGTTTTTTGCAGCTATATCCGGCTCAGGGCCCGCTACTGTAGCGGCGATTGGCTCGTTTATGATTCCGTCGATGAAACAGCACAACTACGGGGCGGGATTCGCTGCTGCGATTACTGCTGCAGCTGGCTCTGTTGGTGTTCTGATTCCACCGAGTATCCCATTTGTCATGTATGGAGTTGTCGGGAGTGTCTCGATTGGTTCCATGTTTCTAGCCGGGATCCTGCCGGGTATTATTTTAGGACTTTGCCTTTTAATCATCGCCTACGCCATTTCAAAGAAAAACAATTATGTCGGAACAGGAGAAGCCCCCAGTCTGAAAGATGTACTAAAAGCTGTAAATGAAGCAAAGTGGGCACTTCTTATCCCGGTCATCATCTTAGGAGGAATTTACGCCGGTATCTATTCTCCGACAGAATCTGCTGCCATTGCTGCCTTGTACGCGTTAATTATTGGGGTATTCATCTATCGGGAGCTTGACCTAAAGGGTTTGTATAAAGCCTTTGCAAGTGCGGCCCTGACCAATTCCACCACCGTCATCATTATCGGCTTTTCCATTTCCTTTGCCTATTTAATGACACTTGAGCGCATTCCAAACACGATTGCCTCTTTTATTACAGGAGCGTCTGAAAATCCAATTATCATTCTGCTTATCATTAACGTGTTTCTGCTTGTCGTTGGAATGTTTATTGACACCATTTCTGCACTCGTTATTCTTACCCCTATCCTGCTGCCTGTAGTAACAAGCCCGGAAATAGGAATGGACCCGGTTCATTTTGGTGTCATTCTTGTCACCAACCTTGCCATCGGTTTCGTCACGCCTCCGCTTGGAATTAATTTATTCGTAGCCTCCGGTACTGGAAAAGTTCCTTTTGAACAGATATCAAAAGCGATTATCCCGATTTTTCTTATGATGATCGTTGCGTTAATGGTGATTACTTACATTCCCGAACTCTCTACCTTCCTCCCAGACTTGGCCGAATAAATCAAGTCTGGGACAAATTACATAAGATACAAACTTTCTACCGTTGTTTCTCTAACACACAATTTTTCTGGTATCCTGAGCTCCTCCTTACAGATAAATGCAAGTTAAAGATGAAAGCGCGGGGTCAGAGCAGCGTAGTCGCCTGCGAGGCGGGCAAGCGGTTTCCAGTTATCCATGTCGGTTTTGTAATTGCCTAGATACGCTTCAGCTTCGACATGGGCTCGTTGAATACGTCCGAGAACCAGATGGTCTGTTCCTACGGGGATAACTTGATCCAGGGTGCACTCAAACGAAATAGGAGCTTCACGAACCATCGGAATGTCTATTGTTTTCGAAGGGTGAGGAGTTAACCCTGCTTCTGAAAATTCGTCCACTTCCGGAGCATAATGCTTGGAAGAAGTCTGCATCTGTTTGCCCAGCGCATATGGAACGATATTAATGACATATTCTCCCTGTGCCCGTATATTTCCAAGCGTATCTTTAACGGTACCTTTCCTCTCCTGTACACCTGGACCAATCGACACAGCCAGGGTCGGCGGCTGTCTGGAAGCGACCGTGAAAAAGCTGAACGGCGCCAGATTCAGTATGCCTTTGCTGCTTTTTGACGAAACCCAGGCTATAGGGCGCGGCACTACCGAGCCAATCATAATTTTATAAAAATCCTGTGTTTCTTCTGCAGCCGGATCAAAGATTTCAGCTCTATCACTTGGCATATGTATATACCTCCTTTCTTTTTTCGTCTTCAGTATTCCCTTTTTCCCCTGCACAGAAACCGAAGCAGTCTCAAACCTTGCAGAACCACATTTCAAACGAACGTTATCCTCTTTTGACAGATTGATATAATTCAAACTTCTCTCTTCTCCAACAATTTGCTTAAAATATAACGCGCAAAAGGGTGAACATCTTTATTTTCCCCAATATTTCCCGGGAAATTTAATACGACATGTTAGAAAGACTCAGGTTATACCCGACTTATGGCGATTGCTGAAGTTTCCTTGCCCCACAATAAAAGAACGGGCCCTACGCCTTCAATCCGTTTCTTTTTTTATAACATTAAAATTTTTTCCTGTTTAATATGGTTCATCACTTCCGCGGGCTGAAAGTGATCATCCACAATAACCCGGCCTTTCTGATGATATTCTGTTTTCTGAAGTACTTCCAGCTTTAATACGAATCGAAAGAGAAGTGTCACAAATTGCTTCAGAGTCGAAGACTGATATTTAGTTAAAGGCTGCAGGTTTTCATAAAACCGTTCGTAATAATCTTTGGCAGTGAACGGCGACTTCGTCTTCCATTGCTCCAGATTAGTAAGAAACTGCATAAAGAACTTTTCCGCCGCGGTATAGGTCTGCGGCTGTTTTTTTATCTTAATTAGTGCATCTTCCGCTATGTAATATAAAATCAGAGTCTCTGCTTCCGGATTTTTCTTCGTCTCGTCCTTTTCTTCTGCAGCAGGAACAGGAGGTTCCGAACTGGGTATGGTAATAAAATCCTCGATTCCTGCTAATTTTCGTAAATGGACAATGGACTCTTCTGCTTTATCAAATTTCCCATTCTCAATAGATTCAGTAAGAATAAGCTGCAACTGTTGTTCTAATAAAGATGACATAATCGCAGGCCGAACTCCTTTCGATGTTTAGTGGGGCATCTATGAAAACAATGTGTTTCCCTGTTGAACAAGTCCTCTTATATTGTTTCGGAATCTTTTTAACAATTTTTAGTATTAACGTTTTCCTCTATTAAAACAGCTTGGGCAGCGCCCAAGCTCAGAGAAAATTATTTGTGTTTTTTTACAGCTGAACAACCTTCTTTTCAAATATTTCATTCATGACCTTTTCCGTCTCCATATCCCTTGCCACCACATACCGGCTGCGCTGTGGAGGGGTCGGCTTTTCCAGCAGGCCCAGCTGATAGGCTATCCGGAACAACAGGGTAATAAACTGCCGAAGCGTTGAACTTTGATACGTTGAATAAGGCTGAAGGCTATCAGCAAATTGGTCAAAATAATCTTTTGAACTGAAAGCCTCCCTCCCTTGCCATTCCTGTATATTTTCAAGAAACGTCTGTAAAAATTCCACCTGGACTGCATACGTCTGAGGTGGTTTTTTAAATTTGATAAGGTTTTCTTCCTTTATGTAATAGATGGTAACTCCTTCTCTGGTACGTTCGCTTCCTGCCTCCCCTTCCTGAACGGCTGCCGCCGAGTGGGACGAAGCAGAATCAGACTTTATTCGGGCTCCTTGTCTTCTCTCTGCCGTCTGCCTGCCTGCCCGACGTTCCTCCGCAATGAATGCCTCTATTTCCGATAATTCTCTCAAATGGCCGACAGCCTGTTCCGCCCGCTCAAATTGATGATTATCTATAGAGTATTGAAGGATAGCCTGAAGTTTTTGTTTCAATTCAAAAGACAAGAACAAAACCCCTTTCTATTCATTGTTCATTTTACACAAAACCCGATTCTATGGCTATGGGACTTTAACAACTGCGACGACAGCCCTAAAGATTTCTTTTCTTTGATCTCCTCCTTCTATGCCCAACGCTCTTTCTTTTTATTATATCTAATAAACTTCAGGAAAAATATATATTTATGACGCAAAAAAGCCCCGGGCGAACCGAGGCTTTAACTATTGCGTGAGCTTCCTTCAAGCTTTTTTATAAAGACCATTTTCCCGTCAAAACATATCGATGTTGGAACAATTGCCACATTCGGCGTAGTTCTTACTTTTCATGAGTTCATCGATATACTGTTGGTCATGGGTTCCTTCTCTCTGTTCCAGCGGAGTTTGATATAATTGGCATGCGTCTCCAGCGTAAGGTGTTCTGTGAATCAAGCAGGTCGTGTGGTCGATTAGAAACTTCAATGTGTTATATCCTCCTTGCCGCATTTCGTTTAAACAAACGTTTAATTAAATAAAGAAAACTCTGGGAAGGCCCTTAGGAAGTGAATTTTTTACAGTAACTAATCTATCGATTATCTCCCATTGATGTAAAAAAGCCGAAAAGGAGGGAATCCTCCTTTTCGGCTTATGTTCGGCTCTATTTATCCGACTCATTTCCACCGTTCGGCTGGCTGGGTTGTAAAATGATAATAATATAGCTTTTATCCCTATTGAAATCCCAGTCCACAAAGATGTTATTGACTTTTGTGTCCAGTATTTCTTCAAAATGGCTGGCATCAAGCAGTCTTTTTTCTAAATGACGTTTTGCCAGCCTTAGGTGCTCTCCAAATCCATTCTGTATAAGTTCTTTTTCGATTTTCACCAGAATCCCGAACCTGGTAATAATGAGGGTGCGGTCATTTAAAAGGCAGGAATCTACGGCTTCCGGCCATTTTTCCGCCTGCATACTCACCTTTCCAATTTCTTCATGAATGGCTGCTTTTTTCTCATAATTGTCGAGATGAACTTCTTCTTTGTCGTTCCCCATCTCCCCGACGAGAAGGCCGGTTTGGTCATCAAGAGACCAATCGTAATACATATTCTTAATGTCTAGATTCCCGCTTGCTTTTAACGTGGCTTTGATATCGGGAAGGAGCTCCTGCATAAGCAGATCTCTTGTTTCCTCCACTTTCATCATTTTATTTTGACTGATCAGCACCCGTTCCATCGGAGCAAGAAAATCTCTTAAATAAATAGTGACAAACGGGCGTTTAATCGAAACATATACGGAAGATGGCCCTTTACCAAAATTATCACGCAATAGTTTACCTGTATAGCTGGCGATCTCCGCCTGTATGGAATTCTTTTCCATGGGGCACCTTCCTTTTTATATAGACAGAGACATTATTTTCCCTATCCTATGACTTATTATACTTATATTTCTAGCGTAAAAAAGGGTAAACCGGATCTAGGTTTTCGAATCGTTAACTGGCTACATCATTCCCCAAACCCTGCTTCTTAAAACATTACTACTCATGCGTTATTGGTATAGACAACTATAAATATAGATGATAAAATAACCAAAGCATTTATCCTATAGGGTCAATTTTAGGGATGTTTGAAATAAAGAAAGGAGTTTCTTGTAATGCTTAATTTTTTACAGCGGATTGGAAAGGCATTGATGCTTCCCATAGCTACTCTGCCTGCCGCTGCATTGCTGCAGCGATTGGGACAGGACGATCTATTTGATATTCCGTTTATGGCGTCAGCTGGGGCAGCATTGTTTGACAACCTTGCCCTGCTCTTTGCTATTGGTGTAGCAGTCGGCCTCTCGAAAGATGGCAATGGAGCAGCAGGACTTGCTGGTGTGATAGGGTTCTTTGTGTTACAGGAAGGAACTGCTGCCATTAATGAAAATGTGGATATGGGATTTTTAGGCGGTATTATTTCAGGTATTATTGCGGGTCTTTTATACAACCGCTTTCACGATATTAAACTGCCAAATTGGCTCGGCTTTTTCGGAGGCCGCCGATTTGTCCCGATTGTTACGGCTGGAACGATGGTTCTCCTTGCCGGTATTTTCGGATATGTCTGGCCGCCAGTCCAGGGTTTTATCGATTCGATCGGACAGTGGATCATAAATGCCGGGGCACTCGGCGTCGGCGTATATGGCTTCTTAAACCGGCTGCTGATTCCAATCGGCCTTCACCACGTACTGAACAGTTTAGTATGGTTTGAGTTTGGTTCCTTTGAGGGGGCTACCGGTGATCTTAACCGCTTCTTTGCCGGGGATCCATCGGCCGGTATATTTATGGCGGGGATGTTCCCGATCATGATGTTCGGTCTTCCAGCTGCCTGCTTTGCGATGATTGCAGCTGCAAAGCCGGAAAAACGGGCCCAGGTTTCCGGGCTGCTCGGCGGGCTTGCCCTGACCTCTTTTTTAACCGGTATCACCGAGCCGATTGAATTTTCTTTTATGTTTATTTCCCCACTGCTTTATGTTGTGCATGCCTTATTGACAGCGGCTTCGATGGTGATTGCCAATTTGGCCGGAACACTGCATGGTTTTGGATTTTCAGCCGGAGCTTTTGACTACTTCCTGAATTTCAACTTGGCCACCAAACCCCTGTTGTTAGCTGGTCTCGGAATTGTTTTTGCCATCATCTACTTCATTGTTTTCTACGCAATGATTAAGGGGCTTGATCTTAAAACGCCCGGACGGGAAGATGATGGAGAAGAAGCCGTTGTCCATGAAGGCGATGACAAGTATAATGCCATGGCAAAAGAGTATGTGGCAGCAATTGGAGGATATGATAATATTCAATCTATTGATAATTGTGTCACACGCCTTCGCCTGCAGATGCATGACATGGACAAGGTAGATGAAAACCGGCTCAAGCGCAACGGAGCCAAGGGAGTAATGAAAGTAAGTAATACAAACTTACAGATTATCGTAGGAACCGATGTTGAGTTTGTCGCAGATGCGATGAGAAACAATCAAAGAGACGGAACAGAAACAAACACAGCTCAACTCACGCTGTCGAGTCCATTAAAAGGGACTATCCTTCCGCTCGATCAAGTAAACGATGAAGCTTTTGCCAGCGGAACGCTCGGCAAAGGAACAGCGGTCGTACCGGAAAGCGGAAATTTATATGCACCTTCAGCTGGTACAGTCAGCACTGTTTTCCCAACAAAGCATGCCTATGGTATTACCACAGGGGATGGCCACGAAATACTTCTTCATATCGGCCTGAATACTGTAGAATTAAATGGAGAATTTTATACGGCTCACGTCCACCAGGGAGAGGAAGTAAAGGAAGGACAGCTGCTTGCTGAGTTTGATGATAAGCGGATCCGGGAAGCCGGATATGATATTACCACTCCTATTATCATTACAAATGCCGATGATAAACTGGACGTTATCAGCAGCCGGGAAGCTTCCATTCAGCCGGGCGATGTACTCCTAACTATCCAATCTTCCTGACAAAACAAAATGGCTGGGAAACATCGTCATCACAAGGTAAAAAACTTCCGAACGATTCTTTATTATGAATCCGTTCGGAAGTTTTTTATATCTTTCATCGCTGCAACAAAATTCTGCGGACATGGCTTTTTTGCAGAGGATACAACAAGAGAAACTACGAAAACCGCGCACGTCCTATGCCTGAAGGCGACCGGCCGGCTGCTGCTTTTAACATGAAATATTCGCTTTTGCCAGGACGTTTATCTTTTGATTATTTTAATAAAGGAATTCTTTGTTTGTATTTTTCGATGAGCCGGCGGTTGTGCTCATCCGCACCGTCCACGTTACCGGATAAAAAAACCGGTGGGGTTTCTCCTTTATCTGCAAGCTTTTCAATAATGCCGGCAAACAAACTCTGAATCAGAACCGCTCCTATTACGGTGGAGCTTGCTGCGTATGGTTCCGGCACCCTGGGATGTGTCAGCAGGGCGTCGCCTTTTTTGCTCAAATTGTCGAGAACCAGATCGACGCTGTCAAAAAGGCGGTCCCCGCTTTCATGGCGGGACGGCTGACTTTTTGAGTATTCAATTGATGTTATTCCCATCACAAACATTCCTTTGGCTTTTCCATATCGGGCGACATCTATCGGGACGGGGTTGCGTCCGGAAGTAGAAATAACAATGAGCGAATCCTCGGACTGAAAAGAAACCTGTTCCAGAAATTCTAAAATATAATTTTCTTTCCGTTCATTCAGCGACGACTGACGTGCACCTTGATGAAGCATCAGAGATTCCTCCAGCAATGGATTTACCGGCACCAGCCCTCCTGCGCGGTAAAATACTTCTTCGCTGAGGACATGGGAATGACCCGCACCAAAAACATGAATAACACCGTTATTGCTGATAGTATGGGCCAAGTGTTCTACGGCCTGTGTCATTGTGTCAGCCTGGTTGATTTTCACTGCTTTCAATAATTCCTGAATGTGAT
Organism: Salibacterium aidingense DSM 18341; assembly: GCF_000429685.1. Taxonomy (GTDB): domain Bacteria; phylum Bacillota; class Bacilli; order Bacillales; family Marinococcaceae; genus Salibacterium; species Salibacterium aidingense. Next base: position 130,368 of record NZ_AUCI01000001.1, read on the forward strand.
TAATATAACGAAACACCATACAGTCCCCTTTTATCTGCAGACTTTTTCCTTTCTATATTCTACACTAAGTTATGACACAATCAATCGCAGCCTCCATAAAATAAAAAGAAAGGAACCGCCTCTCCTCCCAGTAAAGGCCGGTTCCTTGTTTTCTCCAGTAGAAAAGCAGCTGGATCCGTTTATCGAGTATTCTTTATCTGGGCATTTTAATTGTAAATTTATAGCGGTCCCCGCGGTACGCAGATTTCACATATTCCAGCGGGGTACCGTCTTCCAGATAAGTGATGCGTTGAATCAGCAGGATTGGATCTCCTTCATTGATATCGAGGCGGCCGGCTTCCTCTGTGTTAGCAAGAGAAGCTTCAAATGTCTGCTCTCCATCGCCTATTTTAAATCCCTTTTCTTTCTCAAGAAAATAGTAAATCGAGCGGTTTTCTATATCTTCCGGCAGTTCCCCGACAATGGCACTGTTTATAAATGTTCTTTCATAGGCCATCGGAACATCATCGGCCAAGCGGATCCGTTTAATTTCATAAACCGGCACGTCCGTATTGGCCTGAAGTTTTTCAGACACTTTCAATGGAGCAGTTCGGAGAGTGTACTGAATCAGTACACTTCCGGGAGTAAGCCCGCGTGCTTTCATATCTTCGGTAAAACTGGTCAGCCCCTGCAGCGGCTGCTCAATTTTCGGTTCAGCGACAAATGTGCCTTTCCCTTTCTCTCGGTGGAGAAGACCTTCATTCGCCAGCTCCGTTACAGCCTGGCGGACCGTCATCCGGCTTACATCAAAATCTTCCGCAAAGATCCGTTCGGAAGGGAGCATATCTCCGGGTTCCCATTCTGCGGTATCTATTTTTTTTCGTATCATTTCCTGGATTTGGTAGTAAATCGGTAAGGGTGAATTTTTATCGATCATCGCAGCTCCCACTCCCTTTGGTCGGCCATATATTCTGCAGCCGGCTCTCCTTTCTCAAAAGAAACAGCCGAAAGAGCCGGTTCATCCGCTATTATTGTAACATATGGATGATCCTGCAGGATCGAAGCAGGAAAATCTTGCGTTTTTTCCTCATTCAACAGCTTGGCCATGGCCTGCTTTTTTCGCTCCCCGGACGCCAGCAGTATAATCCGGCGGCTGTCCATGATGGAGGCGATTCCCATTGTAATGGCTCGGTTGGGCACATTTTCTTTTTTTTCAAAATAACGGGCGTTTGCTTCGCGGGTGGATGGATTTAAATCTACAATGTGCGTCCGTGACGTAAAGGAGGTGCCTGGTTCGTTGAAACCGATATGACCATTTTCTCCGATTCCAAGCAGCTGCACATCGACCCCGCCCTTTTCTTGAATGAGTTGTTCATAACGCTCTGCCTCGTTTTCCAGATCTGCTGCATCTCCCCGTGGCAGATGGGTTTGAGAAGCCTTCAGCTGCAATGGTTCAAATAACCGTTCTGCCATGTAACGATGATAACTGTTCGGATGCGACGGAGACAGCCCCTCATACTCATCCAGGTTAAATGTATGAATCCTGGAAAGATCCAGGTCCTGCGATTTTTGAATCAATGAACGATAGGTAGCTTCAGGGGTTCCTCCGGTAGCAAGGCCGAGCACCACCTCTGGATCATTCTTTATTTCCTGTATAAACAGCTCTGCTGCCAGATCACTCATTTCTTGATAATTATTTACTGGTATCACTCGCATAGTTACCCCTCCTTTCCTTTTTCATAGGCGATTTCTCCCCGGCACCACGTGCGGAGTACTTCCTTCTCCCTGTCTAGCAGGACAAAGTCCGCATCTTTGCCCGGTTCGATACTTCCTTTACGGCTCAGACCAAGCTTTGCTGCAGCATTCCAGGCGGTCATGGCCGCGGCTTCTTCCACTGTGCATCCAGTATAATCCAGGATGTTTCTCATCGCTTCATTCATTTTTAACATGCTCCCGGCAATCGTTCCGTCTTCAAGGTATGGCTTGTTCCCTTCCACCGTAACCGTCTGCCCTCCCAAATCATACGTGCCGTTGTGAAGACATTTGGCACGGATCGAATCCGTGATTAAAAGGAGACCAGCCGCTCCTTTCATGTGAAACGCCAGCTTCACCATAGCTGGATGAACATGAACGCCATCGGCAATGATTTCATTGGTAACGTTTTGATTCAGCAGGGCGGCGGAAGCGACACCCGGTTCGCGGTGATGGAGACCGCTCATGCCGTTAAACAGATGGGTCACGTGGGAGACGCCGCTGTTTGCTGCCTTCTCCACCTCTTCCAGCGAGGCGTTCGAGTGTGCCGCGGCGGTGATGACTCCATTCTTTGTAAGGTATCGGATAAGAGCATGATCTGGATCCTGCTCCGGGGCCAGGGAGACCCATTTAATGAGGCCTTCTGCTTCCTTCTGCCACTTTTGGAACAATTCTACGTCGGCCTGCATTAAATGCTCCTTCGGCTGTGCCCCGGCTTTATCTTTTGAGAAAAATGGGCCTTCCAGATGAACGCCGATCATTTCCGCACACCCGGCAGACCGATCTTCTGCCGCAAATGACGCGGCATTTTTTAAAGCCTTTGTGATCAGGTCCGGATGCTGGGTAATCGTCGTGGCAAGAAAAGAGGTTGTTCCCTCCGAAGGAAGGGTTTCAGCCATTGTTTTCAGCGCTTCCTGCGTTGCATCCATCGTATCTACATTGTTTGTACCGTGAATATGCACATCAATCATGCCTGGCACAAGGACAGCACCCGATTCGACTTCTTTTTCCTCTACTATCTCCGGCAGGTCTTGTGTGATATACTGATCTTCTCCAATGGCTGCAATTTTGCCGCCCTTCACCAGTACATAAGCATTATCCATAGTGTGATCTGGATTGACCACTGTAACATTACGAAGGACAAACTCTTCCATCCCTGCTTCCTCCCCTGCGTTTCTCATTTCCTCTATCATATCAAAATAAAAATATAGTTGTCTATACCATTAATCTTCTATATCCCATCCTTTCAAAACAGTATCGTAATTACGAAATAAACGGATATAGACGAATGATAAAGAGACTATCCCCGCTGGATAGCGGTAAAAAAGCGTTTACCGCATAATATACGAATTGCCAGGGCATACTTTCATGGTACAGTATAAAAAGGACAACGTTTCGACATTTTTCACTATTTTGGGAGGATATTGGCATGAACCGGAATATTATGGACTGGCCTACGTTTTTTGGTGCCCTGCTTTTATTGATTGTCGTCGCAGCACCATTAGTCATGGTTCCTGATTTCGGCGCAGCAGTCGTCGAAGCCGCAAATACGTTCGTTTCTAAAAATTTTGGGGCATTATACTTAGTCATTGGTATGATTTTGTTTATTTTTCTGTTATATATCGCCTTCAGCCAGTACGGCCGTATTGTACTTGGCAGCCGTGGTGTCGTCCCGGAATTCAATACATTAACATGGGCAGCGATGCTGTTCGCTGCCGGGATTGGTTCGAGTGTGCTGTATTGGGGAACGATTGAGTGGGCGTATTACTACACGGGGCCTCCGTTCGGCCTGGAACCAGAATCCGATGCAGCGGTGGAATGGGCAACGACGTACGGAATCTTTCACTGGGGCCCGATTGCCTGGGCGATTTACTGTCTTCCTGCTCTTCCAATCGCTTATTTCTTTTATGTCCGTAAACGCCCGGTCTTGAAAATCAGCGAAGCCTGCCGTCCGGTGCTGAAGAAATATTCTGATGGGATCGTGGGCACGATCGTTGATATTTTGTTTATGTTCGGACTCTTGGGGGGAGCCGGCACCACGATGGCCCTGGCCACTCCTCTTATTGCCGAAGGTGTGAATTATTTCACCGGAATTGACCCGAATATGGCAGTAAACACGGTCGTATTGATACTATGCACGATGATTTTTGCGGTCAGTTCCTATACCGGACTCCGTAAAGGAATCCGCTGGCTCAGCGACATTAATTTATGGCTTTCCTTTGTTCTGCTTGGCTTTATTCTGATTATCGGACCAACTGTATTTCTTACCAATACCATGGTAAACAGTATTGGTACCCTGGCGGATAACTTTTTCAAAATGAGTATGTGGACGGAGCCATTTGCCGGTATTGGAGGATTTGAAGAAACAGCCTTCCCGGAAAGCTGGACGGTATTTTACTGGGCCTGGTGGCTTGTTTATGCTCCGTTTGTCGGGTTATTCGTAGCCCGGATCTCACGCGGCCGTACCATTCGGGAAATGATTGTCGGTACACTCGTATATGGAACCATCGGCTGTACCCTGTACTTTGGCATTTTGGGTAATTACGGCCTGTATCTGGAATTAAGCGGTCAATACTCTGTCGTGGATGTTTTGAATAGTGAAGGGGCTCCAGCCGCCATCATCGGCACCATTGCCCAGCTTCCGGGCAGTGCTTTGTTCGTCGGTATTTTCGTAATCCTTGCCATCATCTTTCTATCCACCACTTTTGATTCCGGCTCCTACATTCTGGCATCCGTGACCCAGAAGGAGATTGATGATGAACCGGAACGCTGGAATCGGCTGTTCTGGGCTTTTGTCCTCGCCGCTCCATCCCTTGTTCTCATGTATCTCGGAGGACTGGAAACCCTGCAGACCGCAAGTATCGTAGGCGGTTTCCCGCTCATTTTTATCATGATCATGCTCGTCATCTCTTTTACCCGCGCGATCAAAGAAGACATGCCAAAGACATTTGGAAGCAAGTATTTTATTTATCGAGAGGATAAGGAGTAGGAGCTGTCTAAAAGGTACAGAAAGAGAAGTCTATCAAGGGCAGGAAGCCGGCGACTTCTGCGGGAATGAGGCGCTTCCCGCGGCAAAGAAGATACGGCGATCCGAAGGGATATAAGGTAATGTGTCCGGCCTGCAAACTTACTGAATCGTTGGAGAACGCGGTTCTAAATAGTATTACAGAGTTCCAGCTGCTTTTTCCAAAAAAGAAAATTACCACGAACATGATATATGAGTGGACACAAATGAAGGGGGACAAACAACGGGTTCATCGTATTCTCGCCAAACACTATAAACAAAAAAAGCAGAGAAAACATACTTATTATGTATGACTGAGCAAGTTTGGCTGACATTTTTGCTGTGATATTGAAAATGTAACGCTTAGGTTGGTTTTAAGCGTTAGTATTTCACTAATATCCTTAAAAAGTAACGTTCACTTCGCCTGTCAGCCTCGCATTTTCGAACTAACAAGAAAAATGTAACGCTAACCTCTTCCCTCGCAGGCATCGAAGGCTCTCGATTAATACCCATACCCAAGTTTCTTCGATAATTCCATTCCGGTTTCTTTAAGCAATTCGATATAACGGGCCATCTCTTCCTCGCTGGTTCGCATAATGAGGGTGGAGATGCTGGCGGCGGCGGTAACACGGCCGGTATGATCACGGATGGGAATGGCCGCGCAGCGTACGCCGGGTTCATTTTCTTCAAGATCTTCAGCATACCCCTGTTCCCGGACTTTTTCGATTTCTTTCCAGAAGGCGTCTTTCCCGGTGATGGTATGAGCAGTGTGCTGGATAAAGTCATAGTCCTTCAAAACAGAAGCAATCTCTTCATCGGGCTGAAAGGCGATCAGCGCTTTGCCGACACCGCTGCAGTGCAGCGGGATACGCCGTCCGATGCGGGAATATAATATCGTGGCGGAAGTGCTTTCGACTTTATCAATATAGACACCTTCCTGACCGTCCTGAATCACCAGGTGGACCGTTTGATCCGTGTTTTTGGATAAGTCATATAAAAAATCCTGAGCAACGGCCCGGATATCACGGCTTCGAATGACGTAGTTGCCGCGTTCAAACAGCTTCATGCCTAAGCTGTACTTCCCCGACTCTTCTCCCTGCTCGATGTACTGATATTTTTCCAGCGTTTTCAGCAGCGAATGAACGGTGCTTTTATGAAGATGCATGCGTTCGCTGATGTCGGTAATTTTTAATTCTGTTTCGTGTTCATCAAATAAGTCCAGAATTTGCAGGGCTCGTTCAACGGATTGAATAATAGGCATCACACTGTCTTCCTTTCTGTCACATATATTGTAAAACGAGAGCTATGATCGTCCCCCCGCTGCTGAACATAAAGGCAAAAGGGAGGTTCCAAAGCGAAACACGGTATGGATTTTGATGAAGCAGCATGCCGGTCAGCGACACCGAGATATTAAACGGTCCTGCCATGACGGTGGACAACCCGGAGGTAATTAAAACAATTGCAGCACCAGCTGGCGAAATAGGGCCGAGCAGCGGCTGCAGCATTTCCCCTGCCAAGGTGATCGTGACAATCGGATGAAATCCGATCATGGCTAATCCAAGAAACATAACCTGCAGCGCCAGAAACAATAATATTGGAACACCTTCCAAATACATAAAGGGATATTGCAGGTATTCCATCCATGCAGACTCTTCCAGCACACGGATGAAAAATCCTACGGACAAAAACAGCACGATATAATTTTGCAGAGATCCCGTCCGCGCTTTCCAGTTCCGAATGCCATATATCAAAAACGAGCGGATCCTCCCGATGACAAGGGCCCATCCAAACGAAAAAGGAATAATGACAAGAGCTACCGTTTCCAAAAAAGAGATGGGAAGCAGGTCATGCAGACCGATAATCGCTGAAATAAATAAAAGCAGGAAAAAGGAAAGCCCTGCAATTTTTTTATAGACAGGCCCCATGTTTACGTCTTCTGCATGAATCGTCGTTTCTGTGTGCCGATACTTGTGTCCGGTGATCATCGTAATCAACAGAAACGAAAGGGCAAAAAAGAGAAGCAGAGGCAGCAGCTCCAAATATCCCGCCCCCGTAATATCCACCGATATGGCCACCAGCAGTTCCATCGGGCTCCATACGAGACAGAGTGCATATCCCCGCAGCATCGCGGAGCTGATAAAACGAGCGGAGAGCCGGGCCGCCTGACCTTGTAAATTGCGCCGCAGTACACTGACCACCAGCGGCAGCGTACTAATATTTAAAAAGGTTCCGATAAGAAAACTAACCCCGGCTGCCCGGCGGTACAACTGCCCGAGATGGGTGATGTTTGTCTTCAACAGTTTGTTAACCTTTTGATCATATCGTCCCACCACAATAACACTATTTATAAAAGGAAGGACATAAAATACCATAATCAGCATGACCATCGAAGTCATATATAATGGATAATCTGAAACCGGCAGTTTTTCCGTCCACGCCACCCCGGCTGCGATGCATAAAAAAACAGCTGCCGTTCCCTGGTACAGCCGATTTGCTTTCGGAAAGGAGACCGCCACAGCAGCGATTGCGATCCCTCCCGTAAGATAATGCAGCCATTCGGCTTCTACAAACAAAGAAAGACCGTATGAAGCCACCAGAGCAGTATACAAAATAAAGTAGATCATACCTAACTTTCCTTTATTTTCTATGTTTTGGCAATAATAGCAGGGGGAAAATAAGAATACACTTCCTATGAAAGGAGGGAAAACGTATGCTTTTTATAAAAGCAAGAGAATTATTCGGTAAAGATGCCGGTTATGTGCCACCGTCAAAAACAAAGCGCCGCCTTTTAAAGAAACAGCAGGCGCCTCGGCCTCAGAAACAATAAAAGTTTAGCAGGGCGCATACTATAAAAAATAACGACGCCCTACGGTAACGCAACAATCAAAAGAACGTATGCCCCCTGCTTTATCATACCAGCATAAGTTATTGAACCGCCTCTTTAAATGCCTCCGTAAACGCACGCGCCTTTTTCGTAAGAGCTGCTTTTTCTTCACTATTCCAAGGTTTCTTCGTATTGACGAGTGCACTCCCCACACCTACTGCAACGGCACCCTGATCCATATAATCTTTAACATTATCCGTTGTAATACCGCCTGTCGGCATAAGCGGGATATGCGGAAGCGGTCCTTTAATATCTTTTAAATAGGTAGGACCAAACTGGTTCGCAGGGAATACTTTAATAACATCTGCGCCGCTTTCATAAGCCGTTAAAATTTCCGTTGGGGTCATAGCCCCGGGAATGCTTATCACCCCGTAGCGTTTGGGCATTTTGATCGTTTCCGGATGTACCGTCGGAGAAAATATAAACTGAGCTCCTGCCATAATCGCGGATCTGGCTGTTTCCGGGTCAAGCACTGTACCGGCTCCGGTAATCAATTCATTCCCGTAAGATTTACGTAGTTTTTCGATCGCGGCAAGAACGTTCGGTGTTTCCATCGTTATCTCCAGCGTCCGTACGCCTCCCTCCAGAAGCGCTTCCGCCATGTCTTCAATATTATCCGGATCTGCTCCTCTTATGATCGCTACAATTCCATTTTCTTTAATATCCTGAATCGATGTCATAATTATTACTCTCCTAACGCTGCACGTCTTCTGTGCTTATATTTTCATTCACCAACGACTCCACATCGGCTCTCTCAGGAAGGCCTTCCACATCTCCTTCGGCCTGTGTCACCAGTGCCCCGACGGCATTTCCCCGCCGAATTGCTTCTGTTGGAGAGAGGTTATCGAGCAGCCCGGATAAGTAACCCGCAGCAAATCCGTCCCCGGCCCCAACTGGATCGACGACGGTGTCCACTGAAAATGCCGGCACAAACTTGGACCCTTCATTATGGAAATAGTAGGTGCCGTGGTCTCCAGCCTTTAGGACCACTTCCTCTGCCCCCTGCTGCAGAAATAAACGGCCAAGCTCAGCGGGGTCTTCCGTTCCGAACAAAAAGGCGCCTTCCGCCAGTCCGGGAAGAATGATATCGGCTTTCGCGGCCAGAGCCAGCAGTGTTTCCCGTGCTTCTTCTTCACTCCAGAGCGAGCGGCGGAGATTCGGGTCAAACACAACCTTCACTCCATTTCGCTTCGCTATTTTAATAGCTTCGAAGAGCATCTCCCGGCAGGTATCACTTAATGCCGGGGTGATGCCGCTGATATGTAAATATTTTGCCTGTTTAATATAATTTTCATCTATATCTTCTGTACTCATGCGGCTCGCTGCCGATCCTTTCCGGTAGTACTGCACCCGGATATCCCCGGCCTTTCGGAACTCTTTAAAATACAATCCGGTTGGCGCCTCCGCATCAAGGGTCACTCGATCAGTGTTCACTCCTTCCCCCCGGATAAAATGAAGCATTGCTTTGCCCAATTCATCCTCGCCGACGCGGCTGATCCAGCCTGCCTGATGACCCAGCCGTGCCAGGCCGATCGCCATGTTTGATTCCGCTCCTCCAAATTTCCGGGAATAGGAATGAGCATACCGCATTAATCCTTTTTGATCCGGGGTAAACAAAGCCATCGTTTCCCCAGCGGTTACTACGTCCATGTCTCCACCTCATTTGTTCCGTATTATAAAACATAGTTCTGCAATTATAATTCTATCGTACCGAAAGATGCTTCTTTCGTCAATTTTGACCTAACTCTGCATTGGAGTTGATAAGGAGGAACAAATGTTCTATAATGAAAAAAACTGTACCCCAGTCTGCCTTAATAATTTATAACGATGGAGGTCAGCATGTTTTTAAAACGGATTGAATTAAAACGGGAACATATTCCAGCTTTAGATAGGTATCCTTTTTCTATTCCCTCTATTAAGGATCTTCACCGGCTGGATCTAAAAAGCAATGTCACCTTTTTTGTCGGAGAAAATGGTTCAGGTAAATCCACGCTGCTTGAAGCGGTTGCTGACAAATGCGGATTTAATACGGCAGGGGGAGGACGGAACAACTATTATGATGTCCATGCTTCTGAATCCGCTCTTGGGGATTATATCCGGCTTTCCTGGCTTCCGAAAGTAACGAATGGATTTTTTCTGCGGGCCGAATCTTTTTACAACTTTGCGTCCCACATTGATACGGTTGGCGCCCATGAAGCCTACGGCGGCCGCTCTTTACACGAACAGTCGCACGGAGAATCATTTTTATCCCTTTTTTTAAACCGCTTCCATCGAAAAGCGATCTATTTATTGGATGAACCGGAGGCCGCTTTATCCCCCGGGCGCCAGTTGTCCTTTTTAAAAATCCTCCATGATTTAGAGACTGCCGGGGACAGTCAATTTATTATCGCTACCCATTCGCCAATCCTATTAGGGTATCCGCATGGGTCGATCCTCAGCTTTGATGATGGTCCCATCCGGGAAATAGAGTATGAGGAAACAGATCACTATCAAATAACGAGCTATTTTTTACAGCATAGGGAAAAGTTTTTGAAACAGATATTAGAAGACTGACGGGCGATATTCCTCCTATAAAAAAAGAGCCTCTTTTTTTAAAGAGTGCTCTCTTCGTCCGGCATATAAGATGGGTACCAGTCCCATCCAAGCTTCAGCAGACGTACAATCTCATCCGCTATTTCTTCTTCCTGTTTTTCATCCGTTTTTATTTGTAAAGTGTGAAGCGCATATGCCTGTTTTCTTTCATAAAAAAGCTCTTCTATTTCTTCCATTGTCTTGTTCTGAAGCACCGGCCGATCATCGATAATCAAGCTTAAACGTTGCTTCCAGGCATCCCAGCTTAGCTCCAGTAAAATCACTATACAATACTTCATACACGCTTCCCTTATTTCCGGCTGAGTATAGGCACCGCCGCCGAGCGCCAGTATTTTCAGACGTTCTTTTTCACAAAGAGCAATTGTTGTCTCTTTTTCAATCTCCCGAAACCCCGCCTCCCCTTTTTCACGAAATATATCAGGAATACTTTTCTGATAATGTTCTTCAATATAGTCATCTACATCAATAAAATCTCTATATATTTTTTTGGCAAGAAGTTCTCCGATTGTAGATTTTCCGGAACCCATAAATCCAATAAGGGCAATATTTCTTTCTTTCAATGCTGGTAGTTTTCCCATTTTTCTCCTCTTTCTATTTCCCGTTAATTTAAGTATTGCTCAATTTCTCGTACTACTTCTATAGGGACCTGACCGGGAGCCGAGCTCCCACTTCCGACTGCAAATGTTAAAAGAGAGCCGAATTTCCACCCTGCCAGCCTGGTTAAAGCTCCATCTTTCCCCATCGACATGGTGATTATTGGAATGTTCAGACTCTCGTCCGCCACCCGGGTCAATTGCAGTAAAGATAACACATCTTCCATGTTTTTCGGCATAACGGCTAATTTACCGATATCCGCTCCATACGATTCCGTTTTTTTCAGCGTATCCAGCATTTCCTGCTGGGAAGGAGTCACGCTAAATTGGTGGTGGGAAAGAATTAACTTAACGTTGTCATTCCGACAGATAGATTGTAATTCTTTGATGGCCGCCGGATCATTATCTACCTCATAGTCTATCAAATCGACCAGTTTTTCGGCACTTAGTTTTTTGAACAGCGATATTTTTTCATTTTCACTGATAGAACTATGATTGCCGCCTTCTTTTTTTGAACGTATCGTGAATATTAATGGAGCGCCCCCCCGCTTCTCTTTTAAATGATAGGCTGTTTCTAAAACTATATCCGCGGCTGCAATATCCTGAAAAAAATCTGCCCTCCATTCTATAACGTCCGGTTTTTTTATGAGGAGAGCGTCTGCTTCCTTTAACAAATCTGTCTGTCTGGTACCAATGAGGGGGGAACACACAGCCGGCTGCTGGCTATGAAGGGTACAATTTCCTGCCTGAATCGTTTTATTTTTCATATATAACTCCTTTTATATTGGCAGGTGCTCCGTTCATTCAACGGAACCTGCCGGCTTCATTTCTCATCCATTTTACAGTTAAAGCATCTTCACATTTCGGTTGATTCCATGTAGAATCCTGCTTCTCTTATCTTAACAGCTTTTCATTTAAGCATCACTGTATACCCTCATGCTTCTATTTATTTTTTGAAAAAGGGTCTTTCGTTCTATGTCTTCAATTTACCGGTGCGTATCTCAAACACATTATAAGTAAACGATATTTTTCTATCCGCAGCCTCCCATGACTTGAGCCCAAAGATTTCTAGCCGGGAGAAAAAAAACTTATATCAGCCCAAACGCCCTTGAAACATCTAATTCCTTGCCAGTATGTTAAAGTAAAGGTAAAAAGGGAGGTGTTCTGATGCAGATAGGACGAAATGAACCATGCCCGTGCGGCAGCGGCAAAAAATACAAAAAATGCTGTGGAAATAATAAAATTACGCCCATTACGTATACACCGGGGCAGATTAATGATTTTATGCAACGGACATATCACTATGCGCTGACTCATTACATCCAGGAGTTCGAAGATTACATGGCGGACCTGTACAGCGGGGACGTATTCGAATCCCTTTCCGATGAGGAACTCAATGTCCTTTCTATTTTAACAGCGGCCTACTGGTTGTTTGAGAAGAACAATCAAGAGAAATATGGGAGCATTGATAGAATCCTTCAAGCTTCTTCGTGGAATGCAAGAGAACAACGCCTATTGGAAAAGTGGAAAGAGGAAGCAGTCTTTTCGTTATTTGCGCTGGAAGAAAAAAACGAATGGACCGCCACTGCCACAGATTTACAAAACAGAGATTCCTATGATGTGAAACTACCGGCAGGTTCCTATGAAGAATATGATAAAGAGATTAGTTTTATTTGTCTTGTCCCCGTACAGGATCAATGGTACATGTTTGGTGTACCTTTCGTCACTGCCACAGCGGACGACAGTGAAACATTCCATCGATATCAGTCCGTTATGAAAGACCTTATACAAACCGCCCAAAACCGGAGACCGAGGGAAGAACCTTTTATTTCCATGATCCATGAATTTTTATCCATCATACTGCCCGTGCAGGACAACTCTCCCTCCCCCGTGCCGGACACAGAAACTGATTTAACACCGGAAGAACAACAGGTTCTGTCGGTTTTCAATGAGAAGGCGGACAATACCTTACAGGCACGGGGAGGCGTGGAGTATGGAGAAAAATTATGGACAGCTTATGCCAACGCGGCAGCTCCGATTATCAAAAAGCCCGCTGCCTATGCCGCTGCCCTTGATTACTACCTGTGCAAAGACATCTATCAGTTACCCGGCGTCACCCAAAAAAAGATCGGAGAAAAATACGGAGTAGCTCCCGGCACGATTTCGGCCAGGTCGCTCGAAATGGACAAGGTGCTTGCTGATCTAAACGGGAGTCATGATCCAGGCCCGTCCTCCACTAACATAAATATTGAAATGGAACGGATGATGTTTATTATCACAAAAGAAATAGAACGTCTTGGCTTATCTACTGCCGAAGAAATCCACTCCTTTCAACAGACATTCCAGCTCGATAATGCGGCTGTTGAACAGTGGAGCGAGGAAGATCAACAGCAGCTGCGTCTGTATGATGCCATGTTGGAACCCGATCCCCATCGCAGGCAGGAATTGCTCCAGGAAAACCTTCATCAAAACAAAGCTCAGACGGATGTCTATTTACAGCTGATGGAACGCTCTGAGGATCCTGAAGATACATTGGTGTATGCCCGGCAGGCCGTAGAAGCAGGGCGCCGGGAACTGGGGGATTCTTTTTTCCACGAAAACAAAGGAGATTTCTGGGCATTGATTGAAACCCGCCCATTTATGCGGGCGATGTATCAATATGGATTTCAGCTCGAATGGTGGGATGCAGAAAAAGCTATTTCTGTTTACGAAGAAATGCTTGAACTGAATCCAGATGACAACCAGGGCGTCCGTTATATGCTTCTTCCCCAATATTTGCATAGGAAGGCGTATCAAAAAGCAGAGCAGCTGTTAAACAACTATCCGGAAGAAAGTACATTTTGGCTGTTTCACCGGGCCTTTATCGAATACAAAAAACATGGCCGCTCCCGAAAGATTGAACAATTGCTGCGTGAAGCCGATCAGGCCAACCCCTATGTCCTAGAATACATGCTTTCTCCAGAAATGATCCCCATAGAATTAACCGATGATCCAATCGAAGCTTACTCTCCAGGCAGCAGGGAAGAAGCTGTTCTATTTTTGGACGAGGCGTTCTGGTTCTGGGAGGAGGAAGAAGAGCTGATGGAGGTTCTCCACCATATTTAAAAATCCTCTTAGTACAGCTGGTATTACGGGAGCAGGGAAATCTTAAGCCTGCTCCCCAAATTTAATAAACATGGTTTCATTTTCAATTAATCCGCAGGCGGCACACTGTATTCTCCGCTCCGGGCCATTATATTGGGTGTGAAACGGGCCTGGATTTTCGGAGGCCTCGAATCGTTCTATCGTTTCCCCGGTCTGCGGATCGAGACGGACAGCGTGCGGCACCTGCTCCACGACATTAAACCTTGAACGGTTCGTTTTGCATTTTGGACAACAATATCTGGTAGACATATAATCCCTCCTGGGAAATAGAATTTCTATTAGGATGCCACGCTTCTGCCAAATTATAAGGAACCCCTTCTCTGTATCTGACTCCCAATGCTCTCTCTTCTTTCTGCATATCCCATATTTGTCCGTATCAGCAAGGATTTCCTTCAAAGCTTATGATAAGATTACCCCATTAGAATCCCTTTATTCTTTGAAAGGAGGAGGACGATGCAGCAGATTGGATTTGGCCTATTGCGAATACCAGAATGGATACTGAAGCTTGTCTATGTCAATGTGTTATGGCTGTTATTTACGGGGGCCGGCCTTTTTTTTCTTGGTCTTTTTCCCGCAACTGCCGCCATGCTTACGGTTATCCGGGAGTGGCTGAAAGGAAGCACGGATCTTGCTGTTTTTCCTGCCTTCTGGAAGAGCTGCAAATCCAGTTTCGTGAAAAGCAATTTTCTCGGATGGCTCCTTGCCGCAACAGGAGGTGCCTTATCTGTCTATTATCAGCTGATTCAGCAGCTGGAGGGCGGTATGTTTTTTGGGCTCTATTCGGTTTGGCTCCTCATTATTGTTATGTATGGGTTCACTGCTCTTTATGCCCTTCCTGTTTATCTGGAGGAACGCAGCCGCAGTCTTCTGAACATCCTGGTGCAGTCCTTGTCCCTTACTATCGTGTCCCCATTTTCCAATCTTATGGTGGCCGCAGGTATTGTTATTCTTTATTTTCTTTCCCTGCAGTTTCCGGGCTTAGCTGTACTGACGGGAGGTGCCAGCTTTTCATTTTTGCTGATGTTTTCTGTTTTGATGTCTTTTTCCAATATCGAACGAAAACAACAAAAGTTTCAGGCCCAGGGCAAAATACCACAGCAGTAGAAAAGTTTCCACTGTCTTCTATGCTTATCGTCCGTTTAGGAATATACAATGCCAGGGGGTTATTTTTTGAAAATCATCATGGTCTCGATAGATTCACTCCGTACTACAAGAATGAGCAGTTATGGATATTCCAAACCAACTACTCCATATCTGGATCAAATTGCTTCTGAAGGCACGTTGTTCAAAAACGCTTATGCCACAGACATTCCGACCGAAGCCGTGCATACTGCCATCTTCTCTGGAAAAACCGGAATACGCACCGGAATTGTTTCCCATGGTTCCGCCCTGACCTGGCTTCCACGGACAGAAGACTGGCTGCCCTCCATCTTTCGTCAGGCAGGCTTTACCACAGGGGCGGTTGACAACCTGTATCAACTAAAAGAATGGTTCGCCCGAGGGTTTCAATACTACATTAACAGCTCCCACCCTAATCAGCGCTGGATTGACGGAGAAACGGTAAATCAGCTGGCGTTCCCGTGGCTGCACGATCATAAAGAGGAGGATTTTTTTCTATTTCTTCATTACTGGGATCCTCATACTCCTTATCTACCACCTAAAGAATACATTGAACCTTTTTATGACATGGATAATAAAGATCCTTTTGATCCCCATTATACGAGCATGAAAGCCGCCTATAATCATACAGCCTATCCTTTTTTTAAACACCATCATTTTGATCTTATCGGCCATGTCACAGATGCCGAATATGTTAATGCTTTATATGATGCAGAAGTTCGTTATTTGGATGAGAAAATAAAAGAATTAGACGAATGGCTGGACCACCTTGGCATAAAAGAGGAAACACTGCTTATTCTTTTCGGAGATCATGGAGAAAGTCTCACGGAGCATGACATTTATTGGGATCACTGCGGTCTGTATGACACTACCGTTCACGTTCCTCTGATCATGAGATGGCCGGGTTATATCCCTGCCGGAAAAAAAGTAAACGGGCTGGTGCAGCAGACAGACTTGATGCCGACCCTGCTCGAAACAATAAACAACATCTCTTGTCCTGAAACAGACTGCCTGGATGGATACAGTTTATGGCCTTCCATCACAGGCAGAGCAGATGGTACAAGAGACAAAATTTTTTTAAGTGAATGCGCCTGGCAGGCGGCCCGGGGAATTCGAACGCCTTATTACAAATTCATCCGAACCTACGACAGCGGTCCGTTTCAGCGGCCGCCCCGTGAATTATATAATCTGGAACAGGATCCGGCGGAAACTCATAACATTGCTGGTACTTCTCCCAGTTACGCTGATCAATTCGACCAGGACCTATCCTCCTGGGTAAACCATCATTTAAAAGGACGGGAAGATCCAATGGCTGTCCAACTTCGGGAAGAGGGACTCCCTTTTCGAAAAAGAATCGAAAAAATTCTTCATTCAGCCGGAATCACGTGGGAAGAATGGCTTCAAAACCCATCCCGTGAAAAATTAACCGACCAGTCCCGGAAATCTGTTTAAATTAAAAAGGAGTCCAGGTAATCCCTGCCCTGGACTCCTTTTTTCTTTGATTTATTTATCTTTCGCCTGTAAGGCTCTTGCTCTATGAATCGAACCTAAATAGAGGTTATCATACGCTTCCTGGGACGTTTTAAATGGACCTGTACCAAGTCCATGATAATCCGTGTTGGTGTACATCGGGTTTTCACGAGCGGTTTCCCTTTCTCGTTTCTTGATATGGTCTTCCATTCGCTGCTTCAGCAGGGCCGTTACTTCCGGCTCTTCATCGACAAGATTGTGGTTTTCCTGGGGGTCTTTGACCAGGTTATATAACTCTGTCATCGGTTTAAAGTGAAAATCCGGTTCCAGAGCCTGAATCAACTTCCATTCCGGGGTGCGCCAGCCGTGCTTTCTCATCCATGTACATTCTGTAATATAAAACTCGGATACTTTTTCGGTTTCTTCGTCGTGAATAAATGGCAGCAGGCTCCTTCCCGTTCCCTGCAGCGGCATGCTTACCCCAAGCAGTTCAAGAACGGTAGGCATAATATCTTCAATCAACGAGACATCGGAGACCCGCTTTCCTTCCGGCAGCTTCCCGGGAAACTTCAGGATAAGCGGAACAACCAGGCAATTATCATACATCCCGTGATGATCAAAATAACATTCGTGTTCATACAGGGTTTCTCCGTGGTCAGACGTTACAATAACCAATGTCTCTTCTTCAATGCCGAGCTCTTTTACCGTCTGAAAAATATTTTTTATACAGGCGTCCATATAAGCCACAGCTCCTTCGTACTGGGCAGAAATGTACGCTTCGTCTGTTACCCCTTCCGGCATCCATGACTTAAAGAAATCGGCATGCGGCTTAAATTGGTATACTGGTTCCATCGACGAATTATTTGGATCTTTTTCATCTCTATCGTAAAACATTCGTTCAAACGGACGAGGAGGGAGATACGGGGAATGCGGATCCATGTGACGCAGGAATAAGAAAAACGGCTGTTCCTCTCCAGCGAGCCTTTTCAATTCCGGAATCGCGACTTCATTTAAATGTTCTGCTTTTGGGCATTTTCCTGTTTCATCCGGCATCCAGGCTTCATAATCAAGATAGTGCTGAAACCCCCGGGACGAGGGATTGTTCGTGAATCCGACACAGGTGGTCTGATATCCATGATCTCCCAGTATTTCAGCCAGGGTTTTTGAATGTTCCTGTCCAATGGGCCCCTTATGCCTGAGACTAACGACGTTGGTATCAAAGCAGTCCCCGCCTAACAGCATATTCGCATAGGCCGGGGTCGTTGGAATACTGGGGCTGAAATGCTGTTCAAATAACACCCCTTCTTCCGCAAATGCATCAATATGCGGCGTCGTCTGATGGTGATATCCATAGCTGCTCATATAATCCCGCCTTAAACTATCTATTCCAAAAATAATGACGTTGGGTCTGCTCAATTTTTTCAGCCTCCCGTTTTCTTTTTAATGTTTGATAAATGCTTCCGGGTCACTAAGCTTTCTGTATTTTCCCGGGGAACATCCAAGCTGGCGGGAAAACAACCTCGTGAAAAAGGCTGGATCTTCATAGCCAACTTCCATGGCGATCCAGATAATTTTTTCTGACGTTTGAGACAGCAGGTATCTGGCTCGTTTAATGCGAATCTGATGTACCGCTTCAATAACGGTCTGGCCGGTCGCTTCCTTGAAAATCCGGTTTAAATGTCTGGAGCTGATATTAAAAAGATCTGCCAGACCGGAAAGGGTCACCTTCTGATCATAATGACGCTCCAGGTAACCCCAGATCCGCTGGACAAGCATTTTTCTTTCGGGGTTAGGCTCCCGCTTCTTAGCGGGAGGTTCTACTTGCCTCCTATAAATTCTGGAGAGCTGAATCAGGATTTGCATGAGCTGAAATCGTATGACTGTGCTGTAGCCTTTCTTCTTCTCTTCATACTCATCAATCATCCGTTTAAACTGAGCATAGATATCTTCTGCTTCCTCGCCGCGCAGATTTAAACAGTGATAAAACCGCTCCTTTTTGTTTAAAAATGGGTGAATGTAAAAATAGTCCATGGCTTCGGAAAACCCTAATTCCCGCAGCCAAATATCATCGATCAATGTTGATAAAAACAGGCAGTTAACAATTTCCAACGAGGCGCTGGACGTTATCTTATAGGTATGAACCTCCCCAGGGTTAATAATAAAGACATCTCCGGCGCAGACAGTATAACTTTCTCCTTCAAAAATGTG
This sequence comes from Salibacterium aidingense DSM 18341, assembly GCF_000429685.1. Taxonomy (GTDB): domain Bacteria; phylum Bacillota; class Bacilli; order Bacillales; family Marinococcaceae; genus Salibacterium; species Salibacterium aidingense. The sequence continues at coordinate 149,113 of NZ_AUCI01000001.1, forward strand.
ATCGGCTTCCCCCTTTACCACAAAAACCAGTTCAATGAAATTGTGTGCGTGGAGTGGTGGAACGTTTTCCTGTGTGTGAATTTTTCGATTAATACAGAAGGGAAAATTCTTTTCCTTCATAAACTCACTATAAAATATTTTCACTTCATTCCCTGCCCTTCTTTTTCAGGACTTAAGAGATATACAAATGAAGAAAAGCGGCTGGACGCTGAAGCTGGATCTCAAAAACGCCAACCTTTTAAACTTTCTTATCTAATAAGGAAAAACATTCGGTCCGCATCACCTTTTGCCTGGATGGCTTTTGTCTATCCTATTGAAAAATCAGGGATGTTCGGTTGGCAGTTCCTCCGCCCTTTTCGTCGTTGGAGCAGGAACATCTATCACAGCTCCGTTTTCGCGCTGCGAACGAATCGCTGCTTCAATAACTTCCTGTCCTGCTAACGCATCTGCCCCTGAGGCTTCCATCTGCGCCGGATCGGTTCCATCTTTTACCTGCTGAATAAAATGAAAGAGTCTATTTTTAAAGGTTTCCTGAAAGCTTCCGACTCCTGTCATGATGGAGTTTCTCAGGACAAGCAGTTCATCGCTTTCATGAGGATAAAAAGTAAAATTCTCGTATACATTGTCTATGACAAAGCGGCCCTTATTTCCTGCTACTTCACAATATTCGATAGGGTGACGGCCGGCCATATCATAACTCCCGGTTAGATGGCCGACAGCGCCTGAGGCAAATTCGAGATTAATAGAGGCGGTTGACCAGATGGTACGTCCCGGTGCTTTTGTCATAAAAGCCTGAACCCGTTTAATATCTCCGGCAAAATAACGGATGACATCTATCGAATGGGGATGAAGAGCACGGAGATGAAACCATGGGCTCGATTCGTTTGGATTTTGGATGGTTAACTTCATGTTGACAAACAGGAGGTCTCCCAGCCGTCCCTCTCCAATCAGCTCCCTGCCTTTATATGCAGCGGGAACAAAACGGTGGTTCAAATTACTTACCAGTCTGACGTTTTTTTCAGCAGCTGCCTGAACCATTTCCCGTGCCTGTTCTATATTATTGGAAATCGGCTTTTCGACCAGAACATCCTTGCCTGCGTCAATAGCTGCCATGGCAGGTTCAAAATGATCTCCGCCATTTTCCTCCCCGGCTGCAGCAATACTGATCACATCGATTTCTTCCCGCGAGAGCATTTCCTCTATATCCGTGTAAGCCTTGCAGTCATAAAGGGAGGCTGCAGCCTGCGCTTGGTCTTCGATAAGATCACAGACAGCGGTAAGTTCTGCATCTGGATTTTCCCTGTAATACCGGCAATGTATCTTTCCAATGTTTCCGACTCCAACCACTGCAGTTTTCACCATCAATGAACACCCTTTCTTTCTTTTGCTTCCTGAAACAACCGACTCAAGTATCCATGGCTTTCCCCGGCGATCGCTGTGACCTGAGGAAGCTCATACTCCCCGGCTCCGATAATTTCCAGTACCACTGCTCCTGAATAGCCTGTATCCATCATTTTTTCTGTTATTTCTTGTAACGGAACCGTGCCCCGGCCCGCAATCTGATGTTCTGGAGCGGCAATTTTCAACTGCTCTAAAAATGTATCACGGATGTGAGTATGGATGATGTTATCCTGCAGGGCTTCAATGGCAGCCACCGGATCATCCCCGACACGGCCAACGTGGGTCGCATCAAAATTCAGGCCGAGCGCAGGGTTCTTCACCTCTTGGAGCAGGCGCTCCGCTGTCCGGGTGTTGTAAATACTTTGCCCGTAATGCAGCTTGAGCGCGTACTGAATTCCTGCTTCTCCTGCAGCCTGAGCCAATTCTTCTATCGCGCGGAGGGAGGCTTCTGTCTGTTTTTCATCATCAGATTTCCCGCCGCTTCCTGTCGTTACCATTGGAATGCCGAGTTTTGCAGCACGGTCAAACACTCTCTTTGTTCTTTCCCGATTTTCCGGGACTAAAATATCTGTGGCGGCCTCAACACAATAAAGGTCGAGTTCCATTTCTTCTGCCCACTGACGAATCTCCTTAAGTTCCGCCTCCTCCGCTGTATCACTCAAGTGCTCAGCCATTCCGACAATCGAAGCCAGCTCCACTCCCTGGTACCCGCTGAATTTAATATATTCCAGCGCCGTTTTTAAATCATAGCCGCCAAATAATACGGAATTCACCCCTAATTTCATAGCTTTCTCCTTTCTGTTTTTCAGCCTTTGACTGCTCCCGCCGTCATTCCAGCTACGATTTTCTTATTAAAGAAAATAAACAAGATAAGCGGCGGAATCGAAATCAATATGACATTGGCAAATAGGTAATGATACGAGGTGCCAAACATTCCCGTGAAGTTATACAGGGTTAACTGAACGGTTGCATTGTCTGCCCCCGGGAAAAAATAGAGCATATTTTCAAAATCGTTATACACCTGAATAGAGGACAATACGATAATGGTGGATGTGACCGGCTTCAGTAACGGAAAAATGATCTGAAAGAATAACCGTAATGGACCGCAGCCGTCTATTAACGCTGCTTCATCAAGCTCTCTAGGAATCGTTGCAACAAAAGCACGGTACAAGATACACGCAAAAGAGAAGCGGAGCGCACCCTCGAGCAGGACAATACCGGGCATCGTTTTGAACAGCCCCAAGGTTTGCAGAACAGAAATAGTAGGAACAATAGCCGGCGGAAGCATTAAACCAATCAGCACCAGGTAATTCAGCTTCTTAGAGAGTCCCTCCCGCCGCGCTAACACAAACGCTGCCATCGAACAGATAATAATTAAAATCAATATCGTAAACAGTGTAATGATGGTGCTGTTGAAGAAAGCTAACAGCAGTCTGCCGTCATTGATAGTCAACACTTCTTTGTAATTTTCCAGCATGTGAAAAGAATTCGGCCAGCTCAAGTTCATCTGAGCTGCTTCTTCAGCCGGTTTCAATGAGTTAATAAACACAAAATAGAAGGGGACGCCGAAAAAAATCACTGCAGCCAGGGTGCCGAGAATTTCGGAAACGAGTATTTTTTTTGGTGTTTTTTTCTGAGAAAACCGGACAGCAGATTTTTGAGCAGCCCCGGCGGAGAGCACCTCTTCCTTATTCTCGTAATGGACACTCATAGATCCACCTCTCTCCGGTTAATAAATTTAAAGACGGGAAACGCGATCAATGCTATAAATAAAAACAAGATAACGTTTCCTGCTGTGGCGAGTCCGTAAAACCCACCGGCATACTGCTTGTAAATGATAGAGGCAAGCACATCGGAACTAAATCCTGGACCGCCGCCGGTCATGGCCCAAACCAGATCAAAATTTCGAAGTCCGTCTATAAGCGCGAGAATAATAACGGTATTCATCGCAGGCCGGGAGAGGGGAAGTGTAATGTGCCAGAATTCCTGAAATGAACTGCCTCCGTCAATCTTTAACGCTTCCCGGTATTCCCACGGAATAGCCATAATCCCAGCAATGAAAATAACAGTTGCAATCCCCACCCCCCGCCAGATATCTGTAAATGCTACCGAAAAAATCGCAAGACTGGGTTCTCCAAGCCAGTTTGGTCCATTGAGTCCAATTTTTGCGAGATTGGAATTGATAATGCCGTCTGTCGGATGCATCATCACGCTGAAGGCAATCCCTATCGCTATTGCACTGATCAGAACAGGGAAAAATACAATAGACCGTAAAAGCCCCCGATTTCTAATCTTTGAACAGAGAAAGACGGCAAACAACAGCCCAAGTACTACTTTTCCTGTGGTAGCGGTGACCGCAAAAAATAGCGTGTTCCGAAACCCTATCCGCAGCGAAGGTTCCTGAAAAAAGTTAATGAAATTTTCAAACCCTATAAATTCCCAGTCGGTCAAGGTCCACCATGTAAAACTGTAGAAAAAAGACATCAAGGTTGGAAAAAGGAAAAACAAAAAGTAAATGATGGCGGCCGGCAAAAGGAAATAATAGGAATACATTTTATTATTCATTGTATTCATAAATCTCTCTCCTTTTGGGAGGAAAAGGGAAAAGAATTATTTTCCCTTTTCTGCTGTGGCTTCCTCCCTTATTTACCATCCATCGATCCCAAGCTGATTGGCCTGCTTTTCTGCATCATCATCATACATTTCCGCTGCTTCTTGAGGTTCCCGGATTCCGGCCCCGACTTCTGATGTAATCTGTGGAAGATTCGCCCCTTTGATCGGGCTTACAAATTCCAGAGCAGGGGCCGTACTGCCTTCGTCAAAATACGGCTGCATCTGCTTGACCGCTTCGAACGCATCGTCAGGCACCTGAATACCATCTACCACAAAGGGACCAATGCTTTTTGCCGCATCGGCATAGATTTCAAGGCCTTCTTTTGAAATGAAGAACTCGACCCATTGTTTTGCAGCTTCCATTTTTTCTGTATTTTTATTGATTAACAGGGCATCCGGCATCCAAACGGTAAATCCATTGATATCTTCCGTATCGTTTGGCTGGGGAAAAACACCGATATCACCGATTGCATCCGGATAGTTTTCTTCCATAATCGGAAGGACCTGGGAAAGCATTGGATAGTGGACCCCTTCTCCGGTAGCAAGCATTTCCATTCCCTGATTATAGGTAGTGGCATTAAAATCTTCGTTAAAAAAGTTTTCTCCTTCCACCCCCAGCTCCCAAATTTTTTCAAAACCTCTCAGGGCGGCAGACGTGTCTGCAAATTTGGCATCCCCGGCTGTATAATTTTCAGCGAATTCCGGCTCTTCTGCCTGAACATTATAAAAATCGGCAAGCAATGGAAGCTGGGCCGTCCAGATTTCGTTATAGGAAGCAATGACAGCCGTTTTTCCGGCGTCTTTGATCATTTGATTGTTTTCCATCAATTGGTCCCATGTCTTGGGAATCTCCAGATCAAGCTCGTCGTACACCTTTTTATTATAGAGCCAGGCGCCGACTTGACTTGAATTAGCAGGCACGCCGTATATTCTTCCGTCTGTTGTTACTGTTTCTTTATACGAGTCATGAACACGGTCCATATTAGGCTCGTCTGTTAGATCCACAAAGTTTTCCGGCGGGTCGATCGTTTGGAGCAGGGCACCTGAATTGAAGAGCACCAAATCAGACATGTCATCTGTTGCCAGCCTGGTTTTTACCACATTCTCCCCTTCTGGTCCTCCAGGACGCTGTTCGATTTCTACGCTGATGTTGTGTTCTTCTTCCACTGCCTCTGCCACCGCTTCAATACCATTTAAATTAGCCGTTTCACTAACAAGCATGGAGAGTGTAACAGAATCATTACCACTGCTTCCCCCAGCATCGTTACCCGAAGCTTCACCTCCTCCGTCTCCTCCACAGCCCGCGAGACTTCCTGCCAACAACCATGAACAAGTTACGGCCATAAGCTCTTTTTTCAATTTTTCCTCCCCCTCATCTAAAAAATGCGCCTATAGTTAAGCGCTTACAAAAGTAAGAGTGTTAAGGTTTACAGGGTTATGCTCTTGGAACGATGTTTCTCTGGTTCTCCCGACCGTTTCCGGACGAGCTCAGACTGCTTCCAGCTGGGTAACTGCTCTCTGACGATAATACCGGGAATGAATCTTTCTAATATTATAGCTGCGTAAATCATCGTAAACTTCATGTCCTGCAGCACTGTATTTATCTTAATATTATGATATTTCTGGAAGATATTCATGGTCATTATGGACAATTTTCCAAAAGTGAAAAACCGCCTGCTGCTTTCCCTTTCAGATTTTATAGCGGATTCAGCCAAAAACAGGTGCTTCTTATAATCCCATGTCCTTTCCGCCGGCTTTTAAATTCTACTGCTGTTTTGACTATTTCTGGATGACATGATAAGATTATGAATAATTACATAAGGAAGTCCACTAGGGGCGCTGTCACAGCTGAGATAAGGAATGTCTTAAATTCCTTGGTCCCTTTGAACCTGCTCTGGTTAGTACCAGCGAAGGGAAGTGGAGCCGGCAAAACCTGTCTTTTTGGGACAGAAAGGCGTATAACGTCTTTTCATCCATATTATCTCCTATGACAGAGCCGCTCCATTTCCGGAGTGGCTCTTTTTTGTGTAATCAAAATCATAGGAAAGCGGGGAAGATATTTATGCGTTTTTCAGAAAAATTACGACAAAAGGCAGACCACATGTTCACATCCTGCTATGATCATCCTTTCATTCAGGGGATCGGAAAAGGCCATTTGGAAAAGGAACAGCTTATTCATTACGTGAAACAGGACTATGAGTACTTAAATGCCATGATTCAGGCCCGGGCGATCGGCATGGCCAAATGCACCACCCGTGAAGATATGGAAATGTTCCATACCGGCATCGGCTTTATTTTAAACAGCGAAATTCATCCGCATCACAATTTATGCGACCAGGCCGGCGTCGGTTATGATGAGCTGCAGGGCTATCCGCTCGCACCCGTGGCCCAGCATTACGCCAAACACATGCTGCATACGGCATATGAAGGAAACCTTGGGGATATTATCGCGGCCACCCTGCCGTGCCCATGGATCTATCTTTATGTAGGAGAGCGGCTCGTTCAGGAATTTGCGCCGGAGGAAACACATCCGTTCTACGGCTGGATTTCCTTTTACGGAAAACAGGAAGAACCACGGATGCAGGAGTATTTGGATAAACTGGATCAGATGGCTGAAACAGCGACCGAAGAAGAATTAAACCGCTGGGAAGAACATTTCATTGATGGCTGCCAGCTGGAATACATGTTTTTTGATATGGCCTATAAAGTAGAAGACTGGCCGTTTGCGGAAGGAAAACAGCCGGAGCGTGCGGAAAAATGAAGCAGAAACGAACCATGAACCTCCGTGAAATTGTTGTAATGGCTTTTATTTCTGCCGTGTTTGGTGTCCTCTATTTGATCTGGATTTTTCTCGGGCAGATGGTGACGGGGGTGCTTGGCCCGGTGGGAGGCGGGCTGATGGCTGGATTCTGGATTATGGCTCCTATTGTCTGTGCCCTCATCATTCAGAAACCGGGAGCTGCCCTGTTCGCTGAATTAATCGCAGCCGGTACCGAAGTTATGGTTGGTTCCGTCAACGCCGGCTCTGTGCTGATCCTCGGGGTCACGCAGGGGCTTGGAGCGGAGATTATTTTTGCGATGTTTCGTTACCGCAGCTTTAAGATGCCTGTGCTTATGCTCGCAGGGATGGCCGGTACATTCGCAAGCTTTGTCACGCAGTTCGCCATGTACGGGTACAGCCAGTATGCTTCAATTGTAGTCTGGCTGATGCTGGGAACCATGCTGTTGAGCGGCATCCTGCTTGCCGGATGGGCGAGTCATTATTTAACCTTTGCTCTCGCCCGCACCGGCGTCCTTCATAACTTTGCCATTGGGAAATCGGAATACCAACGAAATAAGCAGGAGCCTGCATCATGAGTTATATTCAAGCAAAAGAACTCAGCGTCACGTACCCGATGGAAGAGATTCCTGCTCTTCCGCCATTAAATCTCGACATCAGAAAAGGAGAGAAAATCCTGATCCTTGGGCCGAGCGGCAGTGGCAAAAGCACCCTTGCCCTTGCCCTGCAGGGGTTAATCCCAAGAACGATAGAAGCGGAGAAAACAGGCAATGTTTCAGTAGACGGGACCGCTCCGGAAAACTGGGCTATCGCTGAAGCATGCCGTCATATCGGAATTTTATTTCAGGATCCTGACACCCAATTCTGTATGGAAACCGTGGAAGATGAAATTATTTTCGGAATGGAAAATATCGGACTTCCCGTTGGGGAGATGGAGGAAAGACTGAAAGAAGTGCTTAAAATAACCGGACTAGAGCAACGGCGTTTGGAACGGTTAAGCAGTCTATCCGGCGGATTAAAGCAGAAAGCAGCAATCGCCTGCCTGCTCGCCCTTGATTCGGATACGTATGTTCTTGATGAACCAACCGCTAACCTGGACCCGCAGAGTACCGAAGATATTTTACAGTTATGGATCGACATTGCGGACCGTCAAAATAAAACTCTGCTTTTTATTGAGCATAAAATGGAGAGCATTTTGGAAGAGATCGACCGTGTGATTGCGCTGCGAAAAGAGGGCGGCATTCTCGCAGAAGGGCCGCCCCGGGAAATATTTCGTCGGTCTCTTCCGGCCCTTGAAGAGCAGGGCGTATGGGTACCGGAGATCTGCCGCGAAGCTCTGGTACGGGAAGCGGAAGGAAAAATCACCTGGGACCAGCTTCCGCTTAACCTCAAGGAATGGGAAGCGGAATGCAGCCGGCACGGCATCGTAAAAACAAGGATAGAAAATAAAACCCCTGCCCGGCCGGCAATGGACACGATTCCTATACTCGAAGCTTCCGGTCTTTCGTTTTTCTATGATAAAAAACAGGTGCTCCGTGATGTCTGCTTCACCCTGCAGGCCGGGGAATTTGCGGCTCTTGTCGGTGCCAATGGGGCCGGCAAAAGCACCCTGGCCCATATTATATCCGGAATTCACAGCCCCTCCAACGGGACGCTTCTTCGAAAAGGAAAACCGTCGGAAACCTGGCAGCCGGATGACATCATGAAGCAGACCGGGTTTGTCTTCCAGAATCCAGAGCATCAGTTCATCACGGACACGGTCGAAGAAGAACTGACGTATGGATGGCGGATGGCTGGAATGGGGCCAGAAGAGTGGAAAACAGAACTGGAAGAAATGCTGGATCTCTTTCAGCTGCAGGAAAAGCGCAAGGCGAATCCTTTTTCGCTGAGTCAGGGCCAGAAACGCCGACTCTCCGTGGCCACCATGCTCACCAGTGATCAGGAGCTGCTGGTGCTGGATGAGCCGACATTTGGTCAGGATGAAGCAAACACCAATGCACTGATGAACATTTTAAAACGACTTCACCGCCAGGGTAAAACCATTTTAATGATTACCCATGATATGGAACTCGTTGATCAGTACACCGAAAACGTACTGCTGCTCGATCAAGGTACGATCGCCTATGAAGGCAGGACAGCGTCTTTTTTTGAGCAGACAGCCATGCTGCATTGGGCTTCCGTTCAGGCTCCGGTTTCCCGCGAATTGCGGCAGTGGCGGTTCGCATTGGAAAGGCAGGAAGCCCCATGCTAGAACAATATCAAAAGAAGAATCGATTCCTGCAAAAGGTAAACCCCTCCCTGAAACTGGCCGGCGTATTAATGATTATTGCCGTGATGGTGCCCGTGTTTGATCCATGGACCCCTTTGTTTTTGTTTGGCCTGACCGTGCTTCTGATTATTGGACTCGGCGGCGTTTCAATCCGTTTTTTAGGATTGCTTTTACTACCCTTTTTGGTTTTTGCTTTCAGTTTTCTTTGGATTCAGGTCGTGTTTCCCGATGAACGGGGAGAGACCATATTATTTTCCATCGGGAGTATGCCGGTAGCGCTCGAAAATGTGTACACCGGTATCTCTCTCGGCATGCGTGCCCTTGTTTTTGCCTCCTGGTCGCTGTTATTTGTACTGACGACAGATCCCACCCGTTTTATGTTGAGCCTTATCCAGCAGTGCAAGCTGCCTCCCCGGTTCGGATATGGGATGATGGCGGCCTACCGTTTTCTTCCCATGTTCCGGGAAGAACTCCAGCAGATTCGGACCGCTCACCGGATCCGCGGCCTTGGGGAGAAACGGGGATTGAAACAGTTCAAACGGTATTTTATCCCGTTGATGGCCGGCGCCATCCGGAAAGCCGAACGAACCGCAATCGCCATGGAGTCCAAAGGCTTTGACGGCCGGCGCAGCCGCCCCTTTTACCAGCGGATTCACTGGAACCGTTATGACGCCTGTTTCATCGGGTTATTTCTAACTTTATTAGTAGTGGTTTATATTGTCAGAGCGCAATGGCTGGTTTCATAAAAAGATTATTCGACAGGTGACAGGCACCACAAAAAGAGCTGGCTAAACATCCAGCTCTTTTTATCCACTACCTTTTTGTTTTATTACAATAGGTGTCATAGTAATCAATCAACCTCTTCACACCCGTTTCTATCTCTTCCTCTTTAGCCGCAAGCGACAGGCGGACAAATCCCGGTATTGTTTTTCCGAATGTGGAGCCTGGAGCTACTGCTACCTTTTTTGTCTTCAATAAATGTTTTGCTAAACTTTCTCCATCAATTTCTTTATTTTTCATATTTACGAGCATATAAAACGATCCATGTGGAACCTCATGGGCGATACCAGCCTGCCTTTTTAAAAAGGTTGATGCCAGATCCCGCCGCCTTTTATAAGTCGTCCGCATCTCCCTTACGAAGTCTTGCGGGCCGCCCAATGCTGCCTCTCCAGCTTTTTGAGTGATCGAGCTGGCGCATGACACTGTCGGTTCCATCATTTTGCTAATGAGTGCTGTTATATCTTTTGATGCGACCGTATACCCCAGGCGCCATCCAGTCATGGCGTAATTTTTGGAGAAGCTGAAAATGCTGACCACTTTTCCAGTCGTATCGATAGAACTCGGAGAAACATGCTTTTTGTCAAAAATTATTCCATCATATACTTCATCAGAGATAATGTATATTCCATATCTCTCTGCCAACGCCACGATTTCCTTAAGCTTTTCCTTTTCTAATACACTCCCTGCAGGATTTGAAGGAGAGTTGATAATCAATGCTTTTGTTCTCTCTGTAATTCGTTCTTTTATTTCTCCAATATCTGGTATAAATTGATTGGACGCTCGTATAGGGTAACGAATAATAACCGCCCCCTGAGAAAGAATCATTTGTTCATAGTTCGGCCATCCCGGATCCGGTATTAGAACTTCCTCTCCGCTGTCCACTATGCTCTTCAGAGCTAAGGCAAGACCCGTTACAGCTCCGGGAGTTATGATAATTTCATCATTACCGGCAGATATGTTGTATGTTTCCAGATGCCTTGATACAGCCTCTCTTAAAGTAGGTAAGCCCGCGTTTGGAGAATAATAAGAATACCCATCATTAATTGCCTGCTTTGCTGCTTCACGTACATGGGGAGGTATATCTGTTCCCGGCTCCCCAACTTCCAAATGTATGACCCCTTCCATTCCAGAGCTTAACGACATTATTTCTCTAATGCCTGATCTGGGAATGCTTTTAGTCAAAACAGAAAGAGATTTTTTCATAGGCCCTCCCCCTTCTCTTTTTCAAATATTTAAGACAGAACACAGCTTTTCCTCGAAATAAATTGCATGTCGACTTGGTCAGCCAAAATGTTAAAAATCTTCTCTACCTCCTTTCTATGTTATGGGTGATAAGCAATAAAGCTTTCCACAGTATTAGTCAACCGATTGATGATTAAAGTAATAAGTTTTTCTCCCTTTTCCTTGCTTGACAGAGTAGCATCGCCAAATGAACCATCCGCCGTTAGTTCATGAAAATGATATGGGAGTTCTACTTGATTTGGTTTGTTAATTGCAGTTCCGTGCACAGGGAATTGTTTTATTTTCCCAGGGTGCAGTTTGTTGTTTCTCACTATCTCTGGTGCTAAATACATGGCAAACGATGTTTCTATTTCACAAGCATGTCCATAACGTTCTGTCTCAGATTCTTGTGCTATTTCATTTTCAGCTGCGTTCCAATAAAAACAATTGAGAATGCTAACTTTTTCTTCATACCGAAGATAATGCGAAATAGATGTAAGAGCAGCTTGATTTCCTCCATGTCCATTCAAAAACACAAAATACTCTATTCCATGCACTTTCATACTGTGAACATAGTCTATTAACATCGCCTGCATCGTCTGAGGTGATATTGTCATTGTCCCTGCCCATGCCATATGATGATACGAAACCCCAACCGATAGGCTGGGGAGAACTATTCCTTTTCCATTCAACTGTAGGGCAACTCGTTCGGCGACTCGTTCTGCTAAAACCGTATCTGTATTTAACGTCGTGTTGGTACTGTGTTGTTCATTTGACCCAACAGGAATAATGGCCACTTTTACTTTATCTTTTATTATTGTAAATTCATCGGTGCTCATCCATTCTAGATTTACTTGTTTTCGGCTCATTAAAACAATCCTTTCGTCATTTCTGTTTGAACAAACATTCCTTTAAAACAGACTCATCAATATTAGAGCCGCTGGCAATGACGACCGTATTTTTTGTAATCGCAATTTGTTCCTCCATCACGGCAGCAAGAGGGACAGTACCAGAAGCTTCTACTACTAGTTTTCCGGATAAAGCGAACAATTTAACCGCTTCACGTATCGTCTTTTCCTTCACCTTTATGACATCGTCAACCCAGTCATTGATAAAAGAAAGCAAGTACGGCTCCGGCTTTTTGACAGATAGTCCTTCCGCCAGCGTATTGGTTTCGGTCAACGTTTTCATTTCCCCTGTTGTAAAACTTTCATAGTATGCGGCAGAGCCTTCAGCTTGGACTGCAATCACCTGGATGGATGAGTTCAAATTCTTGGCCGCCATAGCAATTCCGGAGACTAGCCCCCCTCCTCCAAGGGGGACAATGATCTGGTCTACCTTTGGAAGCTGTTCGAGCAGTTCAAGGGCAATTGTCCCCTGTCCAGCGACAACATCGGCATCCGCCACAGGATGGACGTATGTGCCGTCCATTTCCTCCGACAGCTCACGAGCATACTGATAAGCCTCATCATAGGTTGCTCCTACCTTATGGACTACTGCTCCAAACGCCTCACATGTATTTATCTTGATTGCTGGAGTCGTTTCTGGAACGACGACATTGGCTTCAGCTCCCTTTACACTGGAAGCATACGACACCCCCATGGCATGATTGCCCGCTGAAGCGGTGACCACCTTGAAAGGCTGCGTCTTCTTTTCAGCAAGTGATGCTATTTTATTAAAGGCCCCCCTCAACTTGAAGGATCCTACTGGAAGCAGGGATTCTGCCTTAATAAAAATGGAGGAACCCAATTCCATATTCAATAGCTCATTCTGTATAAGCGGTGTAGGGCGGGGGATGATTTCAGTTAGTCTTTGTTTTGCTGTTTTGAAATCCGTTAAAGCTACTGTCTCCAAACGTTGTCCATTCATCTTCAAAAGTCCTTTCCTTTATGAACCTTTTATCACTTTCATTATCCGCTTAATATCATGTTCTCCCACTAATGGTATATCCTTTTTCATTTCCGCAGATGCCATATCCTTTAAACCGTGCCCAGTTAATAGGAGTACAATGTGGTCTTCTGCTCTCACTTTGCCTAATTCAACATTATGCTTTAACCCAGCTAAAGCAGCCGCCGCGGATGGTTCCACAAATAGCCCTTCTAAAGAAGCTAATTCATGCTGGGCTTCCAGAATGCCTGCATCCGTTATCGCCATCGCGTTCCCTCCGGATTTCCGGATATGGCTCAAAGTATGGGTCCCGTCTTTAGCGTATCCCTGCAGACCATCCCCAATCCCTCCAGCAATTGTTTTCGGAACAACAACTTCTTGTACCTGATCTTCTTTTCTTTCATATGCTTCTGCGACAGTTGAACAACCTCGGGCTTGAACGCCTATCATCCGGGGAGTGTACTCTCTTTCCCATAAAGAAGCCATCTCCATAAAGCCTTTCCGAGTCCCAACGAGTAGAGGCCCCGCACCAATCGGTACGTAGATCTGATCCGGCCAGTATCCATTCAATTGATCATGCAGTTCAAAAGCAACCCCCTTATCCCCTTCTACTGTGTATGGATTTATAAAAGTGGTGGTAACGTTAAATAAGGATTCGGTTTCTGCCAGGATTTTGGCTAGAGTGAAGCTATTGCTGTAGGGCCCTTTTATTTTAATGACGTTAGCATTCAGAAACATCGATTGAGACACTTTTTCCTGCGGAGTGCTTTCAGGTACCAGGACCACCGCTTCCATTCCCGCTTTAGCTGCAAAAGCTGACACCGCAGCTGCTCCATTACCACTAGAAGCCACGATTAAACGTTTATGGCCGAAATGGATTCCAGCTTTCACCCCCATTGCTACAGGCCTGTCTTTAAAGGAACCGCTAGGATTCATGAACTCTCCTTTTAGATCAATTCTTGCCACTCCTAATTTTTTTTCTAAACATTTAGCTCTGATTAAAGAAGCATTACCTTCTCCCATGAAAACACCCGGAGAAAATGGAAATGGCTGCAGCTCCTGCTTGACAGCATCCCCTGTGCTTGCAGTCACCCTATCAAGATCATATCGAACTTCCAAAATTCCTTTACAATACGGGCAATGATAGTATTCCAAAAGGTTAAAGGAAGAATTGCAAGATGTACAAATCAGTTCGGTTCGTGACATGTCATTCCTCCTTGTTCAAAACGTTTACAGAGATGGGGCACCAAGTTTGTAAAAGTATGGACAGCCCTTATATACTGTTCTTTCTCCACAAATTCGTCCTTAACATGGGCTTGCTCTAATTCACCAGGCCCACATACAATGGTTGGGATTTGTTTATGAAAAGCGAAAAACGGAGCTTCACATGTGGCTCCAAAAACTTTGATAGAAATCGGTTCAGTGTTCACCTGCTGAGATACCCTCTCTAAAGCTTTGACAAATGGGTGTCCCTCAGATATCTGACTTGCTGGAAGAAAGGAATCCGTTTTAAGTTCAAAAGAAAATCCCGTTTCTTCCTGTACTTTACTTAATGACTGAACAATTTCTCCTTTAACCTCCTCTTCCTGTTCACCAGGAAGAAGCCGGCGGTCAAGAACAACGGTACACTCCTCGGGAATAACATTCGCTGCGGTTCCCCCATTAATTTGAGTAATATTTAGTAACGCCGCACCTAACGTTTGATCTTTTCGTTCTTTTATAACATCACTCAAATTTTCTAAAGCTGTTAAAAAAGCCCTCATTTTTACAATGGCATTATCCGGCTGTCGGACAAAAGCGGAATGTCCGGGGGTGCCCTTGGTCTTAACATGAAATCTGGCTACGCCGCGATGGCCGATTGTTATATCCATCCCTGTAGGTTCACTGATTAAAGCATAGTCCGCTGTCAAAGAGTCATCTAGAAATTGTTTCATGCCCTGATTAGTTACTTCTTCATCGACATTGAAAAATAGATGGAGTTCACCGTGAAAAGGACAGCCCGCTTTTTTCAACAGCAATGCAGCCTGAATCATAGCCGCTACACCTGCCTTCATGTCAGCCGCTCCCCGACCGTAAATCTTCCCGTCTTTCAAAGTGGAATGAAAGGGTGGGAAGGTCCATCCATCCCCTGCAGGGACAACGTCGATGTGACCATTAAAAATGATGGAAGGCCCCTTCCCCTTCCCTTTCTCTTTCCCTTTTAATACGGCATAGACATTTGGGCGGTCTGGAGCTGCTTCTTTCAAACACGCTTCTATTCCATTATCATTCAACAGTCGATAAATCCAGGCGGCTGCCTCTGCTTCGGTTTTTCCAGGCCTGTTCTCACTATCAAATCCTATTAACTCTTTTAATATAGAAACCGCTTGTGTTTCATCAAAATTTTCCATCATCCATTTCTTCATAGAATTCACCCCGCGTAATGCCTTCCTCTGGCATTTATTTGATATCGTCTCTCTAAGTTTCCATTTCTAATGCCAAAAATCTCATGGTGAAGATTCGGTACCACACATGCATGATTCGGGATGATTTCAAGAGTATCTCCTATCTGAAGAGATGTTTCTTCAGGATTATATTTTAGAAATCCGTGTTCTTCGTTCAATTTAACAATGTTTATGCCTGGGCGGTTGATGACTTTTCCATACTGTTTTCCCCGTAGCGGGTCATCTGTGGTCATTGTCTTAGATCCCGCATCCATTGTTGCGTGACCCCAATAAGGGATACTTACCACTTGCGAAATGATGGTTAAAGCACACTCGTCTGTCGTAACAACTCCAGAGTGGACTGCATTCATATCATAAAAGATGTAGTTTCCTGCTCTTGATTCTGTGATGCCATCCAACTCCTCGGATAAATGGGAAGAGATAGTAGAGCCGGCAGATAATGTGCCTATGAAAATTCCATTGTTTTCTAATCTCTCTTTTTCTTTCAATAATAACTGGGCTTCTGTTCTAGCACTCACCTTCATGTCTTCTTTTTCTTTCCCATAAATATCCCCATTATAGGTAAACAGACCTTTTAAATTTAGACCGGGCAAGGTTTGAAGATAAGAAGCGAAACGCTGAACGTCCTGTCCTGGCTGAACTCCCTCTCTATGACCACCTCCATCTATATCAAGAAGTACACAGATGGGGACTTGGAGAGCTTCTCCTAGCTTCGATAAATCTTCAGCCCCTTTTTCGCTCTCCACTATTGTCGTAAATTGAAAAGAAGAGTCTTTAAGTATATCTTTTAAGTAGTCCAGCTTAGCTTTTCCTATAATGGGATAAGCGAGAAGAATATCTTTTATCCCTGCCCTTGCCATAATCTCGACTTCATACAAAGTGGCACAGGATATTCCTTCTGCTCCTTTTTCTATCTGTAAATCCGCAAAGTCAATACTTTTATGAGGCTTGATATGAGGTCTATGTGAAATACCGAACTTATTTAGCTGGCTGACCATATTATCGATATTTTTTTCCATTTGATCTAAATTAATTTTTATATAAGGAGTTGCGATCTGCATAAATTAGTCACCTCTGTTTCATTAATGCTATTTCAATTTATTAACCCAGGGATCCACATCGTAAGCTGCGGAATATAAGTCACTAATAATACAACAGCTAATCCCGCCACCAAATAGGGCCATAAATCTTTTAACGTTTCCTCGATTTCTACTTTAGCTAAATGAATCGAAATAAATAATGTTGTTCCTACCGGCGGAGTGAACAACCCCAATGCAAGGGTACTTAGCATAACTATAGAAAATTGGATGGGGTCCATTCCAAGCCCGATTGCCAAAGGAAAAAAAACTGGGATTAGAATAAATAGATTCGGCACCAAATCCATGACCATTCCAAATAAAAGCATGATTAGAACCATAACAAATAATAATCCCCACGCTGGCAGTCCAAAACCAAGTAATAAATCAGAAATTAATTGAGGAATTCCCTCGCGGATCAGTACCCACGTGAACATACTTGCCGTGCAGACAATCATCATAATAACGGTAGTGGAATAAACACTTTCTCTCAATGCCCTAATTAACCCATTCCAATTCAGGGAGCGATATACCATTAAAGCAATAACAAACGCGTAAACTGCTGATAAAGCCGCTGCTTCTGTCGCTGTAGCTATGCCCAGTACAATAACGGAAATTAAAAATAATGGTAAAAGCAAAGCCCAAAATGCTCTTACTATACTCCCAGCCAGTTCTTTGAGAGTGGGCCGGGGTTCGCTCGGATACCCTCGTTTCATTGAAATTAAAACGGTAACTACAAGATAAGTAAGCCCTATCAACACACCTGGTATAATACCTGCTAAAAACATTTGAGCTACTGATAAATTTGTCAGCCATGCAATAATAATCATGGTACTGCTCGGCGGGATAATGATCCCTACTACCGAACTAGAAGCATTTATCGAAGCAGCAAAGGAAGAATGATAGCCTTTTTGTTTCATTTCTGGAATGAGGATACTTCCTACAGAAGCAGCATCCGCTACAGACGATCCTGAAACACCAGCCATCCCCATACTTGTGACAACGGATACGCATCCTAGTCCACCAGGCAGCTGTCGAACCATAGCATTTGCTAAATCAATGATACGGCGCGCTATTCCTCCATGAACCATTAAATTCCCTGCCAATATAAAAAAGGGGACTGCCAAAAAAGCAAAAGACTGTGTTTCTGAGAAAAATTGTTGAGCCATTGTCGAAAGCGGAATTCCTTCCACCACCACATATAAAAGAGCGGCTCCTCCCATAGCAAAAGCAATTGGTACACTGAAAGCTATCATGAGGAAGAAACTAATGATCATAATCCAAATCATTTGTTTCCCCCCTCTTTTCCTCTTCACTTGTTATTTCATCAAAAATCTGGAATAAAAGAACAATCCCCATTCCCAGAAAAGATACTGTGACAGATCCATAGAGCCAGCCTCTGGAAATTCCTAATATGGGATGGGCTTGATTCATTACGCTCTCGACCAATCCATAGCTTGAAATGACCATATAAATGGAAAAAAATAGCATAATAAGCTTTGTTATCACATTGACCACCTTCTGCAAAAAAGCTGGGAGTTTATTACGAAAATAATTAACTCTAATGTGATCGTTGTTTTGAGTAACTGCGATGGCTGCAAAAAAGATCATCCACGGGAAGATCATAGCTGTCAAACCGGACGTCACATTTGAAGGGGAGCTGAAAACATAACGCATAATTACTTCTCCAAATACAACTATTGTAAGAATAACGAGCAGAATGTTAGAGGTTGTGGTTAATATTCGGTCCAACATTAGAGCAGGGCGTCTTTTTGAAATTAATTTCTCTGTCATTTTGATCCCTCGTTTAGCAGGAACTGCCCTGCCAATGAACAATAAATTCATACAGGGCAGTTCACTAAAATTAATTTTCTTCCCGGTACTCTTCAATAAAGTCCTGAGTTTTATTTATAAAATCTTGATCCACCGTTTCACTAAATTCAGAATAATCAATCGCTTCTTTAAATGGCTGCATATCAGGTTCAGTTATCTCTTCGAACTCCCCTTCGAGAGTGCTTCTCATCTCTTCATCAACTTCTTGAGTGAACTCTCTGGAAGCATCCCGGGCCTCCTCTGCTGCTGTCTGAACAACTTCCTGCAGTTCAGGGTCAAGTTCCTCCCAAAGCGGAAGATTCATTATGAAATTGACATGATAGTAAAAGTGATTGGTCATAGCCAAGTAATCCTGAACTTCATGGAAGTTATTTTCATAAATAGCATCCAACGGGTTAAATTGACCGTCAATCACTCCCTGCTGAAGCCCTAGATAAACCTCAGTGAACGCCATCGTAGTAGTCGAAGCCCCCAGTTGTTCAAATGTGCTGATAGAAGTCGGTTCTTCCGGACTGCGAATTTGGATGCCCTCCAAGTCTGACGGTTCATTTATGGGTCTTACATTATTAGTGATTTGAGCAAATCCTAAGTCCGTGTGGGAGAGAATTTTATAGTCAGCTTCTTCTGCGAGAGACTTTAACTCATCGCCAATGGGGCCATCTAAGACTGCATAAGCCTCATCAAAGTTTTCCACCATAAATGGCAATTGTAAAACGGCGTATTCTGGAATAATATTTTGCATAGATCCTCCACCAGCTAATTGAAAATCCAATGCTCCAGTCTGAATTTGTTCAAGCATTTCCTGCTCTGAACCCAGACTTTCAGCAGGCTGAATATTAACAGTGACATTTCCGTTCGTTTCTTCTTCCACAATTTCTTTAAATCGTTCAGCAGCAACATCTCGGACAGAATCTTCAGGTGTATTAAAACCAATGGTCCATTCGTATGATTCTCCGTTATATCCTTCCTCGCTTGCATCTCCCCCCTCTTCTTCAGAATTAGAATCCATTTCTTCTGCAGAAGATTCACTACCCGTCTCATCATTTTCCCCTCCACACGCTGTCAAAAAAAGAATCATAGAGAAAACAGCGATACTACATTTCCAAAGGTTTTTCATACTACCATCCCCTTTTAAAAATATTGACCTACGAACCAATATAAATCATATTTTTCTAAATAATCTGATATTTAATAATTTATTATGTTCAATTTTGTATTTTAATTTATTACTTCAACAATCATTTCTATTTCAACTGGTGTGTTAAATGGGAGTTCATTACATGCCACCGCAGATCTAGCATGTTTTCCTTTTTCACCTAAGATTTCCACCAAAAATTTCGACGCCCCGTCGAGTACATATGGCTGTTCAACAAACCCATCTGTTGAGTTGACAAATCCTAATATTTTCACAACCTGCTTGATTTTATCCAGATCACCTATTTCTTCTTTAATAACAGATAAACAATTAATAACTCCCTGCTTAGCAGCTTCTTGTCCTTCCTCGACACTGACATCCTTTCCAAGCTTTCCTTCAAACATTAACTTCCCATTTACTCTGCAGTCTTGTCCAGATGTATAAACATAGTCCCCAAACTGTTTCGTAGCAACATAGCTGAATTTAGGAGTATTAGGCTGTGGCAGTTCAACTTCTAATTCCTGCATTTTTTCTTCAACCTTAGACATTTTTGCTCCCCCCTTGAATTTTCAAAATTATTTAAAATTAATACAAATTTATTTTATATCTTAAAAAAATATTTGTCAATGTCAAAAAATAATAAATTTTAAGCAATTTTTTTATAAAAAAAGCGCCCGCCTATAACAGCAGGGCTTTTTAACATAATTTTCAGTTTTTAATGATTACTAAAAGAATAGAAGGGTTAAATTTGATTATTTTCCTCCAAACTTCTTGCCTCTTCTAAATAATTATATATGGTGAATTTTGAAATGCCTAAGAAAGTTGCTACCCGATTCATAGAGCGTTTAACGGTAAATACACCCTTTTGATCTAGAAACCTTAAAACCTTCATTTTGTCTTCTTTTTGCATATATGGTATAGGTTTTCCTACCATATTAATGGCCTCTTCTAACAAATTTTCGATAACCTCATTAATATCACCGGCAAAGGTTTCATCTACTTCTTGGTCGGTTTTTATAAAATCATTCAAGACATGGGATACAAGTAAGAATTCAGAAATATCATAATTAATGCATATAGAACCCATTATTTCTCCATCATCATTTCTAAGATAGATGGAAGAAGATTTTAGAACTTTCCCATCCTGAGTTCTAGCTCGATAATTCAACATGTTCCCTTCTTTAGGCGGATGTTCTTTCATTATTTCTAAACCCAGGTTTGTACTGGAATCTCCAACTTTTCTTCCAGTCACGTGACCATTTTCAATAGCTACAATAGAATGTTCAAGCTCTCGAGTATCATGTAAAACCACTTCACAATTTGGCCCTAAAGCTTGAGCTATAGGTTTGATTAAGGGTTTTAGAACGGAACACATTTCATCAAAATTTTTCATAAATAAGATCCTCTCCACGACATTTTATTTTATAGCAATTATACAATATTTCAACTATATTTTTATAGATATTTAAAAAATTTTTAAATACTCCATACAAGAGCATCCTTCAGCATAAAAAATCCCATCATGATATCATGACGGGATTAAACTATTTTTGATCATTTTCTTATCCTACTGCAATTTATTTTTCCTTCTCCACTGCTGCCGAATCAGATTCATTCAGGCTGACGATAGCTGGAATGAATAAGGGCAGGATGACAAGACCAAAGAGCATCAGGCCGGTCACCACCACGGTACCTACCTGCATAAGAGTCAGTACGCCGGATGGAATCATCGCGCCAAAGGTACCGGAGAGAATGATGGCAGCGGTGATGATGACCGTCCCCATTTTTACCATTGCTTTCATCAGTCCTTCGCGCACGCCGAGTTTTGATTCTTCGCGATACCGGTCAAACAGGAAAATCGAGTAGTCCACGCCGAGAGCGACGAGCATAACGAAGGCGAAAAACGGAACCGGCCACATCATGCCGGGATAACCAAGGGCGTTCACAAAGACCATCTCTGCCACTCCCATGGCGGTGAAATAGGTCAACAGCAATCCTCCAAGGATAAAGACCGGCTGGAAGATCGAGCGCAGCAAAATCGCCAGGATAACGAAGAGTCCGATTAAAATAATGATAATCGTGTTTGTGAAATCTTCGGAAGAAATATCCTGTAAATCTGCATTTGTCCCGGGCACACCGCTATAAGTAAAAGTATCATCTTCGAGCGGTGTGCCGGCTGTTTCCTGGTCCACGATTTCTTTTACCTGCTCGACAGCATCAATAGCTTCCAGTGAATAAGGATCTTTCTTCAGACTGACTTCCATCGTCATACCGGTTTCACCGCCGAATGCATATTGATCGACGCCTTCCTGAAAATCTTCATTTTCGAGGAGGTCATCCGGGACATATACGCCGGTTCCCCGGATATAGGAAGCTTCAGAAGCTTCAGCCGTATACGTTTCTGCTTCTTCCAACCCTGATTCGATATCTTCCAGACCATTGATGGCATCCTGCACGCCGTTAGTCAGCTCATCGAGACCAGCTGCAAGCTCATTGGCCTGTGCTTCCTGCTGATTGCTCAGCTGCTGACTGCCCTGCTGCAAGCCGTTCTGGACCTCAGTCAACCCCTGCTGCACGCCTGCCAGCTGCTGAACCGCGGTCTGCGTATTGCCGGTCTGCTGAAGCTGTTGAGATATCCCGCTTACTTGATTATTGATGTTTTCTATATTAGCAGCGGCCTCGTTCAGGGAACCTCCGGGGCCCCGGGTACCCTGGACCTGGCTGTTCATCTCCTGCAGCCCATCCCGTACATCGCCCAATCCATTTCGCACGTCCGCTAATCCATCCTGGGCCTCTGTTATACCGGAAGAGACTTCTTCCAGCTGCGTATCGACATACATATCCTCCAGCACAGAACCAGTCGGGCGGGTTATGCCGCGGACTTCCTCCACTACGTCCGAACGTTCCAGCGTATCAGCCAGCGCTTCGGAGGCTGCCAGTTTTTCTTTCGTGACGATATCATCCTCAGAATCAATAACAATCTCAAGCGGCAGAGCATCCCCCATACCGAAGGCATTCTCAATAACCCGCAATCCTTCCACCGATTCAGCACCAGCGCTTATTTCATCCGTATTATTATACGAAACATCATTATCGTAGGTTAGGATAAAAGGCAGGGTTACCACGGCCACAACAATAATTGAAACAATCGGACGGAATACGGAGATCCGCCCCATCGCCCCCCACAGTTTATTATCATGATGGGCGGCTCCTTTTTTCGCCGGCCAGAATAATTTTTCTTTTAACGTCGCCATGAAAAAAGGAATAAGGGTGTATAACACAAGAAGCAGGACTACAATGCCGACGGCAACTCCCACGGCCGACTGAAAAATAGCAAAGTCGGCAAAACCGATGGCCGCAAAACCGACAAAGACCGCAAGCCCGCTGTAAAACAATGTCTTTCCTGCTGTTTTATACGTCGTAACGACCGCATCAGAAACGTCCTGCCCGGCAGACAGCTCTTCTTTATAGCGGCTGAGCAGCAGAATACAGTAATCCGTTCCTATCCCGAATAACACAGCCACAAGAAAAATCTGAGTGTACGTCGAGAGCGGAAAACCAAAGGTGTCTGCCAGAAACGCAATGATAGACTGGCTGAGCAGGTATGTCACTGCCACAGAAATAAGCGGCACAAACGGCGTGACCACCGCCCGGAATACAAAAAGCAGTAATGCAAAAATGAGGGCGACCGTGATTCCTTCTGTCCGTTCCAGCCCTTCCTGTGTTGTTTCATCCACATCATTACTGATTATTGCATCCCCTGTGACGTAACGATCCATTCCTTCGGGGGTTGAAAGGGCCTCTATCTTTTCTCCAGCCTGAACGGCTTCCTCTTCCCCTCCATTTACAGAAATCGGAACAAGCACCACGTCTTGATCTTCGGAAATTAATTGATCCCTGATTTCTTCCCGTTCAAACGGAGACGTCACATCCTCAATGTGTTCATCTGCTGATCTGATGTCTTTGAGAAAAGAGGTGATGTTCTGCTCCGATTCACCGGATAAAGGCTCTTCCATATCCAGGACAAGGCTGATGGTTTCCGCTCCTTCTCCTGCTTCATCGAGAACTTCTTTTGCCTGCTGGGAGGTCATATCCTCCGGCAGTTGAAAACTATCTTCTTCTTCCGCAAGGTTGGATAAATCCGGTGACCATATAAACATTACTGCGGTAACTGCGATCAATGTGATTGCAATCACCCAGCGGAATCGTAATATCGTACGCATAATTTCTCTCCCCCATAACCAAAATTCGACAGGTGACAGGCACTTTATCGCAGGAGTGCTTTGACTTTCTGAAAGATGTAAATGAATTCGTCGATTTCTTCGTCTTTGATTCCTGCTAATACGGAGCTTAAGTATTCGTTTACCTGCTGGTTTGCTTTCTTATAAGCGGAAGCTCCTGCTTCTGTCAACGCAACGTATTTCACGCGCCGGTCGTTTTCGTCCGGGATCACCCGGACATATTCTTTTTCTACTAATTTTTTCAGGCGGCTTGAGGTCGCGCTTTTATGACCTCCCTGCAGTTCCGTCAATTGCTTGGAGGTCATCGGGCCGTGCCGTTCCAATAAGTTGAGCATCTTGATCTGCTCCATCGAAAATTCTTGGTGAAGCTCATTTTCAACCTTTCGGAACACTTCATTCTGCCCGTCTATCATCACGTCCGTGAATAAGCGGATGGCTTCCTCCATTCTTTTTTCATTCATAAAAGTTTACCCCCTAAACCACAATATAGTTTAACCCCTTAACTATTTAATGTCAATCTTAAAATCACTTTTAAAAAAAGCCCGTCACTTAGACAGACTTTTTATTGGGTTTCCATTATAATCATTTAAATACATCTTCCATCAAAAAATTATTTTCCATAGCTGCCTCTTCAATCTCTGCAATATCTAGTGTAGGCACGGATGCAGCTGTGTCTTGAATAACATCTTACGTATCACATGATAATATTGCGACTGAGACTTTAAAGTCACCCACAGCTAAAACTTTCGATGTAACCATTAAATATAGTTATACACGGGCAGACTCCCAAGGTGGTTACTATTCAATATCAGATATAAGTGTCAACTAGCTCTTTTTACTCCCCCTCTTCATGATGAAGGGGGGAGTAATATTTCAAGAAAAGAACTACCATATTGATGACATAACCAGCTATAATTGTAAATAAAACAGGCTCCGGCCAGTTAAAAACGAGAGATAATACAATCAAGATTATACAAACAATGATAGTGAAATCCATTCCTTATACACACTTTTCATGGTCTATCACTCCCTGGAGTCCCCATTATATATACCTGACGATTACTTAAAAATAACAAAAGTGGTATTATTCAAAACATTTTTAATTGTAAACGTAAGAAAAAACCACCGAGCATTTGTCCTCCTTCGGACAACTCCAGATTTTCAAATTCCCTTTTATTCGGGCATATCCAAATATCAATTTTTTCTTAACCTCCATTGTACAACCCTATTTGTACATTTCTTTCCCCTGAGAATACCATAATTTTATTTTGTATATAGGGTTTACCCTTATTGTACATATAAAAAGAAGAAGGTTATACCTTCTTCTTAGTCAATCTGTCGATTATTTTCTTTTATTATTGAAACGATTTCTTTAAAAGAAAGGTCATGCGTTACAACATCTACTGTAAATTGAACCTGGTCCTGAGTAGCCATTTCAAAATCAAAGCCGTTATAAGAAAGGAATTGAGTAAGGGATAAGAAGGCTGTTCTTTTATTGGCGTTTTGGAAAGCATGATTTTGAGCCAGAGATTCAAACAGCGCTGCACCTTTTTGCTCGATGGAAGGGTAAGCATCTTTACCAAAAACAGATTGTTGGGGGCGGGCCACAGCTGATTCAAGTAAACCAGGATACTTAACTCCTTTGTCTTCCGTTGGTGAATATTTTAAAATTATATAGTGATTGATCGATTCCACTTCTTGTACTGTTAAATAGCGCATTTTAACGGTCTTTGAGTTCTTTTATGGTTTCGTCATGTTTTTTGGCATTTCGTTCTAATACATCAAAAAAATCCGAGCTAATCCCTTCCGGCAAGTTGACTTTTCGACTTTTTTGGATGACGATCTCCCCGTCTTTACTAATCACATTCACCACATCTCCAGGATCTATTCCATGTTTTTTTAACATTTCGTTGGGAAGTGTTACACCGTGACTTCGACCAATATTAATGATTTTTCTTTCCAAATTACTTACCTCCAAAGACATAATTTTACCTCCTCTCCTTATTATAAAATTATGTCCGTTATAATCATTATAATACATGAACCATAAATTCACCATAGTTTTATGTACTTGTAAGGTAAGATTATCTAATATTATTCTGTCCTTTTAATAAATGTACAAATAGGGTTTACCCTTATTGTTCATTTTCATTCTTCCTTTTTCTGTTAAGTGTACATCTAGAGAGAGTCGTTCCTGTCCCCGCAGCCTTTGAATATAACCATTTTTCTCCATTATTGTCAATGAATTACTGACTGTGGGACGCTCAAGCTGCAGATGATCCGCGATACTGGTAATGTACATGGACCGTAATTATAAACAACCTCCATCACGTATACATAGGACGTGTTCAGACCCAGTGTTTCAAGATGCTGTTCATAAAACTTTTGGACTTTTTTCCGCGCCAGAACGAGTTGAAAAGCTAACAATGAGAGTTACTGTATTTTTATTCATGTTAGCATCTAACAATTCGTACACTAACAGTCAATTAAACTTCTGAAGCAGCGACTACTAATCTAAAAGAATCAGCATTCCCATAATCGTTACGATTGAAATGAGCGTTGTTGTTACAACTATGTCAGGAACTTCCCTTTTTAACAGATGATACTTATCGGCAAACACGTTCACGACAGCGCCGGTCGGCATAGCCGACAGCAGAATAAATGTATCGGCCCAGAGTTTCCTATCCTCCAGGAAAAATGGGACAAGAATCAAGGCGGTCAACGGCATGACGACTAATTTTAATCCAATAACGCTAAGGTATGCCTTCTTGCTGCCAGGAAGAGCATGAGACTCCCTGCTCTCGCGCACCAGCCCCAATCCGATGGCAAATAAAGCTGTCGGGCCGGCTGCTCCTCCTAACGTATCCGCAAACACCTTCAGTGTCTCCGGCACCGGCAGCTGCAGGAAGGCTGCCAGACTCCCTAAAAGTAGAGATAGATTAATGGGATTCCTCAAAACAGCCTTGGTTAGGGAAGAAAATATAGAAGCATGAGAAGGACTTGTGTATTCCATCGAAACGACAACGATGCTTATGATTAATAAATCACTGGTCAGCGTAACAATGGCCGCGGGCACTGCCGCTTCAGGCCCAAATGCCATCACCGCAAGCGGTATCCCGAGAAATCCTGTGTTCCCATAAGAGGAAGCCATTCCGTACATGAACGCGGCCGGAAGGCTTTTTTTAAAAACGAGCCTAAAAATAACAACGGCCGCCCCCATCACTAAAACGCAGGTGACCGCAGTAACAGCAAAAAAGGAAAAAGACGTGATTTCCTCCCGGGAAGCCTCTGCCAAAGATAGGAATAACAATGCCGGGAGGGCAAAATAATAAATGTAACCGTTTAATGCCCCGGCCCCTCCGGTGGGAATAAAAGAAAAACGCCCCGCCAGAAAACCGCAGAACATAATAGCAAATATCGGAATAACAAGATGTATCAGCGTGTCCAACCGCAACTCCTCCTACAAAAAAGCCTCAGCCCGGAGAACAGACTGAAGCATTTTCTGTATAAATATCAAATCATCATCCGCTTGACCTTCCTGTACCTTATTTAACCAAAACGATCCGACAGGGTGCCTTTTACATCCAGATCCACGGCAAACAAACCACCGGCGTGCGGCTCTTGTTGCAGCTGCTCTTCCCTTAAACTATTTCGCGCCGTCGTGATATATAATGTTTTTAAATCCCTGCCGCCGAACACACAGGATGTTACCTGGCTCGCAGGGACCTCAATTTCTTCCAGACATTCACTCGTTCCAGGATTCCAGCGGCTCACTTTCCAGCCTCCATAATGAGCAATCCACAGCATCCCTTCCGCATCGATGGTCATACCGTCGGGACGGCCTTCTGTTCCAGAGAACGTGATGATGGTACGGCGGTTAGAAATAGATCCGCTTTTTACATCATAATCAAAAGCACTGACCTGAAGCGTCGGCGTATCAATATAATACATGGAGGTCTGCTCCGCATTCCACGCCAGGCCGTTCGATATTCCTATGTTATCTACTTTTTGTGCGACCGTATGGTCTGCCTCCAGACAATAAAGGGCGGCTTGATCTTTTTGTTTATCGTACGCCATGGTTCCCGCCCAGAAGCGGCCGGCCGGATCACACTTTCCATCATTAAATCGGTTGCCGGGAAGATGCTCTTCCGGATCTGTAATTGGCGTGAATACCGCTTCATCAAAATCAATAAGATAAAAGCCGTGCTGCATGGCTGCTATTAATTCACTATTTTTATGTACCACCACAGCACCCGGTTCCTGACCGGCAGATAATGTTTGGTTCGTCTGCTTGCCGGGGTTATACCGGTGGATGTTTTTCCCCATAATATCCACCCAATATAATGCCTCTTCCTGTTCATCCCAGCTTGGCCCTTCTCCGAGCAACGCTTTTTCGTCCACAACGAGTTCAGCTTTTTTATTCATTTATTTCCCTCCCGGTATCACATGCTTTGGTTTTTTACCAAGTACTCCATCTACACATTGCCTTGCTGCATCTGCAGCCATCGCATGCCTTGTTTCGTGGGTCGCAGTCCCAATATGAGGCAGGGTCACTACGTTATCCATCTGCAGGAAAGGATGATCAGGCTCAATCGGTTCATTTTCAAAGACATCCAGGCCGGCAGCCGCAATTTCTCCGTCCTGCAGAGCCTGAATCATTTCTTCTTCCACCGCCACGGGACCACGGCTTCCATTTAAGAAAATCGCGTGCTTCTGCATTTTCCCAAACTCCTCCGCTCCAATAAGGCCACGGGTCTGCTCTGTCAGCGGGGTAAGCAGCATGATGAAATCACAGGAATGGAGGAGGTTATCCAACTCAGCATAAGAAGCCCCGGTGCTGTGTTCCGCTTCAGGCTTACGGCTCCGATTGTGATAGACCACATCCATATGAAACGCCGCTCGCGCCCGGCGTGCTGTCTCTTCTCCAATACGACCCATGCCGATAATGCCGAGCTTCTTGTGATGGATGTTGGTTCCAAAATGCTCCGAGGTAAGCGGTTTTTTCCACGATCCGCTCTTGACCATGTGATCCAGCTCCGGAATTCTTCGGGCCGTCGCAATCATTAAACCGATCATCGTATCCGCCATCGTATCGATCAAGACGGTAGGGGTATGAGTCGCCGTGACCCCTTTTTCTGATATCGCTTTCATATTAAGGTTATCGTAACCTACGGAGACGTTGCTGATCACTTTCAGGTTCGGCGCATGCTGCAGCAGCTCCTCATCAATTTCCAGTCCTGCCCCGTATAAGGCATCCGCCTCCGCAAGCTCCCGATAAAATCTATCCCTTTCCTTCTTCGGCCGGACCACCCGGACCTCCGCATGCTCCTTCATAAAAGCAAGAACATCGTCCGGCGGCTGTATGTAGGATAAAATGACAGGCATCCTTATCGTCCTCCCCTAAAAACTATGGTTTCATTCTACCATATCTCAACTACATTGTCGGGTTATTATCACCCGATACCTTCGCCTCATACATCAAACGATCCGCCCTGCGGTGCACTTCTGACGGAGAATTTTTCCGACTTTGTGGATGAATAGAAGTAGTATGGAAGGAGACAAAAATTTTTAATAGAATTGAAATATATACCATACAATAATTTCCGTTCCCGTTTGCACGTCGAAATTAGTAATTTTATCTGGGCGCTTATATTTCAGCTCTTGGTATTTATTTTATCTTTGGTAACAAACGAATGGAAAGAAGTATATCGTGCAGCCTTCCTTATTACCTGGATAACAAGCCCTACGATAACCCGGAGATTTTAATATTTGAGCCCGCCCCGCCGGAATTATTGGAATATGTAATAAAATAAGATCCATATTAAGCTGTTCCTTCCTCTAATTGAATGTGCGCCAACACGGATGAAGCAATCATCTGAAGACAACCAGCCTCCTCGTTGGAAATCGGCAGGCATTCACCAGTTTTAAGTAGAAGTCATGCGGGAATAGACTAGTAAACATTCATGAAGAGGTGATACAGATGGCAGGAAAAGAGGGTTGGAGCGATAAAATTAAAGGAGCAGTAAGCAAGGTAAAAGGCGAAGCCAAAGACCAGATCGGCAACGCGAAAGAGGATCGCGGGCTGCAGGAAGAAGGAAAAAGGGATAAAACAAAAGGCGAAGTTCAGGAAGATATTGGAGAGATGAAAAACGATACGGAGAATAAAGAAAGATAACAGCAGCTGTCCCGCTTTCTTAAGCGGGGCAGTTTTTTCTGTTTGCCTGTATACTGTAAAGTTATACAGTCTTCGAAGGGAGTCCATTAATAAAAGCAATACTTTCAATGGCAATCATTTCTTTATCATGGTCGAGCACCGCTACATGATAGCTTTCATGCATAGGGATAATTCTTTTATTTTCCACGGAGATCGTGTGATAAATGTCTTCACTGTTTGCAGGCGGTACGACATGATCCACATCGGATACAAAAATCCTGGCAGGAACACGGATATCCAACAATTTTTCCTGAGTGTCTTCCATGAGCTTCTGCAATTCGCGGAATGATTGAACCGGAGTACGCTCATAGGTTAATTCATATACCCCTTCTTTTTTAATATCAGGGGCTTCTGTTTCCATAAAACGGTTATTGGCGGCAGTAACGGGGTGGAGATCCGGGATTTCAATCGCTGCATTAATCACAATAATCCCTTTTATCTCTGGAAAACGCTCCGCCAGATGAAGCGTCAGCGTCCCCCCCATGGAAAGTCCAGCTACATATATATCGGTACAGGTCTCCTTTAAAAAATGAAACCCCTCTTCTACGGAGTCACACCATTGCTTCCAGGACGTT
This sequence comes from Salibacterium aidingense DSM 18341, assembly GCF_000429685.1. Taxonomy (GTDB): domain Bacteria; phylum Bacillota; class Bacilli; order Bacillales; family Marinococcaceae; genus Salibacterium; species Salibacterium aidingense. The sequence continues at coordinate 179,581 of NZ_AUCI01000001.1, forward strand.
TGTTCCAGATCTTCCGGGTGTGTGCCATGTCCAGCAAGGCGAGGGCCGAACACTGTAAAACCAGCCTGATGAAAACTCTCCCCCAAAGGGCGCATGCTCTGGGTCGTTCCCGTAAATCCGTGAATAACCAATACACCGGTATCGTTCCCTTCAAAATAGAAAGGCTCCGCCCCTTCCATCACAGGATAGTTTTCCTCCATCTTTCTCACCCTCCCGAAAATGGTATAATACTACTTTCCTCACAGGATAGCGTAAAACCTGCCGTTTGTCATGAAAAAATTTCATCGTTCACATATTCTTTACACAAACATAATAAAAAAATACCCCCATACCGCATATTTTCAGTATGGGGGAGACATGATGTTTAATTATTGTGCGGCATTCAGAAAAACCGCCAGTTGTGCTCTGGTTGTATCGTTCGAAGCGCGGAAGGTGTTGTCTTCCTCATAGCCGTCCGCGATGCCTGCCGAAGTAATGGCAGCGATGCCTTCATAGGCCCAGTGATCTTCCTCTATATCATCATAGGCTGCTTCTCCTTCAGGCAGATCAAACGCTCTTTTCAGGACTAGGGCCATCTGTCCGCGTGTTAACGTTTCATCCGGACGGAAGCCTTCCTCTCCCTGACCCATCCAGCCTTCTTCATACACAGCTGCCATTTCGTCGTAGTACGTATGATCTTCCGATACGGCTGCTTCTTCCGGTAGATCCGAAGCCGCTTCCGTATCAAGATCAAATATCCGGGAAAGCATTACTGCTGCATGTTCCCGTTTGATGTCATCATTGGGGCGGAATGTGCCGTCACTGTAACCGCTGATGATCCCTTCAGAGGCCAATTCTGTTATGGCGTCAACGGCAAAATGATCCTCATCGACATCACTGAAATCGGGTTCAGCTGGATCTTCTGCGTCCGTTTCGCTGTAAATCCCGAATTCACGTGGGTATTCGTCTAGTTCCGGATCGTAGCAGGTGACTTTATTTCCTCCCGTCATTGGTTCACTGGTTGCGGGAATCGTTTCGCCATCTTCTTTACCCTCCGGCAGATGAATGCCATCGTTCTCTTTCGTTTCAGCTTCCACTTTATCCGTCAGTTCCATTCCCAGATCCAGGCTCTGGAGCAGACGATTTTTCACATTTTCCGTAATCAAGGTCTGGGCTTCTTCTGTCTGCCCATTGTTCAACAGGTCCTGAGCTTCTGCTTCAAGATCCTCTCTTTCATCAAGCATTTTCTGTTCGAAGCTTTCGATTTCTCCCGTTACGTCATGCAGAAAATCCTGCGGGGAGGCACACGTATAGTACATCAGCCGTTTGAACTGGCGGACAGCGGAACGGGTTGCCTCTTGATGAGCATAGTCGTCCGCAAGGAAATCGCTGTCCGAATCCTTGGTCATATAACGGTGCTGCAGGAATTCCGGCGGCACTTCTTCCGTTGCGATTGGAATCGGTACATAAGGTGTGGTCACAGCGCCGGTTGCGGCGAGCCACAGGGTCTGCAGTTCACTGTCGACATCCGGCCGGATATGGGCCACCTGCCCGTAGCCGGAAAAGTCATTGGACCAGCGCGGATCACGTACATACGCCATCATATCTTCAAGACTGAGATCGGTCATGTCATGAAGCTCTTCTTCACGCGCATGCGGGTCCCGCGACGCCGTATAATGATCCTCTTCCATTTCTACTCCCTCAGCTGGGAACGGCATACCGTATACTTCCTGTAAATCAATATACTCCTGGCCTTCCTCCAATTCAAGCCAGCCCTGTTCTTCGGCAAAATCTACAAGATTACTGGAGGCCATATAGTCTTCGTTGTTTTCAAAGTCGACAGCGAATTCATTAATATAGCCCGGATAGGATACGCGGATTTCATCTGAATCAAGTTTCTTCGCCGCCCAGAGTCCCTGTCCTCCGGCATAATTAATCAAAATCCAGCCTTCGTTTTCATCTGCAAATAGATGAGAATTGCCGCCATAGGTTGTAAACCCATATTCGTCAATCAAACCGCCGACAATTTCCACGGCTTCCCTTGCACTCGAAGCCCGTTCCATGGCGATTCTGGCAAGATCACTGTACTGCGGCCCGGTCTGCGGCTCCGGTGTCATTTCAACCAGCTCGTCCCGCGATGGAGACCAGATATCCCGCGCGGCAACTCCTTGATCGTTCAGGCCTCCATTGGTTAATGGCTGTGGAAACCCGGCAAATTCCGAATAGCTGGAGCTGATATATTTATTCGTATGTTCAGCCTGCGGGATCTCAATTAATTCTCCCGGCAGGCTTGCTTCTTCCGTGGCGCCTACTTCCATTGTTGCACCCTCATCATGCTGCTGTTCCGGTACGATGTCGATCCAGTGGCTTGACGGTTCATGGCCGAAGCCTGCCAATATAGTGGAGCCATCTTCTGTCAAATCACTCCCGACATAAATCCCAATACTTTTGGACTGTCGTTCAAACGAAGATTCTTCTTCAGCAGCAGATTCCGGCTCCTGCGTCCTTTCCTGCTCCGAGGCTGCCAGTGCTCCGGCGCCGGTTCCTGCAAGAAAGATACCGGTCAACATAGACGTAAAAATAGATTTCTTATAAGCCTTCATCCTGTTTCCCCTTCCTGTTAGTGATTCGCTGCCCCATGTCTTTTTCTGGTATGAAATGACTTCTCCTCCTGTAAAATCATTCCTTTCCCCAAACTTCGACACGGTACAACATGTGGTTTAAGTTACCAGGAAGTCCCGTAAGCTGCCAAATGATATAAAGAGCGATCCATACGTAATATTCTTTTTTCAAGCAAGAGTATCTTTTAGATCCTTTACCTATCTCTAAATTCCGTCCATACGACAGTTTCATAAAAAAAGTCGGCTGCTATGGCAAATCCACAGCAGCCGGCGAATCAAACGGATATATGATTCAAAAACTGTCAGGAGCGGGGTTCTTGTTCTGTTTCTGCCACTGTTTCCTTTGAAATATGCCAGCCGTGGTCCTCTTTTATAGAGCGGCAGACCATTGACCCAAACGTTAAGGTTGCGCCGGCACCAATGACGAGATAAGGCGGGAGAAAGGTCGATTCAAATACCAGCATAATCATACCAAACCCCCACCAAAACAAGCCAAATGCCATAACAAAAGGCAGGATGGAAGAACTGGGCATATGAATGGAAGACAGCGGAGCTGCGGGTTTCATTCTACCGTCTCCGTGTATTTTTTCGTAAAACCAAGGATCCAGGGACCGCACCTGCGGAATTTGCGCAAAATTATATTCCGGAACCGGGGATGGTACGGCCCATTCTAATGTTCGGGCATCCCATGGATCGCCGGATTCCACTCTTTCCCCCCGGAACGCCGAATAGACGATGTTCAGGATTAATACTACGATCGCTGCGGTCATTAAAAATGTACCCATCGTGGAAATGAAATTGTAAGTATTCAACCCTTCGCCGTCCATGTAAGTGGAATAGCGGCGCGGCATACCTATAATCCCAAGAATGTGCTGCACAAAAAATGTCAGATGAAAGCCGATATACATTAACCAAAACATGAGCTTTCCCAACGTTTCATTCAGCAAATGGCCGAACATTTTTGGATACCAGTAGTACAATCCGGCTAAAATGCCGAGGACAATACCTCCAATAAAAATATAATGGAAATGGGCGACAACAAAATACGTGTCATGGTATAAGTGGTCTACCGGTGCCATCGCAACCATTACCCCGGTCACTCCGCCAAGCACAAAGGTCGGAATAAAAGAGGAAGCACACAGCATAGCGGTCGTAAAGGTAATTTTTCCGCCCCACATCGTAAACAGCCAATTAAATATTTTCACCCCGGTTGGTATGGCAATTGCCATCGAAGAAAGGGCAAAAACCGAATTGGAAATAGGGCCGATTCCAGTGGTGAACATGTGATGAGCCCATACCATAAATCCAAGGAATGCAATCAGCAGCGTGGCAAATACCATGGCGGTATGGCCGAATAACCGCTTTCTTGAGAAAGCGGGCACCACTTCGGAAATCATGCCAAAAGCGGGGAGGACAAGAATGTAAACTTCCGGATGACCGAATACCCAGAATATATGCTGCCAAATCAATACATTTCCACCAGCTTCCACGTTAAAAAACTGACCACTGAACAACCGGTCCAGCATTAACATAGCCAGCCCAGCTGCAAGAGGTGTGAACGCAAACACAATAAGAATGGAAACGACAAGACTTGTCCAGCAGAATAATGTCATTCTCATCATAGTCATTCCAGGAGCTCGCATATTAATAATTGTAACAATAAAATTAATCGCGGAGACCAATGTACCGATCCCGCTAACCTGCAATCCCAGCACATAAAAATCCATCCCCAGCATCCCGTATTCTCTTGTCGATAGAGGAGCGTAGGCCGTCCAGCCTGCATCAGGCCCTCCGCCAAAAAACCAACTGACGCTAAGAAGCAGCCCTCCGAAAAAGAAAATCCAAAAAGCCAGAGCGTTCAGAAATGGAAAAGCCACATCCCTGGCCCCGATCTGGAGCGGAATAATGTAATTCATAAAGGCAAATATCAGTGGAGTTATAGCTAAAAACAGCATGATTGTGCCATGCATGGTAAGCAATTCATTATAGGTCTGACCGGATAGAAAAGAATTTTCTGGATACATCAGCTGAATTCTCATCAACAGCGCCATCATTCCTGCTTTTATAAAAAACAGGGTTCCTGCTATTAAGTATAATATTGCTATTTTTTTATGATCGACAGTAGTCAGCCAATCCCAAAGGACACTTTTGTTTTTCTGAACGGCTTCCATTTTTTTCAACCTCCCGACTCCATTGTTGACATCCTGCCACGTAGTTATACAGGGAGACGGGCACAAAAAAAAGAGCAGCCAGCACTTTCAGCTGACTGCTTTTTCCCTTAAATACAATATAAAATAATAGCAGTTAGGATTCCTTAATCGTCATCAGTTTAACGGAATGAGGAAATAAATCCTCTTTCAGCTTATCATAAAACTTCCTAGCCTGACTTTTGCATTCGAACATGATTTCCTGATTATCAGTGTTTTCTTTGTATGAATCCAGCTCGATTTCGTTGCCCTGCTGATCTACGGCTACAATTAAATATTTTTCATTTTCCATGTTTCTGCCCTCCTTTCTCCATTTACTTCCCTGTCACAGTCAGTGTGCTGGTTAATAAATGCTTTAATCTCTGTATTGTTTTCTTTCCCCTCGTATTTGGCCATGACTTCTGTACCTTCCAAAACATATAAGGAAGGGAAACTTTTAACATCCAAGTATTTGACCATCTCCTCCTCTTGGGAAGATATAATCTTGATCTCTACATTCTTCCTGCTGCACTTATTATTTTTCTCCAGTAATGCGTTATAGTAAGGTTTTTCATCTGATAAATTCTGTTCGTCTGAGAATAAAAGCATGGATGTCTCTGCATCAAGTTCCTTTAACATAGCGGGCTGACTCTGTGCGGCGCATGCGGCCAACGGCAGTATCATGAAGGAAATCATTGCCAACCACCGCATTATTGTATTCGCCATATTGGTACTTCCTTTCTCTGACGTCCGGGCACCCGCGTCTCGTTTAACTGTTTATTTATATACCTGTTCTTTGGAGCAGTAAAACATAACTAGAACAGAAAAACACAATCTAAAACTTTTTAACTACATTTAAAGACTTATGAAAATTTTTATGTTTATGAGCACAAAGACCCGGGTATACATGGATAAGTGAATAAACCCTTTCCACGTCAGAAAACAAAGGAGAAGAGAAAGGATGGAGTTTTTTTCTCGGCGGACATCTTCTTATTGCAGCGTAGTGGAACAGAATGTAGCTATGGAATTTTCTTTCTTTATTTCCCACGGAGACCTCCAATTTTGTGCCACCTGTACCGGTGTCGAAGAAAAATGCCGGCATTGTCCGATCATTGACTACAATGAGCGATATCCTCCTCTTCTTAAAAAAAGGCTGCCTTCTCCTTAAGGCAGCCTTTTTCTTATTCCTGCGCTGTTAAACTGCAGTCTTCGGCGCTGAATTCTGTTTCAATCGTTATATGCTCCAGCGGATAATGGTGCAATGCTTCTTTTATCGCTGTTTTTACATGCATGACTTCTTCTTTGCTGATGTCCTCACAGAGCACGACATGGGTAGAAAGCACGTGCTGTTCTCCATCCAGCGACCAGATATGCGTGTGGTGGGTATCTTCGACGTTTGGGATACGTTGTATACTTTTTTCCACCTTTAAGGCATCCATTTCTTCCGGGACCCCATCGAGAAATATAAACAGCGTTTTTTTCAAATTCCTTAATACGTTGATTAAAATATAGAGGGTGATTAACACAGAAAGCAGCGGGTCGAGAATGGCAAAGTCCCAAAACATCATAACCACACTCACAATAAAGACAGCGACCCAGCCGAGCACATCTTCAAGCAAATGCCAGGACACTACCTTCTCGTTCATGGTTCTGCCGGACTTCATTTTCAGAACAGCGGCTCCATTGACAGCCATGCCAAGCAGAGAAAGCATAAGCATTCCGCCAGCATGAGGAGTTTCCGGGTTCAACAGCCTGGGAACGGCTTCAGATAGCACAAATAAAGAGCCGGCAATTAATACAAGGCTGTTGACGAGCGCTCCCAGTAAAGAAAACCGGCGGTAACCGAAGGTAAAGGTATCATTGCTCCGCTGCTCTGACTTATTCTGCAGCACCCATGCCGTGCCAAGCGATAGGGAATCTCCCAAATCATGAATGGCATCTGAAATAATGGCCATGCTGTTCGTCAAAATGCCGCCTATCAATTCAATGATCGTAAAACCGAAGTTTAGGAAGAATGCCGTTTTTATATTGGATTGGCTGTGATGATGATGGTGATGGTGTTGGTGTTCATGGCTCATTGACCATCTGCCTCCACTGCCTGTTCTTCTGTTTCCCGGACGGATACTTCCTGCTGGTGATGACTGGCAAGGGTTACGATATCTTCTACATGGCTGTCATCCAGAGAATAGTACACCAGCTTGCCCTCTTTCCGGTATTTCACCAGTCCCAACTTACGAAGATAACGCAAATGATGGGAGGTGGAAGCAATGGAAGCATCCAGCAGATTAGAAGCATCACAAACACATAATTCTTCTTCGGCTGCAAGCGCCAGCAGAATTTTCATCCGGTTTTTATCAGCCAGCCCTTTAAACATCACCGCCATACGTTCTACTCTTCGGTTATCAATGGACACGTGAAGCCGTGCTACTTTTTCTTCATCCACGCAGGTAACTTCACATATATCATTAGGTTTGGCCATTCTATCCCTTCTTTCCGCCTTGCTCTTATCTACATACATTATACTATATTCAAGCGGATATTTGAATGTTTAAAGGAAATAAATTATTTTCGTGTTTCCATTGCTTCGTTTAGTTTTTTCATCTCGTAATAAAAATAGACATAAAAACTCATCCAAATCACAATATATAATAGAAGAAATAAGGCAGCAGCCACGAGAAAACCGGAGATGGTAAAGGGAATCCAGCCCACTACAAAAGACAGGACAAAATAAAGGATGGTAACCGTGAAAAAGTGGAGGATCGTACGGGTAACCAGGCTCCAGTCTTCCTTCGCAAAGATCAGAGCCCCGACGCTGAAAAACCATCCGCAGAACATATTCCCCAGCGAATTCACTACGAATCTGCCGCCGTCCAATTCTGTGTATCCCCCAAATCCAATCATCCCAAAGTAAACCATGACACTGATAAACGCACCAAAACTAATGCCGGTATAACTGTAAAATAACAAGGTCTTCATGTTATCCCTTTCCTTTCCACTGAATTTTTTTCTTTATATTCCCTACATATTTTCTGGAGACATACTCTTTTTCACCGGTGCGAAAATAAACACAGAGCGATCCGCTGAAGGAAGCTTCAAACTGCTTTAGTTCATCCAGGTTGGCAATTACTGATTTGGATAAACGGACAAAACGATCGTTTGGCAGTTTTTCCTCTAATTCATATAATCTTTCCTTCATTTCAAATGTTCCCTGCCGGGTGGCAGCCATCACAGTTTTATTTTCCGTATATAGATAAATCAGTTCCTCCGCACGGAAAATGTGGCGGGTCTCCCCCTTCATTCCGGCAAAATACGTTCGCTCCTTTTCTTTCAGCCGGTCGATCAGCCGATCGATCTCCTGATCCCAGACCTTGGAACGAATCAATACTTCCAGCTTTTCGAAGGCTTCATCAATCTCTACATTGATTTTCACCAGTCCACCCTCCTTTGATGTGTCCCTGCCAGTATAAAGAAGGGAGTACCAAATCGTACAGCTGTTTTTGCCAAGTGGTGCAAAACGGAGGCTGAAATGTATCCATCTGCGAATAAGAAAATGGATTAATAAGGGGGCGGTTTCGGGTAAAGACTACAAATAAAAGAATGAGGGAGGGAACAAAATGAAGGAAGTCCAGGAAGACAAACATAGTGATTATGTTCTGCGGTATCTCGTCCGCCTCGCGGACAATGGAGCGGAAATGGATGTTACATTAAATGTCGGTGGTGCGACGATTAAAGGCGTGCTGATCGGCAACGTAAAATACCTGGAAGAACTGGAGCATACGCTGCATCGGGGTAACAGTGAGTTAGAAGAAAAGATGACTACCTTTTTTGATAAAATGGCAGACAAGTTTAAAAGAGAAACGGATCAGGATGATTATGAAAGCGGGTATCTGCATCTGAGAAAGGCTACCCTCGTTGATTCGCAGGGAAAAGTACCGCTCCAGGGAAGCCTGTGGAGAGGCAAAATATCAGACGTCAATGGATTCAGCTTTGAATCCGTTCAATAAGAAAAACGCAAGGTGCCCGCCGAAACCCGGTTCTTTCAGTGACCGTTTCTTCGAAAAGGAAGCTCCGGGAACCTTGCCGCTGCTGGGCGGGCCGCCTCGTTCAAAGGGTAGCTTATTCTAACGGGGCCAAAGGCAGCTAGGAGAACAGCGGAGCTCGTCTTTTTTACATTTATGTCCTCCAAAAGCATTTGGAAGACACTACTTCTCCTTTTCTTTCCTGCTAATGGGTTCAAAAGTAATTTAGAGAACAATAAGAACGCGACCCGGTGATCTAGTGGTCTCGATTTTTATAATTGATTTCGACCTAAAAAATCTCTTATGCTAAGGAAACGACTTTATAAAATCTCTGTAACCTTGACCAAATAGAGGAAAAGATGTTCACATGATAAATCCCAAAGGTAAATGTATCATCACCTTTGGGATTTCGTCTCTTTATTCTGCCAGCCAATGCTTTTTTCTCATCTATTGTGTAGAATATGTTCTTGCTGCTGCTTCAATGTGTTCAAAGGCCCAATGGGAGGGGAGAACATCGGTAAAACTTGGGTCAGGAACACCATGTAAGGGTTGTCGATTCGTCATGGTATTTAACATGACAACGGCTTGTGCTCGTGTTAAAGGTTCATTTGGTTGAAAGGTTTGATTCTCATAACCCTTGATGATTCCTGCTTCCCGTGTTGCTTCAATCGCCCACTTCGCCCAATGTTGTTTCGTGTCGGTAAACGAGATAGGAATACCCTCTTTTATTTCTAATTCCATATAGTTAGCTGCTATCACTGCCATTTGTGCTCTTGTCACCACATCGTTTGGTCGGAAGTTACCTTGTTCATCTCCCTGAAAGATTCCATACTCTTTCACAAATGCAATCCTACCAGCATACGGGTGGGACAAAGTAATATCGTTAAATGGTTTGCTTGTTATTTGTTCTCCTTCATATCCCATTAAACGAGCTAACATAATCGCCAATTGCGCTCGCGTAACCGATTGATTCGGCTTAAAAGTACCATCTGGAAAGCCTTTAATATACCACGTGTACTTGTCTGCATCTTGTGTGAGCTCACGGTGAAAGTCAATGATCGTGAAGGTACTGAAATGATCAATTGAAAATTTGAGTCCCGGCTGCCCGCCCGGCATAGTGACAGATTGTCCAACAACAACTTCTTTTTCCCCATTGGTGTGTTCAATAAAGATACCCAATTGTGCAAGGAAGGATGCTCGTTCTGTCGCACCTTCTGGTAATTCGATGTCGCGCAACGGCAATGTCACGGTGACAGGGCTGTTTGTCAGGTTGGTTTCAATCGTCATCGGTCTTGAGACGACTTCAATATTTTCGTCCTCCACCCATTCACGAACAACTTCTTCTGTACGTGCACGCTCTTCAATTTCTTCTTTTTTATCTTCTTCTTTAACCGGTACGAGTTTGAAGTAGAAGTCTTCATCAAGACCTTGTAACGAGTTGTTCGGAACTTGAATGAACACATTCGGGTTGTCGATTTCAAGTGTGATCTCATGTGTTTGTAGTAATAAAAGGGTATCTGTCGGAATATCAACATTGACTTCACTGACTTCGTCGTTTTCATCTGGAATGATGATCCGTGCGATATTTTCCCCCGTTTCTTTAGCTTTATCTACGATTTCTTCTGCTCGTTCTTTTGTAAAAGTCACGTCATCCGTGATGGTTCCATCGGCTTCCGTCGTGCGTTCGATTGGAATTCGCGTAATGTCTGTCGGGGCTTCACCGCCAATAGCGACATCGACTTCGATGACTTCGGTCTCTGCTTCACCCTCGGAGGTTCCCCCGCCGCCTCCGCTTCCGCCGTTTCCGCCGGAACCGCTTGAGCTGCTTTTTCTCGTGATTTCGAACTGATATTGACCGAGTAACACACGCGGATTGTCTGCGTCATATATCCCGACCGTAATCGTGTTTTCACCTACTTCAAGCGGTAATTGACCCCAATCGGCAATTTTTGTGTCATTGACGTGAACTTTGACGACCTTATCGCTTGGGGCCGCTGGTGCCGGACTTAATTCAACCTGATTGACGTCGTTTGGCACGCTTGCTTCATAGCCGCTTGGTTGATTCCCATCAAAGCTTTCAGAAGCGATAACCGTTGAATCTCCATCCATGATTCCTATTTGATCCGTTAACCGGCCGGACTCGTTTACATGATATGGTGTTTCACCAAGGTCAATCGCATCTTTTCCAATCAAGTCTCCAAGCTGGTTGTTTGAATTAAGATTCTCCTCTATATGACTGTTGTCCAAGTCTGCATCATAAGCTAAGGTGTTGTCGTCTGCACCTTCCGGAAGGGCAAACGAAAGCTTATTTCCATTAATTTCAAATGGGTCCTGAACAGGAACTCCGCCAAACGTTAATCCTGAGAGATCGATGGCTTCTTCGTTGATTGGTTTGTTGAAAATGATATTTATTTCCCCATCTTCCAAAAAGGTTGTCACGATTTCAAGCGGGATGATATGATTGGCTTTGTCAATGTCAGCTTGAGCTTCCGTATTTTCTGGTGTAATTGTTGAAAGCTCTGTGCTGCCTTCCCCCCTTGATACCACAGCACTGCCCTCCGCCGTCTCATCATATCCAACATCTAACGAATTACTAGGTGCAAATGATTCGTTCAATTCGACAATCACTTCATTTCCATTGATTTCCTTTACATCTATCACCGTACGACCGTCCATTTCAAAGCTGGCAAAATCAACAGCTGCCAAGTCCTCTTTCACCGGCATGTTGAAGGTTAACTTCACCTTATCCGGGGTCTTATCATGGACCGTCACTTTTTCCAGCTTTAATTCATCACCGATGGTAAATGTTTGCGTTTTCGTCACCGAACGTTCATCGTCTGTTGCCCTTGCTTCAACCGTATAATCGCCAAGCTCCAACTCTTCCCCGACTTCGTAGGACCAACTGGAGTCGCCTGAGGCCCAGGTCAAAGTTCCATCTGCCTCCACTGGGTTTCCACCCGAATCTTTGACCGTGACGATCAAGGCATCTGAATTTACATAGACTTCTCCTGTCACCGTTGGCTTATGCTCCGTTGTATTCCCTTTGGGTGATGTAATCTCTAGAGCGGCAGCAAACGGATCTTCCGCCTCAAAGCTGAAATCCTCAACTGCTGTCCCATCTGCTTCATCGCCTTTCAGATGACCTTCTGCACCCACATAATCGACATGCACCATCTCCTCAGTGGAAAGCTCAGTTCCAGCCGGTAACGTTAGAATGACTTTGGATGAATCCATATCATAAACGGCTGCGGTTACATCAGTAACTCCGGTTCCATCGACCATTACGGTAAAGCCATCATTCTCACTTTCCCCTTCTCCTAAATCAAACATAACGGCTTTACCAAAATCAATCATGATGGTATTCCCGCCTTCGATAAAGCGGCCGCTCTCGGCAGTCGGCGGGTTTTTTACAAGCCCGTCGGTGGCAGCTTGTAATGCATCTAAAGCACTATCTACCTCGGTTGGTGTCGCATCATCATTATTTAACAAATCTTCCGCATCACTGATCGCATTTTGCAAAGCTGTCCAAGAGTCTTCGGTGTAATCTTCGTTTGCAATGCCCTCTGCTTCTTCAATTTGTTTTAGAAGCTCGCTTTTCGTTCTGTTGACTGTAATAGTATACGTTTTCGTGCTACCATCTTGCGCAGTAACCTGTATTGCAATTTCATTGTTCCCAGGATCTAAATCAATGGAGCTACTAGGTTGTCCACTTGTAATCGTTTCGCCGTTTACGGTAACAGTAGCATTGGCATCAGCAGCCGTAGGAGTCACCGTGATACTTGATTCTGCATAAGTAACATCCATATTGTAATCAGTAGTGCTCTCCTCAAAAGTAGGATCTAACGTACCAGTAGATAACGTAACGTCACTCAAATTGGCATTATTATTAATCCATTGCGCAAATAATGTCACATCTTCCTCACCAATAGAAAGCTCATCACCACCATTAAATGAAGTACCACTTCCATCACTTTTTGTATTCCAATTTAAAAAACTATATCCAGATCGTGTTAAATTATTTGCGTTTCCTTCCACACTGGCTGTACTATTTGAATCATATACTTGATCACTCGGTACGTCACCGCTTTCATGACCATTTCCGTTATAGGATAGTACATACTTTGTGTAAGTCTTCTTAACAGTGGCACGATTATCATTAGCACCATCCATAAAAACAACATATAGGTTATCATCAGCTGATTGTACAAAGTTTGCATGATTTGATGTTCCTGAAGAAACAGGTTCCCCACCAACGCCTTCCCAATTATTATTGGCGGAATCGTACGCTTGAACTAACGTTTGGGCAGTAGCATCTTTAGTATAAACTACTGACGGATCGTCATTATTATCCATCGCAATGCTTATTTCACCGCCTGAACCTTCCGAAAAACGGGCCTCCCCAACCGTTTGCCAACTACCGTCAAATGTTTTAACCGTAGATTTATATTCTCCTATCTCTGAAGTTGAATCTTCTAGATAAGCAACATATAATTGATTATTGCTATCAATAGCAATATCAGTCCCCTGAGAAATACCGTCAGCAATCCCAGAGTTTCCAACTGTTCCCCAAGTTGAACCATTGAATTTTTTTACAGTTATATCGCTATCAGAATAAACAACATATGGCGTATTGTTCGTATCGAAGGTGATGCTCAGGAACGAAGTATTTGAACTTGAAAATCCATTGCTTCCGACTGTTTCCCAGCTTGTTCCATTATATTTTTTAGCAACTAACTTATAAGAATGACTGGCATCTACATATAAAACATAAACGTTTCCATCGTGATCTACCGCTATATGATTATCATATATTGTTCCGTCAGAAAATCCATAATTTCCTACTACTTCCCAACTTGAACCGTTATACTTCATAACAGATGCCGAATTATCGTCAGAACCGTCTTTAAATAGCACATACGGGGTACCATCTGGTCCTATTGACATATTGAGACCTGCTACAGCCCCAGGTGTAAATCCAGGTGACCCCACTGTTTCCCAATTATCCCCATTAAACTTTTTGACTGTAGCTCTGTCCGTCTGACTTCCATCCATATATGCAACATATGGTATATTATTGTCATCAAAATCAATATCCGTATATTGCGCAGTACCGTCAGAAAAGCCCTCATTACCAACAGATTCCCAGGCTGAGGTTGTCGCCTCAATTTCGGATTGGAAACCTGGTGTAATTAAATAAGAAAAACACACTAGCAATAAAAGTCCTAATTTTCCGGATTTTGAAAATAAATTTTTGTACATCGAATCTACTCCTTATGATAATGTACCTAATCAGGGGAAGGTCGAATATTTAGTTACATACTATCAGTCTTGAGTATAATATTCCATGTAATCTTTAAACTTTTCAAAAATACCAGTGTGATCGGCAAAGGCAAATAAACAGAAAAAAGCAGGGACAATCTAAAACAAGACTTGCATCCATGGGTAAATGGTTGTGAGTCCAAGAAACATGGGTGTAGCTAGCTCCTTTTCTCTCACCACCATTTGTTATTTTTGCTGTGTGTTTTCCTATGTCTAAAAAAAGCGGACCCGCTTTTATGCGGTGTCCGCTTTTTCCACACTTTTCGGAACATCTTCTACCTGCGGGCGGCGGTCATTTTCTGCTTTGCTTCCCGGCGGCGCTGGTGCAGGATGGGTTCAGTGTAGCCGCTTGGCTGGTCATATCCGTTAAAGACCAGGTCGCAGGCAGCCTGAAACGCTGTAGATTCATCAAAATTCTCCGCCATTGGGACGTACCCCTCCACCCCTTGATTCTGCTCATCTACGATTTTGGCCATCCGTTTCATGGTATCGAGGAGCTGTTCTTCACTGCAGATGCCGTGATAAAGCCAGTTTGCCAGAAGCTGACTGGCTATCCGCAGGGTCGCCCGGTCTTCCATTAATGCAACATTGTTAATATCCGGCACTTTCGAGCAGCCAATACCCATTTCCACCCAGCGTACAACATAGCCGAGGATGCCCTGGGCGTTGTTATCCAGTTCTTCTTGTATATCTTCTTTCGTCCAGTCCGGATTTAGCGCGGTCGGCACGTTCAGGATATCGTCTTCCAATTCTTCGGATTGATGAAGAAGCTGGTTCTGGACTTCTTTTACATCCATCTGATGATAATGAATGGCATGCAAAACAGCAGCAGTTGGCGAAGGGACCCAGGCCGTGTTGGCCCCTGCTTTCAGCTGGCCGGCTTTTTGTTCCAGCATATTTGCCATTAATTCCGGCATCGCCCACATTCCTTTGCCGATCTGGGCGCGCCCCTTCAGACCGGTTTCCAGCCCTTTGTATACATTTGACTTTTCATAAGCCTGCAGCCAGGTCGAACGTTTCATTTCTCCTTTTCGGATCATCGGTCCTGCTTCCATGGAAGTGTGGATTTCGTCGCCGGTACGGTCGAGAAAGCCGGTGTTTATAAAAACCACCCGATCTTTTACTTCGCGTATGCAGGCTTTCAGATTCAAAGAAGTACGGCGCTCTTCATCCATGACCCCGATTTTCAATGTATTCCGTGCAAGTTCCAGCATATCTTCGATTCGTTCAAATAAACGATTGGAGAACGCCGTTTCTTCGGCTCCGTGCATTTTCGGCTTTACGATATAAATCGATTGCTCCCGGGAGTTCACATACGGACTGTTGCCAAGCAGATCATGTTTGGCAATCAGACTCGTCAGCACTCCGTCCAGGATCCCTTCCGGCATTTCCTTATCGTTTTTATCCAGAACAGCCGGTGTGGTCATCAAGTGCCCAACATTACGGATGAACATGTGGGAGCGGCCGGAAAGAGTCAGCGTCCCCCCGTCTGGTGTGTTGTAATTCCGATCCGGGTTCAGCTTCCGGGTTACGGAGTTTGCCCCCTTGGTGAATGCCGTGGTTAGATCCCCTTTCATTAACCCTAGCCAGTTTCGATAAACACGGACTTTATCCTCTGCATCCACGGCCGCTACCGCATCTTCACAATCCATGATCGTCGTGACCGCAGCTTCCAGCACCACGTCTTTCACCGCTGCTTTATCCGTTTTCCCGATAGGATGCTCTTCATCGATTTGTATTTCCACATGGAGGTTATTGTTTTGGATCAGCAGCGCTGACGGATTGGTATTATCCCCTTGGAACCCAGAAAACCGGTCGGGATTCGACAGTCCGGTTTTTGTACCCTCCCCGCTTTCTGCCTGCAGCGTCCCATTTTCAACTGTATAACGAACGACATCCTGATGGGACCCCTGCTGCAGGGGAGCAATTTCATCTAAAAACGCTTTGGCCCAGGCGATTACTTTTTCTCCCCGTTTTGGATTGTACTCTGCTGTTTTCTCCGCTCCGTTTTCCTCTGGAATAACATCCGTTCCGTACAGTGCGTCATAGAGGCTGCCCCACCTTGCGTTAGCTGCATTCAGCGCATATCTTGCGTTATCCACCGGGACAATAAGCTGAGGGCCGGGCTGTCCGGCAATTTCTTCATCCACCTTTTCGGTGGTGATCTGAAAATCATCTCCCTCCGGCTCCAGGTAGCGGATGTCTTGTAAAAACTGCTTATATTTATCAAAATCAAAATTTCTCTTATTATCCTGATGCCAGGCATGAATCTGTTCCTGTATAGCTTCCCTTTTTCTCAGCAGTTCTTTATTTTCGGGTTCAAAGTCGAAATATAAGGCTTCAAGTTCTTTCCAGAAGTATTCCTTCTCTACTCCAGTGCCCGGTAAAACTTCCTTATTAACAAACGTATATAATTCCTCGGCCACTTGAAGATGTCCCGCTTCCATATATTTCCCCATTTTTCATCACTCCTCATTATTGCTTATTAAGAAACTAGGTTTTATATCAATGCTGTGCATTGTCTGATTTCTCCTGTCATTTTTCTCCTTATTTCTTTCAGTTGGATTCCGAAAAATGGAAACTATTTAAAAGATACCGGCCCCGTCGCTTCTTTTGCTTTCACAAAGGAATTGGTCAGGTCACCTATTCCTTCAACAGCGCAGGTTATGGTGCTTCCTGCTGTCACCATTTCAGCTCCGGCCGGACTTCCTGTCAAGAGGACATCTCCTTTTTTCAATGTCATCACGCGGGATAAATACGCAATCATTTCTTGTATGGGAACAATCATGAGTGCGGTAGAACTGTTCTGTTTTTCTATGTTGTTTAAACTCGCTTTCACCCGCGCCTCCAGCGGATTGAGTTCCGTTTCCAGATAGGGGCCGAGCGGGGTGAACGTATCAAACGATTTACCGACCATCCAATGATTATCTTCCCGAAAATACTGCGGAGCCGTCACATCGTTTCCAACGGTGTAACCAAACACATAATCCAGGGCTTCTGATGTGGTTACATTTTTTGTATCTTTTCCTATGACAACAGCTAATTCCGATTCAAATTTCACTTCGTTAATAGCCGCAGGCATGACGATGTCGTCATCCGGACCGATCACAGAGGAGGTTGGTTTAAAGAAAAATACCGGAATGTCTGGCAGCGCTTCCGGAAGTTCCTCGGTTTTTGTGACAAAGTTTGCTCCAATTCCGATGATCTGATTTGGTTCCAGCGGAGCAAGCAGTTTCACCTCTTCCTGAGAAAAGCTGCGGCCAGTATAATTCCAATGATCAAAAATGTTCCCTTCTATTTCTTTTAATACATTTCCTGCCGCTACTCCCTGCAGTACTTCAGAGGAAGCAGCAAACCTGGCAAACTTCATAGGTTCCATCCTTTCTTGGCTTCATTTGGAAGCGGCTGCTTTTTCTTCTTTTTTCACTTCTCCGCAACGGCCTGGAGAAGGAAATAGTTTTCCAGCATTTAATAAATAATACGGATTGAACACTTCCCGAATATTCGTTTGCGCCTCTATTTCCTTGTCGGAGAAAACAAACCGCATTTCTTCCCGTTTTTCAATGCCAACCCCGTGCTCCCCGGTAATAGAGCCGCCAACATCTGCGCACGCCTGAAGGCAGGCACTCCCCGCTTCAAGCGCCTTATCGGTTTCTCCGGGAATTCTAGAGTCAAATAGAATAAGCGGATGAAGGTTCCCGTCGCCGGCGTGAAATATATTAGCTATCCGCAATCCGTATTCTTGGCTGATTTCCCGAATGCGGCCCAGGACCTGGGGCAGAGTACTGCGGGGGATCACGCCATCCTGCACAAGGTAATCCGGAGAAATCGCCCCCATCGCTCCAAACCCTGTTTTTCGATTGGCCCACCACCGGGCTCTTTCCTGCTCATCTTCTGCCACCTTCACGGAGCGGACATTCCGCTTTTCACACACGTCCAGTATTTTATTGATCTGTTCTTCAATGCCGGCGGAGATACCATCGACTTCTATGAGCAGCAGGGCTTCTATATCTTTTGGATGACCGACGGGATAGGCAGCGGATTCTACAGCTTCAATGGCTGTGCCGTCCATCATCTCAAGGGCTGCCGGAACAATCCCTTCGGACACAATATCCGAAACGGCCTGACTTCCGTCTGCAACATCGTCAAAGTAAGCCAGCACCGTTTTCTTTTCCTCCGGATGCGTTAAAATACGAACCGTAATTTTCGTAACAATGCCAAGCGTTCCTTCCGATCCTGTTAAAATGCCCAGTAAATCATAACCGGGGACGTCCATAATCCCGTTCTTCCCGATTTCAATGATGGCTCCGTCCGGCGTGACCACTTCCAGACCAAGAATGTGGTTTGTTGTTACCCCGTATTTTAAACAGTGGGCCCCGCCGGCATTTTCCGCTACATTTCCGCCAATCGTACAACAGTATTGACTCGAGGGATCCGGAGCATAATAGTATCCTTTATCGGAAATGGAATTGGTCAAGGTAAGATTGACATATCCAGGTTCTACGACCGCACAACGGTTTTTCAAATCTACGTTCAGAAGACGTTTCATTTTCACCAGACTGATAATGACTTCTCCGTTCAGCGGCACAGCACCTCCGCTCAGCCCTGTACCGGCTCCTCTGGCAAGAAACGGAAGATCATTTCTGGACAAGTACGAGACGATTTCCGCTGTTTCTTCGGTGTTTTTCGGAAATACGACCGCTTTTGGAAGGTAGCTGTGGATGGTGAACCCATCGTTTTCATAGGCTGTCAGATCCTCTTTGTGAAACAAAATCTCCTTTTCTCCTACGATGGCGGCAAGATTTTTTATATGCTTATCATTGGTCTGCAGCCTTTTTTTACGGCGCATTATTCCTGCCTCCTTTGCTCTTCTTCTTTTTGGTAAGCCCAATCCAGGAGCTGGACGGTGTGTACCACGTTGGCACTTCTGCCGTATTTTTTCACGCCCATCGCCATCTGCAGCATACAGCCGGGATTCCCCATGGAAATCATCTCCACCTCCTCCGGTACGTTTTTCATCTTGCTTTCGAGCACATCTTCCGCCATTTCCGGGTTGGTAATATTATAGATTCCGGCACTCCCGCAGCAGCGGTCGGCATTTTCCATCGGTACCATTTCCACACCGGGAACATCAAGGAGAATTTCACGAGGTTCCTGCCGCACCCCCTGCCCGTGTGCCAAATGGCAGGCATCATGATAGGTAAGGCGGGTGTTCAGCTCGGCCGTTGGTTTATCATATCCTGTATCATGCAGGTATTTGGAAACATCGACGACTTTTTCAGCGAATGCTTCCGCTTTCTCCCGCCATTCGGTATCTACTTCCCGGAAAAGTTCCGGATATTCCTTCAGCATACAGCCGCAGCCCGCTGCGTTTCCAACTACCGTATCTGCCTGTTTGAAAGCTTCCATATTCTGTTTTGCCAGTTTTCTTCCCATATCCCGGTCCCCCGCATGAACATGCAGCGCTCCGCAGCATGTCTGGTTTTGAGGGACAGCAACATCATTGCCGTTTCTCGTCAGAACGTTAATCGTGCTTTCATTGACATCACTAAACATGACATCCATCACACAACCGGAAAAGAAAGCTATTTCTCGTTTCGATTCCGTATCAGCTTTCACGACCGTTTCGTGTTTATATTTCTTCCGGATGGGCTCCTGCACCTCCGGCATGACCGCTTCCATTAATTCAAGATGTTCCGGCATTGCCTTCAGCATTCCTGTTTTGCGGACGAGCGTCTGCACTCCGCTTTTTTGATAAAATTTCAATAAATTCCCGAAAAACTGAAGCCGTCCGGGATGAGGGAAAAGTCCGTGCAAGAAAAAGCGGCTCACCCCTTTTCGCCAGCCTGTCAGCGGCATGGCCTGCCGGATCTGCCCGCGTGCTTCTTCAATCAAACCGCCTACGTCTACATCTGCCGGACAGGCTGTCGTGCATGCTTTACAGTCCAGGCATGCAAACACTGGATCGGTAAATGGTTCGCTTACTTCCAGTTTTCCTTCTGCTACTGCTTTAATTAAATGGACCCTTCCGCGGGGAGAATGCTGTTCCTGGCCTGTGATTTCATAAGTGGGGCAGGCTTCCAGGCACATACCGCAGTGAACACAATCCGCCCACTTGTCTTCATCGGGTTTATCCCTCCATAAATAATTACTCAACTGCGACGTTGAACAAGGAGGTTCTTCAAACGCTGTTTTTCCATCAGTATCCATCTACAGCCCTCCTACGAATCGTTTTGGGTTCAGGGTACGCTGCGGATCTATCTTTGTTTTTATCCCTTCCATTAAGAAAAAATGAGCCGGTGGCTCTCCCCAGACACTAACCTCCCGGCGTAAAGCCAGAGAAGCGTGCTGAACAACGAGATAACCTCCTTTTTCCTCCACTGCTTCTCTTAAGGAGGAAATGGAGTCTGCCAGCTGCTTTTTGTCTCCCTTGAGATGCAGCTGACAAAGGCCATGGCCCATGCCGCCATGTCCGCCTTCACATAAAGCTTCACGCTCCCCTTCTTTTAATACTTCCAGTACGTCACTATGTTGTACACCGATTTTTACCAGCACTTCCGTTCCTTGATGTTGTTCCGAGGTATCAAGTGCGAACGTATGTTGGAACCGCTCCCAAAAGGCACCGGCTTCTTCGACGTTCAAAATGGATAAGCGGGCATTTGCGGGCTGTATGTTTCGAATATAGTCTTCTTGATAAAACACAGAACTTGCCACATCTTCAAGCGCTGCGGCCAGCGTAAAAGAAGCATCCCCTGTCAAAGTTTCAGCAAGTGCAGGAGTAAGCAGCTCCAGCGAGACCGGTTCCATTCTGGATTTCATCAGCTTCTCGGAAAAAGCCTGAATGTCATCGATATCACCTTCTGGAAAGCTAAGCAGGACCAGACTTTCATGTTCTGGAAGCGGGCGCAGCTTCAGCCCTATTTCTGTGATGACGCCAAGTGTCCCCATGGAGCCGACAAACAGTTTGTTCATATCATATCCTGCTACATTTTTGACGACTTTGCCGCCGGTTCGGATGATTTCTCCGTTTGCGTAGGCCACCCTCAAACCTATGACAAGATCCCGCGCCGACCCATAAGCGAGTCTTTTTGGGCCGCTTTCATTGGCAGCGATCACCCCGCCGATCGTTGCATTTTCTGCGTGGATGGGATCGATGGGGAGCTTCTGACCGTGGGAAGCCAAATAGTCCTGTAATTCGCGGAAGGGGGTTCCCGGTTTGACGAAAATCGTCATGTCACCTACAGAATGTTCCTTTATCCCCCTGAAGGAAGCGGTTGATAATAAAATGTCCGCAGTATCCTCTGTTCCGCCTAATCCTCTTTTTGAACCACAACCGCAAACATTCACTTTCTTTTCCGCAGTGGAGGCAAAAGTAAGAATGGCTGCAATCTCCTCTTCTGTCCGAGGAAAGACCAATACCTGCCCATCATTCCCATACCTGGTCTCCGCTGTTTTTTGTTCCTGCACGTGGTCTGCCGGCAGAATTGACGTTAACTCCTTCCAAACATCAGCTGTTATCATGGACGCCCTCCATTCAGCTTATATAATTGTTGCTTATTATGAAACCTTGTTTCTTTTTTATTGAAAAAAGGAAGCTGTATAACACAGCTCTTTTCAATTATTAAACCATTTCTCTTTCTTCTTTTCAATAATATTTTAAAAATTTAATAAAGGAGAAAACCTTATCCCTGTCTGATGTAGCTTCCCAGGATAAGGTTATGCTTATAAGTAGGTGTTGATTCATAAGAAACTTTTAATCCTTGGCCGCGGTTTTTCGTTTATCTATGATTATTGTTGGAGCATGCGTTCCAGAGCAGTCCAGGCTTCGTGCTTTGTTGCAGGGTCCACTTCAATTACGTGATGGGGAGCAGGGGACGAAATGCTTTCCAATGACCATAATAAATGAGGGAGATCAATACGGTTCATCGTTAAGCAGGGACACATATTGGGGTTCAGGGAGTAGACAGTCTTATCTGTTTCTTCCTGCATTAAGCGGTGGACGAGGTTCATTTCTGTACCGACAGCCCATGTACTTCCTGACGGCGCCTCCCGGATGGTTTGAATAATTTTATTGGTGGAACCGGCGGCATCTGCGGCCTGCACCACATCAAACATGCACTCCGGATGAACGATAACGCTGGCGTCCGGGTTTTCCTTTCTCACCTGGCGGACATTGTCCATCGTGAATTTTTCATGGACCGAGCAGTGCCCTTTCCATAAAATCATCCGGACCTGTTCTGCATCTCCCTCCCACTCCAGTGTTTCCCGGATGGGGTCCCATACCGCCATTTTTTCCAAAGGGAGACCCATCTCATAAGCGGTATTTCGACCTAGATGCTGATCAGGCAAAAATAATATGCGCTCTTTCTGAGCAAACGCCCACGCCAGCATGTTTTCTGCATTCGACGATGTCAAGGTTGCCCCTTGGTTCCTTCCGCAGAAAGCTTTAATGGCTGCCGTACTGTTCACATAGGTCAAAGGGATGATCGTATCGCCAAACTCGCCCTGGAGCTTTTTCCAGGCCTTCTCCAGCTGGCTGATTTCTGCCATATCCGCCATGGAACAGCCCGCCCGCAGATCGGGGAGCAGGACGGTCTGATTCGCTTCAGACAATATATCCGCGGTTTCTGCCATAAAGTGAACACCGCAGAATACAATATACTCCGCGCCATTATTAGCGGCCCCGGTTTTTGCCAGCTGCAGGGAATCGCCTGTTTCATCAGCAAATTGTATGACTTCGTCTTTTTGATAATAATGCCCCGGCATAAATAAACGAGGACCCAGCTTCCGTTTTATTTCCCATACCCGTTCTTCCATCTCCTGCTGGCTCATGGCTTTTATATGTTCCGGCAGAGCGGCTGCCTGAAAACTTTCCAGCACACTCATAACTTCTTCTCCTCCTCTACTACTAAACTTAAGTCATGCGCCTGCACCGAGTGGGTGACCGCTCCGGCAGATATATAATCGACCCCTGAGCCGCGGTAAGCCGCTATCGTCTCTATACTGATCATTCCGGAAGCTTCTGTAATAATACCCTCCGGCACATGCGCTGCGAGTTTCTTAACCTGCTCCGGGCTGCAATTATCAAACATGATCACATCTGCCCCTGCCTGGACCGCTTCCTGCACTTCCTCTTTTGACGTGGTTTCCACTTCGATTTTAACCATGTGGCCCACTCGCTCTTTCACGTTTGCGACAGCCGCTGTGATACTTCCTGCCGCGGCAATATGATTATCCTTGAGCATTACGGCATCATACAGCCCCAGGCGGTGGTTCACGCCCCCTCCGCAGCGGACCGCATATTTATCAAACATCCGCAGCCCCGGCATGGTCTTTCTTGTATCACATACCTGAATAGAAGAGTCATCCAGAGCCTGCACAAGTCTTGCAGTCTCTGTGGCCGTCCCGCACATACGCTGTATGATATTAAGAAGAACCCTCTCCCCGCTCAATAAAGCCCGTACTGGTCCCTTTACGGTAAGTACCTTTTCTCCTTTGCTGACCCTCGTCCCTTCTGCAGCATGAACCGTCACCTCCATGGCAGGATCAAGCAGCTTCCATCCTTCTTCAAACACGGCGGCCCCGCAAAAAATTCCCGTCTCTTTCGAAATAACACTTCCAGCCGCTGTGTCCTGCGTCGAAAATACAGCCTCGGTTGTCAAGTCTCCTATCCCTATATCTTCATGGAAGAACTCTTTTATTTTTTCTCTAACCTGGAACCGATTCATGATCAGTCTCCTTTTCTATCTGGAGGACGCCATGCTGCCAGCACACAGCGCTTTGGCCCCATTCCGATGACTGATCCGGATAATCCCGGCGGATATGGGCTCCCCTGGATTCTTGCCGGGCCAGGGCACTGCCTGCCATCATCCAGGCGGTGGTGAGCATATTCTTTGTGGTAAGATTCTCCTGCAAGAGTCCTGTTTCCCCCGGCGAAAAAATAAAATCCTGATAAGTCTTAAGCCAATCTATTATTTCAACAAGCATATGTTTGTCTTTGACAAGGCCGCAGCATTGCTCCATCCGTTGCTGCAAGGCAGGTTTCACTGGCATATTAAAAATACGCTGTCTTGCATTTTTCTCTTGTCTAATCGGCTTGGCAGGGCGTACTTCTGTCATTCCTTCGGCAAGTAGTTTCGCCCCGGCCGCCGCTTCGAGCAGAGAATTACTGGCGAGGCGGTTGGCGCCGTGCATCCCGGTGCAGGCCGCTTCCCCAATCGCATACAGCCCTTCTACACTCGTCCGCCCCCGGGCGTCGGCCGCAATTCCTCCCATCATAAAATGAGCTCCCGGACGTACGGGAAGATATCCTTCCGCGGGATCCACCCCATGTTTTCCTGCATTTGCTGCAATGGTAGGAAAGGTATTTTCAAAATCCGGTACATTTCGAATATCGAGAAACACTCCCCTGCCTGCTTCCAGTGTTTCAAACACAGCTTGTGCCACCACGGCCCGGGGAGCAAGGTCTTCCAGAGGGTGCAGGCCTTTCATAATACGTCCTCCCTCTTCATCGACAAGAACGCCGCCTTCACCACGGATGACCTCCGATAACAGCCCGGCACCCCTCCCTTCGGCAAACAGCATCGTTGGATGGAACTGCATGAATTCCATATCCTTCAGCTTCGCTCCTGCCCGAAATGCCATTGCCAGCCCATCTCCTGTTGCTTCCGGTGCATTAGACGTTACGGGAAAAAGCTGCCCGCAGCCGCCGCTGGCGAGGACCACTGCCGAACTATACACCGTATAGATGCTTCCGCTTCGGTCTTTTCCTATCAAGCCGGCGCAGTGCTCTTTGTCCATAAGGAGATCATAGGCTGTGAAAAACTCCAGTATCCGCAGATTGTCAGGGATATTTTTCTTCAACCGCTCCATCATGTAAAATCCCGTCGCATCCCCGCCCGCATGAAAAATACGCCGCCGGCTGTGGGCGCCTTCTTTTGCCAGCTGAAACGTGCCGTCTTTCTCTTTATCAAACGGCGTGTTCCAGGAGAAAAACATTTCCATTACCGGGCCGGCCTGCTCAATTATTTTTTCAACCACAGAGGCATGATTATGGCCGTAGCCAGCGGCAAGAGTATCCTCTATATGGGAAAAGGAGGTGTCATGAGCAGCGATAGGAGCTGCAATGCCGCCCTGGGCTCTTTCGGAATTCCCTGCTCCAAGCGTTGATTTCGTTACGATGGTCACGTTTCTCGTTTTCGCAAGCTGCAGGCCTGCCATTAACCCCGCCAAACCACTTCCAATGATGACCACATCCGTCGTGATAGTTTTGCTTTGCATGCCGCCCTCCTTTTGATTTTACATGTGTCTTGACACTTATATTTACATAAAATTAAACTATACACAAGACTTTTTTGTGAAATTTTGAACAACTAAAAAGAGGAGGAGCCATGATATATTTGGATCACTGTGCCACCACGCCGATGAGCAGCGGCGCACTCGAGACATATACCAAAACCGCCCAGGCTTTTTTCGGCAATGAACAAAGCCTGCATGACAGCGGAGGAGCAGCTGCACAATTAACAGATCACTGCCAGGAGCAGCTTGCCGGGATTATCCGCGGTGTCCCGGAAGGAATGTATTTTACAAGCGGCGGATCCGACAGTAACATTTCCGCCCTGTTCAGCCTGGCTTATGGCAGAGAGGAACACGGGAGACATATCATTACTTCGCCGCTCGAACATCCCTCTATCTATCAGGCCCTTGGAAAATTAAAAGAAGAAGGGTTCACGGTCAGTGAGGTACAGGTCAAGAGAAACGGCGAAATATGCCTCGACTCTCTCGCAGCACTGCTCCGGGACGATACCATACTAGTCACAGTCTGCCACGCCAGCAGCGAAACAGGTGTCATCCAGCCTGTGGTGGACATTGGGAATCTGCTCACCAACCACGACGCTGCCTTTCATTCCGACGCGGTGCAGACCTTTACGAAAATTCCGCTGGATGTAAATGCTATGGGGATGGATGCTGTCTCCGTCTCTGCCCATAAATTAAACGGTCCAAAAAATACCGGGGCCTGTTATATCGCACCCGGCACGTCCTGGAAAAGCATGTATCCCGGCATCTCCCATCAGAACGGCTTTCGGCCGGGCACCCTGGATGTACCGGGTATAGCCGCTTTCACCGAAGCAGCCCTGTCCGGTGTTAAAAACCAGCAGGAACAAGAACAGAGGTGGCGGGTCATGCAGGAATGGTTTCTCGCACAGCTGCCTGAAGACAGCCTCCCTTTATTTGGGGACAAACGAAAGCGTCTTCCTCATCATCTTGCCCTTAGGTTAAAAAAACGGGAAGGACAGTGGGTTATGCTGGAATGCAACCGCCGGGGCATCGCTATTTCGGCAGGAAGCGCCTGTAAATCCCACTATTCCAAGCCTTCGAAAAGTCTGCTTGCGATGGGCCATACGCAGGAAGAAGCACATGGATTGTTCCGGCTCAGTTTCGGAATAGACACCACCTATGAAGAACTCGAACAAACCGCTGCCGTATTAAAAGAAATAAGCAGCGTGACTAGAACAGACAAGGGGCCTCAACAGAAGATATAACGGGTTTTAGTATCAAGCTCATGCAGCGATCCAGGAAGCATGTTGAACTTCTCTATAAATTCCTCCAGCACATCTACTGAAA
Source organism: Salibacterium aidingense DSM 18341 (assembly GCF_000429685.1). Lineage (GTDB taxonomy): Bacteria > Bacillota > Bacilli > Bacillales > Marinococcaceae > Salibacterium > Salibacterium aidingense. The sequence continues at coordinate 206,329 of NZ_AUCI01000001.1, forward strand.
AATATACGCAATTAGAGTAAACTTGTAGGGAGAAGTAATTTTTCCAGAAGAGAGAGGGATGTCTGATGGAACACGAGTTATCAATACAACAGGCGCCGACGAGAAAAGAAAAACCGGACTACAGCGATTTAAGTTTCGGAAAGCACTTTACAGATCATATGTTTGTGATGGATTATAACGAGGAAGACGGCTGGTTCGATGCGAGAATCACCCCGTATGAACCGCTTCTGATGGATCCATCCTCGCTTGTTTTTCATTACGGCCAGGCCGTTTTTGAAGGATTAAAAGCGTATCATGCCAAAGACAGTGGAATTCTGCTTTTCCGTCCGGAGAAAAATTTTAACCGTCTTAATATATCCAACGAACGGATGAACATTCCAGCGGTGGATCCGGACTTTTTAGTGGAAGCGTTGAAAAAGCTGATACATATTGACCGGGACTGGGTTCCCACACAGGAGGGACAATCTCTTTATATCCGGCCGTTCATCATTGCCACCGAACCGGCGTTAAGCGTTAAACCGGCCTCCAACTATAAACTGATGATTATTTTGTCGCCGGTCGGCTCTTATTATTCCAATTCGGATCAGATGAGCCCAGTCAGCATCTACGTCGAAGATGAATATGTCCGCTCAGTCAAAGGAGGAGTCGGCTTCACGAAAACAGCCGGAAACTATGCAGCCAGCCTGAAAGCCCAGACGAAAGCTGACGAACTCGGCTACGACCAGGTCCTGTGGCTTGATGCGATAGAGAAAAAATACGTCGAGGAAGTCGGCAGCATGAACATCTTTTTCAAAATCAACGGCGAAGTGATCACCCCGGCCCTGAATGGAAGCATACTGGACGGTATCACTCGTGATTCTGTCATTGAGCTGCTTCGTCATTGGAATTATAATGTACAGGAGCGCCGAATTTCCATCGAGGAAATAAAAGCCGCTCATCAGGACGGTACACTTGAAGAAGTATTCGGCACCGGAACGGCCGCCGTCATTTCTCCGGTCGGTAAATTGAAATGGAAAGAGGAAGAACTTACGATCAATCATAATGAAACCGGAGCGTTATCCCTTTCCCTTTATGAAACCATTGCCGGCATTCAAACAGGGGAAAAGGAAGACAAACTAGGCTGGACCGTACCGCTTGAGGTGAAACAAACGTAACATGCGGCAGGCAGTCCTTGCTGCTTAGGTAAAGGAGGTGTTTTATTCATGCAGCCGCAAAAAAACGCAGGCCTTGCCGCCGTATTAAGTGCCATTTGGTGCGGGCTCGGCCAGATTTATAACGGCCAGATCGGCAAAGGGGTTCTGTTTATGATTATTCAGTTTATCAACGCTCTTCTAATGTTTGTTTTAATCGGTCTTATTACATATCCTATTTTCTGGATCTACGGCATGGTTGATGCCTACAAAAAAGCAGAAAAATTCAATGAAAAGAGTGCCATGTAGGAATACAAAAGACACCGTCTCTCCCATAGAAACGGTGTCTTTTTCCTATAATTCAATGCTCTGGGGCAAACTTGTTCTATTTGGGCCAAGGAATTTGTTGAATTTTTTATTTGTTATCCCGCATGGCCGCTTCATTCAACAAATTCGGCGGGCGCCGGCCCTGGAGAACAGCATCAAGATTTTGGGAAGCAAGAAGCGACATTTTATCTTCCGTCGCACCGGTGGCAGATCCAATGTGCGGGGTGGTCACGGTGTTTTCCAGCTGAAGCAGCGGGTGATCGGCAGGGACCGGCTCTTCCTGGAACACATCCAGTCCGGCCGCGAGGATCTCCCCTTGCTGTAATGCTTCCACCAAAGCGTCTTCATCGACAGTTTCCCCGCGGGACCCATTCACAAAAATCGCGTCTTCTTTCATACGCTTAAACTGCTCCCGGCCCATAAGATGTCTTGTGTCCGGGGTTAACGGAGTCATCAGGCAGACGTAATCTGCTTCCTGCAGCAGGTCATCCAGTTCGCGGTAAGCAGCTTCGTATTTTTCCTCTACTTCCGGTTTACGGGAACGATTGTGATACAGAATCTCCATGTCAAACCCACCGTATCCGCGCTTGGCAATCGCTTCTCCGATCCGGCCCATGCCGATGATTCCCAGCTTTCGGTGGTGCACATCAATGCCGAATTTCGAGTCCGAAAGTCCGCTCTTCCAATTTCCTACTTTGACATAGCGATCCAGCTCCGGAATCCGCCGCGCTGTAGCAAGCAGCAGCCCGAATATGGCATCCGCTGTTGTATCGTTCAATACCCCGGGGGTATTTGTTGCCGCAATCCCCCGTTTGGTCAGTTCTTCCAAGTCGAGGTTGTCATAACCAACCGACACATTGCTGATCCCCTTCAGCTTCGGGGCATGAGCAAGAAAATCAGCGTCCACCTGCATCCCGAGACCGATTATTCCATCCGCCTCCGCAAGAGCTTCAGTGAAAGCTTTGTCGTTCAAATCTTCCTCCCCGGAAAATACATGAAGATCATACTTCGCCCGCAGCTGCTCCTGCGCTTCCTCTCGCACGCGCCCGTAGGCTATTACTTTTTGTTTCATCGTCTTTTCTCATCCCTTTATTTATTCTTCCAGCATTTTCAACGCTTCCGCTGCTTCGTTCACCGGCTGATGACAGGCAAAATTACGACAGACGTAAATCGTAGTACGGCCTTCCACTTTATGATAGGAAGCGGTAAACGGTACAGCCTCTGCCAGCGTTTCCGGTTCAGAATGAATCAAAAAGGTCACTTCCGGATAAAACTGCCGCTGCAGCTGCTTGGTTATGGCCGCTGCCTCATTCTCTGCGTTGTTCGTCAAGACGACCACTTCCTTCATGCCGCTGAAAAGAAGCAGATAACTCTGCAGAAAGTGCATATGTCCGTTTGGATATTGTTTCAATTCACGGGCAAACGCATCCTGTGATGTTCTTGCTTTTTCTTCGTACCTCATCGCACCAGTAAAACGCGCGAGCCTTACAAGCTCCCGGGCCGCCACGCTGTTTCCGGACGGCATCGCTCCGTCAAAAGACTCTTTGGGCCGGGCCAGAAGCTGTTCTGCGTCCCCGCCGTAGAAATAAAAACCACCGTTTTCCTCATCCCAGAACAGTTCGATCATGTCATCAGCATAGTGCTTTGCTTTTTCCAGATACGTCACATCGAGACTGCTTTCATATAACTCCAGAAGGGCCCAGAGCACATTCGCATAATCGTCAATAAACCCTTTGTGCTTCACCTCTCCGTCGCGGTATCGTACCATTAGCCGCCCGTCCCGGACCAGCTCGGATTCAATAAAAGCAAACGCCCGCTCTGCTTCTTTGAGAAACGACGGCTTCTCAAACACGCGGGAGGCCCGGGCAAGAGCCGCTGTCATCAGCGCATTCCACGATGTCAGCATTTTATCATCAACATGCGGCGGCACTCGCTCTTCGCGGGTTTCAAATAATAACGTTTTCGCCTGCTCCAGCCGCTCTCTCACCTGTTTCGGATCGAGCTCATGACGAACCGCAAATTCTTCCGGAGACTGCCGGATCAAGTTCGGAATATTGGCTCCTTCAAAATTTCCTTTTTCCGTGATATCGTATACTTCACAAAAGAGCGAGCCGTTTTCCTCCCCGAGTACCTGCTTGATTTCCTGCGGCGTCCAAAGATAAAACTTGCCTTCCACCCCTTCGGAATCCGCATCTTCTCCGGAATAAAAGCCTCCTGTTTTATCCTGCATCCCGCGCAATACGTATGTCAGTACTTCTTCGGCCGTCTTTTGGAACCGGGGTTCTCCGGTCACCTGATACCCTTCTGTATAGGCAAGTGCCAGCAAGGCATTGTCATACAGCATTTTTTCAAAATGGGGTACGAGCCATTTTTCATCCACCGAATATCTGGCAAAACCACCGCCGATGTGATCATACATTCCGCCGGCCGCCATGCCGTCGAGCGACTTCAGCGCCATCTGCAGCGCCGTTTCCTTCCCGGAATAGCGGTAATATCGGAACAGATACATCAACACATGCGGCGTCGGAAATTTCGGTGCCCCGCCAAATCCGCCGTACGTGATGTTAAATGTCTGCCGCAGCTGCTCGAAACCTTTATCAAGCGTATCCTGCGTCAGCTCTGTTTCTCCTTCAGCCGTCTGCGGCTGGATCACATCCACCATCTGTTCGCTGACTTCCTTGATCTTTTCCGGGTCTTCCTTGTACCTATCATACAGCTGGGTCACGACATCCACCATGCCCGGCATGCCGCGCATACTCTTTTTCGGAAAATACGTGCCCGCATAAAACGGCTTCTGCTCCGGAGTGACGAACACGTTCAACGGCCAGCCCCCCTGCCCTGTCATCGCCTGGCACGCGATCATATAAATCGAATCGACATCCGGCCGCTCTTCCCGGTCCACTTTGATGGCGACAAACCGGTCATTCAACAGCTCGGCCACCTCTTTATCCTCAAAACTCTCCCGTTCCATCACATGGCACCAATGACAGGTGCTGTAGCCGATCGACACCATCACCGGCTTATCCTCTTTCCGCGCTTTCTCAAACGCTTCCTCCCCCCACGGAAACCAATCCACCGGGTTGTGGGCGTGCTGCAGTAAATAAGGCGACTTTTCATGTATCAAGCGGTTCGCCATTCGGACACCATCCTTTGATAAAAGGTTCTCTTTAAAGTGTACCCCATTTGAAATAAAGAAAAAACCGGAGGCCTTCAGTAAAAGGAAAAAATAGGTTAAAATTCTCTTAAGTGGTAAATGGCCTGCAAATTAATACATCTTTTCTTGATATCATTTTAAGATACTCAGTATATCAAAAGTCTCCGTCTAAAATCAGAAAAATATATTCTCATATGGCAGCTGTTTTTTCTCTCGAATCCATGAACTTGTTAATGAAGGCTCCCAGTTCATTAATCTACTTATTCATCAATAACATAGCTTATCCAAGCCTTAGTGAAAAAGGAATGAATGAGACCACTTTAGAGACTTCAATAAAATAAAGCAGCAGATAAGAATCGGTTATTGTGTCTTTTCTGTTTCACCCATTGTTTGTAGAAAGAAGGTAGTACTATGTCAGAAAAAAACTGGAATAAGCTGAGTATCGCGGGGTTGATAGCCGTAGGGATATTATTGCTCCTTTTCAGCCCGTTAACTGTTTCTGCTGAAAAGGAAGATAAGATACAAAAAATAAAAGAATATATAGAAGAAGCATTAAATACGTATAATATCCCAGGTGGAGCGTTGGTGATTTTAGAAAACGGTGAAACATTTTATCAAGATCAATGGGGAGTTTTAAGTGATGGCTCAGTTGTAACAGCAGACACTCCTTTTCTCATTGGCTCATTAAGCAAACCAATTACATCTCTGGCAATTATGATGTTAGTGGAAGATGGCAGCATAAAGCTGGATGAACCAATACAGTCCTATCTTCCATCATTTAGTTATCAAACAGACAGTTCAACCCCAATTACAGTATTGCATCTATTAGAACAAACAAGCGGTATTAGTGAATATGAAGGTCTTAAAGTTACAGACGTGGAGAGAGAGAGCAAGGGAGCAATCACACAAGCAGTAACAGAACTAAGTGGTGTGGAACTATCTCACGACCCTGGAGAGACTTATGAATATAACTCTGCCAACTATTTACTCTTGGGAGCAATCATTGAAAAAGTGACGAACCAAACTGTATCAGAGTTTATGAACCAAAACATTTTCACTCCTCTTGGAATGGATCATTCTGCTGCTGACTATGAAACCGCCGTGGACAAAGGGTACGTACCTGGTTTCGAGTCATGGTTCGGCAAACCGATAAAAAGTGACGGTTTTTATGATAATGCGGGAGCATCGTATGGTTATATTGCTTCAAGTACGAATGATCTGGCGAAATTTTTAACATACATGGTAGAGGGCGGAGACTTACTGTCAGAACAATACCTGGAGTTAATAAAAACGCCGCCAGAAGAAGGTAAAACATACGGCTTAGGCTGGCATTTTTCTAAAGAGGAACATTTTCCTTTCCATGGCGGGGCAACCCCCGATTTTAGGGCGGAAATGTTCTTTATACCAGAACAAGATGTTGCAGCAGCACTTTTAACAAATAAATATCATATTACAGAAGATACTCAAGTATCTAATATCATGAAAGGGATTCGATCTATCATGAACGAGACAGATCCCGATGAATTGCCAGAGCAAAGCTATAGTCTTCAATGGATTATATTGGGCATTACAATATTTCTTGCTATTCTAACTGTGGTCCATTTCTTCAGGCTTCGAAGTAAGAAGAATTTAAACAAAAAAATATTGCTTGTTTCAGGAATCGTTTTACTCCTAGTATCTGTTGGATTTGTACCATTGTTTAGTTATGTTACGGGAAGTCCTTGGAAAAGCGTTAGTCTTTACGCACCAGATTTAGCAATTTTAATCTATTGTCTAGCAGCAATATTTGCTATTAATGGAGTTATGACGTTATCTATTAGTTTGTTAAAAAAGTAAATTACTTACTAAATAAACCCTTGAGCTTAAAATACAGGTGTTAGCTATTAGGCGTTGACATAGGATTTTTGAGTCCTTGTTCGAGGAGACATAACGAAACTTGATCTGTAACAGAGGATACTTCACTAATGTTCAGGGATGTACAGAAAGTTTTAGCAAAATTGGCAAATAGTAATGTTCAGTTATTGGACGATTGTTGAAGATCATTAGAAAGATATTAGATGTAAATGACTTCATTATATATTTAAAAACACGAAAATATTTTCACATCATAATAGAACAACTTTATTTTTAACCCCGTCCTAGATTTAGAACGAGGTTATGATAGTTTAGGGGTTGAAAATAAAATAACTTTATAGTTACACTTACTGCTTTATTCTTATACACGCTGAACTGCAGGATCAGTAAAAACATCGTTCTCATCTGTACTTTGCGTCGAAAATTCTGAAACGACAGCTCCTGTTTCCCCTGCCTGAAACCAATGCAGGGTATTAGGAGAAATTGTATACTGTTCGCCGGGCTTAAGCAAAACCTCTTTCCAAACAGTAAAGTGATTCATTTTGTCCTGTGGAGGAAGAATACTTGGGTTTGGTGTCTCCGTACCAGACACGTATAAATACACTCTCCCCATCCGACACCGGAACGTTTCTTCCTTTCCCTTCGAGGTCCCTATCGGCGGGTGCAGGTGTTCAGGGCAAGTCTGCCTTGGCAGTAGTACCATTTCTTTCGCGCAGTAGCTCTCCGTATTAATATAGACAACCAATTGCAGACCCATCTCACGCAATCGACCCATGCCGAAATCAGTGACCTCCATGTTTTCTTTTTCTTCTGGAGTAAGAGCAATACCCGCCTGTTTAAAATATCTCAAGCATTCCTTCCGAATATGATTCACCTTTTCGTCGTTCATATGCCGCTCCTTTCGAAAGATTAATTTTTCTGTGATTCGCAGTCAATCATAACGTGGATGGTGTCCCCTTTATGATCGTTTCGTAAAGCGAATGCCTCCGCAATGTCCTCCAGTGGAAGAATGTGAGTAATTGTTTCTTTTGTATTTATCAAACCTTCTGTAACAAGGCGGACTCCTTCATCGAAGAAACGTCGATTATCGATATCACGCTTCGGTTCTGTTGTTAGAATCTCCAATCGTTTCTTATGCATTTTGAAAAAGTCCACTGGTTCGTGGCAGGTACCAATACACCCATACATCACAATTCTTCCATTCTGTGCCGCTGCATCCATTGCATCCACCATACCTGAACCTTCCAGAAGACATGGAATAACAACATCAAATCCATCTGGAAAATCGCCCTTTACCACATCCATCGTTTTTGCCTCTTCATTCGGAAGTTGATACGTGTGTGTAGCTCCATATTTTTCCGCTAAATCAAGTTTTTCTTCAAACAAATCTGTCACAGCCAGGTTCCTGGGGCTAAATAAGTTAATAACCTGAGTCATGGCCAAGCCGCTTACCCCCTGCCCCATGATTAATACATTTTTGTCCGGCGCAATCTCTCCCAACTCCGCTGCATGAAGAAGCGGAGGAAGTACTTCTATCAGAGAACCTTCAATCAAGGGAAGATTCTTAGGCAGCACTTTCACCGAAAACGGACTGCAGCATATATATTCTGCAAAAGCTCCCCACACATAACGCAGTGCCACATGGTCGCCTTCTTTCAATCCAATAACATTTTCTCCGACTTGATCAATAACACCAGCCACTTCATGACCCAAACGCGTTGGATATGTTATAAATTCCGGATCTCTAGCTCCGCGAAAGACCTCTACATCACTTCCACAGATACCGACCCATTTGATTTTTATACGTACCTCCTCTGCTTCAGGCTCGGGAACTCTTGCCTGTTTTATTGATATTTCTCCAATTTCATCCATCACCGCGCATTTCTGAGTGCCGGGTCCTTCGTGATCAACCAACTCCATAGACGGTACCATCATTTTTCTTACCATGATATTTCCCCTTTCCATACCCTAAGTTTTATTAGTTATCAGGATTTGACGTTGTTTAAACGCTGCCTGATCTTCTCGTATTCCCCATCAGAAAGAAACGTCTTTTGTTCAGGATTATTATCAAAAGCTTCTCCCCAGTTCATGCCGTCTACATATTTGGGCACCAGATGAACGTGCAGATGGGAGACGATATCTCCATATATAGCATAGTTTATTTTGTCCGGCCTGAAAGACAGAGATATCCTTTCTGCGGCATCCGCGACATCATCGAAGTACTGTTTACGTTCCCGTTCCGATAGTTCATACAATTCTGTCTTATGGTTATTCAGTGCCAGCACACACCGACCTGGATAATTTTGATCTTTCATGATATACAACGTTGATATTTGCATTGGCATAGCTTGAATCATTAACCGCTGCAGGCTTTCATCTTTCGTACAGTAAAAGCAGGATGCAACCACCGCCATCACCTCCTCTGTAAATTTTCGCTTTTATCGCATCAACCATTCTGGCAAAAACATTACAAGCTGAGGAACATATGTGATCAATAACAACACACAGATCATCACTGTAAAATAGGGCAAAACTGCTCGAATCACCTCTGTGATCGAAATTTCTCCAATGGCACAGGCTACGAACAAACAAACACCGACAGGCGGAGTAAACAGTCCGATAGCAAGGTTCACAACCATCACGACGCCGAAATGAACCGGATCCATCCCAAGCGATGTGACAACAGGCAGCAGAATCGGCGTAAAAATGATGACAGCAGGACTTAAATCTAGAAAAGTACCAACAAAAAGAAGCAGGGCGGTAATCATTAATAGCAGCAGAAATGGATTTTCTGTAACAGACAGAAGTCCTTCTGCGATCATCTGCGGAATGCCCTGAATGGCAAAAAGATAACCCAGTGCTGAGGCAGTGGCGATCATAAGTGCTACCATACCAGTTGTTATTGAAACATCCAGCATAATTTTAGGCAGATCTTTTATCTGAAGTTCTTTATAATAGAAAAAACCTAATAGAAAGGAGTATAACGCTGCAATTCCTGCAGCCTCTGTTGCAGTAAATATCCCGCTGATGATCCCGCCTAGAATAATGAGAATTGTCAGCAAGGCTGGGATCCCTCTTAAAATATTAAGCCCGGCTTCTTTTACAGATATCCGTTGTTCCACTGGGTATCCTCTTTTTTTAGCAATAACAGCAGTAACAGCCATTAATGCTATAGCAACTAGAACACCCGGAATAATTCCTCCTAAAAATAATTGCCCGATGGAAACCCCGGCAGCTACTCCGTAAATGACCATGGGTATACTGGGAGGAATCATTACTCCAATTGTCGAGGAAGTAGCAGTAATAGCTACACTAAAATCCCGGTGATACCCCTTTTTCACCATAGCAGGTATAAGAATGGATCCTACTGATGAGGAATCAGAGGCAGCAGAGCCTGTAATCCCTGCAAAGAACATGCTGCTAACGATATTTACGTAAGCCAAACCACCTCTCAAAAATCCAACCAATGATTTTGACAGATTAATTAAATCATTGGTGATGCCGCCCAGCTGCATAAATCGGCCTGCCAGGATAAACAAGGGAACGGCAATTAAGGTGAACGAATTCACCCCCATCAACATCCGCTGCACCATAACAGACAAATCAATGTCCCCTACCACAGCGAATCCAAATATTGCAGCAACACCAGTACTCACTGCAATGGGTACATTAATAGCCAGCAGCACAAGTAAGACGATAAATATAACAACTGCCATGACTTCCTCCTTTCATGCTGCGCTTACACCCTGTGTTCTTCTGAATGGTTTTTTCGAAATAGAGACCATAATTGATGTAAGGTGTACAGAAAAAAGAATCCTCCTGTCAGCGGCATCGGCATATAAAAATAAGCCATCGGTATTCGTAAAATAGGAGAGATCTGATCCATTGCATTAAGGACCAACAGCACACCGTAATAGCACAAAACAGCACCAAAAAAAAGCACAATCACATGTATGACGCAATCAATAATTATTTTGGATAGACATTTCAGCATCCGATAAAAATATTCCACTCCTAAATGCATTCGTCTTGTTAACGTAATCACACTTCCCAACAGGCAAAACCAGATAAAGCTTAATCTGGCGAATTCTTCCGTCCACGGAAAGGACTGAGTTAAAAATGTTCTGGCAAAGATCTGAAACAAAATATTCAACACCATAACAAATCCGATAAGAATGACCACATTGGCCAGCAGCCTGTTATATATAAAATTAATTATTTTATCTCCCATAACGCCCACCTCTCCGGTGTATTCAAGCCGGGGGAAAATGGAGTAACTGATTATACACTCCTTTATCCGGGTACATTGGTTTGTTAATTATTGTCGAAATAATCGAAATATTCTTTGCCGATTTCTTCTTCGTATTCATCGTAGATTGGCTGCACCGCTTCTTTAAAGGAAGATTTATCTTTAATAAAGTTTACTTCCATTCCGACTTCTTCCAATTCACTTACGGCTTCATCCACTTGCCGCTGCTCTTCTTCATAGGCAAACTTACCAGCCTCTTCTCCCGCATTTGTGATGATTTCCTGAAGGTCTTCCGGGAGAGACTCAAAGAAATTTTGATCCATCGCAATGGTATTTGGAGTCATAAAATGCTGTGTCATAGACACATAATCCGTTACTTCGTATTCTTTTTCGGTTAAAACTAAAGCGATACTGTTTTCCGCTGCGTCAACGACTCCTGTCTGCAGAGCCATGTAACGTTCATCCGCTGCAATTGGGGTTGGATTGGCTCCCAGCAGTTCCATTGTATTGGTCATTACCGGACTTTCCATTACTCGTATATCCAACCCTTCAAAATCTCCGGGTGTTTCAATCGGACCTGCCGAACTGTACACATTTCTGGCACTTCTTTGCAGCCAGCCGACAATTTTAATATTTTCCTCTTCTTCCATCACATTGCTCAATTCATCACCCAGTCCACTTTGAATAACTTCACGCTGATGTTCCATACTCTCTGATAGATAAGGCATATCAAAAATTAACATCCGATCATCCAAAGAAGAAAGAACCGAGGTTGTGATTTCCGCTGCCTGAATACTTCCAAGCTGTAACCCGTCAATATAATCCGATTGTCCTCCAAGTTGTCCGCTGTGCTGCACTTCTACTTCAATTCTGCCATCGCTTTCTTCTTCTACCATCTCTTCAAAATGGAAAAAGGCTTGCACCATAGTATCTTCGGGATTGCTCGGTGATGCCATTTTCAATGTGTATGTCTCCTGATTTTCTGCTTCAGCATCATTGTTGCTGTCTTCTTCTGCTTCACTGTCTTTTCCTGTCTCCACTTTTTCTTCATCTGCTGTATCGTTGTTGTTGGAACCACTCGTACTTTCCGTTTCTTCCTGACTACCGCATCCGATAACTATAAAAATAAGTGCGCCTATCATAAAGAAAAATAAAAGATTGTTTCGAAATCCTTTCATTGTTTCTTCCTCCTTAGAAAGATTAATTTTATCCACGTCTCAAGGGCTGATACTGCTCCTCGGATATTATGATTACATAAATTACCCTCCTTTTATTGAAAACGCTTTCTTTTATAACAACTATATATGGATGCGCCACTTTTGTCAATAAATAAATTAAGTTTCATCTTATTAAACTCTAAAAATCATAATTATAGAGTTTTAAAGTTCCTTTATGTTGAATTTTTTACTTAAGTATCTTTATAATAGAATAAAAATCTTATATAGAATTTGGGTGTTGAGGATGCAGTTCAATAAATCAAGTGAAAACAGTAAGCTTGCTATTATGCAGACACTTCGGATTTACGGCAGTATGTCAAGGATGAAACTCACAGAACTTACCGGCTTCAGCAGAGCCACTGTATCTTTTGTTATTTCTGAACTTATTGAAAGCGGCATCATTAAAGAAACAAAAAAACAACAGTCTACAGGAGGTCGTCCGGCAGTTATTTTAGAATTAGTACCTTTTTCTACATGTGTTATCGGTGCCAACTTGGATAACAATCACTGGAAAATCGGTGCTTTCGACCTTCTGGACAACGTTATCGATGAAACCGATGTTCCTGTACAGACACAGTCGGCTGTTCATACATTTGAAGTACTAAGAACCAGCATTAACTCCTTTATTCGTGAACTGAACCGCCCTATACTTCCCGTACTTGGAATTGGAACCCCGGGACTCGTAGAAAAAAATGACCATATCATTAAAGCCGCTCCGCCACTTGAGTGGTTCAACGTAAACGTAGCCGACATTATGAGCATAGATATGGAGCTTCCCATCATTTTAATGAACAGACACCGCGCCCGCGGTCTTGCGGAGTGTCGTTTCGGCGCCGGAACTAATTCTTCCAACATAATTTACATCGGGGTTGGTTCTGGAGTCCGCGCAGGTTTCTATATTGACAGACAGCTCATTACCGATTCTTTCGGCGGCGCCGGGGAACTTGGACACACCACTGTAGAACCATCGGGGCCCCTGTGTTCCTGCGGTAATGAAGGATGCTTGCAAATGCTTTGCTCCACTCCTTTTATTGAAAAACAGATTAGAAAGTCAGTGCGATTCGGGGAAGATGCCGGGAGCCTCCTGCCGCCTGATACAGATACACGAACCATCAAAGCAATGGATGTTTGCAGGGCAGCAGATAATGGAGAAGAACTATCGATGGAGGTTATTCATACCGCTTCCAATTATTTAGGGATAACCATGGCAAATCTTGCTAACACCTTTAACCCCGAAACGATTATTCTTGGTGGACCAATTCCCAGTACCAGCCGGCTGTTTGTTGAAACTTCCAACAAAATCATGCGGCAGCGTGCACTCCCAAGCATCGTTTCTAGTATCGATGTGTTAACAGCAGATCTAGGAGAAATCGGTGGCGCTTTAGGCGCAGCAAATTTCGCCCTCGATCGTTACTTTCCAATAAGCAATCTGGAAAATACCTCCTATTAATAGATCATTCGTCATAAAGAAAGCAGAGTGATTCCATAAGGAATACCCTGCTTTTTATTTATTGTATTCTGCTGTGCTGCCGGCTTTCATAATAGTCTGGACTACTTCCAAGTTTCTCCTTTATACGTTCTGTTGCTTTATTTAACTTTTCAAGAAGTTCTTGCGGTATCTGACCGGATGCCCCTTCTAAATTCTGATGCAATTGTTCTTTGTTCCGGCAGCCAACAATTGTAGTTGTGATATCCGGATTCGAAAGCACCCATGCTAACGATAATGGAATAAGATTTACTCCGTGATCTACAGATAAATCCCTAATCGTGCTAAGCGCTTCTTTAATTTCACGTTCCACTCCTTCTTCCCCGTGTCTGGATTGTGCTCCGCGGGAATAATGGAAGTGACGGGACCTCGCCTGTTTCGGTTTCATATCTTCCACTACATATTTTCCACTCAATAGTCCCTGCTGCAACGGCATATAGCCAATAACTCCCATGTCATGCTGCCTGCAGTATGAAGTTAATTCATATTCTATTGCCCGTGAAAATAGATTATATGGAAGCTCATTCGCTGTAATATCCGCTCCCAGTTCTCTCAGTTCTTCCATTTGTTCCACTCCGTGGTTACTGATTCCTACATGCCGAATTTTTCCCTCGGACTGCAATACCTTTAATGTGCTAAAAGTCTCGCGTATATCGGGCGGATGATTGATTTTATCCTTGTCTTCCGTAAAATGTTGAATAGATAATGCATTCACAGGCCAATGAACCATATACAAATCAATATAATCTGTTTGTAAACGCTTTAAACTTTCCTCACAGCTTTGTCTAAGATCATCCGGAAAAGCATTCGCCGGTGTTACTTTAGTACCTACGATAGCTTTGGACCTCCGTCCTTTCAACGCTGCTCCCAGAGATTCTTCACTTTTACCGTCATTATAAATTTCTGCAGTGTCAAAATAATTCACCCCGTAATCGAGGGCTTCATGAACGATTTGATCTACGTCGTTTTGACTTTGGTCTCCCCAGTAATTGCCACCTCCATACTGCCAGCACCCCATTCCAATTGTGCTGAGGTACAAATCTGATTTTCCCAGCCTGCGCTTTTCCATTTTTACTCCTCCTCCATTACGTTATTTTTTACATAACCTTAGAACAAATAGAGGAAATGTTACGTAAACTGTATATCAACATTTATCTTTTGTCAATTATTAAACTAACTTACTCAAATGGGGAGGAGCGACCTTTATTATAAACATACCCTGTTCACACTTTAATATATGAAGCATTCAATACAGCCAAGAAATAGGAAACCTTTATACCGATTCAGGTTCTTCTTCACATACTTTATGTATTCTTCCGTATAAGTCAAACAGACAAAACAAAGGCAGGGTGTACATGGCGTAATTGAATAACCCTTCTCTTTCTGCATCCAACAAATGAAATATAACCATAGGAATGGCTATTACTAGGGCATATTTCACGACCATTGGCAGTTTCGTCAAAAAAATTATTCTTGCGGGAATAAGAACAAAAATAAGGTAAATAAAGAAAAGGAAGATTCCTGGTAATATCATTTCTGCCGGAAAGGTGGAAAAGTTTGAAGGTCTTCCTTCCCTGTAAAAATGGTTCGAAAAATAAAGAATTCCCAAGTGTAATAAAAAAGCAATGGTCGTCAAGGCCAACATTCTAAAATTAAACAAATCGTTGGCTTTCGTTGGTTTAAACGCATGAAGAATTTTCATAGAATCTCCTTTCTAAAAAAGCATCCGAAAAATACTCCGTTATCCTTTATTTAATTGCTCCAGCGTTTCTTCTTTGGAGTAATCTTCATATACGATTTTTTCGAAAATCACTTCAATGTCGGACTCCATGAAATGCTCCTGTTGTTTGCTTGCTTCGAGAACGGCCTGCCTGAATGTGTCATTCTGAACGAAAGCTTCCGCGAGTTGAAGATCTTCTTCCATATACTTTTGCGAAGGGGGAGGCAGCTGCTTGAACATTTCAGCAGCTTTCCCTTCCGTTATATCTTCCTTCATATGTTCATGGACATAATTTGTGGTGTTTGGGGCTCCGTATTCGTCGATTTCTCTTATGTACTCGTCAAGCTCACGAAAATCACGGAGCAGCGGCATGAAATAATGGTCTCTTTCTCTTCCGCTTATTTGCATATTTTCCTCTAATCTTTTATTGAATTGGATGATGGTGGCGTGAATGTCTTCCAGGTCTTCCGTCAACACAGCGTCTTCCGCTTCTTCTGCTGCTTCCGATACATCAGGGATCAGGTCCTCTAAAAAACTTTTTGCCTGGACAATGTTAAAATCAGCACGCTGCCAGCCTTGGTCATGATATTTTGATAAGGTTTCATGACCGGAAGTAATCACATCGTTCACCACGGGAGCCACCCCGTTCTCTTGGGCCTTCCCCTTTTCATCTGACTGCTCCTGCGGCTGTTTGTCTTCTCCCCTTGCTTCCACTATCTTTTCCCCATGTTCCATGCCGCTTGCTTCTTGATGAGGGGGTTTTTCGGCCCCGCCGTTTACACAAGCTGACAAAGTGAATACCGATGTCCAAATGGTCACATATAAAAATTTCTTCATCCCAGCATTCCCCTCCATTTTATCTTCTTGCGCTTCCGCAGCTCCTTCATTTTCCAGTATTTTCTTACAATATCGTATCAGCATTCCTTACGTTCTGTAAACGTTTTGTAATATATTAGACGAAAGAGATTGGTGGATCGTTTCATCCTTTTTGATTTCTCGTTTATTGAAATCTCTACCCAGGCATTAAAAAAGGCGAGGCCTCCGCCCCGCCCATCTATTTCTTTGTTGTTCCTGTACAGCCTGAGATGCTGGGAGTAATGGTAATAATGTTACATTCTCTTTACAGAGTGCTATTCGAGACCTTCCACCGTTTCCTCGATCTTTTCATTCAGTGCTCCGGTATCCACGGAGGGTGCGGATTTGTTTCCAAGCTCGTATTTTTGTTTTAAACGGAGAATCCGTTCTACACTCTGGTCAACCCTTGTTTCTTCGATATCTCCTTGTTCGACTGCCTGGACAAGTGCCTGCTGCACCTCCGAAAACTTTCCATTCCGCGTATCTGCCATCATCACCATATCCGACCCGGCTTTCACGGAACGTACAGCTGCCTCTGCCATACCGTAATTTTCGGCAATGGCACCCATTGTCATATCATCCGTGATCACCACTCCATTAAAGTTGAGATCTTCCCGCAGCAGACCAGTGATAATAGGCCTCGATAACGAAGAAGGATACTGATCATCGATCTGGGGAAAGAGAATATGGGCCACCATCACCATATCCGCTCCTTCCTTTATTGCTTTTCGAAACGGTGCCATTTCAAACGATTTCACTGTCTGTTTTGATTTATCTATCCTCGGCAGACTGATATGAGAATCGGTGGAGGTATCACCGTGTCCGGGGAAATGCTTTACGACTGGAATGACCTGCTCTTCTGCAATTCCGTGCATGACAGCTGTTCCAAGGCTGGTGACAAGCTCTGGATGATCCCCGAAAGAACGATCGCCAATGACGGGATTGTCCGGGTTATTGTTAATATCCAGGACCGGAGCAAAGTCCATGTTAAAGCGAAAGGCCTTTACTTTTTCCGCCAGCAGGCGCCCTATCTCTTTCGTTACTTCCTCATCGGCCGATTCTCCAATGACAGCATTGGGAGGAAAATTTTCTATCGTATCCGGGATCCGGCTGACAGAGCCCCCTTCTTCGTCTACTCCTAAAAATAGTGGAATGCTGCCGTTTTCATCCGCCTGTATAATATCTGCCGTGTACTGACGCAGCTGCTCCGCGCTTTCTATGTTTCCTCCGAGCAGAAAAATACCGCCGGCCTCTTCTTGAATCATAGACCGCTCCCCGCTCGACAATGATGTACCCTGCACTCCGACATACATCATCTGCGCTGCTTTTTCTTCCAAGGACATGGATTGAACCTTCGCTTTCACCGGATCCTCTATGCCCTGCCTGTGCGGCTCCTCCGAGGTATCTGTCTTAAAAGGGGCTGCCTCCGGCGGGGCATGGTTTTCTTCCATACAGCCGGCCAGAACTGCCGTGCCAATCAACGTTATAACTAAAAGGAATCGTTTCATGATAACTCTCCCTATGTTTTTATCATTCTTTCTTGTGGAATAGAAATGATGTCAGACCTGAAAGCAGACACACTATTGTCCGTGTTACGTGTTCCAACATGAAGCTAGGAGGTATGTTCATGGTAACATATAATCATTATATAAACGGAACGTGGGTGCCTTCCGAGCATCAGGAAACGATTGAAGTTCTGAATCCGGCCACGGAGAAAGTCATTGCGTCCACCCCTTCCGGTTCAAAAAAAGAAACAGAACAGGCCGTACAGGCTGCCCACACCGCTTTCAAGACCTGGAGTAAAACCCCGACGGCTGAACGAGCCGCCTATTTAACAAAAATCGCCGATGCTTTTGAAAAAAATAAAGACCATATTGCCCGCACGCTGACGGAAGAAAACGGGAAAGTTCTCTCGTTGTCCGAAGCAGAAGTGGATACGGCGGTGGACTATTTCCGCTATATGGCAGGATGGGCAAGAAAATATGAGGGAGAAATCTTAAACAGCGACCGCCCGAATGAAAATATTTTCATTATGAAAAAGCCAATCGGAGTCATTGGCGGCATCATTCCGTGGAATTTCCCCATATTTATCTTCGCCCGCAAAGTTGCTCCGGCTCTTTTAACAGGCTGTACCGCTGTCATTAAACCAGCGCAGGCCACACCGAACGCGACCGGGGAAATGATGAAACTCATTCATGATACAGGGCTTCCGGAAGGCGTGTTAAATATTGTGTATGGAAAAGGGTCAACGGTAGGAAACACACTTGCTTCCCATGAAAACATCGGCATGGTTTCGATGACAGGAAGCAAACCGGCCGGTACTGCGGTCATGGAGGCAGCTGCTCAAAGCATGACGAAGGTAAATCTCGAACTCGGCGGCAAAGCGCCTGCGATTGTGACCAAGCATGCAGATCTCGATACGGCGGTGGAAAACATTTATCAGTCCCGGACTATTAATAACGGGCAGGCCTGTACCAATGCCGAACGTGTTTATGTTCATGAAGACGTGGCAGAGGAGTTCACCAAACGGATCACCGAGAAAATGAAAAATGCCGGTTACGGCAATCCGCTGCAGGACAGCGATGCGGAGATCGGTCCACTTGTAAACCAGGAGCAGCTGGATAATGTCCACGACATGGTAACAGAAGCAGTGACGGCAGGAGCTTCCGTAGAAACAGGCGGCCGTCCTGCAGACAACAGCAGCGGCTATTACTTTGAGCCGACAGTATTAACGAACGTCTCCCAGGACATGAACGTGATCCAGAACGAAATTTTCGGCCCGGTCCTTCCGATTGTAACCTTCCGCACAATGGATGAGGTGCTTGAAAAAGCAAATGATACGGAATACGGCCTCTCCTCTTCCATCTTCAGCGAAAATATGCATGAAGTGATGAGAGCCGCCAATGAACTGGATTTCGGCGAAACATTCGTGAACCGTGAAAACTTTGAAGCCATTCAAGGGTTCCACGCCGGCCGGAAGCAATCCGGCATCGGCGGCGCCGACGGCCGTCACGGCCTTGAAGAACATCTTGAAACGCATGTTATTTACATGCAGTATAAAGATGATATTCAATAAGAAAAAAATAGTCGAGAATACTTGGCGCTATGTTATGAACAGACAAGATACGGTTTACCTATCGGACATTTATTCCGCTAAATGATGATATAAGCGGCTTGCACCGCCTTTATCGGACATTTGTTCCGCTATCAGGGCTCTGGACCGCTTCTTTTACATTAAAAAGAGGAATTAACGGAACAAATGTCCGAACTCCCCTTCAAAATGGTACAATTCAATGAAATAGCGGATCAAATGTCCTATTCAACACGCCAGCAGCTGGGTTGTGGAGGACCACCGGCCTTCGGATCACTGTGCCGCGATCACTTCCGGATCAAATAACTCCACCAGCACGAGGGACACCGCCCCCAGAGAGGTGGCCCGGTCCCCAAGCTTAGACACCGTGACGTCGGTGTGCTTCGCTTTGGAAGTGAGGGCCCGCTGCTCAATTTCTTCCTTCATCGACGGGAGGATAAACCGGTCTGCTTTGGATACACCGCCGCCGATAACAATTTTTCCTGGATTTATCACATGGATTAAATTAGTCAGGCCGATACCAATATACCTTCCCGTTTCTTCCAGCAGTGCCACGCACAATTCATCGTTTTCCAGGGCTGCCCGATAGACCAGCTCGCCGGTGATTCCGCTGTCTTCCGTTTGCGCCTTCTCTGCCAGTACACTTTTCTCTCCGGCCTCCAGGGCCTGCACCGCTTTTTCGGCGATAGCCGGACCGGAAGCGACTGTCTGTAAGCAGCCCTCATTGCCGCACTGGCATTTTTTCCCGTGAATGTCGATCGTCATGTGACCGACTTCCCCGGCCGTATCAAATTCTCCGTGGTACAGCTTTCCATCTATCACCATACCGGCACCGATGCCGCGGCCGATGTTTACGGCCATCATACTGTGCGCTCCGCCGCTTTCTCCAAACCAGGCTTCTCCGAGAGCCATCGCCCGCGCATCGTTTTCGACCTTTACTGGATAAGAAAACTCCGCTTCCAGCTGTTCTTTAAGGGGGATATCATGTAAATTTAGATTCGGGGCAAAGAGGGACATGCCGGAGGTCACATCCACGACCCCATGCATCGCCACTCCGATCCCAATGACTTTTTCCTTCAGATGGCTATATTTGTTCAAAAACTCCCGTATATCTGTTTTCAGCATATCCATAAACTGGGTCTCATTGATCGGATGTGTAATCGGAGTTAGTGAATCATACAGAATATCTCCGGATAAATCGGATAAAATCATCTCCATCTCATTTGGTCCGGCATCGATACCGATAACGAAAAACTCGCTGCTATTTATGACAAGCATGGTTGGCTTGCGGCCGCCCTGGGACATCCCGAGGCTGCTTTCTTTCACAAATCCCTGTTCAATCAACTCTTTTACAATACTGCTGACGGTAGGAGGGGTTAGTTTTGTGTCTTTTGCGATCTGGGCCCGTGAGATCGGCCCGCTGGTGCGTATTTTATTCAAAATGACGGATTTATTTAACGATTTCATCCATTGAAAGCTGCCGGTTTGTACCATAGGGTTCCTCCACGCGAAGTAATTTGCGCCATTATATCACAGAAAATCTGTAGTTTGATTGGATTCTTCCAAAATCATAACATCTTTAGGGGCGATGGTGTGCTTTCCTGTGACCGTTTTTCCTGTCAGTAAATCCCGTGTCTCCCTGGCCCCTGCATCAAAGGAAGAGGCATGCGGGTTATGATTTAAAATAAATAAATACGATTTGCTGCCCTTGCGCCGCTCGGTTGTTTCCACACCTTCCTCCGCCTGCTTTACAAGAGGAGTGATTCCTTTTTTCTCACAAAGCGCTGCCAGAAAATCCTGCAGAAATGCCCCTTCCGGACTGGAAGCTACATAATAAGCCTTTCCGCTGCCATAGTTATTCCTGGTTAAAACAGGCATTCCCTTGTAAAAATCGGAACCGTATTCCGCAAGAACGTCAGCACCTTCCGAGTGAATTAAATCAAATAATAAATGGCAGTTATATTCTTTTTTTCCATGGTCCCATGTTTCTTTCATGACGATTTGATTTTTCTCCTCAGGAGGGAGGGCATCTATCTCTTCCGCCCAAATGCCAAGCAGACTTCTTAATTCCCCGGGGTAGCCTCCCAATGTGACCCTATCATGCTCATTGACCAGTCCGCTGAAAAATGTTGTTACAAACGTGCCGCCGTTGTTCACAAACGTTTTCAGTTTATCGGCATAACCTTTTTTCACCATATATAAAACGGGGGCAATGATCAGGTCATATTGGCTGAGGTCCTCCTCGATGCCAATCATATCCACCTGAATATTCTGCTGGTACAGCGCATCGTAATACTTGTGGATCTCTGTTACATAGTCAAGTGCCACGGATGGACCGCTTGATAAATCAACGGCCCACCGGTTTTCCCAGTCGAACACAATCGCCGCCTTTGCATGAATACGGCTGTTTAACAAAGCGTCGGACAGCTCTTCCAGTTCTTTTCCCAATGCTGCGGTTTCCTTGAACACTCGTGTATGCTCATGGCCGACATGTTCAATGACAGCCCCGTGGTACTTTTCTGTGGCACCGATGGAACGCCGTAGTTGAAAAAACAGAACTGTATCCGCTCCCCTTGCCACGGCCTGGTAACTCCACAATCTCATAACGCCCGGTCTTTTCAAAGAATTATAAGGCTGCCAGTTCTGCTGACTCGGGGTCTGTTCCATCAGCATAAAGGGCTGGCCGCTCTTTAATCCTCTCATTAAATCGTGAGTCATCGCGGTGCGGCTGACCGGTGTATCCATCGCCGGGTAATTATCCCATGAAACCACATCCATTTCCCGGCCCCATTTAAAATAATCAAGCATAGGATAGGTTCCCATAAGATTAGTGGTCACGGGCGTATCAGGGGTATGTTTTTTAATCGCCTGATCTTCCAGCTGAAAGCATTCGAGCAAGCTGTCAGACATAAACCGCCGGTAATCTAAAGATATGCCCTGGAAATCAGTTTCCTTTCCTTCCCTTTCCTCACTTAATATATTCGGCAGTACAATTTCTTCCCAGTCATAAAAGGTATGGCCCCAAAAGCGGGTATTCCAGGCTCTGTTTAATTCCTCCAGGGTTTTATACTTATCTTTCAGCCACCTCCGGAAAGAGGCCTCACATTGATCGCAATAACAATAGCCGCCGTATTCGTTGGAGACGTGCCAGATTAATACGCCTGGATGGTCTTTGTACCGTTCCGCCAGTTTTCCAGCTATTTTCTCGGAAAATTTCCGGTAGGTTGGACTGTTGGGACAGGAATTGTGTCTGCCGCCGAATTTTCGTTTCCGCCCGTAGAAGTCCACCCGGAGGATGTCAGGATACTTTCTTGCCATCCAGGCTGGGTGAGCCGCTGTACTTGTAGCCAGGCAGGTGTATATTCCACTTTGGTAGAGGCGGTCAATCTGTTCATCCAGCCATTCGAACCTATATGTATCTTCATCCGGCTGATTAAGGGCCCAGGAAAATACATTCAAGGTTGCAACATCAATGCCTGCAAGCTTAAACATGCGAACATCTTCATTCCAGACACTTTCGTCCCATTGTTCCGGATTGTAATCCCCGCCAAACCAGATTTTTGGCAGCTGTTTATTTATCATGCCAAACCACCACTCCCTTTTCCTTCGATTTCGATAAAGAAAAAGTGTAAGCGTAAAACAAGCTTACACATGCTATGCAGAAAATCATGGAATCGCTTTCAATATAAATTGTACCGGGTTTCCGTTCACTCTTCAATAAATTAATTAAATTAATTTATTTTAGATACGTATTTGCCTTAAAAAACGGCCGATAATGAATGGTTCTCATTACCGGCCGTGCTTCTTTAATACGAATGGCGTGTCTCTTCCTCGCCGTCTTTTCTGTATATTACTGCTTCTGTTCCTTTGTTCTCTGCTATCTCTTTCGCCCGGTTGATTGCATCTGATTTTTGATCAAACACCTCGTCCGGTTTTTCGGCTCCATTGGCTTGTACTGCCCATCCGTCTTCATGGGCTAGAACCATCTCTGCGCGGTCCAGCAGTTCGGGGCGGTTCTTGTACCGCTTTCCTTCTTCAGATCGCTCGGTTGGGTCCACCTCTTTCATTAACTCATTGATATCTTCCTCTGACGCATTTTCATACCATTCTTTCGCCTGCTCGGTTGCAATCGGAATAGCCCGTCCTTCCTTATATCCTTCATCCAGCATTGCATTAGCAATATCAATGGCCTTTTTCCGCTCGGGTTTATCCAGATTTTTTAATGACGATGGATAGTCGTTTAATGTCCAAGGCATACTGGAGCCTCCTTCTTTTCATCATCGTTCATAAAAATCTATTTCCAGTTTTCCCGCCTTTCAAACCCCTATTCTGCAATTAAAACAAACGTTTGATTAAATAATACCGGCCGGCACATACGGACTCATCCGTGCCAAATTCTACTCTGCTGCCTCGTCGTAGAACGCGATATGATAAATCTCTTCTTTCTCCACTACTGCCTCTGAGATTTTCAGCTCTGCTGATTCCTGCTCGGCACGAGGTTCTACAAGGATCAGCCGCACTACGTCCCCTTCCACACTCCCTCTTTCAATGGGGATCACATTTCCGTTCCTGTCCTGCAGCGTATAAGCGTTTAAGTTACTAATGATCTCCTGGTCTGCTGCATTCTGACTAAATGTAATGGTTACTTCTTTTAATCCTTCACCCATCACATCTTCTACAACCGGGGCGGCCGCTGCGTTCTCCTCCCCGGCTATTTTTCCACTGGTTAAACTGTTTTTATAATACAAATGATAATCTTTTGCCTTTTCCAGCTTTTCCGTCGTTAGGCGGACAATGCTTTCGGCATTACTGCTTTCGGTCACTTCCGCCCCCACTACATTCAATGCGGGGTCAAAGGAAAAGTCACCGGGAACTGCGCTATTTACAGATTGGTTGAAGGTGACATCTACTGTCGTGCTGTCCACCGCCTCCACCCCTGTGATGCCTTGTTCCAGGGAATAATCAACAGCGAGAGCTCTCTCCAGAAATACTGCAAACTGCGCCCGGGTCACAGACTCCAGCGGCCGGAAACTGCCATCTTCCGTGCTGGTAATATCATATTGCGCAAGAATTTCGATATTATTTCTATGACTCTCGTTGGCTTCTTCTAGATCTGTAATCCCGGCGCCGCTTCCTTCTATTTCTTCCAAATCAAAAGCCCGTACCATAATGGTAGCCATTTGTTCACGAGACAGCTCCATTGCTGGAGCAAATTGTGTATTATTTTCCCGTCCCTTTATTAAACCTTCTTTTTTTATCGCAGCTGCAGCCGGCGTAAAATAACTTTCTTCTGTGAGATCATCAAAAGGAGCTTCCGCCGAAGGATCCACCTCAAGATCAAAAGCATTAGCAAGCATCGCCGCTGTCTGGCCACGGTTCATATTTTCTCCAGGGCGGTATGTATCATCCTTATACCCGTTTACTATGTTCTGTTCTGAAAGACGCTGGATAGAATCCGAAGCCCAGTACTCTTCGGAAACATCACGAAAATCTTCTGCCGCTGCTGCCGGCGGGACATTTAATTGGCTGACAACTCCAAAGGATGATAACAATAAAGTTCCTATGAATAGATGCAAAGAAACCTTTGTTTTCGTGCGCACGACAACCCCTCCTTCTTTTTGAAAATATATAAGTCTATCGCCCCCTTTAACAGCTGAACCTTTCCATTTTATCGTATGGCATGACGGTTCCATTATCAACACATAAAGGGAAAAAAGCCCAGGGGCAGGCGCCCTGAGCTTTTCTACGAATTCATGCCACTGCAATGCCTGTTCCAATACTTTATCTCCATTCATCGTACCATAAGCCATCGTATCGATAACATCCACCGCGGTGCCGTAGCGGCGGGGCAGTGATATAGAAACGCTCCGCCTGCTTAACGTTACAATTTCAGTTTTTCTTATGGAATGTAAAGGTAACTGCGGCTCTTACGATTGCTTTTTTCATTCCAGAATAACAAAGTAACGGTAAGCCCTGCTTTAACAATCACTTTCCATCCATATACCGTTCCTTTTCATAGTTCAACCGGGGCTAACCGAGTGCTTTTTGAGGATCAGGGCTGTTCTGCAGCTTGCAGGTCTGCCCTTTTCCGCCGGACAGCCAGGCTTCCAATGATGTAGCCGGCAAACGATAACAGGACCGGGAGCGTAACAGTGTGCATCCCAAACGGTTCCGGCCAAAGGTTATGAATAAGACTGTAGGCCCCCACTCCAATAATAATCGAAGCCATTGCCCCATATTTGTTTCCTTTCGTCCAGTATAACCCGAGCACCACCGGCCAGATAAAGGCGGACTCGAGACCGCCAAAAGCGAACAAATTCAGCCATATCAATAAATCCGGCGGAGTCAGCGACATCGCAAATACTGTAATACCGAGCAGGGCTGTCACGCCAAAGCTGATCCGTTTTACTTGTTTACGCGTGGCTTCGGGATTCATATAATTCAAATACACATCTTTGACGACAGTGGAACTAACGAGCAGCAGCAGGGAATCCACCGTTGACATGATAGCAGCCATTGGGGCCGCAAGCACAAGTCCGGCGAGCCAGGCAGGCAGTACTTCCATGGCAATCTGCGGCATCACAGAATCAGCCGTTTCGATGCCGGGCAGAATAGGGCGGGCCATCACTCCGACAAGGTGCATGCCAAACATCATAAACGCCACGACGATAGTGCCGATGATTAATGCCCGGTGCATCCCTTTTGCACTTTTATAGGACATGGCACGCACCGCAACCTGCGGCAGACCGATCACTCCGACTCCGACAAGAATCCAGAAGGAGGACACATAGCGCGGCGTTAAGCTTCCATCGTGCCCGAACGGAGTCACCAGATTCGGGTTTTCAGAAGCAAGGTCCGTCATTATATTCCCTATGCCGCCTCCAGCGATGATGGTTCCAACCAGAATAATCAGTGTACCGAAAAACATAACAATCCCCTGCAGGGTATCGGTGACGACGACAGCACGGAAACCGCCAATGATAACGTAGAAAATCACGGAAACCGCAAAAATGAATAATGCCGACGTATACGACAGTCCCGTCAGTGATTCAATCAGACGGGCGCCGCCAACCCATTGCGCTGCCATTGCAGAAAATAAAAAGATGATAATACTGATAGCACTAAGTAGTACGACAGCTTTACTCTGGTAGCGGCCCTTCAAATAATCAACCAGGGTCACAGCCTTATATTGACGTGCCTTAATCGCAAATTTTTTCCCTAAAATCATCAGGACAAAATATCCGGTCGCGACCTGGGACATGGCAAGCAGGACCCAGCCGAGACCTTCACTGTAGGCAGCCCCGGGCCCGCCGACAAAGCTGCTCGCGCTTCCATAAGTCGCAATCATCGTCATGGCAAGGATCAGCCCGCCGAGTTCACGGCTGCCGAGGAAGTATTCCTGCAGGAAGTCGCGCTTTGCTGCCATATGGCGGGCCGCCCAGAACCCAACTCCAAAAATAACAACCAGAAACAAAAACAGCGGAATCGTTACCCCCCAATTCATGAGGATCCCTCTTCCTCGTCTTCCAGCGGCACTTCTTTAAAAAAGGCTTTTACAATAAAAGCGACCAGCGCCATCATGACAATGGAACCTAAAGCACAGCTGTAAAAAAACCACGCCGGCATTCCGAGTATATAGTGGTATTCCCCCGGCGGCTTCGACCCCAGACCGTAGGCGAACCCAAACCACCAGAGAAAATTAAAAAGGACAAGTCCCACCCCGATCCAGGCTTCTTTATGAGCGGTTCTAAAACGGGAATCGAAGTTCTGCATATTTATCCTCCTCATCAAATCTCTAATAAAGATTTTACTATGTCTTTTCGCTTTTTCACACAAAAGAGTTCCATGTTTCTACATGTTTGTTCAGGGTATAATAAACAAAAGAAAGATCTACCTTTTATTGATGGAGGACCAGTTCATGCTCGCAGCAATCATTTTCCTACTATGTGTTTCTCTCTTTTTGTCAGGAAGTGAAACCGCCCTTACAGCTGTGAATAAAATGAAAGTACAATCAAGAGCTGAAAATGGAGAAGCATCGTCAAAAAAACTGTTACATATGATTTCACATCCGGATGAATTGATTACGGCCATTCTGATCGGGAATAACATTTCAAACATTATGCTGCCAACCCTTGTTACGATCGCTGCGTTAGATTATGGAGTGAACGTCGGCCTGGCTACAGCCGTGTTGACAGTTGTAATCATTGTATTTTCCGAGGTGCTCCCAAAATCGATAGCTGCAACGTTCGCTGACAAAATTGCCTACTTGGTGGCACCGGTCATACGGTTTATCATGACGATATTCAAGCCGTTAACTGCTCTGCTTTCCCTCTTTACAGGAGCCGTCATCCGAGTCATATCAAAAGGGCAGAAAGAACAGATTTCCTTTTCCAAAGAAGAATTAAAAACAATGGTCGATATCGGATCCTCTGAAGGCACATTTGAAACGGAAGAAACCCAGCGTATTAAAGGGGTCATTGATTTTTATAATAAAGACGTTAAGGATGCATTAAAAACACCACGAATGGATATTGTCGGTATTCCCGCCGAAAGCAGTTACAAAGAAGCAGAAGCCATTATTTTGAAGCACAATCACACACGCTATCCGGTGTATGACGGGAATATGGATCACATTATCGGAGTCTTTCATTCCAAGCTTTTGCTGCAGTGGGCAAACGCTCCGGGAAAAAGCCTGTCTGATTTCACCGATAATTACCCCTTATACATTGTGGAAACAACAAATATAGAAAAAGTGTTTAAAATGATGCTGAAAGAAAAAAAACACCTCGCCATTGTTCTGGATGAATACGGGGGAACGACAGGGATTATCAGCCATGAAGATATCATTGAAGCGATGATCGGCCAGGAGATAGCTGACGAAACGGATGAAGAAGAGGATGTCTTGATTAAGGAACTGTCAGAGGACCACATCGTCTGTCACGGCAAATTAGGCATACGCCGCCTCAATGACTTGTTTCGTTCCCGTATACCAGAAGAAGAGGATATCATCGCCGGATTTCTTTATAAAGAGATGGAGCATATTCCGGGAGAAGGGGAAACATTAGAATATCATTCACTATTCTTTGAGATCATAAAAATGGACAAAAACCGCATTGAACAAGTGAAAATCAAGAAGCTTCCCGAGTAGAACGACTAAGTTCATCGCGAACTGTTCATTGTCTAAAAACGAAGATTCAGATTGGTGTTGTTTCCGTCATACCTTGAGAAGAATTGTTTCTGTGTTTTATAAGCGGGAAAAGGTGCTCCCTATCCAGAATAAATGGCACGAGGTTCTATCCTTGAACCCGTGCCATTTATTCTATGTATGTGTTTTATTTATTCCTATGCTAAACATCCGTAAAAACTCCCGTTTCCGGACCTGTACGACCCAGATCCGAAAGATGATAAAAATCTTCCACCGATGGAAGTTTCCCTTTATCTGCCCATCCATCCCCCATCTACTGCCAGCAGATGGCCGTGTACATAATTGGATTCCGGAGAGGCTAAAAATACAGCCGGGCCTTTGAAGTCGTCTGCTTCGCCCCAGCGTCCGGCCGGAATCCTTTCGAGAATCTGCCGGCTCCGCGTAGAATCATGAATCAGGGCTGTATTCATTTCCGTTGCAATATATCCTGGAACTAAGGCGTTTACATTAACGCCTTTTGGAGCCCACTCATTAGCAAGAGCTTTCGTAAGCTGAGCTACGGCTCCTTTGGCGGAGGCGTAAGCCGGGACATTTATCCCCCCTTGAAAGGATAAAAGAGAAGCAACGTTTACAATCTTTCCGTCTCCTTTCGATACCATGAGCTTTCCTGCCTCCTGACACAGGATCCAGACAGCCTTTAAGTTGATATCCATCACCTGGTCCCAGTCCTCTTCTGGAAATTCTGCAGCGGGATGCCGTTTCTGAATGCCGGCATTGTTGACGAGAATATCAATGGATCCCATGGTGCGATTTATTTCCGGAATAACCGCCTTAATCTCCTCTACATTATTCAAATCACATGGAAAAATAGTGCAATTTACACCTAACGCTTCAATTTCCCGTTTTGTTTCATCGTTAGAAGAGCGCTGAATTAAAGCAAGGTCAGCCCCGGCCTCTGCCATTGCCACAGCAATGGACTTTCCAATCCCTCTTGTCGTTCCGGTTACTACCGCTGTCTTCCCCTGCAGTGTATCATTCGTAAACAAAACCATATCACTCCGTTTCCTTCTTATGGATAAACACACTGTTATTTACCGTGGCTCTGGTATCTTCGAAGTGGGCTTGAAGGCTCGCTTCCATTTCTTCTTCCTTCCCGCTTGCGATGGCGTTCACAATATCCAGATGAGTTTGTATTAATACTTCTTCATATATTCCTTCTGCCTCTGTAGACACCCTTCGTTCTGTCGCCGTCAATAATGCCGTCATAATTAATTTTTCTATGTTTTTCCACACATGATAAATCCGGGTATGTTCACTGCCTTTAATAATAGCTTCGTGAAAGGAAATATCCTGCACAGCTAATTCAACATAATCTTGTTTAGCCATAGCAATTCTCATTTTTTCTACCGTGAAGTGCAAAAACGCTGTAGGTTCTTCATTGTTTTGCCTAGCACATTCTTTCATGGCAAAACTTTCAATGAGGTAACGAATGTCATTTAACTCTTCTACATCTTTTTGAGAGATTCCTATAATTTCAGCCCCCATCCGTTTTAACTGGACCAGTCCCTCATGCTGAAGGATACGCAGGGCTTCTCTGGAGGGAGATCTGCTCGATTTGTATTGATCAGCAATCGAGTTTTCTGAGACCACTTCCCCTGGTTTCAGCTCTCCTGTCATAATTTCATAGCGCATATAACCAGCAATTTCTTCCCCTTTGGAAGAAGGATTCAACTTTTCAACAGGAAACGGCACCACATCCTCCCTTCCTTTCTCTCTTTTTTTGTATACCTTGTATACAACTTAATTTTACAGAAAAAACATTGCTTTGTAAACGGTTTAATAACATTATTTTCCTATTAGCGCTTCCAGCACGCAGCAGCCACGGACATTTATTCCGCTATCCGGCTCTTGGACCGCTTCTTTCACGCAGAAAAGAGGAAATAGCGGCACAAATGTCCGCTTGCTCCTTCAAAATAGGAAAAATGGAAGAAATAACGGAATATATGTCCACCCCTTCAGCACTACTTTATGAAACGGTTACTTTATTCTCTGCGAAAAAGGCTTCCACCGAAAAAGCGGCTGAGCCTAAAGCACAGGATTCAATACCGAATTGAGAGAACGTGATAGAAAGGTCTTGATAATAATAAGGCAGCAGGCGTTGTTCCAGAACATGGTGAATAGGATTAATCAACCAATTTTGAAGTTTGGAAAGGCGGTTCCCAATGATAATCTGTTCCGGATTAAACGTATTGATGACATTGGTCAATCCGATCCCGGCATATTCTCCAATTCGATGAAACAAAGGGATCACCTCTGTATTCCCGTTTTCG
Source organism: Salibacterium aidingense DSM 18341 (assembly GCF_000429685.1). Taxonomy (GTDB): domain Bacteria; phylum Bacillota; class Bacilli; order Bacillales; family Marinococcaceae; genus Salibacterium; species Salibacterium aidingense. The sequence goes on from NZ_AUCI01000001.1 coordinate 236,887, forward strand.
GCTTCCTGTATCAGCATATCCAGTGAAATCTCTCTCTCCTGTAAGGAAGGCAGCGATTTAGCTTGTTCTAATAACGCGCTTTCCGAGCTGTATAATTCCCAGCATCCTTTATTTCCGCATCTGCATTTTTTGCCGTTGGCATCGATCGTAAAATGCCCCATTTCTCCGGCAATGCCATTTGCTCCTTTATACAACTGATTGTTGATGATAATACCAGTGCCAATCCCAATCCCCATGCTGATATATACAAAGTTTCTGCTTGATTTTCCTGCGCCGTGAATATTTTCTCCGTGCGCCCCGGCTTTGGCTTCGTTTTCTATAACCACGGGGAGTTGAAAGTTCTCTTCCAGTTCCTGTTTTAAATTAACCTGTTCCCAGTTTAAATTCGGTGCGAACAATATTCTCCCGTTCTTATCGGTAATCCCCGGCACGCCTATTCCTATACCAACAACGCCATAGGCGCTGAAAGGTTTTCTGTCCATCAGGGATTGGACCACATTTTTCAACATTGGCAGTACCACATCAAGAGAGGTATTCTCTAAGGGTTCTTCGATTTTTTCTATTACCTCCCCCTGCAGGTCCGTCAACACGGCTAAGATGTAGTTCACCCCCAAGTCAATCCCAATGGCATACCCGGCTTTTTTGTTAAAGTAGAGCATCACAGGCTTCCGTCCTCCGCTTGAAAGACCTGTTCCAATCTCCTGTACAAATTGTTCCTCCATTAATTCATTGACCAACCCTGATACGGTCGCTTTATTTAATCCAGAGTCCTTCGAAATCTGTGCTCTCGAAATGGGACTGGATGCTTGAATTGTTTGGAGTACAATAGACTTATTTATTTTTTTCACCAGTTCCTGATCGCCCGTTTGCATGTCATTCCTCCACTGTTTGTTTATTTATTAAACATAATAGCATATAAGAAAATATTTCATAAGGGTTATTTTATTTTATTTCATCCTTTAAACCTTTTACATCAGTAAATTATTACTACAAAATTATAATCATGATTGACACCGCTTTCAATTAGGTATTATACTTTGTTTATCGGAAAAACAAATTGAAAATTTTGAGGAGGACTTATTATGAAGGGGACAAAAGTATCACTTTTCGCTGTACTTGTACTTATTTTGATCCTTAGTGCATGCGGTCAGGATGTGGACAATGACGCAGACGGGGAATCCGGGGAAGACGATGGTAATTTAACAATTGGATTGTCCGTTGCTGACTTGACGCTGGAGCGGTGGCAGCATGATCGCGATATCTTCGTAGAAAAGGCGGAAGAACTTGGAGCGGATGAAGTAATTGTACAATCGGCTGATGGGGATGATGCTGAACAAAACAGTCAGGTAGAAACGATGCTCACGCAGGATGTAGATGTCATGGTTATTATACCGGATAACTCCGATAGTATAGGCGCTGCTGCCTCTCAAGCCCAGGAACAGGGTATTCCAGTGATTGCTTACGATCGGATGATTAATGACACCGACATTGAAGCCTATGTATCTTTTGACAATGAACGTGTAGGAGAAATGCAGGCCGAATATTTAGTGGAGGAAGTTCCGGAAGGAAAATACTTTCTATTAGGTGGAGCGCCGACGGACAGCAATGCCCAGGTCTTCAGAGACGGGCAGATGAATGTGCTGCAGCCGGAGATCGACGAAGGAAACATTGAAGTGGTAGGAGATCAATGGGCCGATGAATGGTCTGCAACAGAAGCTCTGGACATTATGGAAAATGCCCTCACTTCCAATAACAACGATATTGATGCTGTTGTAGCCTCCAACGACAATACGGCCGGCGGTGCGATTCAGGCTTTGAATGCCCAGGATTTAGACGGGGAAGTGGCCATCTCCGGACAAGATGCTGACCTGGCTGCCGCCCAGCGTATAGTCGAAGGCACTCAGTCCATGACGGTATATAAACCTATTACGGAAATAGCTTCCCGGGCGGCGGAACTAGCTGTCACCATAGGAAACGGGGAAGAATTTGAAGCCGACACAGAAGTAGAGAACGGGGAATACAACATCCCATCCGTACTACTCGACCCGATCTCCGTAAATGAGGACAATATGGTAGACACAATTATTGAAGACGGCTTTCATGACTTTGAAGACGTATATGAAGGAGTGCCGGAAGAAGAACGACCTGATTACGAAGAGTAATTTGTCTGGGAGCAGGGTGATAAAAGTTGACTATTCTTAATATGAAAAATATTTCAAAATCATTTCCTGGAGTAAAGGCACTTGATCAAGTGAATCTTCAGGTACAACAAGGCGAGATACATGCTCTCTGCGGGGAAAATGGAGCCGGAAAATCAACGCTTATGAAAATTCTCAGCGGCGTGCACCCCGCTGTATCCTATGAGGGAGACATTTACATTCATGGAAAACGTCAAAACTTTGATTCTATCAAAGATTCAGAAGAGGCGGGCATCACCATCATATACCAGGAACTGGCCCTGGTTCAGGAATTATCTGTCGCTGAAAATATCTTCTTGGGAAATGAGCCTAAGACGAATGGACTTATCGATTGGAGCATGCTTCACTCCAAAACCCAACAGTTACTCGACTACATTGGTTTAACGATCCCGACCAATGAAAAAATTAAAAACCTGGGGGTTGGCCTGCAGCAATTAGTGGAAATTGCTAAAGCCCTGGAGAAAGAAAGCGACATCATTATTCTGGATGAACCTACAGCTGCGCTGGCTGAAGAAGAAGTAGATATTCTTATTTCCATTTTAAAAGATCTTAAAGCCAAAGGAATCACTTGTATTTATATTTCCCACAAATTAAAAGAAGTATTGAGAATTGCTGATTCTATTACCATTCTTAGAGATGGGCAGACCATAGAAACCATCGATCAATCGGAGGCCACAGAAAATCGAATTATTTCATCAATGGTAGGGAGAGAGCTCACGGAGCTTTTTCCCTATCAAAACAATAAAACAGAAGTGCCTGTTTTTTCCGCCGAGAACTTTTCTTTTACAAAAAAAGGCGGGCACACTCCCCTGGTTTACGATATCAATATCGAAGTAAACAAGGGAGAGGTCCTCGGCATCGGCGGTTTAATGGGCGCAGGACGTACAGAACTTGCCATGAGTCTGTTCGGAGCATATGAAGGGACTCCCTCTGGTTCTATTTACTTGAATGAAAGGCCGGTCCTGTTTCGATCCCCAAAAGATGCCATACAGCAGGGTGTAGGCTATGTATCTGAAGACAGAAAACGTTTCGGTTTGGTGACCGGAATGGATGTGGCAAAAAACACGACCTTATCATCCCTTCCTCAGATTACTTCTTTTGGGGTCATGGACAAAGAACAAGAAATCTATCAAACGCAGCAGGTCGTAAATAAAATGAGGGTGAAATCCCCTTCTCTGCAGACGATTGTCAATACATTGAGCGGCGGGAACCAGCAGAAAGTTGTACTAAGCAAATGGCTGTTAACAGCTCCGAAAGTATTAATACTGGATGAACCGACCAGAGGTATTGATGTTGGAGCCAAACAAGAAATATATCATTTAATGAATGAGCTTACTGCAGAAGGAGTAGCCATTATCATGATTTCGTCCGAGCTTTCCGAGCTGATAGGGATGTCAGACCGGATAGCGGTAATGGCAGAAGGCACCATCACCGGAGAAATCCCAAGAAATGAAGCCGATCAGGAAAGTATTATGAAAATGGCCACAGGAGGACCCAGTCATGTTAAATAAGTTATCCTTTAAAATGAACATACGAGCTTATGCCCTAATTATCGCCTTTCTTCTTATTGTAGTGATCTTTACCATTTTGACAAACGGTGACTTTTTAACCTCAAGAAACATTACGAACTTAGTTCGGCAAATGACCGTTATAGGTGTATTAGCAGTGGGAATGACCCTCGTGATTATTTCGGGTAATATTGATCTTTCCGTCGGTTCTCTCCTGGGTCTGACAGGAGGAATTGCTGCCATTCTCCAGGTATGGTTTGGCTGGAATACATTTTGGGTGATTTTGGCTACGATTGCCGCGGGAATCCTTATTGGGCTTTGGCAGGGCTGGTGGGTGGCCTACAGGGGGATCCCTGCTTTTATTGTCACCTTAGCCGGAATGATGATTTTTCGAGGGATTCTGCTTGGGATTAGCGGCGGCCAGACAATAGCACCGTTAGAGCCAAGTTTTATGGCTGTTGGGCAAAGCTATCTCCCCTATTCGATCGGATATGTACTAACCATTATTTTCATAGCAGGTATCGTCGTATTGAAATTTCGTTCCCGTCAAAAGAGCAAAGCCCTAGATCTGCGTATGAATACGCCATTTGTTGATTACGGGAAAGTGTTGGCTTCTTCTGCTTTTGCATTGATTCTTGTTTACTATCTAAGCCGGTATCAAGGAATCCCCATGCCTCTGTTAATTTTAACTTTCGTTGCCATGCTGTTTGTTTTTTTCTTGAATAACACAGCATTCGGGCGGCACCTTTATTCCATTGGCGGCAATCACGAAGCCGCTCTGCTTTCCGGTATTAACATCAAGCGGAACATTCTAATTGTCTTTATGTTAATGGGAGCCTTATCTGCAATTGCCGGCATAATATTGACAAGCCGGTTGAACGCAGCAACAATCGGAGCCGGAGAAATGTACGAATTGGATGCTATTGCAGCTGTCGTCATAGGCGGCACCAGCCTTATGGGAGGAACCGGTACTGTCATAGGATCTTTGCTTGGAGCTTTAATTATGACCAGCATTGATAATGGAATGAGCATGTTGAATGTGCAGACGTTCTGGCAGAATATTGTTAAAGGATTGATCCTGATCCTCGCTGTCTGGCTGGATATTTCATCGAAAAAACAATAGGAAAAACTAAGCCTGGGCAAACTCACCCAAGCTCCCGAGCTTATTCGTCCTCTGCTTCCTTCCATAAAAGCCTGTATTTCTCACAGCAGATCCGTGCAGGCGAGACGCTTTCACGGGGTATGGCCTTCCGCCTCCTTGAACGAGTCTCAGGGGCTTATCCTGCCGGGGCTTCGCCTTATTCTTTCCCGCAGGTGCCCGCCCGCCTTTCACTGCTTCTTCGAAATAGCATATTGATTATATATGTCCTAAAATAATTATACTTTCTTAGCTTCTCAAAAACAGCGGTTGAGCACCTTCAACCGCTGTTCTTTTGATCCCGCCTTTTTATAAGTACATAGGGGACAGGATTAATTAGCCATTTTGGCAGCATCACGCAAAAAAATTCCCGAACGGATTCACAGCAGAAGGGGCTGCCCCCAAAGGTTTGCGGAAAAATAACCTTTGCGGGGCACTACCAGAACGTTCGGAAATATATTGTTTTGGGATGGTTTTTCTTTCATTATCCACGAAATGGTACGAGCTGTTCATTGATGGCGGCCGTACGGCTGTAGACCTGCTGATATATCTGGAACAGTTCTTTATAGGCTGCCACTTCCTGCGGGCGGGGCTGGAATACTCTATCCTCTTCTATAAAAACATCAGCACATTCCTGAAGACTTGAAAATCCTCCGCTTCCGAAGGCCGCTAGCATGGCTGCTCCTACACCGGGTCCTTGTTCGCTCTTCAATTTTACAATGGTGGCATCAAAAATATCTGCCTGCATCTGCAGCCATGTATCATTTTTCGCCCCGCCGCCGATAGAAATGATAGTATCAATTGTTTTTCCGCTTTCTCTAAATATTTCTACCGATTCTTTTAAAGAGAACGTAATGCCTTCCATGACAGCCCGGACAAAATCTTTTTTGGTATGGGAACTGTCTACCCCAATAAAGCTGGCACGGATAGCAGCATCGGCGTGGGGAGTTCGTTCTCCATCAAGATACGGGGTAAACAGCAGTCCGTTCGCTCCAGCAGGGAGGTGCTCTACACCCTTCACCATATCTTCAAACGTCTCCTCTTCGGCAAATACATCTTTAAACCAGCGGAGACTGTTACCGGCGGACAGCGTCACGCCCATGGTGTAATAGGCTCCCGGGGCTCCATGATTAAAATAATGAACTTTTCCTTCAAAGTCTTTGGAACCGTCTGCTTCATACGAAAGAACAACGCCAGATGTACCGATACTGCAGAATGTCTTCCCTTCTGATAATATTCCTGAGCCCACCGCACCACAGGCGTTATCCGCTCCGCCTGCAATAACCGGCATATCGGAAGACAGTCCTGTTTTTTCCGCAACAGCAGAGGAGACGGTGCCCACCCTCGCTGTAGATTCCACGAGAGGGGGACATAAAGACAAATCTACCCCAAACGTTTCACAAATGTCCCTGCTCCACTCCCGATGCAATATATCCAGCATCAGGGTCCCGGCCGCATCGGAATAGTCCATATGAATCCGGCCGGTAAGTGTATACCGCAGGTAGTCTTTAGGAAGCAGGAAAGTACGGGCGTTTTGGAATAGCTCCGGCTCCTTTTCTTTTACCCAGAGCAGCTTAGGAAGAGTAAACCCTTCCAATGCCGGATTTTTAGTAATCTCTAATACACGCTCTTCTCCCAGCGTTTCGTTAATTTCCCGGCATTGCTTCGTCGTTCTCGTATCATTCCAGAGAATCGCGTTCCGGAGCACATCATTCTTTTCATCCAATAATACTAATCCATGCATCTGCCCGGAAAAACTTAACCCCTTAATCTCCTCCTGTTTTCCTTCAAACCTCTTCATCAATGCTGCCAAAGCATTTATCGTCTGTTCCACCCATTCGGCCGGGTTCTGTTCGCTGTAGCCCGATTGGGGCTGCAGAAGGGAAAGAGGCTTGGATACTTCATCGACGGCTTCTCCTTTTTCATTCACCAACAGAACCTTCACCGCACTGGTACCAAGATCGACTCCAATAAAAAATTGCATAACTCCTGCTCCTTTACTGGGAAAATTCGGTAAGCAAATATTGATTAAGGACTGACTTTATTTTTTCAAGATGTCCGGATTGATGCTCAATCTTTGTTAAATCCAGCGCATGATTTTCCAGTTGGGGAAGGTCCGTCTTATTTTGAACAATAGCGGAGCCAATACCTTCTGAATAACTGCTGTACCGTTCTTCCAGAATGTTTTCCAGTGCTTTGTCTTTCAGCAGACGCTGGGCAACTCTTAACCCTACCGCATAACTGTCCATGCCGGCGATATGGGCGTGGAACAGATCTTCCGGTTTGAACGAACCTCTGCGGACTTTTGCATCAAAGTTCAGACCGCCTTTTCCTAATCCTTCGTTTTTCAGAATTTCATACATGGCAAGAGTCGTAGAATATAGATCTGTTGGAAACTCATCTGTATCCCACCCCAATAATAGGTCACCCTGATTCGCATCGACCGAACCAAGCATGTTATGAATCCGGGCATAATGAAGTTCATGTTCAAACGTATGACCGGCCAGCGTGGCGTGATTAGCTTCAATATTGAACTTAAAGTGGTCCGTCAGATCGTAGTTCTGTAAAAAAGCATACCCGGTGGCCACATCAAAATCATAAAGGTGCTTCATCGGCTCTTTTGGTTTAGGTTCAATTAAAAACTGACCGTCGTATCCAATTTCTTTGGCATAATTTACGACCATATGGAAAAATCGGCCTAAATTATCAAGTTCAAGTTTCATATCTGTGTTCAACAGCGTTTCATAACCTTCGCGGCCGCCCCAGAAGACATAGTTTTGCCCTCCGAGTTCTTTGCCGATTTCCAGACCTTTTTTCACTTTAGCCGCGGTATAGGCGAAAACATCTGCATTGTTGGATGTCGCGGCGCCATGAATAAAGCGGGGATGTGTAAAATTATTCGCTGTATTCCACAACAGCTTTGTTTTGCTGTCTTTCATATAGTCTTTAATCATACTTACAATAATGTCCAGATTTTTATTCGTTTCTCTTAATGTATTTCCTTCCGGTGCAATATCCACATCATGGAAACAGAAATAAGGAACCCCCAGCTTTTCAAACATTTCAAATGCTGCTTCCACCCGGGCCTTTGCTAAATCCATTCCCGTATATACATCCCACGGCCTCTCCATCGTTCCGACGCCAAAAGGATCTGATCCATCTTCCACAAACGTGTGCCAGTAGGCCACCGCAAAACGCAGATGTTCTTCCATCGTTTTCCCATTTACCTGCTCGTTTGGATTGTAGTATTTAAATGCAAAAGCGTTCGTTGAATGTGGTCCTTCGTACTGTACGTTATCCATTTGATTAAAATAGGCCATTGATGGTTCCCCCTAAAATCGATTTCATTTTATTATAACTTTCTAAAGTTACTTTGTCTATCAGATAAACAAAGTTCGAAACGCCATTTCCCTTAGTCTTCTTCCAACCATAAGATACTGGTTACACCTCTCGGGTAGTATTTGCTTCCTACAATTTCTCCTGATATGATTTGGTCACTCCAGCTCCAGACGGATAACGTGGGATGAGTCAGCCACGTTACGTGGGCAGCATCGGCTTTTCCATCGTCTTCCTCCTTCAAACCAAGTATCTTCCTTGCTATAAACTGGGAAAGATAGATTTTACTCAGCCAAGAATTATTACTGGTCGATGAAATTTTCCATCCACCGTCTTCAAATTTGCAGCTTCCTTCTTTCAGTACGGTTTGCAGATGCGTACTTAACACATGGAGGTATTCACGAAATCTTCCTTCTGGATCCAATGCTTCCTGATTGTTTGTGTAATAAGGAAAAATCAGGCCCTCGATGGCCGGTATGATTTTAGAATCATTGTTTTCTCCAATTACAGCGGGAATATATCCTTCAGAGGTGACGTTCGAGACGATCGTGTTTGCCGTTTTTTCCGCCTGTTCTCCCGCTTCTCTGCTTAATTCCGGTTCCCCATTTTCTTTAAATATTTTTTCAAGTGCCACATAGGAAGCCCAGATTTTCCCTCCCAGATAGACATTATTTCTCGCCTGGCCTAACGAAACATCCAGGCTGTCATATGTGGTGATTTCAGCACCACCCCTAACTCTGCTGGAATCCAGCCCCATAAGGCCATTACGTTTTGCGGGATCAGGATGGTCACGGTGAAGCAGGCTTTCAAAGGTTTGCTTAAAAATCGCAACATTCGTTGTCATCCATTTCTCATCCTGGGTCTGCTCTACATAAACGGACGCTGTTAAAATCCAGTTCACCAGCTGTTCATGTGTCATATGGGAAAAACAGCCTTCAATCCCGGCCAACTCATAGGCAGAATAATGCGGGCGGCTGATCGTATTGGCGATCCCCATATCATGGGTGAAACTGATTCCGCCGGGATGCAGCTGCTCTTCCCCGGGAAAACGCACCTGATCGATATAACTGTACCGTTGAATAAACATGTCCAGTTCGTTTCTTACCGTCCAGGGATTCATTTTCAGCTCGTAATACAATTGGTCCACTGTCAGATCAAATGTGTTCATCATGCGGTACTCCCCTTCATTCACCACCCAGAAGGGTTTACCATCATAGAAGAGAAGCTGCGTGCTGCCGTAATAACTGCGAATGGAATGTGCCATCATAAATTTTTGATCGGCAGACAGGTGAGATGCCTCCACCAAGCTATTGGAAGATAGAGCTCTTTCTTTTAAATCCTGAAAATGAGCGGTGGCAAATTCCGCCACCTCCTCGATACTGGAAAAATAGTTGGTATAGTAATACGAGGTATCCAACCCAGCTGTTGCCGTTCCGCCCCGGTAAAAACATACCGCAAACGAATAGGATGCTCGTTGTCCCGCAGGCACTTCCATTACCATAGCACCCACTGTTCCCAGCCCAAAAGTCCAATTCTCTTTATATTCTGTTGTTAGTATATCTTCGAGGCTGAAATGCAGGGCGGAGGAAGCATCTCCTGAAGACGCAACAGCTGTCACCCGTCCTTCCCCAACTCCACTGACTTGATCTGAGGTATCATCAAGCCTTCTCATAGAGCTGTAAGGGTCACTTCCCTCATACCCGAAAAAGGCCTTTCTTGGATAAGTCCCTTTCGTATTATCGATCGTTACTTCCGCCAAAACGGCAGGCACTAGGGAGAGTTTCATTTCGCCGTCAGAGGCTGTTTCCGGATCGGGGACAGGCTGTGCCTGTGAATAAATAGTGAAAGCAAGGTCCCCGGCTTCCCATGTATCTGTCCCCACGTTGAAATCCCGCTTCACCTCATTTCTTGGAAACGAGTGAATAATGTCCGGCTTATCAGGATCCGGGTCTGGATTTTCCATATCATACCGCTGACTTTCATCTTCATTTTCACCAAAAAAAGGGAGAGCATAATAGATGCCGCGGTCTTCCCGGGATTCCAGACCTATGTAGACATTTTTTCGAGGAGACCGGCCGAGCTCCAGGTCCAGACCGCCTCCATTACCAGGAAACCCTAACGTGAAGCTTGAAAAAGCTCCAATTGGAGAGTGATGGGCATTAAAAAAATGATTGTTTTTCATCCTATACCTACTTTCCTGTTGTATAGTGAAAATATTTGAAATCTGCCGGAGTTCCGGCTCCACTCAAGTCCTGGCTGCACATTCCAGTGAAGGTGCCTGTAAAGCGTATGTAATCTGCATTATCATCGGATAAGTGAGAAATATCCGCTTCCCCGCCGATTTTTTCCCATTCCTCTCCATCCGTAGAATAATAGAACTGCAGCCGCTCCCGGTTGACGATTCCTTTAAGATAAATGGGTCCTTCTTCCGGCAAGGAAATTTTCCGGACGATCTCCTCATATTTGCCGGCTGTCGTTTCAATGATTCCTAAACATCTTCCCATTTCCTCATCATGACTGACGTTAAGATACACGTGGTCTTCTGTATCGTAATAAAAAATAAGACCGGCCATCTGCTGAAAATACTCCGGAGAAAACTCCAGACATGTTTCGACTTCCGCCTCAAAGCTGTCCAGTCTCCTGGCGAGTAAACTTTGACGATGAAGAGAGTTCAGCGATTCTCCGCCTTTTAATCGGAGATAGCCTTCTCTTTCCTTTATAGAAACCCAATCATTGGTGAATGGGCGCCGCAAAGATTTCCAATGGTGCTTCAGGTTTTCACCGGTAAAATCATCAACATTTTCTTCCTGCTGCGGTAAAAATTCTTCGAGATCCGGTATTTCCACCTCTGTTTGCGGGGAGCTTCCCCCTTCAACACGGATCCAGTCATCTGACGTCCAGTAACATTTCTGTAGTGCTGTTTCTCTTCCGAGGATGCACCGGCCGTCTTTTACGGGGCGCCCGCATAGATGAGCAAGATACCATTCGCCCTGCTGTGTTTCGACCAAGCTTCCGTGCCCGCCCTTCTGCAAATAGGCATCGGTTCTATGAGATGTCAATACAGGGTTGGTTGGATCTACTTCATAAGGGCCGAAAAGAGAAGGACTGCGTGCGATGGTTACGGCATGTTCGTAACCAGTTCCGCCTTCTGCTGTCACTAAATAATAGTAGCCATTCCGCTTATACACGTGGGGAGCTTCCGTCACGCCAAGTTCTGTCCCCTTGAAAACATTAGTGACCGGTCCGACAAGCCTTCTTTTTTCCGGAGAATACTGCTGAATAACAATCCCGGCAAAAGAGTGGTTTCCGGATCGATAATCCCACAGCATATTTAACAGCCATTTGCTGCCGTCTTCGTCGTGAAACAGAGAAGGATCAAACCCGCTGCTGTTCAAATAGATGGGTTCAGACCATGGCCCTTCTATATTTTCAGCTGTTACTAAGTAATTATGGGAGTCTTTATAAGCTCCTGTTCTGCTTTTCATATCTGTATAGATGAGATAAAAAAGACCGTCCGAATAGCTGAGACATGGGGCCCACACCCCGCCGGAATCAATATTTCCTATCATATCAAGCTGAGACCTTCTCTGTAATGGCGAGGGCAGAAGCTCCCAATGTTCCAGATCCTTCGAATGGTAAAGTTCCACCCCTGGAAACCACTCAAAGGTAGACGTCGCGATAAAATAATCATCTCCCACCCTGAGAATAGAAGGATCAGGATGAAAGCCCGGAAGTACTGGATTTACTATTTTCTTTGTCATGTTACAGCCGCCTTTCTGTAAGGGTATTCAACAATTGCTATCCTTTTACCGATCCTGCAGCCAATCCCTTGATAATTTTTTCCTGAGCAACAAAATATACCAGTAACAATGGAATGCTGGCTAAGGAAAGGGCCGCCATCAACCCCGGAATATTAACAGAAAACTCTCCATAAAATTCCCTTAACCCAATCGGGAGCGTGGCCGCTTCATCTGAGTTCGTCAGAACCAAAGCAAAGATAAATTCATTCCATATATGAATGAAATTGTAAATGGCGACTGTGGAAGTGGCTGGTATCAATAAAGGAAAAAGAATCTTCCAGAACAGTTGAAAATGTCCACAGCCATCAATTTTTGCAGACTCTTCCAGTTCTTTCGGCAGTTCTGACATAAACTGCGTATAAATAACCACCGATATCGGAAGAGCAAACGCAACATAAGGACCTATCAATCCCCATATTGTGTTATAAAGCCCCAGATTCTGTGTCAGCAAAAAAATTGGGATTAACGTGGTATGAATGGGAATCATCATTCCGACCATAAATAACAGCAGCAGCGGCCGGTTTAACTTGAATTTCATTCTGGAGATGGGATAACTGGCCATAGCACCGAAAATAATAACCAGCACGACCGATATCACGGAAACTACTAAACTATTCCAGAAGAAATGAAAGAAGTTGGTTTCGAACAAGGCGGTATAATTTTCAAAGGAGAAGTTCTCTGGTAATGCCCAGGGGGCAGAACTGAATTCTCCCTGATCTTTAAACGATGTATTCAGCATGATGAAAAACGGGAGCCCTGTGAATAAAAGAATAAGAATCGCAACGATGTACAGCGGGGTCTGCTTGATTTTTTTCAGCATATCAATAATCCGCCTTTCGTTTGTTGTCTAACGTGATAATAATTACCGTAACGATGAATGCGATGATAAACATCATGGAAGACACCGTGCTCCCATATCCCATGTTAAAATTGGTAAAGGTTTGATCATACATATACGTAGCCATTAAATCCGTGGCATTATTAGGGCCTCCGCCTGTCATGATGTATATTAAGTCAAAATACTTCAAAGCCCCGATAATGGACAAAATAGCAGATGTCACGATAATTGGTTTCAACAGCGGAAATGTGATGTTTGAAAACCGCTTCCATCCCGTCGCACCATCGATGTCCGCCGCCTCATACAATTCTTCCGGAATTCCTACAATCGCAGCTCGGAATAGAATCATATAAAACGGGGCGAACTGCCAGCAAATCGTCACGATGACCGCCCAGATTGCTGTATCCTCATTACCAAGCCACCCGCGCTGCAGGGAATCCAGCCCTACGGCTCCAAGCAGCTGGTTAACCAGCCCAAAGTTGGCATCGTAGATATAGATGAAAAGAATACCAATGGCAACGGTAGACATCAGAAACGGCATAAAGTACACCGTGCGGAATAACCTCATTCCTTTCACCGGACTGAAGAGTAATAAAGCCATGATCAGCCCGAGAGGTATCTGAGTAAATAAGGACGCAGCAATGAGCAGGGTATTATTCTTTAATGACTGCCAGAAGGTTAGGTCCTGAAATAATGTAATGTAATTCTGAATCCCGATGAAATCAAAGTTCGCATCAATTCCTGACCAGTCAAACATACTGTAATAAAAGGTCATTCCGATGGCATAGACGACGTATAACCCGTATATAATTAGAGCCGGAGCCATAAAGCCCAGAATCACCAGGAATTTTTTTCTTTTTTCTTTTTTTCTATATGTGCCTGCACTTGTATTTAATTGCTGACTCGGTTCGTTTATCGCCAAAAGAAGTTCACCTCTATTTTAAGGAGTGCATCAGGCTGTAGGAAAACAGCCTGATGCAGCCAAGTTATTCGTCCAACGTTTCCTTCGCTGTTTCTTCCACTTCCTGCGCTGCTTCCTCTGGAGTAATTGATTGGCCGAATAGTCCCTGCGTGGTATCTAAGTGGACCTGCGCTACCTCCGGAGGCAGCGTCTGATCATAAAACGTCTGCAGGTAATCTGCTTCATTCAGCGTATTGCTTAACCGCTCCACATAGTCATCTTCATAATCTACACCCTTGATGGCTGAGATATTTCCGCTTCGGTTAGATAATCCCTGCGCCGTTTCCTGACTGCTCAATTCCTTTAGAAGCTCGACAGCGAGCTCCGGATTTTCGGTTTTTTCAGAAACTGAAAATGCGGGACTTACACCGCCGACAGCATGATTCTGACTACCTTCTCCGCCTTCAATCTCAGGAAACAAGAAGTAATCTAAATTTTCCTCGAATTCAGGCATTTCATCTCTTACGTTATTCAGCATGGCACCGCTGTTCATGATTTCCATTGCCGCATCTCCGGAATACATCAGCTGCCTGGACTGCCCATTGTCGTAATTCATTCCATTTACACCATCAGGAAAAGCACCCATTTCAACCAATTCCTGAATTTTTTCTCCCGCTTCGACATAGGCTTCATCATCAAATGTTCTGCCGGAACGATTAAACGCTTCATCGAATAAGTCCGGGCCTCCCGTGCGCTCCGCTAAGTACATAAGATAGAACGCCCCGGGCCACTGGGGTTGATTTGCCAGGGCAAACGGAATAATATCATTGGCCGTTAACGTTTCCACAACCTCTAACAGCTCATCATAAGTTTCAGGTACTTCCAGGCCATGCTCTTCAAATATTTCTGTGTTATACCATACAGGAGTAAGTTCCATCCCTACAGGCACCCCGTAGATTTCATCATCAAAGGTGACTGTATCAAGGCCTGTCTGTAAAAATCTATCCGTTTCCACATCATCCGTTACGTTCATGACCTGATCGGAATTGACAAAGTTTTCAAGCCAGCCGCCTCCCCAGGAATGGAAAATATCGGGCGGAGAATTTCCTCCCATCGCTGTGATTATCTGTTCTTTATAGGCATCATTCTGATACTGGTTCAATTCCACCGTCACACCGTCATGCTCTTCTTCAAATCGATCCGCCGCTTCCTGCAGCACTTCCTGGGCATTACCAGTTTCAATATGCCACACCGATAATACGTCGTCGCCTTCGGAAGCAGCATCCTCAGAACTATCTTCTTCCCCGGACTCTCCCCCGGACTCCGATTCTCCGTCCGGTGTTTCCATGTTCTCCGAGGAAGGCTGGCATCCGGCAGCCATCAACAATACAGCTCCCATTAAAAGAAATAATAGATTTTTCAAAATAAACAAAACCCCCATCCTTTTTGATATCGCTTACAAAATACAAAAAATAAAAAATGCTCCATCTGGCCTTTCGTCTGTTATCGCCCTCCTTCACATAATGATAGCTGTTTAGTTAGTTTGTTCATCCGATAAACTTAGTTGTTTTATTACATAGTAACTGATGTTTTTTTATTTTACAAGTCATTTTTAGATAATTTATTAAATCATTTTGGTTCCACTTTAAACGTTTATCTAGGAACCATAGTAAATGGAATGAGGAATATTGTCAATTTAATAAAACAATGTTCTATATTATAAAATATATTAGTATAAAACAGACCTAAGGGCATGGCCGTTTCAGCCATGCCCCTGTCCCCCGCTGTTTTAAAAAAATATTCAATTAATAGTTAGGTCAAAAAGTTAATAACTTTGGCTGCAGCTTCTTCAGCATCAGACCCAACGGCGCGGACAGTTACCTGATCTCCATTTTGAATATGCATACTAACCAGGCCAAGCAGGCTTTTCACATTTGCCTCGACCACATGCCCTTCCGAACGATTCATCAAATAGACTTCCGATTTGAATGGCTGAAGCAGCTGCCCCAGTTCTATCACCGTCTGATTTTCCTCAATCTGAATGATAATATTTTTCTGAAACTCTTCCATCCTTACCTCCTGCCGCTTTCATTTGTATTCATCCTATCCTCGGAACGACGGTAAAAACATCGAGAGTTCCGGAATAAATATAATAATAAACAAGGTGATCAGCATCGCTATGAAAAACGGAATAATTGCTTTTGACAGTTCTTCCAGCGACAACCCGGAAATCCCGGAGCCGACAAACAAATTAACGCCTAACGGCGGGGTGATAAACCCTATTGCCAAATTGACAATCATAATGATCCCAAAGTGGACAGGGTGATATCCGATATCTGCCGCAATCGGGAGAAGAAGCGGCGTTAATATAATAATAGCTGCAAGTGTATCCATAAAGCAGCCTACTATTAATAACAGTAAAGTGATTAATAAAATTAGTACAATTGGATTTTCAGAAACGGACAGCATACCATCGGCCACCTGACTTGGAATCTGTTCGCGCGTTAACAACTTTCCAAAGGCGGTGGCGGTCCCCACGATAATAAGAACCGTCGCTGTAGTTAAAGCACCTGCGGAAATAACCCCGGGTAATTGGGTAATGCTTAATTCCCGATGTAATACCATACTGACAAATAGTCCGTAAACAACAGCAATCACTGCCGCCTCTGTTGGGGTAAAAACGCCTCCGTAAATCCCGCCCAGGATGATCACAGGGATAAGCAGCGCCCATTTGGCGTGCCAGATTGTTTTCCCAAATACTCTCCAGGAAAAAGCTTCATCGGAAGATTTATAGCCCATTTTTTTCGAATAATAATAGGCATAGATAATTAAGCCTATGGCTACAATGATTCCTGGCAGGATACCTGCGATAAATAAGTCCCCGATCGAGGTGGAACCGACTACACCATAAATAACCATCGGAATACTTGGTGGAATAATAACCCCTAACGATCCGGCAGCGGCCACCGTTGCCGTCGCAAATCGTTTATCATACCCCATGCGCACCATGGCCGGAATCATAATTCCCCCGATAGCCGCAACCGTAGCAGGAGCCGAACCGGAAATCGCAGCAAAAAACATACATGTAATAATCGTTGCAATCGCAAAACCGCCCGTTTTATTTCCTACAAGAGCATTGGCAACGCCGAACAATCTGTCCGTGATGCCGCCTCTTCCCATTATCTCTCCCGCAAGAATAAAGAACGGCACCGCCATTAATGGAAAGGAATCCACAGACGTTACCAGTTCCTGCGCTAGAAACTCTACCGGCATTGCCCCGGAATAGGTAATCGAAATGAGCGTCGCCAGACCCAGCGCAATCCCTACCGGCACACTTAATAATAAAAGGATCGCAAAACTAACAAATAAGATCGCTGCTGTCATTGAAGTTCCTCCTAACCTTTCGGATCCGGACGCTCATTTTGGTTCACATCTTCTACCAGATCTTCCTGATCCTCTAACGCTTTTTGATGCTCCATTTCCACTTCAAAGGAGTCTTTTCCAAAGAGGGCTTTCCCCTGTTTCAAAAGCTGCTGTATTAATCTTATGACCGTCAGTCCCATACCAGCAGGAGTCGCCAGATAAACCACCCCCATAGGGAGATGAAGGGCCGGGGACTGCTGTCCCAGTTCCCATATACGTAACGCTATATCCTGACCATAATAAATAATAACGATAGCAAAAATCATAAATATAAGATTGGCCAGCATATTCATCGCAATTTTTCCTCGTTGTTTAAAAAAAATCAGCATGGCATCTACTTTAATATGTCTCTGTTTTTTCACCCCGTAGCTGATGCCAATATAAACGAGCCAAATGAAACAATATCGTGCCAGTTCCTCCGACCAGGACAAGGAGTCCCCCATGACATAACGCATAAATACCTGCATCGCGATAACAACAACCATGATCGAGGAAAACACAACGAGCAGAAATTCTTCAAAATGTTCATCCAGCCAGCGTACAACGCGCATTCATTCCACCTGCCTTCTTCTTCTTAACAAGAAAAGATAAACAAAACAATGAGCTTCTAAAACCATTAAAATAATAATTCTTTTCCGATCTTTTCTATTCTTATGAAGGGAAGGAACTGTGACGGACAGTCCCTTCCAATTTCTATTTATTCTACACTTTCCTCCGCTTCTTCTACAGCTTCATATACTTCATCCACGAAATCCGTACCGATATCTTCGGCATATTGATCAATAACAGGCTGGACAATATCTGCCATTTCAGAACGGGCCTCATCCGACACTTCTGTTATCTCCATGCCTTCTTCCTCAAGACTGCCAAGAAGCTCTTCGTTGGCTTTACGATTCTGCTCCCGCTGGAATTCGCCGGCTTCCACTGCGGCGTCTTTCACAATAGTCTGATATTCATCCGGAAGGCTGTCATAAAACTGTTTACTCATGAGAAAAACAAATGGACTATATACATGATGGGTATCGGAATAGTAATCCTGTACTTCATAAAACCCTTCCAGATAGATGGTTGCCAGCGGGTTTTCCTGTCCATCCACCGTTCCTTGCTGCATGGCCGTGAACAGCTCGCCAAAGGCCATTGGGGTAGGATTGGCTCCCAGTTCTTCAAAGGCATCCAGGTGCAGGTCATTTTCCATCGTACGGAGGGTAAGACCGTTAAAGTCTTCTGCTGTTTCTACCGGGTGCTGACTGTTTGTAAGATCACGGAATCCGTTTTCCCAATAGGCTAACCCAACCATTTCTTCTTCTTCTAATTTATCCAGCAGACGGTCCCCGATTTCTCCATCCAGTACTTTATCCGCTACTTGTTCATTTGGAAATAAGAATGGAAAATCAAATACAGTAAATTCTTCCACAAAATTGGCCATGGGAGCTGTAGAAGGAATGGTCACCTCCTGGGTATTCAGCTGCAATGCTTCCATCATCTCCCGGTCATCACCCAGCTGACCGCTGTGGTATGTTTCTACATGAATATCTCCATCTGTTTCTTCTTCTACAATATCTTTAAACTCAAGCAGCCCTTCATATTGGGGATGTTCGTTATTAAGTCCAATCCCCGCTTCAATAGTGTAGGATGCTTCACCATTTGAATCGTTACCGTTTTCCGATGCTGTATCTTCTCCTTCGGAAGCGCTTCCATTTTCGGAATCCGCTTCTTCTCCTCCTCCGCAAGCTGTAAGACCAATCAGTGTAAGCGAGAATATACTTGCCAGAAATACTTTTTTCATTTTCCTCCCCCTCAAGATTATAAATAATAATTTATATGGAAGAACCAGCAGCAGTGTATACAGCTCCCGCTGATTCACACCAACATTGTTCGGTAAGTATGTACTTTCCATTCGAATGGCACTTTCCGGAGAATAGACTCCCGGAGCAGGTTATCTGCTGGGCAGCGGACCTTCTCCTCTGCCGACGCATCCATTGGATGGAGCCACTTAGTTAAAACGCTTTCATAAGTCCTGTTAATCAACACAACAAATTCATCATCCAAGACTAATTCTATGAGGACAGAAGATATTTCTCCAGTCGTCCAGTAAATGGAAACCATGTCAAAATTATTTTCGATTAATCTTATTATACAATAAAATATTTTTCAATCAACCCGTTAATAGAAAAAAATTTTTTTGATATGGAACCGCTTTATCTGTAAGATAAAGATAAAAGATATTTCCATAGACTTCAGTCCATTCTGGAATCGCGGAGGAACACGAAATGAATTTGGGAAGGAGCTTTCAAAGTGAGTAAATGGAAAGTACTGGTTACAGATTATACCTATGATACACTGGCGCCAGAAAGGGACGTTCTCAAAACAGTGGATGCGGAGCTTATACCAGCGCAATGCCGCACGGAGGAAGATGTAATCGATGCGGCCCGGAAAGTTGATGGTATTATCAACCAATACGCCCCCCTATCAAAAGAGGTGATACAGAGCCTGAGTCGTTGTAAAATCATTTCCAGATACGGCGTGGGATTTGATACGATCGACGTGAACACGGCGACAAAACATGGAATTATGGTGAGCAACGTCACCGATTACTGCGCAGAGGAAGTCTCCAATCATGCCTTTGCCCTGCTGCTGGCATGTGCAAGAAAAATCGTCCAGCTCCATGAGTCTGTCAGAAACGGAAATTGGGATCCTAAGATTATGAAACCCGCCTACCGGATGAGCGGACAAAAGCTGGGACTCATTGGTTTTGGGAACATACCACAAATGTTAAGCAAAAAGGCACAGGCCTTTGGATTAGAAGTTATGGCTTACGACCCCTTTGCTTCTTTAAAAACTGCGGCATCCATGGGTGTTCATATGGTAGATCTGGACATCCTCTGCCGGGAATCAGACTTCATTTCTGTTCATCCTCCATTAAATGAAAAAACAAGGGGGATGTTAAGTGATGATCAATTTTCGTTAATGAAAACAAGCGCTTTTGTTATTAATACATCCCGGGGGCCGGTGATAGATGAAGCAGCATTGATCAGAGCCCTTCAGACCGAGGAAATCGCAGGTGCCGGGCTGGATGTGCTGGAAACAGAACCAATGATGCCTGATCATCCGCTGCGGGACATGGACAACGTTATTTTAACCCCGCACGCTGCGTATTACTCCACAGCGTCGGAATTAGAGTTAAAACAAAAAACCGCGCAAAATGTTGCAGACGTATTGTCCGGCAGGACCCCCTCCTACCTGGTCAACCAGGAGCTTAAACAATCCAATTGATAGGAGAAGTGAAATGGGCAAGCAGAACCACTATACCAAATTAACAACACAGCGGGACGTTGATAAAAAAAGGGCAGCTGAAAAATCCGTAGACTTTATGGAAGATGGCATGACCATCGGACTAGGATCTGGATCCACCGTATATTGGATGATGAAAAAATTAAAAGAGAAAATGAAACAAGGTCTTCATATAACCGGTGTGCCTTCTTCCACTCGCACCGAGAAATGGGCAGTAGAATGGCAGATTCCTCTTACAAATTTTCATGAAGTTCAAACGATTGATGTAGCGATTGATGGAGCTGATGAAATAGACGCCCATCTAAACCTGCTAAAGGGCGGCGGCGGTTCTCTCGTAAGAGAAAAAATTGTCATTCAGGCTTCCAAACAGGTTGTGATCATTGGAGAACAATCCAAGCTCGTCTCCCGTTTAGGCGCCGCCCCCCTTCCCGTCGAAGTACTTCCATTCGGCTGGGAGGCCGTGGCAGCCCATATTTCGGAACTGGGATGTATCCCTGATTTAAGAAAAAAGAATGGAGAAGTGTTCGTTTCCGACAACGGGAACTATATATTGGATTGTCCGTTTCACACCATTCATGACCCAAAAGCTCTCGATGACAAAATTAAAAATATCGCCGGCGTAGTCGATACCGGATTGTTTGTCCAGGCAGCAGATACTGCCATTATCGGAGAAAATAATGACGTTCAAATACTCCCATAACTACGGAGAAGAGGATCTTGGCAGGGTCCTCTTCTCTTTTTTGTCATGTAAACTCTATCTGAGGACACCCAGTACGTCATACGGGCGTTTGGATTATACATAAGCTCCGCCCCTCCCTTTTGTCTTTAATATTTCTCTATATTTCATTAGAAGTGACACATCCAACATTGATGTTCTTATATATGGAACCTTCGTAGAATTTTGTGGTATTTTACTTCATTTTAACCTTTGTTTTGCATAATAAGGGTAAATAGCAATTTTCGCATATATTTGGCAAAAGGGGAGGTCTCCAGGATGAGCGGACTCGAAAAATATCGAAGCAGAGTGGAAAAAGTAGTGCGACGTTTCTACCATACCACCGGTATTCCAATTGGTTTCTTTACGCAAGATGAATGGGTGTATCCCAAACAGGAATATCATCACCTGTTCCATTATCACAAAAAAAACATTCAGGCCTTGCTCCCTTCCGGCTTAAAGCCGGACGCAGAAGAAACCGTTGTGAAAGACCAAGAAGCCTGTTATTTATTTACGAGCGCTGAAGATGTCATCGAGGAAGGCTGTTTTGTGGCAGGTCCCTTTTTTTACGAGAAAACTCATGAAATCCAGGCTCCGGCAAAGCTTGCAGATTTATTTTCCCGGGAACCGTTCCGGTGCCTTCGATCCCTTCATGAAATTAAGATCCTGCTCCAGCAGTTAAAACAGGAACATTTTCATTTATCGGAAAAAGAACGGATGGAAGCCCTTCAGATCGAATACCAAAAGGAAGGAATGGCACATCATCCGTATGAACAGGAAAAGGCATTTCTGGAGGCAATGAAAGAGGGAAATCCTGCTGCGTTTGAATGGCTGGAGACGATTGAACAGAACTCAAATATTACCCTTGGCTCTTCCCACCCGCTCCGCCACTTGAAAAATAAATTAATTATGGCCTGTGCCATACTCTGCAGAGCTGCAATGGAAAATGGGACGGATCCGAATGAAGCAATGACCATGAGTGATTACTTTCTGCGTGAGATTGAGCGGAAACAGAGCGTCGAAGCGCTCGCCGGAATGGAAAAACAAATATACACCACTTTTTTTAATATGATGCAGCAGAAAGAAGCTTCCCACTACAGTGTGTTTGTATGGAAAATACGGGAACTGGTTAAAAGTAATGTAACGGAAGGGATCAACCTTGAATTCATTTCTGAATATGTGAACCGGACCCCCGGTTATATCTCTACCGTTTTCAAAAAAGAATGCGGTATCACCTTAAAGCAATTTATCGTTCAGGAGAAGATAAAAGAAGCGAAAAAATACTTACTGCACACAGATGACAATATATTAGATATTGCTGTCCAGTTTCACTTTAAGGACCAGACCTATTTCACGAAGGTATTCAAAAAATACACCGGACAAACTCCGCATCACTTCCGCCAGTACGGTCCCGTTTCCTAATACACACCCTGTGCCTGCCTCCTCCATAAAAGCCAGCCGGCTGCAGCGCACCCGGCAGGCCTGGGAGCTAAGAAAGCAGAGTCCCGAAAAAACCTTCCCGGAGCTCTATTTTTCTTAGGTCTTTCTTATCGATTTTTTATTTCGACAGTTTACGGGTGGTTTTTACAAATGCTGATATGGTATAAATACTTCATGACTTTATACTTATTTATCAGCAGAAAGGGACGTTAGGCTCATGATAAAGAGAACATGGAACAACCTTAATATTGGAAAAAAATTCGGGGCAGCTGTCACACTTACCATTGTACTATTTATTATTTCCACAGCCATTGTATCCATTCAGCTGAACAACGTAGAAGACCGGATTGATGCGATGGAACGCCGGGCCGAGCGGTCTGTTAATATCACAGATATGATCTCTCTGTTCCGCGCAAAAGACGCCCGCATCGCGGATTATATTGTTTCAGAAGACGATGCCCTCTTAGATGAATATGAAAACAGCCGTGAGGCATTTAACGAACTTCAGGAGACCATTGCTCCTAAAATGGAAACCGAGAAGCAGCAGGAATTGTTTGAACAAATCAAGAAAAAGAACCAGGAAGCCAACAACTATTTTCTTAATCAAATCGTCCCCGCTATAAAAGGCGGAAATGACCACGGGGTTCAGACTTTTAGAGATCGGACCATCGCGCTTCGCTCCGAAAGCAATGAGATGTTGAATCAACTCCGCGGCATTGTGGACGAAGACCGGGAGGCTGCCGTACAGGAGGCCAAAACACAGGCCGATTTTGCCTTCTGGATTTTAATAGGTTCCATTGTCGCTTCTGTCCTGTTAGGCGGACTTGTCGTTCTGTTGGTCAGCCGGCTCGTCAGCCGGAACTTGAAAAAAGTGGTCGATATCAGTAACAACGTGGCTGAAGGAAATCTGGCTGTCGAGACCTTGTCCTATCAAAGTAAGGATGAAATAGGGCAGATCGCAGCGGGAGTGGATACAATGGTAGAAGGGCTGCGGGAGACCGTTTATCAAATCCAGGACATCTCGGAACTGGTGAGCAGTCAAAGTGAAGAATTGACCCAGTCTTCCCAGGAAGTCAGTTCGGGAGCAGAACAAATTTCCTCCACCATGGAAGAGCTATCTTCCGGGGCCGAGGAACAAGCTGGGTCTTCCAATGAAATTTCTTCCATTATGACAGAGCTGAATGAACACATTAATGAATCCAATGAAGAAAGCCGGGAACTCGAGGAAGCTTCTAAAGAAGTCGGAGCAAAGTCGCAGGAAGGGAAAAATCAGATGGAGCAGTCCGTAAGCCAAATGAATCACATTACGACTCTCGTCCATGACACCTCTAAAAAAGTGAAGGGGCTGGAACACCGCTCCCAGGAGATATCCAAACTTATTGAAGTCATTGAGGATATCGCAGAACAAACGAATCTGCTGGCCTTAAACGCAGCCATCGAGGCAGCCAGAGCCGGCGAATCTGGAAAAGGGTTTGCCGTCGTGGCAGAGGAAGTCCGCAAGCTGGCCGAACAGGTCTCCAATTCCGTTTCTGATATTACCGGTATTATTCACGGTATCCAGACAGAAACCAATGCCGTCGTGCAGTCCCTTGAAACCGGGGCCGGTACCGTAGACGAAGGAAGCCGCCAGATTCAAGCAAGCCGTGAACACTTTGAAACAATTAATGAAGCCATCTCGGCCATGCAGGACCGCATTCAAACCGTTGCTTCCAATCTATCAAACGTTGCCTCTTACAGCGTCAAAGTAAGGGAATCCGGCAGTGAAATTGCTTCCACCTCCGAAGAAACATCCGCAGGTATCGAGCAAGTCTCCGCCACTGCCCAGCAGCAGACGTCGTCCATGCAGGAAGTCGCCGGCAGTGCAGAATCTCTTTCGAAGATGGCAGAAGAGCTAAATACCCTGACAAAAAAATTCCGGCTCTAGCAGAATATTAAAGTGCTTGCGGACACATAAGTCTGCAAGCACTTTTTGTTATTTCGATTTTTCTTCTGCCATATCCCCGAGCACCGGAAGTTTAAACCAATTTCCTTTGTAGGCCTGCCACATCAGCACCAGCCAAAGAATAAAACTCAACGGCGCAAGAAGCAGACTGAACACCCAGCCTATGACCGGTACGGCCGTAAGAATGACGTTTAAAACAAATAATACTACGAAGATAAATGTCGACTGCATCGCATGAAAACGCACAAAACGATTTTCTTTTTCCAGCACTAAAAAAATAACACCTGTAATGATTCCAAGCAAATAACATAACAAGCCTGCGACATTTTCATCGAGATCCATGGAGGTTTTGTTCTTGGTTTTCTGCGCGCCGTCTTCTGTTCTTTCCTCTTCCGTCATTATTTCATCCTCCTTCTCTAATATTATAAGGAATAAAAACACTACTTCTATTTTATAGAACGAAGGTTAAAATGAGGTTAAAAATCAAAAATAGTAAGAATTATAGCAATTTTTAAGGATTATTTTTGGATTTTCTGAAAAAAAGGCACTGCTTTTCACTGAGCTTCACTGAATGTCACTGACGATTCTAACCTCAGGTAATAGCCGGTCATCAACTTTGGAGCTGTAAAACGGCTGTGATAACATATCTCTCAGTTGAGCTAATACAGGCTGCGCCTATTCACAAAGGGCGCCAAAGGAGGATACAAGATGATTATTGATACAGATGTGCACGAACGAGTCTTATACGAAGAACTGCTTCCTTACCTGGAGCAGCCATGGAGAAGGTATATCGAAGACTGCCACTGGATTCAGGAAAAGCATAT
Source organism: Salibacterium aidingense DSM 18341 (assembly GCF_000429685.1). Lineage (GTDB taxonomy): Bacteria > Bacillota > Bacilli > Bacillales > Marinococcaceae > Salibacterium > Salibacterium aidingense. The sequence goes on from NZ_AUCI01000001.1 coordinate 262,241, forward strand.
GCCTTATACCCAGCCTGCCGTAGCCGGTGTCGATCGGGCCGATGCTCGAATACCGGATGGACGCCCGGCAGGAACAGACCTTGCGTTTATGCAGGAACAGCTTCTCAACGCTAACAGTCATGAAAAAGCAATTTTAACAGGGGCCCTGGACCCCTCCCCATCTTCAATGCACGGCTGGTATGAAATGGCCACGGCGCTTGCCTCTGCCTATAACAACTGGCAGATCGATAAATGGCTTGATCAGGATGAACGTCTGTATGGCTCGATTCACATTGCCGCGCAGGAACCGCAGAACGCCGTGAAAGAAATTGAACGGGTCGGTTCCCACCCAAAAATGGTGCAGGTCCTTCTTCCGATTGATGACAAGTTATGGGGCGATCCCTATTATCACCCAATCTTTGAAGCAGCCCAAAAGCATAATCTCGCGATCGGTATGCACCATAACGAGCCCCCGCTCTACTATGGAAAATGGCCGAAATACTTTATCGAGTGGCACACGCTGATTCCGACATCGCATATGAATATGATAACGAACATGGTATTTAACGGTGTATTCGATAAATTCCCGAATCTAAAACTTATCATGATTGAAGGCGGCTTTACTTACGTCCCATTCTTAATGGGAAAAATGGATCAGCAATACACCGATCTCCGTCATGAAGTGCCCTGGGTCAAACGAATGCCAAGTGACATTGTACGGGAACAGATGCTGTTCACGACCCAGCCGCTGGAAAGCATGAAGAAAAAAGATTTCATGCAGATTGTCGATCAAATGGGATCGGAGGAGATTATTTCGTTTTCCACCGATTACCCGCACTGGGACTACGATTCCCCGGTCGAAGCCCTGCCGCCAAACCTGGACGGTGACTTTAAGAAAAAATTATTTACTGAAAATGCAAGAAAGTTTTATCCAAAATTTTAATAACAACAGGAGGTGCCTGACATGGAACAAGTTGTATGCCATACAGACGAACTCCAGCCCGGAGAAATGATGGAAAGTACGCTTGGAAAACATTCCATTGTTGTCTGCCGGGCCTCGGACGGCCATTATTATGCTTTTTTAAACCGCTGCATTCACCAGGGTGCCCCACTTTCAAAAGGGAAACTGTGCGGGGCCCCTGCCCCTACCGATAATATTGGGGAATATAACTTTGAAAAAGACGGCGACATCCTCCGCTGTCCCTGGCACGGCCGCGAATTTGATGTCAAAAACGAAGGCCGGATGCTCGTTAATGAAAAGTACAAGGTGAAAAATTTTCACGTAACAGTCGAAAATAATCAAGTAATTGTTTACAATTGAGGGTGGGTGATGTTATATGATTAATGAAGAAGAGCTTTACGATATAGCCATAATCGGCGCCGGGCCGACCGGCCTTTTCGCCGCATTCTACGCAGGTATGCGCGGAATGAGTGTTAAATTGATCGACAGCCTCCCTCAGGTAGGCGGGCAATTGTCCACTCTCTATCCGGAAAAATATATATATGATGTTGCCGGATTCCCGGCAGTCCGGGCTCAGAAACTCGTGGATGACCTAGCGGAACAGGCCTATGCGTTTGATCCGACGGTGGTGCTGGAAGAAACCGTCCAGGAAATTGATAAAGATCCGGATGGACGCTTCGAACTTTCCACCAACGAAAAAACTCATTATGCCAAAACAGTTGTGGTGACAGGCGGCATTGGCGCCTTTGAACCGCGCCGCCTGAAAATGGAGGAGGCTCGGGAATTTGAGGGTAAAAACCTTCATTATTTCGTTGACGATCTGCAGGCGTTCTCCGGGCATAACGTCCTCATCTCCGGGGGCGGAGATTCCGCCCTCGACTGGGCATTGATGCTAGAGCCGATCGCGAAAAACGTCACGATCGTCCACCGGCGGGAAAAGTTCCGTGCCCATGAACACAGCGTGGAGCAGCTTTTCCAGTCCGGCATGACGGTGAAAACCCCGACCGAAATTTCCAGGTTTGAAAGCGAGGACGGAAAAATCAAGCGGGCCGTGCTGAAAAACGTCAGCAGCGAAGAAGAAGAAGGATTGGACGTTGATTCCGTTATCGTCAATCACGGATTTATTTCTTCAATCGGTCCAATTAAAGAATGGGGCCTTGACATTCAAAAGAATTCGATTGTCGTGAACTCCCGGATGGAAACGAACATCGAAGGACTGTATGCGGCCGGCGACATCTGCACGTATGATGGAAAAGTGAAATTAATTGCAACTGGATTTGGTGAGGCTCCGATTGCAGTGAACAATGCGAAACATCTTATCGATCCAAAAGCAAAAGTACAACCGCAGCACAGCACAAGCTTATTTTCTTGATGGGGACAGGCGGACACAGGATCCGCTGCCTCCGTTTTCATTTCGGCAACAGGCGTACTTACCCAGGGCCTCAGGGGACTGTCTCCATAGACAGTCCCCTTTTCTACGTTTAGTAGATAAAATAAATTGGAACAAAAGCCTCGACAGGACGCATTTTAAATGTGATATTTTAGCTGCACTTGCTTTATTCCATAGCACTTTTGTGTCTCGTAAAAGGTATTTTCATTTGCAATCGGGAACGCTTATCTAAAGCAGCATTGGAGGCCGCTGCCTACCAGGTCTACGTTCTTATTATCCTCCAAACCAGTTATTGAACCCATTAGCAGGAAGAAAAGGAAAAGCAGCCTCCTCCGCCAAGTTTTTGAGAACACGATCGCAAAGCATGAGTTACCTGCTTTTCTCCAACCCTCCCCTGACTCCCATTAGCACAAAATATCTCCGTTTTACTGTCCTCCAGCAGCCCTCTGAAGAATCTATCGCGACAGACTGTTCAAATAGGTGCTTCCCAGTATGCCCCAGACATTTTAGCCGTTGGGCATTTTTGGGGGCCGGCTTCTCAGCGCCCGGGCGCTTGGGTCCGGAAACGTCGCGGCTTCACAGGGCGTTTGTGGTCTTCTAAAAATCCTTACCCGCGTGCCTTGTCGAACTCTCTCAGCACTGCTTCTTCAGGTTCTGCCGTTCCCAGACTGACAAGAATAACAGCAAAGCCGCCCAAAAGAAATCCAGGAACGAGTTCATACAAGTCAAAAATCCCCCCGCTCGGAAGTGCCCATAATATCACAGTCAAGCCCCCTGTAACCATTCCAGCCAGGGCTCCCCATTTGCTGGTGCGCCGCCAAAACAAGGAAAGGAGAAGCACCGGTCCGAAAACAGCCCCAAATCCGGCCCAGGCATATTCCACCAGCTCCAGCACCGTACTTTCCGGATTATATGCCAATAACGTCGCGATAAGTGCAATAAGAAGAACACCAAAGCGTCCGACCCAGACGAGTTCTTTATCACTTGCATTCGGCTTCAGCATTCCTTTGTAAAAATCTTCGGCCAATGCACTGGAGGAGACCAGCAGCTGGGAATCGATCGTACTCATGATCGCAGCCAGAATCGCCGCCAGCAAAAACCCTGCCACCCAGGGGTTAAATAACACTTGAGTAAATACGATAAATACCGTTTCCTGCGCTCCATCAGCCAGAGGGGCACCCCCTGCTTCCCCTGCAAAATACGCAATCCCGACAAACCCAGTGAAGATCGCGCCAAATAAAGAAAGCACCATCCAGGTCATACCTACAAAACGGGCTTTAGGTATTTCTTCTTCCGATCGGATCGCCATAAAACGGGATATAATATGGGGCTGGCCAAAATAACCAAGACCCCAGGCCAATAGCGAAATAATGCTTATGGCAGAAGTTCCGGCAAAGACGTTCAGATAAGAAGCATCCACTTCCGCCGTGGTTTGGATCATTTCCGTCCAGCCGCCCATTTCCTGAACCGCTGCGATGGGGACAATAATAAGCGCGAGAAACATTAGAATGCCCTGAAAAAAATCGGTCCAGCTGACAGCCAGAAATCCTCCCAGAAAGGTATAAATAATAATAACCGATACTCCAATCCAAAGCGCGGTCGTATATTCCCAGCCAAAAGATTGCTGAAACAACGTAGCTCCCCCTACCAGCCCGGAAGAAGTATAAAAGGCAAAAAAGAGCAATATAAAGACAGCGGAGACCATACGAAGTATTTTCGACTGATCGCGAAATCGATTTTCGAGAAAATCAGGAATAGTAATGGAGTCCTTTGCCACTTTCGTATAGCGGCGCAGCCGGAGTGCTAAAAACTGCCAATTCAAATAGGCGCCGGCTGCCAGTCCGATCGGGAGCCAAATCTCACTCATTCCCCCGATGTACATGGCACCAGGCAGCCCAAGTATCAGCCAGCTGCTCATATCCGAGGCGCCGGCACTTAATGCCGCAATACTTCCTCCTAATTTCCGTCCGCCTAGAACATAATCCGAAAGATCGCTCGTTAACCTGTAAAAAATAATACCGATCCCAAACATACCTGCCAAATAAACGATAAAAGTTAAAATCGTTGCGCCATCCATGCGTTACGCCCCTTTCTTTTTTTTGAACTGGCTTACATAGGAAATAAAAGACGAGATAATTAAAAGCGGCATCGGTACAAGGAGCCAAAACCATGTGGCTCCGGTCAGAGCTGTTTCCATCCGTTCTCCTCCTTTCCTCTCTGCCTATTTAATTGCAAGAAAAGTGCCAACATTCAAGATTCTATTCAAGCCGTATTATCTAAGATTTGACGAAAATACCATCAGGAAGGTGCAAAATTTTGCACCGCTTTTACTACTTTTCCGGCTTCTTTAAGATTATGATAGGATATATAAAACAAGACTAAGATGGAGAAAGGAGCATCGTTATGACACCGGAGGCTTCTTTAACTGCACAGGAAAAACAGGATATCTTCCGAACCATTATGAATCGGCTCGATGAAGGAGTGCGGATCATTGATGTGGAGGAAAGGCTGCTTTTATACAATGAAAAAATGCGGAAGATTGAATCCATGAGCTATGAGGATTTTGATAACAAAGGAATGATGGAAGCCTTCCAGTTTCAGGATGAACGGGACAGCCGGCTTCTTCAGGCTATTAAACACGGAAAATCAACCAGGCATCAAAAACAGCATTATTACAACTACCGCGGCAAAGAAATCATGACCATGAATGAGACCTTTCCGATTTACTCCAACAACCATATTGTGGCAGCGGCTGAAATTGCAAAAGATATCACCCGGGAAGTGAAACTCGTCCGGGAGAACCAAAAAAAGGCTGATTCGTCCCTTTTCACCTTCCAGCAGATTATCGGACGTTCTCATAAAATCAAAACCGTTATCGAAGAAGCCCGGCGCGCAACCCGTACGGCATCTTCTGTATTAATCACCGGAGAAACAGGAACGGGTAAAGAATTATTCGCCCAAAGTATCCACAGTGAAAGCGAACGGGCCAATGCCCCGTTTATCTCTCAAAATTGTGCTGCTCTGCCGGAGACACTGATCGAAGGCATTTTATTCGGAACGGTAAAGGGAGCGTTTACCGGCGCCACAGACCGGGCCGGTTTATTTGAAGAAGCCGGCGGCGGCACGCTGCTGCTGGATGAAATCAACTCCCTTGCGCCCTCTCTTCAAGCGAAACTGCTGCGAGTCCTGCAGGAGAAAAAAGTCACCCGGATTGGTGATCATAAAGCCCGTCCAGTGAATGTTCGTGTCATCACAACCATGAATGAGGATCCCTATAAAGCGATGGAAGAAGGACGTCTCCGCGAAGATTTGTATTACCGGTTGAGCGTCGTTTCCTTGCTCATTCCCCCGCTGCGTGAACGAATGACAGACGTAGAGCCATTAACCGAAACCTTCATTTCTAAATACAATCATAGGTTTCAAATGCAGGTGGACGCTGTGGCCGACGATGTACTGGAAGGTTTTAATTCTTACAGCTGGCCCGGGAATATCCGCGAACTCGAGCACGTCATTGAAGGAGCGATGAACCTTATTATTGGAGAGAACATTTTACAAACAGCTCATCTTCCTTCCCATTTCAGAAATAAAATCGATTCGAAAGCCAACACCCCCGTTTCCCGAACAGAAAAGCAGCCCCCAAAAAAGCTCCGGGAACAGCTGCTTGCTACAGAATATGAACTGATCACGCAGGCTCTCACCCATACACAGGGTAACCTCGTGCAGGCGGCCAGGGAACTTGGCATCAGCCGGCAGAGTTTGCAGTACCGTATGAAAAAATTAGAACTAGGCCGTTTTCCTTTTCTGGATACACCATGAATTTTTCTGCAAATTATAAATTGGCATAACTTTTGCATAAATAGAGGGTATATTCAGAATAAAGGAGAGGATCGATATGGTCACAGCTTATAGACATGAACCCTTTACGGATTTCACCCTCGAAGAAAACCAGCGCGCCTATGACGAAGCACTGGCTTATGTAAAAAAACAGCTCGGAAAAGAATATCCCTTGATTATAAATGGGCGGCCGGTGACAACAGAGAGGAAAATCACATCTATCAACCCAGCCAATACAACAGAAGTCATCGGTACAGTATCCAAAGCGGAGGAATCACAGGCTGAAGCTGCGATGCAGGCCGCCCGCGAAGCGTTTAAAACCTGGAGCAAATGGGATCCTGCTGCCCGGGCCAATGTTCTTCTCCGCGCCGCCGCCCTCATCCGGCGCCGTAAGCATGAATTTTCCGCATGGATGACGTATGAAATCGGCAAAACGAGAAAAGAAGCAGACGCCGACACTGCCGAGGGAATTGATTTTCTCGAATATTATGCACGTCAGATGATCGAGCTGAAACCCGGCATCCCGGTAAACAGCCGTGATATGGAAAACAATGAATTTCACTATTTTCCTCTTGGACCGGGTCTGACGGTATCGCCATGGAACCTGCCATTTGCTATTATGACGGGAACGACCGTCGGCCCGATGGTGGCCGGCAATACAGTGATGCTGAAACCTGCCAGCAATACCCCGGTCATTGCCTATAAGCTGATGGAGGTCTTAATGGAAGCCGGTATGCCCGACGGGGTGGTGAATTATATTCCTGGGAGCGGCTCGGCAATCGGGGATTATCTCGTCGATCATCCCCATACCCACTGGATTAATTTCACCGGCTCCAAAGAGGTGGGCACCCGTATTTATGAACGGGCGGCCAAAATCCAGCCCGGCCAGCAGCACTTGAAACGCACCGCGATAGAAATGGGCGGCAAGGATACCATTATTGTGGATAATGATGCGGATTTAGATCTTGCCGCGGCATCCATTTTGTATTCGGCCTACGGCTTTTCCGGGCAAAAATGCTCTGCCTGCTCGCGCGCCATCGTGCACGAGGATGTATATGAGGATGTGTTGGAAAAGACACGGAAACTCGCGTCCGAAGCGGTCACCGGTGATCCGGTTCAGCGGGAAACGTACATGGGACCGGTCAAAGACCAGGAAGCTTACGATAAAATTATGGAATATATAGAAATCGGGAAAAAAGAAGCCCGCCTCGTCATCGGGGGCGATGGAGATAACAGCACCGGTTTCTTCATAAAGCCGACCATTTTTGCCGAAGCATCCCCCGACGCCCGCATCATGCAGGAAGAAATATTTGGCCCAGTGGTGGCCTTCTGCCAAGCCCGAGATTTTGATGAGCTGATTGAGATTGCCAATAACACGGAATACGGATTAACCGGAGCCGTCATTTCCAATAACCGGGCTCACCTCGAGCAGGCACGCACAGACTTTCATGTGGGCAATTTATATTTCAACCGCGGCTGCACGGCAGCTATTGTCGGATACCAGCCGTTTGGCGGGTTTAAGATGTCCGGTACCGATGCCAAAGCCGGCGGCCCAGATTACCTCCTCCACTTTATGCAGCCTAAAACAGTGACAGATCAGTTCTAAGGTTGAATCGGTAAAACGCTTCAATAGAAGAGGAGGGAGATTCTGTGAATATGTCACGCAGCTTTTTTCTATTTCTTTCGAAAAACAAAGCATTGAACAAAAGCGCCAAGAAATGGGGACTGCGTCTTGGTGCCTCCAAAGTGGTAGCCGGCGTGACGATCGATGAAGCGATTACTTCGATTCAACGGCTGAACGAACTAGGATTAAAAGCAACCATCGACCATCTCGGCGAATTTGTGACTGAACGGGAAGAAGCGGAAAACGCAGCCAGTGCGTGCCTGGACATTTTAGAAGCGATCGAGCGCAATCACGTCGATGCCCATATTTCCGTCAAATTAACGAAGCTGGGGCTGGATATCAGCCGGGAAATGTGCCTGGAGCATCTATATCGTATTCTGGACACCGCCCGTCAGCACGGAAATTTCATCAATATTGATATGGAAGATTACGCCCATTACCACGAAACGATCGACCTCGTCCTCGAGCTTCGGAAAACTTACGATAATGTAGGAACCGTGATGCAGTCGTATGTACGGAGCGGCCTCGAAGATATCGAAAGATTGAAAGGAATCCCGCTTCGAATCGTAAAGGGAGCTTACCAGGAAGACAGCGCGGCGGTGTATCAGGACAAAGAAACGATTGATGAGGTATTTTTGGAAATGGTGAAAAACCATTTGAAAAGCGGAAGCTATACCGCTGTGGCTACGCATGACGACAGCCTTATTAGAGCTATTCAAACGTTTGTTCAAGACCACAACGTCCCCCGGGACCAATTTGAATTCCAAATGCTGTATGGCTTCCGGCACGAACTGCAGCTGTCTCTCGCCGAACAGGGGTGGCCCTTCCGCACCTACGTCCCCTTTGGCCAGGACTGGTATGGCTATTTTATGCGCCGCCTTGCCGAACGGCCGCAAAACGTTACCTTCGCCCTCCGCGGCATGCTGTCCAAGTGACAATAATAAATGAACCCGGGACAAGGCAGAAATGGCTTCAGACAATGAAAAAATTCTCCGGCATAAGGAGTAAATGCTCCAGGACAAGAAGAAAACGGCCGGCGTAATTAGAAAATTCTTTTTAGCAGCAAATTAAATACTCTGAGACAAGATATAATAAAAAAGGTGCCAATCATCGAAAAACGATGATTAGCACCTTTTTAATAGTTGAGGCTAGTTATGCCATTCCCTATCATCAAAACAGCAATAGCCCACCGCTAATTCGGTGATGTAGACCACCATAAAAGGTAATCGCCAACAATAAAGTGCTGATGGACATTCCGATAAGCCCAATCAGAATAACAAATTGCACCCTATGGTTTGAAAATTTATCCTATAATTTAGGATAAATCTATTTGATGGTTTCTGAACTGTTAGTAGGAACTGAACAGTGGCAAAAAAGTAAAAGTACCGTCTTTGACGTATGGTTAAATTACAAATGTAAGTCACCAAGAAGAGCGCGGTAGGAGAACGAGTGGAAATCTGTATTGAATAAACTATTGTATGATTAGGAGTGTGACTGATGAAAAAACATATTCTCTTTCTTCTTTTGTTTATTCTAAGTGCTTGTCAAAACTCAGATAAAGCAGAAGTTGATCAAATCGTTACTGAAATAAAGATGGAAGACTTACCAATTGAAACAGTTGAAATAAATGAAGAAACAGAAACGGTTTTTAATTCATCACTACATGGGGTTGAACCATATCGCTTTAAAATTAGAAACAACTCTTTGTATGTTTTTCTTTTTTCATCTAAAAGGGAACGTGAAGAAGGTTACAGAGAATTCTTGGATATTATAGCGAATATGAATTTGGTATCTTATGAAACTTTTCAACAAGATGGCATATTATTGTTTTTAGTATTCGATAAATCAAAAAATGAAGAATTAATACGAAAAATTAATTCTGCAATTGATCGGTTATAAATATATATAAAATTCAAAAATAAAAATGGAAATTGTTTTATTTTTCCTTTATTATTGAATGATAAAATAGAAAAGGCATAGATGATAAATTAGTAATGTATCTAAAGAAACGGGTTTTCTTTTGTATTTCACATTGAATTCCTCATGTAACGCTCTGTATCCATAAAAAATCACATGTGAATTATATAAAGCATCACATGTGATTCAAAAATGGCTTTTCTCATTATTGCAGCTGTTTTATAAATTCGCGCATGATCGCGGGGAGATCAGGCCAGGCATGGCCGGAGACAAGGTTGCCGTCGACGTAATCCATTTCATTGATGTATTCGGCGCCGATGCTTTCGACTTCAGGCTTGCAGGCGGTATAAGCTGTCAGCTTCCGTCCTTTCACCTTCTCCGCAATCGGAGTCAGCACCAGACTGCCATGGCACATGATCGCGATTGGCTTGTTTTCATCAAAAAAGTGGACGACGATATCAAGCAGGTTCTGATCCATCCGGATATGTTCCGGCGCTCGTCCGCCTGGGATAATCAACCCATCATAGTCCGCTGCGTTCACGTCCGCAAATGTCGTATTCGCATCAATGCCATATCCACGCTTTTCCGTGTACGTTTCCCAGTCTTCGAAATCATGAATGACCGTATTCAGCTTTTTTTGATGAGGGGCAGCAATGTCTGTTTCAAAGCCTTCTTCCAGGCAGCGGAAGTACGGATAATACACTTCCAGCGCCTCCACTGCATCTCCTGTGACAATAAGAATTTTTTTCGATTCTGCCATACCAATCCCTCCTTTTTGAATAGTATACCATTTATTGGAGCAAACGTTGGACCGTTAATCTATTTTTCATCTCAATTTTACATAAGAAAGGCGCAAGCGCCCTGGGCAGCCGCGACAGGTTCTGGACCGGGCGACTCCGGGCAGCAGGCTGCCCGGAGTCGCCCGGGAAGAAACCCCGAGTAGCTGGACGCTGAAGCTGGATCTCGAAAACGCCCAAAATTTATATTTTCCTATATAATAAAGTAAAATTTTTTAGCACGGCGAAGAACCGCACGACCATCCACCCATGTGGCTTACTCCGCCAATCACCTTACGCCCACCACATCTCTGCCGGAGGCTCTTCGATCTGCACCGCTTTCAGGTTTGCGACTGCCTTCCGAAAACCCTCATCTATCGACATAATCGGATCCTCATGTTCGATACTGATAACATGGTCGTAGCCGTGTGTTCTCAGCGCACTCACCATATTCGCCCATTCCTGTATGCTGTGGCCGTAGCCGACTGAACGAAACGTCCACGCTCTTGATGACACCTCCGCATAGGGCTGCATATCTGTGAGACCGTACATGTTTACATTGTCTTGATCAATATACGTGTCTTTGGCATGAAAATGATAGATCGCCTCTTCCCTGCCAAGTATTTTAATAGCGGCAACCGGGTCAATACCCTGCCACCATAAATGACTCGGGTCCAGATTCGCCCCGATTGCCCCGCTTGTTTCTTTGCGTAGCTTGAGCATTGTATATGGCGTATGAACAAGAAAACCGGCATGCAGCTCCAGTCCAATTTTCACCCCGTACTCCTCGGCCATCTCCCCCATTTCTCTCCAGTAAGGGATCAGCTTGTGCCTCCACTGCCACTTGAGTATTTCGGTAAATTCCGAAGGCCACGGCGTCACTGGCCAGTTTGGTGTTTTGTCGGATTCGGACCCTCCCGGAGTCCCGGAGAAAGTATTCACTACAGGAACGCCGAGCATGGAAGCCAGCTTGATTGTTTTTTTTAGTGTCTCATCAGAGGAAGCAGCCACTTTTGGGTCAGGAGAAATGGGATTGCCGTGGCAGCTGAACGCACTGATCGTCAGCTCCCGGCTCGTCACTTTTTCTAAAAAATCCGAGCGTTTTTCTTCGCTGGCAATTAATTCATTTACCGGACAGTGATCGGCGCCGGGATATCCTCCCGTCCCGATCTCCACTGCTTTTAACCCGGACTGTTTCACATGATCAAGCATCTCTTCCAAAGGTTTGTCTCCAAATAACACGGTGAATACGCCTAGTTTCATCTCCAACTCTCCATTCTATATTTATGATAATCTCACAGCTGAACGTTTCGAACTGCTTTGATAAATCGCTTCAATCATCCGATTTACACGAAGGGCCTGTTCCGGCTGGACGATGGGCTCTTCTTCTCCCAGACAGCAGTTTACAAAATGACGCGCCTGCAGAACCCCCGCATCCTCTACCGCTTCCGGAAGCTTCACCACGCTATCCCAAAGACTGCCATACTTGGCTTGATAGAGTTCAAAAGGATAGACCTGCATCCCTCCGTCGACACCGGATAGGCTGAGAGACGTATGATCTTCTTTAATATTGGCCGCCCAGGAGCATTCGAATTGCATCGATAAACCATTCGTAAAAGTGATATAACTTGTAACATGGTCATCGACATCAAACGTTTCATGATCAAAGGAGCCCCAGTCGTTCACAAGGCCCGGCGTCTTACTGAGACGGTTATATGTGGTCCCTGTTACTTCTACCGGCTCTGGATCATCCAGCAGCCACAGGGCTAAATCAAGAAGGTGGCAGCCAAAATCTATTAAACTGCCTCCGCCCTGCAGCTCCTTATTTGTAAAGACTCCCCATCCCGGGACCTTCCGCCGGCGCATCGCCTGTACTCTGGCTACAAGGGGCTCCCCGATCTCACCCTGGCTTACTACTTTTTTGGCAATGTCTGCTTCCGGAGTATACCGGTAATGGTAGCCGATTAAAAGCACTCGTTGATGCTGTTTTGCCGCGCGAACCATCGCTTCCCCTTCTGCAGCTGTCACCGCCATCGGTTTCTCACATAACACGTGGACGCCCGCTTGTAACGCGGCAATCGCCATGTCCGCATGAAACTTGTTCGGAGTACAGATAACCACCGCATCGACTTCTTCCAGCAGACCGGCCGCTTCATCAAACACAAGGGGGATCGAAAACCTCTCCGCCACTTCGGAGGCCCGTTCCTTGTTTACATCATGGACTGCTGTGAATTCCACTTTTCCTTTCAGTTCTGAAAACGCAGGAAGATGCCGCCCCTGGGCAATACCTCCAACGCCGATAAAACCAATTTTTAACGCTGTCATTGTTATCCCCTACTCTGTTTTTAATAATGTGGACCGGTTTTCTGCATCGATTGCTGCCAGAATGACTTCTAAAGACCTTTTTCCTTCTTCCCCATCTATAAGCGGCTCTCTATCATACAGGACACAGTCTACAAAATGATCAATGACATAAGACCCCGTCTGGCCGCCTTCTTCGTTGGATGCGATCCGGCCGAGCTCATATTTGACTTTATTACCGTTTGCATACTGTATCACCAAAGAATGCTCCGGATCCTCTTCCAGATGCATCGTCCCTCGTTCTCCATAAATGACAGTCGAATTATCCTCTTCTGATTGATAAGCCCAGCTTGCCGCCATCGTTCCAATCACACCGGATTCCGAACGAAGAATACAAACGGCATTATCATCGACCGTAATCTCTTTTTTAGCATTGTTTTCTATAAAACCGGCAATCTCTGAAAATTCTTCCCCGAGAAGCCAGCGAAGCAAATCGGCTTTGTGCACCCCGAGATCACCCATCGCTCCGATAATCGCCTTTTCTTTTTCAAAAAACCAGCTGTTAACTCCATCGGCACTCCAGCCTTCCGGACCGCCGTGGCCAAAGGTGGTTCGGAAGCTGTATACTTTCCCTAGTTCACCGGCACGAAGAAGCTGATACGCTTTTTGATGGGAAGGGACAAACCTTTGATTGTGACCGATCATTAATTTTTTTCCATTCCGTTTGCAGGCCGTAATCATATCTTCTGCTTCCCGGCTGGAGGCGGCCATTGGTTTTTCGCATAATACATGTACGCCGGCGTCCAGTGCTTGGATGGATACCGGAGCATGGAGATAATTCGGGAGACAGATGCTGACTAGATCGAGGTTTTCCTGCTTGAGCAGCTCTTCATAATCCGTATACCACCGGGCTCCGTATGGTTCTGCTGTCCTTTCTGCTCTCTTTTTAACAAGATCACAGACAGCCGTGATTTCCACGGATGGATTTGCCTCATATTCCGGCAGATGGCGGTTCCGGGCAATACTGCCGCATCCTATTACCGCTGTTTTTAATATTGTCATCTCTATCTCCTCCTATTTTTTTGAAATATGTTCAATCGGAGCTGCGTTTCCATACACAGGACGGGAGGTATCTGTATTTTTCACCCATTTCACCGCATTCTTGATGACCTTTTGTACGTCTTTATGATAATACGTCGGATAGGTTTCATGACCCGGGCGGAAATAGAAAATCCTGCCGCGGCCACGCTTAAACGCTGCGCCGCTTCGGAACACCTCTCCGCCTTCAAACCAGCTGATAAATATCAATTCGTCCGGCGCGGGAATATCGAAATGTTCGCCGTACATTTCCTCCTTTTCGATTTCTATATAAGGTCCCAACCCCTCTGTAATGGGGTGGGAAGGATCGACCACCCACATCCGTTCGCGATCATCTGCTTCCCGCCACTTTAAATCACAGGTCGTTCCCATCAGTTTCTGAAATACTTTGGAAAAATGGCCGGAATGCAGCACAATCAGTCCCATGCCATCGAGCACCCGCTGTTTCACTGCTTCAGCAGTCTCTTCTTTCACTTCGTCATGCGCCTTATGCCCCCACCAGAGTAAAACGTCTGTGCGTTCCAGCACCTCCTGGGAAAGTCCGTGTTCTTCTTCATCCAGTGTAGCCGTAGTGACCGTATGTCCGGCTTCTTGTAGAAACCCTGCAATAGCATGGTGAATCCCATCCGGGTATATGCCGGCGACTGCCGGATTTTCTTTTTCATGCCGATACTCATTCCAAACGGTAATATTCATCCTTTTTCCTCCTCTTTTTTATTTGACCGCGCCTTCTGAAACTCCATCAATGATTTGTTTCTGGGCAAAAAAGTACCCGATGATGACCGGAATAACCGCAATGGTCAAACCAGCCAGCGCCAATTCCCACTGTCTGGTATACTGCCCGAAGAAATAGAACATTTTTAGTGGAATGGTCGCTGAACTTTCACTCAGGACAAGAGACGGCAGCAGATAATCATTCCATATCCAAATGGTGTTTAATATTCCTACCGTTACGCTGATTGGTTTTAATAAGGGAAAAATAATATACCAAAAAAGCTGAAAACGGCTGGCTCCATCTATAATGGCAGCTTCATCTAACGTTCTTGGAATCCCTGTCATCGCTCCATGATATAGAAAAATGGAAAGACTGCAGCCGAAACCAAGGTACATAAAAATTAAACCGCCTCCATGCAGCATATCCACCATGCCGAACAAAGAAATGAGCGGAATCATCACGGACTGGAACGGGATCAGCATCGCCCCGACAAAAACAAAGAAAATAACACTGCTGATTTTACTTTTATTCCGGGCTAGAGCATACCCTGCCATGGATGAGAACAGAATAAGAATGAGAATGCTGAGACCCGTAATCATGACAGAATTAAACAGGGATTTTAGAAAGTCAAGATCCACAAACGCTTCTACGAAATTTTCCAGACGCAAAGACTGAGGCAGGCCCAGCACCCCTTCAAAAATGTCACGCTTGGATTTAAAAGCATTGACAATCATGAGGTAGAAAGGAGAGATCCAAAGCAGGCCGAGTACTATGCCAACTATTTCTATAACACGTAAATTCCGTTTTTCCCTGCTTCTTTTCATTACATCTCCACCTCTCGTTTCTTATTGTAGTAGACCTGGGTCAGTGCAATGACAGCCACGATCAAAAAGAAAATGACTGCCTTCGCCTGCGCGTAAGCCATTTCATTATCAGAAAAAGCCGTCCGTACGATATCCATCGCAAGCATTTGCGTGGAATTAGCCGGGCCGCCGTCCGTCAAGGAGAGGTTTTGATCGTATATCTTAAACGTCATCGAAAGCGTGAGAAACATACTGACCGTAAAAGCCGGGGCGACGAGTGGAAACGTCACATTCTTAAAACGCTGCAGACTGGTGGCTCCGTCTATTTTTGCAGCTTCGATTAAATCTTTCGGTATGTTTTCCAGATAGGCGATATAAATAATCATAATGTAACCGGCCATCTGCCAGGCTGTTAAAATAACGAGACCCCAAAAGCCGGTTCTTGTTGTAGAAAGCCAACCCTTCATCCCTTCAATATGGAACATTTCTCCAAGATCTCCAAACACACTCACGAAAATAAACTGCCAGATAAAACCTAATATCAGGCCGCCAATCAAATTAGGCATAAAAAAGATCGTCCGCAGAAGATGGTTGGACTTGATCTTGCGGGTAACAATAAGGGCCAGACCGAGACCAATGGCATTCAGCAGAAGAACAGTAACCACGGCAAACTGAATCGTAAAAATAAGCGCGTTTATAAATTCGCTTTCCTGAAATAAAGCCCTGTAGTTCTCGAATCCAGTGAACTCCGTTACCCTTAAACCATTCCAGTCGGTAAAAGAAAAAATAAAACCGTACAAGAATGGAAAAGCAACGACGATTCCTAAAGCTAAAAGAACGGGTGTGATAAAGAGCCAAAACCAGAGGCTGCGATTGTACATGCTGTCTCCCCCAATGCTTTTTTGATGAAAGTCGAGTAAGAGAACGAGGCAGAAAGGCGGTGCCTTTCCGCCGATTCCTCCTTTGCTATTGCCGGGATTTTTCCCATCCCTCTATCGACTGCTCTTCCACTTCCTCCCACGTTATATCACCAGAAATATACTCCTGCATCGCTGCACCTAACACATCTTCTGTCCACGAGGTCGGAGCCCCTAAAAAGACCCATCCCATCGTATTTCCTTCCGTAGAATAACGATATACTTCTTCCGATAAAGGATCAGCTATATCTAAATCTTCATATCCTTCATAAGCAGGAACAAAACGGAATTCATCTACCACAAACTGCTTTCCTTCCTCAGACGTATACATCCAGTCGAGAAATTCTTTACTTGCTTCCACTACTTCATCGGCGGATTCCTTATTGACGGCCCAATAATTCGGTACGCCCACCGGAATACGGCCTTCATACCCTTCCACCGGAATCGGGAGCAGGCCGACATTCTCCTCTGCAAACTCGGGATCCATCGATTCTATCGTGTTATAGACCCAGTTCCCCTGTTGAATCATGGCTACATTGCCAAGGGAAAAATGTTCCTCCACCTGCTGCGAATAGTCGAGATTCAGCGTAGGCTGTATCGAGTAATCATTCTGCAGGTCAAAAAAGCGCTGCATCTGATCCCCCATTTCAAACGCCACAGAGTCAGAATCATAGGCTTCCATCACATCATGGTCAAACTCATCAGCAAGAAAGGCGTTAGCCAGATGATTTCCCATGACCCACTGCTCTTTTGCCGGAAAGGCAAAGGGCGCTTCAATACCCAGTTCCTCTTTTTGACTATCCAACGTTTCCACTGCTTCTTCCAGTTCCTCCTGCGTTTGAATCTCCCCGGCCTTGATTCCCGCTTTATCAAATATTTCTTTATTATAAAGAAGACCGTATCCTTCCTGATTAAACGGAAGGCCAAGGATCTCCCCGTTCCGTTCTACACTGTTCAATGTGCCTTCCAATGCTGCTTCCGCTGCTTTTGTGCCGGACACATCGGCCATATAGTCTTCGTACTGGTCGACATCAGGCGGTCCCCCCACGTTAAAAATATCCGGTTCTTCCCCTGAATTAAAGGCAGATGTTAAAGCCTGACCGTAGTCATTACCGCCGCCTACCGTCTTCACATTAATCGTTACTCCCGGATTACTTTCTTCATAGATTTCAACCAATTCTTCAAATTGATCCTTGAATTCCACTTTAAACTGGAAAATATCAACCGTGACCTGGCCTCCGCCGTCATGACCGTCTTCTCCCCCGGATTCCGTGTCGCCGCCGGAAGAAAACGAACACCCTCCCAGAACAATTGCCAAACAGAACGCACCGATTAAAAAATATAGTTTCTTTCCCTTCATCTACTTGTCTCCTTCTTTTAAAAAATTTAATGTATGCGCTTCCATATACAGAAAAAATATAAGGGCCCGGACCCAGCCTTTTTCTCCGTCTTCTCTTTTGTAATCGATTACTTATAAGTCCATAAAACTAGTACTTAATATTGCATCAACCCTCCTTTTTCCCAATAATCAGGCCTTAATACCCCATATTACATCATCATAATAAGAAAACGATTACAACTATAATTCAAATCCTATATACTTTCCCTGAAAATGTCAACCCAATGATTGGCTCGTTTTTTCTTAAAATTTAATCTGGAAATCAACAAAAACAACGCAGCTTCCGAGGTAGTAAATTGACAATGCTGTTAAATTAGAATAACATAGAAACCAACAATGTAGTAATCGTTTACATCAACAAGGAAATGCGAGGATTGTTATTATGCCGACGATCAAGGATGTGGCGAAACACGCCAATGTGTCTGTTGCCACCGTTTCCCGGGTTTTAAGTAAAACAGGAACCGTATCGGAAAAGAATACACAAAATGTTCTCGAAGCGATAAACGCTTTAAATTATAAACCAAATGCGCTGGGACGTTACCTTCGGACGGCCCATACTCAGACTATTCTCGTCGTGGTCCCTGACATTACCAACCCTTTTTTCTCCAATGTGATGAAAGGTATTCAAACCATGGCCAATGAACAAGGATACGACGTCTTGGTGATGGATGCGGAACATGCCCACTTTGACAGTCGGAAGTGTTTTGATATGCTCGAGCAAAAGCAGGTTGACGGGCTAATCATGTTAACTTCACGTGTCGACCGGAACGTGCTTCTCGATTTGGGAAAAGAACATGCTATTGTGCTTGCCTGCGAGTATCTGGAAGGAACGACCCTGCCCACGGTTTCCATTGACAATATCAGTGCTGCTCGTAAAATGACCGAATACCTCCTGGGACTTAATTATACAAACATCGCCCATATTACAGGCCCGATGGAAACCGTCCTGGGGGTCGATCGACTGAGGGGTTTTAAACAGGCCCTTCAAGCTAAAAGCGTGGATGTTAAATCCTTGAATATTCAGGAAGGGGATTTCAGTATCGAATCAGGATATAACATCATGGGTAAGCTGCTTTCTCTGGAAGACCGTCCAGAGGCGGTATTCGCTGCGAACGATGAAATGGCGATGGGAGCTGTTAACGCCGCAAAAGCTTATGGATTAAACGTTCCCGGGGATATTGCGGTAACCGGTTTTGATGATATTAAAATGGCTTCCATGTTCACTCCGCAGTTGACTACTATTTCCCAGCCTACCTTTGAAATCGGACGAAAATCCATGGATCTGCTTTTTCATCTTTTGAACAAAGAAGTTTTGGTCCAGTCTCAATTTGTGTTAGAAGATACGCTGGTGATCCGGGAATCCTGCGGCCATCTAAAAGAGCAGCCGTTACAATGAACGACTGCTCTTTTGCATTATCTTCCGTACTTATCTTTCATGTCGTCTCCTTTTTCTTTAATCACATCTTTCAACCTATCTCCTTCCGCATCCACCGTCTCCAGCAATGCGTCGAATTCGTCCCCGAATTCCCAGGGCCGCAATCTACTAATTTCCTATAACTATTTCCCCTGTTGCTCAATGATATGTGTTGGATAGCCGCCACGTTTATAAGGAAAATTTCCCACTGACCCATCCGGAAATTAACGAGCTGCGTTCAGGGAGGACAGAATCAGTTTGAAAGTGTTCAATAACCGAGAATAAGAGCCATTTTGCCAGCTTTCCCATTTCCTTTTGTCCATTAAAACTCATTATTGGTCATTTAATCTTCTTTTTCCCTTTCCCGTGTCTACCATTTTTCTGAACAGCCTGCGCTGCAAACGGACGCTTTTACTCCAGAGCATATAAGCGGCATCAGCTCCTTTTCTAAATCGGCACAATTGGAACTTCTACTAAAAGCGGGTAGTCCGCCGGCATAGACCTCTGTATAACCAATTTTCTGCCGGCCCACAGCCTCCTCGTGAAGCACAAAGGCTGCCCTATCATTTGAGACAGCCTTTGTTTCCTTAAAATTTAAATTTGTTTACTGCTGTCTGAAGATCTTCTGCCAGGGAGCTCAGGGATTGAGCAGACGAATCTATTTCTTCACTGGAAGCGAGTTGTTCTTCGGAGGCGGCGGCTACATTCTGGGTCCGGCCTGAATTGTCTTTGGAAATCTGCGCGATTTCGCTGAAGGAATCCGATACCTGCTGGGAGCTTGCCGCAATCTGCTCCGATGTCGCAGCCATATTTTCAATCTGTTCCGCTACCATCCCGGTATACTTCTGGATTTCTTCGAAGCTTTTCTGGGAACCATCAGCGAGAGTCAGACCTTCCTGCACCTCTTCCGTTACTTCCCCGATCGAATGGAGCGATTCATGGATATCATGCTGGATATCGTGAATAATATTTGTAATCTGCTGGGAGGACGATTGCGATTCTTCCGCAAGCTTTCTCACTTCTTCGGCGACCACAGCGAATCCGCGCCCGCTTTCACCGGCTCTGGCCGCTTCGATGGCAGCGTTTAACGCCAGCAGATTGGTTTGTTCTGCAATACTGGTAATGACCTGCAGTATTTTCTCGATTTCCTGGGAACGTTGGTTCAACGACTCATTCACACTGTTGGATGCTTCCACAGACCGGTGGATGGAATGCATTTTTTCCAAGGTACGGTCGACCTTTCCGCCGCCTTCTTTGCTTTTTTCCATCGTGGCCGCGGCATTTTCCGAAACGGAAGAGGCACTTTCAGCAACATCCTGCACCCCTCTTGTCACTTCTTCCATCACGCCGGCACTTTCATTAATGCTTTCCGACTGGGATTCTGAACCAGCGGCGACTTCCTGAATCGATTCAGAAATTTCTTCGGAGGAGCGGCTCGATTCTTCGGCACTGGCCTGCAGTTCTTCCGATGAAGCACTGACCATCTCCGCGCTTTCCCGTACCTGATTCAGGAGAGCCTTAAGGTGCTTTGTCATTTGATTGAAATGGTCGGCCAGCTGTCCGACCTCATCATTGGACTTCACGTAAATTTCTTCTCCCGTCAAATCTCCGTCTGCCACCAGCTGTACTTTTTCCGTTACCCGCTGAATCGGGCGGCTGATCGTATTGGCAATGACCCGTGCCAATACAATAATAATGACAGCTGCGACTGCCACCATAAGAGCGGCATGCAGCTGCAGGGAATCCGTGACATGCAGCACCGTGTCCATCGGCACCGCAAAGTATACCCCGTACCCGGCCATTTCCAACGGCGCGTGAGCCAGCACCTTATCCTCTTCCTGCAGGACTTCTGAACCTACATTTGTTTTTCCTTCGTCCAGCCGCTGCTTATAAGTCTCACTAATATCCGCCTCGGCGATAGGCTGCCCCATCAGTTCTTCCTGAGCGTGAAGCTGAATATTATTACTGTTATCCACCATAATCGGCTGGAGCCCTTCTTTATTCAAATTCTTCTCCGATAAGAATTGTTGTAACAACGCATCAAAATCAGCAACCGCACTCAATACCCCGATGATATTATCGGCCTCGTCATAGACCGGAACCGCCAGTACAATCACACGATTTCCGCTGTCTTTGGACACCAGCGCCTCGGAGATGACTTTTTCTCCGTTCATGCCCTGCTGGAAATAATCCCGGTCATTTAAATCCAGGGTGTCGATATTTTCCTCCGATGTATCAGCCCGCACGATGCCTTCTGTGTCTGTAAATACGACGTTTTCATAGGTTTCATCGCTGTCTTTCATAATATTGGCCATCCGCAGCTGCCGGTCCTTCTCTTCTGACATGATTTCCTCGGACGAGGCCAACAATGTCAATTGCGACATTCGTTTATCCAGCCACTGCTCCATTCCATCCGATGTGCTTTCTGCGAGTGACTCCAGACTTTCTCTTTCTTTTGCAATAATTTCATCCGTGCTGGTTTGATAAATAAAAAATCCAATGAGAACGGTGGGGACTAAACCGATGAAGAGTAAAAAAACCGTCAGTTTATTTTTCAATGAGCCTCTGAAAGAAAAAGTTCTGCCTTGTGATACTTTGCTGCCTCGTCTTACCATTCTTTTCCCCCTGTTTATAATGAGTAATTTAACTATACATTTTATCGGCAGATCAAATACATAATTAAAGAGTTATACACTTTTACTATAAAATTATTTTTCGCCTAAAAAACGAATCCATGTTCAGAAGGGTTCTTTCTACCTTTGTCGAATTTTTAGATTAGAGAAAACATACAAAGGAGAGACAAAAATGAATAACCATGAAATTGATTATGAGCTCCATGGAGACGATATGCAGTTTGTGGAAGTCGAATTAGACCCCGAAGAGACTGTGATTGCTGAAGCCGGCGGGCTGATGATGATGGATGAGGACATTCAAATGGAGACCATATTTGGCGATGGATCCGACAACAGCGGCGACGGGCTGATGGGGAAATTATTCGGTGCCGGCAAGCGTGTACTGAGCGGAGAAAGCTTATTTATGACGACCTTTACGAACACCGGCCGGGGAAAAAAGCATGTTTCCTTTGCTTCTCCTTATCCCGGGAAAATTATGGCGATGGATCTAAGTGAAATGAATGGAAAAATAATCTGCCAGAAAGAAGCCTTTTTAGCCGCAGCCAAAGGCGTATCGGTTGGTGTAGAATTTCAGAAGAAGCTTGGCACCGGATTCTTTGGCGGGGAAGGGTTTATTATGCAGAAGGTGGAAGGCGACGGCATCGCTTTTGTCCATGCCGGCGGAACCATCCATAAAAAAGAACTGGAACCCGGACAAACACTCCGCGTCGACACAGGCTGCCTTGTCGCAATGACCGGTGATGTCCATTATGACGTCGAGTTTGTAGGCGGGATACGGACGGCACTGTTCGGGGGAGAAGGTGTATTTTTCGCCACCCTGCGCGGCCCGGGTTCGGTCTGGGTGCAGTCCCTGCCTTTCAGCCGTCTTGCCAGCCGTGTCTTTGCTGCTGCTCCTCAGGGCGAAGGAGAACAAAAGGGCGAAGGGAGTATTGCCAACAACCTGTTTCATAACTTTTTCGGCGGAGACCGGCGGTAGCCGGTGATTCTAAATAAGGCAGATCTCGGGATATAGGCTGCACCCCGGGGCACCGCTTGCGCTACACATGACATTTTCCTTTCACCCTTGTCATTGTAACGATTAGATCGGGTTTAACCCTTACTTTTTTGGAATTCAGGGGAAAATGTCACTCCAAGCCAGGTTCCAAGCGTTTCTTTTCTTATCTTTTTCCGAAAAGGTGATGGTATGCGCCGTATTATGGGAGATTTTCCCGCTGGAACCTCTGTTTGAAAAAGAATCATTTCTTAAAGAAACGCAAATCCTATAATTTTTCAAACAAAACCGCCTGTTTCCCGGTGGTTTTGTTTTTTAAAAAAATACCAAAAATTTCCTTTTATGAAGGCAAGAGAATAAACTCTTATACCAAACGTAAGTTCCTGTCTACCCTATCAATTCTTCGGTCATGTGCGCGATTCCAGTTTTACGATTATGCTCAAAGCACCATGGAAATTCTGGACGGCGCGCGTCAGTCGACTGGAGAAAAAATGAAGAAGCAGGCAGCTCTTTCCTTTGAAGAAATTGTCCATGATTTTACCCCCTTACTTCTCAGCACCATCAAAAAACTGCGCATTTATAAGAACAAAGAGGAATATCTACAGATTGGGTTCATTGCACTGTGGCAGGCTTATGAACGCTATGAGGAGGAAAAAGGGCCGTTCGCCTCCTTTGCCGCCAAGTATGTAAAAGGGGAAATGTTAAATCAGCTCCGCAAAGAGGCGAAATATGAAGACATGAATGAATTAAACGACTTCGAGCGGATGACAAAAACCGCGCCCGAGAGCCTGACCCTCCGGCAGGAAGTAGACAGCCTTACGCCCTACCTGCGTATTCTCTCCCCCCGGGAACAGGACTGGGTGATCGAACACATCGTTTACGGCAGAAAAATTTCAGAAATTGCATCCTTGTACAGCGTCTCTCCCAACACCGTGAAATTCTGGCGCAGATCTGCTCTAACAAAACTCCGTCAGCTGCCATCTCCTATATAAACGAAAACTTTCATCAGCAGAGTGAAAGCAGTTCCTTATCATAGCGGAGGCCGGCCACGGAGACTCCTATAGGGATCGGCCGCAGCGATTGTACAGCGGCAGACTCCGTTCCTATTGGTTGTTTTAAGAGGGCAGATGCCGCATGAAAAAATCCGAACGACGCCAAATTTCTAATGGAAAAGATAATCGTTCGGATTTTTATCTGGCCTATATGATTTTGTCCCAGCCCCTGTGATAAAGAAAATGTAGCTGAGGCGTGCCCGCGGCAAGCGTTAGCCTGCAGCGGATGCCTCAGCATGTAACGTTGGTCCAGCTCCTTCTTTAACAAAAACCAGAGGGAGAGAAGCGGATGGCTCCGTTTCAGCTGATTACTGTTACCTTTTTACCATTTCATTTACACAAATATGGTAAGGATCTTTTCCTTCGACAAATTTTTATGGAAGAAAATATTACAAAAGATACAGAAAGGAAAAATGGACAAAAAGACAAAAAAATTGATTTCTATATGTTCAAAACACCGACATATCAGTTATAATAATTACGGTAAATGAGGACAATACATAACAAACTAATGGTGACTTCGATAACTTTTGTCTTTTTAGACAAAAAAACAACCGTAAAATTATTAATTAAGACAAAGAAAATAAGATGTCTAAATTGTACGATAAGTTTAACGGAGATCACAATTGTCTTCTTTTTAACATGATAAGGGGGAAAAAAGTATGAAATTACCAGCAAAATTTGTTGGAACCGCTGCTTTTGCATTTATGCTGACGCTTACGGCATGCGGCGGAAACGGGGAAGATTCAGAAGATACAGGAGGGGACAGCGGAGAATCCGCGGATGCCGGCAGCGGTGAAGAACTTACGATCACTTTCAGTCATAACCAGCCGGAAGACAGCCCGGAACATACAGGTGCAGTGGCCTTCAAAGACCACATTGAAGAGGCAACAGACGGAAACGTTACGGTGGATCTCTATCCAGCCTCTCAAATGGGAAGCCTCCGTGAACAGGTGGAAGGAACACAGCTCGGAGAAATTGATATTACAATGCAGCCTTCCGCTGTGGTTACCCCATTTGTTGATTCTGTAAAACTGGTGGACCTGCCTTATCTCTGGCCGGCTAGCAATGAGCAGAAATACGAAGTTCTTGATTCTGAAGTCGGGGAAGAACTTCTCGGCACGCTTAACGAAGGCGGATTTGAAGGACTCGGCTACTGGCCGGGAGGATTTAAACTCTTTACGACAAGCGGTACAGAGATTCATCAGCCTTCCGACTTTGAAGGACTAACAATGAGAACGATGGAATCTCCTGCCCTGATCAGCCAGTATGAAGGTTGGGGAGGCAACGCTGAACCGGTACCTTACGCTGAAGTTTACAATGCGCTGCAGCAGGGTGTGGTAGACGGTCAGGAAAACCCGCTGCAAACCATTTATCTGAACGACTTCCATGAAGTACAGGATTATGTAATTGAAAGTTATCACGGCACCATGACTTATCTCTTGATGGCAAACCAGGATTGGTTCAATGGATTGGATGAAGGAACCCAGGAAGCGATCAAAGAAGCAGAAGTCGCCGGCGTAGAAGCAGCACGTGAGGATCTCGCTGCGACAGAAGACGAATACCGTCAAAACATTCAGGATTCCGAGACAGAATACTATGAACTGACAGAGGATGAAATTGCAGACTTCCGCGAAGCGTCTCAGTCCATCCACGACGAGATCGTTCAAGATGCGGATCAGCAGGAACTTCTGGACAAGTTCAAAGATAAAATCAGTGAAGTAAAAGGCGAATAAGAAAGCCCTGCAGGGAACCAGCACCGTTATTTGTCCGCTGGTTCCCTGTTCCATCTCATATTCTTTTACCGAAGGAAGGAGTTGTGCCATGAACGCGCTGCGCAAAGGAATGCAGATTCTCTATAAAACGGAAGAGACATTGATCGGCCTTCTCATTATCATCGCTACCGCTGTTTTATTTTCCAACGTTGTGCTCCGGTATGGTTTTGATGCCAACACAAGCTGGGCGGCCGAGCTTATCCGTTATCTCATGATATGGATTACATTTATAGGAATGGCGTTATGTTTCCGGAGAGGGATTCATGTCGGAATCGATTTTCTTTTAAATTATTTATCAAAACGGATGACGAAACTGATCCAGCTGGTCGTTAATGTATTATCGATTGTATTTTTAATTTTTCTTGGGTCGTACGGTCTCGAATTAGTTTTATTCTCGGTAGGCACCGGACAGATCACACCTTCCCTGGAAATCGGAATGTACTGGGTGTATTTGATTATCCCCATTGGATGTGCGCTATCCATCCTTCACATCTGCGTCCTGACATTCCAGCTTCTTACCGGGAAGGAAGAGACATCTCTCAACAACATGAGTGAAGGAGACTCCCTATGATTAACTTATTGCTCACACTTATTATTATCCTGTTATTTATCAGCACCCCTATCTTTGTTTCCCTGGGGCTGGCGTCTTTTGTAAGTGTCGTGCTGCTGAGTGAAACAGAACCAATGATCCTCGTGCAGCGGATGTTTGCCGGACTCGATCAATTTGCTTTGATGGCGCTTCCATTTTTCATTCTGGCTGCCAACATCATGGAAGGCGGCGGCCTCTCCGACCGTTTGCTCCGCTGGGCACGCGCGCTTGTCGGTCATTTGGCCGGTGGAGTAGCCATGACCACCCAGGTCTCCAGCATGTTTTTCGGAGCGTTATCCGGCTCCAGTCCGGCCACGGTTATTGCCATTGGAAAAATCATGTATCCAGAGCTGGTACGCCGCAAATATGATCCGGCGTTTGCAGCCGGTCTTCTTGCATCGGCAGGCTCGGTTTCCTTGATCATCCCTCCCAGTATTACGCTGATTGTGCTCGCCTCGGTGATCACCACCGTGTCTGTAGGGGAATTGTTTACTGCTGGAATCGGCGCCGGTTTAATTTTCGGCATTGCAGCTGTGGTTTACATCTACTGGTACTCGAAAAAACACGATATGCCAAGGGATAAAAAGGCTTCTGCCCAGGAGCTTCTCGATGCCACCCTGAAAGCATTTTGGGCGCTGTTAATCCCGGTTATTATCCTTGGTGGTATATATGCAGGAGTGTTTACTCCGACGGAAGCTGCCGGCATATCTGCTGTGTATGCTCTTGTCGTCAGTGCATTTATCTACCGGGAGATGAGCTGGAAAAAGTTTTATCAGGTTTGTGTCGATTCGGCCATCACTTCCGCTCAAGTACTGGTGCTCGTCGCTTCTGCGCAGATCCTGGGTTGGTTGTTAACGAGAAGCGGTGTGCCGCAACAGATAGCGGGATACGTTACCGAACATGTCGGTTCGATTGTTCTATTCCTTCTTTTAATTAACGTAGCTCTTCTTATCATGGGTATGTTTATGGAAGGTGTGGCTGCCATTATTATCGTCGCCCCCCTGATTTTTCCCGCTGCTATGAATCTGGGCGTGGACCCCATTCATCTGGGTATTGTGATGATTTCAAACCTTGCCATCGGTATGTATACGCCGCCTTTTGGCATCAATATAT
Organism: Salibacterium aidingense DSM 18341; assembly: GCF_000429685.1. GTDB lineage: Bacteria > Bacillota > Bacilli > Bacillales > Marinococcaceae > Salibacterium > Salibacterium aidingense. The sequence goes on from NZ_AUCI01000001.1 coordinate 289,522, forward strand.
TTGTCACGCAGACGATTTCAAAATTAAACATGCTTGAAATGATGCCGGGGCTGAAACGATTTCTCATTGTCCAATTCATTGCTCTTTTGATTATTACGTATATACCGGAATCAGCCCTTTTCTTACTTCATTTTTTTGAATAACTTCTTAGAAACGGCGGGAGATACATGTCACTATTATTACAGGATGCCATGAAAATAGGTGGTTTGCGGGAATGCCGTGTCATTGCCGGATACCAAGGCCTGGATAAAGAAATAAGCTACGTCACAATTATGGAAGTCCCTGATATCGTGCAGTGGCTCAAGGGAAATGAGTTGATGTTGACCAGTCTTTACCCCATTAAAGATGACCCGCAGGCCCAGCAGGAGTTAATTCAGCAGTTGTACGCCCGGGGAACCTCGGCTCTTGCCATCAAGCCCAATCGTTTCGTTGAAAACATACCGATGCCGATTCTTGAAGAAGCAGAAAAATATGGGTTTCCCATTATCGAAATTCCAGAGCGGGTTAGCTATTTAGATATCTTGTCCCCGGTGATGAATACGATTTTCGACCGCAAAGTTGTACTGCAGGAGGACCTTGAAGAAGCATATCGTTTATTAAATGAAGTGTCCTTGAATGAACCCGGCATCCATTACCTGATCGACATTCTCACCCATTTAACCAAACACAATATTTCCATTGAAAGCCTGGTTTCGTTTGTCGATACGCCTTTAATGAACAGTCCTTTTCAGGATTTTAAATACCAGCAGATTGAAGAACTTGAACACGTCCAGCGTCCAATCCGCCTGAAACGAAAGAACAGTGATGGAGAAACCGTGAGCTGTATCACTGCCCCTATTATAGTGGATGGAACATTATACGGAGCGATTTCAAGCTGGGACGAAAACAAGGATCACATTGAAGCAGATCTGGCCATTCTCGAACGGGCTTCGTCCGTCCTGGCCCTTGAATTTATGCGGAAAAAAGTGCGTTATGAAGTAGAACTGCAATACAAAAGCGATTTTTTCCGCGCCCTGTTTAAAGGAAGCCTTCATCAAACCAAGGAACTTGAAGAAAAAGCAAAAGGATATAACATTCTTCCCGAACGGCATTATATGTGCTGTGCCGTCTATTTTGAACAAACCGCCGCCAGCGATACATTTTTAACAGATCATATGACGAAACTAGAAATGATGATCCATCATATTGACCCTCACGCTGTCGTTGGTATGATGCACCACGTGTTGTACATTTTGTATCCAACAAGGGGAAAAGGCAGAGAGAAAGCGCTCGTGGATCTGCACCGCTTCATTCGGGAATTTGAAAAAATGTTTGCCCACCCCCCCTACGCTGGAGCTGGCAGAGTAAGCAGCGACAGTTTCCCCGAACTGCAGGAAAGCTTTGAACAGGCAGAGCTTGCTCTTTCCATCAGCCGTACCCTGCAGCTGAAAGACAGCCAGCTTGTTCTGTACGATGACCTTGGGGTATATCGTCTGCTTGCCCAAATGGATCAGCAGGATGAGCTGGTCAAGTTTTACAATGAAACGGTTGGAATTCTTGCAGACTACGATCAAAAGCACAATTTGGAACTCATTCGGAGTGTGGAGGAGTATTTTTACCAAAATGAATCGGTCTCCGCTGCCGCCGACAGCCTGTATATTCACGTGAATACCTTAAAATACCGTCTCCAGAAAATAAAAACATTAACCGGGCACAGCTTTCAGGACTCAGAAGGTAAGCTGATGATTCAGCTTGGTTTAAAAATCGGCCACTTTATTAACAACAATTATCGATTACGCTAAAAAACAAACTCATATTATGTCCTGATCACTGACGTATTACGAACCGTCAGAATATTAAAATGTAGATACAGACAATAAAATCCGAATACCCGATTTTAATTAATAAGAGGTGGAACGTATGAGTTTGGAACGTATTGATAAGTGGCTGGAACAGCTGAACCAGGTTGGACAGACGTCTTCACCCGGTTTGTACCGTCTGGCGTATACCACACAAGAACAGCAGGCAATGGACATTTTCCGCCGCCTTTGTGAAAAAGAAGACATGGACGTTCGGGAAGATGCGGCGGGGAATCTTATTGCGAGGCGGGAAGGCACCGCCCCTCTCCCTGCCGTGGCAATCGGCTCTCATTTGGATACCGTTTATGCCGGAGGACGTTATGACGGTACGCTTGGTGTTCTTGCAGGTCTTGAAGTGATCCACCGTTTAAATCAAAAAAATATCTACACCAAACACCCGCTGGAAATCATTGTGTTCCGCGCGGAGGAATCATCGAGATTCGGAATGGCCACGATAGGAAGCAAATTAATGAGCGGGGCTGTTTCGCTGGAACGTCTCGCTGCGTTAACGGATAAAGACGGCGTCACGTTTCCGGAAGCTGTTGAAGAGGCTGGCTATTCGTTTGACAGCCTGATCGAAGCCAAACGACCCGAAACCGATATAAAAACGTTTATGGAACTGCATATTGAACAAGGTCCACTGCTTGAAAAAAACCGGCTTCCCGTAGGAATTGCCACCGGGATCGCGGCGCCGTTCCGCCTTCGCGTGAATGTGGAAGGAAAAGCCTCCCATTCCGGGACAACAAGCATGGATATCCGCAAAGATGCGTTAACCGGTGCGTCCGAGCTCATTTTAGGGCTGGAAGCAGAAGCACGGAAGGAAAAGGAAAACAATACTGTAGCCACCGTGGGGCGGATTGAATCCCACCCTGGAGCCATGAATGTCATCCCCGGGCACTGTCAATTTGACGTTGACATCCGCAGTACAGATACAGCCTCCCGCCGTCAGGTGTACAGCCAGTTTAAAAAACAGGTCCAGAAGGTGGAAAAGGCACGGGGTCTGAAAGTAACAATGGAGACCATCTCCGAAGAAACTCCGGTGCCATTGCATGAGTCCATACAGGAATGTTTTGCTTCTACCTGCGGCAGATTGAACTTGACACCGTTCTTTATGCCAAGCGGCGCCGGACATGATGTGATGAATATGGCCAGAAAGTGGCCCGCCGGTCTTCTGTTTGTTCCATCCGTGGATGGCTTAAGCCACCATCCGGACGAATTTACGGCCCTGACGGATATGATCGCCGGTGTCGATGTCCTGGAGCACTCTGTGCGGTCGCTCGCAAATGAAGGACATCAGAAAGCCTTTCTGGAGGTGAAATCGTGATGAAACAACACCTGCTGCCGATTATCTCAAATGTTCAGGTTTCCTCAAGATATTGGCACATGAAAATTGACACCACCGAGATGAACGAAACGATTGAGCCCGGCCAGTTTTTTCATATACGATGCTCGGAAGGAATATTCCCCTTTTTGCGGAGACCTTTCAGCATATACCGCATCAACAAGGAAGACGACACGATCGAATTTCTTTATCTTGTTAAAGGCGAAGGGACAAAAGATCTCACCCGCAAAAAACCGGGCGACACAGCCGACCTACTGGGTCCGCTCGGCTATGGGTTTCAGCTGCAGCCGGAATGTGATGACATTCTTCTCACCGCCCGCGGCGTCGGTATTGCAACGCTCGCCGCTCTGGCGCAGGAAGCCGGCCGTAAAGGAGTACGCTGCACCGCTATTTTAAGTGCACGTTCCCGGGATGACCTGCTTGCTGCCGAAACCCTTCAGGATTTTGGAGCAGAGGTTCACAAAGTAACAGAAGAAGAAGGGACGAGCGGCGTAGATTCCGTGGAATCCCTGATGCGTGATATCATTAATAGAAAGAATATTAAAGCATTATATACCTGCGGTTCCCGGCGTCTCTCCCGCCTGAACCAGCGCCTGGCCGAAGAATATAAGCTTCCCGGTGAAATTGCCCTGGAAGAGCAGATGGGCTGTGCCATGGGAGCATGCTTTGCCTGTGTCTGTGATTTAGAGGAAGACGGGAAGCAGCGCTCGGTACGAGTTTGCTTAGAAGGGCCCGTCTTTCCATTAGAAAAGGTAGTGATTTCATGATTGCACAACGGAATATGGAAGTATCCATCGGCTCGCTTTCCCTGCAGAATCCAGTGATGCCGGCTTCAGGCGCCTTTGGACCTGAAATGCACGAAGCGCTTGATTTCAATAAGATCGGTGCAATTATTCCAAAAAGTATTACGAAACATCCGCAGCCGGGAAATGATACCCCGAGAGTATGTGAAACTCACGGCGGCATGATTAACTCCATCGGTATCCAATCGAAGGGACTCGACGTTTATCTAAGCAAAACCATCCCTGAATTTTCCGCCTATGACGTCCCGCTGATTTCCAGTATTTCAGCGGAGTCTATTGATGAGTTTTGTGAAATGTCTGACGTGCTCGGCAGCCATCCGGATATTGATGCCCTGGAACTGAACATTTCCTGCCCTAACCTGAAAGGAGACGGTCTGGCATTTGGCATGGATGCAGAAGTGACCCGCGAACTGCTTACCCGAGTGCGCCAGGTTACAGATGTTCCGTTGATCGCCAAGCTGACACCAAACGTTACCAGCATCCAGGAAATTGCGAAAGCAGCAGATGCCGGAGGCGCCGATGCCTTAACCGTCGCCAACACGATTCTGGCGATGGCAATTGATACCGAAACGAAAAAACCGATGGTGGGAAATGTGATGGGCGGGTTGTCCGGACCGGCTGTTAAGCCTATTATGGTACGAATGATTTACCAGACGTCTCAGGTAACGGACCTGCCCATTATCGGCTGCGGCGGAATTATGAACGGTACCGATGCGATTGAAATGATTCTTGCCGGAGCTTCCGCGGTGCAGGTGGGAACGGCAAGCTTCATCACCCCTACCGCGCTGACGGATGTAGTCCAGGAAATCAGAGACTACATGGAACGCCATGACGTGAAAAACATTTACGACCTGGTCGGCAGTGTAGAATGCTAAGAAAAGCGCAAGGCGCCCGCCTATATAAAGGTTCTTCTACTAAAACCGTGCACGCACTGTGCCGGGCGCTGAAGCCGCCACACCCTGTGGAAATACGTCCTGCGACAACACCGAACTGACCTGCATCCTGCAGGCCCTCGTGTGGGTCTTTCGAGCCGCTGGCTTCTGGAGCTGAATTTTGAAAACGCGTTTATATTTTCTTACCTTATAAGAAAGAAAGGATGATATGTTTTGGCATGGCAGCAGCGAATTAAAAACGGAACGATCGTCACAGGAAAAGACATGTATCAGGCAGATATTTATGTCCAGGACGGAAAAATCGCAGCCATCACCACAGAAGACCTGCCGGGAGAAGTAATAGAGGACATAGACGCCGGCGGCAAATATATTTTCTCCGGCTTCATGGATACCCATATTCATTCCCGCGATCCCGGTCCAACGCATAAGGAAGATTTCACCCATTCCACCCAGGCCGCGGCGGCAGGGGGATTGACGACCGTTTTTGAAATGCCGAATACCAACCCCCCGGTAAATCATGCCGATAATTTTGACAGGCAGCACCAGCATTTAGGGGAGCAGGCCAGTGTTGACTTTGCACTCTGGGGAATTTGTCTCGGTCATTTGAACGAAGAGCACATTCCAGACCTGCACGATAAAGGGGTAATCGCGTTTAAATTTTTCTGGGGCTACGCTGTCCACGAAGAGACCTTCCAGCTTATGTATAACTACAAGCCTGGAATGGAAAACGTCATCCCGCCGTTTCATGACGGGGAAGTGTATAAAATGATGGAAAACGTCGCCCGGACCGGCCAGGTATTTGCAGTGCACGCAGAAAATAATGACTTAATTCAGACGCTTACCTCGCGTGTGGAAGAACGAGGAGGTTCTACGTATGAAGACCTGCTCGAGGGCCGCCCTGCGCTGGCTGAAGTTTTAACCGTCCAGACCGGGATCGAAATGGCAAGAGCGACCGGTGTCCGTTTTCACGTGCTTCATGTCAGTGCCGGCGAATCCGTCCGTCTGATCCGGGAGGCCCAGAGGGAAGGTCTGCCTGTCACCGTAGAGACTTGCCCGCACTTTTTGTTTTTATCAGCAGAAGACTTTGACCGGGTGGGACCGAAAATGAAAGTCTATCCTCCAGTGAAACACCGTTCAGACCAGGAAGCAATTTGGGAAGGAATCGCCGACGGTACCATTTCTCACATATGTTCGGACCACGCTCCCCATACGCAGGAGGAAAAAGACGGAAGCCTGTGGTCTATTCCGGCCGGGATGTGCGGCGTGGAAACGCTCGCTCCTCTCGTGCTGAACGCAGTCAGCGAAGGGCGGCTTACGCTGCAGCGCGCAGCCCAGCTCTTATCTGAAAACCCGGCGCAGCTGTTTGGCATTGCTCCTCAGAAAGGAACGATGCAGGCAGGATCCGACGCTGATTTCACGATCGTGGACATGAACAAGGAAGGGACCATCAAGCAGGACGAGCTCCACAGTAAAAGCAAGGTAACGGCCTATGACGGCTTTCCCATTAAAGGATGGCCCGTTCAGACCATTGTCCGCGGGCAGACAGTGATGAAAGACGGGGAAATTGTCTCCAGCGGCAACGGACAAATCATTTATCCCACAAGTACAGGAAGAACCATACATGGAACCTAAAAACGACACAGCAGCCCTCATTCAGAACCATCGCTCGATCCGAAAATTTACGGAGGAGTCCGTCCCCAAAGAGGTTCTTGAGGATATCATAAGATCGGCCCAGTGGGCGCCGACTTCCCACAATGTCCAGGCCTATACCATCATTTCCGTGACCGACCCCGATCTGCGCGAAAAGCTCGAGGAATTATGCGGCCCGCAGGAATATGTAGGAGCTGCGCCGGTATTTCTCGTTTTCGTTGCCGATTTTCATAAACATGCTCTGATCAGCGAAGACCAGGGCACGGCGTTTGAAATGGAGGAAGCAGAAAATGTGCTTGTTGGAGCAGTCGACACCGCCCTTGCCGCTCAGAATGCTTTTATCACAGCAAAAGCCTATGGCCTTGGCGGGGTGATGATCGGCGGCATCCGTAATGCTCCGCATAAAGTCGCCCAGCTTTTAGAGCTTCCAACGTGGACATTCCCAGTAATGGGTATGTGTCTCGGCTATCCGGAGCACCTTCCCGGTCAGAAACCGCGCTTTCCTTTGCCCGGCGTATGGCACCATAACAAGTATCAGGAAAAAGAGGTGCAGGAGGCGCTTCCTGCTTTTGACCAAATTACTCGTTCATACTACCAAAACCGGCCCGTGAACCCTAAACGGGAAAGCTGGCTGGAACAGATGGCATCCTACCTTGCCGCTCCCCGCCGGCCACAGATGACGACGTTTTTAAAGGAACAGGGGTTTACTTTTAAATAAAGGAGAAAACCGCATCATGACTGGACCGATTTCATTAACGGCAGCCGGAGATTGTTTTATTACAAGACGATTGCCGGAACAAGCTCCGCAGGCTGCCCAGCTGAAACAGTTTTTATCACAGGCGGATGTCCGCTTTGCGAATCTCGAGGTGACAGCGCATCACCGGGAAGGGACGCCTTCCCCTGTCAGCGGGGGAACCTGGGCCATGGCAGCGCCTGATGTACTGGATGATATCGCCTATTACGGTTTCAACCTTCTCAACGGAGCTACCAACCATGCGCTTGATTACTTATACGGAGGCCTGGAAGCCACCGAACGATATGTCCGTGAACGAGGTTTTATGTATGCTGGAACGGGCGCGCATCTCGCAGATGCCTCTGCTCCCGCCTATTTGGAAACAGCAAATGGCCGGGTCGCAATGATAGCGTGCACCTCTACGTTTCATGATTCCTGGACCGCCGGAGAACAGGGACGGGACCTCCCCGGCCGGCCTGGAGTGAACCCGCTCCGCTATCACACTGTGCACCGTGTGAGCCGCGCCGACATGGAAGCATTAAGGCAGATTGCGGATAAAACAGACGTAAATGCCGATGCGAATCTAGCCGTAAAGGAAGGGTTTCTTCCCCCTCCGGAAGGAAAAACGCTGAAGCTCGGAGACATGGCGTTTGAGGAAGGAGCACCGGGCGGCACGGTCCGGTACCCTCATGCCGCGGATGAGCATCGCTTGATGGAGAAAGTAAAAGAAGCAAAACGACAGGCGGATCTTGTCCTCGTCAGTATCCATTCCCACGAGATGGAAGGCGAAGACAAAGCCAGACCTGCTGATTTTCACCAGGAAATAGCACACACCCTGGTGGATGCCGGGGCAGACAGTATCATCAGCCACGGTCCTCATATCCTGCGCGGCATTGAACTTTATAAAGGCAGGCCCATCTTTTACAGTCTCGGCAACTTTATTTTTCAAAATGATACCGTCACCCACCTGCCGCCCGATTTTTTCCAGAAATATCAGCTGGATGAACGGGCAAGTGTAGCAGATGCTCTTGATGTACGAAGTGATTATGGAAGAAAAGGACTGGGTGTCAATCCGGACGTATGGCGGTCCGTTCTGCCGTATTGGGAAATGGAGCAGGGAGAACTGACCGCCTTATCCCTCTATCCCATCGAATTGGGATACTCTCTTCCCCGCTATCGCAAAGGATGGCCGGCCTTTTCCAGAGACAAAAATACATTGGAGCATCTGCAGGCTTTGTCCGAACCATTTGGCACAGACATCATTATCCATCCAAACGGAACCGGAGAAGTGAAAATCTAACGCACTTCTCCGGCTCTTTTCCTCATACTAAAATTCATTTTTTAAATGAAACTCTTCAAGAAACTCTTCATAATCAATCCCGATAATATTGCAGTACTTTTGGACATTTCCGAAAAAATCAAAGTCTTCCGATACCGGCTTGTCCCGGTTTTCTGAATAATACAACAACAATTCATACAGTTCTTTAAACGCCTGCACTTTCGTCAGTTCCTGACTCATGGGTTCACTCCTTTATAAAAAAATCCTGACTTTCGTTATCATTTAACTCTATCCCCCAATGTTGAGAGAGATGGAATGAGGATAGAGGTTAAATTATAACACAAAAATCAGGACAAAATAAAAACCTATTGAAGGGGTTACAATCTTATTGTCTCATGAATAATATCATTCGTGCGTTGTCGTTTTAACTAAAAAATTAGAAAATTCATTGTTTTAATCCACATATAATATTTTCCCCAGTGCTTTGGGTATGTTAACAGCAACAAACCTCCTGGCCTGGAGGGGCTGCCCTTTTTGACAACCCGTGCTTTATCCTTTTCGACTGTCGTTTACAGCGCTTGCAATCAGCAAAATGGCCGCAATAGTGTGCAGAATCCAGCCAATAACAGGAATCCAGGCCAGCAGATTGGTAACAATGCCGAAGATATTCGGAGTTTTCGACGTACGGTACACAAACGTTATAATTAATGCGATGACATGAAGAAGAAGGGCGGTGCCAAGGGCTCCGTAGCCGCTGAAGACGACAATACTTCCCCCGAGAAATGGAATCGCCAGCAGAGCCTCATATCCACCCGTAATAAATTTCGCAATCGCAGATAGTTTCATTCTACCGCCTCCTTTACACAGCTAAATTTGCTCTCTTCTTACTCTTCCCGAAATCGACCAACTTCACGCATCTCTTTTGAATAGGTGCTAACGGATGTTGTTATAATATGTGAAAGGAGGAGATATGGTTTCCATCTGCAGAGAAATAAAAAGGGGATTCTGGCATTGCGTTACCTTTTAGGTATTTCTGGCGGAGTCGGGTGTTTCCCTGCATTCGGATTAAATACCGGAACGGTTTTCTCGATTGTCATTACAGAATTTGAAACATTTGGAAGTACGGAAGGAAATCAGGGGAAAGATGAAAATCCCGTCCTGGATATGCGTAAGTGGATAACTAGGCATACCGCCAGATTACAATCGGCTGGTCAGGACTCCATGCGGACATTTATTCCGTTAAATCGCGGAATGACCGGGGAACAGCGGTTTTTTCGGACATTTGTTCCGCTATCCCGGCTCCGGACCCCTTCTTTTACACTGAAAAAGGGAAATAACGGAACAAATGTCCAAACCCTCCTTCAAATTAGGCAAAATCATGGAAATAAAGGAATAAATGTCCGTCAACACAACACCCTCTTTCCCGCTCAAAAAAGCCGGATGCCTAAAGTCTCAGGTCCTCCGGTCATTTTTTGTTTTTCTTTTTACAAGGGTGTCGATTCTGCTCAAAACGAAAGCATCGCTTTAGGAACAACAACCCAATACCTTCTCAACTGTTTTTGGAATATTTAACATATTCACTAAAATGCTTACAATTTATGGTACAATGAAAGCGCTAGTCCTTCTTTGCAGAATGAGTGATCCTCTGGCAGGAGGAGGTGATTTTTGGTGAGTCCGTTTGAAGCACTAAGCCTGATGGTGAGCTTTGGCATGCTGATAGCGGTTGTGATTACGCGGAGAGACTAATTCTGTATTACACTCATTCTGCTTTTTCGCCCGGGGTGTGAGGGCACCTCGGTGTTTTTCTTTCTTTTCGCACAATTCTGATTATATCGCGTATTTATTAAAACTGCAACCTTATTTTTGGTTTAATCCATTTCTCTTGACCAGTATGACACATTGGCTGAAGCAGCATGCTCCAGCCAACGTTTTCGATGTCTACAACTCTAGGTGATCTTCCATCTCTGAGGAAGAAATAGCGTCTTTCTGGTCTCGATCATACAACTGAATATGATTGGAAAACAATTGGAGTGATTGGCACTACAGCCTTCCTCATAACCAGAACCTACATCGAGTTCATGACTTTCTTTTTTTATAAATCACCCAATTGTTTTGGTTCGAACCTATCCTCTGTGTTTCTATTTTTTTTAATATGAATACACTGCACACCGGTAATGATAACAATAACCAGGAAGCTGAAAGACGGGATCAGAACATTATTAAAACTGATCATTCCAAACGCAGCCAAAAATAGAACGATACGCTCCAGCCAGTTCATTTTCTGCAAGTAACATCCCACGATGGAGGCCGCCAGGATAATTACCCCTATCAGTGCAGTTACCGTTGTATAAATAATCTCATACCATTCTCCCTGCATTAACAATTCATTATGAAACACAAAAATATAAGGAATGATAAACGCAGGAATGGCAATTTTAAATGCTGTCAGGGATGTTCCCATCGGTTTTGAATCCGCGATCCCTGCGGCTGCATAAGATGAGATCGCAACAGGCGGAGTAATGCCCGAGAATACCCCAAAATAAAGAGCAAATAAATGTGCTGCTAAAACACTGACTTCTAGTTCCACTAAGGCAGGTACGGCTATGGCTGCTACCATAATATAAGCTGCGCTTGTTGGCAGCCCCATACCTAAAATAATAGAAGCAATCATTACTAATGGCAGAATGATAAGAAATTGACCCTGGGCAAGACCAATTACCGCGGAAGCAAATGTAATACCAATTCCCGTCTGACTGGCCACTCCAATGATAATCCCTGCAGTCGCACAGGTTACTGCAATCATTATGGTAGCCTTTGCCCCATCTCTTAAGGTAACAATTATCTGTTTTAACGACATACGGGTCGCTTTTTTTATAGCTCCTACTACCACTACTGAAGCCAGTGCAATGAGAGCTGCCAAATAAGGAGTATAGCCAAGAAATAAAGCAGTCACGATAACGATGAGCGGTATGGACAGGTGTACATTTTTCAGTACGCTGCTCCATTGCGGAACTTCTTCCTTAGAAAGACCGACGATGCCATTCTTTACTGCTTGAAAATGCACAACAAACCCAACACTCACGAAGTATAAAAGCGCTGGAATCAGGGCAGCGATTATGACGGTAGTATAAGAAATTCCAACGAATTCGGCTAAAAGGAAGGAGGCTGCCCCCATGACCGGAGGCAGAATTTGACCACCTGTAGAGGCTGCCGCTTCCACCCCGCCAGCAAAAGAGGGCTTATAACCTACGTTTTTCATCAGCGGAATCGTATACGCTCCGGTAGATGTTACGTTAGCTGTAGAACTTCCGGATATGGAACCCATCAAACTGCTGGCCACCACTGACATCTTCGCCGGACCTCCCCGGGCCCGACCAGCAAGCGCGTAGGAAAAATCGATGAAAAATTGACCGACCCCCGACTTTTCCAGAAATACTCCGAATAAAACGAAAAGGAAAATGAACGTTGCCGATGCCGCAAGCGGAATACCGAATATTCCTTCTGTTGTAAATACCAGTTGTTCAATCATTCGATCAAATGAATTACCGGTATGAGAAAAAGGACCTGGAAGGATATTTCCGTACAGAGCATAAAGCATAGCAATGATTGCAATAACAACCATGCTCCAGCCGATGATTCGCCTTGTGGCTTCCAATATACATAAGACCAACACCACTCCTGCTATCAAATCCAGAGCGGTTAGGCTGTCGACATAAGCAATTCTATTAATGATTCTTTCATACTCGAACACCCCTAAATATAATATGCTGAAAGCAGACATTATAAAAAAAGCTATATCAACCGTAAGCCATGAGCTTTCCTTTCTTTCTTTAAACATTGGAAACAGCAAGAAAGAAATCGGTAACAAAAAACCCAGATGCAGGCTGCGCATTTGATAAGCTTCCAGCACTCCGGTCAGCCCCAGATAGATATGATAAAGAGAGGCACTAACCGCAATAACAAAAACCAGCCTTTGAATTAGTTTTCTAATTTTAGAAATAGGTTCTGGAGGACCCGATGATGAATGGTTACTCATTATCCCCCTCCTCTCTGTTTCCACTCATTAGGATACGGACACCTCCCCTCTAGTTCTCTACTCCTTCTTCTTCATAATAACGCTCGGCCCCGGGGTGAAGAGGTGCTCCCAGACCGTCTGATGCTTTCTCCGGATCTGACAGAAATTCATTTACACCACTGTTGATATTTCCTAACGTATTATTACCTTCTTCAGAGTTCATCCATTTCGTAACTTCATAAATCACTTCTTCCGGCATATCTTTATTGGCTATAATAACGACTCCGCCGCCAACTGTCTCCGCAGCTTCGCCCTGACCATTGTAAGTTTCAGCCGGAAGCTCCATTTTTTGATATCCGTATTTTTCTGCAAGGTTATCCCGGACTTCCTCTTCAAGATCAAAAAATTTCAGCTTGCGGGAAGCATTCATTTCTTCAAACGGAGCAGATGGAAAACCAGCCAGAGACGTGACAGCTTCGATATGACCATCACGCATCAAAGAACTAGCATCTCCCATACTTACGTATTCAATTCTTCCGCCCCAGTCTTCGATCTCCTCATACGTTATTCCGTACTCCTCGAGAATCCGGCGCGTCAATAATTCATTCTCTGTTCCTCTTGTTCCGACGGAAAGTTTCAACGGATACTGCTGTTCTTTCACTTCTTTTAACGAGTCGACTTCGACATTTTCGCGCACCGCAAACTGCATCACCGATTCAAATACTTTTGCAATCGATCTTACATCCGGCAGCGCTTGATCATAGGGCTCCATTCCTTCTGTAGCTGCATAACTTAAACCAGAGCTTGAATGGCCCATCTGCGCTTCATTACTGCCAACTAATTCCAGGTTGGCAAGTGCTCCTCCGACTTCAACTGACGTTTGCGCTCCTTCAAATTCATTACCGATAAATTCTCCAATGGAGGCACCAATCGGATACATGGATCCCGACTGCTCTCCCATTGTCAGATCTACATTCAAGTCTGAAAAATCTTCCTCCGCAGCTGATCCTTCTTCCTGTCCTCCTGTATTTTCCTCACCTGTTGTCCCCTCTTCTCCCTCTCCACAAGCAGCCAGCATCAATACTGCCGTTATGAAAAGAAAAATTACATAATTCCATGGTTTTCTCATAATTTCTTCTCCCCTTTTAGATGCTTACTTCCCCATTCAAAGCAAGCAGATTAATTTCTTTGGTAATCAGGTCAAGCTCTTCTTTAATAGAAGCATCCATTGGAACATTAGGATTCCTTACTGCAGAAGAAGCAATAATCCCACCATCTTTTAGAATTTGCTTATGAACAGACATAGCGTACTTGGCAATCGTTCCCATTCGAATCAGCGGCAGGTGTTTGTAAAAGTGCCTTTTCGCTTCCTCTTCTTTCCCAGCTTTAAACAAGTCAAAGATGGACACGCATACTTCTGGAAATTCACAAGCAGGCATTGTTCCAACTGCCCCCCGCCTTATTTCTTCAAATAAGTACATCCCATTCAATCCGCCGAATACTTTCAATCTCCCGTCTGTTTTTTTCAATACTTCCGAAATTTTCATAGTGGTCGGTGGAGCCTCGACTTTGACATATTGAATGTTTTCGTAATCCTCCGCGAGCTGTGCCATCACTTCCACAGGTATGGATACTCCGCTTGCTATCGGAGCATCCTGCATCATGATAGGCAGGGAGACCGAAACCGCAATTTCTGCAAAATATTCATACATCCGCCTGGAATCAGGTTTCACCATATAAGGTGGCAGAACCATTAAAGCATCTGCTCCAGCTTTTTCTGCACGCTGACTCAACTGAACAGCCTGCGGGATACCTGTTGCTCCTGTACCGAATACCACAGGTACTTTTCCCTTCACTTCTTCTATAACTATTTTGCTGATATGTTCCCTTTCCTCTTCCGTAAGCGCATACATTTCGCTCGCATTTCCAAAGATAGAGATCCCATCTACTTTAGCTTCCAACTGAAAATGAATCAGTTTCCTCAAACTGGGAACGTCTATTTTATAATCATCCGTGAAAGGAGTTGCTAAAATCGGAAACACACCTTCCAGTTCTCTTGCTGACGTCATGTTATTCATGCTCCTTTCGATTCACGGCATAATAACGTACTTTTTCTTCATCTACTGTCACCCCTAATCCAGGAGTATTTGGCAGTTCATAGAAACCGCTTTCGCAATGAAGAGTATCACTTAGCATATCATTGGCGACTGGAAATACAGTTGGCTGGAATTCAAGCATATAAAAATTATTTATGGAGGAACTGACGTGAAGAGATGCAGCAATACAAATACCCAGCCCTACACTTAAATGAGGAGCAATTCGTACATTAAAGGCTTCGGCCATATAAGCTATTTTTTTGGTTTCTGTAATACCGGCTCTTCCTACATCAGGCTGCAGAATATCAGCAGTGCGCCTGACCAAACGCTCTTTAAACTGATATTTTGTTCGAATTGCTTCTCCAATTGCTATAGGAATATTGGAATTTTCTACAACTAACCGGTTTCCCTCTATATCCTCCGGGAGTACCGGAGCTTCTAAAAACAATACGTCGTAAGGTTCGAGCATTTTTGACAGCATAATGGCTTCTTTTGGCGAATAATGCCAGTGGGCGTCCACCATAAATTGCATATCCGGGAAGGTTTCCTTTAAATGAGAAATAATTTGAACATCCTCCCTCATCCCATATCCCAGATGCAGCTTTATTTTATCGAAGTTTTGCTGCTGCCATTTGCCGGCGAGTACCTTTTTATCTTCTAATTTGGGTTCAGGAAGACCTGATACATAGGCTGGTATCCGATTGCGGTAGTTTCCACCCAATAGCTGATAGACAGGTGATCCATAAGTTTTCCCTGCTATATCCCACAGTGCAATATCAACAGCCGTTATGGCGTCTACCATAAAACCAGAGAAGTACCCGCGTTCCCGCATAGAATCATATAATTCATTCCAAATCACTTCCACTTGCAAAGGGTTTTTTCCAATGAGAAAAGAAGAGAACAACGTTTGTACAATAGCAGCCGGCACTTCTGGAGCAACCGGTGCCAGACATTCCCCCCACCCATATGTTCCATCACTTGTCGATACTTTCACTAATAATGATTCCAGCTTTTTAGAATAAAAAGAGCGATATTCCGGGCGAAGATAATAGTCTTTGTCGGCACCTTTTAATCCGCTAGATTCTCCTAAATAAATAATTCCTTTATCAATTTTTACTGGAAAAACTTCAATATTTGTTATATGCAACGATTTTTCATCCCCCGTTCCTTCCCTTTTGAAATTTACAGCTGTTTTATCATAAACCTCCCTTTTTATTATGGATTTTTAATTCAATATATGGATTTACAATCCGCTTAATGTTATTTAAACATCAAGTTTGAATAATAGCAACAACTATTTTAAAAAAAATTGTACAATTCCATCCGTTTATTAAAGGTTATCTTTTAAAAATGAATTAATTAAGCTATAATACAAATAACAAATTCATATAATGGAAGGTGTAATCATTGTCTAGCACAAATGGGAAATCACAAAGTGTGGATCGAGCGTTACAATTACTTGCATGCTTTTCCGATGCACAATTTGAATTAAGAGTCGCCGATTTTTGTCACCAATTGAATATGTCTCAAAGCAGCGTCTCACGATTGCTTACAACTCTGGTAGACCATGGTTTCGTAGAAAAAAATCATTTTTCTGGTGCCTATTTTCTAGGAAAAAAAGTTATTTCTTTGGCAGGAATTTCTCTTAACAACTACGAAATCAGGAAGCAGGCCCTGCCTGAGCTGTATAACCTGGAGCAGAAAACAAATTTGGGAGCCAATCTTGCAGTATTGGATGGAGAAAAGATGTTCTATCTCGCGCACGTAGACAGCCGGAGATCACCGCGTATGTACACCCTCGTCGGCTACACAAACCCCCTGCATGCCACAGGAATTGGAAAAGTTTTATTGTCACATATTGAAGAGAATAGAGAACAATTTATTAAAAATCTTTCCTTAGAGCCATACACGGTAAAAACAATTGATCGGAAAGAAGAACTGTTGCAAACAATGGAAAACACGCGACAGTACGGCTATGCTACCGAAATCGAGGAACTTGCGTTGGGAAGAGCTTGCATTGCTGCCCCTGTGAGAGATAGAGGAGGCCGCGTCGTCGCAGGGGTCAGTCTATCTGGTCCGTTATCTGAAATTAATCTTCAGGAACGGGAACAGGAACTCGCCAGTATATTAATAGAAGCTACCGATCTCATCTCCCTCAAAATGGGTTTCATGTCCTCTTCTGCCCGAACCTAATATCATCTTCATATAAAGAAGCTGCCGGGCCGGCAGCTTCTTTATTTTGCTTTCCTTTTCAAATACCCCTTCGACATATTACGACAATTCCCGGGTGGTGACAGGCACGGAATGACCGTTTTAGTTATTTTTCTTTAACTTTTTGTGTTAAACGGTCAGTTTTTGATAAAAACCTTTTACTATCGGTTAATACGGCTTTTACAAGGTATTGCTATAGTGAAGGTGAACGCGGATAAAGGAGAGACGTGATATGAGGGAGCCGGTGAAGGCTGTATTGTTTGATTTGGACGGGACCTTGCTTGACAGCAGGGACATGTTAGTAGAAGCAGTTTATCAGACGATGCAGCGCTTCAATTATACGACGATTTCGCACCAGACCATTCTTCACCGTTTTGGAACGAATTTCACAGATTATCTTTCTGAATTAACAGCGGGGAACGAGGAAGTACGCCGGTTTTTCCTGGAAAAGAAGGCCATGGTTTATTCGGCTAACCCCTTGTTTCCCAAAGTCAAGGAGGGGCTGCAGGAGTTACGGGATCGAGGGATCCGCCTTGGAATGGTAACCAATCAAGAACGAGAGTTAGTGGACACTATCCTAAAGAAACATGGGATCGCTTCCTTGTTTGAAGTGGTCCTAGCCCGGGAGGATGTACCCGAGGCCAAACCGTCCCCGGTTCCACTTCTTCATGCGATTCAGCAAATGGATCTCACTCCATCAGAAGTAATGATGGCCGGGGATACATACTTTGATTGGAAAGCAGCAAAAAATGCAGGAAGTTCCTGTGTGTTGTTTCAATTTTACGATACAATTGCCGGGATTGAGCAAAAAAAGGACAACCTGTTTTTCGATTTTCCTCAGTTTTTGGATTACGTTATTCCATCTCGTAAAGGAGGGAGTGAAACATGGCTAAAAAACTAACAGAACTTCAAGCCCCTGGCCTTTCGTCCAAAGATAATTATCAAAAGAAAACATTGGTGCTGCAGCGGTGGAAAGAAAATATTCTTGGTTATGGATTTATCTTCCCAGCCTTTCTTATTCTAGGTGCCTTTGTTTTCTACCCTTTTTTTCAAAGTGTGTATTTAAGTTTTTTCACTACCGATCCTTCTGGGAACATAGCAGAGTTTGCAGGGTTTCAGAATTATATTCATCTGTTCACGAATTCAGAATTTCTCAGCAGTCTCGGAATTACACTTCTGTTCACCCTGTATACGGTACCTGCGAGTATTATTCTTGCCCTGCTGCTGGCTGTGCTCACTTATAACAAGTGGAAGGGGATGCAAATATTTCAATTGATATTTTCCCTGCCCATCGCCATGACCATCGGTACCTCCTCCTTGATATGGATGCTTCTTTATGATCCATCAACCGGTTTGTTTAACTATCTTTTACATCATTTAGGTCTGCCTTCTATTCAATGGTTGAATGACCCCTCCTGGGCATTGATCTCCGTATCTATTATGAGCATCTGGATGTCGCTCGGTTTGAATTACATCATTCTGCTGGCGGGGGTGCGTCATGTCCCGGAGGAAATATATGAGAGCGCCCGGGTGGATGGGGCAGGATCATTACGGATTTTGCTGCAAATGACGATTCCCCTGATGTCGCCTTATCTATTTTTTGTCTTCGTGACATCTGTCATCAGCTCCCTCCAAGCCTTCGGTCAATTCAATATTTTAACAAACGGCGGCCCGGCGGACAGTACAAATGTTTTTGTGTATTCCCTTTATCAGGAAGCCTTTGTCAATTTTCAATACGGATTGGGAAGTACACGGGCCCTCATTTTGTTTGTTGTCATTATGCTGCTGACCTGGCTTAATTTTAAATTCGGGGAACGGAGAGTGCATTACCAATGACAAACGGTATAGGTCTGAAAAAAGTTTTCATTAACGGCCTTCATTACGCTTTTCTTTTAGTCATGGCCCTCCTTGTAGTTTATCCAATCTATATGGCTTTTTCTTATACCTTTATGACTCCGCAGGAGGTGAACAGTCCCGGTCCGAACTTTTTTCCGGAAAGTTTTTACTTAGGAAATATTCAAGAGGTTCTGCAGTCGACACCCATTCTTCGTTTTATTTTCAACAGTTTTTTAGTAGCTGTCCTGGTTATGATTGGAGAAATCGTCACTTCTGCTCTTGCGGCATATGGATTCACTTTTCTTTCTTTTAAAGGAAAAAATATTATTTTCGCTTTATTTCTCGCCACTCTCATGGTGCCGTCGGAAGTAACAGTCATCCCGAGATATCTTATGATGCAGGCATTTGGATGGGTGGATACTTACCAGGGATTGATTGTTCCGCATATTGTTACGGTTTTTGGCATTTTTCTGTTAAGGCAGTCTTTCAAACAGCTGCCGCGGGAACTGCTTGATGCAGCAAGAATGGATGGAGCAAGTCATTTTCGTATGTTTCTTTCTATTGTGGTGCCTCTGTCGCGGCCGGCGATTGGTGCCCTCGGCGCCATTTCTTTTCTCGGCACGTATAACCATTACTTGTGGCCGCTTCTGATGACGAATTCCGAGGAAATGAGAACCGTGCAGATTGGAATCACCATGCTGCAGAATGAAGAATTTTTAAGTTGGAATATTGTGCTGACCGGTGTTGCCATTGTTCTTCTTCCTTCCCTAACCATTTTGATCGCTGGCTTA
This sequence comes from Salibacterium aidingense DSM 18341, assembly GCF_000429685.1. Taxonomy (GTDB): domain Bacteria; phylum Bacillota; class Bacilli; order Bacillales; family Marinococcaceae; genus Salibacterium; species Salibacterium aidingense. The sequence continues at coordinate 309,009 of NZ_AUCI01000001.1, forward strand.
AAACAATTAGTTGCAGCCATGACGGGAGGTGGTTTGAAACAGTAAGCAACAGGATATCCCGTTTCGTTTTTTCTCAGTTTCATTTTCAAAGAATAGGAGGAATAACTAAGATGGTATGGAAAAATTTCTTTCGTTCAAGCGCAGCCCTTGCTTTGCTTCTTGCCGGATGTTCCAGCGGAGAAGACACTCCTTCCAATTCGGATGCCAGGGAATCTTCCGGCGGGAATATGGACGAGCCAGTGGAAGTAACATTCTGGCATTCGATGACAGATAAAAATGGAGATGCGATTGAAACGTTTGTTGAAGACTTTAATGCCTCCCAGGATGAAATAGAAGTGGAAGACGTGTATCAGGGAAGTTACGATGAAGCCTTTACAAAATTAAGGACCAATCTAAATTCAAATAGCGGACCTACCCTGTTTCAATCGAATTTTATCCGCAGCGGTCCTATGGTGGATACGGACATGATTACCCCAATCCAGAACTTTGTGGATCAGGGGGATTATGATTTATCCTCCCTCGATCCAAATGTACTAAGTGCCTATGAAATGGAAGACCAGTTGTTTTCAATGCCGTTCAATGCCTCGACCCTGCTAATGTACTATAACAAAGATATGTTTGAAGAAAATGGTCTGGACCCGGACAATCCCCCCCGAACCTATGAAGAAGTGACAGAAACGGCACAGACGTTAACCGACGATAATCAATACGGGGCTTCGTTTGCGATGACGTCTTATTTCCTGGAACAGTTGATCACCGTGCAAGGCGCAGAACTGGTGAATAACGGCAACGGCCGCGATGGATTGGCAGATGAATCGCTGATCGATTCAGAAGAAGCATTAAACACTTATTCCTGGTGGGCAGACCTTGTCGATAATGGATATATGCTCAATGTCGGAACGGACGGCCAAGATGCACAACAGGCCTTTTTATCCGGCCAGTCCGGCATGACGTTGAATTCTACGGCCGTCCTCGGTCAAATGATTGAAGGGGCGGAAGGAAATTTTGAAGTCGGAACAACCTTTATTCCTTACCCGGAAGACAGAGAAGGGGATGGCGGAGTTTCTGTTGGAGGAGGAAGCCTCTATATCATGAATAACACTTCAGAGGAAGAACAGAATGCCGCATGGGAATTTATTAAGTACTTAATGGAGCCCGAGCAGCAGGCATACTGGTATACAGAAACAGGCTATTTCCCTGTTAATACCGACGCCTTCGAAGAAGAAACCGTGCAAGACACCTTAGAAATGTATCCTCAATTTGAAACTGCCATCGACCAATTAGAGCTCGCTCTTAAAAACGACTCCGGCAACAATGCTGGAAAAGGACCCGTCATTGGCATGTATCCTGAAGTTCGAGACATTCAGACAACGACCCTTGAGGAAATTGTAAATAGTGACATATCTCCAAAAGAAGCCTTGGAAAAAGCTCAGACAGAAATAACGAATGAATTACAAAACTACAATAACACCATGGAAGAATGAAAGAAAGGAGCAGGCGGATGACAACATCTCTAACTTTCTTTGGGGGACTCCATTCTGTAGGCGGCGTTCAAATATTATATGGACATAACAACACAGGTCTGCTGTTTGATGCCGGCATTTCTCATCATGATCTTTTTCAGGCGCCGTTTATTCATCTGAAAGAACCTTTATCACGGCCGATGCCTCATCGTGAATTAAGACAATATCTTTTAACCCGCATGGCACCGCCCATTTTTGGGTTATATGATCAAAAGGAGCTGGGTTCCCTGACAGAACAGGATCTACTACGAATTTGGGGAAAAACTTCCTTTCCTGCTTTCGACCACATGCATGTTTTTGTCAGTCACATCCATCAGGATCACATGGCTCTGCTCCCGTTTTTACATGCAGGCATAACCGTGCACATGCATGAAGATGCACTCGGTGTGTATAACGCTTTAACCGAGGCCGGTTACTATGATGGAACCAATGCCGTCATTGCACCGTTTCAAAGCAATGAAAAGATTATGATGGATGGAATCGAACTTCAGACTCTGGAAGTCGATCACAATACTCCTGGGGCCTCTGGATTCATCTTAAAGGAGGAAGGGTTCACTTTAGCCAACACAGCAGACTGGCGGACGCACGGACCTCACGGGGAACGAATGGAACATTTTATTACACAGTGTCAGCAGGAAGACGTGGATATACTGATTACGGAGGCAACGAGGGTAAATAAAAAATCGATCACTACCCGGCAGAAAAATACACCGGAAGCTGATTTTTTCAAGCAGTACATGCAACTCATAGAAAACGCGCAGGCGCTTGTCTATTTACTGACGCTGCCCCTGGATGCAGAAAGAATGGCAGGAATCATGAAAAAAACGAAAGCTTCTGGTAAAACGCTTGTGCTGGAGGAAAAAACAGCACTTTTCTGGAACGAAATAATAGCCAATAACGTTTGCTCGCTCGCTGAGGATCCAGTTCTTCAAGACGAAAACCTCTTTAGCGTATTGGAGCCGGACTCCTTAACAAAGCAGAAGCTTCCTTATCCGGCCCGGACCGTTTCGGAGATCACACAGACGAAACAGAACTATGTCCTTCATCTGCACTATACGTCTGTCCCATATCTGGCCGAATTTGAAAAACTGGGACCGTCGGTTTCGGAAAATTCTACCATGATTCATGCTGATGCTCCTGTCCATCAAAACCATTTACAAAATTGGCTGGATGAGTTTCAGATTTCCTATCATAATATCAGTACCAAGGGGCATGCTGCACCCCATGAAATCACCAAATTGACCGAACGTATTGCGCCCGGTGTGGTAGTCCCCGTTCACGGCAGGCACCCACATCTAGTAGATAGCAAAAGCGTAAAAAAATACCTTCCAGAACGCGGGGAGACGCTTACCCAGGACACCTTAGCTGAGATTTTATCATAACGGGGCCGCAAAGGAGATATTGTATGAAAGCTTCCAAACGAAGAGCTGCCATCCTGCAGCTGATGCAAAGCCGTACAAATGTGACGGTCGACCATCTTATCCATCAATTTGGAGTATCGGAAGAAACCATCCGCCGGGATCTGCGCCAGCTCGATGACAGCGGCTATGTGAAAAGGGTTTACGGGGGAGCCGTTAAAATTGAAAAAACAACGAGATACCTTTCGTATCAGGAACGGCTGAACAGCAATTATAATGAGAAAATGGCTATTGGACAAGAATGCCTGCAGTTGCTGGAAGAGGGAGACAGCGTCTTCATTGATGGAAAAACGACCTGCCTGGTTTTTGCCAGAAATATTCCAAGCAGCCTAAACCTGACCATTGTGACAAATTCCATTATCCTCGCTCATGAGTTAATCAGCCGAAAAAGTCACGCCACCATTCATATTCTTGGAGGAGAACTTGATGAAAACGGGATGATGAACGGTCCGAAGGTTGATCAAGAACTGCGGAAATACCGTTTTGATAAGGCCATTTTTTCCTGTATCGGAGTGAATGCAAAAGGCTGTTATTTTGGTAAAATGGAAGCTCAACAAAATGCACATACCTTAAAAGAAATCAGTTCCAATTTATTGCTGCTCGCCGACTCAGCAAAAATAAACCGCCACGCCTTTTTATTCGGCCTGCCTCTGGAAGACTTCACTTATCTTATTACGGATGAAGGAGCGCCCGTCGGCTTCAGTGAAAAAGTTAAAAAGACCTCCTGCCGTCTCATCAAAAGTTCAATACAATGAACGTTAAGCGCGATAACCCTTGCATCAAGGAAACACCCTGCGGCACAGCCCGACAGGGTGTTCTTTAAAACATCACCCGACATATTACGACAATTCCCGGGTGGTGACAGGCACGAGGAAGACTTGGGTGCCGATGGGGAGAGGGTTATGGGCAGGGGCGTGCACGGTCCATTGGTGTCCTTTGACGTCGACAAGATAATGGATTTCTTTGCCTTGATACTGACTGTGCAGGATCTGCCCTTCCAAACCATTCCCCTCTTGATTCAGTTGAAATTGTTCTGGTCTTACAGGCAGGGTTCCATTTTTCATAAAGGGGGAGGCCGTCTGTATCGAAGACCAGAGAAGGGACGGATCGGAAAAAGGAGAAAAACCTTCTGCACTCCAGGTTCCCGGCACCATATTGGCCTTGCCGACAAAGGTGGCAACAAATTCGGTACGCGGCGTGTTATAAATCTCACGCGGCTTCCCTATTTGTTCTATCGTTCCTTGATTCATCACAATAATGCGGTCCGCCATGGCAAGTGCTTCAGACTGATCATGGGTGACATACACAATGGAGGTTTTCGTTTTTCGATGGATGGTCTGGATTTCTTTTCGCATGTCCAGGCGCAGTTCCGCGTCCAAACTGCTTAAAGGTTCGTCCATCAGCAGCAGGAAGGGCTGGGCCGCAATTGCTCTGGCAAGGGCGACCCGCTGTTTCTGTCCGCCGGATAATTCATTTGGCATACGGTCGGCATACTCTTGCAGGCCAACCATTTGCAGCACTTCGCTCACACGTTCTTTTTTTCGTTGATGCAGTTCCTTCGAGAGGTATTTATGATGCTCCAGAGGGAAACGAAGTTGTTCTTTCACTTTCATATGAGGCCAAAGTGCAAAAGATTGAAAGACCATTCCAATGTTCCGTTTTTCCGGCGGTGTCACGTGAACCGGCGTAGCCGTCTCGACGCCATCTATCTCAATCTTCCCGGTCGTCGGTGTTTCAAATCCGGCTAGAAGACGGAGAAGAGTGGTCTTCCCACACCCCGATGGTCCTAAAACAGCTATAAATTCTCCATCTTTCACTTCCAGATCAATGGAAGAAAGAGCTGCCGTGCTGCCAAATAGTTTTGTTACTTCCCGCAGCGTCGTCGTCATTGGTTCCCCACCTTCTTTTTCCAATAGTTGTGAACCAGCAGTAATACGAGGAGGCTCATAAGCATTAGAAAGACAATAATAGTCGAAAAGGCGGTGGAATACTGGGTATAGCCCGCCTGTTCAAAATCAAAAATCGTGACCCCGATCGTTTCATTTCCTGTCGACATAAGCAGGGAGGATACTGTTAATTCGGTAAAAGACGTTAGAAACACAAGAAGGGTCCCGCTGAGGACGCCGGGCAGAATCAACGGCAGCATAATTTTCCGCCACTTCGACCAGCCCTTTGCCCCAAAAATATGAGAGGCTTCCTCCATCGATGGATCCACCTGCATCAACGCCGTGATGCTTCCCCGCACCTGCAGTATCATAAATCGGGTGACGTAAGCGATAATTAAAATTCCTATCGTCCCATAAATCCCGGGATTCCATCCGGGAATTGGTTCCATCCATGCAAAAATCATGGCAAGGGCAAGCACCATTCCCGGCAGGGCATAGGGAACTCCGATGACGATTTCCACGCTCCGAGTAAGACTGGAAGGCCTACGGACACGATAGTACGCCACCATCGTACCTAAAATTAAAGCGGTCCCGGCTGTCGTTAACGCAAGGACTAAGCTGTTGCCGATGGCCCCCTGGGCTTTTTCATTTTCAAAAAGGATAAAATGATAATTCGCCCCCGTTATCGTATCCCAGCTTAAATCCACCCCATACGCCGGAAGAAAGGAAGAGGAAACCATCGAAGCCAAGGGTACAAAACTGATAAACAGGAGAAACGACCAGACCGCCATCTCTACCAAAAGACGCCAGGATCCCAGAGAAAAACGCGGCCTTGTGTCTTCATGTGCCGTTTCCAGCTGTTTTGATTTTCTTAAAACCAGCCATTGCAACACAGTGCCGGCCAGGGCAATAACCCCTAATATCACTGATAACACCGCGGCCCGGGAAAAGGCGGACGGGCCATAGCCTGCCACCTCCTGATAGATAGCCGTGCTCAACACGGTGATATCCCCCGGAATACCGAGAAAGGCCGGAATTCCGAAATTATCTAAATTCGCTAAAAAAGCAAGCAGCCCTCCTCCTGCAATACCCGGCAGGGCTAAGGGCAGTGTTAATTTCCGAAATACCGTCATGCTTCCAGCGCCTGATGCCCTGGCGGCCCACAACAGTTCCTGCGGAATTTTTCTCAAAACAGCAACCGTAAAAAGATAGACTAACGGGTAATGGGAAAGCCCAAGCATAAATATCATGCCTGGAAGTGTGTATAGATCAAGGGTTGCCGCGTTACCGGGAAGCCAGGCAAGCATATTGGAAAACCAGCTGGAGCTTCGCAGCAGCTGAGTCCAGGACAGCGTTACAATATAAGATGGGATAATAAAAAGAAGCATGACCATAACATGAATCCATGGTTTTGCCCGTATATCGCTGTATGTAACGAGCCATCCCGCCAGCACCCCAAGTATCAGGGCCATGATCGTGGATCCGGCAGCCATCCAGAGGGTATTGGAAATTACATGCCAGGTTCCGGCTTCGGACAACACCTGCAGGTAATGACGCAGCGTCCCCCCTGTTTCTTCCGTAAAACTAAGCCATATCAATCTGCCAATAGGAAGCACAAACACGAGGAGCAGCAAACCCAGACTGACAGCAATGAATATTTTTCTCCACCAGATAGGATGGATGGAAAAAGAAGACAACCGTGCGGCTGTCCCCTTTTGTTCCGTTCTCTTCAGGTCCTGCATGAGCAGTGTCACTCCTCTATTCCTGCGCTCCCACTACGTCAGAAAACTGCTGTTTATCTTCTTCACGATGCTCGAGAAGCTCTGCCACATCATGGGAGAGAACGTCCATTTCCTCCAACGTCTTCAAGCCTTCTGGCGCAGAAACACCTTCCCTTATCGGTGTGTAACCAATATCAGTGGAGACTTCCTGTCCGTGTTCTGACAAGACAAAGTCCACAAAGGCCTGAGCAGCCTCTTCATTCTCCGTATTTTCCATAATACCGATGGGCTCAGTAATAACAGGAACGCCCTCGTCCGGATAAACGAGCTCAATCGGAGAACCTTCGGCTGCTGCCCTGGCGACGATAAAGTCCACTACCATCCCATACGCTTTTTCGCCGGAGGCGACGGACTCCAGAACTCCGCCATTTCCTTGTACCACGGATATATCATTATCCCTTAAACTCTCAAAGAATTCCCAGCCAAACTCCTCCTGCCGGCTCATGACTCCTACATTATAGGCCGCTGCTCCCGAATAAAGGGGGCTCGGCATAATGCTTTCCCCGGCTGCTTCATCAGAAAGGAGAGCCTTCCAGGAAACCGGGGTCTCTTCCACTTCATCGGTATTTACAGCCAAAATCGTAGAAATAATTTTGGTGCCATAGTATGTATGACCCGGATCGATGAATTCGTCGGAAATGCCTTCTGCTTCCGGCGATTCATAAGACATCAGCATATCCTCTGCTTTTAACGACTCGAAAGTCACAGCATCCGCTACCAAAAGGACATCTGCCTGTACATTGCCTGCCTCATTTTCCGCCTGCACCTTGCTGATCACTTCTTCCGTTCCGGACCGGAATACCTCCACGTCGACCTCCGGGTACTCCTCGTTAAAGGCAGAAACCAAAGCCGAAGCATCCGCGTCCGGCTGCGACGTATAAAAACTCAATTCCCCTTCCACCCCGGTTTCTTCTCCTTCGGCCGTACCTCCCTCCGATGGCTCGTCATTTTCTCCACATCCGGCAAGAAAAGCCGCCGCTATAATGCCGCACCACAGCATGTTTGTTTTTTTCATCTCCTTGTTCCTCCTTTATGTCTGCCCCTATCCAAGGAAAATCTGACCCATTTGGACACGTTTCCTCAGCTCCTATGGTAATGGACAAACATGAACCTGACGTAAAGCAGAGGATAGATTTTTGTAAACATCTGTGAAGAGCATTGCCCTTTTTCCGGCTTCTGTCACAAAAAGCCCTGCAGAGTTGTATTCTCCGCAGAGCTTTCCTCCACCATAAAAATTATCATTCGACAAAACCCGGGTGGTGACAGGCACTCAAATGGTTTCTGCTAATCTCCAAATGGCAAATTCCTGATTTCCATTTTTCTCAGCTGTTGTTTTATTTCCACTAGCTGTATTTATAACAGTATTGTAAATTTCTTCTCCCATTTCAATCCTTGTGCTTGAGCCTTCCATTATTTTTCCAGCATTGACATCAATATGTTCAGCCATTGTTTCGTATAGTTCTGAATTACTCCCAATTTTGATTACCGGCACAATAGGTGATCCTGTCGGGGAGCCTTTACCAGTAGAAAATAATACAATTTGTGCTCCCCCAGCTGCAAGTCCAGATACGGATTCCACATCGTAACCAGGGGTGTTCATAAAAACAAAACCTTTTTTAGTGGGGGGTTCTGCATAATCAATGACCTCATTTAAGGGAGCGTTCCCTCCTTTTTTGATACACCCTAATGATTTTTCTTCCAGTGTGGTTAACCCTCCTGCTATGTTTCCTGGGGAAGGATTTGCAGATCTTACGTCCTGTCCCGTTTCTTTGATACGCTCTTCATATTCTTTCACCATGTCTATAAACTTAGCAGACACTTTCGGATGAACTGCCCGCTCAGCTATTATATGCTCGGCCCCGATCGCTTCTGTTGTTTCCGCCAAAATACTAGTCCCTTCGTCTTTCACAAAGTAATCAGAAAAACAGCCAATGGCTGGGTTCGCTGTAATACCCGACCACGCATCCGATCCTCCGCACTCCAATCCAACTATTAACTTTGATACATCTACCGACACCCTTTTCTCCATACGACGGTTTTCTACAGCAGTTTTTAACCATTGTTTCCCTTTCTTAAACATTTCTGTTATCGTTCTTTCTTCATCTAAACAAAGTACTTTAACGTGATGCCGTTCCTTATTTAATTGTTCCTCCATAACATGAGTAAGATTATCCTCTTTCATTCCCAAAATTAAGGCTGCGCTTACATTAGGGTGTCCTGCTATACCTTGCAGTGTTCGGACAGTCTGGGTTAAATCTTGGGGAAACTGAGCTTCTCCTCCTTGATGAACGACTGGTATAACTCCTGGTACAAGCTGAGCCATCTTCCTGGTGAAACCAGCTAATTTTCCTATCGCGTTTATGACAATAACGTGATTTCTAACTCCCACACTGCCATCGGCCCTTTGATAGCCATTAAATGTTTTCATTGTACCTCCTTCTCCTCGTAACAAATCTTTTACAACAAGGAAAAAATGGGTTAAATATATTAATATTAAAATCATCGTTCTTCCATATTTAATCCACGAACATTATTCACGTGGACATGGAAGCCTATAGGAATATCCTCCAAAGACATCCCCATGCACTCGCCGTATTTCATGATTTTTTCTCCTTTTTTGATTGCATGGATAGCTATTTTGTGTCCAGAAGGGATATTTTCTTTCAATGCTATATTTTTCTTTTCTCCCTGAATAAAAAGCAGCTCCCCTGCACTTAAATTTGAAAGAGCCACCACTACGTTGTCCTTATTGTCTAACTTTATAGCATTTATTTTTTGATTCATGGGATCCCCTTCTTCCACTATTATCTAAAACACTAAAATGTAGTACCAACATGAGGGATTGAAAATTCTCCTAAATCGTATTTTTCTAAACTTGTTTGTTGTCCGGATCCAACCTGAAGTAATGTTTCAATTATTTTTTCCGCTTGAACCTCTGCTTCTTCCTCTGTTAACCTATAATCTATTAAATCTTCAAAATATTCAGTTGAACTGGATGAATGGACTGTAAGGCAAGGGAGAATGAGGGACCCAGTAAGTATATCCCTGCTGCTTATTACTATAGCTATATTACAACCAGAGGAAGCCATGGCTGATAAGGTTTCTGTTAAATTGTTAGAAGCCTTGGTAAAATAAAGTCCATTACCGGCAGGTTTTTCTGAGTAATAAAGAAAATTGCGGACTTTACTATTCCCGGTTAATGCAAGTTCTAGCGAAGCTCTTGCTTTTTCCTTTTTAGAGTAGCTGTTTCTGATATTTTTTGAGGTATAAGCTTCTTTCCATTGCTTTCGATCTAGTCTATCTTTTAAGGATAAAAATTTATTTTTCACCTCATCATTATCCGTACGTTTAGACAACTCGAGGTAAGCAGGAGCAAGAGTCTCCGTAAGTCCCATTAGTACTGTTGCATCGTTTTTTACTAATATATCTACCGTTTTACCTATAATTGAAGTAACTTTATTTAATTTTTCATCCTCCAAATCCAAAGCTATAACCCCAACTGATAGAGAGGTAATGGAAAAAATTCTTCTCTTTCTTTCTACTTTCTTTGACCATTCTTCCGCTATTTGCATTCCTTTATTTATTGTGTTCTTTCCACCAGCTAAATACTGAATGCCGATCCCTTCTAAAGGTTTATTTTTTGGAATACTTCTCAATAATCCAGAAATTTGATTGGTTTCACACCCCAGGCCCACCAGAAGAGCTGCATATAAATTGGGGTTTGAAGCCATTCCAACTAACATATTTCTTGTCACTGTAAAATCGTCACCAAGCTGGGCACAACCATTGGAGTGAACAAGCGGAACAGCATCGTTAACATTTTCAGCAATTTCCTTTGTGACCCTGCTTGAACAAATAACTGAGCACACTACTCCTATATAATTTCTGGTACCAACAGTACCATCGCTTCTCAAATATCCTTCAAATTGATATGCCATTCCTGCTTCCTCTCCTCCATCATTCAAGTCTTTCATTATATGCTTTTTTAATGATTGTTTCGATATCTTCAGAGCTCGTTTTTCTTGGGTTTACGTGAATATTTCCACTCCTCATGGAATCTTCTACTAATTTAGGCAGCAATTTTAAATCTATCCCTAATTCACTTATATTTCCTGGAATATTCAAAGATGCATTTAATCTGATGACTGCTTCTATTCCACTTTCAGCCTGATTGAAAATGGATGCACCTACAGGAGCTTGGCCTAACGCCTGCGCTATTTCAGCCATTTTTTGAGGGCAGGCAGGAAGATTGAACCTCATAACATATGGGAGCAGAACGGCATTAGCAATTCCATGAGGTATATCAAACACTCCTCCAAATGTATGAGAAATAGCATGAACGTTCCCTAACCGGGATTGAGAAAAAGCTGCCCCTGCAAGCATAGAAGCTATTAACATATTCTCCCGACTTGTCATATCATCTGCAACGAAGTATGATTTTTCGATATTTTCAGATATTATTGTAATGGCTCGAATAGCCAGAGCTTCACTAACTGGATTTGATGTTTTTGAAGTATAAGATTCTATTGCATGTGTTAGAGCATCCATTCCAGTAGATGCTGTTATTTCTTTTGGAAGCTGTAATGTTAACAAAGGATCTAATAATGCCCGATGTGGAAACAAATAGGGGCTAATGACAGCTGCTTTAAATTGGGTATTTGTATTCGTGACAATAGTAGATGCTGTTACTTCACTTCCGGTACCCGCTGTTGTGGGTATAACGGTCAAGTCCAGCCCGGGATTACCAACTTTATTGACTCCTTCGTAATCTAGTATATCTCCCTCATTTTCTGCCATGAGAGCAATACCCTTGGCCGTATCAATACTGCTCCCGCCTCCTACAGCCAGCACATGCTTTGCGCCGTACGCTTTAAGTTGCGCTGCCCCTTTCATTATACTTTCAGAACTTGGATTCTTTATGACTTGATCAAATACCTCATAAGATATGGAAGAAGACCGCAATGTTTTTTCGATAACATTCAATAAACCAGCTTCTCTGATACCTTTATCGGTAACAAGAAAAATTTTTTCCGCCCCCAAAGAACGAAAGGTTTCCCCTAAATTTTTAGCGATACCTCTTCCCGCTTCTACTGAAGTGGGAATAAAATAATTAAAATTCAATGACTCTCACTCCTCCCTTATTCATAAATAGGTCAACCTTTTTTTGATAAAAGGGAAAGAAGGGAATTTACTCTACCCCTTCTTTTTGCTCTACTACTTGCATCAATCTTTTTGTAGCGTCTTGTAAGTGGTTATCCATTGCTTCTACACAGGCGTCGGGATCACGTTTTGAAATAGCCTGGTACACATTATAGTGATCATTATAGGAAAACTGTGTTTCTCCAACGTCTTCTATAACCAATTTAATCCACGTTCGCAAAAGAGATTGGATGCTTGATAAAATCCCTATAAACACAGTGTTTTTAGACATTTGAGCTACTTTCAAATGGAATGATATATCCAATTCTACAAAATCTTCTATGGTGGAGTTTTTCAGCTTTCTTAGTATCATTTCTAATTCATTAATTTCTTCATCACTGCAACGCTCCGCCGCTAATTTTACAATGGATAGTTCAATCTCTTTTCTTGCTTCAATTAAATCGGTAATTCTGTTTTCCCCTAAAAATAATCCCCATTCAATGGATTCGAGCAGTAATCCAGAGTCTGCTTTTTTTAAATAAGTACCGTCTCCCTGCCTGACTTCTAATATACCTAAAACGGTAAGAACTTTAATGGCTTCTCTAATGGCGGAACGACCGACTCCAAGATTATCCTGCAGTTGTCGTTCAGTTGGAAGCTTTTCTCCTGGTTTGATACTGCCAGATGAGATGTAGTCTAATAATGTACGGGTTAATTGTACAACTATAGGATTTTGCTGTATGGGTTTAAATTCATACTGATTGTTCGACACCATTGGTTTCCTTTCTTTCATACAAATTTAAAGATCAACCTATAGATGTATTTTAATCTCATTAATTTTTTAAGTCAATCTTGAGAATAGATAGTATACTAGTGATCTGGTAACGCTTTAACGGAAGTCCCTGAGGGAATTCAGCCATGAGACATTTATATCAAAAAAGGCTCTTTGCGTTTGATATAACAGTTAGCTGTCCACCCTGGCCAACGTTTCATCTGGCTTAAATCCCAAGGCTTCATAATGGGAGGTTCGTACTTTTTGATCTTTTTGTAAAATAGCTCGAGCAAACGTTAATACTTCTTCCGCGCGCTCCTGGGGAATGACTAATACTCCATCATCATCTGCACAAATGATATCCCGAGGCTCTATATGAACACCTGCACATTTCACAGGAACACCTATCTCTCCCATTTTCATTCTGCCGGAAACGTGTTGAAATGTTTTCTTCGTGGAAAATACATTCACCTGCTCCAAGTTACATTCATAAATATCACGGCAGCCCCCATCTACCACAGCGCCGACCATTCCATCCAGGGTATATTTCATCATGTTTTCCGAACCTAATATTCCTCCGGGATAGCCTTCCATGTCTATAACTAGCACATGGTCTGTAACATCCTGTTTCTTCATTTCTTTCATAAAAGAATAAATATTTCCACAAAATTTATCATTTTGTTCCATATATTCTTCCACTGTGGAGCATGGTTCAAATGTTTCGTTGGAGTGTTCCAATTTTACAGTCCAGGCCCACCCTGCAAATGAAATACCTGGTCGAATGGGAGTCATTTCTGTAGACATCGTTCCTTTACTTACCAGTCCCAGGGCGTCCATTCCATCAGATAAATCTGCTACTCTACACTGTCTAATTCCTTCTAATAGTTCTTGCTCTGTCATGCTCATTTATTACTTCCTCCCCATTTACTAAATTAGTTTTTCTCCGTAAGGTATACAACTCCATGTTCATTTTTTACTCGGTGAATATTCAAGTCTTTTATTTCTGCCAGTACAATTTCCGCTAAAAACAATATTTCCGTGCCTTCCTCCAAGTGTCCGATATAATTACCTTCTCTATCCTGTGCAACAATGTGTAAATGGGGTTCCCCATCTATTACATTCCCTGACAACGCTCCCAGTTCTATAGGTCCACTATTTTGAACTGTGATGAATTTATCGTTAGACGTGGGGCCCATGCTTGTAGGAAGATGATAAACAAGCTTTTGCATAGAACCAACAGCTCCATATACTACCGCATTATTAATATTTTCTTCTTTTAGTTTCTCACGAATGCTTTCAAGAAGTTTATCTCCTTTTTCCAGATTTATAACGATCGCTCTTCCAAATCCCTCTCCAAAAAACATCTTATCACTGCTCATTCCAGTTTCCTCCTTCAATCATTAAATGCTCACTAAGTTATCGTGTAGCCTCCGTCCACAACAATCGTCTGGCCTGTGACAAAATCACCTCCTTTTAAAAGTGCATGGGCCATGTTAGAAATATCTTCAGGGGAAGCTGGGCGCCCTAAAGGGGTTCCCTCACTATGTTTTTGAATATGTTCGTCCTGCCCTTCGACCCAGCGTGTTAATACAACTCCAGGTGCTATGGAATTAACTCTGACACTGGGTGCAAAAACACGCGCCAGTGATTTGGTTAGACTAATTCCAGCTGCTTTTGAGGCTGCATAAGCAATCGAACTCCCCGTCCCATTACAACCGGCTATAGAAGTAATATTCAGAATCGAACCATTATTTTTTTCTAATTCATCTTTACAGGCTCTGCTCGTATAAAATATCCCTTTCACATTTACATTTAACGCTTTATCCCAATACTCATCTAACATTCCCTCTAAATCATGCAATGGCACAAAGTTTGTAGCTCCAGCATTATTTATTAATACATCAATACTTTCAAATTGGTTGACCGCCTCCCTGCACATCGATTCAACTTCTTTTTGTTTAGAAACATCTGCCCGGTAAATAATACCGTCAGATCCTTTTTCTTTTACCATATTTAATGTAGTTTCCGCTTCCTGTTTAGAAGAGGAATAATTGATGATAATATTCGTTTTTTCTTCTGCTAATTTTACGGCAATAGCTCTTCCAATTCCTGTACTTGCCCCGGTAATGAGGATCGTCTTACCGTTTATATTCATTCCTTTTCACCCCCTTTACAAGCATTGCGGAAAACCGGCTTTATTTTATGCCCGTAGTGGCAATGCCCTCGATTAATAACTTTTGAAAAGCAATGAAAAAGATAAAAATTGGGACAATAGATAGTAATGACATGGCAAACATTGCCCCCCATTGCGATTCTCCCATGGCATCTAAAAAGCCTCTAAGAGCCAAGGAAACCGTCCATAAATTTGGATTGCTGAGATAAATATACTGACTGAAAAAATCATTCCAGGTCCATATGAACGTAAAGATGGCTGTTGTTACAATGGCAGGAAGCATTAATGGAAATATAATTCTTGAAAATATTTGGACAGGGCCGCAGCCATCGATTCTTGCGGCATTATCTAGTTCCCGCGGTATTCCCCGGACAAACTGAACCATTAAGAATATGAAAAAAGCGTCGGTTGCCAAAAATTTCGGGATAAATAACGGTAAAAAAGTATCCACCCATCCTAAATAGTTAAAAATGAGATATTGTGGAATTAACAGCACATGATAAGGTAGCATAATAGAACCTAACATCAATGCAAATAACAATGTTTTAAGAGAGAAATTCAACCGGGCAAAGGCATATGCTGCCATAGAACAGGTAATCACATTTCCGACAATGCAAAGCCCAACTATAATGAATGAGTTTGAAAAAAATGTAGTGAAAGAAACCCCGGAAATTCCCTGCCACCCTTCCATAAAATTTTCAAGCGTTACTTCTGTTGGGATAATGCTTACTTCTCTGAAAATGATTTCAGTTGGTTTAAAAGCACTGCTAATCATCCAAAGCAATGGATACAACATAACAAAAGCTCCAACAAAGAGGACGCTAAATTTCATAATATTAGCATATTTTCTTTTCATTCGGCTTCCCCCTAACTTTCATAATGCACCCATTTTCTGGCACTTAGAAACAGCAAACTTGTAAATACTGCAATGATAATTAGTAAAATCCACGCTAAGGCTGACGCATATCCCATTTGAAATTCTGTGAAAGCCTTTATGTACAAATAAAGGGTATAAAATAATGTAGAGTCCAAGGGACCTCCACTTTCCCCGCCGACAATAAAAGCTGGAGTAAACGCCTGAAAAGCACCGATAATCTGCATAACGAGATTAAAAAATATTATTGGTGTAATCATAGGAAGCGTTATTCTAATAATTTGATCGAATTTATTTGCACCATCAATAGAGGCTGCTTCATACATTTCCATTGGAATTTGTTTTAAACCTGCCAAAAATATTACCATCGGAGATCCAAACTGCCAGATTAACAAAATAATTAACGTGTATAGCGCAGTCGAAGGATCAGATACCCAACTCTGCCCATCAATACCAAACAGGCTTAATACATCGTTAACCATACCTTCCATACCAAATACTTGTCTCCAAAGAATTGCAATGGCTACACTGGGACCTATCAGCGATGGGATGTAATACACAGCTCGGAATGCTGACAATCCAAAAACTCCTCTATTTAATATAAGAGCAATCGTAAACGCCATCGCTAATTGCAACGGAACTCCAACAAACACATAAATCAGAGTTACTTTAAGGGATTGCCAAAACCTTCCGTCTAACGTGAACATTTCGATATAGTTTCCCAGACCTGTCCACGTTGGTGCTTCAAACATATTATAGTTAGTAAACGACAAATAAAGAGAAGCAAACATAGGGATAAGCCCTAGAAAAATAATGCCTATCAGCCAAGGACTTAAGAAAAGTAATGCATACTTGTTTTTCTCCCAGAGTTTTTTCAATAACTTCACCACCTTACGCTTTCTCTGTAAAACTAAGGAAGCAGAGGGCCGGAACTATTATCTAATCCGGCCTTTTTTACTCCGGTAACTTAATTTTGGCTTAACGCTTGTTCTGCTTCCGCAAAAAATTCGTCTACCGCATCCTCAATCGAAATCTCCCCATATCCTATCGATTCAGAATAACGATAATAAGCCTGTAAAACCGCAGAAGAACCTGCCGGACGACTTGTGGTCACCGGAATATCGTCAACTACTTTTTCCATGTGCTCAATAGCTTGTTCATCAAGAGGTTGAAGGGATGGTTCAAGATTTTCCCGCACTGGTTCCGTCCCTGGTATTCCGTTTTCTGCAGCATAAATTTCTGTGGCTTCTAAATCATTTACAAAGTAATTGATTAATTCTGCTGCTTCCTCTTTATGTTCCGAGTCATTACTCATTACAATCGCTGGAATTTGTAATTGTTCGCCTCCACTAAACTCCCCATCTTCCATAAGGGGCCAGCGAAGAATTTCCAATTCATCTCCTTCCACATATCCAGACAGCATTTTGGCCCTATTGGAAGGCCGATCAATAAAAATCGTCTTTCCCTGAGCAAATAAACTACTTTCATCTGGAAGCCCGGACTGTTCTGAAACCAATTGGGCAGGTGGAATTGCTCCCATCTGACGCAACTCATCCCAATAAGTCCAGAATTCTACTAAATCTTCTTTACTAAAACCGAGTTCCTTACCATTTTCCGTAATAAAAGAACCACCTTTTTGTCTGGCCCACATTTCTACGGCATGCTCTGTAACCGTAGGGTCCGGAAGTACATATTCACCTTCAGGAAGAACATTCACAGCCTCTGATGCATAATCTTTTAATTCCTGATAATTCATTTCGGGAGAAGGGGCTTCTAACCCTAAATTCTCCGCCTTGCTTGTATTGGCAATTAAGGACTGAATTGTTACTCCTTTAGCAAGTGCAAGTAAGTCGCCTTTATACGTCCCAGCTTCAAGAACTGATTCATCCCATCCTTCCAGGCTGATTTGTTTTCCTACATAAGGTTCTAAGGAAGCAATAACATTTTTGTTAAAATACTCGTCCCCATACAACAACAGGTGAAGACCGAAAATATCGGGTAGATTCCCCCCTGATCCCTGAGTTGATAGTTTTGTCCAGTAATCATCCCATGAGGAGGGTTCTCTTACTATTTTTACTTCTGGATGTTCTTCTTCGTAATTGTCTAGGATTTCATTATAGATGTTATGGCGCTCTGCACTTCCCCACCAAGCAAACCGCAGTTCAACTTTCTCATCCTCCTGTTTATCACCTTCCTGATTATTACCATCCGCAGTTGATTCACTGTCGCCGCCACAAGCAGCCAATAAAAATACAAAACAAAAAAAAGTAACAAAAGAATGTAAATTTTTAAGTGTCATTTATGAACACCCCTTCACAAATTTTTATGACTTATTTTTCAAGCTATCCTCCTTTTCACCCTTAGTATGAAGCGCTTTCATTATTTGTTTAAAAAATACGCCATTAAATTGGTCGATTCATTAATTGGTTAACCTATTTTTCATTAAACTATTTTTCTTTGGAATTGTCAATAAAAATTATTTGAAATTTTTAAATTTAAACAACTTTAAATTCATTTACTTATTAATTGGTCAACCTTTAAAGCAATTTAACTATATGTTATATTAAAAGTCAATAACAGTGGAAGCCTTTTCATAAAATGAATGATATCGGGACCTTTGCCCAGAGAGGTGTATGTCAAGCAGTTATCCTTATTGGTAGAACATGAAAAAGAGAAAAGAATACTTTAGGGAAACTTTAGCGGGGAGCGAAGAAACTATGGGGAGGAAGAAACCATGACCGGAATTTCAGGCGGCCTTTATAAACTAAAAAACGGTATAATGAAACTGGCTCACTTAAATATTTTATGGATTGTATTTAGCTTTACTGGATTTATTTTATTTGGAATATTTCCAGCAACTACTGCAATGTTTGCCATTTGTCGTAAATGGATTCTTGGAGAAGAGGATTTTCCCATCATCCGCACTTTTTGGAAGTATTATAAAAAGGATTTTATTAAAACTAACTTATTTGGACTCACTCTCCTGATAATGGGAGTGATGTTATACTTGGATTATATTTTGCTTTTACATGAAACTAACGGTGTTATAAAATTAATATTATTTATAACAATCCCCTGTTCCATTCTTTTTGTTCTGATTCTTTTATACATTTTTCCTGTTTATGTCCATTATGAAATGAAAACTTATGATATATATATAAACGCCTGTATGATAATGTTATTCCACCCATTTTTGACTTCATTAATGTTATGCAGCAGTATACTAGTCATTATTTTAATGATAGCTCTTCCAGGATTGATTCCTTTCTTTGGAGTTAGTCTTCTTGCGTGGATTCTAATGTATCTAGCGACTATTTCTTTTTCGAGGGTTGAACAAATAAGACAAAAAACAAATATTCAAACGAGAGTTTAAAAAGCATCTTTAACCATTTAAAATTAATTTTTATTTAATTATAAAAAAAGAGACTGGACGGTTACAGTAGTGCCCCCAGCCTCTTTTTTCTTACCATTTACTAATTCCAATTGCTCAAATAATTTTACCTTCCTTTTAATAGGTAATATTCTTTCAATCTACACTCAGACAGTCATTCGACAAAACCCGGGTGGTGACAGGCACTTAATGGGTTTTCTACCTGGCCGTGTTCGGCGGCATGGGGGCGGTCGTCTCCTTCCCGGTACCCGTCTTCCAACATTCGGTTCCGGTTCAGGCATAGTTTGGTCATCGTGGGCTGAAAGAGGTCGAACAACTTGAACCGCTCGGATAATTCCGGAAATTGGTCCTCGTAGGAGCTGATGGTCTGCGCTGCCTGTTGCCAGAATGTTTTTTCGTCCAGCAGGCCTTTCACATCAAGAAGATCAGCAAGATAGCGGAAATGGCAGATAAACAAGCCGGTGAAAATAAACTGCACCAACCCTTGCGGCGGTTCCCTGCGCAGAACCGTCTTCAGCTGCTCCGGCACGAAGGAGAGCTCCGGCAGCGGCTGATCGCTGATATTCACATCATCCACGAAGTCTTTCATAATCAGGCGCTGTGGAATATTCTGCTTCAACACCACGATAGCGTTCTGACCATGCGGCGAAAAAACGGTACCGTATTTATACAGATAATGAAGGAGTGGCGGCAGAATAGCCCGGCACAGGGCTTCTATCCAATCCTTCGGTGCCAGCCCGGAGCGCTCGATCAGCTCCTGCGCCAGAGGCCGGCCTGCTGCATCCTGATGCAGCAGGGCTGCCAGTGTCATCGGGTGCTCCTCGTCCTTCAATGCCTCATAGATGCTTTCTCTCCAGACCGTACCGAGCAATTCCAGATAAGAATACGGCGCCCCCGGGAGAGAGTGAAACCTATCATGAGCCACATCAATAGAGCCGATTTCCCCAAGCAGCCCGATATCACATATATCGCGCAGAAATTCATCTTCTTCCCGGATGTCCTGCACCCACTCTGTCACGTCCGGGGCAATTAGAGTCCGTTCACTTGGCAGCCCCCGGTAAACGAGGGTATTTAAAATGCTGATAGGAAGCTTAACATGGTGTTTATGCCTGTTTGTTCTATTCACAAACGTTCGAATCGATTGCTGCGGCAGATACTCATCCCTGGAAAAATCCAGCGGAATGAGGCGCTGATCAGCCAGGTAATCCGCGTACAGCGATATAATCTGGTGTTCCCACTGCCAGGTGTGCACAGGCATAAAATAATAACCGCGGGGATCGGCTCCTGCCTGTTGAACGATTCGGCGGAAGTGCTCCCTTTCCTCTCTTGTCAGCTCGTGTTCCAGCAGACGCTCCTCGTTCCATCCCCCGGCTGTCTGAAACGAAGCGGCTGTATGATGGACCGCAAGCCAAAATAATCGGACAGGCTGCTGTTGTTCCGGAGCGTAATCAAGATAATCCGCATAGCTGAATCCAATCCGTCCTTTGTTGTAGGTGATCCACGGATGACCGTTCATCTCCCCTTCCAGTTCGGCGTAATCCATCTCGGCCATATCCGCTGCCGTCGTTGTTTTATCCAATAGATGGCAGTCCGCCGCCAGGGTGTGATAGTATTCTTTGATTAAATGGGAGGCTGTTTCACTCGATATCGGTGCCGTCTGCTGAAGCTCCAGTAATAAATCCTGAGCGAGCACAGGCAGCTTATTCCCCGCTTTTTCTTTTTCTATGGTCTCTTCGAACACGTGAAAACTGTTAAACAAACGTTTGATGACCTCAAATGTATAAACGGCGCCTCCCAGTTCTACCTGGAAACGATACCGGTCCTCCCCTTTTTTCGTTTCCGTCTCTGCTTGTATAATATTTTCATATAAAAACTCCTGCAGCATTTTGCCGGTAAGGCGCCGGTTAGCTTTTTTCCAGTTCTCTCCGCGCAGTGGAGCCAGGGCTTCTGTAGAAATCATATCAACTCTTCCTTTCTTTCTTTAGATGACACAGGCCAGCCAAATTGTTGAAACACATTGGTTTCCCGAACCGGATAGACCGTCCTTCCTGCTAGTTCATTAACAATAACGGCATTGCGGTGGGCTCCTAGCCCAAGATCAGGAGCCCCAACCCCGTGTGTGTGCATTTCGCCGTTCTGGACAAAAATATGATGGGCACGGTTGCTTTGCCTGATTCGGTATTTCTCATCAATGAGAAGCCGTCCCTTTTCATCCCGTTCGAGGCCGTGCTCGATTCCCTCCAGAAACGTGGGAATGGCAGGTTTATACCCCGTTGCAAGAATCAAGCCTTCTGTGTCAATCGTGTGAGTTTCACCGGTATGAACGTCACAAAGCGAGAGCTCATATGCCCCATCTCTCCTCTGTATTACCTCCGTCAATTCCGTCTGCGCCTGCAGCCGCACGTCGCAGGGCGAACCGCCGATCGTCTGCTCATAAAGCTCGTCATAGATCGCAGCAATTGTATCCATGCTGATGCCTTTATATAACAAGTCCTGCTGCGTTAACAGCTGATCTTTCACCGCTGGATCGAGGTGATAAAAGTAGCGGGTGTACTCCGGAGAAAAATGTTCTAACCCTAGCTTGGAGTACTCCATCGGAAAAAACCCGGGAGAGCGGGTATACCACTGCAGGCGGTATCCATGCTGTGGTTTTTCCTGCAGCAGGTGGAGAAATATCTCCGCCGCACTCTGCCCGGAACCGATCACGGTGAGGGAGGATTTTTCTGTCATTTCCTGTTTTTCGAATAAAAACTCGGCAGAATGGCAGCAGCCGCTGCTGTCCAGGCTTGCTGCGGCCGGCGGCAGTTCCGGTCTGGTCCCAATGCCTGCCGCAATATGACGGCTGTAATAATACTCCGTTGTCTGTTGGAAGGCGTTCTCCACCTCTATGACGTAGACTCCCTTCGCTGACGCAAACGTTACGTTCGTGACCCGGCGGCCGAACAGGCAGGAGGGAAGCTTCGACGCGGCCCAGCGGCAGTAATGGTTGTATTCCTGCCGCGGGATATGGAACTTTTCATAAAAGTAAAAGGCATACAGCCGCCCCTGCTCCTGTAAATACTGCAGAAACGTAAATGGGCTTTTCGGATCAGCCATTGTTGTCAAATCTGCCAGAAATGGCACCTGCAGCGTGGTACCGTCAATAAGCATTCCGGCATGCCACTGAAACTCCGGATTTTCATCGAAAAACAATGCCTCAAGCTCCGGTGTTTGATCGAGCAGAGCAGCCAGCCCCAGGTTAAAAGGGCCGATCCCTGCACCGATAATGTCATACACCTTGTCTGCCTGCTTCATTTCCTACACTCCTTTCCCATGTTTCCCGGCGGCAGCCCATCAACAGGCCGCGTTTATCCGGAAGATCCACCGGCTTCACCGCTTCAAACCCGCACTGTTTAAATACATGGATCATTTTGTCATTACGAATATCTGGTTCTGCCACGATAAGACGCGTCCGCGGCTCCTCCCTGAACTGAAAGGAAATCATCGCTTCCACCAGCGGTCGTGCGCAGCCCTTTCCAATATCCTCTGCCGGTCCAATTAAGAGATGGATCCCTTGATCATAGGAACGGGCCTTGTAGAAGCCGCCAATGACATCATCCGCTGCCCAGTACGCTTCCCAGTAACTCATCGGCCGTCCGTCGAGGCAGCCGATATACAGAGATTGATGGGAATCCGCGAGAGCCTTTTTCAGATGCTGGCGGAACGCCTCCTCTGATTGATTCAGCTGCCAAAACGGAATCACATGCTCCTGATGCATCCATCCATGTAAAATGTGAAAATCATGTGCTTCCAGGACCGGGCGAAACTGTATGTTCCGTCTTATCCGGGGATGATTCCAGCTGAATGCATATTGCTTTGTTTTTTCCTCAGCTGTCATGAACCACACGCTCCTTTTCTTTCAAGGGATTGGGAATTTGGACATACACCGACTGGGTGGCAAGCTCACCCGTCAATTCATCCATGTCATAAAACCTCGTGAGAAGATTGGCTTTGGACGGAATGGTTTCATCCCACAGCAGGCTTTCCAGAAGAGGCGAATCCAGCTGCAGCCACTGGATATCCTTCAGCTCCTTGCGCAGCACGTCCAGCAGGCTTTGTTCTTCTGCCAGTCCGGACGTGCCAAAACCATTAATCAGCCCAAACAAGTGATTGATGAAAAAATAATAACGAAAACGCTCTTCGGCAATGGCATCCGCGCAGACCGTATCGCTCTTGCGATTCAGTTCAGGGACAAACGAGCGTAGATGTGCCGCTTTAGATTCGCAGAAATAATACCCCTGGTTGTCCCGATAATAAAATTTGGCCGGGTAGCCCTCTTTCATTTTCACGATTGAATTCTGCTGGTGGGCTTCGAGGGCAATCCCGTGGGTGGCGTAAAGCCACATCAGCGGGTACAGCGAAATCGTCAGATACTGCTGGAACCAATCGATACTGACCGCCGCAGTACTTCGGTCTTCTTTTTCAGCTAGTCCGCGGATGATACCGGCAAGCGGACTTCTATTGGTTTGGAACGGATCATGAAAAAGGCCGGCCGCCAGCACCACATTTTCTCCGTGCTCTTCCTGAAAGGGATTCTCACGGATAATGGTTTCAAAGCCCGTTTCCCCCCCGCCTTTGAGGGTGATATAGGCCGGGTCCCGAATGACGTGAAAAGAAGGAAAATATTGCGCCAGCTCTTCTTCAATCGGGCCCTGCAGAAGGCAGTTCACTTCAATTCCCCGTTCCAGTTCCTTTTTCTGATTTACCCGCAGGGAATTCGTAACCTTGACCGGAATCGAACATTTATACATATAGGGGGACTGTTCATGAAACAGGGTCCGGATCGATGAAGTCGGTTTAAATTTCTTTCCGTGAGGACCTAAATACTGCAGTCTCCCTTCTTCCACCATCTGCCTGACGGCCGGTTCAGCTAGCAGGTGTTCGGCTTGAAGCGGATGGACCGGAATTAACGCGGAGTCGTCCTCTCCGCAGTAAGACTGTTTAAAAGCAGCTTCTGCTTCAGGGTCCTTCTGCAGTTCGTCTTTAACCATTCTGACCGCTGTTTTCCCGTCTGAAGAATTCTCCTCGATCAGCGCACGAGGCGCACGGAAGTAGTGAAGCTGCAAAGCTCCTTTGGTTTCCGGGGAATAGTGGAGCCTGTCTGCTTCCCGATCCATGCCCTGCCTGCTTTTTGGAGCAGGATGGAGTAAATGGCCCAACACCAGGGACTGCTCCGACTGAATAAAATCAGGGCTGCCCGGATACAGAGACGCATCGTCTTTTCTCTCTTCCAGAAAGAAATAGAGAAGCTCATAGCTTTGCAGCACACGATACATCATTTCTTCCATATCCTCATGGTGATCGTTTTCCAGAGCCAGTTCCTTCAGGAGCAGAGAGGCTGTTAAGGTCAGGTCCAGCTCGACCCATTTCCCGTCTCCCGCTGGTTTATAATAGAGGGGAAACGAAAACAGATGCCGGTGCGTCAACGAATGATAATGGACCGGCAGCCTCAGCTCAATGTGCTGATGCTCCAGAAAAATAGTATAAGCCCCGTTTTCGGCTTCGCTTTCCTCCCACCGTCCTTTGCCTGTTTCTCTTAGAAAACAATTCACGAAACTCTGCATCGCCGCCTCCGCTGCGAGTACCCTGGTCCTCATACGGTTTCCTCCTTTTTTCTTTTTTCCAATTTCCGGCCTGTATTCACCACCGCCTGTACCAGCTGCTCCAGCCGTTCTTCTGTGGTGCATGGATGAAGCAGCGTACATTTTAAATGCGGCACACCGTTGACTTTTGTTTTAGCAATGGCTGCTTCGCCGGAATGATAAAGGTGCTGTTGAATCCGGCGGTGGAGCCCGTTTTCCTCCTCGTTTTGAGAGCGATATCGAAAAACAACAGCATTCATTTCCGGTCTCATCACAAGGCGAAGGGAAGGGTCAGCTTCTATCTTTTCCGCCAGCATGGCAGCATTTGAGATAGACTGATCAATGAGTTGGCCCCACTGCCGCGTTCCTATTGTTTTCAGCGTCACCAGCACCTTCAGGGCATCAAACCGTTTTGTTGTCTGAATGGAATGATCCACCAAATTAACGATACCGTCTTCTTTATCCTCATCTGGGTTCAAATAGTCGGTTGGATGTGCCACATGTTGAAAAAAAGACTGCTTTTTCACCAAAAAAGCGCCGCAGCTCACGGGTTGATAAAATAGTTTGTGAAAATCAACGGAAATCGAATCCGCCTGTGTTATCCCTCTCAGCTTGCAAGCGTACTGGCTGCTCAAAGCAAGCGCCCCGGCATAAGCTGCATCCACGTGCAGCCAGATTTTTTCGGCGGCAGCAATGGTGCCTATTTCCTCAAGAGGATCTATGCTTCCAAAATCAGTTGTCCCGGCCGTGCCAACGACAGCCATTGGAATATCACCGCCGGCTTTTATTCGGTGAATCGTCTCCTCCAGCAAACGGGCATCCATCTTTTTTCTGTTATCGGCCGGGATTAAAATCACGGCTTCCTCGCCTAATCCAAGCTGGGCTGCCGATTTTTTCACCGTAAAGTGAGCTTCCTCCGAGCAAAGAATTTTAAATCGGGAAGCTTTCGGCGGGAAACCGTATTTCTTTACGTCCCGTCCGAGAACGTGTAAGCAATAATGGTCCCGTGCCAGAAGAAGTCCCATGTAGTTGGACTGGGTGCCGCCGGTCGTAAATGTTCCGCCTGCCGATTCTGGAAACTGAAACAACCGGCACAGCCACTCCGTCATATGTTGTTCCACCACTGTCGCGGCCGGACTCTGATCCCAGGAATCCAAAGATTGATTCAAGGCGCTGGCGATCGTATCCGCGCAGACTGACGGAATGAGCGGAGGACACTGAAGGTGGGCCGCTGTATGCGGATGGTTAACATTCAGGGAATGGCTCATTATATGAGTCCTCACTTCCCCCAGCACTTCCGACACGGCATGCGGCTCTTCGGTCTCAGCAAGCATCCC
Organism: Salibacterium aidingense DSM 18341; assembly: GCF_000429685.1. Classification (GTDB taxonomy): domain Bacteria; phylum Bacillota; class Bacilli; order Bacillales; family Marinococcaceae; genus Salibacterium; species Salibacterium aidingense. The sequence goes on from NZ_AUCI01000001.1 coordinate 334,924, forward strand.
GCCGATAGCGTGGTCTAGCTGATCCGCCGCCAGGCCTGAATAGGAATGATTTGTTTTATCGAAATAATCAGATAGTAATTGCGCCGTCTGGTGCAAAGCCGATTGAAGCGCCGGCACATTACCGGGTAACATAAAACCCTGCACAAACGCTTCATCCAGCTGCTCTGACACACCTGCCATCTACGTCCCTCCCATTTCCATGCTTTCTTTATTCAAGAGCTCAATGAAACAACTTCACATTAAATGATAATGATTATCAATGTCAATAAAATTCCTGGAATTGGTACTAACGTATGGGAAAGGACAAAGCAGACACCTTCCAACGAGAAACCGACACTAATCAACAAATCCCGGGCGGTGCCTGTCACCAATAAAAAAGGACCAGAGATTGAATCTCCAGTCCTAATAAGCTGCTCTAACTCTTTCGACAAATTCCGGGTGGTGACAGGCACTCTTTAACCAATACGACATTCTTCTAAAATAGAGTCATTTAGCTTACACCCAAGTCCAGGTTCTTCTGGTAAGGTATAATAGCCGTCAATTACTTCAATAGGCTCCTCCCAAATCGTCGAAAGGGATTCATAACAATTCTCCACCATCGGTACATTGGGAGAAGCTGCAGCGAGCTGAACATGCAGTTTTTGCTGTACATTCGTGTGGGGGATGACTTCTAGATCATAACACCTAGCTAAAGCTGCTACATCTAACCATTCATCTATACCAGAAAGCTTCGTTGCATCAGCTTGAACAATGTCAACGGCTCCTGATTCTATATAATCACGAAAGTCATATTTAGTATAAATAGTTTCTCCAGCAGCCACAGGGATATCAAGGTCTCTTGCGAGAATAGCGTGATCCCTTTTATTAAATGGATTCATTGGTTCTTCTAACCAATAAATATCAAATTCTTCTAACCGTCTTCCCCAAACTTTCGCTGTTTTTAAATCCCAGACTGTATTGACATCTGTCATCAATTTTACGTTGGACGGAATAGCGTCCCGCACGGCTTTGACTCTTTCATAGTCTTCTCTGGGATCCGGCCTGCCCAATTTCATTTTCACTGCATCAAAACCACGGTCAATTAGCTTATTCATATCCTCTATTAATTCATCGGTAGATGCTCCGAGCCAGCCCCCATCTGTATTATAGGCTTTCACTTTATTTTTTACCGGTCCGAGATATTTCCATAACGGCATATTTGATACTTTCAGGCGAATATCCCAAAGAGCCAGGTTTACAGCACAAAGCCCTACACGAGTGACCCCAACTTGACCGATAAAATGATTTGTATAATGCAATTCATTTAATAATTTCTTATGCATTAATGGATCTTTGTTCATTAAGAGAGCAGCATAGTTATCATCAATAATGGCCTGAACGGCTCGAGTACCCTTCGTATAGTTCCAGTTAAATCCCCAGCCGGAGATGCCTTCCTCTGTATCGATACGTACGACAACAAATTCTACAGAATCAAGTTTGGTCTGAGAATCAGTAATAGCTTTTTGCTTTAACGGAATATCTAATAAATACGTTTCAACATTGTTAATTTTCACCGTGTTTCTCTCCTTATTTTTCATTTGTGAAAGTATTGGTTAATGTGCCTAGTTTTTCAATTTCTACCGAAACAGTATCCCCGGCCTTTAGATAGCTACGTTCTCCTTCAGGAGCGCCTAACATGACTCCTTCGGGTGTGCCTGTAAGTATTACATCTCCAGGTGCAAGCGTCATATGTTTCGAAATGTAACTTATGATTTGCTGACAAGTAAAAATCATATCTGAAGTGTTAGACTTCTGTTTGACTTCGTCATTTACTCTTGTTTCCAGGGATAAATGCTGCGGATCCTCAATTTCATCAGCTGTAACAAGATAGGGGCCGATTGGGCTGAAATCATCACAAGTCTTACCGAGCAACCATTGCGGAGTCCGCATTTGTAGATCACGAGCGGATACATCATTTGCTGTGCAATAACCGAATACATAGTCCAATGACTCCGATTCTGGGACATCTTTTGCTGTCTTCCCAATAACTACTGCCAATTCCACCTCATAATCTACTTTTCCGGTTACTTTGGGTATAGCAATATCCTTATTGTGTCCTGTAAGTGTGTTGTTGAACTTATTAAACAGTATTGGTACCTCAGGGTAAGAGGCTCCTGTTTCATCTGCATGGCGTTGATAATTTAATCCCACACATATGATTTTACTTGGGTTAGGAACAGCTGGACCAAAGTCACAATCCTGAATCGAATAAAAGTAAGATGAATCTTCCTGTGTAGGGAGTTGATCTATATACGGCTGAAGAGCTTCAGAACTATCCGTTTGTAGTAAATCGCTTACATTATTAGGAATATTACTATCAGGAAAGCGCTTTAACGCTTCTGAAATGTTTACTATTCTCCCATTCTGTTCCACACCTAGTTGTTCGGTTCCGTTATTTTGCAAATGACAAAATTTCAATTTAACCCACCTCTCGATAAATCAAGCATTTTTTCCAAACACCACCCCTCCATCGATATAAAGGGGGGATCCCATCATAAATTTTGATTGGTCCGAGGCCAAAAATAAGGCCGCAGAGGCCACATCCTCAGGTTTTCCAAGCTCACCAGACAGTTGACGCTTTTTAATTTTTTCTATTGCCCCCTCAGCATCAGAAGAATCTTTTAAATACCCTTCCACAAACGGAGTAAGAATGGTGCCTGGAAGTAAAGCATTCACCCGAATATTAAAAGGGGCATAATCCACCTGCATCGATTTTGTAAGTGATAAAACAGCCCCTTTTGTAGCTGCATAAGAAGCTCTATCGGCAAGACCAACTTCTGCTATACAGGAAGACATATTAATAATTGATCCGGATTCAGACTCCATCATGTATGGCAGTACATATTTACTTGGAAGGAAAACACCTTTAATGTTTACGTTGATAATATGATCCCACTCTTTTTCTTCAATCTTATGAAGAGGATTCACTCCGCTAATACCTGCATTATTAAAAAGCACATCAATACCGCCATGTTCATGAACAATCGTTTCCATCATCTCTTTTACTGAAACTGCCTGAGTAGTATCTGCTTGAAAATAGTAAGCCTCTCCCCCTTTATGACGAATCCTATTCTTCGTTTCATTCCCTTTGCCTGGATCAATATCATTGACAATAACGGTAGCACCTTCTTCTGCAAATAAGAGTGCTGTTTGTCTGCCGATTCCTGAACCCGCACCTGTAATCAGCGTGACTTTATTTTTTAATTGCATATGTAACCTCCCTCCCAAATAAGAAAAAACACTTTTGATTTAGACGAGCGTTATTTCTTGTGATATTCTTTTAACTATTCTAGCATTCGGTTTAAGCAATTATAATATGCTTTTATGACTTAAAAGTACCTTTTATTAAGGTTATTTTGATTAGGATATAGGAGGTATCCCTTAATGAAACCATTAGTGAAACAACTCGACCCAGAAGGAATACTCCCTTTTTCACTGGTTTATAACCAGCCAAAGGGGAACAAGGAAGAATTACCAAATCACCTGCATGATTGGTGTGAAGTCATTTACATCCACGAAGGATCAAGTATTTTTTTTATTGATCAGACATTTTATGAATTAAAGAAAGGGGATTTAATTCTAGTGCCTCCGAATGTTATTCACCGATCTATATTGGAATCTAATGCCATAGTTACTTCCACAGCATTGTACTTTCTGCCCACTTCTTCCATTCATGAAACGATAAATCACATGATATTAATGGAACTTTTTTTAAAAGCAAAAAAGAAAAAAACATTTCGACACTCTCTTGGACCGGAAGAACAGAGAATTGTAGAAAAATATTTAAGCAATATTCATAAAGAGAAAAAAGAAATGAACGAGTTTTGGGAAGAAGCAGCTTTTACAGAGATTATTCAACTAATGATCCGGTTGAACCGTTGGGTGGATGCTTCAGCTTCCAAAGTTGAAAAAATACCCACAAATTTTGTTTGGATGAAACGTGTACTGGACTATGTGGAAGAGCATTTAAGCGAAAACATTCGGTTAGAGGAATTAGCCTCAGAAGCATGCTTAAGTCCCGTGTATTTCAGCAAAAAGTTTAAACAAACCGTTGGTATAACTGTAAGTGATTTCTTAGTAAAAAAACGTTTACTTAAGGCCAAAGAATTGCTAAAGGAGTCTGACGATAGTATTCAGAGTATCGCCGAGCGTTCCGGCTATCAAAGTATGCCTCATTTCTATCGCTCGTTTAAAAAAGAAGTCGGCCAAACCCCATCTAAATATCGAAAAAATAGTATTTCTAATAATTAAAAATTCAATTGATGGTCTCTAAAGGATACGGATGTTCTTCTTATTCTTTTATGGGAAAGGGAATACCATATTAAAGTTAAAATAAGCAATAAATAAAATTTTTTAAGCTATAGAATATGTTTTATTACTGTACTAGTATTCATTTTAGAAATAAGTTATGGAAACTCAATATGATTTTGAAAACGGTTTATTTGTATTGGAGGGAAAAACTTGAAGTTACGAAATCTTTAAGGGAAAGATAGAGAGCAAATTTTGAAAGCGCTACTAATTAGGTTTTATTTATCGGAATTATCATAATTCATAAACAAGTTTCTGGCTTAGCAATGTGAAAACGATATTTAGGAGGCATGTATATGTCAAAGAAGAACTGGTTTATTATGTACATTTCTACTATAATGATTGGATTTTTAGCAGCATGTGGAGGGTCTACAGAAGATGAAACCTCCGCGACAGAAGATGAAGTGTATGAAATCGACTTTGCTTATGGTAATCAACCCGGAGAGCCAACGGATCAAGTCGCAAAAAAGTGGAAAGAACTTGCGGAAGAAGAGAGTAATGGAAGAATCAAACTCAACACCTATCCCAGCTCACAACTTGGGGATGAAGCAGATGTCATCGAGCAGGCTCAATCCGGCAGTAATGTCATTGTTTTAACGGGATATGATTTTTTAATGGATTATGTTCCAGATATGGGTATACTAACGGCTCCCTATCTCGTAGATGACTTTGATGAATTATTATATTTAACAACAACGGATTGGTTTCAGGGGTTGGAAAGTGATTTAGAGGATGAAGGCCTTGGCATTATATCAACAGACAATATTTACGGATCTCGTAATCTAATGACGAAGGAAGAAGTTTTAACACCTGGGGACCTACAAGGTAAAAGAATTAGAACTCCGGATAATGATATGGCGATCAATTCTTTTGAAGCTCTTGGAGCCTCTCCAACACCTCTTGCTCTTGACGAACTATATCCTTCTCTCCAACAGGGAGTAGTGGATGGTGCAGAAAATCCCCTGGTTGTCCTGGAAGGAACAAAGACTCATGAAGTCACGGATTACCTTGCTCTAACGGAACATCAAAAATTTATTACTCCCTGGGTTGCCGGCACTTCTTTTTTGGAAACCCTTCCAGAAGACATAAGGACAATATTAGAGGATACCGCTGATGAAGCCGCAGCCAATTCAGAAGAGCTGGTTAAAGAGTCAAATGAAGAAGTACTAGAAACGTTTGAGGAAGAGGGGATCACTATTCATGAAGTAGATCAGGAGCCTTTTAAAGAGAAGGCAATGGATATGTACGAAGAAATGGACCAGTGGTCCCCCGAATTATATGAAAAAGTACAGGAACTTCTTAACGAACGTTAAAAGGAGAATGTCTTGTAATATATATTCAATCTGTGATTTGAACTTTTATATCTCTCCGGAGCTCCTCTAATATAGAGGAGCTTGCTTCCTTCAAATAAGGCAGCTACAGAAAGATGATTACTTCTTATTAAGAATAGTAGAGGGGGTACGTGCTTTGAAAATTTTGAAACACTTTCGAGATATAGATGATTATATAATTACCGCAGCTCTTATAGGAACCATCTTGGTTGTTAGTGCAAATATTTTTTTACGTTATGTTTTTAATAGTCCAATTACTTGGACGGAAGAAGTAAGTGTGTGTCTATATATTTATGTTACCTTTTTTGGAGTAAGCTCTGCGATGAAACGAAACAAACACGTCGGCATTGATTATATTATTCGCAAGCTGCCATCTTCTCTTAGGTATATCCTGCAATGGATACGTCTTATCGTAATCTTTCTAATTATACTCTTTATTTTTGTCTTCTTAGGTTTTCAATTTGCACTAAGCTCAACTGGTCAAACCTCTGTCCTGGACATCAGTAATGTATTTATTTACCTGGCAGTCCCCCTTGGAGGAACGTTAACTCTTATACATTTAACATATGTTATATATAAACGTAATCATTACTATATAAAATCTGACAGGGGAGTTTATTAGCGATGGAACTGTTCATTACATTGCTCATCATATTAGTCAGTCTCGTATTAAATATCCCTATTGCATTGTCGCTGATCGCTGGAACTGCCTATTATTTTTTCTTTTCGACTGTTCCAAATACCATATTAGTTCAGAGAATGGTGGAAGGAGCTGTTTCATTCCCATTACTGGCAATCCTTTTTTTCATAACGACTGGAAATTTGATGAACTACACTGGTATCACTTCCCGTCTATTAGAATTTGCACAATTACTTACGAGACATATGACCGGAGGGCTTGCTAAAGTAAATGTGCTGTTAAGTACATTAATGGGCGGATTGTCAGGATCCAATATTGCAGATGCCGCCATGCAGTCAAAAATACTTGTTCCAACCATGGAAAGAAAAGGGTATGATAAGGGCTTTGCAACAGCCTTAACAGCTGCAACTTCACTTATCACACCAATTTTACCTCCCGGGATTGCTTTAATTCTGTTTGGGTTTATAGGAAATGTATCGGTCGGTGCCTTATTTATTGCTGGTATAGTTCCTGGTTTAATGTTGGCTTTATTCATATTAATTTTCGCCCACTATAGCTCTAAATATAGAAACTTTGAAACAAGCAATAAACAACCGGCAGCGCGGCCAAAAGAGATCGCCTCCGGCTTTAAACACGTAATCCTGGCATTGCTTTTACCAATAATCATTATTGGAGGACTGCGCATTGGTGTGTTCGGGCCCTCCGAAGCAGGTGCCATTGCCGTGTTGTATGCACTTTTTTTAGGGTTAATTATTTATCGCGAAACAAAACTGCCACAACTAGTTCAGGCATTGCTGGATAGTGCACAAACAACGGCAGTTATTGTTTTAATTATATCAGGGGCTTCCGCATTTAGTTGGATATTGATTAACGAACAAGTACCACAACAACTAACTGAGTTTGTCGTTCATTACATAAATAGTACCTTTATGTTTTTTGCGGTAGCAGCAGTTTTTCTCCTTATTGCAGGAATGATTGTGGAAGGTAATGTTTTGATTATGATCCTAACACCACTTTTTATGCCCATCCTGCCCACCTATGATATTGACCCTGTTCATTTTGGTATTTTTTTCATTTTCACTGTAAGTGTTGGTACTATCACTCCACCCATCGGTACGATTTTGTTCACTACTAGCTCCATAACAGGTGTGCATATTGAAAAGCTAATAAAAGAAATACTGCCATTTTATTTTATTTTGTTTTTAGCAATCATTATCATTGCGTATATTCCGGAAATCTCCCTTTGGCTTCCAAATCTTTTAAGTGGTTAACTATTTTCAGGATCATACAAGGGTCACGTCGTCTATATTGGTTTCAGAGTGATTCATTCCACAAATATAGAAGGAGTTGAGAAAATGAAACAAATTGTCTGCCAAGAGCCTAATGTTTTAGAGGAAAAGCATACAGCACTTCCCACTATCCAAGAAAAAGAAATACTCCTTAAAATCAAACGGATTGGTATATGCGGCACCGATCTACACGCTTATAAAGGGAATCAGCCCTTTTTTCAATATCCCCGTGTGCTCGGCCATGAAATTTCCGGAGAAATTGAGGAACCTAATGGCTTTACAGCTTTCAAAAAGGGGGACCGTGCTGCGGTTATCCCATACATCGCATGCGGTTCCTGCCATCCCTGCCTCAAGGGAAAAAGGAATTGCTGTCAAAACCTGGAGGTGATAGGGGTTCATCGTGATGGCGGGATGAGTGAATATTTAGCTGTTCCAGCAGAAAATATCATTCTAACAAATGATCTCTCCTTCGAAGAAGCTGCTCTACTTGAACCTCTCAGTATCGGAATGCATGCTATCACAAGATCACGTTTGCAAAAAGACGATACCGTAGTTGTAATTGGGGCAGGCCCCATCGGACTCGGAGCAGGATTATTTGCCAAACAAAACGGAAACAAAGTGATTATCCTTGATCAATCCAGGGAAAGGCTTCAATTCGCAAAAAAATGGACCGGAGCAGACGATATCATCACAGTAGATGGCACTGCTGAAAAAGCTCTGCAAAACAAGGCCGATATTGTCTTTGACGCTACAGGAAGCAGGCAGTCCATGATTCAGGCATTTGAGTATGTATCCTATGGCGGTACTCTCGTATATGTGGGACTCGTTAAAGACAATATCACGTTTTTTGATCCCGACTTTCATAAAAAAGAAATCACTCTAATGGGCAGCCGCAATGCTGGATTAGAAGATTTTAAAAAAGTCAAACAAGCTATTCAAAATGGCAGCGTGGGTATTGAATCTTATACAACACATCGTATTAGTTTTGATAAACTTAAGGATGAGTATCAATCATTATATCATCCAAAAGAGAACATGATTAAAGCTTTAGTAACGCTCTAAAAGCAGATGAAATCTTATAAGTCTATCGCCTTTGTTCCAGCATTTAAGGATGTGACGGGCGTCCCATATGAATAGAGGAAAAAAACCCTGCTGCGTTTTTCGCGAGGCAGGGTTTTCCACTTTTCAACTAACTATACTTCATTCGACAAATTCCGGGTGGTGACAGGCACGTTACAATGTTCGGAGGAGTTGGACGAGCAGGGCTAGGCGTTTGGGGATTTTGTCGCGTAATATATGTTCATGTACGGCGTGGGCGCCTGCTCCAATGGGTCCAAGGCCGTCCAGGGTCGGGACTCCTGCTGCCGCTGTTAAGTTGCCGTCACTGATCGCACCGGTGGACGCTTCCGTCAGTTCATATCCTAACTCTTTCGCTTCTTTTTTGGCTTTTTCATACAGCGCCACCACTTTTTCCGTTCTATCAAGCGGCGGCCGTTTTACCAGGGTCTCCAAGTCCAGGGCGGCCCCTGAAAGAACAGGAGACAGAGAGGCCATCTTCTCGGATAACCTGGTAATTTCTTCTTCCGATGGAACTCTGGCATCGACTTCCAGCACGGCTTCGGCAGGGATGACGTTGGTTCGGGTTCCTCCCTTAATAATTCCGCAGCTCAAGGTAGTGCCTTTTTCATAGTCTGTCAGCTGCTGAATACGGAGAATCTGATGGGCGATTTCTTCTATCGCATTGGTTCCTTTTTCATGATCCATCCCTGCATGAGAGGAAACGCCGGAGGCCGTCAATTTAAAATACATAATCCCTTTTCGCTCTGTTAATACCGCATCCCCCTCCCCTCCTTCAAGAATAAGCACCGCTTCAGACTCTTTCGCCAGCGTACCAATAATTTCTCTCGACGTGGCGCTGTTCATTTCTTCGTCCGAGTTAAACAATACAGTGAGCGGACGTTTCAGCGTATCGTTATAGTCCTGTATCATCTTCACCGCCGTCAGCAGAAAGGATATAGCTCCCTTCATATCAAAGACGCCGGGGCCCGAAATTGTATTGCCTTCCTCCCGAAACGGCATCGTCTCCAGCGTACCTTTCTGCCATACCGTATCCATATGGGCGATAACCAGTAAAGGCTTTAAGGATTCATCTTCCCCCGCCCATGTTGCAATAACATGATCTCCACGCTCCTCATGATGGGACGGCTCGACTGCAATGCGGGCCCCCAGCTGCTTCCCATGCTCTTTAATCAACTTTCCAACTTGGTTCACCGCTTCTCTATCATAGGTCGGGGATTCTATTTCTACCAATTCTTTCAATAAAGAAATGGCATCTTGTTCGTATGCGGCCGCCACTTCCAGCATTTCCTCTGTTTTCGGCAAAGACATAGACGTTCCCCCCTTAATTATGGCGTAATGGATACTGTTTTTATCGATGTATAAAATTCTTTGGCTGCTTCTCCTTGTTCTCTGGAATAGGAACTCGAAGCTTTCATTCCACCAAAGGGAGCATGCAGTTCCACTCCTGCACTTTCTCCGTTCACCCTTACCAGACCGGCTTCTATTTTTTCTGTAAAGGTAAGAGCTTTCTCAATGTCTGACGTAAAATAGGAAGCACTCAACCCGTATTTTGTATTATTGGCTTGTTGCAGTGCTTCTTCCATAGAAGCTGTTTTGATTAAAGCCAAAACCGGGCCGAAAATCTCTTCCTGGGCGATCGTCATCTCAGAAGTTACATTTTCAAATACGGTGGGTTCTATGAAATTCCCGAAAGCCGCAGCTCCGTCCTCTATCCGATGGCCCCCGGCAATTAATGTTGCGCCTTCCTTTTCACCGAGTTCGATATACTGAAGTATGGAATCAAGCTGGGTTTCCGAAATAACAGGACCCATCCATGTATTTTCTTTCATTCCATTTCCTGTTTGAATAGAATTCACTTTTTCCAGCAGTTTCTTTTTAAACGTATCGTAGACGGCTTCATGAATAAATACCCGGCTGGTGGCCGTACATTTCTGACCGGCGGACTTTAACCCTCCCGAAACTGTAAGGTCCACAGCCCGCTCTAAATCAGCGTCTTCCTCTACAAGAACCGGGTTTTTTCCTCCCATTTCCAGCTGGTACTTTGTTCCCTGCTCCAGACAGGATTGAGCAATCACTTTTCCTGTTTGATCAGAACCAGTAAATGATATCCCATCCACCTCCGGATGGGAGGCGAGGGCCTGGCCAACCACAGAGCCTTTTCCTGTGACATAATTAACCACCCCGGGCGGAAAACCAGCATCGTCAAATATTTCGATGAGTTTAGCCGCCGTGACTGCTGCCTCCGTCGCTGGCTTCATAACAACCGTATTTCCATAAATGAAGGCAGGTGCCATTTTCCATACCGGAATGGCCACCGGAAAATTCCAAGGGGAAATAATCCCAACCACCCCTAACGGAACTCTTGTCGTATAATGCAGGGTTCCTGGGTCGGAGGAGGGAAGATGGTCTCCGTCTTTTTTCCACCCTTCGGCTGCATAATACCGCAGAATCTGTACTCCCCGCATCGTTTCCCCTTTGGCCTCCGCGAACGTTTTCCCCATTTCTTTCGTTAAACAGGCAGCAACGTCGTCGAGTCTCTCCTCCAGCTTCTCTGCCGCCCGGTACAGCAGACTTCCACGCTGTATCGATCCTGACTTCACCCATCCTTCCTTCGCTGCCCCTGCTGCGCGGACCGCTTCTTCTACCTCTTTTGGTGTAGAAGATGGAACTGTACCGACCAGCTCCCGGTTGTCCGCCGGGTTATAATTCGAAATATGGCCGCCAGCTGCTTTCCATTCTCCGTTAATGTAATTAAGACAATTCAACATGTTTCCGCTCCTTTCGATACTTCTTAAAAATCTGTACGAGGGACTCTATTAAAAACAAAACCATGATGACACCACTGACAGGAAGGGACAAATAGGCATAGCTGGTCGACCATCCTAGAATGGTGTAACGGATTCCCTGCTGCGCCTCTACCACTTCCCATCCTGTAACGGTCAAAATGATGAAAAACAGTAAAAATATCGTTCTTGTTATTAAATCAATAACTGTTCCCCATTTCTTAGGAATTTTATATTTTAAGTAATCGATGGCCAGATGCTCATTCCGCCTCAATGCCACCACCGCCCCCAAAGCAACGATCCAGATAATAATAAACTGAGACAAATCCACAGACCATAGTAGGGAATAACTGGTCAGCGTCCTGAGTAATATCTGGGTAACATTAAGCAGAAAGAGAAACAAAAAGATGACGCCTACCGTGTAGAATAAAACAGTCTCGATACCTTTCATTGTTTTTGTCCACATTTTCTACTCCCCCATCATAGAGTACGGAATCCAGGTAACTAAGGACGGTACAAAGGTAATAAGTAATAACACCGCTAGTAACGCAAGCACAAACGGAAAAATGGAACGACCTACGACATGGAAAGGGATCTTCCCAATCCTGGAAACGATATATAACAACGCTCCAACCGGAGGTGTGACAAGGCCGATCATTAAGTTCACGACAACCACCACACCAAAATGAATCGGATCCACCCCTAGTTCCAACGCTAATGGAAGCAGGACAGGGATAAAAATCAACATAGCAGGCAGCGCATCCATGATCATGCCGATAAATAACAAAAAGATGTTAACCAAAATGAGAAAGGTAACAGCATTGACATGTAAGGACAAAAACAATTCGGCTAATTGATCTGCCACCTGCTCTCCCGCCATGATCCAGGAAAAGATTCCCACAATGGAAAACAAGACCATGATGGTGGAGGCAAACACGCCGGTACTGGCAAAGATATGCACAAGATCTTTCCAGGAAATAGCCCGATAGACAAACATTCCTATTAATAACACGTAAGCTGTAGCAAGGATAGCCACTTCTGTTACCGTTACCATCCCTGTGATAATTCCAAGGATAATAATAACCGGAGCCACTAAAGCAAAAAAGGTATCTTTAAATAACGACATGAACTTTTTCCAGGACCTCTTGTAATCGACCACCGGCAGATCCTGCTTTTTCATCAGAACATAACAAATTACTAAGAGAGCGGCTCCCATAAGAAACCCAGGAATAATCCCTCCAAGAAATAACCGGCCTACAGAAAGGTTTGTGATAAGTGCCAGGAATACCATGGGTATACTGGGCGGAATGATGGGGCCGATGGTTGCTGCGGCCGCGTTAATAGAGGCGGAAAATCCCTCTTTGTATCCATCCTTTTTCATAGCCGGCAGCATGACAGACGAGACTGCACTGCAATCCGCAGGTGCGGATCCTGATACCCCGGCTGAGAATATGTTGACTCCGACCGCAGAGTAAGCGAGGCCTCCTTTTAATTTTCCAATAAAAAATTTTGAAAACTCTACCAGGCGTAATGTCATCCCCGACCGGTTCATCAGTTCTCCGGCCAATATAAAAAAGGGGATAGCAAGCAGCGTATAACTGTCTATTTCTTTCACCATGGTGGATGTTAATAGGTTAAGCGGAGTATCCGTTGCTACAAGCAAATAAATCATGGAAGCCGCACCCATGGAGATATAAATTTCCAGCCCTAACGCCATGAATGCAAACATTAGCACAAATAATAAAACAATCATTTCCTTCCCCCCTTTTTGCCAGAGTAGATCATCAGTTTGTTCTTCAGGTGAAAAGGGCGAGAAAATCTCCCCTCTTTATTGTTCCTTTAATTCATTGACGGTGTCTAAAAGCCCCTCCGGCCATAAGTCCCCATCAAATTCCTCTGCTGTGGGTTCCAGCGCTTCACGAATAGAGTCTACATCCGGCTCAATATATTCCATGTTTTCCTTTAGAAAATCAAGAGATTCATTGATCTGCTCCCGGGCTAATTCTGTCTGCATTTCGCCGGCTTCCACTGCTGCCTCTGACATGATCTCCTGCTGCCCGCTGCTTAAGGACTGCCAGAGCTCCTCACTGATATACCAACTTTTTACATCCCGGATGTAGTTCGTTTCCATGACGTAATCCTGGACTTCATAAAAGCTGCTGTTTTCCACGGTAATAAACCCATTTTCCTGAGCATCTGCTGTGCCTTGATTGAGAGCCATATACAAATCAGAAAAAGGCACGACGACCGGCTCCGCTCCGAGAGCTTCCATCGATCGTTGCACAATCGGAGCTTCCGCTGTACGTATTTTTAACCCATTAAAATCGTCGGCTGATTCGACGGGCTGGTTTGCAGTTAACTGCCTTGCTTCAGTATCACCAATGGATTTAATCACCCTTACCCCGGTTGCTTCTGCAGCTTCGTCAAATATGGGTTGAAATTCTTCCGAGTCAAGGATCTCTACCATCTGATCATAGCTTTCCCAGTAAAAAGGAAGAGATAGAATATTAAACGCTTCAGCTCCTTCCATCCAGCCGTAGGAAGATATTCCTTCATACATCATGTCTACCGTGTTGGTATTCATCCCGGAGAACATGTCATTAATGTCACCCAGTTCGCTGTTTGGAAAGACATCCACCGTGATAGAACCATCGGATTTCTCGTTTACCAGTTCCGCAAAATGATTCGCAGACTGGGTGGTTGGATCATCCTCTGTCCTAATGGTACCTAGTTTCAAGGTTATGTCTTCTTCTGCGGCAGCCTGCTCATTCTCTGATCCGCCTGCTTCTCCCGACGTTTCTTCTTCTCCCCCGTCACTTCCCGTCTCACTGCCACACGCGGCTAATACCAGCCACAGGCCCAATAACGCCGCCAACAACCAGAATTTTTTCATGGGTTATTCCTCCTAAAGGTTTTATTTATGAAAATCGGAAAGGTCCGATAATACCGAAATTTTCTCCGGGTCACAGATTACTTCAATAACAGCAGGTTCCTTTTGCTCCATGGCTCTTTTTAACGCGTCCGCAAACGAAGCGTCATCCTTTATACGCTCGCTTCTTATACCTATAGCTTCTGCCAATCCAGTAAAATCAATATCTGCCAGTGATGTTCCAATCACATGGCCTGGAAACTGTTTTTCCTGATGCATACGGATGGTACCGTACATGCTGTTATTAAATACAAGGGCAATCACCGGCACATTTTCTCTTTTGGCTGTTTCCAGCTCCTGCACCGTCATCATAAACCCGCCATCCCCGGATAACGAAACGACTGTCTGCTCCGGCCGGGCAAGTTTCGCGGCGATCGCTGCCGGCAGGCCGTAGCCCATTGCCCCGCTGGTAGGACCTATATAGGTATGGGCATTATGAAACTGATAGTAGTTGTGGAGCCAGGCGGAAAAGTTCCCCGCATCGTTTGTAATAATCGCATCCTCCGGCAGAATATTCTGCATGTTTCTAATAATTTGTTGCATGTCTACGGTGTCTGGGTGCGGCCTGTCTGGAATGGCCGTTGCTTCCAAATAGGCATTCCGACGCTGCTTGGCCCACTCTTTCCACTCCGTTTTAGGCTGCACCGTACTTTCTAATAAAGCTGTCAATGCTTTGGCAGCGTCTGCCGTTACGCCAACATCAGGAGGATAAACTTTTCCCAGCGTATCTGGGTCAATATCGATGTGAAGAAGCGTCATTTGCTCTGAAAAGAGTGAATAACTTTGAGTTGTAATTTCGGAGAAACGAGTTCCAATAGCCAGTACTACATCGGCTTGACGGGCCGTATCCAGAATAGCCGGAAGGGTCCCAAGACCAGAATGTCCTACATATTGTTCGTGATTGTTTGGAATGACGTCATGGCGCCGAAACGAAGCCAGCACTGGAATATTAGTCTTTTCAGCAAAGCGTTGTAATAACGCTTCAGCATCGGATAAAAGGACACCGCCTCCGGCCACGATCAACGGCCGTTTTGCTGTTTGCAATAATTCAACGGCTTGATTAATTTCATTTACTTCCGGAAAGGGGCGGGACACCTGGTAACCCGGAAGCTCTTTATAGGCGCTTTTTTCTCCTAATAGATCGGCCGGCAGAGAGATAACCACCGGTCCCGGCCGTCCAGATTGAGCAATCCGGAAAGCCCGACTGACCATTTCATTTGTTCTTCCAGGGTCTGTTAATTCATACGTCCATTTCGTCATGGGGGCGAACATCTGCTCAAGCTCTATTTCCTGAAACCCTTCCCGCCCCCGGAATCGCCGCTCGACCTGTCCGAGAAAAACTACCATCGGGGTGGAATCCTGATAAGCTGTATGCACTCCGATGGCAAGGTTGGATGCCCCTACTCCCCTGGTTGCTGCAGCTACCCCGGGTTTTTTCGACGCTTTTCCATATGCTTCCGCCATAAAAGAGGCTCCGCCCTCGTGCCTCGCAGCGACAAAATCGATGCTCCCGTCCTTATAAATTTCGTCCATTAGATCAAGAAAGCTTTCTCCCGGAACAGAAAAGACACGGTCAATTTGTTCCCGCTTCATGATCTCGACAATTTGCTTTGCAACGGTCCAGTTATTTTCCATAAAAATCCCCTTCTTTGTTTATTGCAGCTATCATTTCTATCTCTACCGGGGTGCTTCTGGGAAGCGCATTAACACCAATTGCAGCACGGGCATGCCGTCCTTTTTCTCCAAACACGCTTCCTAAGAGAGCAGAAGCGGCGTCTATCACACGGGGCTGGGCATCAAACCCTTCGGAGGACTGAACATATCCGGTTATTTTTATAATTTTTTCAATAGCATCAAGCGAACCGGTATGTTGTTTAATACAGGCGAGGCCTTGTAAAATACAAGTAATGGCAGCTTCCTTCGCTTCTTCTATGCTCACCACCGCAGGCACTTCTCCTTTTACTTTCACCTCCCCCTCCACTTTTGGAAGCTGGCCGCTGACGTAGGCTATATCGTGGTGAACAACAACAGGCACATAGTCAAAAGAAGGTTTAGCCGCAATAGGCAATAAATATCCCATTTCTTCCAATTTGGTTTCATAGTTAGACATGTTCATCCTCCAATACTTTTAAGTAATCCCGACAGGCTTTCCTTACGTCATAATCAGGAACATATCGTAAATCCTTCTCCACTCTGGAAACGTCAATCAGCGGGTAAGTATTCTGTTGGGAGGACTGTTTTTCCGCCCGGATGAGAGAGGACTCTGTCCATTGATTGACCGTCTCTGCAAGTTCTTCCCAGGTGGTCGTGTGGCTTTTTACGTTGTATATGTTTTCGAGTGGCCTGGCAGTTATAGCTGCTTTATAAAATAGCTCTCCCACATCTTTTACATACATTAAGTCCATAGGCTGCTCATGCTGTTTGATGGTTAATGACTGCTTCCGGTGGGCGGATTCAAATAAATCTACAAGACTATTTCCTGCTCCTTTATACCAGCGGCCGGGCCCATACACGAGCGGCAGCCGGAATGCTGCGATTTCCATCTGGTACATATCACGATAGTAATTGGTCATCAACTCATCCATGACTTTCGTGGAGCCGTAGAAGGTGTGCGGATTAACCGCCATCTTTTCATCCACCTTAACCGGGGCGTATTCCTCCTTCCATCCATATACCGTTGTGGAACTGGACCATAATACTTTATTAATCTGCGCAATTTGAGCAGCTTCGATCACGTTGTAAAACCCATGAATGTTTACTTGAAGAGCTTTATCGGGATGATGCCGGGCCCCCTGAGCCAGTCCGTCTTTTCCGGCGCCAAATGCGGCAAGATGAATAAGCACATCCGGTTTTACTTTTAAAAGACAACGCTGCAAGGAAGGAAAATCGGTGATATCTCCCTTGATTTGCTGAACATTTTCTCCAAGATCCTCCAACAGATTTTCTCCCACGCCAGGGCCGAACGTGGTGACTGCAGCGCCATGATGTATGAATGTTCTGGCGATATGGGATCCAATAAATCCGTCGCCTCCGATAATAACTGTTTTCATTTTCCCTCCCCCTTAACTAATGCAGTAGTGCTGTACTTTCTCTTCATCCAGTTCTACTCCCAGGCCGATTTTGTCCAATAAGGTGATTGTTCCATTTTCAAGCTGGATCGGTGAGGTGCCTATCTCGTCGCGCAGGCCATTTTCTCCAAGATCATACTCAAACATCATAGGCTCAGGTTCTTTTAAAGAATGAGGATAATAAGGGATAGACGCCATCAATTGTAATGCTGCGGATCTCCCTACAACTCCGCCCCATACATGTGGGGAAATCCTGATATTGTTTGCCTGAGCCATCATTGAAATGGCTTTGGCTTCATATATGCCCCCGCATTTAGCAAGATCGGGCTGGACGATATCCACTAACTTTTCTTGTATTAACTCTCGGAAACCATAGCGCGTATACTCCGCTTCTCCTGTTGCCAGTGTAATCCCGGGCTCCGCATGCTTAATTTGCCGAAAACCATGCAGATCGTGCGGCGGTACCGGTTCTTCCACCCAATAAAGCTCAAAGGGTTTCAGTCTTTCAATCATTTGAATAGCAAGATCAGGGGTGTAGTTCCCATTAATATCCACCATGATTTTAATATCCGGCAGGAGTGTACGAACGATTTCCACTCTTTCTATATCTTCCTGCAGGCTGGTTCCGACTTTTATCTTAATGGCCTGGAGACCGCTGCTTTCTACTAAATGAACCTCCTCCTTCAGTCTTTCCAGGCTGTTTGATTCTGTGATATAACCAGTAGACCCGTATGCCATAAAGGTATCCCGTGCTTTGCCGCCCAGTAATTTATGAACCGGCATCCCCAGTGTTTTTCCCATCGCATCCCAGGCTGCCATTTCTATGCCGCTGATGGCGCATACTAAGTAACCTTTCGACGCAAGATGATAAAAACCATTCAGTAGTTTGCTGGCAATAGTTGGATAGTCAAACAATTGCTTGGACAAGAACCATTCTCTTAATTCTTCAATCAAGGAATGAATAATCTTTGGAGATCCGAAAGCCTCTCCGTAACCAATCATTCCGCTTTCGGTTTTCAGTTTTACCAGGGTACATTGTCTTGCTGTCACTAATCCGCGTGCATTTCCATAGCTGTCTCCATTTCTTAATGGATAGCTTAAAGGAATGGAGTCAATTTCCACCACTTTCACTGTCGTCACCTCGATTTTATTTAATTGCTATAAATATTAATTTTCTGAAATATAAGATTGTTAACAATACTACAATGAACTTACAATATTGTCAACAATCTTATGATTTTCCTTGTTTTTATTTTTATCTTCCTTCATGATAGAGAAAGAGGTGAATAGAATGAAAATTGAGATAGATAAGCATCTTCCTTCTTCCCGGCGGGAACAAGTATTTATAAGAATTAGAGACGCGATTTTAACCGGAGAAATACAACCCGGAGAACGAATCCGGGAAAAGGAAATTGCAGAACTATTTGGCGTCAGCCGGGGGCCTATCCGAGAAGCGATCCGGCAGCTGGAACAAGAAGGCTTGGTTCATTCTTTCCCCTACAAAGAGACCGTAGCTGCCACGTTTACGGAAGAAGAAATTCATGATGTGTTTATTCCTATTCGGATTATACTGGAAAGCAATGCCATCAAGCGGTTTGAAAAAGAACCGATTCAGGACGAGGACCTTCAGCAATTACAACATTTCGTCGATCAGATGGTCGAAGCAGGAGAACATGAAGATTTGCCAACGCTGGTGGAAAACAATCTAAACTTTCATAAATATTTAGTCACTCTTTCTGGTTCAAAGTCTCTCGAACAAATCTGGAACAGCATTATCAACAGAATACGAATCCATTTTTATAAGCTCGGCCAGCAGCTTGACACCACATTGAAAGACCATGCCCTGGAGCACCAGGAAATTATAAACGCCATAGAAGCACAAGACATGGACCGGGCCATTACTTTATTAGAAAAGCATATAAAATAAAGTTTCAGGTGACAAAAAAATCGGCACATACAATAAAAGCTCTGTAGAGTTTATCTCCACAGAGCTTTTATTAGTGGCATTCGACAAAATCCGGGGGGTGACAGGCACGTTATCGTTCCTTTTTCGTTTGACGTTATTTGGACGTCATGTTTCCCGTGAGAGATGTGCGTCGTATCGAACTTGTCCAGGCGCGTTGTCAGGAAACGTCTCACGGCTTGGTTTTGGCTTTCATATTTTAGTTCAAAGACCGTCCCTGGTTTCATTATGTCTGTGATATCGATCCGGTAGGAGTCCTTTGTTTTTTCAAAGTAGTATTTAGCTGCACTGGACCGGTCTTCCCACAATAATTGGTTTTCCTTCAGAAATTCCGGAGACACCTCTGTGATTTCCACAAATGGCGGCGTTGCTTTTATTTGTTCCGCTACTTTCTTGCTTTGGCTGATCATCAGTATGCCTTTCTCATTAAAAGTCACCAGATAGTTGTGATGGAATTCCCCTCCTGGTACAGCTTCAGGATTAGACATCGCGTGATGGTTGACCTTCAGGCTTGTCATTGCACCATTTGACTTGATATTTAACAATACCTCGAACTGTTTATGCTTATTTTGCAGCTTTTCACAAGTCTGTACGACATCTTTCAGGGAGATCCTGTCCTCCTTCATCGGGAAGACGATATCCAGTGGAGCCTTTTCCGATTGGCTTTTTACCATAAGCTCTTTTTTCTCAATCACACCTCCGGCTGATGCCGTGTCCCTTACTATTAGGTCCCCGTCCTGGTACCTGACACGAACATCGTCTTCAGTAACGGCGGACGAGAGGACGTCGCCTTTTTGAAGAAGCGCGATCACTTTATCCGAGGCCCGGCCGTCATCCAGCGGATTAAATTTTTCCAGAAACGCCTCATATTTTTGCCGGCAGGCTCGGGCATTGTCTGTCACATGATGCACGGCTTCTGCAAGCTCCCGGTTATTCCGGACAATCGGACCAGGTACTTCTTTTTCGTAGTCAAAATAAAAACCCCGCAGGGAATCTCTGTATTCCTCTAAATCATAGGCAAAGAAAATCATGGGGCGCTGCAGGACACTGTAGTCAAACATAACGGAAGAGTAATCGGTAATCAGGATATCTGCTGCCAGAAATAACTCCTGTATATCAGCTTCAGAGGGGGCTTCATACGCAAAATCCGGATAGGCCTCCGCGTTTAATTGATTGACGACGAGGTAGTGCATCTTCAGAAGAAAAATATAATCATCTCCGAGCTCTTCTTGCAGGAACTCCAGATCCAGTTTCATGTCAAAACGGTAATTGCCTTTGGAATAGTACTGATTGTCACGCCAGGTGGGGGCGTAAAGGATGATTTTTTTATCCAGGGGAAGATGGAATTTCTTTTTTATCTCTTGAACCCTTGCTTCCGTGTCCTGACGAACCAGTGCATCATTTCGCGGGTATCCTGTTTCGAGGATATTATTGTAAAAATTAAAAGCTCTGCTGAATATTTTGGTGGAATACCGATTCTGGGAGATTAAATAATCCCAGCGCTGTGTATCTTTGCGTACATTATTTTTATATTTTTTGAGGGACTGGCTCCCAGCCATATGGATGGCCTCCAGGTCCAGTCCCAGCTTTTTCAGCGGGGTGCCGTGCCAGGCTTGAATATAGGTAGTTCCTTTCCGTTTCACAAAGACCCTGGGCTGCCGGCAGTCCATCACCCAGAATCCAGCCCTGGCCATATAATAAAAATAAGGAATGCTATTTCTTTTGATGACCTTGGCCTTTCCCGGAAGTTGATATTTTTCCGGCTCCTCAAAAATCCAGACGATCGTATACTCCTCATCCAGGGACCGTTCGACCATTCTTTCATAAATCGCTTTAGGGTTGCCCGAATAATTCCGGCCCAGATTGCTTTCGAAAATAATTAACTGCTTATCTATACTGGTGTTCAGAAACACCTTTTTATAAAGGTTTCTTTTAATGTTTTTCTTCACCTTGCCGAAAACCACAGGGGGTCACCTCAATCGTTTTGTGCATTATCTAAAAGGCTTTGATCCTTAACGGAATGCTTCTTTCTATGTATTTTTCTATTTCTGTTACTTTAACATACATTAACCTTTTTTTAATGTTACTCTTCTCCTGCCATTTTTCCAAATTAAGGTATTCCCTATTTTCAGCGGATGCTCCTTTGATTATAGTAGTCTTTTACGTTGGAATAAACAATAAAACCCTGAACCAGGACGTTTTATGTACCATGTCCCGGACTCAGGGTTTTATTGTACCCGCGTGTAATGGCGCAGTTTTTCAGCTTTTCTGTGTTTCATCACTTTCGACAAAAATCGAGGTTTTCCGGGGCGTGACAGGCACTGTTTTAGCTATTGATCCACAATAGACCCGTCAATACTTAGTCTTGTGTTTATTTCTCTTCGTTTGTAAGGAAATTTGGTTTCCGCTCCTTCGACTACATCTGTTCCTATCCCCGGTCTATCGGGAACTTCAATAAACCCCTGCGAAGCTCTTGGAACCCAGGTAACCATGTCACTCTGTTTAAAAGATTTCTGATTCACTGCCTTAGAGCTTGTATATTTTTCCGTCGCGGACACTGTTTCGTGGTCAGGAAGCTCCTGGATCGCCAGGTTTTCGGTTGCGATGGCTATTTGAAGACATGCCGCAGTGCTAACAGGACTTAATGGATTATGAGGAACGATCGGAATACCATGCGCCTCAGCTATCGCAGCGATCTTTTTAGTTCCGGTAATGCCTCCGCATAAACAGACACTGGTTCTGGCATAAGACATGGCGTTTCTTGAAAAAAGCATTTCAAATTCCTGAATCGTATGGATTCTTTCACCCGTTGCTATTGGCACATTTGATTTTTCGGCAACCAGAGCCATGGAATCAAAATTATCTGGAATCACCGGATCCTCTAAGAAAAAAGGATGGTATTTTTCAACCGCCTGTGCAAAAGCAATGGCTTCTCCAGGTTTCATTCTACGGTGTAATTCCAGACAAAGGTCTACATCATCTCCCACTGCCTCTCTGATTTGACGTACTCTATCCACCGCTTCATTTATCATTTTTGCATAAGGAAGGAAATAGGCTTTACTTCTCGGTTCATCGAGAAACGGAGATAAATGGCCGACCGCATTGTAACCTGCTTCTTTGGCTTTGACACAGGCGGCGACAAGCTCTTCTGTCGTTTCTCCTGATACATGGTAATACGTTCTCACCTTATCTCTGCATCTTCCTCCCAGCAACGTATACGTGGGAACATCAAACCATTTTCCGGCAATATCCCATAAAGCAATGTCTATTGCACTGATAGCACCCATAATCGCGGCGCCTCTAAAGTGGAAACAACGATACATGTACTGCCAGTGATGTTCTATTTGCAATGGGTCTTTCCCGATGAGATACGTTTTAAAAGTTTCCACTGCTTCCGCAGAAGCATCCAGAAAACCCCATGCTCCGGATTCTCCTATTCCGCTAATTCCTTCATCCGTAAAGACCTTTACATATAAGAAACGATTTACTGGAATTATTTTTATATCCGTGATTTTCATAATAATGACCTCTTTCAATAAAAGATTGCGCTTTATTTCTTTTAAATGTTCTTCAGTATTTGGTTTTTACATTAGTATGGAGGATAGAAGAGAGAGGATAACCAACATCATTGCTCCCCCTATACGGGAGGAGATTTGAAGAAAAGGCATGAGCCCCATTCGATCCCCTGCGCTTAATACTGCTACATCACCAGATCCTCCCATGTCGGCCATCCCCAATCCGGCACCAATAGCTGACTCCACAAAGTAGAAGCCTACCATTAAACCTATAAAGCCTGCAGCTAGTGCAGCCATGATAACGGTAAGAATCGTTAAACTAATGTAGCTGGGATTGGTAACGATTTCAAGTACACTTGCAAAGTCTATCATCCCGGCACTAATGGCAACCAATACAGCAGGCACCCATGCTTTTGTAATAAATTCATACCAATCCCCTGCCGCCTTTTCGATCTCCATCGGTAAGATGTTAATAATTTTCAGCAACGCTGCTCCTAAAATAATCCAGACGTAAGGGTGTAAAGCAGGAATTAAACTACCCAGCGCATTTCCTAATATATAAAGGGTTAAAGAAATAACAATACCGATAATTAAGTTGTTGATCGAAAACGGAAATGCCGAATCCTTATTATTATCTGCCTCAAACGTCTGCTCCTTTCCCTTTGTTCTCAACATAGCTCCGTCACCAGAAAAGTTTTTCATTTTGTTTTTTCTTTTACCTAGACCATTCAATGCCCCAGCAACTAAGATACAAATCATATTTCCTACCATTACCGCCGGAGCCAGCCTGGCTAACACTTCTCCTGGATCTCCTCCCTGGCTGGCAGCGTAAATTTCAGACATAGGGACAGCTCCCGCCGCCATCCCTCCTCCCATAATGGGGCCCACTACAAAAAACATCGCTTCAGTAAATCCAAATCCAATTAATTGGCCTGCGAGCCCTCCGGCCAGCAGCCCACATAATACTGCTCCTAACAACGGCACAAAAAACCTTATTCCAATTTTCATTAACAGGTTTCGATCCATACTTAAAATACTTCCGACAATAATTCCCGTTACTGCTAAATCGGCAAATCCGAATGTTGTGTAAAAATCATCAGTCAGGGTGGCTAAACTTTCCGGGAAGATACCCCAGTATAGAAATAAGGCAGGAATTAAGATGCAAAGAATCGGGCCTCCGCCAAACGTATTAAATACAGGAATGCGATCACCAACCCATTTGAGAGCTCCTCCCAATACCATCGCTACAATAAGGCCGCTCGTTAAATTATCCGGGAGTATCTCCATATATACTCCAATTAGAACAATAGCGACAACTCCAAAAAAAATTGGAACCTCCAAACCAATAATCTTTGTTCTTGGCCGCTGCTCCTCCCTATTTACGTGTTCATGTTCAGAAGCCGTACTCTCTTCCACGCTCATTTTCTCACATCCTTTTATTTGATAAAAATGAATAGCGGCACATATAAGTAAGCGTTTTCAATTAATGTAATTGCTTGATAACCTCTTCGGTTACATCTTCTGTCGTGTTTGTTCCGCCCAGATCCGGAGTTACGATACCTTTACTTGTTGTACGTTCAATGGCATCCAGCAAATGCCGTCCCATTTTTTCTTCCCCGAGGTGATCGAGCATCATTTTAGCTGTCCATATTTGTCCCATTGGATTTGCAATTCCTTTCCCCACAATATCAGGGGCTGAACCATGGACGGGTTCAAACATAGATGGGTAATTTCCATTAACATTAATATTGGCAGCTGGCGCCACACCGATACTTCCCATGAGGGCAGCACCCAAGTCCGTTAATATATCTCCAAATAAGTTACTTGCCACGATCACATCAAATTTTTCCGGATAGGTTGCAAAAAAAGCCGTCAACGCATCAATGTGCTGGGACTCTGTCTCTATATCAGGGTAACCCTGAGAAACTTCATCAAATATCTCATCCCAGAATGGCATGGTATAAACGATACCATTCGACTTAGTCGCACTCGTGACATGATTATTGCGTTTCAAAGCAAGATCAAACGCAAAACGCATCGCACGTTCTGTGGCTTTTCTTGAAAAAATATTATTTTGTACGGCAATCTCATCTTCTCCTTGATAAATTCTTCCTCCAACAGAACTATACTCCCCTTCACTGTTCTCGCGCACCACCATTAAATCAAAACCTTTTGGATCAGCTAGCGGAGAGCGTACCCCCTTCAACACCTTGGCAGGTCTAACATTAATTGACTGTTGAAATTCCCGGCGGATTTTTATTAACAGCCCCCAGAGAGAAATATGATCTGGTACAAGCTCAGCGTTTCCAACCGCTCCAAGAAAAATGGCATCAAATCCTCTTAATCTGGCCAACCCGTCTTTCGGCATCATTTCTCCATGCTTTAAATAGTACTCACAGCCATAAGGAAAATAAGTAAACTCAAACGTTACATCACCGGATATTTTTGATAACGCTTCCAAAGTTTTGACTGCGGCTGGCACTACTTCATTTCCTATCCCATCACCAGGAATAGCTGCGACTCTCAACGTTTTCACCTTGTTCATCTCCTTTAATTGTTTTTAGACGACGGTCGACTGGTCGACTGGTTCATTTGCATCGTATCGAAAAAATAATAATTTTGCAACATAAATATTTGAATTTTTGAAATCCGTTTCGAAAAAAAACGATCAAAAATCTAAAAGCAGCAGGGTTACAGTGTCACTTTTACCGAAAAAGTTTAATGTTGATAAGATAGCTTATCCTCACTTTTCCATGTTGTATAAAAAAAGAATGCTTAGCCAGGGGCTACGTTAGAATTCAGGCCAACTAAACTAGATAAATTTGATTATTATAACTTCTCATACAATCACTTTTCGAATAAATGAAAAAAAGTAATTCTAATCTTATTAAGACCGTAAAAATAAGATGAAAAAAGCACCCGCAGCATTCATTGGGTGCTTGAAAGATTATCTTTCGCTGTTATCGGTCAATCATTATTTGGTATATATAGGGGAGGAGTGTCAGTTACTATTTGATTCAGAGGAATTCTGGTTTTCGTTGTGGGATTTTAGAATCTCAAGCAAGTGGTCAATATCATGCTGCAAATGCTGTACCATTTCTTTCGAGGCGAGCTCCGCTTTTCTATCCTTCATAAGGGAGAAAATGCGGCGGTGTTGTTCTACTATCGTCCGGGCCCGATCGTCCCCCTTAAAATTCAAAACACGGAAATAATAGATTAACCCTCTTATATCTTCAATTTGTTTTCGAAGCCGGTGATTTCTGGAAAATTCTACAATTAAGCTGTGGAAGTGGCTGTTTAAGGTGATGATTGTATTTGAATCTTGATTCTCCAATATTGCCTGCTCGGTTTCTGCCAATTTTTTTTCAAGTTCATTCAATTCAATATCCTGAGCCAATTCTGTGGTCAGGCTTACCGCAAACGATTCAAGCGCCATCCGGCACTGATAAATCTCTTTAATATCTTCTATTGTAGGTTCGAATACAACAACTCCGGAATGATCAACTACTAATAGGCCTTCTTTTTCAAGAATGCGGATGGCCTCTCTTACAGGACTTTTACTCACGTTAAAATCCTTCGCTAATTGGGTTTCATTGAGACGATCCCCCGGCTCCAGCATCCCGTTAAATATCATTTTTTTGATAGTATAATAACATTGTTCATAATATGGCATACGTTTATCTATGACAAAATCATCCATACTTTCACCTTTTCTTATCAAATATAACTCTACTATAAGTGGTGTTGCTTCATCATTAATATTGTACCCTAAAATTTAAAGTTTAAAAAGCTGATTTTCCCAATTTGGCAAGGTTTGACCACCCCTTTACGAAAACTGGTGAAACACCATCCTTCTTCCTAAACTGAATTTTTTTCAGTAAAAAAACTGTCTTAAAGCAAGTATTCATCCGCTTTAAGACAGTCAAAAGTAGAACGGAACAACTCATTCAGATTTAATCTGTTTCTAAGTTTCATGTATTCGCCTTTGGGTTTATCCGAGTCGTCACACAGCGATCCAAGTATCTTCCATTTTATAAACATTCTACTAATCAGCTAGTCATTTTTGAAAAACCAAAATACCATTCGACAAATATCAACAACCTTCGGAAAGTGACAGGCACTAGTCGAGCAGTCTTTTCCCAAATAAAGAGGTCAGGAGTTCGACGGCCATGATGGCGGTTTGGTTTCTTTGATCTAATATCGGATTCACCTCGACCACATCGGCGGAGGTGACAATGTCCGCTTCGGAGAGCATTTCAAAGGCCAGATGGCTTTCCCGGTACGAGATGCCCCCGAGAACAGGGGTTCCGACGCCCGGAGCGTCCTGGGGATCGAGGGCATCCAGATCAAAGCTCAGATGCACATTGCTCGTTTTATGGTCGAAATACTGAACGCTTTCTTCCATGACCCGAGTCATGCCGAGACGGTCAATATCATGCATTGTATATATCTTGATGCCGTGATGCTGGATAAGCTCCTTTTCCCCCTCATCAATGGAGCGGGCCCCTATAATGACAATGTTCTCCGGTTTTATTTTCGGAACTGCCTTCCCAACCCCTGTTAATTGGGGATGTCCGAGGCCAAGGCTCACCGCCAGGGGCATCCCGTGGATATTACCGGACGGACTTGTCTCTTCGGTATTCAAATCAGGATGAGCATCATACCAGATTAATCCAAGGGTTTCATCCTGGATGCCGGCCGCCGCCACCGATCCGATACTAACACTGTGGTCTCCTCCCAGTACGAGCGGAAATTCGCCCCGCTGTGACACTTCCGTAAAATGTTCCATCAGCTCCGTACTCACCTGAACGATTTCATGGAGGTTTTTCAACCCTTCTTTTTGGGCCTCAGGTCGTTCTACCCGCAAATCCCCTTTATCGTTCACATCATACCCTAGTTCTTCCAGCTGCTCATGCAGATCGGCATAACGGAGCGCACTCGGGCCCATATCCACCCCCCGGCGGACCTGGCCTAAATCCATGGGCACCCCAATAACAGAAATCGTTTTTCTTCCATTCATCCAGTGACTCTCCCCTTCTTATCTCTCCCATTTATTATATTTCTCTATTTTTCCTGCAAGAACACTCTATGCCTAAGATGTCATTTCCCCTTTTCCGAAAGGCCGTAATACTCTATGATGAACGCTACCAAACGTCGCAACAGCCTGCCTGGCATCCTGCTGATTGCGGTAATAAAGCCAGGTTCTGCGGGTCGCTTTCGTCCCGTCTTTAAAAACAAGCGGGGAAAAATGCAGCCCCTGCCTGTCATCGAGAAAAAATTCCGGTACGATGGCGTAGCCCAGTCCCTGTTCGACCATGCGCACGCATGTAGCATAATTATTGACCTCCATTACAATATTGGGCTGTTCCTGAAAATATTCCTGCCACCACTGATCTACGACATTTTCAATCGCAATTTTCGTCTGATTCGGATAATAAGAAAGATAATCCGGTTCCTGAAACGCAATTCTTTCTCTGTAAGGCAGGTCATCCATTAGGATAGGTTCTTTCGATACCATCCCAATATTCTCTTCATCCAGCAGTACTTTTTCCCCGCCCCAATAGAAGTCTCCGCGAATGATGGCTATATCAATCGTGCCATCCTGCAGCTGCGAGAAAATTTCAGAACTCATGCCGGACTTGACGTAATACTTAATATTAACGTGCTTTTGATGAAACTCTCCAAGCAATGTGGGAAAAATATAATGGCAGAAATAATTGGTTACCCCGATCCGCAGGAAGCCGGCTCCCGGTTCCTGCATCATCCACAGCTTATCTTTTGTTTCTTTCAGCAATTTTCTCTGCCTTTTTGCATGTTGGACGAGATAGAGGGCTTCATCGGTCAATGCTGTTTTCCTGCCTTCTCTTTGAAAAAACGTTATGTTGAACTCTTCTTCAATCTGACGGATGCGGTAGGCTAGGGCCGGCTGGGATGTGTATAACCGCTCGGCCGCTTTGGTGATGTTGGGTTCTTCCTCCAGAAAAACAAGCATCTGGCAATCTTTTTCATCCATGGAACTGACCCCTTTTTTCTGCTTTTCCCTTTATTAAACCAGTCCGTTTCCAAGCATTCAACCCTGGGGTCAGGAGTAGTGAATGAAGTTGGCGATGACGACCATCACCGCTCCAAAAATCAGCCAGATGCAGATAAGCGGAAAGGCGAAACGGAACCATTTATGAAAAGCGATGCCTGATACCGCCAAGGCTCCCATAATCGTCGAAGACGTCGGATTGAGGAGATTGGTCATGCCATCCCCCAATTGAAAAGCCAAAACCCCTGTCTGCCTTGTAACGCCGAGAAGGTCCGCCAGCGGCGTGATAATCGGCATCGTAATAGCCGCCTGTCCGGATCCTGAACAAAAACCTGGAAACCGTAGATTCCCAATACTTGAATGGAGGATGGAAGGATATCAACGGTGCTGGAAGCAGCGTAAACGATAGTATCAATGATAGCCCCATCTTCCAGCACAACAATAACTGCCCGGGCCAGGCCAATCATGAGAGCTCCCATCACAATATTTCCGGCTCCATGGACAAACTCCTTCGCCAGCCGGCTCGGCCCATACCCATAAATCAGACCAGCGGCAATCCCCATACTTAAGAATAGAGAAGAAATCTCCATGATATACCACTGATGAACGGATACTCCCCACAGCAGCACAATAATACCGACAGCAAAAACGCTAAGTACAGCCAAATGTTTTTTCGTAATGGTCGTATCCATTTGTTGAGCAGCCATGTCGTCTTTTTCTGCGAGTTCCAGATCGTAGACATAACTGCGGCTTTTCTCGTTTTTCACTTTTAACGCATAGCGGGTGACATATATACTTGTAATTCCTAATAAAACAAGGAGAACAATAGCTCTCAGCCACATTCCTGAGAATATCGGAACCTCTGCAATCGTCTGTGCCACTCCGACACTAAAAGGATTCAATAAACCGGCGGTAAACCCAAGGTTCGTTCCCAGGATAACTATGGCCATCCCTACCATTGCATCATAGCCGAGCGACCTGGCTACCATAATTCCCAGGGGAACAAACACCATGGATTCCGTACTCATCCCCATCGTAAAGCCGCCTACCGAAAACAGTGCCAGAAATGCAGGGATGATCAAAATCTCCTTGTTGGAAATCCGGTCACGGCATCCACCGCTCCGGTCGATAAGATAATTTGAAAGGTTCCGCCAATAATCAGAATAAAAAAGATGACATCACTGGCGTCGTTAAACCCTTCTACAATCGAAACCGGAAATAACAGGGGATTAAACGGGTCGGCTTCCGTTTCTCCATAAGTACCTGGCACAACGACAGTCTGGCCGGAGCTTTCATCCTCCGCCCGTTCAAACTCTCCCGACGGAACGACGTAAGTTAAGAGAGCGGCAAATAAAATGATAATCACAAGTAATACATATGTATGTGGCATTTTCAAAAAGCGCCGGACCCACGTCTTCTCTTCCGGCGATGAATCCATTTTGCTGCTGCATCACAACCTCTCCTTTCTTTTTTATGTTATGAGCGTTTTGAGACGGTTTGCTTCCATTCTGTTTTTGCGTTTTCTACCAATTCTCTCGATGTGAGCAGATCATAGGCAGTCAGAGCCAGAGCTTTGGAAGACTGATTCAGCCCATCCATCCCTTTTTCAGAGCGGGTCGCTTCTGTAAAGGCATGCGTGTGGGTCACGGCCTCCCCAATGTTGATATACGGATGGATGGTCGGCACAATGTGACTGACATTCCCAATATCAGAGGAGCCGATGCCCTGTTTAATTTCAGAATCATCCACCTCCACTCCGATCGCTTCTAAGTTGTGCTGGAATTGTTTGGCAAGCGTATGGTTATTAATACGTTCGGCATAGGTTAAGCCTTCATCTGCCGAATAGGAAGCTCCCATGGCCTGTGTAGAACAGCCTACCGCCTCATAAAATCGCTGCTTCACCCGGCCGAGTTCTTCTGTGGTTTCGGCACGAAGCAGAAAACTCGCTTCGCAATGGTCCGGTATGACATTGGTCGCTTCCCCGCCTTTGGTAATAATACCGTGAATGTTCGCAGATTGATGCAGCGCGGGCAGAATCTGCTTGACCGCAATGAAGCTTTGTATCATCGCATCTAATGCACTGATTCCCTGGTCCGGATTGGCCGCTGCATGAGCGGAGCGCCCGTGAAAGGCAAGGTCTACATCTACACAGGCCAGACTCCCCCGCAGC
This sequence comes from Salibacterium aidingense DSM 18341, assembly GCF_000429685.1. Lineage (GTDB taxonomy): Bacteria > Bacillota > Bacilli > Bacillales > Marinococcaceae > Salibacterium > Salibacterium aidingense. The sequence continues at coordinate 366,070 of NZ_AUCI01000001.1, forward strand.
GTCATCGTCCTGTCCCGCGGGTGACACATCATAGCTGCATCCAGTGCATCAAATCAGCCTTCTTCCGCCAGCATAATTTTCCCCCCGCCTTCTTCTTCGGCAGGCGTTGCAATGACGACGATTTTTCCCGGCAAATCAGGAACGGCATTTTTCAGAGCAGCTGCCGCGCTGACCGCAGAGGTTCCAATGATGTTATGGCCGCAGGCATGGCCTAAATCGGCCAGCGCATCATATTCTGCTATCAGGCCAATCACCGGCCCGTCTTCTGGTCCTTCCCATTCTGCGATAAAAGACGTCGGTAATGCCGGAATTTACGCTTTTTGAACACGGAACCCTTCTTCAAAAAGGGGTTCCGTTAACCATTCCATCGCCTGGTATTCCTGAAAGCTTAATTCGGGATGGTCGTGAATCTGTAGAGACAGCTGCGTCCATTTCTCTTTATGGCGGTCGATTTCCTCGATAATATTCGATTTATTTTCGTTCCTCATGAAGAATCTCCTTAATTCAAAATTTTCTTTCTATTAAAAGTTTATAGTTCCATCCAACGAAAGAAAAATAAAAAAATTATAGAGCTGCTATAAAATTTTTTAATGCCCTCACATACGAAGTACCGCTTCTCCACAACTTCATAAAAAAATAAGCATTATCATCTGCAGCCCCCTTAAAGGAACTGCTAAGATAATGCTGTCATTGAATCCCATGTTACTCTATCTTTATTTTAAATGTTTTTATTTCATAGGGGAAAATTGAAAATTCTATATCTGGCTTTCTCTGCTTTTCTCCTGTTTCTTTTTCCATGAGATCGGTTTCCACCCATTCTTTCACTTCCGCCCCGCTCTTCATTTCAATATTCCCTCGTTTGCCGCTGTATTCATGAAGCCTTACTATCACTTCATTTCCCTCTTCTGCTTGTTTTACAGCATCAATCATAATATGATCCGCTTCTGTTTCGAAAAGCGAAAAGGACAGCATGCCATTATTTATTTTCCCTTTTTTTATGAACAGCGGATTATTAAGGCTCCAGGCTTCTTTTACTGTCCCGCTTTCATACCAGTCCTTATCATGTGGATACAGGGCATAACAAAACGTGTGGTGTCCCTGATCTTGAGAAGGATCCGGCATGACTGCTGATTTGAGTAACGTTAATTTCATCGTGTTTTCTTTTATATCATGCCCGTATTTCGAATCATTCAGGAGACTTACCCCATAATCCCTTTCGGAAAGATCTACCCATTGATGAGCGACGGTTTCAAACCTGGCATAATCCCAGCTTGTGTTCCAGTGGGTCGGCCTTTTTACGTTTCCATATTGAATATCATAGGTGGCTTCCGTAGAACGGATATCAACCGGGAAAGCTACTTTTAACAATTGATTCTGTTCGTGCCAATCTACGTCAGTTTGAAATTCAATCCGCCTATTATCGGCATAGACAATGATATCCTGCTGAATGGTGGAGGTATTATAATTCCAATGAAATCGGATGACTGCTCTCAGCGCCCCTTGCTCTATTACTTCCACCCCTGTTAAATCTGAAATGATCTGCATTTTCTCTTTATAAAAAATGTCAATGTCCCATGCATCATAGTGTAATGGCTTATCTTCGAATACCTGAAAGACATTTCCTTTTTCATTAGGACTTAGTATGTCCCGGGCGTGTTCACGATCATATATTTTTGTAAAATGACCCTTTTCATCCCATTTTATTTGATAATAGGGGGTGAAAAGAGAGTCTGAAGAAATTTCAAAAGGAATGGCTCCCTCTTTATGTGGAAGTTCTTGACTTTCAAAGATCGTCGTATATCCTAAAGTCGGAACATTCTCCACTTGCACTAGTACGCCATCATGTCTTAACTGGGATTTTAATACCTTTCCTTTTTCATCAACCCACTGCGCAGCCCTCCCAGCTGGGATGAAAACCAGTCCGTTTACGTCCCAGGAAGAAGAGTTAAATACGGTATACGCCGCATCATTCTCGTTTGACATGATACGTTCCAAACTTGTATGTCTAATATTCGAGCCTATTTGGTCCGCTTCTTCATATTCCTTTTTGCTGTCCGTATACACTTCCTGAATGGAGGAGCCCGGTATAATATCGTGGAATTGATTACGCAGGATTATTTTCCAACCCTGAGAAAATAATGCCGAATGTTCTCTGGACCAAGCAGCGTTGAATACATAATGTAACGTATCGGCCCATTCCGCTTCCCTGTACAAGAGTTCCATATGACGGTTCATTTTCTTGTTGTACGCCTGGCTTGTGTACGTCCCTCTATGATATTCGAGATACAATTCGCCATCCCACTTGTGCACATATTCTTCCGTCTCTTCTATTCGCTGGTGAAGGTTCTGAAAGTAAGTATCCGCTCTCCCGGTTGTAACGTTAGGAAGCCCGGGCATTTTATCAAGACGGCGGATATTCTCCAGCATGTCTCGATTGACTCCGCCGCCTCCATCCCCATAACCATAGGAAATAAGCAACTCATCATTTATTTCCTGATCGTTGTAATTATCCCAGATGCCTTGGATACTCGCTGCTTTTATTTCTCCATTATAGGTGAATTTAGGGGAGCCATCCGGAGTTGTAATAAAGTGGGTCAAAATTTCAGAACCATCTATCCCTTTCCAGATGAACGTGTCATGAGGCAGGCGGTTGTATTGGTTCCAACTGATTTTGGTCGTCATAAACGTATGAATCCCGGACTTTTTTAGTATTTGCGGAAGCGCCCAGGAGTACCCAAATACATCCGGCAGCCATAAATAGTTGCAAGGGCTTATTCCTAATTCTTTTTCTAAAAAATGCTGCCCGTATAATAATTGTCTCGTTAAAGATTCCCCGGACGGGATATTACAATCAGCTTCCAGCCACATGGCTCCCCCCGCTTCCCATCTTCCTTCTTTTATTCTTTCCTTGATTTGTTCGTAAATTTCAGGATAATCGGTTTTGATATAATCATATAATTGGGGCTGGGTTTGCAAAAAGGTATATTCCGGATATTGTTCCATCAATCGGAGTACGGTAGAAAACGACCGGCCGCTTTTCTCCCTCGTATGCTTCAGTCTCCAGAGCCAGGCAACATCTATATGGGTATGACCAATTCCTCTGACAGTAAGAGGGTGGGATTGATGAATGTGGTCGATTTTTTTGTTTAAATACTCATCTGCCTGATAAATGGAAAGATAAAATTCATCACTGCCGGGCTTCGTCCAATCGATGAGTTGAAATGATTGATTTAATGCTTTTAAAAGATTTACTCGTTCCGGCTGATTTTCAGCAAGCAGCTGCACCGTTTCAATGGCAGCATTCGCCGTGAAATAGAGGTCATCCGTCTGTTGGTCCAGCCATGCCAGTTCGGCTTTTTTTATTTGATGTTCTTGTATTTCATGGTTCCCTTTTATTCCCTCCAGCCCAGACCACAGCCGGAATTGGAGCAGCACGGTTTTTCCAATCCTGTCCCTGGAGAAAAAAACTTCTTGATGATTAGCATCCACTCCTTGAAAAGGGGAGCCGTTCACGTATAGCAAGGATTCAAACCCGGAATTGTGTCCTCCGCCGGTTTTCCCAAAATCGAAAAGGCCAAGTGCTGTTTTTCCTTCCCATTCTTCCGGGATCGTTATTTTCTTTTCCAGCCAGATATATTTATCCCGTCCTTTCCATTTTTCTCCTGTTTGCATTTTGCCTTGATTAATGGAAGACGGTGGAGCGGAAGGGATCACTTCAGTGTTTTCTTCTTCCATAAAATCGAACGCATGTACTTTCCGTCTATCCCTATAACGGAAACTTTTTAGTTCGGCAATACGAGCTTTCACCTTTTCTACCGTCCAGAACATGGACATTCCTCCTCGTCTTCACCTAGTATCGTATCTACCCTTTGACAGCTCCGCTGGTAAGTGCACTTATGATATAGCGCTGCAGCAGGACAAACAGAATAATAACAGGCAGGATCGACAGGACACTTCCAGCTGCCAGATAATGGGTGGTAACGCTTGTCTGCGTGGATTGTAGATTTACAATTCCTACAGACACAGGATATAACCTGGAATCATCCAGCAGAATAAATGGCACCACAAACTGAGACCAGCTCTGAACAGCTATTAATATAGTAACGGAGGCAACACCTGGCACACTGACTGGAAAGATCACTTTCCTAAGGGTCTGCCATCGATTACACCCATCAATAATAGCCGCTTCATCTAAGTCATTCGGTATAGTGTCTAAATAACCCTTTAAAAACCAGGTAGAAAAAGGTAATACTACGGCTGCATAGACTATTACAAGAACATAAAAATTATTAAGAACACCAACCTGAGAAAAAAACCTATACAAGGGAACAGATACTACTACAGCAGATATCATTTGTGTCATAAGGATGATTAAAAGAAATTCTCGCTTCCATCTAAACGTTAATCTCGATAAGGCAAACGCAGCTGGAATTGCAATGGCCAATGTTAAGAGAACAGTAGCTATCACAATTTTTCCAGAATTAAACAAATACTGAACCACTGATGTATTCTGTAAAACATGAGCATAATTACTAAATGCTATTTCTTTTGGTATTAATCTGGGAGGAGCTGCAAAGATCTCCTGACGGTTTTTCAATGATAAAGAAACGACCCAGAATAACGGGAACAAAAAGCATATCAATATGACAGTGTAACTAAAGTACAGACTTCCCTTTATCATTATATTTGTTTTCTTTAAAGGCATTATTTATCTTTCCTTCCCAGCACTTTAAGGTAAACCATCGTCATCATCACATTGATAAATAACAAAACGACTGCTGTAGCTGTTCCTTCTCCCATATTAAATTTATTAAATATCGAATTATAGATGCTTAATGAAATGACTTCAGTACTTCTACCCGGGCCTCCCCCGGTTAATGCCATGACCATATCAAATGTATTAAACGTATCAATGGATATAATAATTAAGTTAATTAATAATATGGGGGAAAGGATTGGAAGTATCACACGTGTTAAACGCTGAATGGCATTGGCTCCATCGATTCTGGCCGCTTCAATGACATCTGAAGGCAGGGTCTGCAGCCCGGCATAAATTAAGATCATGCTGAAAGCCGTTCCACGCCAAATATTCGCTATCGTTACAGATAACAGGGACAATAAAGGATCGGATAAAAAAGGCTGCGGCCCCATCCCAATAAAACTAAGAATGTAATTAAATATTCCTGAATCGGTTTCGTTATACATGGTGTTCCAAATGATACCTATGATCACGCCCGGCACTGCCCAGGCAACTAATACTGCTGTTCTAACAATCACCGTTCCTTTGATCTTAAATTTTTCTCCCTGAACGATTAACAGTGATATGAAAAAACCACATATCAATTGAAAAACAACACTGAAAAAAACAAAAAAACTGGTGGTTGACAGCATTTGGTAAAACCCTGGGAGCGTAAATAATCGGATATATGAATTGATGGTGTAATCAAAATCCGCATCAATCAAGTTCGCATCCGTAAAACTAAGTCTAACGATTTGAAATATAGGGTATACAAATACAAACGCTAACACAGCAATAAGAGGAATAAGCCAGAGAAGAGGCGATGACCGCCAGCTCCCCCTTTTTTTCTCAGCATGATTTATGGTCATATTATTGTTGGCATCCATATTTTAAAACCTGCCTTAGTTGGAATTGGCCACTTCCCACGCATCATCTAATGCTTCTTCCGGGGTTTTATTTCCTGCGATAACATCTGATAGAGCGGTCTGCATCTCGACGGTAATGACTCTATAACTCGTGGCAGACGGCCTAACGTTTGCTTCTGTTTCCAGTGATTCTCTGAATTTCTCCGTAAACTCCGTCCCATCATAATCTTCCGATTCGTATAAAGTAGATAAAGCCGGGAGCTGATCAAGCGCATCCATCGCTTCGCCTGTAATAAACGTGTCGGTAATTAAGTCAAAGGCAGCCTTTTGTTTTTCTTGATCCTCCGTGAAAATTCCCCACGTCCATCCTCCGGAAGTGGAAGCCGGTTCGCCGCCTTCCATTTGGGGAAGAGGCGCGATATCCCAGTTTTCAAAATCGTCTCCTAATGTTTCCTTTAAGAAAGACTCTTGAAAGCTTCCCCCTAAAAACATGGCCGCATTTCCACCGGCAATTTCTTCGTTAAGATCCCCTTCAGCCCCGTAGCTGCTCATTCTTTGCGGCAATGCCCCTTCTTCTACGGCCTGCTGCATCGTTTCTAATACTTCTAACATTTTTTCTCTGTTTTCCCCTTCACCGAAGGTTGGATTCCCTTCCTCGTCCACCAATTCTCCACCCTGTCCCCAAAATAACGGCCAGAGCGTAGTCACAGACGCTCCTTCGCCTCTCCCCCCGGGCAGGATAATACCTTCATAGCCCTCCGCTTGAATATCATTGGCTGTCTCGATAAGTTCATCCCATGTTTCAGGCGGGGAGTCAATGACTTCGGTGTTATAGTACATCACCCGCGTATCCGTCCCCATATATAACCCATAGATTTTTCCATCTTCTCCCTTCATCACATCCTGGGCAAAAGGAAAGAAATCCTCTTCTTCCATCCCTTTTTCTTTCATCAGGTCATCCAAAGGTTGTAAATAGTCTTTGTACCGGTCCAGCAGATAACTGTCAATAGCTGCGAGATCAGGCGCTCTTCCACTATCCGCTTGTTCGAGAATTCGCGCCATCGCTTCATCGATATTACTGTTTTGGATCTCTGTTACTAATTCAACGTTGGGATACGCCTCTTCAAATTCCCTTACTTTCCCCGCAATATGTTCACTGGCTGCCTGTGTAGGGGCCTCCGGAGAGTAACCTGAGGTGGTAGACCACGTTAATTCGATTTCTTCTCCACCACTGTCTCCACCTCCGCAGCCCGTGATCATTAATAACAAAGAACAGATAATAGCGGCCCATATATACTTATTCAAATCCACTCCTCCTTCATGTTGAAAGCGCTTTAAAAAATGAAACCCCTGAGCTTCCCGGCTTGGCCCACTTCATGCCATATCATTTACGCCTTTTGTCCCACTATATTTTTGCGGTAAACATAACATGACAACGCTTTTTCAATTTCATACTTTTCCATTTTTCCAATCCAGGGCGGGGATGAGGGAGGGGGGATAAGAGAAAAATAGAGGCTGGAATGTTCCCAGCCTCCAGGTGATAGGTTAATTAGAAGGGGCAGAATGGGGAGCGTGACGATCGATCCCGCTCATTCGACAAAAACCGGGGCGTGACAGGCACGGACGGCCCAAAAACCGGGGCGTGACAGGCACGGACGGCCCAGTCCAGCTCAGCTTCCGTAATTACTAAAGGAGGGGCGAGGCGGATGACGGTTTCGTGAGTTTCTTTGCACAGCAGCCCCTTTTCTTTCAGTTTTTCACAGTACGGCCGGGCTGGTTCGTTCAGTTCGATTCCGATGAAAAGACCCTTCCCGCGTATGTCTTTGATGGCCGGGTGGTGAATCTCCCTCAGTTTTTCTTTGAAATAGTTTCCAAGCTTTTCCGAGCGTTCGGGCAGCTTTTCTTGTTCAATGACATCGAGGGCTGCGATAGAAACAGCGGCGCCGAGCGGGTTCCCCCCAAAAGTGGAACCGTGGGACCCTGGATCAAAGACGTTCAGGATCGAATCGTTGGCAGCCACGCAGGAAATCGGAAAAACACCGCCGCCGAGAGCTTTCCCTAGAATATACAGATCCGGCTTTACGCCTTCCCAGTCGCAGGCAAACATCCGGCCGGTGCGGCCCAATCCTGTCTGAATTTCATCTGCCGCAAATAATACATGGTGTTCTGCGCAAATATTTTTTGCTTCTTGAAGATACCCCTCGGGAGGGACGACAATGCCTGCCTCTCCCTGAATCGGTTCTACGATAAAACCAGCTGTTTGAGGGGTGATGGCGGATTTCAGTGCTTCTGCATCCCCGTATGGAACGACCTTGATACCCGGAAGTATCGGCCCGAATCCACGCTTGTATTCTGCTTCGGAAGAAAGGGAGACGGCGGTCATCGTTCTTCCGTGAAAATTCCCTTCACAGGCAATGATATCCACCTGGTTTTCTTCAATCCCTTTGTTATCACAGCCCCAGCGCCGCATGGCTTTGACCGCAGTTTCCACCGCTTCGGCTCCTGTATTCATCGGCAACACTTTTTCTTTATTCGTCAGCCGGCTTACTCTTTCATAAAACAATCCAGCCTGGTCATTGTGAAACGCACGGGAAGAGAGGGTGACTTTGTCGGCCTGCTCTTTCAAAGCCTGGATGATGCTGGGATGGCGGTGCCCTTGATTCAAGGCGGAATAGGCACTCAGCATATCCATATATTTATTTCCCCTCCGGATCTTCTACCCAGATACCCTCCGCTCTGGAAATAACCACTGGCAGGGGCTGATAATTCGCTGCTCCATATTGTTCGGATTGTGAAATAATTGTTTTCGTCGTTGTCAATGTAGATTCTCCTTTCCAATAAGACGATGCCCTTCCTTTATGCAAAAAAAATGCCAGCAGTTATTCGTGCTTTTTGAAGCCCCACGGCAGCATTTTGGTGCAAACTTTTTTTTCGAATGAAAAATAAATTAACTGTTGTAAAAAAATCACCCTTCTTCGGGTGATCTGCCGCGGGTTAGGTTCTTATCTTTTTACTTCCGAGTTTTTTCAGCCGGTACTGCAGGCTTTGCCGACTTAACCCAAGCCGTGCTGCTGCCTGCTTGATACTATAATTGTTCTGCTGCAGCACCTGCTTCACATACTCTTTTTCTTTATCAAACAAATAGTTTTTTAAAAAACGCGTCTCCCTGCCTGACTGTTCAGCCGTCTCTTGATTCTCCGCCGGTACTTCAAGCGCCATTCTTTTTCGGAAATGAAGGGGCAGGTGGGCGGTGGTAATTCTCTCCTGCTCTGTCATAAGGTTCATGGCGCCTTCGATGACATGCTCCACTTCTCTTACGTTTCCCGGCCAGTCATACGTTTGGAAAAAAGACCACACTTCGTCACTCATCCCTTTGACATTCATTTGAAAAAGTGCATTATACGTGCTGATAAAATAATCGGCCAGTTCGATCACATCGTGCTGCCGGTCCCGCAGCGGGGGAATAAAGAGGGACACGACACTAAGGCGGTAAAATAAATCTTTACGCAGGCGCTGTTCGGTGACGGCATCAATCGGATCCTCATTCATGGTAGCGATGAGCCGGATATCAGTTTCCCTTTCTTTCGTATCTCCGACTCTGCGGATTGTTTTTTCCTGAATGGCACGTAACAATTTGGACTGCAGAGGTGGACTGAGGGCATTAATCTCATCAAGCAGAAGGGTCCCGCCTTCCGCCTGTTCAAACAGGCCGGGCCGGTCCTCCGAGCCGGTAAACGCTCCTTTTTTCGTTCCAAATAAAAGTCCTTCAATTAAGCTGTCCGGAAGAGCCGCGCAATTCTGGCTGATCAAGGGGCCGGAAGAACGGCTGCTCCCATTGTGAATGCTTTGCGCGAACATTTCTTTCCCCGTTCCTGTTTCCCCGATAATCAGCACCGAAGAGTTCGTCCGTGTCGCCCGTTTGGCATGCTCCACCACTTCCTGCAGTGCAGGACTGCTTCCAAGGATACTCTCAAACGAATACGTCTTTCGGCCGCGCTTCATATTTTCCTGAATCATTCGTTCGAGTTTGGTGATATCCTGGGTAATTTCCAGCGCTCCAACGATACGTCCCTTTTGTTTTACGGGGAAGGTATGGTTTATCGTCGTAATTTCTCCTCCGTGATTATTCAAGTACGTCTGTTTTACATTCCTCGCCTCTGCTCCTTCCGACAGAGCGCTCTCCAGCGTACTTCCCTGTCCTTCTTTAAACTTAAATACGTCCGATATATGTTTATCCAGCACCTCGTCTGGGTTCATATTTTCAATCGCGGCCATCTTTTCATTGTAAATAACCGTTCTTCCCGTATGATCGACCGCGTGCACACCAAGATCGATTTCCTCCAGCAATTTTTCATAAATAATGCTCTGCCGCTTGTTTTCTTTCTCCAACCATTCATCCCGCCTTTTCCATCAAAAATTTTTCTTTATGCTACCACCTTCCTCTGCGAAAAGCAAAAAAATTTTTCAACATCCTCGATAAAAAAGAAGCTGCCTCAAAGGGACAGCTCCTTTTATGCTTTTATCAAACTACCAATGGGCGGGAGCGGTTGGCAGCGGCATTCAGCAGTTCGCCGGCTAAAAACGAGCACGTCCCGGGACCGGCGCCGGCCCTGAAACATCTTGTTCGACGAAGCAGCAGCCGAAGGGATTGCCCCGTTTGATGAAGCTGAGGGACGGCCGGAGGAAAGCGTCCGCCTACAGCAGCTGCCCATTTGCTTCTTTGCATTTTGCTACTTTGAATGGTCTTTTGATACAGCCCCGCGAAAGCTATAGGTTAATAGAGACGTCGGCATTCTTCCGAAGTTCCTCCACCAGGGCCTGAGAGGCTTCAGCTTCTTTTTGACTTTTCACCTGTTCTTTGAGATCCGGTTTCATTTCTTCAAACGATGGTGTTTCTGCGTCTTCTCCTTCTCCACTCATTTGAGCCTGCTGCGCTTTGGCCTGTTCATATGCCTGCTTCAGCTCTTCTTCGGTCGGCTCCACATCTCCAGTTTCTTCGGAAATTAACTGATCGATTTTGACCTGCGTTTCAATCTGGGCCATCACTTCTTCTTTATTCATGCCTTGTTGTTCTTTTAACGCTGTCATGAGTTCATCTTGAGAATTGAAATTATTTTGTTCCACCAGATCTTTTAAAGTACTGTCTATTTTTTCCTGGCTTGCTTCCAAATTACGGTTTTCTGCTTCCTGGGTCAGAAGTTCCGTCCCAACGAGGCTGTCTGCCACTTGTTGTTTCAACTGATCCTGGTCCACTTCTTCTCCTGTCATCTGCGATTGCATGGCTGCCTGTTGGAATTGCCCTTCATAAGATGATTTAAATTCTTCTCCCGATATTTCTTCCCCATTTACCGTGGCAACCACATCCGGTACATTCTCCAGGTCAGGCTCCGGCATTTCTGCCTGCTGGGAGCTTTCACCCTCTTGGGAGCCACCATCGCCGGAACCATTTTCCTTTTCGGAATCCGACTTACTATCTGATCCGCTGCCGGTCTGCTCTTCGTCCTGTGCTCCTGATTCATTATTATTAGCTCCCGCTGATTCATCCTCATTTCCGCATGCTGCAGTGACAGATAAGATCAATACAAGAAATAAGCTAAATACACTCTTTTTTAACAATGTCATTCTCCTTTTCTATCATACTACTGCCTCAAGGCGCTATGTTCCGTTCTCCTTATCCGGGTTACTGCTCCACCGTCCATCCCCCCAATTACCATCTGATTAATAGGTCGTCCTCCCTATGTTGTTCCAACGGTATCAGCAGAATATATCAGGGAGATGTCAGAGCGGAACTTCTTTTTTATTGCTTGAGGATGGAGAATGAACAGCAAAGACAAACATAAAATTCGACAAATCCCGGGGCGTGACAGGCACTGCTAAGGAAAAGCCATTTACCCCCGCCCGATCAAGTGTATATCTTAATCGGGGGCAGTAAATCCACAAACAAAAAAACCCCCTGTGATGCGGTTATCACAGGGGTTCCTGCATTCCATCCTTGTTATTCGAGGCTTATGGTTCCGTCACTTCCTATTATGATACTCTCTCTTTGCGGGTCTTCTATTTCATCATAGGGTTTTAGAAAATCTTTAGGAGGGGTTCCAATTAACGGGGTAAATATTCCATTTTCAAAGGATAAAAGAAAACTCTTTTCCTGATTCGTGGTCCCCTTATTCCATTCATATCGAAATTGCTGAATCGTATCGCTGGAAATGGGTTCTCGAAAAATTTCTCGTTCCGTGCTGCCATCTTTATTTACTATTTGACTGCATCCAAACCCGATGATTTCGTTTTCTTCAAACCTTTCCTTTCGATCAGGTCCCAGTTTTAATTCCCTGGCGTATTGATAGCCGCAACGGTTACACAGAATATAAGTCTCCCCGATTTTGTAATAGAAATCTTCCAGCGCTACACACGAACAGTTGGGGCAGGCAATTCTTTCAAGAACAGAAGCTATTCCTATCACATCCTTTTGTTAAATGGACTAGACGATAAAAAAGTTAATGGGAAAAACAAGAGTGGAAATTCGTGAAAGGAGGATAAAAGCAGGAGTTATATTCTTTATTTTACCTAATTTTTCAAAAAAAGCAATAAAACAAAAACGACAAAATCCGGGGCGTGACAGGCACCTATTCGACAATATCCGGGTGGTGACAGGCACTCAAAAAGATCGGCGGTTTGAGTTGAGGATTATGGTAGAAACGAAAGCTGCTCCATGGGTAATGTTCCGGTTTTTTGACGAGCCTGGCTTCGACTGGATTGTCATGAATATAGCGGCGCACCTCCATCATTCCTTCTTCATCTCTGACTCTGCTGGAGAAGAAACGCTTTTCAAAAACGTGGCCGCTTAATTCGTAGCGGGTGTTGTAATAATTGGCATAACGTTTATTGAGAAGAGCCATCACTTTGGAAATAGATTGTTCCCGGGCGCGCATCTGCAGATGATAATGGTTTGTCATAAGACAGTAGGAGGATAGTTCAAAAGGGGCTTTTTCGTAGGTTTGATGCAGGATATGGAGGAAGACTTCAAAATCTGTTTTATGGCGGAAAAGAGGATCCCGCCGGTTTCCTCTACTAACGATGTGATAAAAATAGTCAGGATACCATATTCTTCTCATTCGCGGCATGTCTTATTAAAAAACACCTCCTTTTCGGTTATGCAGGTAAACGCAACCTATACTTTATTCCACAATAAAAGAGAAAAACCCTCTTTCTATAAGCTAAACGGTTGAAATAACATTCGACAAATTACGGGTGGTGACAGGCACGTAAAAAGGCACATAAAAAAAGCCCTGCGGATGCAGGGCTTTTATACTTATTCGGTAGTGTCGACAGCATCTACGACGAAGCTGGCACCGCCGTATGCTTCTTTAAGCTCTACGACTGCCTGTTCATCGTTCGGGGAGTAAGTGACTTCTGCGATCATATCCATGCTGAGTTCCGCGTCGGAAGAGGTCAATTGATCGATGTTGTCAATCTGCCAATTGCCCTCTTCATCCTGGGACACGTCCAGCTCGTCTACGTCGTCAGCGAGCTCAAGGCTGTCGATCTGGGAAATGCTGTTTTCTACTTCCACTTCAACTTGTGCCAGGGTAGTGGTGAAGTCTCCTTCTACGTGTTCAAGGTAGATCGTAGCGGTTCCTTCTGATTCGCCGGTGGCTTCAAAGCTCATTGCTTCGGAAGCATTTACGTTATCTGTTTCATCGCCTGCGATACTGGCGACTTCCTCATCGCTTGTTCTTACTTGAAGCTGGCCGGATTCATCGAAGTTCTCCAACGCTTCTTCTACTTCGCTGTCACTAAGGTTAATGTCATCATACATGGCGCTCGCGCTGATTTCGAAGTCCAGTTCATCGGAGTCCTGATTGATTGATCCGTCCTCCAATGCATCCTGAAGATCAACGGATTCTGGATCAGCAGATAAGCTGAATTCGTCGACATCTTCGGAATCGAGCTGAACAAATTCGAGTATTGTCGAACCAATTTCTTCGTTGTCGTATGTGAAGTCAACCTGATACTCACCTTCGAGATCCTCTGGATAGGAAAGCTCTACTTTGCCTTCACTGTCCACTTCAACCGAACCTGAATCTACTTCGTTGTCCTCTTCATCTGTAATCGTATAGCCAATGCTTTCCCCTTCACCAAATGGCTGGTCGTACTGATCCAGGACCGTAAAGGTGTCAGCAGATGCGCTAGTAGTATAACGCTTTGTTGTTCCATCTGCTTCGATGCCGCTGACTTCCTGGTTAGCGACAACTTCAAGGTCGTATTCTACAGGATCATCCATGCCTTCAAACTGGACGTTCAGCGTCACATCGCCTTCTCCTGTAACCTGAAGACCATCCTCATTGTAGTAAGCAATCGAAGCATCACTGGAAGTTACAGTTTCAATTTCAGGGAAGGATGCTTCATCCGCATCTACTTCTTCACCGAAGCTGTTCGTGCCGGCAACCGGCATAATGTCATAACCTTCGTGATCCGGAGTAACAAAGTCATTCTCATAGCGGTCGCCGTTTTCATCAAACAGGCCTACTTCTGTTACCTCTGATACTTCCGCCTCTCCGCTTACGCTGACTTCCATTTCATCCGACTCTACTTCATTGCCGTCTTCATCTGTGATCTGCACAGCATAACGGAAGCTCTCCGGAATATCACTGTGTGTGCCGTCAATGATGCCTTCTTCCTGGGCTTCGTCCGTGTCAAACGGCGCTTCATTAGAGTTATATAAAAATTCTACTTCATAACCGGCATCTTCCAGATCTTCAACAGAAAGATTACGGATTCCGTTAACGGTGAAACCAAGCTGCTGGTCTTCCGCTTCCCTGATCTGATCTGTTGTTGCTTCGACGGAATCGACCTCAATCTCCGTATAATCAAATTCTGTCTCAAATCCATTGACGGACAGCGTGCCTGCCATGCCTTCGAGATCATTATCTTCATGTTCCACTACAACTGTTTCTCTGTCTTCTCCGATTTCAACATTGGTCGGGCTGACTTCTGTTTCTTCCTCGTCTTCATCTACTACAGATACGTTAAGCATGTCTTCTACATCGGAGCTGTCCCAATCTTCATCCAGTTCTTCTTCCAAAGTGATTTCAAAACTGGAGGTAGAGCGGACAGATAGATCTTCCACGGTAAGTTCAGAAGATTGTTCCCCGCCGCCTGTGAACGTCAAGCCGGTGTCCTCGCCTTGATAGGAAAGGCTGTATTCTTCATCGTCTGCCTGCTCTTCTGTTGTCAGACGAACCACGGTTCCTTCCGCGTCCTGACTCACTTCAGAATCCTCGGGAGAAATAGTTTCGGCATCCTCGACATCCAGGTCTGGATCAATGCTGAAGTCTTTCGCATTTACCTCACCATCGACGCTTCCTCTAAAGCTTACTTCAACAGTGGTGTTATTCACAGCTTCTGCCTGAACAATATCAGATTCTTCACCCTGATCCACTTCCATGGCGCGTTCAAGGAATACAGCGAACTGAGCCCTTGTTACCGTTTCATCTGGACGGAACATATTATCCGCTGTATCTGTAATATTATATTGTGCCAGGGTGCGGACGTTGTCCCGGTGACTTTCATGGACATCGTCGAGATCCACAACATTTGGATCTTCTCCGTCTTTCGGTTCAAGATCAAAAGCCCGAACAAGGATAGTGGCCATCTGTTCGCGGGAAAGGTCCATGCCTGCCGCAAACTGTGTATTATTTTCCCGTCCTTTAATTAACCCTTCTTCTTTAACAGCGGCCGCATACGGCGTGAAATAGCTTTCTGATGTCAGATCTTCAAATGGCGGTTCCACATCCTCATCAGTATCCAAATCAAAGGCTGCTACCAGCATCGCAGCTACCTGACCACGGTTGATTTCTTCCCCGGGACGATATTCCCCGTTCGAATAACCGCTGATAATTCCCTGATCCGCTAAGTTTTGAATCGAGCTCGACGCCCAATAGTCGTTATCCACATCCGGGAACGACTCCGCGGCATCCGCCTGCTGCACGTCTGCCGGTGTTACAGCACCAGCTGCTGCCACCATTGCTGCAGAAACGGATCCTGCGAGAAACCTGCGGTAAGTTTTTGGTTGATATGCCACACTAACTCCTCCTTCAAGAGAATAATAGATTATAACCATTTTGGGGTTCTGGAAAGACCTATTCCTGAAACTACTAAGTATTAAACATAAAACCCAAAAATGGTTGGGAATACAAACCTATTCCGGTCCTTCCCTTTTTCAACTTTAGAAGAAACCACATCATTTGAAAATCAATCATCGGAACCAATTCTTCTTCCCTCTTTTTCTTTTCTGCTGCCTGTGGTAGGCTGTTTTTCGTTATTTTTTGGTAAATGAATGACTCCCTGCCATGAACATCTAGATATTAATAGAATTTTCCATTTTTTCGACACGTGCCTGTCACCTGTCGTATACGACAGGTGACAGGCACGTGTCGAAAAAAAATAACCCCCGTTCCACTTCATAGCGGAACGGGGTTTTTTATGATTTTATTCCAGTGTGGCCTGCTCCAGCATTTCCCCTTCTTGGGCATAAATAACATCGACCGTTTGATCGGGATAGACCTCCCGGATCATATCCGAATGAGCGGATTTCATATCATCGGACAATTCCTGCCCAGCAGCGATGGAAATATCGATGTTAATGGTCTGGCCGTCTTCTCCATCGACTTGCTGGACCATCGCTTCTTCCACACTTTCTTCGCTTTCCAGCTGTTCTTTCAGATCTTCATTGGAACTGAGCTCTGCAGACGGGGCCTGCACTTCTTCATTGTTTTCTGTGTCTTCTTCTGTCTCCTGGTTGTCGGGAGCAGCTTGTTCTTCTGCATCTTCTCCCGAAGAACAAGCTGCTGCAACTGCCATTCCTGCTGTCAAAACACCTGCTAAAACCAATGTGCGTGCAAATCTCATACCAATGTCCTCTCCTTTTTTTCTCATGCCAAACGTAGTATATTTCATTCTTTCTATCCTTGTACAGGGCGTTTGTTCCTATTTTTTACATCTCTTCTCCAGCATTCATCTTTTTCATTCTCTTTTTCTCTTTCCGATTTTCTTTCTTCCGTTTGAACCATAACACCATATTATCCGATGCAGCATAAACCACTGGAATCAGGATAAGAGTGAACAAGGTCGAAAAAGCGAGACCAAAAATGATAACAATCGCCATAGGAGCCTGTGCTTCTGCCCCTTCTCCAAAGCCGATCGCAATCGGAAGCATCGCCAGAACCGTCGTCAGCACCGTCATCATGATGGGGCGGAGACGAGCCGGGCCGGCATCCAGGATCGCTTCATCGCGTTCCAGCCCTTCGTCCCGACGCTGGTTAATATAATCAACCAGGACGATCGCGTTGTTTACCACAATCCCTGCCAGCATAATCAAACCGATAAAGGCCGTGATACTTAACGGCGTCTGGGTGATAAATAAACCTACCATCACCCCGATGAGCGTCGCCGGCATCGAGAACATAATTACAAATGGCTGGATAAAGGACTCAAACTGAATAGCCATAACCGCATACACTAGGAAAATGGAAGCAATCAGTGCTAATCCAAGATCCCCGAAGGCTTCCTGCATATCCTCGGATTCCCCGCCGTAATCAACGGAATAGCCGCTCGGCATATTCATTTGATCCATGGCTGTCTGAACCTCGGTAGCTACATCGCCCAGCACGTAATCCGGGGCAATATCACTTGTGATATTGATCTGGCGCTGCTGGTCTTCTCTGCTAATCTGCGTCGGACCAGTTGTCTCATTTAACTCAGCAACAGCAGCCAGCGGTACGCCGGCTCCTTCCGCCCCGGTTAACGTTAGATTTCTAACATCCGCGAGCTGTTCTCTGGCGCTTCCCGGAAGGATGACTTCCACGGAGATTTCTTCGCCTTCCTCCCGGTATTCCGTGGCAACCTGGCCGTTAAAGGAGGTCATCACCTGTCCCATAATATTTTGATAGGTAAGACCATATTGCGAAGCCTGCTGCCGGTCAATATCAAGTTCAAGCTGCGGGTTGCCGTCCCCGGAAGAATCATCTACGTTCATTGTACCCGGGATGTTTTCTATTTCAAACATGGCCTGTTCCGCCAGGTCATCCAGCACTTCAATCTCCTGGCCGCTGATATTTATTGAAATCGGATCACCGCTGCCGGCTGCCCCGGACGCCATATTCTGCACAGAAATATCCGCCCCAGGGATCCGATCCGCCTGGTCGGAGAGTTCGGAGATGAGATCACTGGTTTCAAGGTCCCGTTCTCCGGAATCAATTAAGGAAATATTCACATCCGCCTGGTTATTACTGCTTCCACCAACCGGACCGCTTCCTCCGCCCACGGTGGAATACGTCGAATCAATAATGTCCTGGTAAGGCTCGATCATATTCCATACTTGATTGACAGCCTGCTGCGTCTCTTCCTGGGTAGAAGCTTCCGGGGTTTCCACACTGACCATGATTTCCCCTTCGTCTGATTCAGGAATAAATACAGCGCCTATCGCAGGAACCAGAGCCAGCGAACCAATCACCAACAGGAAGGTGAGAAAGATAACCGTTTTCCTGAATCGAAGCGACCAGCGCAGCATCCGCTGATAGCGGTCATTTACCGCCCTGCCGAATTTGTTAAGACGGCTGTCTTCCTTCGTCTGCATCGCTTCTTCTTTAATAAACTGGGAAGCAAACATAGGCACGATCGTTAAAGCTGCCAGCAGCGAAGCAATTAAGGCAAACGAAACCGTTAACGCCAGCGGTCCGAATAATTCGGAGGCAATTCCTTCGACAAAAACAAGCGGCAGAAAGACAACAAGCGTGGTACTCGTCGAAGCTACAACCGCACTTCCGAGTTCTTTTGCCCCGGCTATGGCTGCTTCTTTTCTTGATTTACCGTACTCCATATGCTTATAGATACTCTCGAGAATGACGATCGCACTGTCCACCATCATCCCGACACCAAGAGCAAGTCCTCCCATCGTCAGGATGTTCAAGGATTCTCCCGTGAAATACATCAAGGTGAACGTGGCAATAATCGAAATCGGAATGGAGATGCCAATGACCATTGTGGCCCGGATACTCCGCAAAAAGGCAAGCAGGACGAGCACAGCAAAAAGAGCCCCGAACAAGAGGTTGTTAAACACACTGTTAATAGAAGACTCTATGTAATCTGCAGCGTCATAAACGATTTCGAGCTCGACATCTTCTCCCAATTCTTCATTTAAGTCAGAGACAATGTCGCGCAGAGACTGTGATACGTCTACGGTATTGGCATCCGATTGTTTCATCATTGAAAACATCATCGATGAGCTGCCGTTGACAAAGGTTTCGGATCCCCCGTCTTCGACGGTATCCACAATATCCGCCACGTCGCTTAAGTGAACATTGCCTCCTTCCGGGAGCGGAATCAGCGTATTGGCGATATCATCTACCGCTGTAAATTCGCCATCCACACGAAGCTGCAAATCCCGGCCGCCGCTTTCCACTTCACCGACCGACCCGGAATCATTTTCTGCATTTAAGGCATTCACGACATCATCCGCCGTTAACTGATACCGGTTCAAGTCTTCAACCCGAAGCTGGGTCTCGATTTCCCGGTCCTTCATCCCTTCAATGCCGGCACTGGCTACACCGGAGCCCTGTTCGAGCTGCGGCTGGATTCGTTCCTCTGCCAGCTGCTGCATATCCAGACTCTTCGTATCTCCGGAGATACCAATCCACATCATCGCCTGCTGATTGGGATCAAAGCGGAGCACCGACGGATCGTCGGCTCCATCCGGAAGCTGAGCGGACGCGCCGTCAATAGCTTCACGGATATCAAGCATGGCCTGATCCAAATCGGTACCAAAATCAAACTGAATCATAATCAGGGAAGAACCGGAGGAAGACTGAGACGAAATCGTATCCAGATTGTCGAGTGTACCCATGGAATCTTCCAGCGGTTCGGTTACCGTTTCTTCAATATCTTCCGGTGCGGTTCCTTCATAGCTTGTCGTTACAATCGCAAACGGAAGGTCCATTTCCGGATACAAATCAATCGCCAGATTCCGGAAAGATACCATTCCTAAAACCAATACCATGGCGATCACCATGAATATGCCAACAGGACGTTTGACAGACCAACTTGAGAGATTCATTGTGCCATTCCTCCATCGCTATCCGAAGAATAGGCAGCTATCCGTTTCACTCCTGTATCATTCATGTAATCCAAGGAAGTTGTTTCTTCCTCTTCTCCTGATTCTTCGGAGTCTGTTTCATCTTCCGCCTCTTCGGAGGAATTGCTCCCTTCTTCGTTTTCAGCCTCCTCGACCGCGGTTCCGTCTTCCAGGAAGTACTGACCGCGGGTGATTACAGGGGTGCCTTCTTCAATATCTGCTTCCACTGCACTGTAATCCGATTCTTCGCGTACTACTTCCACCGGTACAAGCACTGCCTGATTCTCTTCCCGGATAAAAATCGACGGTTCTCCTTCTACATTAATGATGGCTTCCGTCGGCACAAGCAGGCCGTTTTCTACATGGGTTTCATATAACAGAATTTCCCCGTAAATCCCTGATCTCAATTCGTTATCGGGGTTATCCACCTGCACTTCTACGTTAAACATGCCATTATCATCGGAGGAATCCGCAATATGAGTAACCGTTCCTGTCCTGGTTTCCTCATTGGAAGGGAAGCGGACCTCCATTTCATCGCCTTCTTCAAAACTGGAAAGCTGCTCCGACGTAACCGATGCGGTCACATTTAATGTATTCATTTCTCCAATCGTGATCATGCTGTCCTGCTGGGAATAATATTCCCCCGGCTCTACTGTCACCGATAAAATTTTACCGGCACTCGGCGCAGTTACTACCGCGTCTTCCAGGTTTTGTTCCGCCTGTCTAACGGCGGTCTCCTGCTGTTCCACATTAGCCCGGGCATCTTCAATGCTCCCGGAAGCTTCATCCACGGACGCATTAGAAGACTCAATTCTCGCCCGCATTTCCTGCTTCGAATCCCTGGCTTCTTCCAGCGAAGATCTCGCTGATTCAACCTGGGATTCCAGCTGATCAATATTATATTCCTGCTTTGCCTGTTCGAGGCTGTTTTCTGCCTCTGTTACACTATCTTCAGCGTCTGCCACAGCATCTTCTGCATTTTCCAGCTCCTGTTTCGAAATCAACCCTTCATCAAAAAGCTGCTGGCTCCGGTTTCGTTCCCGCTCAGCCGTTGCCAGATTCCGTTCGGCGGTATCCAGCGCCTGCTCGGCATTCTCTATTTCATCACCATAATTTTCTTTGGCCTGTTCTAAATCAATTTGAGCCCGTTCATACTGCTCTTCTGCCTGACGGATCGCGTGATCAGCGTTATTCAGGGAAGCCTGGGATTCCTGCACACCAGCTTCCGCTCCCCGTTTACCGGCCTGCGAAATAGCAACGTTACTCTGTGCACTCCGCAGAGCAGCCCGCTCCTGTTCCAGCGTATTGCGGAGGGCGGAGTCATCCAGTCTCGCCAGCACCTGCCCCTGTTCAACCTGATCTCCTTCTTCCACCAGGACTTCGTTCACATCTGCTGTCACTTCAGGGGTTAACGACACTTCAGATAATGCTTCCGTTGTCGCGTTAACAATCCGAGTACCTTCCAGATCCCCTATTTCTGCTTCTGCTGTCTCCACTACGACAGCGTCTTCTTCCTCTGTGTCTACGTCTGCGGATTGACACCCCGATATCATAAAAAATCCCAGCACTCCAATCAAGACGTGCCATCTATGCAAAAACGATACGTTAACACCGCGGCTCTTCTTCAATTCCCCGTTTCCCCCATTCATTCAAAGTTGCCTATTCAATTATACGATAGATTCAGACTACCGCAATGGTTTCACTACAAATAATGGATGCCGTAACAAGATTTCCATCCAGCGCCCGCCTTTTTCTAAGTCGTGAGGCGGACCTCCATGTCTGTCCTATGTACTACCCTTGTTTTCCAGGGCGTTATGTACGAAAGAAATCTCTGTGCGGTTTTACAACATTCAAAAAAACCCCCCACCCAGACTATGAAAATGATTATGAAATATAACTGTTTAAAAACTAAACTATTTACTAATTTAAGCCAAAAGGGCTACAACGTCAACTATAATTAGAGAAACTCATAAACTCTTCACATTCTTTCCATAAAAAACCCTGCAGGGAGCGTTTCCCTGCAGGTTTATATTTACTGCTGTGAACTGTCTGATCCGGTTCCCTGGCCGGCCGAACCGGACTGCTGGACAAGACCGTCCTGCATCACTTCGATCTGCTGGTTCACCAGGACCAGATTCCAGCGTTCGGAGGCCAGCTGCTGCTCGGCCTGCTCCACCTGGAGACCGGCTAATTCATATTCAGATTCCGGAATGACACCAATATCGGCCTGCACCCGCAGGTTCCGGACATCTTTTTTGGCATAGTCCAGTTCATCCTGGGCCTGAAGAATAGCCTGATATTGCGTCGTCGCTTCATCAAACGTCTCCTCAATCGAGGATGTCAGGTCATTTCGAAGCTGCGTAATGTTTTCTTCTTCCGTTTCTACAGCGATGTCAGCCTGTTCCTTTTCAAATCGTGTGGCATCCTCATCATCATACACCTGCCCGCGGTCGTATTCGGCAAGTTCCAGGGCTTCCTTGGCATTTTGCATACTGAAAGAATTTTCGATAAGCGTCTCCGTGTCTGTTTCCTGTTCGATCGGCTGTAATTCATCGATCTTCGGCTCTTCCAGGCTGAGATCCTCATGATAGATAATGCAAATATCCAGCGCCAATATGGCCAAATCATGGTCATACTGCGAACGGGCTTCGTAGAGATCATCTTCAAGACGTCTCACTTCCCGCTGGGCGGTTTCGTATTCATTGCGGGACACCGTTCCGAGTTCATACTGCCGTTCCACATTGGAAACCTGTTTTTCTTCATTATTCAGAGAAGCTTCCGTCATCTCCATCTGATCTTCCTGCATGAGAAGCTGAACGAAGGCTGATTTCGTGGACAATTCCACACTTTTATGTGCTTCTTCCCGGTCATATCTTAATTGAATTTCATTGGAATCCATCTGCTTAATGGAATCTTCCAATTCCTCTAAGTTATCTTCCAGTGTTTCTATCTGGTTCTGCAGTTCCAGTCTCGTCTGGAACGTCCGCTCTCCCGTTTCATTCTGAAGGTCACGGAGATCATCCATCTGATCTTCGAGGTCTTCGATATCATCTTCCATATCACCGTAGTCATCCTCCGCTCCTTCCAACTGGCTTCGGATGTTATCAATTCTGTAATTTAGAAGAATGAGAGACGAATTATCCTCCAGGGCATAATCCACCGCCTCTTCAATTGAAAGCGACTCTATCGCATCCTCCGGTGTTTCCTCTTCCTGTCCGTCTGCCTGTGTCTCTTCTTCCTGACCATCTGCCTGTTCTTCCTCCGCCGATGCCGACATCGTGAACCCACTCACTGCAAGCAGTACAGCCATCCCCGCTGCAAAGAATCGTTTCATTCTATAACTCCCCCATTGGAAAAATTCATCACTTCTTACCTGTTTATTACTATAACGCATTTTCTTCCAGGGAAAAAGAAAAATCTCGCCCGATTCCACATATTTAAAAAAATCGACAAATCCCGGGGCGTGACAGGCACGGTATAATTATCATTATTTTAAAAAAATTTGGTATATTTTATAACGATTGAGTTAACTTTTCTTTTATTCCTTGATAATGTATCTATTGTGATAGTTTTACATTCTATCATCAGACAATTTTTCCAACGTCGGAAGGGGGAAGGATAGTGAGTCAAAAATTATTTGCAAAGGATGTTACCCGAAGACAGTTCTTGAACGATTTAGGAAAAGTCGGCGGTACTGTTGCTGTATTTGGTGCGATGGAAAGTTTAGGACTCCTGGCTTCTACACCTGCTAAAGCAGCCGGGAATAAGTTTCCGGATGAGGGGGACTTATCTGCGATTGAGAAAAATGGAAAAAAAGTAATTATTCTTGGGGCTGGGCTTGCAGGGATGTCAGCGGCTTACGAACTCACCAAATCCGGCTATGAATGTACAATTTTGGAAGCACGCGAAAGAAGCGGCGGCCGCAACTGGTCCATCCGGGGTGGTACTCAGTCTTCAGAGATTGATAAAGACAGACAAACATCCAACTTCGATGATGGGTTGTATCTCAACGCCGGTCCCGCCCGAATCCCACAGCATCACACGACGACGATGGGGTATTGCCGGGAGCTTGGTGTCAAATTAGAGCCATTCTCCAATATCAATGAAGCAGCTTATTTGTACAACGAAGGAGTGGGACGTATGTCCGGAAGCCGTATCAGGCGTAGAGAAGTCCGGACGGATATCCGGGGCTACACCTCTGAACTCCTGGCAAAAGCCCTGGATCAAGATGCACTGGATCAACCTTTAACGAACGAAGATCAAGAGAGACTCCTCTCTTACTTACAACAGAACGGCGGTCTTGATGATAACCTAACCTACAAAGGAACCTCCTCCCGCGGCTACTCCACTCTCCCCGGAGTAGAATCAGGATCTCACAATGATCCCTTTGATTTCAGTGCACTTTTGGAATCCCAATATGCGATGAACTTCAGCGGTGAATACAGCATTAATCAGCAGCCGATGATGTTTCAGCCGGTTGGAGGTATGGATCAAATCCCCAAAGCCTTTGAAGAAAAAGTGGGATATATGATTACGTTCCAGGCGGAAGTGCAGGAAATCCGTCAAACCGAAGACCGATGCCGCGTGGTTTATAAAAAGGCTTCCGGGAAAACCACCGAGGTGGAAGGAGACTTCTGCATCTGTACAATTCCGCTTCCAGTGTTAAAAGACATTCCTGCGGATTTTTCAAAAGAAATGACTGAAGCGGTCGGCGCCATAAATTACGCATCTACCGGCAAAATCGGATTACAATTTAAACGTAGATTTTGGGAAGAAGACGATCATATTTATGGGGGGATTACAGATACCAATCAGGATATTACACAGATTTGGTATCCATCCTCTGATTATCTGTCACAGAAAGGAATACTCGTAGGCTACTATAACTTCGGTGGAAGTGCGGAAAAGTTTGGAAACTATTCTTTTAAAAATCGGGAAAAATACGCCCTGGAGCAGGGATCCAAGATTCACCCTCAATATTTTGAGGATTTTGAAAATTCATTTTCCGTCGCCTGGCATAAAGTGAAGTATAACTTAGGAGGCTGGGCGAGCTATTCACAATCAGACCGGGACACTTCCTATCAGGTGTTAAAAAAACCGGACGGACGCATTTACCTGGCCGGAGAACATATCAGTTACTACACGGGCTGGATGGCCGGGGCGTTTGAGTCCAT
Organism: Salibacterium aidingense DSM 18341; assembly: GCF_000429685.1. Lineage (GTDB taxonomy): Bacteria > Bacillota > Bacilli > Bacillales > Marinococcaceae > Salibacterium > Salibacterium aidingense. The sequence continues at coordinate 390,976 of NZ_AUCI01000001.1, forward strand.
GGAAACCGTAGTGGAGGCCATTCATAATCGTGTCATTGAAAATGAGCCCCTCACCTCCCGTCGTTCTGCTGAAAAACAGGAAGCATTAATCGGATAATTAAAGGAGGAAAAACATGAAAAAATATATAAAAAATAGTGTTTTAGGTGGCGGCTTAGCCCTCGGCCTCGTCTTTGCAAGTTATTCTGCTTTTTCAGCACCAGCAGTGGAAGAGCCGACAGAACCCACTTTCTATGGTTCCGATTCATCTTCGATTTCTTCAGCGGTAGCTATCCCAGAAGACACAGCAACCTATCATACGAGTGGCACCGTTCCCCCTGAAATAGACCCTGAAGGAGAAACGGTGTACGAACGTTACGGTAATACAAAACAACAAGCTGTTGGAATTTTGGAAAAATTTGAAGAAGATCTGGGAGAAGAAGGACTCTCTTTAGAAGACGTTATCTATTTACGTGTTTATTTAACCCCAGACAAAGCTCTTGGGGGTGTCGTAGATTATGAAGGATGGTTTGAAGCGTATGGTGAATTTTTTAATAACGAAGACAATCCAGCAAAACCGGCCCGCTCCACTATGGGTGTGGAAAGTCTCGTCCATTCAGACTGGCTGATTGAAATCGAAGCTGTAGCCGCTTATCCAACGGAAGAAGAATAAAAATTTTCACCCTTACAAGGAGGTGGAGAAATATATGTTACAAAATATAGGTGTCCCCGGGCTCATCATTCTGCTCGTCATTGCCCTTATCATATTCGGTCCGTCCAAACTCCCGGAAATTGGACGAGCCGTAGGACGTACCCTGGCTGAGTTCAAACAATCCGCAAGAGACTTCATTGAAGAGGATTCAGAATCAGCCGTCCGCAATCGAGCCCCCTCTTATCAAGAACAAAATAAGGCCAAAAACACGGAAGCAGCAAGAGAGTTCCCTGTTCATGCAACAGATAAGGAGGATAAACAGAAAGCAAACTAATACACGTGGCAGGGTTCTTCTTGACCCTGCTTCCTTCATTGATAGGAATGAAAGAGGTGTATGCTGTGGAGAATACCAGCACAAGTCCGATATTAAGTCATTTAGAAGAAATGAGAACCCGATTGATTATTGTAGGGATCAGTTTTTTACTTTGCTTCGCCCTCTCCTTTGCTGTAGTGGGGGATATTTATTCTTTTTTAATCCGCGACCTGGAAGACGAGCTTGCCATTTTAGGACCGGGTGACATTATCTGGATTTATATGGCCCTTTCCGCCGTCATTGCTATTATTCCCATGATACCGCTGGGCGCCTATCAAGTCTGGTCCTTTGTCGCTCCCGGTTTAACGAGGGAAGAAAAACGTTCCACGTTATCGTATATCCCTCTGTTCTTTTTCCTTTTTATCGCTGGCTTGTCCATTGGGTTTTTTATCATCTTTCCATTAATTATGGATTTTCTGCTGGGACTGGCAGACAGCCGGTTTCAAACATTATTCACTGTCGACCGTTACTTCCGTTTTATGTTCCGCACGGTCATCCCGATTGCTTTCTTATTTGAACTGCCAGCCGTGGTCATGTTTGCCACCCAACTGGGGCTGATCCATTCCCGTCAGTTACAACGTTACCGCAAATATGCCTATTTTGTCCTTATCGCCATGGCTGTATTAGTCACACCACCGGATTTCATCACACCTTTACTCGTCTGTATTCCGTTGTTTCTGTTGTACGAAGCCAGTGTATTCTTTGCAAAACTCATAGAACGGAAAAACTAACACCGGTCCCAGGGTCCATTAGTACTTATAACCAATACACCCAGTCATTAACTAATGATAAAAATTATTAAAAGTTTTACAGTGAGATTACAAGAAAAAAACAGGTGTGGCGCACCATAAAAAGATGCTTTCCAGTTTTCCGGAAAGCATCTTTATTATATTTCTATTCGACAATATTCGCAAAATTCGGGGCGTGACAGGCACTTATCTCGAGCACTTATCTCGGCCAGTTTCTCACGGGTTTATACCCGGAGTTCTGGAGAAAATCCTGTTCCTGGCTGTGATCCAGGCCTTGCATGGTAATCCCTTTTTCCATCGCGGTAATGTGCATCCTGGCGGTGTATTCGAGGGTTTGAAGGGCCATCCTCGCTTCTTTGATATTTTCATCGTAAATGAGAATGCCGTGGTTCTCCAGAAGCATCACGTTTGTATCCTTTGCTTTTTCCTTGACAGCGTCGGCGAGTTCCCGGCTTCCTGGATGAAAATACGGAATCCTCTCCACTCGTTCCAGGTAATACATCGCCTCGACAAAGTAATTCGAAGGCAGTTCCACGTCGGAGCACGCGATCAATGTGCTGTAAAACGGAGACGCATGAAGAATAGCTCCGATCTCCGGCCGTTCTTCATACACAGCGCGGTGCATATTATGTTCTTTGGAAGGTTTTTTTCCGGACACCGGCCCTTCTTCCAGGGAACAGAGAGCGAAATCATCGATGGCCATATCGCCGACGTACGTGCCGCTCGCTGAAATATAGAATTGATTTTCATCTGCTCTGGCGCTGATATTGCCGGCGGTTCCCCATACAAGGTCATTCTCTCTCATAAACAAGCCCGCCTGATGTAGTTCTTTTAAAATAGGAAGATGCTCCATTCCATGTTCCACTCCTTTTCTTTATAAGCTTAACAGTCCAGTGGAGACCTGCGGTACGAATATAATAATGATAAGTGTTACAAGCACAGCAACATAAAACGGGACCATCCCTTTCGCCAGTTCATCCAATCTTAAATTGGCTATTCGTCCCGCTACAAATAGATTCAATCCTAACGGAGGGGTGACCATGCCGATGGCTAGTGTTACAATCATCACCATTCCAAAGTGAATGGGATCAATACCAAGCTGCAGAGCAACCGGTGCCAGGATCGGGGCTAAAATAATAATCGAAGCATTGGTCTCCATAAACATTCCCACAATTAACAGCAGCACCACGACAGCCAGAAGGAAGACGGATGGATTTTCCGAAATAGAGGTAAAAAATCCGGCAACCTGCTGCGGAATATTTTCAATCGTGAGTACCCAGCTGAACAACCCGGCAACAGCGATAATAAACATAATTGTAGACGTGGTAGAAATGGCTTGATTCAATACTTTTCCAATATTGCCAAAATGAATCGCGCGGTAAAAGACGGTACTGATTAAAAAGGCATAAGCTACCGCGACGCCTGCCGCTTCGGTTGCAGTAAAAATACCGCTGTAGATACCGCCAAGAATAATAAACGGCATTATGAGGGCGGGAAGCGTTTCAACAAAAGCCTTCCCCAAATCACGCGTACTCGTTTTTGATTCGCGGTAATATCCTCTTTTTTTGGAAATAATAATAACTGTTATAATCAGACCTGCGCCTACCAGTATTCCAGGTAAAATACCACCTATAAATAAATCCCCGATCGACGTATCAGCCGCCGTACCATAAAGAATCAACGGTATACTCGGCGGTATAATAATGCCAAGCGTTCCAGAAACCGATTGCACACTTCCGGCAAAATCACGGTGATACCCTCTTTCAGCCATCGCCGGAATTAAAATAGAACCAAGAGCGGCCGTTGCTGCAATACTAGACCCGGATATCGCGGCAAAAAACATCGTAGTAATGACCGTAACCATCGCCAATCCGCCCGAAAAGTGCCCGGTCAGCGCATTGGCAAAGTTTATAAGGCGCTGTGAAATACCTCCAAATTCCATAATAACCCCTGCAAGAATAAACAGCGGTATCGCAAGCAGCGGAAAGGAATCCAAAGAGACGAACGCACGCTGCGCAAGGACAACAAGCGGGGTACCGCCTTCTATTAAAAGCGCCAGACTGGTGGAAAGACCCAACGCCACTGCCACTGGCACGCCGAGGATAAACAAGGCGAACAGCGATATAACCAGAGCTGTAATCATTTGGTTTCACCTCCTACAGCGGTTTCATAATCGAGCCTCTGACTGCATATATTAGCAATTCCGTTCAGCGCCATAATAAGAGAACCTAGAGGAACCGCCGCATACACCCATGCTATCGAGAATTGAAGCGTTGGTGTGAGCTGCCCGATCACCGTAAAGGTCAATACCGTGCCGTAGTAACATAGAATAATAAAAAACACGGTGGAAATAATAGAAACGATGAATTGTAGTTTTCTTTTCTTTGCAGCGCTTACAACGTCCATTAAAAAATCAATCGCAATATGTTCTCTGTTTCTCACAGCAAGCGCCGACCCCAAGAACACAATATAGATCGTTAAATAACGTGATATTTCTTCCGACCATGCTAATGGAAAATTAATAATAAAACGGGTTATGACCTGAAAGAAAACTAGAACTACCAGAGCGACAAACATAGCGGACGCCACATATTTCACGACTTTATTCAAATGATCCACAGCTGCAATATACTGCTGCATGTCACAGACCTCCCTTTCACTCTCTCATCTCCACAATTTCGTCATAGAGATCTCGTCCATATTTGTCCGCCAGGTTTTCATTCACGGATTGAACTTTTTCTCTAAATAACGATTTATCGACTTCCACGATCTCCATCCCTGCATCTCTCATCGTCTGCATCGCATCTTCCTGCTGCTGGGATACGAGCTCATTTTGATACTGTCTTGCTTCCAAAGCAGCCTCCTCCACTGCCTGCTGTTCACTGTCGGTCAGCTTTTCATACGTCTTATCACTCATAAGCAGCTGCACATAACCATACACGTGATCCGTCAGCATCAGATAATCCTGCACTTCCTGAAGCTTGGCATTGGTGATAAAAGAAGCCGGATTTTCCTGGGCGTCAATGACGCCTGTCTGTAAGGAGGAATACACTTCGCTGAAGTTCATCGGTGTAGGGTTGGCGCCCATCGCATCCCAGCCTTCCACAGATGCTTCGATATTCGGCACCCTTATTTTCAACCCCCGTAAATCATCCGGGGTTTCTATTCTTTTGTTGGCGGTGAGTTCTCTTGGCGAGCGAATGAAAAATTCTAATCCTCTTACGCCTGTTTCTTCCAGCATCTCTGCCTGAAGGTTTTCCCCGCCTTCTCCATATAGGAAGTTTCTCAGATGCTCATTATCATCGAATAAATATGGAAGTTCTAGAATCGCGTATTCTTCGTGAAAGTTGGACAGCACACCGGCAACTAAAGCAAAGTCCACCGATCCGATCTGCATTCCTTCTACAAGGTCACGGTCTGAGCCGAGCGTGGAACTGGGATAAAGGTCTACCTCGACAGAACCATTTGTTTTTTCCTCTACCAGTTCGGCAAACCGCTGGGATCCCAAGTGCCAGGCATGATCTTCATTTTGAATATGACCGAGCCGCAGGGTTGTGACAGAACTGGCTTCTGTCGTCCCGGAGGACGAGCCAGCTCCCTGAGAACAACCCGCAAGCGTCATGACCAAAAGCATGGTTAAGACAGCAAGCGATTTCACGTGTTTCACAGTATACCTCCTAGTCATTAAAAGCTACTAATACTTTGACGGATTGATCCTCTTTCTTATCTACGATCCGGAACCCTTCAGCGGCTTGTTCTACTCCAAGACGGTGGGAGATGACGTTTTCCACCGGAATGTTATGCGCTTCGATGATGTTCAACGCTTCCTCGGTATCCGGACGGTTATAGGTCATGCAGCCAATGAGTTCTTTCTCCTGCTGTTGGAGCTGTTCCACATCAAGCTGCTGCTGATCGTGAAACATCGCAACGGTAACAGCGCGTCCGCCTTTCTTTAACAGTTTCAAAGAATCATTCACAATACCGGGAACCCCGGCAGTAATAAGGACTTTGTCAAAAGATCCGCCCATTTTTTCCTTTACTTTGCGGATCCAGTCGTTGTCCTCCTTGATGTTATGTGTCTCTTTTGCTCCCAGCTCCACTGCTTTCTGGAGAGAATAATCCAGCACATCCGTGACGACGGTTTGCTCTGCTCCTTTTGCCCGAACCGCAGCAAGTGTTAACAGTCCAATCGGTCCGGCCCCCAGGACAGCCACTCGGTCTCCCGGCTGAATGTCGGCTTTCAACGCGGCGTGGACGCCGACAGCCAGCGGCTCTGTCAAGACGCCCCGGTCATAACTGACCGAATCAGGAAGCGGGACGATAAGGGATTCAGGGGAAACAAAATACTCCGCCATCGTTCCTAACCATGTATCCATGCCCGGGGCCAGTCTTTTATCAGAATAATTGATATGGCCGGTCATTTCCCCTTCACTCTCTCCCGTGCCGAGCTGTGGTTCCACTGTGACCCGGTCTCCAATGTCCACATGCTTTACGTTCTTTCCTATTTCCACCACTTCTCCCGCCACTTCATGGCCGATCACAACGGGAGGCTTACGGAAGGGATGAAGCCCTTTATACGTATGGATATCCGATCCGCATATTCCTGCCACCGCGACTTTAATCAGGACTTCATCGTCTTGGATCTTTGGTGTATCAATATCTTTCACTTCTACTTGTTCAGCGTCTTCTACAAAGACTGCTTTCATCATTCTCCACTCCTTTTTTCTCTTACTGAAATAACATCTGTTTCGATTCCCGCAAGTGTTTTTTCATGAGCTCTACACTTTCCGCTTCATTCTTTTGCAGCGCCTCGTACAGCTGAACATGATCCTCATAGAATTTACGGATTCGCGTTGGATCTTTCTTTAGGTGCCGCAGGGTAATACGCAGCAAGTGGTCCTGATAGTTAATTAAAATACGGGTGATCTCTCCGTTTCCCGCGATTTCACTGAGCGCTAAATGAAACTCGTGATCCAGATTGGCAAACGTTTTAACATCGAGATTCTCCGCTGTTTTCCTGGTTTCTTCGAGATTTTTTTTCAATTCCTTTAACTGATCCCCTGTTATCCGAGGATAAATTTCTTCGCAGTTAAACGTCTCCAGCGCTATACGCAGGTTGTAGATATTGTTGATCCGTTCCACCGATAAATCGTGAACGAGGATGCCCTGTTTGGAGGAGACCGTGGCAAACCCTTCCGCCTCCAGCCGGGTCAATGCGTTTTTGATCGGGGTTTTACTCATTTCTAAATCATTGATCAGCGTTCGCTCCGACAAAAATTCACCCGGCGGGTATTCTTCTTCTAATATCTTTTCTTTGATTTTTTGATACGCTGCATCTTTTAACAGCATATATCCTCACTCTTCCCGTACCAGTTTTTAGTTCTCCGCCTTCCCGGCGGTAAAGACGTTTTCAAAAAAGTCTTCTCCCCCAAGCTGCCCGCTTTTTAATGCGATCTCCAGACCGTTGAATCGATCATCATCGGAGTAAGCATGGCACAACGGGGCGCCTGGCGCGGTGGATTCCAGCACTTCCAGACCATAGATACCCAGCTGCGACGTGACAAACCCGGAGGTATCCCCGCCCGAAATAACGAGCCTGCGCAGGGAGGATTGTTCCATGATGTGTTTCGTCCACTCTCCCAATCGTTTCCCGAGGTAAATACCCATCTCTTCCTCTGCGATTCCTTCGTTTTGAAGGTGGGCTCTTGTCTTTTCGATCGCAGCGTCGGAAGGGCCTTTCGCTGTGTACAACACGACTTTCTTCTTTTGATCCAGCAGGGCCAGGATGTGCTGAATAAAAGAACTCGGCACCTCTTCGGATGTCAGCAGCTCGTAAGGCACCTGTTCCATATGAAAGCCCGCTTCTTCTGCTTTTTCGAGCTGCCTTCTCGTGACATCCGACACGCTGCCCGAAACGACCAGCATTTGTTCTATTTTCTGGGCCTGTTTCGTTTGTTCGTAAGCTTTCGTTTGGCCTTCGGCTTTCCACTTGGCGGCCAGCGCGTATTCAATACCGGACGAGCCTATCATGAACTGCGGCTGCTCCTGCCGGGAAGCCCACATTACATCAGCAAACCAGTTCATGTGTTTTTCTTCCAGCGCATCGAAAATAGTGATATCTTCTGTATCCTCTAAAACCGAAGGCTCCGGCGCCGTATTTTCCATGTCCAGCACGGTCTTATATCCAATCGTCTGACTCGTCTGTTTTTGCAGATGTTTCCCAAGATCTGCTTCATCCATCGGGGTCACGGGATGCTGGGACATCACTGGATGTTCATCCAAACGGAAAACGTTCCCATGAAAGTTCGCAAAATGATTGCCAAACACCGTAAACCGCCCCAGATCAGGAGTACCCACTAAGAGAGGATACGTTGGGCCTCGAAAATAACGCTGCGACAGCTCACTGACAAAACCGATACTCCCGGTTTCCGGAGACGAATCAAACGTGGAACAAATTTTGTAATGTACGAAAAACGGGCGGATGGCCTGAAACAGCTCCCAAACTGGAGTTAATTCTTTCTCCATGCCGGAAGGATCCTTTGCCCGCGCCGTCCCCGCGACACCTATACACTGTACGCCTTCAAACCGGTCCAGCATCTCTTTTGTCGGCACATCCAAAAACAATATCGTACGAAGACCAAAACGGTGTAGCGCTTCCATTGCATCAGTAGAACCAGTGAAATCGTCTCCATAAAACGCAAGAAGAACACGATGATCCATCTATCCAAACTCCTCTACTTTTGAAATCTAACTTAGATCTAAGTTGTATCTAAAAGAAATCTATCACAATTTTAGTAATAGATCAACATTGATTTTAGGCCATGCCATACATAAAACCCTGCGGATAAAAACTCACCACAGGGTTCGATGCTTATGAAATCGACAAAAATCGGGGCGTGCCAGGCACCAGGACAACAAAAAAATCCTCTTCTACCAGAGGATTAAGATTTATTTTTTATATAATTTTTGACCAAACGACGGGTTTCTTCTCGATCTTTCTCTTTTTTGTGACCGAAGGCATAAGCCCCCTGCAGTGTTTTATCAATGTGATGAGCTAGTTTTTTGGATTTTTCGGATGAGACACGTGGCTTATACATGGTTTCATCCTCCTTTTCCTAAGTATAACGCAAATCAGCTTGTTAGAAGCAATTTCATCAATCACCATACGTTGATTTCCAATGGAAACGGCCCCTAACTATAGAATATTTTAAATTTATAATCAAGTTTATTCCAAAAGTTATCCAAATTTATGAGCTGAATACTAGCTACTCAACTCTTTTATTCATATAAAAACATCCCCTACCATTCTCAGCGATGAAAAAGATTATTCGACAAAAACCGGGGCGTGACAGGCACTGGCAAACTCTGGTACCATGGCTGTAGATTTAATTTATGGGAGGGAATTGGATGAATTCTAGGAGAATAGGAATAGTTTCATTGTCTGTGGCATTAGCAGTAAGTGCCTACGTTTCCAGCGCATCCGCAGAAGAAGCGGTCACCGAACAAATGGAGGCCGAGGAAGAGCAGATGGTGGAAGTAAGTGCAGCGGACGTGGATTTTACGAAAGAAGATCTGATCGAGCGTTTCTATGAATTGTTTCCTTCTGGATTTGATTTTCTGGAGGACAGCGATTTCCACATGAATCATTTCCGCGGGGTGGATAGAGATAGTGACGTCATCCGCCATCACTTAAGTTTTCAAAAAGGACCCATAGGGGAAGAACGGGTACGCGGAAGTGTGGAGTTTGTCGGGGAAGAATTGGAGCTGCAGTTTTTTGACTATCAGCCGGAAAATGTACAGGATGCCTTGTATCCAGCTGAGGTGACACAAGAAGAAGCAGAGGCTGCTGCTGAAGATTTTGTGAATAATACCGCAGCTGGCGAGTATGCATTAAGCGACCAACAGCGCCCAAGTATTTCCTTGGGAAATCAAACGCTGACGGAGCCTGTGGAGTATGAGTTCACCTTCCAGCGCATGAAAAATGACATCCCGGTTCAAAATCAGAATATCCAGGTAAAAATATTAGGAAACGGCGAAATCTCCAACTATAGAAATAATACATATCAACAAGAATCCGCTTCCTACGAAGAACAGGAAGATCTTCTGGAAAAAGGGGAAGCAGAATCCTCTATTGCAGATAGCCTGGACCTGCGCCTGCAGTACAGTGTCCAGCATGATTTTGAATCGAACGAAGAGGACGTCAGCCTTGTCTATGTCCCTTCTCCCGGGTTCCAGGGCATTCATGCAGGCACAGGGGAATGGAGCGTAAATAATTCCTTTGTTTCCGAGCTGCCGGAAGAAGACGAAGTAAAACGGCTCCGCGACGAGCCTCTTGAAACAGAGGCAGGTCCATTGTCCCGCGACGATGCGGAAGAAATGGCAAAGGAGTTACTAACTGTTTCAGAAGACGCGGAATTGAACATTGAGTCTGTCGAAGAAACAGAACGAAACGGAGTAGATGTCTTTTCTGTTCATTTTATGATCTATCGCGGCAGTTCCGGCTCCGGTACTAGTTTTGTTGTTGAAAAAGAAACCGGTGATATTGTCCAGTTCCGGAACGTCGATTATAATCAACAATCGCTGGAGGAAAATTTAACAGAAGAAGAAGCGTTGGAAGCGGCAGTGGAAGCAGTAGAAACCTACGGAGGCTCCTCCATTCACGAGTTTGCGTATCCCCTTAACGATGGAATCTCAACCCTTAGCAACAACGGTGTGTACCGTTTTTCTTTTCCGCAGGTGAAAGACGGCCTGCCCGTGCAGGGAAGAGCGTTGAATATCGGTATTTCAGCGGAAGACGGGGAACTCGTTTCGTTTAGCAGTCTGGGACAAGGAGAAATCGAGAGCTGGCCGGACCCTGAAAGTGCAGTGGACAAAGAAAAGGCCCTCGAAGACTATAAGAGTGAGCTGGACGTAGACTTGTCTTATGCCTCTCATGCCCAGCCGGGAGATGCCGATTCGTACCATCTCGTCTATCAGCCGGCGTATCAAACGAATGGCCTTTACTACCACGCGATAAACGGCGACTGGGAAGAGCCGCAGCAAAATGATTCGCCGGCCGAAAAGGTCATTACCGATCATTGGGCAGCGGACGAAATTAATTACATGGTACAATCCGGCATTCTTTCCATCGAGGAAGGAGAAGAGCTGGAACCGAATGAAGCTGTATCCAAAGGCACTGCGCTGGAAATGCTGATGAAATCCATGGAAAGCTTCTATCCAAATGATCCAAACGAAGAGCAGACAGCCACATTTGAAAATATCCAGCCGGATCATCCTTCGTTCCAGGTGGTAGAGCGCGCGGTCCGTGCAGACGTTATTGAGGCAGAAGGCAGCACCTTCCCTGTGGACGACACGCTGACCCGCGAGGAATTGGCCGTCTGGGTGGTGCGTTTGATGGAATTGGAAGACGCAGCAAAGCACGCAGACATGTATAATCTTCCATTTGAGGATGCAGACGATATCACCGACGAATATGCAGGGTATGCCGCCCTTGCCTATGCCGAAGAGATTCTTCAGGGAAGTGACAACCACTTCAACCCGGATGATGAAGTAACCCTGGCTCATTTAGCCGTCACCTGCTTCCGCCTGGCTGAAAAACAAGCGGATAACTAATAGGCGAAAAGCTGTCCCTATCACACTTCAGGGACAGCTTTTTAAAGTTAACGTTTTTCCAAGGACATCGACTCCACACCTGCAAGACCATCCGAATATTTCTCCCACCTTACAAAATAGAGTATAGGTCACCTCCCATCCATCCTATGTTTTCTTATGGGCATGAAATGCCGGTGAAGTCGGGATATCTTCGGCTCGGATTTTGCTGTACAAGCCTTTCCCATTGTTTGCATTTTTCAAGCGGATAAACCCCATATATTTCCACGAAGTCCGTTCCGATAATTTTCATTATATTGCGTTTATCTCCGGCATACGGGAATGGAGCACATCAGCGAGAAGACGTTCTTTAACAAGACAGACGCCAACTGCTTCGTATTTTCGCTGTCTTCAAAACCATTCTCAGCATCTGCATGCTTGTTGGACTGGGTGTCACTCCATTTTTTTCCTTGCGCAACCTCTTTCTAATCACAGGGCGTTTTTCTGATTTGGAGAAAGTTCTTTTTCCTGTATAGCTTCCTTTGCATCATCTCCGTATTCAATCGTAACTCCGGTGAAACCATAAATGATTACAACAATGGGACTCAATATCGCAAGAAATACATAAGGAGCGTAGGAAAATGCACTCACACCAAGAGTCGCGAACATAAAAGCACCGCATGTATTCCACGGCACGAGCGGCGATGCCATCGTACCCGCGTCTTCCACTGTCCGTGACAGATTTTTCATTTTCAATCGCCGTTTTTTATATTCTTCGGCGTACATCCGTGCCGGAATGATAATAGACAAATACTGCTCACAGCCTATGACATTCGCTGTCATAGACGTTGCCACGGTTGTATAAATCAGACTTCCTGTTGTTTTTGCCAATTTCATCAGGCTTTCTACGATAACTATAAAGAATCCGACTCTTCAGCGGCACAGCATGTGTTTTCAACAGATGGACAATATCTTTCTCCTTCGTCTACTTATTGCGGATTTCATCTATAGAAACGTACCCAATAAAGTGTGGTTTCTTTTTTGAGAAATAAATGGGCTGCTTTACAGGTATAGAACTTCTCTTCTACCTTGTCGTCGAGCGGGTGCAGAGAAAATGACTAAATGGGGTGTGATGCCTGTTTAAAAGCACGGTACAGCATGATTGCCTCCTCCTTTTCGTATTTATCATATCATGATATGTTCATAATATGGGGAGGCAGGCAAGAGGGTATTATGGCCGTGATTGGATTAAATATGGGAATTTTATATGTGTTTGTCATAAATACAGTACAAAGTCTGATAGGTTTCTACGTAATAATTTTCTAGATTTTAATTGTTGAAAGTAACGATTTTTCCTTTATTTAATGATTCATGACAGGCATCCAACACCTTCATATTTTTGATAGTATTCTCCGGTTTAAATTCCGGTTTCATCCCGTTAATTACACAATTAGATAAATACTCAACTCCGATGGTGTAATAATATCCTGAAATATTCTCTTCCCTTGTTTCCATATTCTCATTCGTAATAGTTAGCCTGCATTCTCCATCCGGTTGGGGAACGTAAGCTGCCGCTCCTTCAATTGTCCCTTTTGTACCTACTACCTCATAAGTATTCCGTTCTGTCATATTCATCCCGCAATCAAAATAAGCATTTACCCCATTTCTCATAGTCATGGTTACGACTGCTGACATATCGACTCCATACTCAGGATGGCGTTCCTCTGCCGCATATACTTTGACAGGTTCACTATCTAAGATATGGCGGATTGCGTGTATGCAGTAACAGCCAATGTCATATAGACTCCCTCCGCCGAGTGCCCGGCTCATACGGATATTGCCTTCCAATTCTTCCAGCATAAAAGTGAAACTGGAACGCATCAGCTTAACTTCCCCTATTTCCCCGGACGCAATGATTTCTTTCACCCGCTGATACTGAGGCTGAAATTGATACATCAGCGCTTCCATGAATAGCACATTACTCTCTTCACAAAAGCGAATCATATCTTGGGCTTCTTCAGCCGTTAAAGCAGCCGGTTTCTCACACAGGACGTGCTTCCCTCTTTTTGCTGCTTCTTTCACCCACTTCGCATGTAATCCATTTGGAAGCGGAATATAGACTATATCGATTTCCGGATCATCAAGCAGTTCCTCATAATTTTCATAAGCTTTTGGGATGTCATATTGCCGGGCCAATTCAGCAGCTTTGCCACTTCCGCTCGCTACAGCGGCCGGCTCGGCATTATCTGCCTGCTGCAAAGCAGGAATGACTTGTTTTTTTGCAATCGCAGCTGTACTTAATATCCCCCAATTGACCTTATTCATTTAGATGGACTCCTCCTATTTCACTTACATTTTTATGTCGGGTCACCTGAAATCCAGAGTCTTTCAGACAATTGATTTATTTTTTACATCCACCCATTTTTGATCAGCTGCTGATTCTAAAATCGCACTGACAGTGAGGTCAATAGATGCCCCGAATGCAAAGTCACAAATATATGAAGTGCCCTTAACAACAGCTGCCATCAATTCATGAACCTCCAATATTTTAATATCATTAAATCCAATCGCAATTCCTGGTGCGGGATTAAATGCAGTATACCCTTTATGCTCCGGTCCAAGGAATACCGTTCTATACCCCCTGTCTGCACTATTATCTGAAGTAAAATACACATTTACTTCATTCAACCGTTCCAAAGAATAATAGACAGAACCTTCTGTTCCCTGGATTTCATATGAAAGAAAATTCTTTCTTCCTGCCGCAATACGGCTGGATGAAAGTGTTCCGACAGCTCCATTTTCATAATTTGCAAGAACAGAAACCATATCATCATTTTCCACTTCTCCAAGATCATGAGAGCCAGCGGACGAAGGTCTTTGTTTAATAAAAGTTTTCGACAGCGCGTTTACACTTTCTATATTTCCCATTAAGAATTGGGAAACGCTGATCAAATGAGAACCAAGATCTCCAAGTGCTCCACTTCCGGAATATTTATTAATATGACGCCAGGAGATAGGGAGTGCAGGATCAAGCAGCATATCCTGATCATAGGTGCCGTCGAACCTCATGACGTTCCCGAGTTTCCCTGAATCAATCAGCTTCTTAATATAATAATTAGCAGGATTCATGACATTGTTGTAACCAACATAATTAATGACTCCTTTTTGTCGGGCTAAATCTGCTAGTTCTTTCGATTGTTGATAAGAAAGTGTCAATGGTTTCTCGCAATAGACATGTTTTCCGTTTTCCAAGGCAGCTTTTGCGACTTCATAATGAAAAGCGTTAGGAGTAGTAATATCCACGACATCTACATGCGGATCCTCCACTACTTCTTTCCAATCGATTGTCCATCTTGAAAAACCCCAATTATTACATGCTTTTTTTGCAGCTTCTTCACTTATATCAGTAACTATTTCAAAAACAGGTTTTCCATATTCCTGTCCAAAAGCTATAAGCGCATTAACAAACGCATTCGTATGTGCTTTTCCCATCCATCCGGCACCAATCAAACCAATTCTTATTTCCATAGTCTCTCCTTTCTCATTTTTCAATGATTCATTTGATATTAGATCGCCCTTCACATTTTTTGAACCGCTTAAAATCCTCTCCTACACACCTGCAATATCTTTAATATATTGACGGGCCATTAAGGCATACTCTAAAGGATCCGCCTTCCCGGGGTCCTGTTCCGCTTCAACCAGCAGCCACCCTTTATAATCAGCCTCGGACAATTTTCTAAAAACAGGTGCAAAATCAATGGTACCATCGCCTGGTACCGTGAATGCCCCCAGCCTTACAGCTTCCATAAAATCTATCTTTTCTTCTCTGACTATTGCTGCAACATCATCCCGTACATCCTTCAAATGGACATGAGCGATGCGGTCCATATGATTTTCCAGAATGGAGAATGCTTCATCATCAGAAAAATATAAGTGCCCGGAATCATAGAGAAGCTGGACACGTTCAGGATCTGTCAAGCTCATTAATTTATCAACTTCTTCTGATGTTTGTACCCCTGTCCCCATATGGTGATGGAAAACAATTTCCATCCCCTTTTCCTGCGCGAGGCTTCCCAATTTGTTCAATCCTTCAGCGAGCTTCACCCATTCCTCTTCCGTAAATACCGGCTTGTCATCAAACAATGGCACTTCCTTTTTTTGAATGCTGTGACCTTGTTCTGAGACAACAATCACTTTTGCTCCCATTTCGTGCAAAAAGTCCCTATGCTTAATAAATGTTTGCTTTGTATCTTCATAAGGCCGGGTTGTCAAAAATGTACTGAACCAGGCACTGGCAATTTCCATCTGCCGCAGCTCCAACGCTTTTTTAAGCACCTTTGTGTCACGAGGATATTTATTTCCGACTTCCGTCCCTGTGAAGCCGGCAAGCGCCATCTCACTGATACACTGTTCAAATGTATTGCAGCCCCCCAGCTCTGGCATATCATCGTTTGTCCAAGCGATAGGAGCAATTCCCAACCTAATATTTTCAGTATCAAACAATTATTACACCCTTTCCTCTTAATTCTTATCAAAACAAAAATGGCTGAGTTAATCTGTTCCGTTATCATCACTTCTAAAAATAAAACTCCGGTTATCCTTTAACTGCTCCCATTGTCATTCCTTTCACTAAATGCTTTTGTACCATGAAAGAGAAAATGAGTACTGGAAGAATAGACATGGTTGCCGCAGCTGTCAATGCACCCCAGTTGGTTTTATACTGAGTTATAAATGTTGATATACCAGCAGGCAATGTCATCACATCTGTATTGTTCAATAAAAACATTGCAAAAAGAAATTCATTCCACGTGAGGATAACAGTAAAAATCGAAGTTGCCACCAGGCCTGGCATAGCCAATGGCAATACAATTTTTATAAAAGCCATAAAACGAGAAGAGCCGTCAATCATCGCTGATTCTTCGAGGGATTCAGGAATTTCTTCAAAAAATGCTTTAAGCATCCATACTACAAATGGAAGATTAAAACCAGTATAAACAATCAGCATCGCCCAAAGAGTGTTTAGTAACCCCAGCTGCTGCATGATTAAATAAAGTGGAACGACTATAACAATGGGCGGCAGCATTCTTGCCGTAAGAATAAGGAAGGAGATCCTTTCATTTCGTTTCCCTCTCATTTTAAAACGCGCCAGACTGTAGGCAGAAAATGAACCTATCGTCAAACACAATAATGTTGATGCAAAAGCAACGATAGTACTGTTTACAAAGAACCCCACAAATGGATTGTTTGCAGAAAAAATCCCTTCAATCGGGTCAAAATAATGTTGCCAGGTGAAATTCTTCGGAAAAAATGTCTGCTTATCTGCGAAAAGTTCTCTATCTGTCTTGAAACTAGTAATTATCATCCAATAAAGCGGAAAAAGGACAAATATAATGGTGCTTGTCAAAAATGAAGCACGTAACACTTTCAGTCTCCATCCGCCAGGTTTCTGAGTCAGTACTGCCATATCCATGCTCCTTTCTAGTTAGCTGATTGTGAAGAATTCATCAGTTTGATCAACAAAGAGGAAATAATGATTGTAATTACCAGGACAATCAATAATCCTGCCGTAGCAAAACCAAAATCAGAAAATTTCATCGCTTGTCTATACATAAGAAAACTCACAGTTTCTGTAGCACGTCCAGGTCCTCCTTGTGTCAGAACAAATACCTGGTCAAATGTTCGCAGAGCATCCATCGTTCTGATAACAAGGGCAACAATGAGGATAGGCTTCAACATCGGTATCATCACATACCGGATTGTTTGAAATTTTGAAGCTCCATCAATATCAGCTGCTTCAAATGGATCTTTAGGCAAAGCTTGCATACCAGCTAAGATAATCAGAAAAACCATGGGTGTCCACTGCCAGATATCTACTACTACCAACGATAAAAATGCCATTACTGGTTCGCCCAGGAAATTTATTTTTGGCAGTCCGATACCTTGGAGCATATAATTAATAATACCCATATCAGTATTAAGCATTAACTTAAATACGATGGCTACGACAAGCGGCGAAAGCATCATCGGTATAATAAGCAGCCAACGGAGATACTTCATTGCTTTTCCATCTTTGGACATAATCAATGCCAAATTAAATCCCAGAAAAATTTGCGACCCTACCGCTAATGCAGTAAACAGAAGGGTGATGTAAATGGAACTCCAAAATACCCCGCTTGTAAATGTTTTTAAATAGTTATCTAAACCGGCAAAACCAGTAAATTTACCAAACGTATCGAAAGACGAAAAAGAGATAAAAATTGTATAACCAATGGGGAATAATGTAAGCAAGGCTAATATCAAAAGCGTTGGAGTCAATAGCATCCCGGCTAACCTTCGATCGTTGGATAAACCAGGTGCAGCAGTTTTTTTCTTGTTTGTTTTATGATTAGTAGGCACCCTCATAAAAGCCACTTCCTTCATGTTCATATATCTCACTCCTAAGAAGTTAAGAGAGGGGAATCCCTCTCTTAACTAATTCAATTGATTAGTATCCATTCTCTTCCATAAGCTTGCTGATTTCATCAGCTGCTTTAGTCAACGCTTCTTCTGCTCCAATTTCACCGGAAATGGCCCTGTTTAAGTAGGTACCATAGATTTGCTCAATTTCGGAATATAAAGGAGTACGCGGACGCCAGCGTGCTGATTGCAAACCCTCATGTACAGCTTCTAAATATGGGTAGTCCTTAAGCAATTCTTCATCTTTCAATACACTTGTGCGTGTGGGAAGACCCCCCAGCTTCGTCATTTCTGTTTGAACATCCTTAGAAGAAGCCCATTCTATAAACGAGAGAGCATTTTCTTTCTTATCCGAACCTTCAGGAATTGCAAATAACCAATTTCCAATCATTGGAGCGTGTTCATGTCCTTCTGCTTTTGGTACCAATCCATATCCCATTTTTCCAACAACTTCAGATTTCTCTTCATCTTCCATTGTCTGCGCCCATACCGGCCAAACAATTGATGATAAGGCATCACCGCCTGCCATTACACGGCCAATCTGATCCGAGTTGTAACTAGCTATACCCTCTGGTGCATTTTTTTTAAAATTTAAATATCTTTCCAATGCATCAATTGCTTCTGGATTATCGAGAGTTACATTCCAATCTTTGTCGAAGAAATCCGCTCCGTGGGACCATAGGAAGGCATTAAAGTTTGTAGCTACCGGATTGCCTCTAGCTCCCCGATGAACAAAACCATATTTAGTTTCCCCTTGATGTTCTTCGATTGCTTTTTCAAGATCTTCCCAGGTTTGAGGAATATCATTTAGAATATCTTTTCTATAGAAAAATAGCTGGACATTACCTACTTGAGGAACTGCATAGTATTTAGATTCTTCATCTTTATCCGAATTAGGAAGGCGCGGTCCCTCTGGTGCAGGCCACATACTTACTTGGCGGGAGGTCTTCACAAAATCCTCGTCAGGAGTATAACCTAATTCTTTAAGAGGGGTGAGGAACCCACCTCCTGCAAACATAGGCATCCAAGGATCATCAGCAAAGATGACATCATATGTTTTTCCGCCATTTCTCAGATCATTATAAATTCGTTCATACAAGGTGTTATAATCAAATTCATTCCATTCAACATTGATACCGGTTTCTTCTTCAAATTCTGGAATCATTTGCTTTACAGCTGATGATTCCACTCCGGCTACCATAGCAACGGATATCGTTTTATCTTCTTCGCTAGAGTTTTGATCATCATTATCTGAACTTTTCTCATCATTGCTTCCGCAAGCTGCCAAGATTAGTGACAATATCGTTAATACAGCTAGAAATTTCTTCATATTTATTCTCCTTTTTAATAATCTATTGTTTCATCCTTTGTATAACATTTTTAGTTTTTTCTTTTGCTGTACGGATACACTCCTCTGCATCTAACTCCCAGTACTCCGGACGGAATAATTCAACGGACGCCGGTCCGTCATATCCTTTTTCCTGCAGAGCAGAAATAATTCTTTCCAATGGGATGACTCCATCACCGGGCCAGACACGATGATGATCCCTTAATACTCCCGGCAGTTTGCCTTCGCAGTCATCAATATGAAATAGGAACAGATCATTAACAGAAAGCGTTTTCAACGATTCATAACTGGAGTTCATGCCGTAAAAATGAAAACAATCAAGCACCAATCCCAGCTGAGGATGCCCTATCTCTTCTATTACCTCTTTGGCCTTGTCGAGCGTGTTGATCGAACCATGAGGATAGCCGACAAATTCTAACGCAATTCTTAAATCCGTCCCTTCGATTACACTTAAGAAGTCATTTAATCGAAGTATTGTTTCCTGCTTGATTACATTCCAATCTTTCTCGATTCCAAATGCAGGTACTGCAACAATCGTGTTACATCCAACAGCAGCAGCGACCTCTACCATGAGCGAGAGATCATTCTTCATTAACCTGAAGTCTGTTTCATTTCTGAATGTAAATTCTTCTAACGCATTCAATGATAACGGTTTCAAAAAAGAAGAAGAAAAAAACCTTTTTAAATCTTCAATAGTATTGGTAAGTAAGTATTCTTTCAGTTTATCCAGGCGGATTTCAATATAGTCGAATCCATGTTTTTCACAAAGCAGTAAGTCATTTTCCAAGGTGGAATTGTTTAAAGTGACAGCTTCATTAAACGCAATTTTCATCTTATCCCCCTCTTTCTATGCTCCTTGTAGTTTAGAGTACGATAAACCCCCTTTTATTTGATAAATCAGTTCGGTATATAAATAACACCAAAACTTAATAATAAATTAACCTAAAAATAATTTAAAATAGTAATTAGGGTAAGTTTTGATTAATTTATTATTAACTTATGATTATAATAATATTGATTCAATCATTAGTCAATAAAATTTCTCAATTTTTTTGAAAGTTTAAAATAAAAAACGAAAATGAAATCGCATGACTCAGAAATCATGCGATTGCGCCACCCTTTTTTCTATCAAGCTTGTTGATAAGCACCTGTGCGCTTAATCACTTTTTCTATCGTTTGATTCAAAGCATCTTTACTTGGCTGTAAAACTTCCATCGGATTATGCAGTTCCGGATTTTCCATAAGATTCTTCCGCAGGGCATTCGACCAGGCAATGTTTAACTCCGTGTTGTAATTGATTTTAGCATGCCCATAGGATATCGTTTTTTCCAGTTCTTCATCTGAAATTCCAGAGGCTCCGTGCAGCACAAAGGGAATATCCAGGGTAAAACGAAGTTTTTCCATTTCTTTAAACCCTAAGTTCGGTTCGCCTTTATATTTGCCATGGACGGAGCCTAATGCAGGCGCTAAGCTGTCAATGCTTGTTTCCTGCACAAGTTGAATGCATTCATTCAAGTCGGCATAAAGCATATCACTGTACACCCCATCTTCTGTACCACCGACACTGCCGACTTCCGCTTCTACCGTTACTCCGTTTCTATGTGCATACTCTACTACTCTTTTAGTATTTTCCACATTATCTTCAATAGAGAGTTTAGAGCCGTCATACATAACAGAGTCATAGCCGGCATCAACGGCTTCAAAGCACCTTTCGACAGCCTGACCATGATCCAGATGCAGAACGGCCGGTACCGTCACATTCAACTCTTCTTTCATGAGCCGGAATGTTTGAGCCAGCAACCGGAATCCCCCCAGCTGATCGACGATTTTATCGGTTGTGCCTACGATCACCGGCGCCCGGCATTTCTTTGCGGTTTTCAATATGGATTCCATCCAGATCATCCCATTTGTATTAAATTGGGGAACGGCATATCTTTTTTTGAATGCGTCATTTAAAATATTGTACATCTCATCACCTGATTTCATCGTTCACTTTGACTGGTTTACTATTCTCCAGAGATTCTTGGGCCGCTTGCGCAATCCGCTGCGCCATAATGCCGTCTTTGAACACAATTTTTGTTTCTCGTTCTTTTATAATGCTTTCAATAAACTCTTCCGTTTCCGTAATAAACGAATCATTGTATCGTTCTAAGAAAAAGTGCAGAGGAAGATCGGATTCCACAGTCTGCTTATGATAATATTTCAAGTTGGTGGAGGTTTCATTATCAGCAACCAGCGCTCCGTTGTTGCCAAAGACTTCAATGCGTTGGTCATAGCCGTACACTGCTTCCCTGCTGTTATCAATAACCCCGAGTGCTCCGTTCGCAAAAGTAAGTGTGATAACGGCTGTATCAATGTCACCCTTTTCTCCGATAGCGGGATCGACCAAATTGGTCCCGCGCGCAAACACTTCCACCACTTCCGATTCGGAGAGGTACCTGGCCATATCAAAATCGTGAATCGACATGTCCATAAACATACCACCGGAAGACGCAATATAATCCGTGTGTGGCGGGTTTGGATCTCTCGATGTGATTTTTACAATATGCATATCACCGATTTTTTCGTTTTGCACTCTGTCTTTCATTTCGGCGAAGTTTTTGTCAAACCGCCGATTGAACCCCACCTGGAAATGAACCCCGGCAGCTTTTACCTCTTCATACGCCTCCAGTGTCTCTTTATCACTGAAACTGATAGGCTTTTCACAGAAAATATGCTTATTGCTGCGGGCTGCTTTCTTAATTAAGTCCGCATGTGTGCTTGTCGGAGAGCAAATAAAAACTGAGTTAATCTCTGCATCATTAAAAATATCCTCGAAATCCTTTGTCATCTCTTCCACACCGCTTTTCTGGAACCATTCCTGCAAATGATCCGCAAACACATCCGATACTTTTTTCAAGCGTACATGGGGATTTCTTTTTAAATTATTAATATGCAGCTTTCCAATTCGTCCCGCACCAATCACACCGACTACTACTTTTTCCATAACAATCACTTCCTTATCTTATTTGGCTAATACAAGCGGCGAAAATACAATATACATCACGACAACGGTCAGTAGTATAAGGAAACCAACCCACTTGGAATATTTCCATGGCGTCATTTCTACTTTGCTTGCATATTTCTCAAATTCAAAGTCCAATTTATCGGGCCTCGATATGCTGAACAGGTAAATGATAGCCATATCGAGGAAAAACAGAACACTCCACACGTACAAATAATGGACATCCGGTATCAGCACTTTGGACAAGCTGTACGTGACTACGTGAAATATAAATGCTGCTTTGGCCCCCATTGCAGATGTTTTCTTTGAATAAAAGCCTATTAAAATAATCGCAAGCAAAGGCATACTGTATAATCCATTAAATTCCTGTATAACTGCAAATAATCCCTGTGGAAATAGTGAGATTAATGGAGCAATTCCGGTTACAATTACTCCGACTGCAATTGTCAATATCCGGCCCATTTTGGCAATTTGTTGATTGGATGCCTGTTTATTGATCATCGGCTTATAAAAATCAAGGCTGAATAAGGTGATAGTCGCATTTAATGATCCGATAAAAGAGCTCATGATAGCACCAAATACTACTGCACCAAAGATCCCATAAGTCCATCCAGGAAGAACTTCATTGACTAAGACCGGATAAGCCATATCCATCTGCATGCCGTCTCCAAACAGTTGGTACGCAATAATTCCCGGAAACACCAGAGGAAAAAAGCGCCACATACTTTAAAGAAACCAACCAACATTGTGCCTTTTTGTGCTTCTTTCAAGTTTTTAGCAGCCAATGCTTTTTGGACAATCATTTGATTCGTACACCAGAAATACAGGTTATTAAAGAGCATCCCAAAAAAGAGAGTAGGCCAGGGTACAATTTCCGAATCTATGTCTCCCCAGGCATTTAACTTATCAGAAGATTCTGTAATAAGTCGATCCAATCCATTCAAAAACGTGCTGTCCCCTACTGTAATAATGCCTAATATAGTGACTAAAAGACCGCCAAGAATGAGACCGAGCCCATAAATAGAATCACTATGCGCAATTAAGGACAGACCACCTGCAAATAAATAAAAAATGCCAATCAGTCCGATACAAGAAGCAATGATGATAACAGCTGTCATCGAATTAACACCCAAAGATTCTTCAATGCCGAATAAATCATTGAATATTAAAGATCCTGAATACAATACGACCGGCATAAAACTCACCGTATATGTAAACATAAATAAAAACGATACAATTCGTTTTGTCATCGTATCATAACGGACTTCAATGAAATCCGATATCGTGTTGACCCCGTATTTGAAGTATTTCGGCAGAAAAACCCAGGCGCATAACACAATCGCAATCGAAGCGGTAACTTCCCAGGCCATTACTTCCATGCCTTTCACATAGCTCTGTCCATTCTGGCCGACTAATTGTTCGGTTGATAAGTTTGTCATAATAATAGACATACCAACCGTTGTACCTACGAGAGATCGCCCCCCGAGAAAATACCCTTCCGTATCCTTTTTATCTACATTTTTACTTCTGTAAAAAGCGTACAGGTAAATCGCCAATAAAATTCCTACAAAACTTGCAATTGCAAACCAATTCACGAGTAATGCCTCCTTGTTAAACAATGCTGTCTATATATTTTTTTGCTTTTAATGCATACTCGTAGGGATTGCATATTTTAGGGTCCTGTTCTGCCTCCACTATAATCCATCCCTGATATTCGTGTTTTACTAAATACTCCATGATTGGCTTAAAATCGATATAGCCGTCTCCAGGCACAGTGAACGCACCTTTTTTACCGCACCAAGGAAGTTATCTTTCTCATGGATGATTTCTTCTGCTATCTTTTCTCGTATATCTTTAAAGTGTACATGCTTGATCCTGTGAAAGTATTTGTCCAGGATATAGAAGGGATCTCCACCGGAAAATACGAGATGGCCGGTATCATACAGCAGGCTCACTTTATCCGAGTCTGTCTCTTCCATAAGCCTCTCAATCTCTTCGGTCGTTTGAATACCGGTTCCCATATGATGGTGATAGACGATGGTCATTCCTTTTTCATTAGCAAGCTCTCCCAGCTGTTGCAGCCCATCTATAAAACGTTTCCAATCTTCTTCATCAAAAACAGGCTTTTGCCCAAACAGTGCAGCGTCCTCTTTTTGGATACTGTTTCCCTGCTCTGAAACGACGATGACTTCAGCTCCAAGAGCGTATAGAAAATCCCGGTGTTCAATGAAGGATGCTTTTACGTCTTCAAACGATTCAGTTGTAAGAAAGGAGCTGAACCACGCGCTGGCTGTCTGTAGCCCTCTTAAGTCTAAATAGTGCTTCAATGTTTCCGGATCCTCCGGGTATTTATTGCCTATTTCTGTTCCTGTGTAACCAGCCAGTGCCATTTCACTGATGCATTGTTCAAATGTATTTTCAGCACCCAGGTCAGGCATGTCATCATTGGTCCTAATTGAATTCGTTCCATAAATCCGATCATCCTTCGTATTGAATTTCCACCAGCGCATCTTCTTCGAACGATCGCTGACACGCAGCAGCTACTTCTGTGCTGCGCAATCCGTCCCATGCTGTAATAGAAGGGTTCGTATTATCACGAATGCACCTTACAAAATCTTTCATTTCATCCATGTACGCTTCTCTGAAACGTTCCGGAAAGTTTTGCAACGTCGGGCGGACGACCCCGTTTTCATTAAATACGGTCACTTTGTTTTTATCGGGCGTTGCCGCAATTCGAAGCATTCCTTTCGTTCCAATTACTTCCGTTTCCACATGGTATCCGTGGCTGGCCGTTCTGCCTGCTACAAGAAAGGCGGTCACATCATTTTCGAGCTGCATCGTTACCGTACCGATATCTACTTCGTTCAGTTCCGCTAATTCCGGTGCCGCTTTGTTGCTTCCGGTCGCCCAGACTTTTTTTATTTCTGAGTTGGTGTACCACCGAATAACGTCAATATCGTGAACGCTCATATCTAAATAAATGCCGCCGCTTGGGCTTTTTTGGGCAAACTTGACAAAGCTTTCCAATCCATCAATCGGATCAATACCGTAGGAACGGATGATGGAAATATCACCAATATCGCCGCGGTCAATCATGTCCTTGGCATACAAATAGTCATTATCGAACCTTCGCATAAAGCCAAGATGAAAAACGCGGTCACTCTGTTCAATAGTCTCGATAGTGTCTTTAATATCCTTCACATCGAGCCCGATCGGTTTTTCACAGAAAACATGCAGGTTCTGTTCCAGGGCCGATTGAATATGCTGCGGGTGAAAACCGGAAGGAGTTACGATACATACCGCATCCAATTCGTTATTTTGAATCATGTCTTCATAAGACGTATACGTGTAAGGTACTTCATATTTTTTCTGGATCAGCTTATTAACCTCTTCATCCAAGTTCGAAATGGCTGTCAGCTCTACATTCTTGAGAGTTGAAATATTATCGACGTGGATTAAGCCTAATCGGCCTAATCCCGCTACGCCTATTTTAATCGTCTCCATTCATCTCACTCTTTTTTTAATATTGTTTAGCCCGGCTTCGCATTTCTTCTACTTCCGGCACTTTATTCATCACATTTTGATTGGCAGAGTGCTCCGAAATGCCGACATTCCAGAAACTATCGTACCCGTCTGTCATCGTTTTAGGGAGGACTTTAATTTGAATAAAGGTCGACTTTTTGCTTTTTTTCGCTGCTTCCAGAGCTTGTTCCAACTCTTGGTTATTCCGGGCTGTGTAAGTTTCAAGACCATATCCTTCAGCTACCTTCGCATAATCAATGTTGATAACGCTGCCGTTCACATCAGTAAATTCGGTACAGAAACTGTCGCTGCCATGACCCATCTGTAGGTTGTTAATGCAGCCATAGCCGGCGTTATCGAACAAAATAATGTTAATCTTTTGTCGGTATTGCAGGGATGTCACCAGTTCAGAATGAAGCATTAAAAAGCTGCCGTCCCCCACCATACTGTAGACTTCTTTATCAGGATGAGCGAGTTTCACCCCTAAGCTGCCTGCGATCTCATAGCCCATAGCCGAGTATCCATACTCAACATGGTAGGTATTTTCGACCGTCGGACTCCAGACTCGATGCATGTCTCCGGGCAGAGATCCAGCCGAAGTAACCACATAGCTTGAAGGATCGATAAGCTCATTTATTTTGATTAAAGCTGTTGTTTGGGCATATGCCGTGTTCAGTGCTTTTGCGTAGGCTTTGAGCTGGTCACGGCTGAAACCATCTTTCACTTCGGGTGCATAGTTTTTATCATCCAGATCTATATCGATTTCTGCGAGCCGTTCTCTTTCAGCTGTCCATTCTTGTTTATAGCCTGCCAATTCCTCCATAAACGAACTTTCATAGTTTCCAAGCATGTTATTCAGCTTTTGAACGGTAATTCGGGCATCTCCCACCAGTTGAACCGCATCCCACTTATAGGCCTGCATCCGGCTTACATTGATATTGATAAAGGACGCTTCCTCAAAGGCAAAGGCGGTCTTGGAAGAAGTGGTGAAATCGGTATAGCGTGTACCGACACCGATAATGACATCCGCCTGTTTTGCGGCTTTGTTTGCTGCCAGCGTTCCAGTCACGCCCACTCCGCCTAAATTATAAGGGTGGCTGGATGATACAGTAGACTTGCCGGCCTGTGTTTCCACAATTCCTATCCCAAACTTGCGGGAAAATTCCGCGATCTCTTCTCCTGCAAGAGAGTATTTTGCTCCGCCCCCGACAACCATAAGCGGCTTCTCTGCGCGTTGTAACACTGATACTGCACGCTTCAGGGAGTCTTCCGAAGGGAGGACACGGTCGACGTAATGCACTCGTTTCTCAAAAAACGTTTCCTCAAAATCAAAAGTCTCTCCTTCCACATCCTGGGCAATCGATAAGGTAACAGGCCCTGCGGTTTCCGGATCGGTCATCACTTCAAATGCCCGCAGTAAGGCAGCCATCAGCTGTTCCGGCCGTTCAATCCGATCCCAGTACCGGGACACCGGTTTCAAGGCATCATTCGTTGTAACTTTCTGGCTGTGAAACTGTTCAATCTGTTGAAGTACCGGATCCGGCTGGCGGTTCGCAAATGTATCTCCCGGCAGAAACAAAACGGGAAGATTATTCGCCATCGCAGTTGCCGCGGCGGTGACCAGATTGGCAGAACCCGGTCCGATGGAAGACGTCACAGCAAAGATTTTCCTGCGGAAATTCTCTTTTGCAAAGGCCACCGCTGCCTGGGCCATGCCCTGT
The DNA here is from genome assembly GCF_000429685.1 of Salibacterium aidingense DSM 18341. Taxonomy (GTDB): domain Bacteria; phylum Bacillota; class Bacilli; order Bacillales; family Marinococcaceae; genus Salibacterium; species Salibacterium aidingense. The sequence continues at coordinate 418,366 of NZ_AUCI01000001.1, forward strand.
TCATTTTTTCCCTGAATAACCTTTAAATCACCGGCATCTTCCTGCATTGCCTGACCTAGACCGAGTACATTGCCGTGACCGAAAATATTAAATATTCCTTCAACAAAAGGGGTTTCTTTTCCGTCAAAAGAAATGTACTGGTTGTTTAAGAATTTGATTAACGCCTGGGATGTGGTTAATTTCACAGTATTAGGCATAACGCTTCACCCTTCATGGTTTTGAATTAACGTCTCAATTTCTTCGACAGTCGGCATCGCCTCCGATGAACTGTGTTTGGAAACAACAATGGAAGCTGCAGCACTGCCGTACTTTAATGCTTCTTTTACTCCTTTATTCTGTTTCATGGCATAAATAAAGCCGGAGGCGAAAGAATCGCCTGCACCAAATGTTTTTAAAACTTGTGTTTTATAAACATCACCTTCTATGACGTTCCCGTTTCTGGTGAAAGCTTTTGATCCTTTTACACCATGCTTTACAACAATCAATTGAGGGGAATACTCAAATAGTTTCTTCACAGAGGCTTCGTCAGTTTGGTCTTCTGAATTTTCAAGCACATTAAATTCATCTCTTGTGCCGATAACTACATCTGCCATTCGTGCAGCTGCAGTCATATAAATTGATGTTTCCTCTTTGCTTTTCCATGTGTAAGGACGGTAATCCAATTCTATAATAACTTCCACCCCATTCTGTCTGGCGGTGTCAATAGCATGCAGTGCCGCTTCCCTGGATGGGGATTGGCTTAACGATGTGCCGGAAACGAGCAGTGTCTCAGCCGACTGGATGTACTCATCGTCAAAATCATTCACGTCTAAATACAAATCAGCCACATGATCACGATACATCAAGATACTGCATTCTTCCGGGCTTTTTATTTCTGTAAACGTTAAACCGATTTTTCTGCCTTCTGTATCTTTAGTGATATATTTGGTGTCGACTCCTGCTTTATTCATGTAGTCGAGTACGAAGTTTCCATGCTGGTCATCAGACACCTTTGCAATCATGCCGACGTCGAGACCAAGTTTAGCGGTCCCAATCGCTACGTTGGCAGGCGATCCTCCCACGTATTTTGTAAACGTCATCGTCTCTTCCATCGGACGGTTGTATTCCGTCGCATTTAAGTCGACAGCTGCTCTTCCGAATGTAATTAATTGTTTTTTTTCCATTTTCAATCCCTCTCCAGAATCCATTGATGATCTTTATCGGTATGGAATTTCCATTTTCTTTTTGGTCCTGCCATGACATTCAAATAATACAAGTCATATCCGTCCGGTACGCCCACAGGATGGTAGCCTTTGGGTACTGATACGCAATCCTGATGTTCAACAGCCATGGTTTCGTCCAATGCCCGGTCATCGGTATACACCCGCTGAAACACAAATCCCTGCTCTGGATCAATTTCATGATAGTACGTTTCTTCGAGCATCGACTCCTCTGGCAGGTTGTCCTGATCGTGTTTATGCGGAGGATAGCTTGAGAAATTGCCGCTGTCTGTATAGACTTCCACGACTAATAAGTTTTCCGGAATATCCACATCATCTGGCAAAATGTTATGCACGAGCCGCTGATTGGAGTATTTGCCGCGATATTCTTTATTGATATCGGATGCCTTAATGACTCTCGTCTCCAATACTTTACTGGAATTGGAGTAACAGAGCGCCACTTTTGCAAACTTATTGGCCTGGATCTGGAATTGTTTTGTAGATGGAATATAAATGCTGTCCGTTGGTATCTTTTCAAACACGGACTCTCTTGTGCCAAGGTTTGTATAAGCGTTCTCTTCCACATTCACATCGACATTGCCTGTTAGGATGACGGCACACAACTCAGTATTGGACAAGGTTTCTTCGTACCGGGACCCTTCTTCTATTTCAATGACTTTAAATTGGACATAGTCGAGGCCGGCGTTCGACTGATTCACATCCTGAATCAGCTTCACTCCGTCAGACAATGAAGTTTTGCCTTTTTTGTATAATAAATCAGCCATTTTTATTCCTCCTCGGAAAAATTAGGTTCAAGATGTCTTGCGGTTACAACCTTTTTGCGCGTATAGAATTCCACCCCATCTTTTCCATTTGCATGCAGCGATCCGAAGAAAGAAGATTTCCAGCCGGAGAATGGAAAGATTGCCATAGGAGCTGGCACGCCAAGGTTGATTCCTAACATCCCGGCATCAATGTTTTCACGGAAATAACGGATGCTGGATGCGCTGTCCGTGAATAAGCAGGCGCCATTGGCAAATTCAGATTGGTTTGCTACTTGGATACCCTCTTTGAGAGTCTTAATTTTTATGATAGATAACACCGGTGCAAAGATTTCGTCCTTCCATATCGTCATGTCTGTTTTGACATCTTCGAAGATGGTCGGTCCGACGAAGTAACCGTCGTCCGATGTTCTTTCGCGGCCGTCCAGAAGCAACCGGGCTCCTTCTTGTACTCCTTTCTCGATGTACTGGATCGTTGTTTCTTTGTTCTGCTCCCGGATTACCGGCCCCAAGAACACACCATCATCAAGTCCGTTCCCCATTTGAATATTTTCTGTTTCCGTTTTAAGCTTTTGTATAAATTCATCATAGATGCCCTCTTCAACTGCGATTACTGCTGCTGCCATGCACCTTTCGCCGGCAGATCCGAATGCGGCGCTGATTACTTCTTTCACCGCCTGATCTACTTTGGCATCATCGAGCACAATCGTGTGGTTTTTCGCCCCTGTCAGTGCCTGTACTCTCTTTAAGTTGTCTGTGCCTTTTTTGTAAACATGCTCTCCAACCGGTTTGGAACCCACAAATGAAACAGCTTTAATGTACTCATTTTCCAAAATACCGTTAACGATATCGTGAGCGCCATTGACGACATTGAATACGCCTTTTGGAAGACCGGATGTTTCGAGCAGCTCCACCAGTTTCTCAATCAGGAGAGGAGTTTTTTCGGATGGCTTCAGCACAAAGGTATTTCCTGTAGCGATCGCCATCGGAAACATCCAGCAAGGAACCATCATTGGAAAATTAAATGGTGTAATACCTCCGACTACTCCGACCGGGTAACGATAGTTGGTGCCTTCAATATCTGTGGCAATCGAAGACAGAGAATCTCCCATCATCAAACTCGGCGCACCGGCGGCGAATTCCACATTCTCAATACCGCGCTGTACTTCTCCTAGAGATTCATTCAGGCTTTTTCCGTTTTCTTTTGTAATGATTTCTGCCAGTTCCTGTTTATTATCCGTCAATAATTGTTGAAACTTAAACAGGATTCGCGCCCGCTTTGGAACAGCTGTATTTTTCCACTCCTCCGATGCCTCTTGGGCAATTGCTGCTGCATGGTCAAGTTCTTCTTTTTTAGAAAGGGGTACTTCAGCCATGACTTTTTTCGTCGCCGGATTAAACACGCTAATCGATTCTGTACTTTTACTTCTTTCCCACTCGCCGTTAACATAGTTTTTTAATGTTTTGATTTCTGACATTCTCATCCTCCCAGTAACCGCTTTCACGATATTGATTAAATTATGTTTATATTTTATAAACCAATCATAAATTAGTCAAGTATTAATTAATTCTTGAGTAACTATTGATTAATTTAAACAAATTGTTATGTGTTGCACACGTTTTTATGATAATATGTATTCAAATCTATTAAATGGAAATCATGTATGTAGTGGACATAGGGAGGGATGATATGAAAGTTAAGCGGTTAAGTCAGATAGAAGAATATTTAGGTGAAAAACAGGAAGCATCTTTAGAAGAGTTGAAAAATCATTTTAATGTCTCAATGAATACGATACGACGTGATATTAATGAATTAGCGCAAACCAATGTCATAAAAAAAGTGTATGGCGGAGTCATTTATAATAGCAGCAGTTCAACGACTACAGCTTATGAGGAAAGAAATATCAGCCACTATGCTGAAAAAAAGAACATCGGGAAACATTGTTCCAGGTATATTGAGCAGCATGATATTGTGTATATTGATTCAGGGACTACAACTCATTTTGTGCTCGACTCCCTTTCGCAGGATATTGAATTCACATTGATTACCAATAGTTTGGAGGTACTTAATAAAGCAGTTTCTTATCCAAACGTTCATATCATGATTATCGGCGAAACGTATAAACGTTCTACTAAATCTTTCACCGGGATTACCGATGATGAAACCATTACAAAATTCAATATTAATAAAGCATTTATGTCTGCTACTGCCTTCTCGATGAACAACGGGGCTTCTAACTCCGATCTTCTCGAAAACCGAATCAAAAAAATTGTCTGCGAACGTGCAAATGAAGTATATTTGCTGATCGATTCTTCCAAATTCGGCAAAAGCTCCTTGTTCACGTACAGTCATTTGGAAGATATTTCGGTTATTATCACGGATCAAAATATGGATCAAGCCTATGCAGACCAAATAAAAAAGGCAAACAAAACGATTGTTATGGTATAAGAAAAACATGAATAGAGAGGATGTAGATGGTGCCTTTATTAAAATTTCATTTGTACGAAGGGAAAAGCCCCGAACAAATCCAGACTATTTTAGATGTGGCCCATGATGTCATGGTGGAAGCGTTTGAGATACATTACAGAGACCGGTACCAAATGGTCCATGAACACAAAAAGTATCAAATGATCATGCAGGACACGGGGTTAGGTTTTGAAAGAACAGATGATTTTCTACTGATTCACGTATTTTCCAGGAAGCGGACGCAGGCACAAATAACAACGTTTTATCATAACCTCGCCCGGGACTTACAGAGAAAATGCCATATCCAACCTCATGATGTTATGGTTTCTATTGCTTCGAATGAAGATGAGGACTGGAGTTTTGGAGAAGGCAGGGCACAATTCCTGACCGGGGAACTGTAAATCGAGCAGGAGGGATCAGCCATTCCCTCCTACTCGATTTAAATGAATTTCTGCCAGCTCTTGCACCAAATCATAAACCATTTTGGCATTGGAAACGTGATCCATCGCATGAACCAAATAGACGGTAAGGGGCGTTTCCTGTTCCCTCGCATTCAGGTTCAACACTTCTGTCTGTTTTTTATGGGCATGAAGGAGGAAACTTTGAGCTTTCTTCATTTTCGCGTCATACCCCTCACGATCCAGAACTTTGGCACAGGCCAAAGCCTCAAATGCACAATTTTTAGACTGTCCCGCTTCTGTAATCAAAGGCATGAAGGAGGAAATATCCATCTCCATCAGGACAAGACCCCATTCAGCTGTTCAAACATACTATAGGTGTTCATATTATTATAATCGCTCACCGAAATGTTCAGCACTTCTGCGTTTGTTTCTTTTTTATAAGCTTCCGATTTATGATGAACTTGAGGTCCCAGAAGTACCACGTCCATATTGTTTTCTTTCACATATTCCAAACCTTCTTCGGTATTTTTCGAGCTGATATTCCACTTCTTATCGTTCTCCTTTGCCAAGTTTACCAGCTTTGTCACTAACAAGCTTGTTGTAATTCCAGCCTCACATACCACTATTACTTCTTTCATCATACTCACCCCTGTCTAGTACACAACCCACAAATGTAGTCAGTTTCAGCTTTATTGTCAATCCTATTCTCGCTCTTTTATTTTTCTCTCCCCTCTCGTTACTTCTTTTACGCATTATCGGTATTGTCAAAAAAAGGACTGTCCACTCGTAAAACCCTAAATTTTCAATAGTTATATAATCCTCATCTTTTTTAACAAAGTTTAAGATGTAATCATTAGAAAAATCATCAGGTTCCAGGTTATTTAACCAGTCTTCGAAGTCAAATATCGGCAGCACTTGGGCACCATTCACAACATCAATGCATAGAAAAGTATCTTTTTCGACAGGAGGCACCACCTTTGTTAAAATTAATTTTTAAAAATGCATGATCACTACTTGCATGAAAAACGTCAGTAAAAATTAACAAATGAAATAAGGCATATGTTAAAACAATTTAAAGATAGATAACATCATTACTTCGTCACCAACATCTAATAGTTGCCGAATCCCCAAGAAAGATGAATATCTCTGGATGGTGCGGCCATTTTTATAAAGAATAGAAATTCAAACCCTAGAAAATGTCTTGATATTCGTTCTACTCGTCCCCGCGGGAAAAAAGTCATTGGGTGAGTAATAACTTATCGTGATCTTCAGGCCCATTATATTGATAATCATCCTTTGATACATGTTTATGTTTGTGTTTCCTATGGTAAAGTTTGAATGAACACGTATGCTTTTCGGGAAGCAGCATAGAACTAAAAAACCGCAAATGCGGGTACACCTGGTGTCCTGTACAACAGCCGTTTTAAGAGAGAAGGAGGAATAGACCACGTCCTTAGCCAAGGGGCAGTCTATTAGGGCGCCAAACATCACCATTAAAGGTAATGTCTGATATATATTCATTCCCTCCGGGAGATTAGCCGACCACCCTTAGAAGCCTTCTGTTGTACAAGTTATATTTTATGATAAACCCTCTCATATATGGTGACATACAGTCGCTCCATAACTAATGTAAACGTCAAATGCTCCTTGTCTAACCTTACCATAGACCGCATCCTTTGCCCATTTCTCTACTAGATTAACAACTCGTTCTAAGAAAACAGACAGGGTGATAGAATGCTATGCAATGGTCTGCATTCTCCAGGTCCACATAATCCAGGCTTCTTTTCATCTAAGTCCCTCCGATTTTTTTATATTTTTGATAAAAAGTTTAAAAATGCCATCATTCACTGTATTTAGTGAATAATGGCACAGGTCTAATTATCTATTTTTATTTATTTCTCGATGCCTTATTCTCTTCCAACACGTTTCTACCTTCAATCAGCCGTCTTTCATTTGTAACAAACATGCGCTGCTCTATCGTTAACTCCTCAAACATCTCTCCAGCTCTGCGAATCTGTTTTTCATCTTCCACCGTGACCTCCTCCGGATCTGGCAGATTACGGATCGCTTCCTTAACCTTTTCCACTTCTTCCGGTACAGGCTCCGGTTCCATCATGGTTCGGTTCAGGAGGGTAGGATGGTCCGCCATGGAATGAATCGCAGTATCATCCACGTACATCTCCGTTTTACTGATACCGCCGGAGTGAAAATAGTATTTCAGATATGCAGCATCGTCCGGTACCTCCGCCAGCATCGAAACAGGCTGCCATGTTTCGGCGGGAAGATCAGCATCCCGGGACAGTTTAATGTCAGAGTCTACCATTTCACCGGCTTCGTTGAAATACTGGATTTCGGTGACAACACTGTGGGATTGACTGATCTTATAAACCTGGGATTCGATAAGGTAGGACTGTCCTGCTTCTACATCGACCGGACTGCTTTCTAATCGAAGCGTGGCTTCATCCGTGCCGTCCAAAAAGTGGAGGCTGGCCTCACCAGTACGGGCATTAGTTTCCGAGCGTTCCAGAATAGAGTCCTCATGCGTGTCCATTTTCGTCCAGCCCTGAATCTTGTCCGTCCCTTTCTCTTCAAATCCTTCATTTTCAAAAGAAAGACCTTCTTCCCCGTTATCACTGGAGTCTTTGTCCAACGTAAAGGTATCGACGGTGTCCCCGTTTTTCGTTACGGCTTCGAGTGTTAACGTTCGGCCTTCAATCGTAATACCTGTATAGATCTGCTCCTCTTCTGTCAGTTCCCGGATATACTCATAGTCTCCGACAGGGTAAAATTTTGGCCCTGTAGTGCCGCCGATGACATAGGGCACACCTTCCTCCGGCTGTACGATACGGCCGTCTTTCATCGGCCAGGTGCGCGAATACGCGTGATCATGACCGGCAAGTACCAGATCGACTCCCGTTTCGTGAAATACCGGTTCCAGGACGGCCCGTACCTCCTCATTGGAACGGGTTGGATGCGTATGGTACGGAGAACGATGGGTCACTACAATATTCCATGTCTTGTCGGAGTTCTCCAAGTCTTCTCTCAGCCATAACGCCTGTGCCGCTAAATCCCCCTCGGAATTCAGCACAGCTATATGGGTATTGCTGTAGTCAAAAGAATAGGCCCTTTCCGTTTCTCCGTCCGGTCCATTTTCCGGGAGTTGAAACTGAGCATCGTAATACTCCATCCCATTGCCTACCGCTTCGTGATTTCCCGGGAGCGGGTACAGCCTCATATCCTTAAGGTAAGGAGTTCCTGCTTCAAACCAATAGTCCCATTCCGTCTGATTATCGCCGTTATTGACCATATCCCCGCCAAATAGAGTAAATGCCGCGTCAGGATACGACTCTGCCGCTTCTCTCATCGTTTCCGTCCACAAACTGTACCCAGCTTCGGACGGAGCCTGAGTATCAGTGGCAAAAAGAAATTGGAAATCTTCCTCTGCAACCGGAGCTGTTTGAAACCGGCCGGTCTCTGACCATTCTCCCTCTGTGCCGCTGCCCACCCGGTACTGGAAGGATGCATCCGGTTGAAGTTTGTCCACTTCTGCTTCATGAAGGCGCATTTCCCCAATATTGGTATCAAAGGAAAAATTACTGCCTTTTCCCTGTACAACCTCGTCACCGTCAAAAGCTTTGCCCTCCGGCACCACTTCAACAACAGTTTGCCGAACATCCGGATGAGTGCGCCAGGTAAAGGCTGCTGTTGTCGCCGGGTCCTGCGCCGACGTCAGCACAAGATTTTCCGGCTCCCTCGTGCCATGCTCATCATAAATGGGGAACGAAAATCCATTACTCGTTCTGCCATCATATACCGCATGCAGTTCTACCTCTCCTCCGAACAATGTTAACTGCTCCGTTTCCAGCACACCATTTTCATTCGTCACTCCAAGCGGCTGCCCCCATGCTTCGATAGTAAGATCCTTACTTTGCATCCAGCCGATTGTCTCGTCTGGCAGTTCCACCCGAATCCAGCCATCCTCGGATTTTTCTAAAATAGGAAGAAGTGTGTTTTGGCTCACCGTATCAACCTCATCACTCGATACATCCGGTTCATCGTACAGAGGAACCGTTTCACCATCAGGAACGGAAGCCACTTCCTTATCCGTTTTCCCAACAAAAACTTCTGCTCCCGGAAGGCTCTGCCCTGCTTCATTTGTCACCCTGATTTCTGAACCTTCCCTTTTAAAAAGGCCCTCTGCTGTAATCTCCATCGCCAGATCCTCTTCAGAGGAGCGCTCTATGAATGCATCGTCTAGATAGACTTCGGTATTGCTGATCCCTCCGGAATAAAAACCAAGGGTGGCATAAGCAGCATCTTCCGGAGCTTCGACAAACTGGGAAACCGTGGTCCAGGATTCTTCCATTAAGTCCTCTGCCCCGAAAAATTCGCGCTCCCGTACGATTTCTTTTTCGTCTTCATCGTAAAATCGTACATCCATAGCCAGACGATGGGATTGATACACCCGGAACACTTCTGCGCTGATAAAATAAGGAACTCCGGCTTCCACAGAAACCTTCTCACTTTCTACGTTTAATGAACCAGAGTTATCCTGATCGTTATAATACATGCTGTAGGTGCCTCGGGCAGCCTGTTGTTCCGAACGCTCCACCACGGATGGACCTGTAATACTCCCGGTCTGCCAGCCCGGAATGGACCCATTCTCCAACGGTTCCTCAAACCCTGCATTGCGAAATTCTTTTCTTTCTGTTCCACCGCTATTCCCGCCTTATATCTTCTTTAAAAGACTTTCGAACGGGCCTGCACCATACAGGCGGCTTTCACCGCATACGGCGCGCCGTCAGCGATTTCTTCTATTTATTTCCCTCCTTTCATCCAAACACAGTGGCGTAAATGGAATATGATGCCATTCTTAAAACTCTTTGAATATTTCGTAAAGCCTCCCTCGACAAAAACCGGGCCGTGCCAGGCACAAATAGAACGCATCCCAGCAGGATGCGTTCTAGCCCAATGTTCGTAATGAAATTGACAAAGCACATTGCTAATTCGTTCAATTCATGCAATTCGTGAGAAGCAAGTTGCAACATCATCACTCCCAGGCTAGTACGTTCCTTTATTAGAATGTTTAAATTTTCTCTAATTATACTTTATGCTTCATTAACTAAGTCTTCTTCTTTACTGATTTCATCTACAGATGAAACTGGTTTTTTAAGAATAAAGATAACAACAGCTGTCGCTAAAGATCCTATAAGCAATGCCATAATAAAAGCAAGAGGGTTGATCATAGTAAATGTAGCTAAAAGTCCAACGTGATGGACCCTGGAACCAGCCCCCCCAAAGCATACTCAAAGCTCCACCAACAGCACCTCCAACCCCGGTAGCAATGATACATCTAATAACATCTTTTAAAGTAATTGGAAAATAACCTTCTGTCATTATAAAAATTCCGTAGGAACAGCTGTTTTGAGAGTCTCCACTTCATTATTTGGGTAGATTGTTTTATGGAAAATCTATTGAAAACAAAGTCCCTGCCCGCCGCGATTGGTTTTCTGATAATGAAATACATACTCAACCCAGATGCCACGGGAGCGATTAAAGGAATTAACAACATCGGTTTTAATCCTTCCGCCCATGTCGGCACTTTCAGTCTGTCTGTTAAATTTTGTAATATATCCAGGCTGTAAAACCACACCACTCGCTGACGCTTCTCGGTAGTTCTCCTTGGCTTCTATCGTACCGTTTTAGCCGAGCGTGGATGCATATTGTTGACTTCCTCCCGATAAAAGCAGGCATTTCCTTAAGCGATAGTCGCCTCATTCAACATTAATCAACAAGGCTTCGATTTCCGCCGATTAATCAGGTATCCATCATCGATGATGCGAATTTCTTCATTTAATAAATAAATCATGGAATTTTGAACGATGCAGTGTTATAAATTATGAATTAGCGTTTATTCTAACAGTTGCTCCAATTCGATGGTTTAAACACCTCACATTTGTCCAAAAAAAGAATATCTCTTTAACAAATGTCATAACATCCTGAAATAGGTTAATCCATTTTATTACCCCAATATAGTAGGAGGAGCACATGAATAACTTATTACCTATAGGAGCTCAACTTAAATCATACAATCTAGAAGCGTTAAAACATGATAGTTATGCAGGTCTTATGGTTGCTCTTTTACTTGTTCCCCAAGCAATTGCCTATGCCATGATGGCAGGTATCCCTGCAGTTTACGGGCTTTATGCCTCTATTTTTCCTCTATTCGTTTATAGCTGTTTAGGGACGTCCCCGCTACTCTCCGTTGGACCTGTAGCCGCGGTGTCCATCATGGTGTTTACTGGATTGGCACCAGTATCTCCGCCCGGAACAGGCGTTTATGTTTCTTTGGTTGCTACGTTAACCTTGACGGTAGGATTAATGCAAATTTTGTTTTCCGTTCTACGCCTGGGGACTGTCTTTCAATATATTCCCCATTCTGTATTAAAAGGATTTATGAATGCCCTCGCTTTAACAATTATTCTCAATCAATTAGAACCACTATTTGGAGTCCCCTTTCAACGAGACTTGCCATTTATATTGGCATTGAACGATTTGTTTAATCACCTGGGAAGCGTAAAATTTTCTGTTATCTTATTTAGTAGTATTTTATTCGTTTTCTACGTCTTTCTCAGAGTTAAACGAATTCCCTTCGCGTCTCTTTTTATTATAATATTTAGTGGGCTTGTCGTTCATTTTTTTCATATAGAAGAATTTGATATCCAAATCGTAGGTCAAATTAAATCTGGATTTCCAACGTGGGAGCTCCCTTCACTTCAAGTAAATTATTTATCTACTATTTTACCCCTTGCTTTTTTTATCGCCTTGATCAGTTTCTTAGAATCTTTTGCTATGGGTACTCAATTGAGCCAAAACAAAGCAAAACCAATAGATCCAAACCAAGAACTATTCGCATTAGGTTTGGCAAATTTTGTCGGAAGTTTAACACAGGCTTTGCCTGTAGCAGGAGCTTTTTCAAGATCCGCAGTAAATAAAGATTCCAAAGCAAAATCTAGTGTCTCCTCTATTTTTACTGCATGTTTTGTTTTATTACTAAGCAGTCTTTTTACCTCACCTCTTGCTCTTTTACCTCATGCGACTCTCGCTATCATCATTATTTTAGCAGCACATAAACTTATTGACTGGTCTTCTATTGGAAGAAAGCCCATTGTATTGACAACTACCATAACCTCTTTGATTTTCGGATTAAAAATTGGATTTTTTATAGGGGTAGGGGCCTTTCTAATATTCTGGCTTATTAATAATACATTATCAGTACGTAAGTGAAATATCTATCAGGGTTGAGCACGAGTTAACTTTATAAAATGGATGGGTTATGTTGACGAACTCAAACCTAGTTGATATAAAGAGTAGAGAAAAGTGAAACTCTCAGCCACTAAGGATCATATTTCTCCATATATGTACGCCTATGATTTCCATAGCGCGGTATCAATAAGAACCTTTGATCGAATGAAAATACTCTTGTAATCGGTATATTTATCACTAATTTAAAAAAAAATAAATCATTGTATTTTGAAGGTTTTCATCCTTATAAACATTATTTAAATGTTACAATTAATAAACAAAGACACAATATTAACCTTTTATTTTTGTTCCACCAAAAGATATACTTTCTGTTGAAACAAAATGGAAGAAGGAGAAAGATCATTATAATGGATAATATAGACAGTAAGATTTTAGACTTACTAACTGAAAATTCTAGAATGTCTTATGTGGAAATTGGAAAACAATTAGGGGTTTCCAGAGTATCAATAAGAGATCGCATTCAACAATTAGTCAACAAAGGTATTATTGAAAAATTCAGTGTAGTTATTAACTCGGAAAAAGCCGGAAAAAATGTATCTGCTTTTTTCGAAGTAGACTGCGAACCTAAAGCACTGGTTGAAGTTGCAGAGGCTTTAGTGAACCATCCTTATGTTGCAAGCTGTTATCAAATGACAGGGCCTAGTACATTACACATGCATGTATTAGTTGAAGATATGGGAGAACTTGAAAACTTTATTAATAATGAATTGTATGCATTAGAAGGAATTACTCGTGTTGAATCACATATTCTGCTGCGGCGCTTCAAGAGCAGATCTGGACTTAAATTATAAAGAGATTCAAATACTTTTTTTCGACTTAACTCTAAAATCAAGAGGTTCATTTAGCAAAATTCTGGAGCGTATCATTTCCTCTTTGAATTATTATTCCATAAGTTGCTTCCCTTATATGTAATGCCATTCAAGCGTCAGGTTTGCCATTTCTCTGACTTATCTCTGCCATGACATAGATCCGCTTGTCCTAAAGAGAGCCACTACCTTAACGATAGTGGCTGGGGTTTTATTATTTCCAATTCCATTTCTTTCTCTCATGTAGGGACTTCCATCCATCAAAAGACGTACCATTCGATCCAGCAGCATCGCATCAGCTTAGACACGATTCACTTGTTTGCCTGGCTATCTTTCGCTTATGATGAACTTGTAATAGGTGATTGTGTAAGTTTAGTATAACAGCGGTGATGACTTCACATGAAACTCTGTACTATACCAGGAGTCGTTCGTTTGTCTTTCTCCTTACAAGAATATTCTTCGTTATCCTCCTAAAAACACCGCCCCATAAACAATTGATGAAAAGATGACCAACGCAGGGTGGACCTTGAATTTCTCTAATAAAATATAACTCAACACCAGGAGAATACCAGAACTCCAGCTTCCAATACCATTTACGGAACTATTTAAAAACTGAAATGTTAAAGAGGCTAATAAAACAATAATAACAGGCCTTATGTATATCGTTAATCGCTTTACTTTAGGAGAATCCCGATATTTAAGCAGAATTCCAACTAAAAGAATCATTAACAATAGAGAAGGGGCAATGGTTGCAAACATAGCAATGAATACTCCAAAAAATCCACCAACTTCAAATCCTATATAGCCCGCCATTTTCGTTGCTATTGGGCCGGGAAGACTATTACCAATTGCCAGTACTTCACTAAATTCACTTGTTGTCATCCACTCATGATTCTCGACTACTTCATGCTGTATAAGCGGAATGGAAGCCGGTCCCCCGCCATAACCTAATAAACCTGGCACTAAAAATGCTACGAATAAATTCAAGTAAACCATATCCTGATCCTTCCAATTCTATTCAAATCTCTTGCTGCTATTTTTTTTGAAGGAGAGCCGCAGCAAAGAGTGTTATAATAACAATCGCTGGATGAATATTCACAAATTCAATCAATATAATTCCCACAGTAATAAAAAGCATCAATACTTTCCATCCAAAATCTTTTTTAGATCTTTTGATGAAATTCCAAGTTAAGACACCCATCATCACTGTTACTACTGGTAAAACACCGTTTGTAACCCCATCCACCCAAGCTTGATCCTGGAAGTTGGATAAAGCTACAAATAATCCAATCATTAGAATGACAGTTGGCAAACTAGATGCTGCCACCCCATTTATAGCTCCTGGGACCCCAGCTTTTTCATACCCTATATATCCGGCGAGTTTCGTTACGATCGGTCCAGGTAAAGTATTCCCCAAAGCAAGAATGTCACCAAATTCGTCTTCAGTCATCCACTGATAGTTTTCTACTACCTCTTTATGTATTAATGGAATAGAAGCAGGCCCCCCTCCATATCCTAAAATACCAACTCTTAAAAATGCTCCAAATAAGGCCAGATGCATCTCTTTCTCCCCTTAGTGTTTGGATTAACTCATTAAAGAAGTCTACTTAAAAGATTTTCAAATGCTTCCTGGAGCTTCATTGTCACTTTCCCAGGTGATCCATTTCCTATACAATTGTTATCTATTTTTATTACAGGAACAATGTCTTTGGTAGTACTTGTGATGAATGCTTCTTCTCCTTGTAAAACATCTTCTTTCAAAAATGGTTCCTCTCTAGCTTCAATCTTCAATTGTTCAGCTAGTTCCAGGACTTTTAAGCGGGTTATACCATTTAATATATAGTTGTTTACGGGATGAGTATAGATAACACCCTTTTTTACAATAAAAAAATTCGTGGCACTACCCTCCGTGATAGTATTCGAACGATGGAGTACGGCCTCTTCCGCACCTTTTTTATTTGCTTCTTCTTTTGCAAGAACACTTCCAAGTAAATTAATACTTTTTATATCGTTTCTTAACCATCGTATGTCATCTTGAAAGATGGCGCTTATTCCGCTTTTTTGTTTCTCAATGGGCCTGTATAATTCTCTAGTATAAGCTATCATTACAGGGGCAACGGCAGGATTGGGAAAATCATGTGAACGTTGATTAACGCCACGGCTTATTTGAATATATGTGATACCTTCATTAATATTATTAATGTTTATTAGTTTTTCAATCTTCTTTTCTATGTCAGAAATAGAGGTGTTCATTTTTATAGATATTTTATTAGCACTGCTAAACAGACGCTCTATGTGTTCCTCTAGCCAAAGCGCTTTACCATTTAATATTTTAATTACCTCATAAACTCCATCTCCAAATTGATAACTTCGGTCTTCAATATGTGTGTACGCTTCCTTCCAGTTTACAAATTCATTATTAAAATATACCTTTTCCATTAAACTGCTTCCTCTCTGTAAAAAGTATGCATTACTACCAAACTGCCACTTGTCCATCTGTTCTCGGGTCCGTAGCGCCAATTAATAAATTATCTTCATCCTTCCAAATAATTTGGCCCCTGCCAAACTTTCCTCCGTGAAATTGTTTTTGAACTTGATGTCCTTTTTGTTCTAACTGCAGCGCTAAATTATTATCAAAATGTGGTTCAATAATAATTGTTTTATTGCCTATCCACTGCCAACGTGGAGCATCCATGCTAGCTTGTGGATTAAGATGAAAGTCGATAGCATTCATCGCTACCTGCAAATGGCCTTGCGGTTGCATAAAACCTCCCATTACGCCAAACGGGCCTATTGGATGAGTGTCTCTGGTTATAAATCCTGGAATGATAGTATGATAACTTTTTTTCCAGGGTGCAAGGGCATTAACATGTTTATGATCCAGCGAATAATCTTTTCCTCGGTTTTGAAGGGCAACACCAGTACCTTCTACGACCACACCTGAGCCAAAACCTTTATAGTTGCTTTGAATAAATGAAACCATATTTCCTTCATTATCAGCTGTGGCTAAATACACCGTGCCGCCTTGAGGGGGATTACCTGGAGCAGGTGTGAGAGCCTGATCGCTTATTCGATTGTACTGTTGCCTACTGTATTCTTCAGATAGCAACGAATCCACTGTAACATCCATGAATTCGGGTGCAGAAATGAATGCTTGGGCGTCTGTGAAGGCCAGCTTTATTGCTTCAATCTGCTTATGTATTGTACTTGCTGCATCTCTATTGATGAACTTGTCTTTTTTCAGCATATTCAACGCCATTAGGGTAATAATTCCCTGTCCATTAGGAGGGATTTCCCAAATATCGTATCCTTTATAATGAACGCTGATCGGATCCACCCATTCCACTTGATAGGATGAAAGATCATCTCCCTTGATCACCCCACCTTGCTCTTTGGACTGCTTTTCTATTTTCTCCGCAAACTCTCCTCTATAAAACCATTCTCCTTTTGTCTCTGCGATATGTTCCAACGTATCTGCATGATCTTGCATTTTAAATAGATCTCCAGGTTCTGGTGCTGTTCCATTATTAGTGAACGTTTGAAACCACGATTTAAATGCTTTATCATTAAATTGGCTAAATGTCTTAACTGCTTTTTTCCAGTTATAACTTACTGTGGGGGTAACGGCAAACCCATGGCGTGCATAGTCAATCGCAGGCTTTAACAGCTCTTTAAAAGATAGTTTTCCGAACCGCTCAGATAATGCAACCCAGGAAGCCGGGGCGCCAGGCACTGTCACTGGCAGCCATCCATATTCCGGCATTTGCTCATACCCACGTTTCTTTACTTTATCAATAGAAATCTCTTGGGGGGAATAACCACTTGCATTTAACCCATACAATTTGTCCTTCACCCAAACAATAGCAAAGGCATCTCCTCCAATACCATTTGAAGAAGGTTCAACTACAGTTAAACAAGCCGCTGTAGCAATAGCAGCATCTATGGCATTACCACCCATTTTCATCATATCCATTCCAACTTGAGCTGCAACTGGTTGAGAGGTGGCTACCATTCCTTTTTGGGCAAACATGACATTTCTTCGCGAATGGTATGGATACGACAACGAATCGAATGTTTTCATTTTTAACACCTACTTTTATAAAATATTATTTCGTTGATTGTTTCTTATTTTGTATAATCAACAGAATGACAGACAATATTGTTATTCCCAATAATGTGGCTGAAATAGGACGAGTGAAAAAGGGAGTTAATGTTTCCTCTAGTTCAAAAGCACGAAAAATATTTGTCTCCAATGAAGGTCCAAGCACTACTCCTAGAACCAAGGGAGCGAGTGGCACCCCAGCTTTGTTAAACAAATATCCTACAATACCAAAGACTAATAGTGTCCATACATCCAGCATAGAATTATTTAAAGCGAAAGCCCCTACGGAAGACAGCATAAGAACAACTGGAACAATGATGCCCTGCGGTATCTGGGTTATTTTTGCAAAATATTTTATAAGTAAAGCCATAGCGAGAACCATTACAATGCCGCTAATGATAATAGTCACATATATGCTCCCCACCAACGCTGGTTGATCTTGAAACAGTCTCGGACCAGGGTTTATCCCGTGTAAAATTAAGACACCAAACATAACAGCCATCGTCAAACTTCCTGGTATTCCTAAGGTCAAGGTTGGTATTAAAGCCCCTCCGATAATCCCGCTATTTGAACTTTCTGCCGCAGCTATTCCATTAGGGATTCCTTTACCAAAATCATTTGAGCGCTTTGAAAACTTCTTTGCTTGATCATAACTCACAAAATTTGCTGCAGTCCCGCCTACTGCAGGAATGGAACCTATAAAACTTCCAATCAAAGAGGACCGAAGCAGATTTAATTTTTGCCCTGATATATCTTTTAAAATTTGTAGATAAGGAATGGACATTTTTCGATTCATTTCTTTTAGCTTTTCTAAATTCTTGCTATCATATTGGGACTCTTCTAAATTTGTAAGAAGTTGCGAAAAAGCAAACGCTCCTATCAGCACAGGCAGCATTTCAATACCCCCGTTAAGAAAATCATTACCAAAATTAAATCTGATTTGTCCTGAGGGCGCCGAACCGGTTGTCGCAACTAAAAGTCCAATCATTCCAGTGATGATTCCTTTAAATAATGCCCCAGTTGACAAGCTTCCAACCAGTGTTAAGGCAAATATAATTAGCATAGATATTTCCCAGGGCCCAAACATCAAGCTAAATTCAGCAACTAATGGTCCAAAGACCACAAGTATGATTACACTTAAAATATTTCCGATAAAGGAAGATAACACCGCTATTCCAAGAGCACGACCTGGTTCACCATTTTTAGCCATGGGATGTCCATCAAAAACTGTAGCAATAGAAGAAGGAGTCCCAGGTATACCAAGTAAAATTCCAGTGATGATTCCTCCCACATATCCTCCAACTACAACTGAAATCATTAAAGCCAGTCCACTAACCGCATCCATTCCAAAAGTAAAAGGAAAGGCAAGTACGACACCCATCGTTACTGTGAATCCAGGAATTGCCCCCGAAATTATACCGGATAATGTACCAATAGTAATTAACAGCAATACATGAAAAGAAATAACTTCTTGAAACCCAAGAAGAAAAAAGTTGTCCAAATTTGAAAACTCCCTTCAGTGTTGTTTTTAATTACTTTCTCTTATATTCTTTTAAGGAAGCCTTACTCCTAATACTTCTGTGAACACAATAAATATAAAGAAGGTTGCTACAAAAGTAACTGACACGTTAATTATGTATAATTTAATACTTTTCATTTTCATTAACAGGGTTTGACCAATAAATAAAAATATTAGACTAGAAATAATAAACCCCACGTTATTTAACAGAAAAATATAAAGGGCAAATAAAACAAACACGAAAAAAGTTTTATAGTAATAGGAAAAAAAACTCCTCCAATTAAAATGTTTCTTTTCTTTATTTTCTTCTTGAGTTTTATTACTTATAGCTTTCATTACAATTTCTTTCATTATATATACACCAGTAAGACAAGCTAGTACTGCTAATAAAATTCTTGGATAGACTTGTGGGCCTACACGTAGAGTCGACTCTGATGCGAACCGAAAAGTTTCCATATACATCAATATACAAAAAAGCAAAATACCAATTGCAAAAGCCAGGTTCTTTTTGAACATGTTTTTGTAACTCCTTTGATAAAAGCCTTGAGCAATAAAAAAGAAAAATGCTTTCATTACTCAAGGCCCGCTATTATTCTAATTCCATCGATTCGGACAGTTCGATTAATTCTTGTTCTTTTTCCTCCACGAAATCAGAATATTCTTCTGAAGGTATGTGACGTACAATAGATCCTAAATCTTCTACAATTTCCTGAACTAACTCTGGATCGTTTGCCGCTTCTCCAAAAGCTTCTGATAATGAATGAACGATCTCATCTGGAGTACCTTTGGGAAGAAAAACACCACGGCTTGTACTATGTGTCATATCAATGTCTTCTTCTATAAAAGTAGGTATATCTGGATATGCATCTAAACGCTCTTCGCTGGCAATTCCAAGAGCTGTAAATGATCCTTCTTCAATTTGTTCACCAGCCGAAGGTACATTACCCATGGTTCCTTGGATCTCATTAGCTGTGACTGCCTGAATGGCATCTCCAGTGCCTTCATAACTAACTAAGTTTAAAGCATCTGACTCAATACCTGCTTCGTCCATCATCATTGTAATAAAGTAGTGTGAAGTAGAACCAGGAGTGTAGCCCCACGACACCTCGCCAGGATTATTATTTACATAATCGACAAATTCTCCTAACGTTTCGTATTCATTCTCAGAATTTATAACGGCCATATTTGGAGTCTCAGTAAGCAGTGATACAGGTTCGAATGCATCAAAAGAATAGTCAACAACCCCTTGAATATTAGCAGTTGCTATCACATCATGGCTTGCTAGGAAGGTATATCCGTCAGGATCAGATTTTCTTACTTCTTGTGAACCATTTGTAGATGTTGCCCCCTCCATATTCACGGGTACTATTTCTTGACCAAGGTGCTCCTCAGCATATGAAGCGAAAACTCTGAAAATAACATCAGTAGCTCCTCCTGGAGAATAAGGAATTACCATTTCTAATTCTTCTTCTGGATAATTTGAAATTTCTTCTTCACTTAATTCGACGCTATTTTCTTCTGATTCATCGTTAGTTCCAGAGCCATTCTCCCCAGTGATTTCTCCCCCTGTATTATCTTCTCCATTCCCACAACCTATCATTATCATTGCCAACAAACAAATAGATCCTGCTAACCAAACAAATTTTTTAGACAATTTACTGTCCCCCCTAAGTATTTTTCTTCTTCATCATCATATCAACCTATTTTAAAAAAATTATTACAAGTTTGTTTTCAACCCTCCTACAATAATAATTCCTAAACTTTCAATTTAGAATTTAACAAATTTTTTGATTTTAAAATAAATTTGGTAATTACCTGGTTTTTTCTAAAAGTTATTTATTCGACATTATCATTTATAACATGTCAAGTCAATCAAGTTTCTTATAAACTTTTGAAGGAAATTTAACATAAATAGTTTCTTTTTGTATTTTCTTTGGTTAACATATACATATCACAAAAGACATTTAATTTTATTAGGAGGTCAAAAATGAACCTAGCAAAATTTCCTCGCAGAATTTATACCGAAAAGGTTACACCCATTCAGTTCCTTCCTCAATTGTCAGAATTCTTAAACGGGCCAAATGTGTATATAAAAAGAGACGATTTATTAGGGTTAGTCGAAGGGGGAAATAAAACCAGGAAGCTTGAATTCTTAATTGCGGATGCGTTAGAACAGGGAGCAGACACCGTGATCACCTGCGGAGCTGTACAATCAAACCACTGCCGTCTTACTTTAGCTGCTGCAAATAAAGAAGGGCTGAAGTGCATACTCGTTTTAGAAGAGCGTGTACCAAAAAGTTATAATCCAAACGCAACAGGTAATAATGCACTATTCAGTCTTCTTGGCGCTGAAGACGTAAGAGTCGTACCAGGGGGATCGGACATGAATTTTGAAATGGAAAAAGTGGCTTCAGAATTATCCATTGTAGGACGAAAAAGTTATATCATTCCAGGAGGGGGTTCTAACGAAATAGGAGCTACTGGTTATGTTGCATGTACGCAGGAAATATTACATCAAACCTTTCAATTAAACTTAAATATTAATCATATCATTACAGCAAGTGGCAGCGGTGGTACGCATTCAGGTTTAATCGCAGGCCTTTCAGGTTTTAATGCATCTATCCCTGTTACTGGTATAAACGTAAGTAGAAAAAAAGAAGAGCAGGAAGAACTTATTTATAATTTATCAAACCGTACGGCATCGCACATTGGAGCAAACAAAGTAATCGACAAAAAGTTAATACATTGTTTTGATAATTATGTCGGAAAGGGATATTCTATCCCAACCAGCGAAATGAAAGAAGCAGTTCAAGTTCTTGCTAGAAAAGAAGGCATTTTGTTAGATCCTGTTTATTCTGGAAAAGCTATGGCGGGGTTAATAGATTTAGCAAGGAAGGATTATTTTAATAAAAATGATAATGTTCTTTTTATACACACTGGAGGCTCTCCTGCTCTTTATCATTATTCCGATGTAATGTTTTAATCTAAACAGCTGGACTGTGAAGTATGGGATATGGGCCAGGGTGAATTGAAAAGACTCCCTCGTTTTCTTAACAAGCTGCGGAAAAAGAAGTCAGATAAGATCCTGCAGGCCGGAGCCCAAAGCGGCTTGATGATTTCTCCGTGGGAACCTTGCCTGCGCAGGGCTCACCGTCCTCTTTATTCAAAGTACATTATAAATAACAAGCTCCACTAAGTTCTTTATACTTTTTCAGTAGCCTCTTTTCTTAAATATCACCATTTTTTTCGCAGCTTAATGGATAGCCCCCATTTAACAATCACTCTCCGGATTAGAACCAAGAAAAGTCACGTTTACTTTTTCACGGCAACGTCCGTTCAAAGACCGTCAAGCATGGCACTACTGATAAAGCTAGAAATTTAGTAATACACTAATTATTTTATTTGAATGAAAGGCAGGACCGATAAGGACAGTACTTTTTATTGCTTGGACGTCCTAACGTTTTTTCTCTGTTTTCATTTTTCTACAGGATAGGCATAGGTAACATAGCGATCCGGGGCGAATCCGACGTAATCAAACGGGTAACACGTACTCCCCACCAGTACTTCTTCCGAGCTTTCTCCTATAATGGAGGTATCTTCTTCCGGTACAATGGTTTTTTCCTGATTTCATATTCATATTTTCCATATGGCATTTCAACAATGTAGCGATCTCCCGTTTCAAATTCGCCGAAATTGCGGAATACCGTATCCCGATGGCCGGATAATACAATTTGGTTGCTCTGACCGGGAAATGCGGTGATAGCAACCTCATCAATTCGATTTTTTGCTTCTATCATTGCTTTACTTTGAGCCTGGTGATGATCCCAGTATTGATAACCAAATATCCCTATGAGAAGAAATCCTGAAATAATGAGTAAGTTTCCAAGTATTCTTGCCATCCCCTCCCTTCTCCTTCAAGGCGAGGTAGACCCACAATATTCCCATGATCAGATAATGTCTTCCTTATTCCCTGATAATAACTAAAGAAAATTGTATTTATTAAATTACTTCGTTATTCCACACTCCTCTCCGAGATAATTAATGCTTTACTAATCTAAATGTTTCTCGGACCATTTCAGAAATCCTTTTTTCTACGGTCCTAGTCTTTTCGTTATCATTGCAAAAAAGCGATTGTTGCTCAATTTCTTGAAAGATATAACTTTAAAACGACAATCTTGTAAGATAGGTTTAAGACAATTTTCTCCTGTAATCATTACTCTGCCTATGCATCAGTTCTATATGTGTACCTGTATGTGCACCTTTTGCTCCAATATATATTAATTTTTAATTAATCGTATTAAAAAAGATCAACTACTTCGTAGAAGAATCAATAAATCCAAAATCCGTGTTTCTCCTTCCATGTTCATCATTTCCACTAATACCTAACCCCCAATGTTTGTATTTTAGGTTCTAAGTCAATTGTTGGGGTGGAGGCCGTCGGCCTCTGCCCCTTTATCCTACGCTGATGTCCTGATGCTTCATTTGATGATGTAACAGAATTTTGCTCCGTAATCGATCATATCGTTTGAATCCAAAAGCGTTTCGCTTTATAACCTTGGTTTGGTTATTCAGCCCCTCAACAGGACCGTTCGTATAGCCGAATGTAAAACTGTTCAGAATCTCGTGCTGCCAATTCTTCAGCGTTTCAACAGCTTTCTTTAATTCAGGGAGACCAGAGGTCTCCACTTTCTTTGATGTCACGTCCCGGATGGTCTTTTTTCCGTTTGGCTTGATCAAACCAGGAACGAAACATTTCTTTCAGCTGGTAAGCATCTGTTAGGTCATTGGATAAGTTCAAATACCGCTCTAAATACCAATGCTGCTTCTCACTCAGGGTCTCAAGGGGTTTGTGAAAAACATGTTTCATCCGTTTGCACTTCTTGCGGTCATATTCATGAAAGTCTTTCTGGACATTACGGCGAATCAGATCCAGGGCCCAGTAAATATAACGACAGAAATGAAAGCGGTCTGCAATAATAATCGGAGATCCTAATGCCTGTTGGACAGCGGATTTGAAGGAAGGGCTCATATCCATGACTACCATCTCCACGTTCGCCCCTTTTTCCCGTAAATACTGTTTAACGGTAGCGGCGGTTCGATCCGGCAGAATATCAAGAGGTTCCCCGGTGCTGTCAGCGATAAGGACTTGATACTTGCCTTTGTTGGTATCCCCCTTATATTCATCGATGGCGAGGACCTCCGGCAGTTCTTGGACTTCCTGGATCGTTAATGCTGCCAGACGGTCAAACCGACGCATGGCGGTTGATGAGGACGTATGAAACTTGCGGGCGGTATCTTTAAAATTCTTGCCCTGAATCGTTCGAAGTCCTAATGCTTGATTCCATTCGGTCGTATGGCGTTGATAACGCTTCACAACACGGGTCTTTTCAGGGAATTTCTTTCCACAGGGGCACACATAGCGCCGCTTTGTAACCGTCAAGTTAATTTGAACAGTTTTTGCTCATTTATTTTGAACACTTTTTTCATCGAACAACGTTTCACGGTATTTGATACGATGGCTGCCGCCGTCTAAATGAATAACCTCTGATCGATGAAGAAGGCGATCCAGGATCGCCGTCGCAATCCCCTGATCTCCCAAAAGCTCTCCCCAATTCTCCGGCCCCTTGTTGGAAGTTAGAATAATGGAACTTCGTTCATATAGATGATTGATGAGATGGAAAAAGAGATTCGCTTCGTGATGGTCCATCGCCATATACATTAAGTCATCCATGATGACGAGATC
>NZ_AUCI01000002.1 GCF_000429685.1 Salibacterium aidingense DSM 18341
CCCCCCACCACATGGATACGCCGGACGAAGGAATGTATGGACACCCATCCAGTGATATATGGGAGGGTTAGCGACCATGTGCGATGTGGGTGATTACCAAGAGCACGGTCATATAATAATTTACCAACAAATTCCTGTTCGAGCAGTTGGAAGGAATCCAAACTGGTTCAAATTGTTATAAATAACAATATATGTGTCCGTGAGGTGGGAATGAATCTATCTGGTGATAATTGATAGGTTAGAAATTCGGAGAAAACAAGAACATGTGGAAGGATAATTAATTACAAAGAGGGAGGGAATCCTATGGCAGAACAGCATACAGATATGCCAACCAAGTATGATCCAAAAGACACGGAAACCAAATGGTATCCATATTGGACGAATGGAAAATTTTTTGAAGCGGAAGGAAAAGGAGAGAAGGAACCTTTTACGATTGTGATTCCACCCCCAAATGTCACCGGCCGTCTCCATCTCGGTCACGCATGGGATACGACACTCCAGGATATCATCTCCAGGCTGAAACGAATGCAGGGCTATGATATGCTCTGGCTTCCGGGGATGGATCATGCAGGTATTGCCACCCAGGCCAAAGTAGAAGGAAAACTAAAGGAAGAAGGGACCAGCCGCTATGAGCTGGGACGTGAAGGGTTTCTCGAAAAGGCGTGGGACTGGAAGGAAGAGTACGCCGATTTCATTAGGCAGCAATGGGCGAAGATGGGACTTTCCCTTGATTATTCACGTGAACGTTTTACGCTGGATGAAGGACTTTCCACGGCCGTCCGGGAAGTATTTGTCTCGCTCTACAATAAAGGATGGATTTACCGGGGACAGTACATTATTAACTGGGATCCCGATACACAAACCGCCCTTTCTGATATTGAGGTTGATTATAAAGAAGTACAGGGGCACTTTTACCATATGAAATATCCACTCAAAGACGGAAGTGGTCATATTGAAGTGGCGACCACCCGGCCGGAAACGATGCTCGGTGATACAGCCGTTGCAGTGCACCCAGAGGATGAACGCTACAATCATCTGATCGGGCGTACCGTAGTGCTTCCCATTGTTGGCCGTGAGATCGAGATTATCGCGGATGATTATGTCGATATGGAATTTGGCTCCGGCGCTGTGAAAATTACCCCGGCTCATGATCCAAATGACTTTGAAATGGGGAACCGGCATGATCTTGAACGGGTGCTGGTCATGGATGAAGCCGGCACGATGAATGAAAACGCCGGCAGATACAAGGGGCTTAATCGCTTTGAGTGCCGCACCCAGCTGGTGAAAGACCTGCAGGATGACGGTGTCCTTTTTGATATTGAAGAGCATACGCATTCGGTCGGCCATTCCGAACGAAGCGGGGCTGTTGTAGAACCGTACCTGTCGACGCAGTGGTTTGTAAAAATGAAACCTCTTGCCAAACAGGCCATTGCATTACAACACAAAGAGGACAAAGTCCATTTTGTTCCAGACCGGTTTGAAAAAACATATCTGCATTGGCTTGAAAATATTCGGGATTGGTGTATTTCCCGGCAGCTATGGTGGGGACATCGGATCCCGGCCTGGTATCACAAGGAAACCGGCGAAATGCATGTCGGCCATACGGCCCCGTCCAATCCGGAGGAATGGGAACAGGATGAGGATGTTCTCGATACGTGGTTCAGCTCTGCACTCTGGCCGTTTTCCACAATGGGCTGGCCAAATAAAGAAAATCCGGATTTTAAGCGGTTTTACCCGACAAATGTCCTTGTCACAGGTTATGACATTATCTTTTTCTGGGTGTCGCGGATGATATTTCAAGGGCTTGAATTTACCAATGAACGCCCGTTTAAAGACGTTCTCATCCACGGTCTTGTGCGGGATGCAGAAGGTCGTAAGATGAGTAAATCTCTCGGCAACGGCGTCGATCCAATGGATGTGATTGACCGCTACGGTGCGGATGCGCTCCGTTTCTTTCTTGCTACCGGCACTACCCCAGGCAATGATCTCCGGTTTCACTGGGAAAAGATTGAAGCCAACTGGAACTTTGCGAATAAAATCTGGAACGCTTCCCGCTTTGCGCTCATGAACATGAGCGGCCTACGCTATGAGGACATTTATATCGACGGGGAGAAAACCATCGCAGACCGCTGGATTCTGACCCGCCTCCAGGAAACAATCCGTGATGTCACAAGGCTGATGGATAATTATGAGTTCGGGGAAGTGGGGCGTCTCCTCTATAATTTCATCTGGGATGACGTTTGTGACTGGTATATTGAAATGGCCAAACTTCCGCTCTACGGGGACGATGAGGCAGCGAAGCAGAAGAGTCGTTCCGTGCTGGCTCATGTCCTCGAGCAGACCATGCGGCTCCTGCATCCGATTATGCCGTTTATTACCGAAGAAATCTGGCAGCATCTGCCCCATACAGGAGACTCCGTGACTGCTGCTTCTTGGCCGGAAGCTGATCGTACGCTGGAGGATGCAGAGTCGGTAGAAGATATGGAACTGCTGAAAAGTGTCATCCATGCTGTACGAAATACTCGCGCCGAAATGAATGTTATACCAAGCAAAGAAATTGATCTGCAGATTAAGCCGCAGACGGAGGCAGAACAATTACAGCTGGAACGGGGGCGGAGTTATCTTGAGAGATTCTGCAATCCGGGACAGCTTTCCATCGACTCTGCCCTGACTGCCCCGGAAAAATCGGTCTCCCATGTGCTCAGTGGCGCAGAACTGTACATGCCGCTTGCCGGGCTGATTGATCTACAGGAAGAAATCGCCAGGCTGGAAAAAGAGAAAGAAAAGCTGGACAAAGAAGTGGAACGTGTCCAGAAAAAGCTTTCCAATGAGGGATTTGTCCAGAAAGCGCCGGATCATGTGGTTCAGGAGGAAAGGGAAAAGGAAAAGGACTATCTGGAAAAACGCGAAAAAGTCACAGCCCGTATCCAGGAGCTGCAGACTTAATAGACAGAAAACGAGAGGGATGCTACGATGCAGACGTACGAAGAAGCACACGGCTGGCTCACAGAGCTTACGGCCTTCGGGGTCCGGCCGGGCCTGGACCGGGTGCGCATGATGCTCGAAGGAATTGGCAGCCCGGAGCGGCGGCTGAAAAGTATACATGTTGGAGGTACGAACGGGAAAGGCTCCACGGCAGCATTTTTGAAAGAACCGATGAAAGAAGCCGGACTCGTATGTGGAACCTTTACCTCACCATATGTCTATGAATTCAGGGAACGGATTGCTGTAAACGGAGAACCCATTTCGGAAGAGGATTTTCTAAAGAGTGCGCAGGCAGTAAGACCAATCGCCGAGAGCATTGCTAAAACACCGTTTGGTCCTCCTACGGAGTTTGAAGTGCTTACGGTTATTGCCGCCCACTACTTTGCTTCCACCGCATTTCCGGACCTGGTGATCTGGGAAGTCGGGCTTGGCGGCCGGTTGGATTCGACCAATGCGATGCATCCCATGATCAGTGTGATTACCAATGTGGGACACGATCATCAGGCGATCCTGGGAGATTCGATTGAAGAAATAGCACGTGAAAAAGCGGGCATTATTAAATCCGGCGTCCCAGTCATTACATGCGATACGAATCCTGAGGTACTCGCTATTCTAAAGGAAGCAGCGGAAGAAGCCCGGACACGGCTGTACCGTCTTGAGCACGAATTTCACGTCGTGGGAGCGGAGGCTCATGCCGCAGGTTGGACGTTTTCATTCCGATCGAACTTGAATCATATGGAAGATGTTACGATTTCGATGCTGGGGCGACATCAGACGAAAAATGCAGCTGCTGCTCTGATGGTATTTCGTTACTTGATGTTGTATTACACTCTTCCTGTAGAGGAAGAACATATTCGTGAAGGGCTTAAAAAGGCCAGCTGGATCGGGCGTCTCGATTATCGGGAGACCACCCCACCGCTCCTTTTGGACGGGGCCCACAATAAAGAAGGAATGGAGAGCCTGGCCGAGGCCCTGAAGGATCATTTTTCCGGACGGCCTCTCCATCTGATTGTCGGGATGACGAAGGAAAAAGATCCCGCCGTTCTGCTCGAACCGTTGAAATCTCTTCCGATTCAATCGGTGACAACAGTGAGTTTTGATTTCTTCCGGGCCGCAGAAGCAGAAGAAGTGGCGGAGAAAAGTCCAATCCCGGAGACACAGGCTCTGCCGGACTGGCAGGCTGCCTGGGAAAAAGTTCAGCAGGAGGCAGCCCCCGGGGATTTAGTGGTCGCCGCCGGATCTCTCTATTTTATATCTGAAGCAGCAAAAGATTAAAGACAAAAAGTTATACTCCCCGACAGGTGACAAATAGAAGAGGCCTGGAAGGGAGTATTTTATTGAACAATTCTGGAGTGAGGCTATTTAATTATAAAATTCGACTTTATACTTCAAACATGATTCTAGCAATATTTTTCCCCTCGTAATGAGCCATTGTACTTTTATTGGATACTGCATCACCTTCAAAGAAGGTAAATGTTAACTTATCTTCATTAAGGTCTTCTGTGTTTTCCGTATAGTTCACTTTAATACTAGTTTCGCTTAATTCAGTTTCCAAATACTTGTTTACGGCATCTAATCTTTCATATTTTTTTCTGTTTTTCCCTCTTTAAAAATGGTAATGGATGAAGGATCTTTGTTCATTGTCCGTTTGACAACCAGCTAGTACTACAACAAAAACACTAAAAAATAATTTGGCTTCATTTTCCCCTCCAAATAAATTTATTTAAGCCTATGTGTATATTTCTTTCAAAATATACATTTACTTCCACTTTTTTGTCGTTGGCCAGACGGTGTTTTTCTGAGAAGCCATAACAATCTCTGCCACCACAAGGAGACGAATGAATAATTATTTTTCACATGAAATATACTAGCAGTATCATCCATAATTCCCATATGGGAGGTAATAAAATGCAGGCCCGAAGACTGGTCCATTTATTATTCATACTTAGTATAATTCCCATTTGCTTTCACACTGATAATGTAGCATTTGGAGAAGAGGATCGTAGTAATGAAGAGGAGGATAATAAGGCATCTGAATTTCAATTAGATTCCATCATTCTTCAAGGGCCGTTTGATGGAATTTCTGCTGCTTATAACAATGGGTTAACTTCTACAATAAACCAATCCGTTACGGATAATGGGGTAACTTTAACCATAAACGACGTGTATTATTTCGGGAATGAAATCAGTTATTCATACTCTATAGAAACAAATAAATCAATAACTGCTGAAAAAGTAAAAACATACCCTCCAAATCTTGTTGGAAAACCAAAAATAAAAATGGATGGTAAAAGATATGATTATAGTGGCAGGAGTTGGAGTAAGGAAGTCTCAAAAGGAAAACACGTCGGTATTTATACCATGACACCTATGAAAACGCTGCCTACAGAAGGCAAACTTAATATAAAGTTTAACAAAGCAGCAAATTTTCAGGGTAACTGGACATTTAATTTCCCTATAAAAGAAGTACAAGGAGAGGACATTAAAATAGTAAAGACTGATATACCAGAAACCCGTGATGTTAAAATTACTTTTGCGAAGATGAATGCAGCTGAAATTGCAATGACGGCTGACGTTAAACGAGATATTAATGACGAAAACATGTTATTTGGTCTGTTAGACGAAAATGGAAATCTTCTTACCAAGTTACATTTTTTAGGTAGATCGGTTAATATTGATGAAAAAACGGCAAGTAAATATATATATAAATTTTCCGTCCCCCATGAAAATACAGAGAAGTTCACCCTTGCACCTGTTAAGGAAACAAAAACTGGCGACCAGCTGATAAATAAGGAGGAAAAAAACTCAAATATTTTTAAGAAAACTTCAAACATCCTGGGTCTATACTAAGCAAATAAAATAATATTGGTGAGTACAGTGTTTAGAAATTGATCTCTAAAAAACAAAGAGTCAAGGATAGAGCTTGAACAAAAGGTTTCCGAACGATTCTACTATGAATCGTTCGGAAATTTTGTGTCTTGTATGGTTTGTACTAGCATCTAATTTAACGAAACCCATTCTACCCGCTTTGTAAGCAATATGGTAAAATGGACGCAGCATGACGAAAAGAGGATAAAAGATGGAGTTCATTATTTTGGGATACATATTTATCACCGGGCTGGTGCTCGGTTCCTTTTTTAATGTCGTCGGGCTGCGAGTGCCGCAGGGAGAATCGATCCTGCATCCCCGTTCGCACTGTTCCTCCTGTGGTACGACCCTGCAGGCGGTTGATCTAATTCCTGTCGCTTCTTATATGTTTCTTGGCGGGCGGTGCCGGACGTGCCAAACCGGCATCCCCATTTTTTACCCGCTCATGGAAACTGTTACGGCCATTCTTTTTACAGCGGCCTGGTACTTCTGGGGGTTTTCCTGGGATACAGGGATGGCCTTGTTGATCCTGTCGCTTCTTGTTATTATTACGATCAGCGATAAGTCGGCGATGGTGATCCCCGATAAAATTCTCCTCACTTTTGCAGTGCCGATTGCTGTCTTGAGAATGACAGCGGCTCCGCTTGATCCGTGGTGGGATCCGTTCCTTGGAGCAGCGCTCGGCTTCGGTCTGCTGCTTATGATCGCGATTGTAAGCAAAGGCGGGATGGGCGGCGGAGACATTAAGCTGTTTGCTCTGCTCGGCTTCTTCTTCGGCTGGCAGCAGCTGCTGCTCGCTTTTTTTCTGTCTGTGTTTATCGGGGCGGTGATTGGCTGTGTCGGACTTGCTGCAGGTACAGTAAAGCGTGGAATACCAATGCCGTTCGGTCCATTTATCGCAGCAGGAAGTCTCCTGACACTATTTTTTGGCGAAACCCTGTTCCAATGGTACATCCGCTTTCTATAACTCTGCCGGCAGGTTAACATACCAATCTGAAGGAATACTGAAGGCCGCCGGGTGAAGGGGCTGCATTCTTATTGCTCTCCAAACCAGCGGTGGGCCCCATTAGCAGGAAGAAAAAGGGAGACCGTGTTCTCCAAAAGATTATGGAGAACACGAATAGATAGAAGGAGAAACCTGCTGTCCTCCAACCCTCCTATGACTCCCGCCAGCGAAAAAAATTCTCGTTGTCCCGTCCTCCACTATGTATACCCCACTCAGGCACCTCTATTTCATTGGCTTCGCTGCACTTCCGGCTGGAAGGACAGCTTCGCTCCGGAACCTCTTTTGGGGGGAGAAGCTCTAACACAATAAAATGGTTTCTTTGACAATCTTTTTAAGAGCGGGACGACAAGGGTCTCGTTCTTTTTCATATTTCTTATGCTAGGGTAGAAATCAATCCCAGCAGGATGGAAAGGAGACGATAGAATGAAAAAGGACGAGCCTCCTGTTTCCTTGAAGATTAATGGAGAGTATGTGGAAAAAAAGCCGTCTCCCGAAAAAGAAACCACAGCAGCCGAAGAGCTGCCCATCATAGACTGGAACGAACGAAGAGCGGCAGAGGAAGAAACGGCTGCAGTCAGAGAAGTGGATAATGAAAAAAAGCGGCCGGGACTCCCATTAAAAAATAACCGTAAAAAGAAAAAGCACTGGAGACCAAGAATGTCTTCTGAAAAAAAGGAGCCGTTTTCTCTTTATTTTATATCTATAACCGCAGGTGCCGCGGTATTAGGGCTGCTATTTGGGATTATGCTCCTCCAATTTGTTTCAGCCGGCGACTCACCGGCCGGAACGGAACCTGAAGAAGAGCCGCCGCCAATCACGGCGGATTTTAATGATTCCCTGACGGCTTATATTATTCAGGCCGGCGCTTTTACGAAAAAAGAAAAGGGGCTGGAAATGCAGACAGCGTTAACAGATCAGGGCTACCCTGGAATATTGACGTATGATGGGGAATATTATTATTTATTTTCCGGCATGCATTTCGATAAAAAAGCGTCGGAAAAACTGCTCCAGTATTACGAGGAGGAGGGGGTTGAAGTGTTTGAAAAAACAAGATATATCCCCGATCCGGAGGAGGGGCAGGAGCCCGCTCGTTTGAAGGAGAATCTTCTTGAGGTAAAGCAGCTGCTTAAGGAGACAGTAAAAGTGGCGGAAAACGAGAAGGAGGGAAGGGAGACGGCCGAAAAACTATCAACATTTCTTGGAAATACAGAGGAATGGGAAAAAGAGGCTTATGTACATCTGAAAGAGGGGCTGGAGCATCTGAAGGAAGAATGGCCGGAGAAGGAGGAAGCCTCAGCGGGATTTCAGGAAGCTGTGATGGAAGCAATTCTTTATTATGAAGAAGCAGTGTATGTCTATAACGGAGAAAACAGGGAATAGCGTAATGCCGGCTGCAGGAAAAATCTTCTTGTAGACCGGCCCCTTATTTGGTACACTTTTATCACCGCTGGTATAATGCGTATTAAAGACGTATTAGAAAGGTGGTCTCCCTTCATGCCTTCCCTTATCCTGGCATCGAAATCCCCAAGAAGAAAAGAACTGCTTGGTCAAGCAGGATACCGTTTTCAATCCCGCCCCAGCCGTGTTTCGGAGCAATTAAACGGTTTGCTTCGTCCCGAAGAGGCTGTGGAAGCCCTGGCTTCTCAAAAAGCAGAGGAAGTGTATTCCCGGCATTCGGACGGGGTTGTTTTAGGCGCGGATACGCTCATTGCCCATCAACATCAGATCCTTGGTAAACCAGGTTCAAAAGAGGAAGCAGAGGCTATGCTCGAAGCGCTGTCCGATCAAACCCACGAAGTATTTACCGGCGTTGCGCTTTATTCCCGCAGCGCGAACCATGTATTTCATGTTAAAACCGAAGTCACGTTTTATCCACTTGAAAGGTGGCAGCTTTCTTCCTACCTCTCCACTTCGGAACCGTATGATAAAGCGGGCGCCTATGGCATACAGGGACAGGGCTGCCTGTTTGTCGAATCAATTGCAGGTGATTATTACAATGTCATGGGGCTGCCTATTTCTCGTCTCAGCCGGGAACTTCAAGCCTTTCATATTTTTCCTTTCTATTCAACCAATTTTTCATAAAGGAGAGTGAATGTTGCCTCTATCCCCAACGACGATAAAAGACGTCCCTTTCTCTGAACGTCCCCGGGAAAAAATGGTGAAAATTGGAGCAGAACAATTGTCCAACCAAGAACTTCTCGCGATCCTGCTTCGCACCGGTACAAAAAATGAATCGGTCCTCCAGCTCTCCCAGCGTGTACTTTATGACTTTGATGGACTGCTTATGCTGAAAGAAGCAACAATGGAAGAACTTCAGAAAATAAAGGGAATCGGCCTGGCAAAAGCACTCGAATTACGGGCGGCCTTAGAATTGGGCCGGCGCATTTATACGTTCCAGGAAAATGAAAAGTATGTGATTCGTTCTCCCGAAGATGTTTCCCGTTATGTCATGGATGATATGCGCTTTTTAACGCAGGAACATTTTGTTATCCTCTGCCTGAACACAAAAAACCAGGTCATTCACAGGCAGACGTTGTTTATCGGCAGTTTAAACGCCAGTATAGTCCATCCCAGAGAGCTTTTTAAAGAAGCACTGCGACGCTCCGCAGCCTCTGTTATATGTCTTCACAACCACCCCTCCGGTGATCCTGCTCCCAGCCAGGAAGATATTGATGTCACCAAACGATTGATGGAAGGAGGTAAAATTCTGGGTATTGAGGTGCTGGACCATATTATTATAGGCGACCGGAAGTTCACCAGCCTGAAAGAAAAAGGCTGCATCTAGTGCCTATCGGCTCTTGCTGAATGCGCCTATTTCTTATAAACTATGTAAGTTGAGAATATTTAAAGAAACGGATGAAAATTGTGAAAGAAAATGGAAACTCTATGTTTTTCATTTTGTTTTCAGTATAATGAGATATGACAATGTTTTTCAGAAGAAAAGGAAGGAAACTATTGTTACGGCTTAAACAACCGGAACAATGAATGGATACAGTTTGTGAAGGATGAAGGGAGATACATAGATGTTTGGTGGTTTTTCAAAAGATCTGGGAATTGATTTAGGAACGGCGAACACGCTGGTTTATGTGAAAGGAAAAGGAGTTATTGTTCGTGAGCCTTCGGTCGTAGCTATGCGGACAGACACTAATACTATAGAAGCAGTCGGCAATGACGCAAAAAATATGATAGGCAGAACCCCGGGTAATATTGTCGCGGTCCGCCCGATGAAAGACGGGGTCATTGCCGACTTTGACACCACAGCCACAATGATGAAATATTTTATCCAGCAGGCACAGCGGACGCGGTCCATTTTTACCCGCAAACCGAATGTGATGGTCTGTGTTCCCTCAGGGATTACTGCTGTGGAAAAAAGAGCTGTGGAAGATGCCACCAAGCAGGCGGGAGCCCGCGAAGCTTATACGATTGAAGAGCCCTTCGCTTCCGCGATTGGTGCAGATCTGCCAGTCTGGGAGCCGACAGGAAGCATGATTGTGGATATCGGCGGAGGAACGACGGAAGTTGCGATTATTTCCCTGGGTGGTATAGTGACAAGCCAGTCGATCCGGGTAGCGGGAGATGAAATGGACGAATCCATCATTCAGTACATTAAGAAAACCTATAACCTCATGATTGGGGAGCGCACGGCTGAAACGTTAAAAATGGAAATAGGATCCGCCGGTAATCCGGAAGGAATCGAGAACCTTGATATCAGGGGCAGGGATCTTGTGTCCGGTCTGCCGAAGACGATTTCTGTTTCGGCGCAAGAGGTCTCCACTTCTCTTGCCGACACGGTGAATTCCATTGTGGAAACCGTGAAGAGTACGCTGGAAAGGACGCCGCCTGAACTTTCCGCCGATATTATGGACCGGGGGATAGTATTAACAGGCGGGGGAGCCATGCTCCGCAATATTGACAAAGTATTAAGTGAAGAAACCAATATGCCCGTATTAGTGGCCGAAGAACCGCTGGATTGTGTGGCGCTGGGCACAGGAAGGGCACTTGAGAATCTGCATCTTTTCCGGTCGAAGGCGGGGATAACCGCCAGATCCAGCCGGGAAACCTTGTAAAGTAGGTGTCCGGCATGCCTCACTTTTTTTCCAACAAACGTCTTATTTTATTAATGGTGAGCATCATCGTTCTCGTGGCGTTCATTGGTTTTTCCATGCGGGAAAGGGATTCCATAACCTGGCCGGAAAAATTTTTCCGGGATACGACCGGAGTGGTTCAATCTGTGTTCAGCCAGCCCGCTCATTGGACGGCGGGTTTCTTTGGGAATGTGGCGGATGTGGTTCATGTGTATGAAGAAAACCAACTGCTCAAGTCACGAATGGAAGAGTTTGCCTCGATGTCCGCCGAATTGGAAAGTGTAAAACAGGAAAATGAGACATTAAAAGAAATGATTGGCTCGGAAGAAAGTCTGAGTAATTATACAACAAGATCAGCTCTTGTCATTCACCGTACGCCCGACGGCTGGACAGAAATGATCGGCATTAATAAGGGGACGCAGAACGGGGTGGAAAAAGATATGGCAGTTGTTACTCCGGAAGGACTGATCGGAAAAGTGGACACTGCCTCTGAATTCACATCCACGGTGCAGCTGCTGTCTGACAGCAACCGTACAAACCGGGTTTCCGCGATGGTCGCGACAGAGAATGACCCCGTATACGCTTTTATAGAAGGCTGGGACGAAGAAAGAGAAGGGCTGATGCTTCGCAAAATCGAATCCGATGCGCAAATCGAAGAGGGACAGCAGGTCATGACGTCCGGGCTTGGCGGTATATTTCCACAGGGACTTGCCATAGGGGAAATTTCTTCACTGGAACCCGATGAATACGGGTTAACGTATAATGCTCTCGTCGAGCCGGCAGCAGATTATTATAATTTAGAACAAGTTAATGTGATAGAAAGAACGAGCGAAACATTGGATGAAAATATGGAACAACCTGAGGACGAAGAAGAGGAGGAAGAGGAACCGGTTGAAATTGGAGAGGATGACCTAGAAGAGGGAGGCAGCCCATGATTCGTTTTGCGCTTCCGTTTGTCATTTTTTTATTGTTTTTGATGGAAGGTACCTGGTTTCAAATTTTTGTTCCTCCTTCTCCGGAGCGCGATATTGTCCTTGTTCCGCGCTTGGTGCTCGTTGCAGTTGTGCTGACTTCCATCTATCGTGGAGCGGGCAGCGGTGTTCTTATCGGAGCAGGCTTTGGATTATTATATGACATTGTTTACACCGATTTAATTGGAATTTACATGTTCAGCATGGGATTCACTGCCTATCTCAGCTCCTTTACATATATGGCAGTGCGGACAAGCTACTGGTGGCAGTTTCTCATTATCATTGGAGCGATTTTTATATTAGAATGGCTGACGTATGGTCTCCATTATGTCATCGGGTATACTGATATGTTGTTTGAAGAATTTTTTATACTCAGGCTGCTTCCCTCCTGGGTATTGAATGGAACAGTGGCACTGTTGCTTCTGTATCCGTTTCAGCGTTTTTTTCAAAGACTGCGTGAATTGGAAGATTTGCAGCAGCGCTGAAAGAATATTACGGCATGCGGAAGGATTTAGTGACGGGAATATGGAAGTATAAATAATCGGTACGAGTGCGCATAAAGGAAGATAATGGCTTATGTTTCAGAGGTGAAGCAGATGAAAACAGGACCCTCAAAAAACCGGGTGACGATAAAGGGGACCAAAGAAGGTCTGACGATCATTATGGATGACCAATGTTCGTTTGAAGATCTAAAAGAGGAACTGCGTGAAAAAATAGCCAAGGATAAACAAGTCTTTGGCAACGGACCGGAAGTGGAAGTAACCGTGGACACGGGCTACCGTTATATCGGAGAACATCAGAAAGAAGTGCTTTCCGGATTGCTGAAAGATGCGGAATCTATTCGAATTAAAGAATTCCGATCAGAGGTTATCAGCCGTGAAGAAGCAAAAAGGCAGCGGGAAGAAGAAGGACTGACGCCGGTAACACAAATTATTCGGTCCGGCCAGGTCGTAAGCGTCCGCGGGGATGTTCTTTTACTGGGAGATGTAAATCCCGGCGGTGCGGTAGAAGCTACTGGCAATGTCTATATATTAGGAACATTGAAGGGGACCGCGCGGGCAGGGGTGGAAGGTGATTTGGAAGCCGTGGTCTGTGCATCCGTGATGGAACCCAATCAAATCTCCATTTCGGATGTAATGTTTTACGCCCCGGACCGCTATGAAAAAAAACAAAGCGGCCCATTGTTTGGAGAACCTGTTTTTGCTTACATAGCAACGCCGGAAAAAGAAATTTCATTTGAAAAAACCAGACTGCTGACTCAATTTCAAAAGCAGTAAAGGACATCTTGTGTTTATGTCTGGAAGGAGGAATTGCAGTGGGAGAGGCGATTGTTATTACATCCGGTAAAGGCGGAGTGGGGAAAACAACGACTTCAGCCAACATCGGTACGGCCCTGGCTCTGCAGGGAAAACATATATGTCTTATTGACACGGACATTGGACTTCGGAATCTGGACGTAGTCATGGGCCTGGAGAACCGGATCATATATGATCTTGTAGATGCAGCGGAAGGCAGGTGCCGTGTCCAGCAGGCTTTGATAAAAGATAAACGGTTTGACTGCCTGCATTTACTTCCGGCAGCGCAAACAAAAGATAAATCAGCGCTGCAGCCGGAACAAATGAAGCAGGTCGTGGAGGAATTAAAGCCGGATTACGATTATATTATCATCGACTGTCCTGCGGGTATCGAACAGGGTTATAAAAATGCGGTATCCGGAGCGGACCAGGCTGTCGTAGTCACAACGCCGGATACGTCTGCCGTCCGGGACGCAGACCGCATCATTGGATTGTTGGAACAGGAAGATCTGGCCGCCCCAAAGCTTATTATTAACCGGGTACGCAGTCATCTTTCCACCCAGGGGGATACGCTCGATGTTGATGATGTAGTGTCCACGCTTGCGATTGACCTGCTTGGAATGATTGTCGATGATGAAGAAGTGTTAAAAGCCGCTCATCAGGGAGAACCCATCGCGATGAATCCAAACAGCCGGGCCTCCATCGGCTATCGAAACATCGCAAGACGTATTCTGGGAGAATCAGTGCCGCTGATGTCGATTGATGAAAAAAAAGGGTTTTTTGCCAGGCTGAAAAGCATGCTTGGATTGAGAGCTTAAGACAGGACGCTGTTTTCTCAAATAAGAGGGAACAGCGTTTATTCTTGGCAGGAGAGAACGTATCGATTCGATCGTTCTTTGAAAATGATTAAACCATACACCGGGCCGATGGCGGTGCCATTTGCATAACGACTGTGTTTTCTTCTATACTTGTATTACATCAATTGTTGTTGATGAAAGGAGTATAGGGAGGAGGATATTGATGACAAAGGTAGACCGGGGTGCTATCCCGTTTTCCGAATATAAAAAGAAATTTAAAGCGCTCGCTGATGAGAAGCGATTGGAGATCATGCATGAACTATCCCGCCATGACAGTGTATGTGTTTGTGATTTAACAGATATCCTTGATCTTCCCCAGTCCAAGCTTTCCTACCATTTAAAAATACTTCTCGACGCAGACTTTATTACCAGGGAGGTCCGGGGAACGTGGAGCTATTATAAACTTCAGGAAGAGGCAGTGAACCATATTTTGTCGGAAGATTTGTGCTGTTTGTTTCGAAAGGAAAGTCGTCAGCCGGCTGTGGAGAGAAACAACAGCTAAAACAGAAAATTTACTTCCCTTCTGCACGTATGATATATTTTTCATAGAACCTTATAAACCATACAACCTTCTGATTTTCATTTCATATTCTTGTCACCACTACTCTATATCATCCTGCTGCCCATATTTTCCAAACTCCCTGAATATGTCTAAAAACAGAGACAAACCGTCATAATGACTAGTGAGAAAGAACGATTCCCTTATTAGATGAAAAAGGAGGGTAAATATGATGGCTGTGGACTATGACTATTTGTCCCCGGAAGAGAAAAGGAAAATTAACGACTTGGAGCAGAAGGTACAGCATGCTGAAAATGATAAAGCATTAAAACGTTATACGACCGAAATGACGTTGATATATGAAAAGGCCCGGGTACGCAAAGAAACGAGTCAGTCATAATAAGGTACAGGAAAACCTGCCGGAAATCCATTCCGACAGGTTTTTTCATTCACCTAAAACGCCGCTTTGTGCTTCTATTGGATAGGGGCCGCTGTTCCGGCAAAGGAAGGGGAATAGGGCTGCAGGCAGGTGCGGCCGGGATGAGCGGCTGTTACCTTTTCGATCCACCGGGCTTCCCGGGAAGCCCGGGCATGAAGTAATGGGTCTGTTACGGAGGCAGCCAGAAAACTATGATTAATAATCCACCAGGAGGAAAGGATCCCGGCGCGATGCAGCTCCTCTTCAAGCCTTCCTGCTTCCAAAACAGGGACAGCTTCCGGCAGCGTAACAATCCCAACAGCGGTCTCTGCCGGATTGCGCAAGCGCGGCAGCAGTTCTTTTACTTCCGGCGGCAGATCTCCACTGGCGCGCAGTACTTCCTGGTGGTACGACTCTGCAGCATCGAGCAGCAGCAGGGTATGACCGGTTGGGGCCGTATCAAGGACGACAAACTCCTGCTTGGCCCGGGCAGCCGTTGTGGCAAAAGCATAAAATACTGCAATTTCTTCGGTACATGGGGAGTCGAGGTCCTCTTTAAGATAGGCCAGACTCTCCTCGTCCAGTTCATTTCCTGTTCGGCATAAGACATCCTGTTTGTACCTTTCTGTTTCTGCTTTTGCGTCGATTCGGCTCACGGTCAGGTTTTCCGGTCGTTCTTCTCCGGTGAGCGCAAGACCGAGATGATCAGCCGGGTCCGTGGTGGTCAGGTGAACCGGGTATCCTCTTTTCGCAATATCAAGTGCAATGGCTGCCGCAGTCGTTGTCTTTCCAACCCCTCCTTTCCCCATCGTCATGATCAGACGCGTGTTGCTTTGAACCCAGTCTTCCACTGCTTTTGACACATCCGGCAGTTCTGGTGTGTTTCGATAGGGGGGACCGTCCCGGAAACTGTCCCCTTCTCCATGGAAAAAGGAGCGTAACCCGTCGACCCCTTCCAATGAATGGGAAAGCAGCGGGAGTTCGTAGGTGACGAGTTCATCCAGTACCTGCGGAAGCTTTTTCAGCGACTGCTGCTGGGATTTAATATAGGCAGATGCTGTCGGATCCTCACTAAAGTCCAGCGGATGAAGTCCGTTTATAACCAAATATTGGTTAGAAACATTGAGTTCCCGCAGTTCTTCTGAGGCCCGGCCGGCTTCATACAGAGAGGATGTTTCCGGTCTTGATACGAGAAACAGCGCTGTTTGAGCGGGATCAGCCAACACGTTCCTTGTTTTATGGTATAATGCTTCTTTTTCCTTGAGTCCGGCCATCGGCCCGAGACAGGATGCACCGTGAGTACTGGTTTCCAGAAATCCACTCCACGCGGCCGGCAGCTGAAGCAGGCGCAGGGTATGACCGGTAGGAGCTGTGTCAAAAACAATGTAATCAAACGTCTGCTGAAAAGTCTCCTCCCCAAGCAGAGCCGAGAACTCATCAAAGGCAGCAATTTCGACGGTACAAGCTCCAGAAAGCTGTTCTTCCATGCTTTGAATGGCAGCTTCAGGGAGTTTTCCGCGGTACGGACTAATCACTTTTTCCCGGTACGTGCGGGCTGCCTCCTCTGGATCGATGTTAAGAGCGGACAAGCCGTTTACACCGGGAACGGCTGTTATTTCACTGGAAAGCTCTGTTGAAAAAACGTCCTGTAGGTTGGAGGCTGGGTCCGTGCTGACGATAAGCACACGCTGTCCCTGATCGGCCAGCGCAACAGCAGAAGCAGCCGCAATTGAGGTTTTTCCGACGCCTCCCTTGCCGGTAAAAAATAAATGCTTCGTATCGGGCAGATGTTTTATTTGAAATTCCATTGGATTTCTCCTTTACCGAATCGAAATGTCCACCCGGGTTGGGTTCTTCTTTTTTTCGAGCTGATACTGTTCAATCCCGAGCCATTCACTTAATTCC
This sequence comes from Salibacterium aidingense DSM 18341, assembly GCF_000429685.1. Lineage (GTDB taxonomy): Bacteria > Bacillota > Bacilli > Bacillales > Marinococcaceae > Salibacterium > Salibacterium aidingense. The sequence continues at coordinate 16,890 of NZ_AUCI01000002.1, forward strand.
CGCCGGTCAGGGTAAGCTCCCGTTTTCACGATCTCCCCGTCGAGCACAGACACAGGCAGAATGTCCGTGCCTTTTTCATCTATCAGACGAGAAACCCCTTCGTGCTCAACGAACGCACCGGGATCCTGGGCGAGGTTATAACGCTGAACCTCCATCTTCTGCTGCTGCAGCCGATGGATATCGGAAGCGATACGTATTAATTCTGGATCGGTGTCCGGGCCGCATACCCCGGTGGGACAGCAAAGCGCCGGGTCAAAAATTTCCAGTGTCATAGATGGGCCTCCTTAAAAAATAATAATATTAAGTTATTGACATATAATCATTTGCTTATATTATAATAAAACATAGCATCATACTTTTCAAGAGAGAGGGAGGGAGCAGATGAATACTATGAAAGACGTCCCGATTGACAAAGCGGCGCCTATTCTCAAGCTGCTTGGGGATAAGACAAGATTAACAATGGCAGCACTCTTGATGGAGGGGGAATGCTGTGTCTGTGAATTCACTGAAATTTTCAATATGAGTCAGCCGTCCATCAGTCAGCATCTCCGCAAACTGCGCGATGCCGGAGTGGTGTTGGAAACGCGGCGCGGCCAGTGGGTATTTTATTCTCTGAATACGGATAATGAACTATATCCGCTTGTGGAAAGTGTCCTGAACCAAATTCCATCCCAGAAAGAAAAATTGGAGGACCTTGAGAATAATGGTCATCGAGTTGTATGGTGTGATATTAAACGGTAAGGAGTTACGTTACAAATGAATGAAGTTCTTGTAGCAGTTTTGATTTTTTTGGTGACACTGGTACTTGTCATCTGGCAGCCGAAAGGGTTGTCGATTGGATGGTCTGCTGTGTTCGGCGCAGTTTTGGCACTGCTTGCCGGCGTGGTTTCTTTTCAGGATGTCGGCGATGTGACCAGCATCGTCTGGAACGCCACCCTGACGTTTGTGGCTATTATTATTATTTCTTTAATATTGGATGAAATCGGTTTTTTCGAATGGGCGGCTCTTCACATGGCCCGGATAGCAAATGGCAGCGGGTTGAAAATGTTTATTTATGTATCGGTACTCGGAGCGGTCGTAGCAGCATTGTTTGCCAATGACGGGGCGGCTCTTATTTTAACGCCGATTGTGCTGGCAATGGTGCGCGCGCTCCGATTTGAAGAAGCCATGGTACTGCCGTTTGTAATGGCAAGTGGCTTTATCGCTGATACCACAAGTCTTCCGTTTATTGTCAGTAACCTGGTTAATATCGTTTCGGCGGATTATTTTGGAATAGGATTCGCCGAATATGCCTCCCGAATGATCGTACCTAACTTGTTTGCGCTTATCGCGAGCATTATTGTCCTTTATTTGTACTTTCGAAAAAAAATCCCCAGATTTTATAACATGGAGGATCTGCGCCGCCCCGCGGATGCCATTCAGGACCATAAAATGTTCCGCCTGTCGTGGTATGTACTTGGGCTGCTGCTTATTGGTTATTTTGTCAGTGAATTTATTCCATGGACAAATCCGGTAACGGGAGAATCAGAAGCTTTTCCGGTATCCTTTATATCCGGCATCATTGCTGTTTTCTTTCTTTTTATGGCACGGCGCAGCAAAGCAGTAGAAACCGCGTCTGTGATGAAAGGAGCACCCTGGGAAATCGTCGTTTTTTCGATTGGAATGTATGTTGTTGTTTATGGGCTCCGCAATGTCGGTTTGACAAATGTTCTTGCTTCCGGATTGGAAGCAGCTGCGGATCAGGGTTTATTTACCGGTACCATGGTGACCGGTTTTGCCGCTGCCTTCTTGTCTTCAATCATGAATAATATGCCGACGGTAATGATTAATGCCCTTGCCATTGCAGATACGGAAACCGTGGGAACGCTGCGCGAAGCAATGATTTATGCAAATGTCATCGGCTCCGATCTTGGACCGAAAATTACACCGATTGGCTCGCTGGCCACCCTGCTCTGGCTCCATGTCCTTTGGACAAAAGGAGTCAAAATCAGCTGGGGCTACTACTTTAAAGTCGGAATCGTCATCACTATTCCAACGCTTTTTATTACCTTGGCCGGTCTTTACGTATGGCTGCTAATTATTGGATAAAGGAGAATGAACATGACAAAAACAATTTATTTTCTATGCACTGGTAATTCTTGCCGAAGTCAAATGGCAGAAGGATTCGGCAGAAAATACCTGTCAGACTGGAATGTGTATTCGGCTGGTATTGAGGCTCATGGTGTTAATCCAAAGGCTGTGCAAGCCATGAACGAAATTGGTATTGATATTTCCGGACATACGTCGGATCGAATCGATATGGATCTGCTTCATAATGCGGATATGGTTGTCACACTATGCGGCCATGCCAATGATGTCTGCCCGGCAGTACCTCCGCATGTTACACGCCAACATTGGGGTTTTGACGATCCTGCCCAGGCTGAAGGAAGCGAAGAAGAAAAATGGACGGTATTTCAACGGGTCCGTGACGAAATCGGCGAACGTATCCGCCATTTCGCTCAGAATCATTAATAAAAGAAGAAACGATGGCTGAGAAAATAAAAAATACTAACCACAAAAAGACGAATCTTGGACGACTTTCCCAAGATCGTTTTATATATGTAAGTTCTTTTTCTCAGGCATGGATATCGGCGTCTCCCTCCCTCCCTTCCTTTCGTCCGTCCCGTCTTTCTTTTCTTTTAATATTTTAGGAAACAATATAATATCTTCGATTTTCCCTCATATAATGACCGCAGAAGGAATAGTGATACAAGCTGTCAAAGAGAAGGGGGAGCGGGATGGATAAACGAATACAAAAAGTGCGTAAGCAGGTGAACCATAAACGAAGAAAGCGGGAGTTGATGAGAGAGCGGGGGGAGTCTTACAGTTTTTATCCACATCATAGTGATGTTCCTTATCATGAGCCTGAATTTTACAAATGGCAGGAGCAGGAACCACAGGTAAAGGAGTCTGCTTCGGACAAGCAGAAAGGGGTCTGGGTGCTCCAAAGCTTTTTAGCAGCTATTGCTTTTCTGGTTATTGGGATTCTTTTTCAATCCACTCATCCAGCGTTTGAAGGAGCAAAACGTTTTGTAGAGTCTTCCTTCCAAGAGGAATTTCCGTTTGCGATGGCCACAGCATGGTACGAGGAACGATTCGGCAGCCCGTTGGCGTTTCTGCCGTTTGAAAATGATCTGGAGGAGAGACCGCCCCAGGAAACAGTGAATCAGGAAACAGAGCCGGTTGCCGTTCCTGTCTCCGGTACGGTGGCGGAAAGTTTTTCGGAAAACGGAAAGGGGATTGTTTTGGAAACGGGAAATAACAGTGAAATCGAAGCTGTCAACGGAGGAGTGGTAGTTCACACGGGTCCCCACGAAGAGTGGGATCTCGCTGTAGCTGTACAACACTATGACGGGGGAGAAGCGTGGTATGGCATGCTCGATAATGTAGACGTAAAGCTTTATGATCATGTATCGAGCGGAACTGTGCTGGGTAGAGTGAATACAGAAGAAGAAAGCGGACGTTATTCCTTAGCGATAAAAGAAGACGAGGAATACATTGATCCCATGGATGTGATTTCCCTTGATTAAACAGCTGCGTCTGCTTCACATTCATCCGTTATTCTGGGTGATGGCAGGAACGGCTGTTTTTACTGGTTTTTTCTATGAAATTATGCTTTTGTTCCTTATTATACTGCTGCATGAACTTGGACATGCCGCTGCTGCCCTGCATTATCAATGGCGGGTCAAACAAATTGCTTTGCTTCCATTTGGAGGAATGATGGAAACAGAAGAACACGGAAACCGGCCGGTGCGTGAGGAAGTGATGGTGACCATAGCCGGGCCCCTGGTTCATCTCCCATTGATTGCTCTTTCGTTTTTGATGCTCGATACCTCTTTTTGGAATCATGCTGATCATTCTTTATTTTTGCATTACAATATAACAATTTTTTGTTTTAATCTGCTGCCGGTCTGGCCGCTGGATGGCGGGAAATTATTGTTTTGTCTGCTGTCAGCACGGCTTCCATTTTACAAGGCCCAAAAAAGGATGTGGTTTATCTCCTGTACCGTTCTTATCACAGCCGTCGCTGGTCTATGTCTTTATCTTCCATTTCATGTTCAGGCATGGTTGATTGTTTTGTTTTTTATTGTTCTTCATTATACGGAGTGGAAACAACACCCCTATAGTTTTTTTCGATTTTTAATGAATAAAACAGCGAACCCCCTCCAGCCCGCCCCCTACCTTAAAAAAAGTATATCCTGGCATAACCGCCCGGTGGATGCAGCCAAATGGATAGGCAGACATGGAACGACGTCTTTTTTCATTATAGAAAATGGACAAACTCTGCCGGAATCTTATATCCTTGAAACAATCACAGAAAAACGATTAGGCATGAAACCATTAAAAGAACTGCTTTCCCATCACGGAAAGGATTAAATCAAAGAGGTGCTGCGGAAATGATGGATATCCTTTTAAATTCAGCTACAACAGAGCGGAGGGCCGCGCTTCGGGAAAATGGCCGGATTACAGAAATTTTTATCGAGCGTCCGGATCAAGAGCGGATTGCCGGCAGCATTTACAAGGGACGGGTAAAAGACGTTCTGCCGGGAATGCAGGCTGCTTTTGTAGATATAGGACGGGAAAAAAACGGATTCTTGTACCGGGATGAACTGGTCCGCTACAAACTGCTGCAGGAACCATACGAAGAAAAAGAAAAACGAAGTATCTCTGAATTTATTACAGAGGGACAGATCGTGATCGTCCAGGTGATGAAGGAAGAATTCGGGCAGAAAGGAGCAAGGCTGACCGAAAATATTTCGCTCTCTGGTAAATATACTGTTTACCTGCCAGAAGGCGGATATATCGGGATTTCCAAAAAAATGAACGAAGAAAATCGGGAAAGCTGGCGCAGCTGGGCCGGGGAGCTGCTTTCTGAACAAGAAGGCGTTATTATCAGGACGATTTGCGAAACCCTGCCGTCACAAATCGTGGCAGAAGATATCGAATATTTAAGGGAAGATTGGAAACATATAGCAGCACGGGCTGAAGAAAAACGGGCTCCCAGTATGATTTCTCAGGACGGCGGAATCGTGGAACGATTACTGCGGGACTATCCGCTGGAGAGCATCCAGCAAATTATTGTGGATCATTTACCAGATGTGCAGCATATCAAACGCTTGCTGCGATATGAAGAAAAAGATATGGGGAAGGTCATTCATTATAAAGGATATGAAAATCTTTTCTCCAGGGAGGGGGTTGAAAAAGAGCTTGAAAAAGCGTTAAAACCAAGAGTTTGGCTGAAAAACGGCGGTTTTCTAATGATTGAAAAAACAGAAGCGCTGACAGTAATCGATGTAAATACCGGCCGCTTTACCGGAAAAAATGATCTAACGGAGACGATCCGAAAGACCAACCTGGAGGCAGCAGAGGAAATTGCTGCGCAGTTACGGCTTCGTGATATTTCAGGGATCATCGTGATTGATTTTATCGATATGAAAAAAGAGGCTCACAAGGAAGAGGTAATGGCCGTCCTGCAGACGGCATTAAAAAAAGACAGGACAAAGACGAATGTTACAGGGATGAGCACCCTGGGATTAGTGGAAATGACCCGCAAAAAAATCCGTAAAGGACTGGCCGAATCGTTGTTTCAAACATGCGGCTTCTGCTATGGAACGGGCAGGCGTCTTTCAGAAGAAGCCCTGGCTTACCGGACAGAACGGTATATTCATGAATACCGGGAAATGGAAGCAGAAGCCATCGTACTGGAACTTCCGAACCGTGTCTATGAGTGGCTGCATCAAAACGGAAGTTCTTTACTGGAGACATGGAAACACCGCTATCCTTTTTCCATCTATCTGGTTTCCGGGAGGGAGGGGGAAGAAATATCAATTCGATTTGCCGGAGAAGAGGCGGAGGCCCAAAAACGTGCCAATTCCTCAGGAAAACAGCAGAAGAACCGTGATTGACACGGTTTTCCCGCTGTGATATGATATCTTTTGTTAGTTGTTTGGCTTGCACCCAAACTTCAACCGCACATATGCAGGTTATAAGTCCTACAAGGCACCTGTGTTGGCGAGTCTAAGTCATAGGAGGTGCAGAAGATGTACGCAATTATTGAAACCGGCGGTAAACAGGTGAAAGTGGAAGAAGGCCAGGAAGTATATGTAGAGAAACTGGACGCTTCCGAAGGTGATGCGGTGACGTTTGATAACGTTGTTTTCGTTGGAGGCGATGAAGTAAAAGTTGGTTCTCCATTCGTAGACGGCGCAAAAGTGTCGGCAAAAGTGGATAAACACGGCCGCCAGAAGAAAATCACTGTATTCAAGCTGAAGAAGAGAAAGAATTACCGTCGTAAAATCGGCCACCGTCAGCCGTACACGAAAGTCGTTATCGATAAAATCGAAGCATAAGGCCGGCCTGCCATGATAGAAATTAAGGTAGACCGGGATGATAAGAATAAGATCACTGCTTTTTCCATGTCCGGGCATGCCGCCAGTGGTCCTTACGGGTATGACCTTGTCTGCGCAGGGGCCTCCGCTGTTTCTTTTGGAGCGGTCAATGCGGTGGACGCTCTTTGTGAGGTGGATCTGGACGTAGAACTGGCAGATGAAGGCGGGTACCTTTTCTGTAAAGTGCCCGGCGGGTTAATCGAACAGACAAGCGGAGAAGTACAGCTGCTTTTGGAAGGCATGCTTGTCTCCCTGCAGACGATCGCGGAACAGTATGGCGATCACATCACTATTTTAGACTAACAGGAGGTGAGAAACATGATGCTGAATTTGGATCTGCAATTTTTCGCCCAGAAAAAAGGGGTCGGGAGTACGAAAAACGGCCGTGATTCGATCGCGAAACGTCTTGGCGCCAAGCGTGCGGACGGTCAGTTTGTAACCGGCGGTTCCATTCTCGTACGCCAGCGCGGAACCAGCATTTATCCCGGGGAAAACGTAGGAATCGGCGGAGACGACACTCTTTTTTCCAAAGTAGACGGCGTGGTTAAATTTGAACGCCGCGGGAAAAAGAAAAAACAAGTAAGTGTTTACGCCAACGAAGCAAAAGAAGTACAGGAAGCATAAATATACAAGAAAGCGTCCCGTTTATCACGGGGCGTTTTTATGTAGAGAAGACTTTCTAACAGCGAGGCCTTGTGTCTTGACGTGATGGGTTCCCCTCCCCGAAATAATGAGAAAATGCCTTTCCCTATCTAACAATATAGGTTTATACTAATAACAAAGATGGGATTTGGAAAGGCGGGAGAATGAATGAAAGTAACGGTGATAGGATATTGGCATGCATTTCCCGAAGCGGGCGAAGCAGCCTCCGGCTATTTAATAGAAGAAAATGGATTTCAGGTGCTGCTCGACTGCGGAAGTGGTGTCATTGCTCAATTGCAGCATTATTGTAAGCTGGGAGATATTGATGCTGTAGTTATATCTCATTATCACAACGACCATATCGGCGACATCGGCGCTCTTCATTATTTTCGTCTGCTGCAGCCGGTCATCTCCGAAGAGCCGCAGCAGCCGATAACCATTTACGGCCATAAAGAAGACCCGGCTGGTTTTGAGAACTTATCCTTTGAAGGAACAATAACAACAGAACCTTATGAGGCGGATAAACCCCTGAACATCGGCCCTTTTACATTCACTTTTTATAAAACAACCCATCCAGTGCCGTGTTACGCTATGAAAATCCAAACAGAACAGTCGGCATTGTTTTTCACCGCAGATACTGGATTTTCCACAGAATTGGCGCATGCTGCCTCCGGTGCGGATCTCATGATTGCCGAATCCACTGCTTATAAAGGAGAGGACGGCGCCTCTTTCGGCCATATGACGAGTGAGGAAGCGGGACAGATGGCAGGACTGGCCAACGTACCACATCTGCTCTTGACCCATCTTCCCCATTTTGGCGATCATGACCAGCTTGTCACCGAAGCTCAAAATGAATGCCCGGATACAAAAGTGGAAAAAGCAGCCGGCGGATGGAGTAAAACCTTATAACGAAATAAGACGCTTTCTCTTTAGAGGAAGTGTCTTTTTTTAGCCAAGCCGAGAGGACAATAAGAAGAATAATACCCGGGACGATAAGAAAATCAGCGGAGACAATGAATAAAAACATTGGGACAATAAGAAAACAGCTTTGATAATAACTAAAAAGTAAATGATAAAAAGAAACAGTCTACCTACACAGGGGATCCTGATTTTTACGACGGAAGATGAAAACTCCTTCTTCTGGACCATTTGTTTTGATGACTTTGCCCCGACATTTTGGCAAAGGGATTATATGGAAGGCTGTAATGATTACTTTTGATGTTTCAACCCGGCCATCTAACGCTTAGAAAAAGGGTAAGCGTTACTTTTTTTATTCCAATAGGCAAAAGTGACGGCTGGCTTTTTGTTAAGCGTCAAATCTACCTTTAATAAGGTGAAAAGTAATGCTTAGCACACAACGAAGTCAACGTCAGCAGCAATTTAAGATAAACCTCTCTCTTTCTTCGCTCGAAACAATATTCCTCTTTACATTTCTTCAAATACATTTACAAAATCTTTACGTTCACACCATGTCTCCTTAATGTTCTTTTTCTATACTTGCAACTGTGAGTGGGGAGAGACAAGCTCCTTATCTACCAACTAATAGAGAAAGAGGAGGAAATGCTTGTGAGTATGAAAAAGGTATGGCTGCTGCTCGCACTGGCTGCGGTAATGGTGTTTGCGGCTGCTTGTGGAGAAGGAGAACCGGAAGACTCAGAAGGTTCCGAAGATACAGGGGGTACAGAAGAAACAGAAGAAGAAACATCCGGTGACGGCAGTGCCGAAGAATCCTCTTCGGAAGGCGGATCGGAAGAAGCTTCCGGGGAAGAGGGAGAACTTTCAGGGGAAGTAGCAATTGATGGTTCTTCTACGGTGTTCCCGATAATGGAAGCTGTATCTGAAGAATATACACAAGAACACCCTGACGTACAGGCTCCGGTTGGTGTTTCGGGTTCCGGAGGCGGCTTTGAGAAATTTATCGCCGGGGAAACGGATCTAAGTAATGCCTCCCGGGAAATGAATGAAGAAGAAGCAGCTGCATTAGAAGAAAACGGTATTGAGTTTTTTGAAATGCCGCTGGCTTATGATGGTCTTTCCGTAGTAGTCAGTCAGCAGAATGACTTTGTTGATCATTTAACAGTGGAAGAGTTAAAACAAATCTGGGTCGACGGCGGGGCGGAAACCTGGAGTGATGTCCGCGACGAATGGCCGGATGAACCGATTGACCGTTATGCACCGGGAACAGACTCTGGTACATTTGACTATTTTAATGAAGTGATTCTGGAGGATGAGGACATTAACCGCAATGCGCAGATGTCTGAAGACGACAACGTGCTTGTGACAGGGGTGCAGGGAAGTCCGAATGGGATTGCTTTCTTTGGCTACGCCTATTATGCAGAAAATCAGGACAGCCTGAAAATCGTTCCGATCGACAACGGTGATGGCCCGGTAGAACCTTCGGAGGAAACAATTAACGATGGTTCCTATGCTCCGCTTTCCCGTCCGCTGTTCACTTATGTGAAAAAAGAATCTCTGCAGGAACCGCAGGTGCTTGATTATGTGAAGTTCTTAAATGAAAATGCTGGAGACATGGCGCTTGAGGTTGGTTATGTCAATCTGACGGAAGAAGAATATGACGAAAACATGGAAAAAATTGAAGAAGCGGCAGGAGAATAAAAAAATCCGCCAAAGGTAAGATGCCTGCATCTTACCTTTGTGTTTTGCCCGCACCAATGGCTGGAAAGGGGATGTATGATGGCTGATCATTCGAATACGCCGATTCATAAAATGATAGAAGAAAAAGCTTCAAAAAAAGGGATGGCAAATGTCACGGAAACTTTAATGCCTAAATTTTTTTTAGTGTGTGCTATTATTTCCATTTTAACGACGATAGGGATCGTTTTTACTCTTGTCTTTGAAACGTTTACCTTTTTCCAGGACGTTTCTGTGGTTGAATTTATAACGAGTCCGGACTGGTATCCCATGTTTCAGGACCCCGATTTCGGGATCAGGCCTTTATTACTCGGAACGTTTACGATTGCATTCATTGCTATGTGTCTTGCGATTCCAGTAGGATTGGCCTCTGCTATTTATTTGAGTGAATATGCGAGCGATAAAACCAGACGTACGGTAAAACCAGTGCTTGAAGTGCTGGCAGGAATTCCTACGATTGTTTATGGTTTTTTTGCGTTAACATTCATCACGCCTCTGCTGCAGACTTTTATTCCCGGTCTGGCCATATATAATGCTCTCAGTCCCGGCATCGTGATGGGAATTATGATTATTCCGATGGTGGCCTCCCTGTCTGAAGACGCGATGAGCGCTGTTCCCCAGTCCATGAGACAAGGAGCCTTTGCTCTGGGGGCGACAAGACTGGAAGTTTCTCTGAAAGTCGTGCTTCCGGCAGCCTTGTCCGGTGTTATCGCTTCTTTTGTTCTTGCCATATCAAGGGCCGTCGGGGAAACCATGATTGTAACGGTTGCCGGGGGAGCGAACCCAACGGCTGACTTGGATATCACCTCTTCTATGCAGACGATGACAGCTTATATCGTCCAGATGAGTCTTGGTGATGCCGGGTTTGGAACCACGGTTTATTACAGCATTTATGCCGTGGGGATGACATTGTTTATTTTCACCTTGGCGATGAATATTATTGCCCACGTCATCTCCAATCGGTTTAGGGAGGAATACTGATGAAAGCTGCCCGTCAGGAAACAACAATAACAACAGAGGAAAGACTCCAGGAACCAGCTAATTTATCCGTAAGAGAATGGAAGAATAAAATTTTCAAAGGAATATTCACGGCAGCTGCAGGGTTTAGTCTGCTTATGCTTATTGTTCTTATCCTTCGGATATTCACTCAAGGAATTGGCTATCTGGACTGGAATTTAATTACCTCCTTTGCTTCTCGAAACCCCTCGGACGCAGGTATTCTAGCAGCCTTTGTCGGTACCATCTGGCTGATGGCTGTCACTGCTCCAATTTCTTTTATATTAGGTGTAGGAACAGCAATTTATTTAGAGGAGTACGCGAACAAAAACCGTTTTACCTCATTAATTCAAACTAATATTTCCAACCTAGCAGGCGTTCCTTCCGTTGTATTTGGTCTGCTTGGGCTTACCTTATTCGTTCGTGAACTGGCGATGGGGAGAAGTATCATCGCCGGGGCCTTGACCATGTCCCTATTGATTCTGCCTATCATTGTTGTAGCTTCCCAGGAAGCAATCCGCTCGGTCCCAACAAATTTGAAGGAAGCTTCCTATGCGATGGGGGCCACTAATTGGCAGACGATCTACCGGGTGGTTCTGCCGGCAGCACTGCCGGGTATTTTAACGGGGAACATTTTGGCCTTATCCAGAGCCATCGGCGAGACTGCTCCCTTGATCATGATAGGTGCTCTTACCTATATTGCCTTTCTGCCGGAAAACCTGCTTTCGCAGTTTACAGTGATGCCCATTCAAATCTTTAACTGGACAAGCAGACCCCAGGAGGAATTTCACCTCGTGGCTGCTGCCGGGATCATTGTATTGTTAGCGATGCTGCTATTGATGAATTCGATTGCCGTATGGATAAGAAATAAATTTCAACGCCGATTCTAGGTTTGAGGTACATCTAAATTTATAGAGAGGTGTTTTCGATGTTAGCCAGTAAAGATAATAACACACAAGCGGAAGAAGTATACGAACCGAATACCGCACGTCCTGCAGATTCAGTATATAAAGTAGACCAATTAAATCTTTGGTATGGGCAGGACCAGGCCTTAAAAAATATCGAACTGGAGATTCCGGAACAGCAGGTTACAGCGATAATAGGTCCGTCTGGATGCGGGAAATCAACCTTTATTAAAACACTCAATCGTCTGACCGAGATGATTCCCTCCGTTAAAACAACCGGCGGGATTTATTATCGGAATCAGGATATTTTCGATAAAAAATATAAAGTAGAACTGCTTCGAACGAAGGTAGGTATGGTTTTTCAGAATCCAAACCCATTCCCCAAATCCATCTATGAAAACATCGTTTATGGCCCGAAAATTCACGGCATCAAAGATAAAAAAGTGCTTGATGAGATCGTGGAAAGCAGCCTGAAGGGGGCTGCCCTATGGGACGAAGTGAAAGATGATTTGAAAAAAAATGCGTTTGGGCTGTCCGGCGGCCAACAGCAGCGTCTCTGTATTGCAAGATGCCTGGCAGTGGAACCAGATGTGCTGCTGATGGATGAGCCGACCTCTGCCCTTGATCCTATTTCCACGTTAAAAATTGAAGAGCTGGTACAGGATTTAAAAAAGAATTACAGTATTATTATTGTCACCCACAATATGCAGCAGGCCGGCCGCATTTCAGATAACACCGCGTTTTTTCTGAACGGGGAGGTCGTCGAATATGACCGTACTGATAAAATATTTTCCTCGCCGGACGATAAACGCACCGAAGATTATATTTCAGGACGATTCGGATAACGTTAGGAGGACAACGGAATGGGGGTCAGAGGAACCTACGAACAAGAGCTCTCCCAGCTGAAAAATGATCTATTTTCTATGGGGGAACAGGTAATGGCGGCTTTTAACACCGCATTGGAACTATTACAAAGCCGGGATGAAGAGAAAATCAATCAATTAATTGAGAATGACGCGGTCATTAACCAGGTGGAATTAAAAATTCATGATGAGGCGACCATGATGATTGCCCGTCAGCAGCCGGTGGCTACAGATCTGCGGACCACCATTGTTGCTTTAAAGATTTCAAGCGACTTGGAACGGATCGGGGATTTGGCCGTAGATATGGTGAAGGCTGCCAAACGAATGGAAACAAAAAGAAACGAGTCAGAAATTGATGATATTCTTGATATGGCAAAAGTCGCGGAAGAAATGCTGAAGGAAGCATTAACGGCCTATCAAAAAAGAGACATGATGAGAGCCCAGCATATTGCGACGCTTGACGACACCGTAGATAAAAAATATAAACACTATATTCAGCGGTTGTTTACCTTAACAGACGAAACCAACGCCGAACAGACCACACAGCTTGCTTTTATCGGGCGGTATGTCGAGAGAATCGCGGATTACGCTACCAATCTGGCAGAATGGATTGTATATGAATCCAGTGGAAAACATTTTGATTTAAACTGATTGTTTTTTCGGAGCTGTATCAAAAGGTACAGCTCCTTTTCTATGGCAAAGAGAAGTAAACCATGGGCAGAAGTAGAAGGCCGCCGCCTTCCGCTGCTCGACGGCTAAAAACGGTTCCGTCCTGTGGCGGCCGCGGGCACTAGAACATCCGGTTCGTCGAAGCTGAGCCCGCGGTAAAGAAGACACGGCGATCGCAGGGGAGCCGTTTTTTTAACCGAATAGTTTTCAACACGTCAAATTTTTAGTATTATAGGTATATAAAACTAGTATTAAAGTCTTTGTTGAAAAAATAACAGCCAGACTATGAAATTTTTCTTCCTTTTACCGATATTAAAAAAGTAACCAGATTGGAGCTGAACAAACATTTCAAAGGTTAAAAATAGATAATTTGTAGGAGCAGGGGGTTTGGAATTTGAGTCAATCTGAGTATTTAGAAGTATTTATTGATGAAAGCCAGGAGCATTTACAAACGTTAAATGATAACTTAATGAAACTGGAAAAAGAGCCGGCGGATATTTCAATAGTTGGTGAAATATTCCGCTCCGCCCATACCCTGAAAGGGATGGGGGCCACCATGGGATTTGAGGATCTGGCCCATTTAACACACAACATGGAAAATGTGCTGGATCTGATACGAAATGAACAGTTGGAAGTCACCTCTCACGTCATGGACGTTGTATTTGAATCGGTGGATGATTTAGAAGAAATGGTAGTAGATATTTCTAACGGGGGGGACGGCTCGAGGGACGTACAAGAAGCTGTAAAAAAATTGGAGGCTCTGCAGCACGGCGAAAAAGCAGCAGACCCCCAGACAGAGGCGGCAGCGGCTGTTGAGGCAGCACCAGCTCCTGAAAATACAGGCAGCGTTCAGGAGGACTATGATGAATATGAGCGTACAGTTCTTACCCAGTCCAAAGAACAGGGGTATTATCCGTATAAAATTGAAATAGTTCTTGATGAGCAGACGATGCTGAAAGCAGCCCGGGTTTATATGGTATTTGAAGTGCTGGAACAAGTCGGGGACATCATAAAGTCAACACCGCCGGCAGATGATCTGGAAGATGAAAACTTTGAATTTGCTTTTGTTATCACCGTGATTTCCAGTGTGGAGAAAGAGGAATTGGAAAAACGGGTAATGAAAGTTTCCGAAATTGCCTCGGTTACTATAGAGGAAGTTGATGTAACCTTTCAGGAGAAACGCCCGGCTTCAAAAACAGAAGAAGCTTCTCCGGCTCCCGCTGCAGCAGACCAGGCCAAAAAGAAGGAACCGAAATCAAAAAAACAGGATAAAAAAGAAGAAACCCCGAAAAAAGGAAATGAATTAAATAAAACGATTCGGGTGAACATTGACCGACTGGATGTGTTAATGAATCTGTTTGAAGAACTTGTCATTGACCGCGGCCGCCTTGAACAGATCTCGAGTGATCTTGACAACAGTGAACTTAGTGAAACCGTAGAACGGATGTCCAGAATTTCCGGGGACCTTCAGGAAATTATTCTAAATATGAGAATGATGCCGGTGGATCAGGTTTTTAATCGTTTTCCAAGAATGGTCCGCAGTTTATCAAAAGAGCTCGGTAAGCAGGTGAATCTTGAAATTACCGGAGCGGAAACAGAACTGGACCGTACGATCATTGATGAAATCGGGGATCCGCTCGTCCATCTGATCCGAAACTCTATTGATCATGGAGTTGAAGAGCCGCACGTCCGGGAAGCTGCCGGTAAACCAGCCCAGGGAACGGTTCAATTAAGGGCTTATCACAGCGGAAACCACGTATTCATTGAAATAGAAGATGACGGGGCCGGCATTGATCAAGATAAGATTATTAAAAAAGCATTGGATAACGGGGTAGTAACCGAAGATGATATTGAGAAGATGAGTGACCAGCAGATATTTGGTCTGATGTTTTCTTCCGGTTTTAGTACGGCAGAAGAAATCACAGACATTTCCGGCCGGGGCGTCGGACTGGATGTCGTGCGAAGCACGTTTGAAACTTTGGGAGGAAGTGTCACTGTTGACTCTGAATTTGGGCAGGGCTCTCTGTTTTCTGTACAGCTGCCCCTCACCCTTTCGATTATTGATGTCATGCTTGTCGAAGTGGGAGAAGAAAAATATGGTGTACCTCTGACAGCTATTGTAGAAACAGCTATTGTGAGTAAAGAGGAAGTCTACAGCGCACACAACCAGAAAGTCATCGATTTCCGTGGAAACGTTATTCCCCTTGTCTTTTTGAATGATATTTTCCAGGTACCTGATCATGAAAGGGAAGCAGAAACGGAGTATTACTCCCTTGTTATCGTCAGCAAAGGGGATAAAATTGCCGGCTTAGTTGTAGACTCTTTAATCGGACAGCACGATGTCGTGTTAAAGTCTCTTGGAAACTACTTAACCAATGTGTTTGCGATATCTGGAGCTACGATATTAGGAGACGGGCAGGTAGCCTTAATCCTGGATTCCAATGCCTTAATAAAATAAATGAAGCCTGGAGGTGGCCGAGACATGGCGGTAGAAACAGCAGAAGGCTATGTGAAAGTTATTGTTTTTCAATTAAAAGAAGAAGAGTATGCCATAGAAGTTGATCATGTACAGTCTATCGAGAGAATGCAGTCTGTAACACGGATACCCGGTGTGGAAGCCTATATTATCGGGGTCATGAATCTCCGCGGAGTCATCACGCCGGTCATAGATCTTCGAAAAAGATTTGGGATCGAAAGCCAATCCTATGACGAAGCCACGCGTATCCTTGTGTTGAAAAAGGATAACAACGAAATCGGATTTATTGTTGATGGAGCAAACGATGTGATGGATATTGCTGAATCCCGGATTGAACCAACTCCTGAAGTAGTTGGCGGTGTGGCGGAAGAGTACCTGCGCGGGGTGGTAAAACTGGATGACCGCTTGTTCACGTTACTGCACATAGATAAAATCCTGAACAAAAATGAAGAAAAACGATCCGGAGCCTAAACCGAAGCTGATCGTATCAACGAAAATATTGACATGAGGTGAGAATATGGCGTCTGTATTAATTGTGGATGATGCGTCCTTTATGAGAATGATGATAAAAGATATCCTTACAAAAAATGAGTTTGACATAGCAGGTGAAGCTGCAAATGGCCAGGAAGCAGTGGACATGTTTAAAGAATTGAGTCCTGATTTAGTTACGATGGATATTACGATGCCGGAAAAGGATGGTATTGCTGCGCTCAAGGAAATTCAAGGGGAGCACCCTGAGGCAAAAGTTATTATGTGTTCGGCTATGGGACAGCAGTCTATGGTCATCGATGCGATTCAGGCAGGGGCTAAAGATTTTATAGTAAAACCATTCCAGGCAGATCGTGTCATGGATGCCATTAATAAAGTGTTGGGATAGAGAGGAGCTTCGTCATGAGTTCAGCACCACATATGGAAGCACAGCATGTTAATGCCATCACCAATGCAGCAGTGATGATAGTAGAGCAGCATTTAGGAATAGAAGCGAAGTTTTCTAAACCTTATGTGTCTGGAAAGCAGTTTCTCGCATCCGATATCTCCGTAGTGATGGGTGTTAATGGACAGCTGGAAGGACAGATTATTTGCACGATGGAAGAAAAAACAGCACGATCCATTGTCGGCAATATGATGGGCGGAATGGAAATAAGCGTGCTGGATGATATGGGATGGAGCGCTATCCAGGAATTTGGTAACTGGGTAGCAGGAAGGGCAGCTTCAGAACTGGCAAAAGCAGAAGCCGTCATTGATATTTCCCCGCCGGTTATCAATGAAGGTCATTCCAGATTCCGCATGGAAAAGACATTCCTAACCTTTCCTCTCAGCAGTGCGGCGGGAGAGGTTTACCTTCATGTTTCTATAACACCAAGCAATCGTTCCTAGAAACAGTCCGCTCCTTGATATAAGGTAGCGGACTGTTTTGGCAGAGGGGAGGAACATTTACCGTTTTGCGGGAGCCTGTTTTCGATACGTCCAGTTCCTCCACAGCTTTTCCAACGGCCCCTGGCTGTAATTGCTCATCCAGAATATGCTCAACACAACCTGGGCCCCATAAATGACGGCGGTAATGAGAATTCCGGTGGACGCATCAATCGTGCCAAACAGCTGAAGGCCGAACCCATAAAAAATAAAAATGCAGAGAATGGTCTGCAGCATATAATTGGTTAACGCCATCTGCCCTACCGGAGCAAACACCTTTAGCAGGCGGAACAAGTTTTTCCGTTGGCATAACAGGACGGCGGCGGCAGCATAAAAAAGCATAAACAGCGGTCCGGCAATGATATTCAAGCCTGAAGCCAGGCCATCCGACAGCCAAGCCGGAAAAGGAAGTAGTCCGTTTGTTAAACAAGCAAATAAGAGGGATAGGATTCCTCCGCCTGCAAGCATCCTACTCCGAATTTTTTTCCATTTTCCTGTAAAGAACGAAGCGTGCTGGAGCCAGCCTTTTTTTCCTACATACAATCCGATCAGAAACACTCCCAGAATGTTGGGAATGGTGAAAAAAAGGTTGGAAAGCACGATAGGAACCTCTTCCTGTAAGCGAAAACTCAGGATTTCCATATAGGATCCGCCAGAGTAGACAGATTCGGCCTCTGCCACGTTCTGTCGAGCCTGTTCGAGTGCCTGCGATCCCTGTTCTACGGTCATATAAAAATTCCCGGCTGTTACGAGAAACATCATTACGATAGAAGATCCAGCAAGTAAAAGGCATGCCCATGTAAGAATCGTTTTTTTCCTCCGATGCACGAAGAGCAGCAGCAATAATCCTGCCAGCGCGTAGGTATGTAAAATATCACCCGACCATAAAAAAACGAGGTGGAGCAGGCCCGCCCCTAATAAAAAGACGATGCGCCGTTTATACCAATCCTGGGGCCGGACCCCCTTTTCTTTTAACCTTTCATAAAATAAATAGAATCCCAGGCCAAATAAAAAAGAGAATAAAGGATAAAACTTACCAACCACCAGAAAATCCATGGCAAAGACACTCCATTGATTGAGCAATCCCTGCGGAATAGAAGCAAGTTCAGCCGGCATACTTTGCAGCTGATAGTATGGAGATTTGAAAGCAGACATGTTGGCAGCTAAAATTCCTAACAGTGCAAATCCACGTAAAATATCAAGGGTTACAATACGTTCCTGTTTGTTGGTTGCTGTTATTTTCATGTCCTCGCTCCTCCTGAAAATAGTAGTCCGGGGCGGATGGTGAGTGCGAAGCCTCTTCCCGGGGGAAGTGTTCTGACATTAGAGTTGGAAAAAGAACGACGGAACATTATATACTCCAGCTAAGTTTAACATTCCTCTCCAGATAAATTAAATATAGATCAGCTGTTTTCCTCTATACGATCCGGAGATAATCGTGTATGATTTTTAAAGGATACACTATTAATTATGAAAATGCTGGTGATGAACTGGTGAGTTTTAATAACCCAATGACAGAAAAGCAATATGATATCAATATGCTGTTTGTGTTGTTTCTTTTTGGCGTCGTAAGCTGTTTTTATATTTATTTCGCGCAGCAGATGGGGCAGTATGAAGGCTCTTTTCATACCTCCCAGATGATGTTTTATGTGGTAGGCTTTGTGGTCGCATTCAGCGTGATTCACTTTGATTTTGAGTATTACATCAATATTCACTGGTTTTTATACGGGTTCGGTCTTTTTCTTTTAATTCTGCTCGATGTTATAGGACCGCATGAAACATTTGCCCCCTACCAGAACGGGGCTGTAAGCTGGTTTCAAGTTCCAGGTATTGGTTCTGTCCAGCCTTCGGAGATCATGAGAATTTTTCTGGTGCTTACTCTCAGCGCGATCATCTACCGGCATAACTCCCGCCATAGAGAGGATAGATCCTTGCAGACAGACTTTCTTCTGCTGGGAAAAATGGGGCTGGTGACAGCCCCCGTTATCGTTCTTCTGGAACGGCAGCCTGATATGGGGAGTGTTCTGCTCATAGCAGCGATACTGATTGCTTTAATGATCGTATCCGGAATGTCGTATAAGATATTGGTTGTTCTGATAGGAGGACCTCTCAGCGCCGGACTGGCTTTTATTTTTGCTTTTTACCAGTTCCCTGAATTAGTGGAAAGATTTTTTCTTTCCAATCTCCGCAGCTATCAGGTGGATCGAATCAACGGCTGGCTTAATCCTTTTGAGTATGTAGATGAAGGTTACCAGGTGCTGCAGGCGATGACAGCGATTGGTTCCGGGCAGCTGTATGGAAATTACGGAACGGCCGTTTATATTCCGGAAGCTCATACCGATTTTATTTTTGCGGTTATTAGTTCGATGCATGGCTTTTTAGGCGGGGCCTTTGTCATCACCCTGTATTTTATCCTGCTGTATCAGATACTGATGACCGGACTGCGTTGTCACAACGCGTTTGGAAAATATTTGTGCGCCGGTTTGATCGGAATGTTTTCCTTTCAGGTTTTTCAAAACATTGGGATGGGTCTGGGACTGCTTCCGGTGACAGGGTTTACCCTGCCTCTGCTGAGTTACGGCGGAAGTTCCCTTGTGGCTACGATGTTTGCCCTTGGGATGGTGATGAGTGTCAGGTACCATTCAAAATCCTATTTTTTCGAACAGCAAAAAGAATAACAGCGTCCGCTTAAACCCTGACAAAAACTAAAAAAATTGTACGCTGCTGGAAGAGCTTATGGAGAAGCTCTTCTTTTTTTTACAAATGCTTGTTAAAAATTCAGACAATAAGACGATATAAGAAATGGCAGTTATCTAATGCTAAGGTATCATACATATTTGTTTTCCAGGAAAAAGATAATCAAATCCAAAACTTTAGACTTACTTTGTTTGCCTAGAAGGAGGAAAATATGAAAAAGCTGAACACGAAACTAATTCTTTTAACCGGGGGTTTAGTAACTGTCTCATTATTGGCGGCCGCTTTTATTATTTATTATCAAATGACAGACGTGGTCGAAGAGAATGTAACCAACAATGGTAATAATACTGTAACAAAAGAAAAGCAGTACTTAGAACAATATTTTGAAACCTTTGAAAACCATCTTGATATGATCAGCGCTGATACCAGAGTGGTTTCATTTTTACAGGAGAAAAACGAAGAAGGAACGGATTACGCGATTGGTTACAGCGAAGTGGAAGATGTGATGAATCGATTTATGTACAGTTACGAGGATATTGAATTGACTTTCACCGGTGCGGCAAACGGCGGGTCTAACACCACTCCTTATGTTAACGTTGAAGATATGGACGCCACTACCCGTCCCTGGTACGAAGCAGCTGTAGAACATCCGCAGGACACAGGCTGGACGGAACCATATAAAAGTGAAGAGGACGAAGAGTTTGTGATCAGCGCCGGCAAAGCCGTCATCGATCCGATAACCAGTGATATTCTTGGAGTTGTCGGGATTGATTTATCGCTGGCTCACTTAAACGAAATGATGTCCGAGCTGGATGTTCCCTACAACGGGTTTATGACATTGATGGATGATAACGGGTCGATGATCGTCCACCCGGAGTTAAAGGGAGAAACGATCGATGAGAATGCTCCGTTAGCTTCTGTGCTTGACACCGAAGGAAACGGACGGATGTCATTTACTCATCAAAATCAAGAGCACAGCTTGTTTTATGACCGCGTGGAAACAAACAACTGGGTGATCGGCACGGCTTTTTCTAATGAAGCCATGGCAGCGGAATCGAACACCCTTCGTGACACGATCATGATTATTGCGGCTGCGGCCATTGTGCTGTCTATTCTTATTACTGTGATCGTTGCCGGACGAATCACGAAGCCGATTAAAAAAATGCAGACGAAAGTGAATAAAATGGCGGAAGGAAATTTAAATGTGGAATTCCCCAAAAGCTCCCATCAGGAAATTAATTTATTAAGCCGTGATTTAAATAAAATGGCGGAAAATATCAGCACCCTGGTCGGTCAGGTGAAAGAATCGACCGCTCAGGTAGCTTCATCCTCTGAACAATTCAGTGCAGTTTCAGAACAGACGAGCGCTTCCGGCGAAGAAGTAGCCAATGCCGTTAATGAAATTTCCCGCGGCGCTGTATCCCAGGCGGAAGAAGCCGAAAAAACGAAACAGGAGATGGAGATTCTAACCACAGCATTTATGTTTCTGGAAGAACAGGTTAAAGACATAGAGAATCGCACGAAAGCATCGGCAGAGTTAAATGAAAACGGGGTCGCGGAAGTCTCGACATTGACAGAAAAAGCGGGCCAGTCCCAATATATGATGGAAGAAGTAGAGGAAGTATTTACGCAATTGACCGAACGCCTGGAAGACATTCAAAAGGCCATGGGGTCCATTGGAGAAATTTCCGATCAGACGAATCTGCTTGCCTTAAATGCCAGTATTGAAGCAGCCCGGGCCGGCGAACACGGGAAAGGTTTTGCGGTAGTGGCCGAAGAAGTTCGGAAATTGGCGGATGCTTCCAGCGAATCCGCAGATGAAGTGAAAACCATCTTAAAAGGAGTGACCGACGAAGCGAATAAAGTCCATGATACAGTAGAACGTTCCAGAAATGTATCATCGGAACAACAGAGTGCAGTGTCCCAGGTGCAAGCTTCTTTTGAGAAAATCAAAGAAACAGGAGAATCGATAGCGTCGGTGGTTCAGCGTCTGTTAGAAGAAATTCCGATGATGGATGAACGCAGACAGACTGTCGAGAACGCCATTTCTAAGATTGCTGAGGTGTCCCAGTCCAATGCAGCCTCCGCAGAAGAAGTAAATGCCTCCACTGATGAACAGAGAGAGGCCATGCGGTCCGTAGCAAGTTCGGCAGAGTCTCTGCATGAAGAAAGTGATACCCTTTCCTCTCTTATTGAACAATTTGTCATAGAGGAAGGAGACACTGTTTCAGCAGAGAAGGAGGAGGAAGCGGTCGTTCCTGCTGAGATGGAAATAGACGAACCGGCAGCCCAGGAAGAGGAAGAAGAGCAGGCAGAAGTTGTGGAAGAGCCGGAAAAGGAAGCAGCCGGGGAGGACAGGAAAGAGGAAGGGACAGAAACCGAAGACCAACAGCAAAAAGATTCGTAAAAATAGAGAAAAAAGGGGGGATCGCCGCGGGGCGGCCCCTCTCCTTTTTCATAAAATCGAGATATTCAAGGAATGCATAGATCAGGCAGAAGCTTTATACTGGAACTGGAGTTTATCTATAATGAGTATCGTAGAGAATAATAAGGCATAGATGAAACGTTCCAGGGAAAAAGGAGGCTTCCGCCATGCCAAAAAAACGCAGACGCCTGATCATGCGTTCTTCTATATTAGGAGCACTAACCCTTGTGCTCGGTTATGTGTTTTACGCTAATTTTATGTCCGGAAAAGAAACAGATGTTCATGAAGGAGATGTGGCTCCAAACTTTGTACTTTCGACGATTGATGGAGAATCTGTCGAACTGAAGGACTTTCGTGGAAAAGGTGTATTTTTAAATTTCTGGGGAACGTATTGTCCGCCGTGTGAAGAAGAAATGCCTTATATGGACAAGTTATATCAGGAATTTGAGGACCGGGGGGTGGAGGTACTGGCTGTAAATGTGGGAGAGTCCAACCTGGCGGTGAATCGTTTTGCCAGCCGTCATGATTTAACGTTTCCAATCCCAATGGATGAAAATAAAAATGTCCTGAACCGCTATGGCATAGGCCCGCTCCCTTCTACCTTTCTGATCGATGAAAATGGTGTTGTGCAGCGGGTGCTGCTCGGGGCAATGACAGAAGAAAAGATGGAAGGGTACATGGAGGAAATTGAACCTGCCAACCATCGTTAGAAATTACAATGTTTTAAAACAGCAGGAAATACAGCTGCTGATACAGAAAAAGTATGTTGGAAAAAGCGGAGAAAGGAGCGGCTTTGTATCACACACGTTAACATTGTAAAAATGGGAATGTGGGCTTTTCTTGTCTGCGTGTTTTTTGTCAGCGGTGCTGATAAACTGCATGCAGACTCAAAACCGGAGCACGCTCCTCCCCTGCATAGTGAAGCTGCTGTATTAATCGATGCAGAAACCGGTCAGGTGTTGGCTGATAAAAATGGAGATCGAAAAATGTACCCTGCTTCGATTACGAAAATTGCCACCGGCATTATGGCGCTCGAAAAAGGAGACAGCGGGGAAAAAGTGACAGTCAGTAAAAATGCAGCAGAGGTAGATGGTACCTCGGTTTACTTACTTGAAGGTGAGAAGATCGAACTCCACCAGCTTGTGGAGGGTATGCTTATTAATTCCGGCAATGATGCCGGTACAGCTGTGGCTGAACATATTTCCGGCTCAGAACAAGCTTTTTCCAGGGAAATGACAGAGTATTTGAAGGAAAAGACGGGAATTACGACGACATCATTTACGAACCCCCATGGTTTGTTTTCGGAAGATCATTACTCCACCGCCGAAGATATGGCCCGCATCACCCAATATGCCATGAAAAATGACGATTTCAGGGAAATTGTCTCTACCAAGGAGCTTGAATGGAAAAGTGAAGGATGGGACACTCAACTGAGAAATCATCATCAACTTCTTTGGGATTATGAGGGAGCTACCGGAGTGAAAAACGGCTACGTGTCAGAGTCAGGTTTTACGTTGGTAACGTCAGCAAAGCGGGGAAACAGAGAATTGATTGCAGTGGTTATGAAAGCAGACAGCGCTCAACGTGCTTATGAGGATTCGGTTCAATTGCTGGACTTTGGTTTTGATAAATGGAAGGAAAATGTTCTGGAAAAAGGGGAGCGGTTCCAGTCGCCGGACCACTCAATTTTTGTAACCGGGGAGAACGTAACCTTTCTTTCTCCTGAACAGGCTGAACTGGAGAGAACCGTTTCTGATGAGGGCATGCTGAACGTTACGGATCAGAAAGGGAATCATATTTTTACCGCCGAGTTAGTGAAAGAACGGGCCAAGTCCGGCATGGAAAAGAAAAAAAGGGCGGAGCCTTCTCCCAAAGCGGAGGAAGAAAGGCAGAGTGTCTGGAAAACATGGGCGGAATACAGCTCTATGGTAGCGGATACCCTTTACTATCACCTGCAGTATATCCTATAGACAGGAGCGAATGCCGTTGAACGATTATTCCGGAATTCCGGAGGATATTGCCCTGCAAACGATTTGGAAAAGTTTTGGGATATTTATGGCGGTGGGAGCGGTGCTTATTTTAGGCTTTTATGGACCAGGGCGCTTCCATTATATGGGGGAGTTGTGGCTGCTGTCTCATCCCGGGATGGATGTGTTTCTGGGAGCTGCTTCCGGATTACTGTTTTCGGGTTTTGTTCTGCTGCTCATTTATACTTCTGTTATAGAAATACCGGACAACACGTATATTCGATTAATACAAAAAATAGCGGAGAAAAAATACGGCCTGTTTACGATTGCAGCAGGCGCTGGAGTGGCAGAAGAATTTTTGTTTCGAGGAGCGCTGTTTGGGGTGACTGCCCGTTATGCCGGAGACCTTCCTGCCTTGCTGGGGGTTTCTTTATTATTTATGGCACTCCACATCCCGCAGTATAGAGGCAGTTTCATGATTCATGCGGTAGTCTTTGTGATGGGAGGGGTACTGGGAGGGTTATTCCTCTACACAGGCTCCCTGTGGACCCCTATCGCTGCTCATATCACCTACAACGCTATTCTCGCTTTTATGATGAAAAAGAAGGCCCGGCATTGAGTCACCGTTTATTTATTGTGATGATTTTCGAGCAGCAGAGAGGCCTTTTCCCATTCCTTGGAAGGTACTCTATAATAACTGACCTGCTGTTCCATTATATTTTCCCCTTCCAGTTCAAACGTGCGGATATAATCCAGAGCAGAACGATAACTGGCAAACAACGTACGTAAGTCTTTCATGGTTACATTTGTTTTAACATGCTCTTGGAGGATGGAAAGGATCTCCTGGCTTTGAAGTAGATGTTCCATCGAACGCCCCTCTTTCAGCAAAGAAGCCAGCACCTCCCGTTGTCGTTCATTACGGCCCAAATCACCTCTGGGGTCGTTTTTGCGCATCCTGACATATTGCAGGGCTTCTTCCCCATTTAAGGATTGAACGCCTTTTTCAAAATGAAACGTCCGGCTGTGGTCGATATTATCCTGAGAAAATGCAAATGGGTTGTTGACCTCGACACCTCCCAGAACATCCACGATTTTTGTGAATCCTTCCATGTCCGCCTCTACTACAAAATCAAATGAATAATTCAGCTGATTTTCGGCCGTTTCTTTTAATAATTTGGTACCCCCATAGCTGTAGGAATGATTTATCTTATCTTCCCCGTGACCGGGAATATCCACTTTCGTATCGCGGGGAATATTAAAAAGCAGCACGGATTCGTCTTCCGGATTAACAGTGGCTCCTATAATCGTATCGGCGAGTCCCTGCTCCCCGGGACGGTCTCCAATTCCCACCAGTAAAAAAGACACCGGGCCGGTTAACGAGGAAGGGCTGTGGTGTTCTCCGATTTCCTTGGTATATTTTTGATTCATTTCTTGAACGTGCTCACTGGCTGAATCATAAAGATAATAAGCGTAGCCCGCACCTGCAAGGATGATGGTGAGTAATACAGTTATAAATATAGCAAGCGCTGTTTTCCACATGGAAATAAGGGCTCCTTTGCGTTATTCTACTAAGAATATATCACGTATCACCAGGGAAAAGAAGGTTTATTGAAAAGGAAAGAGGAAAAACTATTCAGACTGGAACGAGTTTCTTATAATAGGAGAAAGATATTATATAGAATGATGAAGGAGAGAGCAGCATTGGATGTAAGAATGACGGATTTACCAGGGATCGGCAAAAAAATGTCATTTTTAACAGCAGAGGGAAGTATGGTGGTGCTTGTCACTCACCATACCGGGAAAAGGGAATTGTATTTTTTTCAGGATCCGGATGAAGATGAAGCTGATTTTTCGCTGGAATTGACCTCTAATGAAACACGTGAATTAGGGGCTCAATTGCTTGGAGCTGTATTTCAGCCTGTGGACAGCGATAAAATGAAGTTGTTCCGCAGTAAGATTGTCGTGGAATGGATCGAGTTACAGGAAAACTCGATATTTGCGGGGAAAACCATTGGGAATTCCGAAGTCCGGAAGAAAACGGGGGTATCGATCGTAGGGATCTTTCGCAATGAAGATGTTATCGCAAGCCCAGGGGTAGAAGAAATACTGCAGGTAGGGGATACAGTGATGGTGATTGGGAAAAACAGCCAAATAACCTTATTTGAAGAGCTGGCCGAGGGGGAGGAGAAGTAATACGTGGAACCGCACATGCCGGAATTATTGGCGGCAGGTCTGATTTTGTTCATCATGTTTATTATTGGATTTATTGGCATGAGATCCCGCGTGCCGGATGTTATTTTATTTATTTTGGTAGGGATTGCTGTCAGCGGCCTGCTTCATGATTCAGAGATATTGTATTTTTCCGGAGAAATCGGTATTGTCCTGTTATTTTTTATGCTGGGACTGGAGTTTCCCATAAAGCAGCTGGGAGCAATAGCCAAAAAAGTGACACCCGCAGGCCTGTTGGATTTATTTTTAAACCTGTTTCTATCTTCGTTGCTCTGCCTGCTTTTTGGGTTAGATATTTTCACTGCTTTTGTGGTAGGGAGTCTATTATATGCCACCAGTTCTTCGATTACGATGAAGATGCTTCAGAATACAAAACGAACAGCAAACCCGGAATCTGAATTTTTGCTTGGTGTTCTCATTTTTGAAGACTTAATTGCCCCCATTTTAGTGGCCGTACTCGTCGGCATGAGTGGCGGTGGACAGTTTAGCGGCGGGGAATTTTTGTGGCTGATAGTAAAAGTTATGCTTCTGGTTACCGCTGCCGTGTGTCTTGGCCGTTTTATGTTTACGAAAGCAGCCAAATTTGTTGATCGAAATGCAGGTTCTGATATTTTTCACTTGTTTATCATTGGCATGGCGTTTACTTATAGTGGGCTGGCTGTTTATCTGGGATTATCTGAAGTGCTTGGCGCCTTTCTTGCTGGCATTATGCTTGCCGAAGTGAAACGCAGCGAAACGATAGAACCATTAATTTTACCCGTGCGGGAATTAACCCTGCCTTTATTTTTCTTATGGTTTGGAACGCAGATTGATTTGGCTCATGGTATTTCTTATCCAATATTATTAGGAGTGTTAGTTGTTTGGTCGATACTAGGAAAGATGCTGGTTGGAATAGCGGGAGGACGGTTCTATGGTCTTTCCGGCAGAGTGGCTTTTCGTGCCGGTCTGTCCTTTACACAGCGGGGAGAGTTTTCTATTATTATTGCCAGTGTGGCAGCGGCAGAGGTTATGGCTTTTGGCAGTATTTTCATATTAATTTCTGCTGCGGCGGGTATCCTCTTATTTTTAACGGCTCCGGCTGTCACGAGAAAAATTTATGGCAGGAAAAAGAAAGAGTACAAAGTAAAAGTACCACAATGAAATGCAGGGTAAAAGCAATTGACAGTTTCTTGTTTTCAGCGTTATATTAAAACACGTATATTAGGCGTAAGCTGGAGATAACGAGAGAGATGAAAGGATGAAAAACGCCTTCCCTGCACATGGAAGGCGTTTTTCATGAGAATCCTCTGATAAAGGAGGGGCCGGAATTGGTAAAGTTAAACGAAGAAACTCGTGAAAACTATATGGAAAATATTATAAAAGCTGCGGTGAAAGAGGATATTGAAGAATTTCGGTTATTATTTCTGGAACTTCATCCTGCGGATCAGACAGACGTATTCTTAAGTCTTGAAAAGCCGGAACGAAAACGGGTTTATGAATTTTTAAGCCCGGAAGAATTTGCAGAGATTTTTGAAGGACTGGAAATAGATGAGCAGAAAGAGATAGCCCTGGAGCTGAATGAGCGATATGCAGCGGAAATGTTCAACAGTATGTATGCGGATGACGTGGCGGATTTTTTCGGAGAATTAGACCATGAGTATGCCAGGGATATTCTCTTGGCGATGGACCATGAGGATGCCGATGATGTACGGGAACTGTTAACTTACGAAGAAGGTACGGCCGGTTCCATCATGACGAAGGAATTTATATCGGTGAAAGCCGCGGATACAGTGGGTGATGTGATTGAACTGCTTCGTCAGGAAGGGCCGGATGCAGAAACGATCTATTATTTATATGTGGTAGATGAGATTGGAAAATTAGCAGGAGTTACCTCGATTCGTGATTTAATAACTTCCTATTCCGATGAAACAATAGAAAACATTATGAGCACCCGTGTCGTCTCCGTTCATGTGAAAACAGATCAGGAAGAAGTAGCCCAGCTTATTCAAAAATATGATTTTTTAGCGGCACCAGTAGTGACCGATCATCATATGCTGTTAGGGATTGTTACGGTTGATGATGTGATTGATGTGCTGGAGGAAGAGGCAACAGAAGATTTAGGAGAAATTACAGCCTCCAGAGGGGCAACAGACGTAACCCTGACTTCTTTTCAGGCGGCTAAACGAAGAACGCCCTGGATCGTACTCCTCATGTTTTTTGGGTTAGGGACGGCTGAAGTGATCAGTACGTTTGAAGAGACGCTCGAATCGGTCGTATTATTGGCAGCTTTTATCCCCATGGTGATGGGATCGGCAGGAAATACCGGAACCCAGTCTCTTGCTGTGGCTGTACGGGCGCTGGCAACAGGAACATTGGAAAAGCGCGGGTTCTGGAAAACAATTATCCGCGAATTCTCTACCGGCTTATTCATTGGGGTCGTCTGCGGTGTGGTTATTACTTTTTTGCTTGGTCTATTTTACGGTGATTTCTTTTTAGGAGCCATTGTAGGGGCATCCATTATGATTTCCCTGGGAACTTCCAGCGTCATCGGCACAACGATTCCGATGATTATTAACAAGCTGAAAATGGATCCGGCGATTGCCTCCGGTCCTTTTATTACGACATTAAGTGATATCATTAGTTTAATGATTTATTTTACCATTGCGACATCGCTGCTTCAATCCGTTTCCTAATCCATGGTAAAAAATCTTTCAATCTTTTCACAGGGAATTTAAAAATGGCATTTACAAGGCACGAAGGGGTTTCGTACAATAAAGGTAATGAGGCATCGAAAAAAGGAGGAAGGGAAATGGAAGAGAAATTTGAATCGTTTTTTTATCACCAAGGTCCCTTCTATCCGATGCAGGTTTCAGCTTTTGATCCTTGGAAACAATCGGTGCAGGAAGTGGTGAATGATGTTATCGAACAAGTGCTGGTCCATTCTTTAGAAGAACGCTCCTCTTCTCTCTTAGTTGATTTATTTAAATCAACCTGGTTTTCCCGGATGGAGCCGGGCTGGTACCGGTATGAAACATCTTATTACCTATGGCTGATGCATGTCTCCGGCCTGCTTCTTCCTTCCCTGGAGCAAGAAGCAGGTATACTGAGCGGATGGTTTCAGTACAGGCCGCCCCTGCAAGCCGGAGGTGCTCTGACTCTGCCTATTATTAAAGAAGCGGACCGTTTGAAATTATACTTGTTTGAATCGGATCCAGTAGTATTATCCCAAACTGCAGAGGCCATGGCGCTTAATGCTTCTTACAGCAGTGCCGTTCTTCCGGAATTACTTCAGATGGAATCGGTGGAAGATGGGCGTTCAAGCATTCATACGTTATCTCATACACATAAACGAAAGCAGGACTGGTAAAAAACCGTCCTGCTTTTTTACATTTCTGTCTCTTGTAGAAGAGCGGATATAAAATAATGAGGGGAAAATTCATTTCCTGTCAGCCGCCGGATCTTTTTGTTTTTTGGAGCAGCCTTGATGGGATTTCCTGCATCCGCTCCCTTCCTTGTACAGCCTTGTACAGCGTAATGGTATCTTTAAAAAGCTGCAGCAGAAAGTCAAGCTTTGCCTTCCGGATAGCGGACAAACTTAGATGAGTTCCCTCGGACTTTGGCGTTAAGACAACAATAAATCTTTCAGCGCATTCTTGTTGACGGTAACATCTTTGAGTGTATAGTGGTCAAGCACCTGCATGTAGGCGTGGAGAGCTTCTCGTAATACGCTCTGCAGCCGGCAGCTTCCGGTAAGGACACACATGCTCTTTTCCGGATCAAAACACTCCACCAGATCGAGATTGTCCTCTGTCCGCCGGACCACCCATCCAATATTAATATCCTCTGGATTTTTTGCAAGACGAATGCCGCCGTTTCTTCCTTTTACCGTTTCGATCAGGCCGAGTTTTGATAATTCATGGCCGACTTTGGTCAGGTGATTGTACGATATATTGTAGGACGCTGAGATTTTCTTAATGCTGGACAGCTTTGGATAATCCACGGCTTCCAGGTAAATCAGCATGCGCAGGGAATAATCTGTATAAGAAGTTAGCTGCATAATAAACGCTCCAATTTCATTTCGTGAGGTACTATTTTATCGTATCATATTTTCGTTAAATCGCCACATGATTTGTCTTCATCTTATGGTAATATAAATATGTATTAAAAGTACATATTTAAGGAGGCGTTGTCATGAGTCAACCTGTCATTAATGAAAATACGCTGGAGACGGTAAAAGCAACAGCAGCAGTGTTAGAAGAAAGAGGAACGGAAATTACGTCTCACTTTTACAAACGTATGTTTAATAATCATCCTGAACTGCTTAACATTTTTAACCAGACGAATCAGAAGATTGGGAGGCAGCCGAAAGCTTTGGCTAATACGGTGCTGGCTGCTGCCAAGAATATAGACCAGCTGGAAACCCTGCTGCCGGTGGTAAAAAATATCGCTCACAAACATCGCAGCCTGCAGATTAAGCCGGAACATTATCCTATTGTTGGGGAAAATCTGCTTGCGGCGATGCAGGAAGTCCTTGGAGAGGCAGCAACGGATGAGGTGATCACAGCATGGGAAGAAGCCTACAACGTCATTGCGGATGTGTTTATCTCAGTAGAAAAAGAAATGTATCAGGAAGCGGAAGAGCAGGATGGAGGATGGGAAGGATTTCGAACGTTTACGGTTGTTAAAAAAGTGCCGGAAAGCGACGTGATCACCTCCTTCTATCTGCGTCCGGCAGACGGGGGCTCTCTTCCATTGTTTGAACCCGGCCAGTATATCACCATCAAAGCAGATATCCCAGGGGAAGATTACCTGCATTTACGTCAGTACTCTCTGTCCGATGCCCCGAATCGTGATTATTTCCGGATCAGTGTCAAGCGGGAAGAAGGAGGCGGACAGGCGCCGGATGGCATTGTATCTACCTTTCTTCACCGCCATATGAATGAAGGGGACTCTCTTGAACTTACGGCTCCGGCGGGGGATTTTTATCTGCAGGAGGGAAGTCGTCCTGTCGTATTGATCAGCGGAGGAGTTGGTCTTACCCCTTTAATGAGCATGTTTAATACTCTGGCGGAAGATCCGTCGCGGCCGGTTACGTTTATTCAAACAGCCCAGTCACGAAACCTCCATGCGCTGCACGAATATACCTCCCGCGTGGCTGACATCAATCCGCATGTCTCGTATCATGTCTGCTATGATACATGGACAGAAGCCGAGGAAAAGGATCCATATGTCCAAAAAGAGGGATATTTAGATGCGGAATGGCTGCAATCTCTGAAGCTGGATGAAGAAGCGGATTATTATTTCTGCGGACCGCTGCCTTTCCTGCGGGCGGTAAACCGTATCTTAAAAAAGGAACTCCATATTCCTGCAGACCGGCTGCATTTTGAGTTCTTCGGTCCGGCAGCTGACATAGAAGAATAACTCAAAAACTGGCGCTGTTTTTCTAAGTTCCTTTCTGCAGCGAATGCACTTCATTAAAGCAAGTCCTTTATGGCGGAGTAGGGCTGCTGAGCGTCTGCACATGCCGTCCGCTTCTAAGGGAAGGAAAGGGACTCGGGGCGGGATTTCCAGACTCCGTGTTTCTTATAAGTAACTCGGTTGGATTCGATCCGATCCCAGTTTCAGTGCATATATGTGTGAGTGCAAAGGCTGGCTTTTTCTTTGCTCAGGAAGTGCTTCCATTTTCATGTGGGGAGGTGGTGGATCCTCTCATTGGAGGACACTAACTAACGGATTTAATATCTTACTATCTTCCAAATCAGCTTTTGCACCTATTAGCAGGAAGAAACAGAGAAGGAGTGGCTTTCAAATGCTTTTGGAGAACACGAACAAAAAAAAGAAGGAACCTACTGTTCTCGAACCCGAGCGGAGGACCTCAATAGCAGGAAATGACTCCGTTGTACTGTACACCAATATCCTTCCAAATGGGGAGATCGTTGGATGGAATGGGGGTTCCTGAGCTTACAGCTTTTGAAATAAAAAAAGAGAGGGCAGCCGCCAACAGCTCCCGCCAGCAGCGGGTGTGGCAAGGGCAGTATTTCTTGTGGAGAACCAAAAAGAACGGAAATCGGGTAAATTTCCGTTCTTTTTAACGAGTTATGGTCCGCGGTAATAGTGGTCAAATGTTAGGTTGTTTCTTCAAAGCGTTTGAGGTCGTTTTTGTGCCCGATAACGATTAAAATGTCATTTTCCAGTATTTGGTCTTCAGCCATCGGCGATATATTAAAATTCTTTCCCCGCTTAATTCCTAAAATGGTAACGCCGAATTTAGCACGAATATCAAGCTCAATAAGAGTACGCTCATTCATAAACTTCGGGGCGGCTATCTCTACAATCGAAAAATCATCGGACAGTTCAATGTAATCGATCACTTTTTCCGATACGAGGTGCTGCGCGATACGATTCCCCATATCGTGTTCGGGGTGAATGATTTTATCTGCCCCGATTTTATCGAGTACCTTGTGATGGTAATAATTTTGGGCTTTTACCCATACAGATTCGATACCCATTTCTTTAAGAAGGAGGGTACAGAGAATACTGGCCTGGATATTGTCCCCAATAGCAACGATAACATGGTCAAAATTGGTGATCCCCAATTCCCGCATCGCTTTTTCGTCTGTGCCGTCTGCAACGGAACTGTGA
This sequence comes from Salibacterium aidingense DSM 18341, assembly GCF_000429685.1. Taxonomy (GTDB): domain Bacteria; phylum Bacillota; class Bacilli; order Bacillales; family Marinococcaceae; genus Salibacterium; species Salibacterium aidingense. Next base: position 49,873 of record NZ_AUCI01000002.1, read on the forward strand.
GTAGAGTCATTGACGATCTCATTGACCTTTGTCTCGTTCGTATCGATGGCAAGGACTTCATGGCCTAGTTTGTGGAGCTCTGTGCTGACACTTACTCCGAATCTCCCTAATCCGATCACTGCAAATTGTTTTTTCACAGCTCTTTCCCCTCCTATTTGACATCCCTGTACACATGCACGAGGTCTGACAGTTAATTTAACAAAGATATTTGTAATGTACTCTTCGTAACCAGCGTTTGTCAATCGCTGGTTTAACACTCTCGAAAAAGCGTTTTATCCCATGGCCGGTCAGTCGTAAAACTGCCCGTTTCCCCGTGAGCGGGAGAGCCGGAAGTTTCCCTTTATTTAATGAAGGACAGAGTCGGAATGGAGAGGAGAGTGTTTAGAAAAATACACATCCATACAATGACGGGCCTGTCGCTTTAAATTAGCATTTAGATAGCTGCTCGTTCCCTCATACCCCCGGCAGACGTAGGAATACCGGGAAAACACCCCGTCATTCTCCTCGAAATTCACCCGTACGCGGTGCTGATGCATATACTTTTTAAGGTGGCGCATATCCTCATGCAATAAATGCAGGGCGTTCCGGATCATAGTCAGGTAGGGGTCTTTCACTTTGAACCCCCCTTTCTCAAACAATTGGATGTCTTTTTCCAAAACTTTTTTTACAAGAGGAAGTAAAATAAAATAATGGATCATAATATGTTCTTCTTCTTTAATCTGCATGGGTGCGGCCTCCTTTTTACGAACAAACGTTTGTTTTTATTATACCGAATAAACGTTCCTTTATACAAGTTCCTATTTATGGAAATTAACGTCTCTTCCTACGTTACAAGACAAACACCTATTTCACATTTCATAAAAACAATTCTTTTAAAAAAAATGCTGTATGCGTTATACTATAAGAAAGCGCATACAAAAGCCAAAGGCAGGTAGAGCGCTTTATAGATGCCGGGCGTGCCGGCAGGATGCCAAACGCGAAGGCAGAAAGTTTAAACGAAGCGATATGCGGGTATCTTGTCAATAAATACTGAAACACATACTGCAGGAATGTATCGCAGAAGGCGCATGTCGTTTTGGAAAACGGGAAGCAGTATTGAAAAACCGGCTGGAACCGGTAAAAGGATAGGGGGTTCCGTAAACATGCTACATCCTACTCACGAGCAGCATTTCATGAAAAAAGTAAAATCCGCCAAACACGGTAAACGGCCGTCAAGACAGGTGCTCCAGTCTTTATATGCCCAAATGATGATGGAATACGCCGTATATCACTTTAATAAAGAACGTTTGCAGCAACTGATCGATGAGGCATTGGATGAAAAGGACCCGGTGCTGTTTCAAGAATTGACCACCCACTACAATGCGTTAATCGGCGAATACAGCCAAGGAAAAATCATATCGGAACAGGGGTATGAATTAGAACTCGATTTTAAATCGAAATAAAGATTTAAGGGCTGGGACCAAACCGAGAAAAAATCAAAAATTCCCGGACGATTGATATCAATCGTCCGGGAATTTTTTATGTATCCCTGGTTATCGCACCTCCTGCGGAGTTTCGAGACACGTGCTGTTCTGAGGTGCTGCTCTAACACCAACCACAACGACACGTTTATTTTTTCCAATACTTCTTTCTTTTGTCCCAACCTAATTGAAAGGTTATCCTTTTTCAGCTTGTCTCATAGACATAATGGAGCTGGAAAAAAAGGAGAGCCCATCATGAAGCCCACATTTTGGACCAATGCGTCCCTGTTGCTGATTGCTGCGTTATTAGGGGAATGTATGGAATTTTTGATTAATATGGTATTAGCCCGGGAACTGGGAGAAACCGGACTGGGCCTGTATATGTCGATTCTGCCGGCTATCATGTTTCTAGTAGTAATTGCAAGTCTTGAGCTTCCGATTTCCATATCCAAAGCAGTGGCGGAAAAAGATGCAGTCTATCACCGCAGTATGCTGCAGCACGCTGTTTATTTTACTTCCGGGTTTACGATAGCCTGTCTGGCGGCCGGACTGCTGGTTTTTCCGCTGATACCGGTTTTTCATCAATACCATTCTGCTCTTCCATGGCTCCTGCTTTTGCTTATTCCTATTATTTCTTTTTCCTCCATTGCCAGGGGCTATTTTATGGGAGTACAGCATATGGGAAAAATAGCAGTCGCTAATTTTTTAAGACGGGCTGTACAGCTTGTCTTATTGATTACTGTTTTTCATTTTTTCCATTTTGACGCAGAGATTGCTATTCTGCTTAGTCTGTCCACCTTGATTGGTACAGAACTTGTCGTTTTCCTCTATTTAGCCTACGGATTTATCAGGACGATGAAACGCTTGAAACAGTCTCCGGGAGAAGCAATGGAAAAGAAATCGGTTCTCCATCTGCTATTATCTGTTTCTTTGCCGACAACTGGTCTCCGGGTTTTTCATGCCGCTTCGTTTGCGATGAAACCTTTTTTGATCAAAGCGGCTCTTATGCAGGCAGGAGTAGGAGAAGAACTGGCAGTTATTCAGTATGGAAAACTGGCCGGAGTTGCGTTTACGATTGGATTTTTTCCTGCCTTCATTGCTCACTCCCTATTGATAATTCTCATTCCCACCGTCTCAGAAGCTTACGCGAAGAAAGAAATCAAACGTCTGGAAATGCTGCTTTCCCGTATCTTTTTCTTTACTTTGTTATATGCTCTGCCGGCTGTTTATCTGTTCTCCTTTTTTTCTGATGAACTAACGAGCTTGTTTTTTGAAGAATCGCCGGCAGCGGTATATTTACAGCTCTTGACCCCTTATTTTTTCTTCCATTTCTTTGTCATTCCGATGCAGGCATTTCTTATTGGTCTGGGTCTGGTAAAGGATGCTTTTTACCATTCTGTTTGGTCCACCACCGTTTCGTTTGTTCTCATGTATGTACTTGGATCCATGCCGCAGCTGCAGATGGATGGGATCATTATAGGAATGAATACGGGCATCGTCATGCTTGCCATGATGCATTTTATGACCATACGATACCGGCTTCGGGAACCTGTAGGATACAGGCTGCAGGAAATTTAAGAAGCGGATGGCGTTTCTTTTCCGAAATGGTTATACTGGAAGATGGGAGAATTAAACGTAGACAGGGGGCTTACGGGTGATATTATCAGACCAGACGATTAAGAATATGATGGCCGGAGATTCACTGCAGATTGAACCGGTGGATGATCATCAAATACAGCCGGCTTCGGTGGATATCAGGCTGGGAACTCATTTTTTAAAAATAGATGAAAATGCGATTGAATCGATTGCGCTTGATGAACCTGCCAAATATGTAGAATTTGAAAGCGAGGAGGTTATCATCCCACCTCATTCTTTTTTACTTGCTACAACGAAGGAATACATCCGGCTTCCTCATCATGTGACTGCTTTTGTAGAAGGGCGCAGCTCTATTGGCCGGATGGGCTTGTTTATTCAAAATGCCGGCTGGGTGGATCCGGGGTTTGAAGGAGAGATCACTCTTGAATTATACAATGCCAATCGTCTTCCGATCCGGTTGAAAGCCGAGCGCAGGATCGCCCAGCTTGTCTTTGCCTTCATGGATCAAGAAGCTTCATCTCCGTATCATGGGAAATACCAGGGGCAGCAAAAGGCAGTGGGAAGCCAGGTCTATCTGGATGAAGACTCTCGGTAGTATTCCTTATTCATTAAGATGAAACAAATATTTCCTTCATAATCTTCGTGATGATCCGAAATAAAAACTAGAAGGAACCGGCTGCTTTAAAGCAGAGAGGAGCATACGATGAGAAGGCATGTTAAATATTCATTTATGCGAAGCAGCGCTTTCATTATCACCACAGGGTACTTATTAATAGGTATCCTTTGGATACTATTTTCTGATCTGCTGGTAGCGGTATGGACGGAAGAACAGGCAGTATCTGCCGCTCATACATACAAGGGATTATTTTTTGTCGGTATGACAAGCCTTTTGCTTTATATTACGGTGAATAAGTTTACAAAAAAAGAACGCGTCCAGCCAAAGGAAACACAGGAAGCAGATCAGTTATATAAGGCAGTGTTTGATAATACGGACGATTTTGTATTTATTGCTCCGGTGCCTGCCAAACCTGAACCTCTCCGTTTTCTGAAATGGAATCAGTCTGTCCATAATCGTATAGGCTGCACCGCAGATGGATTTACCCTGGTGGATTTATCTTCGGATAGATACAAAGAAGAGGCCGGGGAGCAGGAAATACAAATGCATGAAAACAAGCATGTCACTTTTGACTGGGAATTTTCGGGCAGAAACGGCGAAGTAATCCCTGTCGAAGTCCAGAGCACGCAGGCTTCCATATCAGGGGAAACGATGATTATTGCAGGTGCCAGGGATGTCAGTGCCTATAATGAAGCAGTCGCGAGTATTCACCAGCTGTCTTATTTCGATAGGAAAACCCGCCTGCCTAACTATGATTTTTTCTTAAGGCGGCTGCAACAAGTACCTGTCACTCAACACCGTTCCGTGATTACGTTAAATTTTAATCGTTTCCGGCGGATTCACGAAACGATGGGTGCAGAAACGACTGATGAAGTTTTGACAGGCATTGCTCAAAAGCTGAAACTTGTGGCATCTGAAGAGGAAGATATCGCCAGAAAGACGAATGATGAGTTTTTATTGCTGGTCCGCAAGTCAGAGGAAGAGGCCGGAGAACTTATTGAGAAGCTTCGACATATTTTTCAGCGCCCGCTTAAAATAAATCACGAGGAGCTTTTTCTTTCCTTTACTGCCGGGATAGCGTGGGATGGAAAGGGGGACACGGACCCTGAAGTTCTCGTGCAGCAGGCGGATATTGCTTTCTCCCATGCGAAACGAAAAGGCTGGGCCTATGAAGTGTATCGTCCCGGTATTGAACAGGAAGCCCGGATGATATATACGATTGAGAATGATCTGCATCATGCCCTGGCCAGGCAGGAAATGTTTTTAATGTACCAGCCGTTTGTATATGGTAACGAAGGAGCAACAAAGGGTATGGAGGCATTGCTTCGCTGGAAACATTCCAGCAAAGGGTTAATCTCCCCTTCTACCTTTATTCCAATAGCCGAAGAAAACGGACTGATCCATCAACTCGGGCGCTGGGTGCTGCACCAAGTGTGCAGGGAAATCGGCCCTGTGCTGCAGCGGCATCCAGATTGGACTGCTGCCGTGAATCTTTCAAGCCAGCAGTTGGAGGATCCTCAATTTGTCGATGAATTGTATGAAATTGTACAGGCCTATGAAGTAGCCCCTTCGCAGCTTGAACTTGAAATTACGGAGCGCACAACGATGCAGCCGGATGTGATGCTGCCGGTTTTACGACGTCTGAAAGAGTTTGGCTTCCGGCTCAGTCTGGATGATTTTGGGACAGGTTATAGTTCACTCAGCCAGTTAAAAGAACTTCCGGTGGATACATTGAAAATCGATCGATCTTTTATTGATGACATGAATGATAAAGATGCTAATCTGGCTATTATAAAGACAATCATTGATGCCGCCGAAAATTTAAATATGAAGGTAATTGCAGAAGGGATCGAAGAAGAAGAACAGGCAAGAGAACTGCTGGCCCTGCAGTGTTTTTATTTTCAGGGTTACTATTACTCGATTCCAAAAACAATGCAGGAATTTACATGGGGCAGAGAAGCTTGAACACAAAGAGTCTGGGACAATACCATAATAAGATGAAAATTTCCGAACGATTGCTATAAATCGCTCGGAAATTTTCGTTCTGTACTATTTACCGCTCCGTCAACATCTCTCCGCTTTCATCCCTGGATATACGGGCTACATCTCCTCTAACTCCGTTTGGTCGTTCTCGGAGTATCTTCTTTGCCGTTGGCACGGCCTCTGTAGAGGAGGATCGGCTAAGCGCGGCACCTCCTGGCGGGCACCAATCTGACCCGCATCCTGCGGGCCCTTCTTGAGAATATGGACAGAAGCACAGATAAAGCCGGGGTTGCATGGAAATGTTATAATAGGAGTGTTAAACGGCAACAGAAATGAAAGCAACCCAATGTGGGCATAGATAGAAAGAGGGATTTGTGTTGAGTTTTGCTGAGGAAAAAGCAGTCGTTGTGTTCAGTGGGGGCCAGGACAGTACGACCTGTCTTTTTTGGGCACTGGAACGGTTTCAGAAGGTCATTGCAGTAACTTTCGACTATGGCCAGCGCCATGCCGACGAAATAGAGGTAGCAAGGGATATTGCAGCAGAACTGGGGGTCGAGCATCATGTACTCGATATGAGTCTATTGAATCAGCTGGCACCCAATGCGCTGACAAGGAATGATGTCAAAGTGCAGGCAGGAGAAGACGGGGAGCTCCCCTCGACCTTTGTAGAAGGAAGAAACCTGCTGTTCTTTTCCTTTGCTTCCATTTTAGCCTCACAGAAGGGGGCCAAACATGTGGTTACCGGTGTATGTGAAACGGATTACAGCGGCTACCCGGATTGCCGGGACGTATTCGTAAAATCGTTAAATGTCTCCCTGAACCTGGCGGTCGGTAAAGAATTTGTCCTGCATACCCCATTAATGTGGCTGGATAAAAAGGAAACATGGGAACTGGCCGATCAACTGGACAGGCTTTCTTATGTGAAAGAAAAGACGCTGACCTGTTATCATGGAATCCGCGGAGACGGCTGCGGGGAATGCCCGGCTTGCATACTTCGTCAGGCCGGATACGAACAATATATTCAAGAAAAGGAACGGGAAATCGAATGATTCATCAATTTTACCCGCAAGTTCCACATGAATACCGTTATGAATTAAATAAAGACATGCAGCTGGCAGCCGCCCATTTTATACCGGCAGCGGCTGCAGGAAAGTGCGCGAATGTCCATGGTCACACGTATGTCATTAACGTAACCATAGCGGGAGACAAACTGGATCAGACCGGGTTTTTGGTTGATTTTAAAACAATAAAAGAGATCGTTCACGATCGTTTTGACCATTCGTTATTAAATGAAGATAACGCGTTTGCAGAAAAGGAAAACGGCGATCCGGAAACTTTCCCTACAACAGAAGTTGTGGCCCGGACGATTTGGGAGACGATTCAGCGCGAACTGGACGAACGGATGAATCAGCCGCGCTGTTTGCAGGTCCTCGTAAGGGAAACCCCGACAAGCTATGTTGTCTACCGGGCCAGGGAAGGGGATTTTACCCAATGAAAAAAGTACCTGTACTTGAAATATTTGGGCCGACGATACAGGGCGAAGGGATGGTCATCGGTCAAAAAACGATGTTTGTCCGGACGAGCGGCTGTGATTACCGCTGTTCCTGGTGCGATTCCGCTTTCACATGGGACGGTTCTCAAAAACCGAAGCTGATGGAAGCAGAGGAAATCGTAGAGAAGCTAGAAGAAAAAGGCTTCACCACCTATAATCATGTTACTATTTCCGGCGGAAATCCAGCGCTGCATCATGGAATGGGAGAAGTGGTCCAGCTTTTGCAGGAAAAAGGGATAAAAACAGCAGTTGAAACGCAGGGAACCATTTGGCAGGAATGGATGACAGAAATTGATGACGTGACTGTTTCTCCAAAACCACCAAGCTCCGGCATGAAAACGAACTGGGAGCAGTTGGATAATTATATGACTCGTTTAAATAACCGGGAAGGCAATAAAGTAAGTTTGAAAATCGTGATTTTTGATGAAAATGACCTTTCCTACGCAGCTGCCGTGCATGAACGGTATCCAGAAGCAGCAATGTTCCTGCAGACTGGCAATGATGAGATTCATACACCCGATAATCAACGGCTTCTATCCCATCTGCTGGGAAAATACGAATGGCTTGTGGAACAGGTGCTTCATTCAGAGCGGTTGAATGATGTGAAAGTACTGCCACAGCTGCATACGCTGCTATGGGGAAACAAACAGGGGGTATAGGCAATGTCTGAACGAAAAGATGTCGAAAACCTTTCCCATTTGGGACAGGAAGAAACCAGCTACACTTTTGATTACGATCCATCCTTGCTCGAAACGTTTGAAAATAACCACAAAAATCGTGATTATTTCGTGAAATTTAACTGTCCGGAATTTACCACACTTTGTCCCAAAACCGGCCAGCCGGATTTTGCCACGTTATATATCAGTTATATCCCTGATGTGAAAATGGTGGAAAGTAAGTCATTGAAGCTGTATTTATTCAGCTTTCGTAATCATGGGGGCTTTCATGAAGATGCGGTTAATACGATCGTCAATGATCTCGTTGAGCTCATGGAACCCCGCTACCTGGAGGTACTCGGGAAATTTACCCCGCGCGGCGGCATCTCCATCGATCCGTATGCCAATTACGGCCGGCCCGGCACTACCTACGAAGAAATGGCCAAAACAAGACTGCTGTATCACGATATGTATCCGGAAAATATTGATAACCGATAACCTCGGAGCGCAGAATGGAACCCCTGCTTCCGGGGTTTTTTATAGTATCAGAATTTATAACAATTTGCGTTTTTAAGATCCAGCTTCAGGTGCAGGAGGCAGGTCAGATCGGCGCCCGTACGGGACGTGGCGGTTTCTACGTTGGGCACGGTTTAGTAGAAGGCCTTCTAGTATAGCCGGGTGCCCTGCGCTTTTCTTATTACTTCCTGCTCAATTTTGATCTAAGTCTTTCCCCTCTATTACGACAAAATGTTCTAATCTATGTTTGCCTGAAAAAGGAAAGGGTATGGCTACTAGAGGCACATATTGAAATGGGTATCGGAGGAATATGGATGAAATCAAGCTGGAAAGTCAGCTGGCTGCTGGTATGTTTATTTCTGACCGGCTGCCAGATGAGTGTATTGAATCCTGCGGGAAGGGTCGCCGAAGAACAGAGCCGCCTCATTATATTCAGCTTCGCTGTCATGATGATTATTCTTCTTGTCGTATTTGTCTTGTTCTTTCGTTTTTTATGGAGATACCGGGAAGATTCCAGAATCGAGCGGCCTCCGCATACGCAGGAAAATGATAACAAAAAACTGGAGATAACATGGACGGTGCTTCCTCTCCTTGTTCTCCTCCTATTGGCCGTTCCAATGCTGATGCAGACCTACAGTTTAGAAACAAAAACAACGCAGGAAGAAATGACAATAGAAGTAACCGGCCAGCAGTACTGGTGGCGTTTTGACTATCCGGATGAAAATATACGGACGGCACAGGAACTGCATTTACCCGCGAATACAAACATAACGTTCGAATTGAATACAGAAGATGTTATCCATTCTTTCTGGATCCCCCAGCTGGGCGGCAAAAAGGATGCGATTCCCGGTCGGACCAATGAATTACATCTTGAAACAGGCAGACCGGGGGTATATGAAGGAAAATGTGCCGAATTGTGTGGAGCGGCCCACACGGATATGAGGTTCCAGGTCGTCGTTCATGAAGAAGATGACTTTACAGAATGGGTGGAAGCGGCCGGCCAAGATGTTACTCCGGAAGAAAATGAAACAGTCCAGGAAGAAGGGGCCCGTGTTTTCCAGGAAAACTGTCTGGCCTGTCACGCTGCAGATGGAGCAGCCACAAAAAATGACCAGGGACCAAACCTGGCCCTTTACGGCGAACGCGATAAAATCTCGGGTAGTTTTGCGAACGATGAAGAACAGTTAAAAGCTTTTCTCCGCCATCCGAATGATTTCAAGCCGTCTACCGATATGCCTGCCTACAATAATTTGAGCAGGGAGGAAATGGATGCCCTCGTGAACTATCTTCACGGATTAACGAGGGAAAATGTGCAGGGAGGCAGTGATTAGGGCTATGTCAATACCTTTCTTTAATACTGAAATTAAACTAGTTTCCGATGTTATTTTCGGCTATATTTCTGTCCTTTTACTTGGAGCAGGAGCGCTCTGGTTTGTGACCTATAAGTTAAAGTGGAATGTGCTCTGGGAGTGGATGCGGACGACCGATCATATGAAAATCGGAATCATGTATCTGCTTGCTGGTTTTGCGTTTTTTCTTAGGGGAGGACTGGATGCGTTGTTTGTACGGATGCAGCTGGCCTTTCCGAACTGGGATTTTTGGGTGTTTCAAGGCGAAAAATACAATCAGATGATGACCACCCATGGGACGACTATGATATTTTTCGTAGCGATGCCGCTCTTAATCGGTTTAATGAATGTGGCTGTCCCTCTTCAGATCGGAGCCCGTGACCTCGCCTTTCCGTTTGTGAATTCGTTAAGCTTCTGGCTGTTCTTAACGGGAGGAGCCCTTGTAAACATAAGTTATTTGCTGGGCGGTTCGCCGGAAGCAGGCTGGACCTCTTATACGCCACTTGCTGTGGGGGGGTATTCCAACAATACAGGAAATAATTTTTATGCCCTTGGCCTGCAGGTGTCTGGTATCGGTACCATTCTGACAGCGGTAAATTTTATCGTAACCATCGTAAAAAAACGGGCGCCGGGAATGACCTATTTCCGCATGCCATTATTTACATGGGGGAGTTTCATTACGGTCATTTTGATTTTATTCGCTTTTCCTGCCCTTGCTGCCGGTATTTTATTATTAATGTTTGACAATATTTTCGCCACTGGCTTTTTCACGGGAGAAAGCGGGGCCCCGCTGTTGTGGCAGCATTTTTTCTGGATATTTGCCCACCCGGAAGTGTACATTATCGTCCTTCCTGTCTTTGGGCTGTTTTCGGATATCATCAGTCATTTTTCGAAAAAACCTGTCTTTGGCTACTATTCGATGGTGATCGCCCTGATTTTAATTGCCTTCTTAGGATTTATGGTATGGGTGCACCATATGTTTACGGTGGGTTACGGTCCCACTGTGAATGCCATCTTTGCTATTTCTACCATGCTCATTGCTGTACCTACCGGAATCAAAATATTTAACTGGCTGTTTACGATGCGGGGCGGACGCCTCCGGTTTCCAACGGCGATGCTTTTTTCGATTGGCTTCATCCCGACGTTTGTTATGGGGGGAGTGACCGGTGTTATGGTAGCCATGGTTGCTGCGGATTATCAGTATCATGACAGTTATTTCGTTGTCGGCCATTTCCATTATGTTATGGTGGGCGGAACTATTATGGGCGTTTTTGCCGGTATTTATTACTGGATGCCGAAAATGTTTGGCTTTCTGTTAAATGAAACCCTTGGTAAAATCCACTTTTGGACCTTTTTGATTGGATTTCATCTCACCTTTTTCCCGATGCATTTCATGGGATTAAACGGGATGCCGCGCCGGGTGTATTCCTATCTGCCGGAAGACGGACTGTTTGGCCTGAATTTCATCAGTACGATTGGCGCTTTTATTATGGGAGGCAGTGTTCTGCTGTTTCTCTTAAATCTGATGTATAGTTATAAGACCCAGGAACGCAGGATTTCGGGGGACCCTTGGCAGGGGCGGACCCTGGAATGGACACTGCCCTCCCCGGCTCCGTCAGAGCGGTGGGAACGTCTGCCTATTATTAAAAACCGTGAACCTTTATGGAAAGCTAAACAAGCGGGAGAGAACCTCATGTACGCGGAAAAAGAAGAAAAACACATGGAGGAACATTCCAGTGTTATACCCGTGCTGCTGGCAGGCGCTTTTTTTACAGCCTCTTTCGGTTTTATTTTTGAAGTCTTCTGGATTGCTGTTCCCGGTATTATCGGTATATTTGCATTATTAGCCTACCGTTCGGTGACTTTTGATAAAAATATAGAGTGGTCAGGAGAAAACGGACAGGAAGGAGGAAATCATCATGGCTGACTCCGCCGGCATTTCTTCAATCAACGGACGTCCCTGGTCTGAAGCCGATGACCGCCTGGGCATGTGGTTATTCATCGGGGCTGAAACAGTGGTATTCCTTTGCCTCTTCGCAACATACCTTGCGTTAAGCAGCAGTACGTTAGAGGGGCCGGGCCCATCCGAGATACTTGAACTCCCGCCTATCCTGCTGCCAAGCGCATTACTTCTCTTAAGCAGCTGGACGTTTCACGTCGCAGAAAAAGGGCTGGAAGCAGGACAATTGAAAAAGACCATTATTTGGCTTGGAATAACCATGGTGTTGGGTTTTGCTTTTTTAGGTTTTGAAATTCATGAATTTACGCTATATGCTGCAGAAGGAGCTGTCTTAACGGAATCTCCTTTTCTTGCCGGATTTTTTGTACTTGTGGGTACCCACGGTGCCCACGTGTTATTTGGCTCCGTGTGGATGGCATTTCTGCTCGGCCACCTTGCCTCCAAAAAGATAGTTTGGACGAACTGGAAACGAATAAGAGCTTTCGGATTATACTGGCATTTTGTAGATGTCGTGTGGGTGTTTATATTTACCATTGTTTACGTACTGGGGTCCCAGGGGATGTATTAGAGCCGTGGCTGCGGAAAGCAAAATATTTTGACGCAGCGGTTGAAAAACGCAAAAATGGGGCCGGGACAGAAGGATAGGAGCCGGCCGAAAACCCGAACAAAACAATGACGATGGGATCGCTGCACCCGGTCACTGCGCTTTCTAGCTCACTTGGTAAAGAAGATCGCATTACCAAGTGAATCTGGAGTCTCCGTGGCCGGCCTCGGCTGAATAGAGAGGGTGGTTGGGCCAAACGAAAGAAAAATTGGCAAAACGGACATCGTAGAGTTTATATAACAAGAACGTCCATTCAGCGGAGTCAAAAGAGGTCGACTCCTGCGGGAAAAGCACGAGTCTCGAGACCCCGTAGGAAGTGGCTTTCTTCCGAGGAGGCTCGAGCCGTGCCCGCGGAAAGCGACCTATTTTGACGCAGCGATAGAACAATACACAAAAATCCGAACGATTTTTTCCATAAATCGTTCGGATTTTTTTGTCCTGGGAGCGTTGGTAACAGCCTTTGTTCTTCCTTAGTTTTTATTCCAGTCCTTCATGGCCGAGGCTTCTGCCTCTTTTTTCACCGTGGAAATTTCACTGCTGAAAAATTGGTGGCGTCCCCGTCCATACTCATGCAGTTTCTGCTTTCGCCCGCGGAGAGCGGCAGTCAATTTTTCAGGGGCATTTATGATGATATAAATGTTTTCTCCAACCTGCTTCCGGGTCGTTTTTCCGTCCTGCGGGCTGATCAGCATACAGAGGGTAAATAACGTACTAAAACCGGCAGCAGCTCCTTTTAAATAATTGCTGCGAAATATACGCCTCATGAAGTTTCATTACTTTCCTTTATATTTTTTAAAGCCTTTCTTTTTTGAAATAGGTAATAGGCCAGGGCTGCTCCGCCGTAAATTCCGCCCAGATCTCTTTTCTCCGCACTGTCTTTCGCTTCGTCGGTGTTTTTCTTCATGGACATCGTGACATCCACAAGGGAAGAAGACAACTTCCTGGAAGCTTCCCCTGCGTCTCCGAGAATATAAAACAAAGGATTAAGCGCGCGCATTTTTTCGTTTAAATCCAGCAGCGTTTCATTACTGTTGTGAATTACTACGCCAGTTTCTTTCATTACATCATCCAACTGATCAGGTAACTTCTCTACTGTTTTATTCACCCCGCTGAGGACGCTGCTTAAATTATTCAAGGCTTTGATCAGAAATATAACAAGTACGGCAAAAGCGATCGCAATAATAAGTAAACTGATTCCTAATATATCCACTGTACAACCCCCAATATATATTTTTCTCCTATTTTATCACGAAAATACGACATATGTTTGTTATTCTCTCTGATTTTCAACAACATCCAATAAATCCCCGATATATTCTCCGATAATCGGCATTGTTTCAAACTGAGCTAAAATGAAAAACAAAAGAGCGAGGGACTAGGGCGGTCCCCGCCGTTAATCCAACACCCCGGGCGGCTCCGGCAATCAGATTGGTCTTAATCACTTCGCCCGGACTGGTGAAATGATAGGCCATATCCTTCATTCTAGATTTTGTTGTTATTTCCTCAAATTTGTCTATCAGCCTTTCCAGTTTTTGCATTTCCTGTCTGTCCGGCGTTTCTCTTCTTATCTCGAGACGCCTGTTTTTTACTTCATCCTGATCGTTCACATTAAGCCTCCTCTTCCCGATTCGACGGCATTCTGCTTTTCTTTACCCTTCCGGTTTCCACTTTAAACGCTACAACAAAAAACTCCGGTAGGAAACCGGAGCAAAAAAATCATTATGTGATTTCATCAAAAATGCGGTTGTAAGCTTGGGCGGAGTTAATATCTTTTTCTGTTATTCCGCCTTGATCATGGGTAGAGAGCCTTACAGTTATTGCGGTGTGGTCAATCGTAATATGGGGGTGATGCTGGACCTCTTCCGCATGTTGGGAAATTTTATCCACGAAAGAAATGCCTGTTAAAAAATCCTGAAAAGAAAAATGGCGCTCAATTGTTTTAGCATCCGCACGTTCCCAGCCGTCCAACCCATCCAGTTCCTTCTCAATCGTTTCATTGTCCAACGTACTCATAAGGACCCTCCTTTTATTATTTCCAGCATAATGTTACCACGTTGAAGCAAATGTTAAACATATATCCTGGAAGATCCTCCGAAAAGGCGTAAAGAAGCTGAAAAAAGGGAAGGATTTTTAACATAAGAAAGGAGAATCCATCATGGACAAACATAAAGGAGACGCGGTGAATGAATACGGAAGATTGAAAGAAGTATTGATGTGTCCGCCGGAGAGAATGAAAATCAAACAGCCATTGAATAATACACAGGAACAATACAAAAAAGAAAACATTGATAAGAATAAAGCCGTAAAACAGCATCAGAACCTTCAAAACGTGCTGAAAGAAAACGGGGTGCGTGTCCATTTGCTGACCCCCGAAGAAGGACTGCCGGAACAAGTTTTCACACGGGATCTTGGATTCGCTTCGGACCAGGGGCTTATTATCGGACAGATGAATATGAGTTTGAGGGAACCTGAAACGGCGTATGTGAAACAGTGGTTTGATCATAATCAATGGGAGTACCAAGAAATGACCTCTGGAGCATTGGAAGGAGGGGATGTACTAATAGACGGGGACCTCCTTTTTGCAGGAAACAGCAGCAGAACCACAAAAACAGCGATTGAAGAATTGACAGCGTTATTCCCGGATAAAAAAGTCATCAGCATGCCCCTGGAGAGAAAATATCTGCATTTGGATTGTGTGTTTAACATCATCTCACCCGGGACGGCACTTCTTTTTCCCCCGGCTCTGCCCGTGAAAACGGTCCGGGAGATAGGGATGCATTATCGTACGATTACTATCAATGAATGGGAACAGTTTCAGCTTGCTGCTAATGTTCTCTCGATAGGCAGCAATACAATTATCAGCATGCCGCAAAACAAATCAGTGAATGAAAAGATGAGAGCCTGGGGATTTCATGTTATTGAAGTGGAATTATCTGAGATTATTAAATCAGGCGGCGCCTTTCGCTGTGTGACCTTCCCTCTGGTGAAAAGCAAGTAATTTCTTGTCGGTTGTTGTCAAATTTCAAAAGGAGGGCTATACTATATAAAATGAGACTATATGCTTAATTCTGTGTTCTCGGAAAAGTTCTGATGAAACGGGCAAATCTGTTGAAAAACGGAGGCGCAAAGCCGTGGGCCTAAAGCGTTCATACCGTCTGGGCAGCCGGGCTGCCATCTTTTATTTTTGCTCCTATCCGTGGCAGCCTTTCTTTCGTCAGGTCTATATAAAGAATAGAAAGAAGGTATTTTGTCATGCGTGAGTGTGCTCCTAATCGCTTTTATGCCCTATATTTCTCCACTTTTTCATGACAAAAGGCCTGTTTTTTTAAGCCCGTCCACAATGCAGAGAATTCACTCTATCGTACCGAGACTTCGTGAACCTGTGTTTATTAAGGATGATATCAGCAGGGCGGCCGCGCTTCTTTCCAATGAAATAGAATATTCATTTGATTGTAGTGATGCAAAGAAAGACAATGTTATATCAGCTGCAAAAGACCTAATGTCCAATTCATTAAAATACGCCGGTAATGGATTGTTATCTTTATACGGGAATCACAGACGAATTTATTTGTTAATGGAAGACCAGGGGCCGGGCCTTGAAGCTCCCATACTTAAGGAAGCCATCCATTCTCCTGGACTGGCGGGTCCGCATACACTGGGGAGAGGGCTTCACCGTATTTCCGTTGCCTCTGATAAAATGGCTTTTTACCGCGACAGCAATCTTACGGCTATCGCCGCGATTTTTTTCCTACCTCAACAGCGGCATGACTGCCATGCTGGAGGGAAAAGAAAGGATAGGGAACCTAAGCGTTAAAAGTAGGTTCTTCATAAATCCGGCGTCTCCTTATCCCCGGATTTATGTAAATCGATAAAAATCCCTTGTAATTGAAGAAAAATACAATTAAAATATTAATGGAAAACCCCCGCTTGAAAAGTGTAGTGGTTTTTCCGTGGTTTACATACAGACTGACCAGTCGGTCTCTTGCTGCTTCTGAGTAGACCGTTATGATTTTCAAACATTGGAATACGAATTGGAAGCAATTATGGAGAGAAGGTGGAAACGATGTTTAAGAGAGTTTTAGTAGCAAACCGAGGGGAGATTGCTGTAAGGGTTATACGTGCATGCCGGGAACTTGGCATTGAAACAGTAGCAGTTCATTCGGATGCGGATCGGGAAGCCCTGCATGTATTAATGGCGGATGAAGCGTACTGCATAGGGCCCCGCTCCTCGGCGGAAAGTTATTTAAACAAAACAAATTTAATAGCCACAGCTTTAAAGACCGGGGCCGATGCTGTTCACCCCGGATATGGTTTTTTATCGGAAAACGCTGAATTTGCGGAGATATGCCATGATCATAACCTCACGTTTATAGGGCCCTCTGCAGAAGCCATCAGTAAGATGGGAGCTAAAGCCATGGCCAGAGAGACGATGGAGGCAGCGGGAGTTCCTATTGTTCCCGGGACAGATGGTATCATTGAAAACGAAGAGGACGCGGTGGAACTGGCTGAAAAGATTGGTTACCCTGTCATTGTCAAAGCCACAGCTGGCGGCGGCGGTAAAGGGATGAGAGTGGCTCACGATTCAGACGACCTCCGACATGCGATTCAGATGGCCCAGCAGGAAGCAGCTACCGCTTTCGGGAATGCAGGGGTTTACATGGAAAAGTTTGTAGAAGAGCCTCGCCATGTTGAAATACAGATCATGGCAGATACCCATGGAAATGTTGTCCATTTTGGAGAAAGAGATTGTTCGATTCAACGCAGACACCAAAAATTGGTGGAAGAAGCCCCATCGCCTGCCTTGGATGAAAAAACCAGAGAAGAAATGGGAAGGGCTGCAGTAGATGCTGCAAAAGCCGTGGATTATTGCGGTGCGGGAACAGTGGAATTTTTGCTGGATAAACACAAAGAATTTTATTTTATGGAAATGAACACAAGAATCCAGGTGGAACACCCAGTGACAGAGGAAGTGACCGGAGTGGATCTGGTTAAAGAACAGATATTGGCTGCTGCCGGCTTTCCTTTGTCTTATGCCCAGGAGGATATTTCTATAGAAGGATGGGCCATTGAATGCCGTGTGAATGCAGAAAATCCAGAGCGGAATTTTATGCCGTCCCCTGGGAAGATTGACACCTATCTGCCTCCGGGAGGCTTTGGGGTACGAGTGGACAGTGCTGTCTATCCGGGTTACACCATTACCCCGCATTATGATTCCATGGTCGCTAAGCTTATCGTGAAAGGTACGACAAGGGAAGAAGCCATCCAGAGGATGAAACGGGCTTTATCAGAATTTGTGGTAGAAGGAGTGTATACTACCATTCCTTTCCATTTAGCATTAATGGATCATGCTGCCTTTCAGGAAGGTGATTTTACTACAGGGTTTCTGGAGCAGTATAAGATTTTGGAATAAAGTTCAGATAGAAGGCAGGTGATACCAGTGCCGGCAAAATCAACAAAGCAAAGAATCACAGAGGCTGCCCTAAAGCTGTTTGAAGAATTTGGTTTTCATGCGGTAACTGTTGATAAAATAGTACAGGAAAGTGGTACTTCCAAGGGCGGCTTTTATCACAACTTTAAGTCAAAAGATGAACTGCTGTACACTATTCATGAATCATTTATTTCCTATATTATAGATAAAGCGCATCAAGCTCACGCAAGCTGGAGTACTCCGGCGGAAAAGTTATATGAAACGGTCCATTCTTTCGTGCGCATGTTTGAAGTTTACCAAGCCCATGTCACTGTGTTTTACCAAGAAAGTCTGTACTTATCCCCCGTTTACTTTGATAGCATTAAAAAAAAGCGGGACCGTTACAAAGACATGATGTTTTCGGTGGTGAAGGAAGGTAAACAGCAGGGGGAATTCCGGCATGAACTGCCTGTACCTATTACATCGATGGCGATTTTTGGCATGATAAATTGGACGTACAAATGGTACAAAGCGGAAGGAGAATACAGCATCCGTGAAATTGCTGACATTTACGCGGATCTCATCATGCAGGCTGTTCTTACGGAAGAAGCGAGGAATAAAAAAGACTATCAGCGGTTTTTCCTGGGACATAAAGTAATGTAAATCAACGTCGTGCTTCAAAAATAGATAATCGAGGAGTGTAACCAATGTTTACGATGGATGAAATCAAAGAGTTGATACGTGCGGTAGATGAATCGACGGTGGGAGAACTTGAGATCCGCGGAGAAACAAAAGAAAAATTGACAATCAGAAAAGAGGGGAACGGAGATGCGGTGCCGGTTCAGCCTCAGCCTGTACAGCAGGCTGCTCCGGCTCCGGCAGCAGAACCTGCAAAGGGGACAGAAACCGTCCAGTCTGAGGAAAAGAAAGATGATAACCTCCAGGAAATTGTGTCGCCAATGGTAGGCACATTTTACAGGTCCCCTTCTCCAGAAGCTGACATGTACGTAAAAGAAGGAGATCAGGTGAAAGAAGACAGTGTCGTTTGTATCATAGAAGCTATGAAGCTGATGAATGAATTGGAAGCCGAAGTTTCCGGGGAACTTGTTGAAGTGTTAGTAGACAATGGTGAACTTGTGGAATATGGACAACCCTTATTTTTGGTGAAACATAAGTAAAAAAACGGAGTATTTCCAGAACGGACCCTGGAATGTTTCCAGACACCAGTTTTCTTTTCGCTGCGAGCGGGAGGACATTTATTCCGTTATTCCCTCTTTTTGACGTAAAAAAAGCAGCCCAGGGCCAGAATAGCGGAACATATGTCCAAAAAAGCTGCCACAGGCCCCTCATTCTGCCATTTAACGGAACAGATGTCCGCAAGGTGCTCTAGAGAGAGGAAGGGACGGATCTTGGTTAATTTCCCCAAGATCCGTTTTCTTATCCCATGGAGGACCCGACAACCATTGCTGTCACTCCGGCAAATCCAAGAAAGATAGGAACGTTTTTTGCAATGTAATAGCGGCTGACGCGAAGCATGACAAAATAGCGGTCAGCAAGAAAAAACAGGGCAGCTGCCAGCATGGCCATTATCATAATGTCTACATTCTGAGTCACCAGATAAGCACAGGCGGCTCCAGCCATATGAAAGCTAAAGGAAAGCGGCTGTACATGCCAGTTAATGCGTTTTGCCAGCCAATCAGCGGTGAAAGAAATCAGAGATCCATAAACCACAATAGGAGTAATGGAAAAAAATCCATAGATAGTATAACTGTGAAGAACTTTTACGAAAGATCCGACATCGTTTATGGTAGGGATAGGAAAGAAAATACCCATTAAAATAATAAATAAGGACCAGGCTGCCAGCCCGGTTAGAAATTTGTTTGTCATATAGGTAGACCTCCAATATTCAGTTTTGATGTAAATCTGCGGGAGTTTCCAAAGTCATAAAAACAGCGGGAGCTACAGTAATACATATCCACTTTTGATGAAATTAAACGTTATAAAGCAGCATCAGCATGATTTTCTTCTAATCTTAATAATTGTCATTAAATTGTAAAGAGGTGGAGCAAATGGAGCGGTTCTTAATTTGGTTCATGCATCCGGAAAAACATAGTTTTAATGGAGCTGTCCAGGATGTTTTCCAGAAGGAACTTCAAAAGCTTGGGAAAGAAATAGAAGCTCGTTTTATTTCAGAGCTTGATATGTCTCTGACTTTGACACGCGGAGAATATACAGATTCTTTATATGGAAAATATCCAGCGGAGATCGAAAGAGAACACCGTTATATAGAATGGGCGGATGGCATCATACTTATGTTTCCTTTATGGTGGGGCAGTTTCCCCGCTGTTGGAAAAGGCTTTCTTGACCGCGTTCTTTCTTATGGTTTCGCGTACGAACTGGAAGGGGAAACACCGGTTCCACGGATGTCCGGGAAAAAGGTTGGAGCTGTTTACACCACAGGGACCCCGGATGAAGTTTTTGCCGGTACCCGGACCGTACTCGAACAATTATGGGAGGAGCAGATTTTTTCTTTTTGCGGTTTTGACTGCATGCGGTATGTTCATTTGGGTAATGTGGTTCAGACAGGGGATCAGCATCGAAAACAAATGCTCGAAGAAGTAAAAGCTTATGCGCGGGAATTAGCAGCACTATCCACTTCATAAAGAAACCTTTCATAGTCGCACGGACGCCGGACAGTGTGATATGATGTGGTTTGTTCGATTACATTGAGAGAAGTAAAAGGGTGAGCATACATGGTCTGGATAACAGCACCCTGGTTATTTTATTTGTTGTATTCCATTGTGATTCTGGCAGTTACCTTTCTACTCGGAATTGGTCTACATGCCCTTGTACAAAGAAAAAATAACGGGGAGAAGAAAATAGAACGTCTTTCTGCTTTTGGATTAGCGGTGGTGATGGCTGTCGTCTATTGGTATGGAGCCGAGTTGTTTACAGACCGGGCCTCCGCGGGGGAACGTGTCGTCACCCCCAATGACATGGTGGAAGTGGAAAAGGCTCAGGTCGTTGTTGTTCCTTTTGGGGAGTACGCAGTGATCGAGCGGCTGTATGATTTTGGTTTTACGATTGAAGACCGGATGAACGGAGAAAGACAGCAGATAACGTTTGATATAAATAACGGCCGTTTATTCATGGAAGAATATGCAGACTATATTGAAGGGAATGGAGTTTTTGTCAACGAAGGGCGGATTGCGTTTCAGAAGCTCTATGAAAACGAATGGAAACAAGAGATTCACCATTCCCCCAACGCAGAAAACATGGAACTTCCCGGGGTGAACGTAGAAATAACCCCGGTCTCTTCATAAAAGAAAAGGGGGGGCGCTGCCCCGCAGACAGCGTTGCGCCTTGCAGCGGATATGCTGCAAAAGCACCCAATTTCTACAGGGACAAAAGACGGTGGTTGAGCCCAGTTCTCAACCGCCGTTTTTCATAGCAGAAAGAGTAAAGAGAAGGCACTATAATACTTTAATGTGGAAAATTTTTTTATTTACAAGTCATTTGTAATCTTATAAGATAAATATAACTATTAGAAAAAGCCTACATATTTAAAGGGGAGATCAATGATGGTACATAATTGGGGGAAACTTTTTCTGACAGGTCTCCTGTCTGTAACCGTTTTAGCTGCCTGCGGGGAAGGAGAAGAAGGTTCTCAGGAAGATAATACAGAAGGGGAAGACACAGCTCAGGAAGAGACAGAGCAAGAAACAGAAAATGCTGGGGAATCCGAAGAAGAAATGATGCAGGTGGGGGCCACTCAAATTGTGGAACATCCTTCTTTAGACGCCGCTTATGAAGGGTTCAAACAGGGGCTGGCCGATAATGGCTATACCGAAGGGGAAAACATTGAGTACGATCTGCAGAATGCACAGGATGACATGAATAACGCGCAGACCATCGCCAATAATTTTGTAGCAGACGGAGTCGATCTTATTTTTGCTAATTCCACGCCAAGTGCTCAATCCGCTCTGCAGGCAAGCTCTGAAACACCGATTGTTTTCACATCGGTAACAGATGCGGTGGAAGCAGGTCTGATGGATGATCCTGAATCTCCCGGGGAATTAATCACCGGGGTGATGGACCTTCACCCGGAGGCGATTGATATGACAGTGGAATTCATCGCTGAAAATTTTCCAGGGTCAAGTGTTGGGCTGATTTATAATTCAGGGGAACAAAATTCGGTAACTCAGGTGGAAGCGGTTGAAGCAGCAATGGAAGGAACGGATCTGGAAGCTGAAACACGAAGTGTATCTTCCTCGGCGGAAGTACAGCAGGCAGCGGATTCTCTTGTGGGAGATGCTGATCTAATGTATATTGTAACGGACAACACCGTCGTTTCTGCCCTTGAATCGGTTGTAAGTGTGGCAGAAGAGCAGGATATCCCGCTTGTTGTCAGTGAACCCGATTCCCTGCAGCGCGGAGGATTTGTAACGTTTGGTATTGATTATCATACCATCGGCCATCGTGCAGGGGAAATGGCAGCAGAAGTGCTGGACGGGGAAAAAACACCGGCTGATATTCCGGCAGAACATCCAGAAGATATGCAGTTGATGATTAACAGAGAAGCAGCCGAAGCGCAAGGGGTAGAAATAAAGGAAGACTGGGAAGAAGAAGCAGAATTTATTAACGAATAATAAACCCGGCTTGGCTTGTCTTCTAACGAAAACAGGTCAAGCCTTTTTTAGGAAGGTAGATCTTTAAGCTTTTATATCCAGTTTCAGCAGGTGCTTCGAGGCGGAGGCTGACTGGAAGGGAGGACACAGGAAACAATGATGGTAGCTTTTTTTGGAGCAATAGAAACAGGTATTATATACGCCCTTATGGCATTAGGAGTTTACTTATCTTTCCGGGTGCTGGATTTTCCGGATTTAACGGTGGATGGAAGCTTTGTGACAGGAGCTGCCGTTTCCGCGATGTTCATTGTTAATGGGCAGCCCCCGCTGGCAGCTACTATATTGGGAATGGCGGCGGGATTTTTGGCAGGTTGTATAACGGGCCTTCTGCATACAAAGGGGAAGATTAACCCTTTATTATCCGGTATTTTAATGATGATTGCCCTTTACTCCATTAATTTAAGAATCATGGGAGGGCAGTCTAATGTTCCGTTATTAAATGAAAGCACGTTATTTACATCTATTACCGGATTATGGAATGGATTCGGCATCAGTCAGCCTGTCAATCAGTTTTTATCCACGATAGGAATAACAAATCCGTCTATCATTATATTTGCATTAATCCTGACATTGGTTGTCAAGTTTCTCACTGATTATTTTCTGAAGACAGAAATTGGGCTGGCGCTGCGGGCGACAGGTGATAATAAACGGATGATCCGCAGTCTGTCCGCGAATACGGACGGCCTGATCATTCTCGGAATTGGTCTTTCTAATGCCCTGGTCGCTCTCTCCGGTGCCCTGGTGGCACAGCATGGAGGCTTTGCAGATGCAGGGATGGGGATCGGCATGATTATTATTGGTCTGGCTTCGGTTATTATTGGAGAAGCCTTATTTGGAACGAAATCGATCGCCCGAATTACTCTTGCGGTGATCGGCGGAGCTGTCATCTACCGAATTGTTGTTTCTTTGGCGCTGCGGGTTGACTTCCTGGAAACCGGGGACATGAAGTTGATCACGGCTGTTATTGTTATTGGGGCCTTAATCACTCCTAAAGTGCTTGAATCCCGCCGCGAAAAACGCAGGAGACTTCGGAAAAAGGCGGAACTATCAGAGGCTGCCGCTGCGGAAGAAGGGAGAAATCAGAATGCTTCAACTTAAACAGGTATCACTTACGTTTAATGAAGGAACGATGGATGAAAAGAAAGCTCTTCAAAACGTGAATATTGAATTAAAGAGCGGAGAATTTTTGACCGTAATCGGAAGTAACGGAGCGGGAAAATCCACCTTGATGAATGTGATTTCCGGGTCTGTTATTCCGGACACAGGCAATGTCTATATTGATGGGAAAGCGGTCACTCCGATGCAGGAGTACAAACGTTCCAGAATGATCGGAAGAGTCTTTCAAGATCCAATGGCCGGTACCGCCCCCTCCATGACGATAGAAGAAAATCTTGCGATGGCTTGGGCACGGGACAAAAAAAGATCCTTAAAGCCTGGCGTGAGCAAAAAACGAAAAACCCTGTTCCGCGAACATTTAGCAGCGTTGAACCTTGGTTTGGAAGATCGTTTATCTGCCAAGGTCGGCCTTCTTTCCGGCGGGGAACGCCAGGCTCTGTCTTTGTTAATGGCAACGTTTACGGAACCGAATATTTTGATGCTGGATGAACACACAGCAGCGCTGGACCCCTCCCGGGCTGAGCTTATTACAAACATTACGGGGGATGTCGTGGAAAAATTTCAATTGACGACCCTCATGGTTACTCATAATATGCAGCAGGCCCTTGACCTTGGCACCAGGCTGATTATGATGGATAAAGGCCAGATTATTTTAGATGTAGCTGGAAAAGAGAAACAAGAGCTCACTATTGAAAAACTGTTGAATGAATTTCAGCGTATACGCGGGGAACAGTTAACCAACGATAAAGCAGTCCTGGGTTAATCATCTGGTTCCAAAAAAAGAAGGGCGGTGGAAAAAATGAAGACGGCAACGATCTTCCATCAAGGCAGGGAAAAGCTGGCGGCTGTCATAGAAGAAGGAAAGCTCATCGACCTGGCTTTGGCCCAGTCTTTAAAGAAAGGAACGTATCAAGTACCTGGAACGATGCTCGAGGCTGCAGCTGAGGGAAGTTATTTCTGGAAGGAAATCAAAGATGTCACAGCCTGGGTACTCGAACAACATGTGACGGAGTGCCTGTACCCATGGAACGAAGTAAAATTTCAAGCTCCAATTCCAAAACCCGTAAAAAACATTATATGCGCGGGAAAAAACTATACAGAACATGCGTTAGAAATGGGAAGCGCCAATGATATTCCTGCAGATCCCATTATTTTTACCAAAGCTCCAACGACGGTGATAGGACCGGAGGAAAATATTCATCCCCATGCCGGGGTTACAGGAGAAGCAGACTATGAAGGAGAAATCGCTGTCATTATTGGAAAAAAAGGCAGAGATATAAAAGAGGGGGAAGCCGGGAATCACATTTTTGGCTTCACTCTGTTAAACGATGTCACTGCCCGTGATCTGCAGACCAGGCATAAACAGTTCTTTCTCGGAAAAAGCCTGGATACATTTTGTCCGATGGGACCGGTTGTCGTTTCACCGGATGAATTGGATGGTAAAAACATAGGGCTGAAAACCTATGTGAATGGAGAACTGAGGCAACAGACCTCGACTTCCAAAATGATCTTTTCGATTGAAAAACTTATAGAGATTATTTCCCGGGGAATGACATTGGAACCGGGAGATATCATTGCGACAGGAACTCCTGCAGGCGTTGGAAAAGGATTTTCCCCCGCACGTTATCTATGCTCCGGGGATGAAATTGTTATTCAGGGAGAAGGTATCGGGGAGCTCCGAAATAAAGTGAGGGAATAATTATTGCTCAACCGGTAGGACAAAGGGAAGTTCCCATTCTAATTCCGGAGTTTGGCTGCGTTCGGCCGTCAGCGTAAACGTCTCTTCCGGCGGGAAGGCAAACTCCAGTGTCCCTTTATATTCTCCCCCTTCATTTTTATCTGTATTGGTGAAAACAGGATATACCTTCTCTTCTTTTATGACAAGCCCCCAGTCTAACGCACCCGTTCCGGAAATGTCTTCAGCTTCAAGGGTCAGCACGTTTGCTTCCCTCGTCAACCGGCTGATAGTTAGTTCATCGCGCGTGATGGGAACCATTTCTTCGGAAATGTTTTCAAATGTGATTTTTTCGTCGATGTCTTCTATCATAATTCTTGCGGGGACAGTCAAATGGGTCGTATCCTCGTGTAATTCCCCGCGGAAAAACTGCTTCGCCTCTATGACGTGTTTCTTCTCTTCATTGCTTTGATAAGAAGGTTCTCCAGCACGCTTATATGCATTCCCTTTCTGGTCATCAATTTCCTGAGGAAGCTGTAAGTGAATAGGAGAAGGAGTAATGTCACGGGTTTTGTCTTCAGCTATAATGGAAAAAGAAAGCCAAAACCCTGTTTTCCCGTTATTTTGACCTGGCGTTAACCCATTATAATGGACAGTATACAATGAATTGGCTACGGACGTTGTTTCTGTTTCTTCCATTGGGTTTGAATTACTGCTGCTGCAGCCGGTGAAGAAATAGGTAAAAAGAGCGATACCTAGAAGTACTCTTATCATGCGGAGACATCCTTTTCATTCATTCCATCAATAAGATCATTTTAACATGAAAGTAATAATGAGTCTGCGGTCTCTTAAAATTAAAACGGGAAAGGACAGGGGGCTGTGCCTGTCTTTCCCGTTTTTCCATGTTTATTTAGAGGCCGCCTGCGCGCGCTTTTTTCGTTTTTGCGGCATGTCCGGCATTTCGTTGACTGATACAACATCTTCCACCTTTTTCTTTGGCTGTTCCCAATATTGCTCATTTCCCGGCAGATCATCAAACCAGGAGGCATTCTCCGGACAGTCCAGCACCATAAACCGGCCATAGTTGCCGTCTCTGGATTGATGATACTTCAAGTATGCTTTTCCGTCTTCTATAGCGAGAATTTCGATTTTCCCAGAGGTGTGGCTCATGGACAGCCGAATCCTTTTTCCCAGGCCGCTTGTCCTGGCTTTGGCCTCTTCAACGGCATCATAAGCTTCCTTCAGTGTTAGCACAAAATCATTGTTTCCGGCTACCGGCCGGTTGATAAAGAAATAATACGGTGTGACCCCGGCCCAGGATAATTTATCAAGCAGTTCCGTAAGGTCGTCCGGATGATTATTAATTCCTTTCAGAACCGGTGTCTGGTTTACAACGATAGCTCCCGCGTCATGCAGAGCCTGAAATCCTTTTTTCGCTTCTTCTGTTATTTCACGGGGATGATTGACGTGCGCCATAATGTAGATCCGGTGGTCCGGCGTAGAATATTCCCGGATCAAATGGAGCAGTTCCTCGTCTTCATAAAAACGCATCGGATTAAAAACAGGAAGTTTAGAACCAATACGTATAATTTTTACATGCGGGATACTGCGCAGTTCTTCAATAATATAGCGCAGTTTTTTCGTTGCAAGAATAAGAGGATCCCCGCCGGTCAGGAGCACATTATTTATTTCCGGATGATTGCGGATATACTCGAGGCCTGGATCTACATCAGACATGGCCTCTCTAACGTCGTTACGGAAGAGGCGCTTGCGGAAACAATAGCGGCAGTAAGCTCCGCAGACTTCCGAACAGATAAGGAGAGCCGTGGTTTCGTATTTATGCTGACAGCCCGGGACCGCATAATTTGTGTCCTCATCAGAAGCGTCCCACCGCCCGTATTCTTCCAGCTCTCCTTCGTTTGGAATGACAAGATTTTTTATGGGATCATTCGGATCTTCCCAGTTAATAAGGCCTAAATAATACTCGTTCACACGAAAAACAAATTTTTCGGTAATTTTTTTTAAACGTTCCTTTTCTTCCTCCGGTATCTGTTCGATTTGATCAATTTTCGTAATGTACTTCGGCTGTGCCATGAAACTATCATCACCTTTCCTTCCAATCTTCCAGCCCAGAGAAAATGACTGATATTCAGTAAAAGTATAACAACTTTAATTCAAAATAGTCAAAAAAGAATGAAAAATTTAATTCATAAGGAATAATGAAAGAAATGTTTCGATGGTAAATTATATAGAGAAATAAATATTTCAGATAATTTTTAATATGAAATATTGGATTCACAAACAAGCATACCTTCGCTTATAATGAAATATATAATTCTTTATTTGTTTTAAATGAAACAAAAAGTTCAAAACGGGAGGAAGAAGTCATGGCAGTTGAGCAGACGGATTATCCGATATGGAGTATAAAACAGAAAACAACGGGTTCAAAAGAGTTTATGGATAAAGCAAAAACAGTGATGCCCGGCGGGGTAACTGCTAATATCAAATACTTTGAACCGCATCCCATCGTCATGAAACAAGGGAATGGATCGAAAATTATAGATGTAGATGGGAACGAATATATCGACTATTTGATGAGTTATGGTTCTCTTATTACGGGTCATGGGCATGAGAATGTGAAGGCAGCGATGATGAATCAGATGGAAAAGGATGGAACGTGGCTTTTTGGCACGCCGCACGGGCTGGAAGTTGAGATGGGAGAAAGGCTGAAACATTATTTTCCTTCCATGGAAAGGGTTCGTTATACAAACTCTGGCACAGAAGCCACGTTATTATCGCTTCGGCTGGCGGCCGCCCACACCGGGAAGCATAAAATTGCAAAATTTGAAGGTCATTATCATGGAGGATACGATCAAATGCTTCTCAGCATTAACCCTCCCGTAGAGGAAGCGGGGAGAGAGGAAGCTCCGGAAGCAGTGCCGGAATCGAAAGGGATGCATCCGTCCCATCAGCAGCAGACTCTGGTACTGCCATTTAATGATCTAAAGGCCTGTGAAGCATTGCTTCGGAAACATCAGCACGAAATTGGTGCAGTGATGCTGGAACCTGTTCAGGGAGGAATAATTCCGGCGGAACTTTCCTTCCTACAAGGATTAAAAAAGTTGACGGAAAACCTGGGAATGGTGCTTATTTTTGATGAAGTGAAAACGGGCTTTCGCACAGGACTTGGAGGGGCGCAGCAGACGTATGGGGTGGAACCTGACCTTACTACGCTGGGAAAAGTAATTGGCGCCGGGTTTCCAATTGGAGTAGTAGGGGGTAAAAAAGAAATAATGATGCAAAGTGCTCCGGATACAGGGGCCGATGTTTTTGACAGCAGTCAAAGCAAACATGCTTCCGCATATGATGTTTTATTTCACAGCGGCACGTATAACGGGCATCCTATGATACTCGCAGCAGGTTTAGCTGTCATGGATGAACTGGAGGAAAAGATGGAACAAGTGCTGGGTAAAACGGAAAAGTTAAAGCAGGGAATTGATAGAATTTTTTCGGCATACGGAGTAAAGGGCGGTACCATTGGCATCGGTTCCATATTTAGTGTATTATTAACGGAGAAGGAAAATATTCGAAATTACAGGGACCTCCAATCTACGAACCTGGCATTAAAAAAAGAAATAGATTACCGTCTGCTTGAAAAGGGGATTTATACGAAGCCGATGAGCCGTTATAGTCTATCGACGGCTCATAAGGATGAGGATATAGAGCAAACATTGGACGCTTACGAACAAGTTATAAGCAGGGTCTTTGGAGGATCCCCTTTTCATCGTATGTAAAAGGGGGAGTGCTGCATGCTGGACAGCGATGTGTATAAGAGGATCACCGAGCTTCAGGATCAAATGAGCAAATCACAGAAAAAAATCGCTGGTTATCTTATTAATCATTCAGAGACGGCGCCCTTTTTAACCGCATCCAAACTGGCAAAACATGCGGGAGTTGGGGAAGCAACCGTCGTCCGCTTTGCTGTATTTCTGGATTTTAAAGGATATCCGGACATGCAGCGTCATCTCCAGGAAGCCCTGCAGCGAAAGTGGACCTCCGCGGAAGTTTTTGCCCGCACGACAGATGAGACCGATCCCCCGGAGAATGCCGTGTCGGAAATATTATCGGATGATATGCAGAACCTGAAAGAAACCCTGCAGCAAATGGACGCCAAGGTTTTTGAAGAAGCGGTGAACGATATTATCCAGGCGAACCGTATTTATATTATTGCCTACCGCAGCGCTGCCAGCATCGGCTCGTTTTTGGAGTTTTATTTAGATCTTGTGCTTCAGAACACAGAGCTTTTGAGAGAAGCAGATGGTGTTTCCGAGCATTTGCTTGATATTACTCCCGATGACCTTGTGATTGGATTTGGTTTTTCCCGGTATACGAAACGCACCGTAGAAGTATTAAAGTATGCGAAACACCGGGGAGCAAAAACTCTCGTATTAACCGATCATTTAATGTCTCCGCTGGTGCCGTATGGAGACCGTAAGCTGCTTGCGGCCACAGAGATCAATTCTTTCATCGACTCGTTTGCCGCTCCGCTCAGTATAAGCAGTGCCTTAATTACGGCAGTAACAAGATCGGAACATAAAAAAGTAGAAGCAAGATTAAAAGAATTAGAAGGATTATGGGAAACATTTGATGTCTTTTATGACTAACAATAAAAAGAACCGATGGCCTGAAATAAGGCCATCGGTTCTTTTTAAGGCACTGGCATTTTGTTCAACTGAAAGGACCTTCTCCGGATCAAACTGTCGAATATAGACGTATTGGAGACAGATGACGGTGGTTGAGAGGGGCGGTTCAGGCTTCTCCACCGCCGCTTTTCTTCTATGGTGAGACAGCTGTTTTTTTACCAGTATTTTGGCGGAAGCGCTGCAGGATATAGACGACAATAATAAGCCCCAGTCCTGGAAAGGCGATAAATAGATTAGGGATAAGCAGCATGATGCCGCCTCCGATAAGCATCAAACGTTCATACCACGTATTGCCGGTAACAAAATAATTGATCATGCCGGCGCTGATGCCTGTCATTCCGATGAAGGCGGTGATCAAGGCAGGAATCAGCGCAGCCGCGGTGGCATCCTGAAGAACGAGCACCGGATTCGTGACAAAAACGTATGGAACGACAAAGGCAGCGATCGCCAGTTTGACGGAAGTAACTCCTGCTTTCATTGGATTGGCTCTTGCGATGCCGGCTCCGGCGTAAGCGGCAAGGCAGACGGGCGGAGTGATATCTGCCACAATGCCGAAATAAAAGACAAAGAAATGGGCGGCAATCTGCGGAACATCAAATCCCTGAGTTAAAGCAGGTGCTGCCAGAGAAGCTGTTACGACATAGTTGGCTGTGGTCGGCAGTCCCATTCCTAAAATAATGCAGGCGATCATCGTGAAAAACATGACAAGAAAAAAGTTGCCGCCGGCAATGTCAATAATTCCGTTTGCAATTTTCCCTCCGAGTCCGGTGAATACCACAACTCCGACAATAATGCCGGCGCTGGCACAGGCGGCAATGACAGGAAGAGCGATTCTGGCCCCCTGTTCGAGCGTATGCAGAATGTCTTTCAAAGAAAGCCGCGTACTGCTCCGGACAAAACTAATCGCAAAAGCAGCAAAGATCCCCCATAAGGCAGCGGTGGTCGGCGTATAACCGCTGTACAGCATAAATAATATCGCAGCAAGCGGCAGAAGCAGGTCGATCTGCTTTAATAAGGAGGATGGAGAAGGAAGTTCACTTTTGGGAAGTCCGTAAATTTTTAATTTGCGGGCTTCAAAATGAGTTCCTATAAAAACTCCCGTGAAGTACAGGAGCGCGGGAATGATGGCGACTAGAATAATGTCGCTGTAAGGAACGTTAATCGTTTCTATCATGATAAAAGCCGCGGCACCCATAATAGGGGGCATGATTTGTCCGCCTGTGGAAGCAGAAGCTTCTGCAGCAGCTGCGAACTCAGGTTTAAAACCAGCCCGTTTCATCATTGGTATCGTAAAGGAACCGGAACTTACCGTGTTGGCAACAGAGCTGCCTGTCACCATTCCCTGCATGCCGGAAGCAAATACGGCTGCTTTTGCCGTGCCGCCTGTGAACCGCCCGGTAGCACCGAAAGCCAAATCATTAAAAAACTGCCCTATATTTGTCTGTACGAGCATTACGCCAAAAAACAGGAATAGATAAATATAGGTCGATGATATTTGAATCGGCGTGCCGAAAATGGCTTCACTCGAATAGACAAGATCTGTCATGAGGCGGTCGAACTCAAATCCTGCATGTCCGAAATGAGGAAGCCCGCTTCCCCAGAGACCATACCCAATAGCAATCAATGCGATAATGACAATGGGTAGTCCTACAGCTCTGCGGGTTCCCTCAAGAAGAAGCAGGACAAAAACAGTGGCAACGATTTTGTCAAATAATCCGAATCCTGCGACAACCGAGCTTTGAAATAAATGTTCGTAATTAAATACAATATAAAAGTTGGAAAACAAAGCGGTCAGGGATAAGAGAATGTCATACCAGGGAATGCCTTTGCGCCCGGTCATCGATTGTTTAAAGGGATACAACAGATAAATTAAGGACATGCCTCCGGCAAGGTGCACAGCCCCCTGAATAACTGAGCGGTAGGGATCATCCGCCGTCCATAAATGAAAAACGGTCAGAGCTATCCCCAGGATAGAAACCAAAATGGCCCATTTTCCCAGATTGGTGCGATATGTAGATTCCCGGTCGTATTTTTTTAATAGCTCGTCCCGGGATAATTCTTTATCTCCTTGTTCCTGGCTCAAAAAACCACCCCCGATTAGATAAACATGAGCGCCTGCACGGTGCCGCTCTTCATATAAGTATAATATGAAAGAATACTATTTAAAATCCTTTTATTTTTAGTGCTCCGATTAGAAATAAAAACGGCCGGATCCATTTATCCGGCCGCAAGAGTTATTCCTCGTCATTGGCTTCTTCTTCATTGTTTCCTCCATCCAGAAGCCCTTCTTCTTCAAAATATCTTTCCGACCCAGGATGGAGCGGCAGTCCTTCAGAGCCGTGCATAATATTTTCCATCGTCATGTGTTGTCCTTGCTGATGTTCAATGCTGTCTGTATTTTCATACAGCTGCTTCGTGATTTCATATCCGGTTTCTTCATCAACGAGATCAGTGGAGCCAACGAGAATAGCATAAGCTGTCACCGTACTTACCGGTTCATCAAGAAAGTCATACATTTCCGGCTCGATGTCGAGCTGACTGTAATCACTGTCTGCCTCAATGTTTTCGAGTCCCTCCCCTTCAATAGGAAGGAAGACAACTTCACGCTGTGTAGCAAGTTCATTTATGTTCCCAGCCGGCAGTCCAAGAAAACCGAAGTTTGCATCAATATTCCCATTTTGAAGCTGAGAGGCAGCGTCCCCGAAACCTTCTTCCCGGGCGTCATAGTCTCCTTCTTCCAGACCGTGGGCTTCCAGGATCAATTTAGATGCCGCATTTGATGCGCTTCCGGGTGGTCCCAGATTTACCGTGCCTCCTTCCAATTCTTCAATGGAAGTGATGCCGGTTTGTTCTGTCGTGACCACCTGCATGACCTCTGGATAAATGTGACCCATAAATCCGAAGTTTTCGACTGCGTTTCCTTCGAAATCAGCTTCCCCATTTACTGCCTGAAGAGCAGTAGTGTGGACAGTCATTCCAAGTTCCATTTCCCCGCGTCCAATCCGGGCCAGGTTATCCACGGAAGCGTCTGTAGAAACGGAACTTACATCGAAGCCATCCAGCTCCACATTATCATTTAAAACATTTGCCATCTGCTGGCCGAGAGGATAATATGTTCCGCCGGTAGAACCGCTTCCAAGCTGTATTTCATCCCCGGAGCCGCCGGTGCCTTCTTCTTCCACCTCAACTTCCGGTTCCCCTCCAGAATCTTCTCCGCTGCCGGTGTCTTCATTGTCGCCGTCCTCTGTACCGCCGCCGCAGGCAGCAAGCAATACACCAAATGTAAACAGCAGAATCATTAGTAAAAATCCCTTTTTGTTCATTGATTGATTTTCCCCCTTTGTAAAATATATGAAACGACTACGCAGATTATATTTAATCAAATAACGAACCTATTGTCAAAATTTTATTAAAAAGGAAAACGAATACACAGGAAAGAGGACCAAAAGACATGCAAAAGCCTTCCGAGTTTTTCGGAAGGCCCTGCTGTATATTAATATAAGGGGGAGCTGAATAAAGAAAAACGTTAGCGGATCCGCAGTTCCGTATCAGGGTCAAAGAAATGAACCTTATTCATGTCAAAAGCCATGTCCACGGTGGTATCTGCTTCAATTTCAGAACGGGAATCAACCCTGGCGATAAGCTGCTGCTCCCCGACAGTGCTGTAAAGAATAATCTCCGCCCCGTTCATTTCTGCCACCTCAATCGGCAGGGTGACCTTTGATTCCGGGGAAGATTCCAAAAACAGCGGCTCGTCGTGAATATCTTCCGGACGGACCCCCATAAGAAGCGGCTTATTTTCAAATCCCAGATCACGTAGTATTTTCATTTTTCCTTCCGGGACACCGATGGATACATTACCGATGTTAAAATAATTTCCTTCCAGCGTCCCTTCCAGAAAGTTCATGGCAGGAGAACCAATGAATCCGCCGACAAACAGATTTTCCGGACTTTCATACACTTCCTTAGGGCTTCCTACCTGCTGAATGATCCCATCTTTTAAAATAACAATGCGTGTCGCCATGGTCATAGCCTCGGTTTGATCGTGGGTAACATAAATCGTAGTGGAATTCAGCCTTTTGTGAAGTTTAATGATCTCGGCACGCATCTGTACACGCAGTTTTGCGTCCAGGTTGGACAACGGTTCATCCATCAGAAACACTTTAGGATCCCGGACAATTGCCCGCCCGAGAGCAACACGCTGCCGCTGCCCGCCTGACAGAGCTTTTGGTTTACGATCCAGGTATTCTTCCAGCCCGAGGATGGCTGCTGCATTGTCTACCCGTTCCTTAATATCTTCCTTTTTGAACTTACGGAGCTTCAGCCCGAATGCCATGTTATCATATACATTCATATGAGGATAAAGCGCATAGTTCTGAAACACCATGGCGATGTCACGATCTTTGGGGGGAACCTCATTCATTCTTTTATCATCAATTAACAGGTCGCCTTCGGTGATGTCTTCCAGTCCCGCGATCATCCGTAATGTTGTGGATTTTCCACAGCCGGAAGGACCGACAAAAACGATAAATTCTTTGTCTTCCACCTGCAGGTTAAAATCATCAACGGCTGCTTCTCCGCCGTCATATACTTTTTTGATTTGATTCATTTTAATTTCAGCCATGCTATTTCCGCTCCTTTATGAAGACGTTGTTATTTGATTTATAGTATATCGATATAGACAGCGCTTTCATATAGAAAAAGTGACCAAAAAGAAAGCGCTGTCTTTTGTGCAGGTTGCTGTATAGAA
Organism: Salibacterium aidingense DSM 18341; assembly: GCF_000429685.1. Lineage (GTDB taxonomy): Bacteria > Bacillota > Bacilli > Bacillales > Marinococcaceae > Salibacterium > Salibacterium aidingense. The sequence continues at coordinate 84,504 of NZ_AUCI01000002.1, forward strand.
AGAAAACCGGTCTAGTCCCCTATTTTTTTAATAAGAATATAAAGAGCGGCAGCGTTTGGGAAGTGCTTCACATCTATTCCAATGCGGTCCGATACTTTTTCTAAACGGTATTGAAGGGTATTCCGGTGCATATGTAATTCTTTTGCGGTGAGGCTGCTGTTCAAATTACATAAAAAGAAATAATATAGGGTATCTACGAGTTCTGTTTCTTTTTCCAGTCCGGCCAGAGCATAATGATACAGGTGCTGCTGCTCCGGTTTTTCTAACAGCGGAAGAATAAAGGGCAGTATTTCATAGTCCCGAAATGTCCGCTCTTTTGGAAACATGTTTCTTGCCATCTGAAAAAGCTGCTTTTCCTCCAGGTATATATATTTAATGTTTTCCTCCTGATGTATTCGTCTTCCAGAATAGATGAACACATCAAGCAGCAAATCGGCGGCAAGAATTCCGGCAAGTTCTCCGGCTTCAAACATTTCCGGATCTACATGTTTTTGATCAGGAAGAAGAACGATTAAAAAATTTTGCTCTAGAAATACAGTTTTTACCTGTTCGTCAAAATAATAACGGAGGGTCTCATGAAGATCTGTTTGATTTTCATACAGCTTCCTGCCCTGCAAATAAAATAAACGAAACGAGTTATACTGTTTTAGAGAAGCCGGGCGGGGACCATCTTCATTGAAGTAGGAATACCATTCAGGGTTTCCGCTGTGGAAAGGGAGGGAATGGGATTTCTGGTGAAAGGAAAGTTCAAGAAGCTGTTCCTCTCTTTCGTTTAATTCCCCGGTTTTAATAGCGAAGGATTCGGAAGTATGAGATGATACATACACGGTATAAAGGTGCTTTTCGGACGGCAGGAGATTTTCTTCATAAACGGCGGATGGGAATAGTTGTCTCAGCTTATTAATCATGTCTGTAACGATCCTTTCTCAAAAGGGGGATTCTACCTATATCCTACTAAGGATAAAAAAAATTATCTACATGGAAGAATGAAGGACCGTGTATGGAAGTAAATATATGGTACAATAAATACGAAAAAATGAATTGGTTGTGGTGATGAAATGCCGGACGGTAAGTACTTTCGCATAGGATACGGGATCATAATAATACTGGTGATTATTTACTTGGGGACATTGGTAGATTTTATTTTCCGGCCGATAGTGGTTCTTTTTTCCACTCTTTTTGCCCCGATCGTTATTGCAGGGGTATTGTTTTATTTATTCCGCCCTATTGTCCACCTATTATCAAAAAAAATACCAAAAGGGCTATCTATTCTCCTGTTGTATTTGATGGTCGCAGGCCTGCTTGTTCTGCTTGTGTTTCTTGTTGGTCCTTCGTTACAGAATCAATTTAATAATTTAGTGAAAAATGCGCCGGCTCTTGTAAATGAAGCCCAGCGGATGATCGTAAACCTGCAGAATCAGGAATGGTTTAACAATTTTATCGCGGAAATGGATTTTTCCTGGAAGGAGTTGACCTCCCGGGCAGCCGAATATGCAAATGATGTATTGGCCGATCTAGGGAGCAATATCGCAAATGTAGTCGGTATGATTACGAGTGTCGTTATTGTTATACTAATTCTTCCTTTCATTTTATATTACATGCTGAAAGAAGGGAAAAAGGCACCAAATTTTATCCTCCGTCTTCTCCCTGCCAAACAGGAAAAAGAAGGCCGCCGGATTTTAAGCGATATGGATGACGCACTCAGCTCCTATATTCAGGGACAGATTATTGTCAGCTTCTTTGTTGGGATATGCGTGTTTATCGGTTATGTTATTATTGGCCTGGATTATCCACTGGTGTTGGCGGTCGTGGCGATGTTCACCAATATCATTCCATTTATCGGCCCGTGGATTGGAACCTTTCCGGGCGTGATTGTCGGGCTGCTGGATTCGCCGTTTATGGCACTGCTCGTTGTGTTTGTCGTTGTCATCGTTCAGCAGATTGAAAGCAACCTCATTTCTCCTCAGGTAATGGGCAGGAAGCTTCATATTCATCCTTTAACGATTATTTTACTGCTGCTTGTTGCTTCCCGGTTTGCAGGCATAGTGGGACTTTTACTCGCCGTCCCCACATATGCCGTTGCTAAAGTAGTTGTCAGCCATACGTATAGATTGTTAAAGTTAAGAAACAGACCACCGGAAGATACGTGATAATACTAATAATAAGAGTGAGGGATCAAGCAAATGGGATATGACTTGGAGGGCATTGAGCAACTGGAAAAGAGTGAAATTAAAAATATTTATGACGAAAACACATCCACCCCTGTCTTTATTGATGTCAGGGAACCTTCAGAATACGTGGAAGGGCATATTCCAGGAGTGCCGCTGCTGCCGATGAATCAAGTTCCGGAAGTGATCGACGAGCTCAAAAAAGATAAGGAATATGTTCTCATCTGCCGCAGCGGAAACCGCAGCCAGCATACAGCTCTTTACTTTAAAGATAATGGGATTGAGAACGTTAAGAATTTCGCAGGCGGCATGCTGGCGTGGGACGAAGAAGTGACAACGGGGATGGAAAACCCGGTGGAAGATGATATTTCAAAATTATATAATGAATAACAGTTTGGGACAAAAGAAAAAAGTATAAATAAAAAGCCGAACCTTCCGTAGTATGTGTAAAATAAGCAACGAACAAGCGAAGTATTTTGACGTAGCGTAGGATGAGTGCACAAAAAATTCCGAACGATTTATGGAATAATCGTTCGGAATTTTTTATTTCTTCATAGTTTTGTCCCAGACCCTTAACGTAAAATACCATGGAGGCCATTTGAGATGGTGACCATGGTATTTTTAGTATTTTTAAAGTACTTTGCGCTCGTTTGGACACCAATACAGATCGTCTTGCTCCTCGCCGGCTTTGAGCTTTCCATTCACACTATTTAGATATTTCCTAAAATTTTGTTACTTATGATTCATTTACTAAACTACCTAATATAAACTATGTTACTAGTATAAGTGCTTTATTTCATTTATTAATGAAGGACGTTCCACTACGAAACAGATACCTACACAAATGCTCGTGGATGGTATGTGACAAATGTTGAACTTGAACAGCAACAACTGGATTTTTACAGGGATGAAGGGGTCAAGCGTCATTATTAAATAAAATAGAAGGAGGAAAAACATGAATGCTATTCGCAAAACAAAAACACCATTTATTCTAGCAGCCATTTTTAGCTTAATCGTCAGTCCATTTAACTTCTCTGGTAATGCAGCAGAAGCAGCGGAGGATGAAAATGTGGATGACCTTATCCTGTTTGATAATATTCCAGAAGCTAGTACTGAGGTAGAGGATAACCAATTAAACTTGAATGCACTACACGTGTATGACGACGGGCACTTTAAAACCGCTTCTGAAAACCTTACTTGGGAATCAAACAACAAAAATGTAGCTACTGTTAATGAAAATGGAGTGGTTACCTTTACAGGTCAAAATGGTCGTTCGTTTATCAGTGTTACAAACGGAGATTTTACAGACCGTATCGCCGTACACAACAAGCCTCATAAGGACCCGGTCATTATAAAAGAAGATGATGAGCGCTATAACGTTATTGAAAGTGCCATAGATGGTATGACGTTAAATGAAAAAATTGGTCAAATGCTTATGCCAGACTTCAGAAACTGGGATGGTGAGAATGTCACAGAAATGCTGCCTGAGATTGAAAAGGTAATCGATGACTATCATCTTGGTGGTGTTATATTATTCCGTGAAAATGTGGTCACAACCGAGCAAACTGCTAGATTAGTAGCAGCATATCAAGAAGCAGCTGAAAAATACGGACTGCTGATGACGATTGACCAAGAAGGTGGTATTGTTACACGTCTTCAATCAGGAACAGACATGCCGGGAAACATGGCACTTGGGGCTGCCCGCTCTACTGACCTTACCCATAATGTCGGTGAGACAATTGGCCGGGAGCTAAATTCACTTGGCATCAATATGAATCTGGCACCTGTTATGGATGTCAATAACAATCCGGATAACCCGGTAATCGGTGTTCGCTCATTTGGAGAATCACCTGATTTAGTAGCAGACTTAGGTATTGCTTATACACAAGGCCTGCAAAGTACTGGAGTTGCAGCAACTGCAAAACATTTCCCTGGTCACGGGGACACAGCAGTTGACTCCCATCTTGGATTACCGGAAGTGCCACATGATAAGGAGCGCTTAATGGATGTTGAGCTTTATCCGTTCCAGCAAGCAATGAATGCTGGCATTGATGCGATCATGACAGCACATGTTACGTTTCCAAAGATAGATGATACAAAAGTGATTTCTAAAAAAGATGGCACAGAAATTTCTTTACCAGCAACACTATCCCATAAAGTACTTACTGGGTTAATGCGTGAAGAAATGGGCTATGATGGCGTCATTATCACCGATGCGTTAAACATGAACGCTATTACCGATCATTTCGGATCGGTAGATGCCGTTATCCGTTCTGTTAAAGCAGGTACAGACATCATTTTAATGCCTGTAGGGTTAGAAAAAGTGGCTGATGGCTTACGTGATGCAGTAGAAACTGGAGAAATAAGGGAAGAGCGCATTGAAGAATCAGTGGAACGAATTTTAACATTAAAAATTAATCGCGGTGTAATTAAATCTGAGAATTCACCTTCCGTAGATGAAATCGTAGCCAATGCCGAGGAAGTAGTTGGAGCAGAAGAACATAAAAAAGTCGAACAAGAAGCCGCCAATCAATCGGTTACACTCGTACAAAATAAAGATGCACTGCCTTTCGAGTTCACTAATGAAGATAAACTTGCTGTTGTTGGTAACACCTATATCAGCAGTTTGTACGAATCTGTAAGAGCTTACCACGAAAATACAGACCTCGTCACTGCATCGGGTCCATTAAATGATGATCAGCTGGCAGAACTAGAGAAGGCAAGTGCAGTTGTTGTTGGAACGTACACGTACAACGTCAATGGACGATCAGAAAGTAGTCCGCAAATGCAGATGATTCATCAACTGATTGAAGAATTGGATGTGCCTGTCGTTGGTAGTGGGATCCGTAACCCATACGACATTATGGCATTCCCGGAAATCGATGGATATTTAGCGCAATACGGTTTTAGAGAAGCAAGCTTTGACGCTGCAGCAGCAACACTATTTGGTGAAAATAATCCATCAGGACTTTTACCAGTAACCATTCCAGGTGCGGATGGGGAAAGTGTATTATTTAACTATGATCATGGTCTCTCCTACTAACAAATACTTTAAAGGAGTGTATGTATCATGAAAAAATTAATTTTAGCATGTTTAGCAATCGTCTTTGCGGCTGGTTCGCTAACTGTAGCCGCATTCGCAGATAATAGCAGTAATAATGGAAAAGCTAAGGGGAAGGATAAACCATTCCAGTTAGGGGTAGAAGTTTTACTGGATGAACAAAAAGATTTAATTGAAGAAAAGCGCGTCGGTCTTATCACAAACCCTACTGGTGTGGATAAGGAACTAAACAGTATCGTTGACCGCCTGCACAATGATCCAGATGTAAATTTAACTTCATTATATGGACCAGAACACGGAGTCCGTGGTAATGCACAGGCTGGTGATTATGTTGAATATTATATTGATGAAACAACAGGGCTGCCTGTCTACAGCTTATATGGACAAACCAGAAAGCCAACACCTGAAATGCTTGAGGATGTAGATGTACTTTTATTTGATATCCAAGACGTGGGAACACGGTTTTACACGTATATTTACACTATGGCTTATGCAATGGAAGCAGCACAGGAAAACGATATTGAATTCATGGTACTTGATCGTCCAAATCCGTTAAGTGGTACTAAGGTGGAAGGACCTGTACTAGATCCTGACTATGCATCCTTTGTAGGTAACTATCCGATTCCTCTTCGCCACGGTATGACTGTTGGTGAATTGGCTGAGTTATTTAATAAAGAATTTGATATCGGAGCAGATTTAACAGTGGTTGAAATGGACGGCTGGAAACGAAACATGTACTATGATGACACACCATTAGAGTTTGTATTACCATCACCTAACATGCCAACATTTGATACAGCAATGGTTTATCCAGGCGCAGCATTAATAGAAGGGACTAACCTTTCAGAAGGGCGCGGTACAACTAAGCCATTTGAATTAATTGGAGCACCTTATGTAAATAGTACGGAATTTGCAGCAGAATTAAACGATCTAAATTTACCAGGAGTATCATTTAGAGCTGCTTCTTTTACACCGTCCTTTTCAAAACATAGTGGTACATTGAGTAACGGTGTACAAATTCATATTGATCATAAACAGTCCTTCCACCCTGTGGAAACGGGACTGCACATCGTGAAGACACTACATGATATGTACCCAGAAGATTTCGCATTCCGTGCTGAAAACAGCGAAGGCGTATCCTTTTTTGATAACCTAATTGGTAACGGCTGGATCCGTGAGGCTATTGAGAATGGCGAATCAGTAGAAAGCATAAAGACGAAATGGGAAAGCGAATTGGAAGAGTTTAAAGATGTTCGTGAAAACTATTTAGTATATTAAAAGCAAAAGCGGCAGCCTTTAGGAATAGTGGCTGTCGCTTGTTGACTATTGATTGACAATTACTTGATTAAATAATCATAACTGCAATATACTATTAATAGAAAAATACCCCCAAGTGGCAGCTACTAATTGGAAAAAACAACGATAAACCGCACAAAGAGCGGTTGACCTAATGAAATAGGTGTTCGAAGAAGAGTAACCGAAGTCATGGGGGGGTACTTTTTTCTATATAGAAAGACGATAAAAATCACAATTAATGTCGTTATTAATGACTAGCTAAATTAAAATATCAAACTTTAAGTCGTCACACTACCCCTCCTTTCTATAGAAGATGGTCAACCGCCCACCATGTTTAGTAGTTTATATTATCCTATAAACCAATCATGGGTTCTGAACTTGAGTATATATGTACCACTTTTTGCAGTTATCTTTCAAAGAGCCCGCTTCTCCATTAATTAACAAACGCTTTCGTTTTTGGGAAAAATATAATGTTTTATTTTCATAACAAAGGGGAATAACCAAAAAATTAGGGATTAAAAAACAGGGAGAGAAGTCACAGTGAAAAAAATAGCGGGTATTTGTTTTGTCCTTTTTATGGCATGCAGCTGGCACATCGAGCAGGCACAGGCCAATGTGCCATTTCAATCAGAAGTTCAGGAGACAGACCGGGAAGCTGAATCAAATGATAACGAACATGATTTATACATAGACGGCCAGCTTCAGACCTATGCCGGCAGTCCTGTTTTTGAAAATGGAATATTATACGTCTCCATCCAGGCTGCGGTGCAGGTGATGAATGAAAAAGCAGAAATTGACCGGGATGTTCCTTATGCGGAGGAATCCGCTTTTGAATTTCTTGAAGAAAATGATTATATCGAAGAAATAGAGGAGCAGGAAGTAGTTCGTGTGAGCAGCCTGCAGGAACTCGGCATACAAGCGGAATGGGAGGATAACCCGGGCCGGCTTCATTTGGAGACGGCGGATTTACTAACAGTGGATAATCTGCGGATCGGGGATACTCTAAACGAAGTTGATGAAAAACTGGATGTCCACTGGAATACGGGGTACGGCCAACCGGCGGATTATATCGGATTTCACGGGGATATGCATGAATTTACGTATCAAGACCGCTATGGAGAAGAAAGAACAGGGGATGTGCCGGATATGCAGCTTGAAATAACGGATAATGAGCTGACGTATATGATTTTTTCTTCTTCCGATTTTGAAACAGCCCGGGGGGTTACGGTCGGTGACTCTTTATTTGATGTAAGGCGCGCCCATGGATCGGAATATATAGAAGAAACCATAGATGGGAAAACGGTGCATATTTATCATGTGAATGGCGGGAGTCTTTGGTTTATCGCGGATGACAATAATGACGTAGAACGGATTGGGATTTGGGCTTTTCAAATAGAAGGATATGAAAGATAAGAAGTAGTTTATTCTTTGTGAGAGCGGGAAAACAAAAAACAACTCTGATAAAGAAATGTACAGGAAACGGGAGGTATGAAAAATGAGAAAAAGAAATGTTCTGGTTCCTTCAGTCGTAGCTGGAGTAGTGGGGACCGCCACCTATTTTTTAAGAGACGAGGATAAGCGGGAGCGTGTAAAAGACGTATCGAAACGAACCGTGGCAAAATGGACAGGAAACACAAAAGAGGCGGAAGATAAAGAATTAAATGAAAAAGTAGGGCACTCTGAACCATATGATTTTGAAGACAATAAAATGGTTTCTGAAGGAGCGATGCATTCGGTGCAGCACTTTAATAAGGCGGAAGAAAAGGGAGAAGAACCGGTTCACACCAGCATTAGAGAGGATAAATAGGAAACATGAACTGCTGTGCCAAGAGTGGATCTTACGGCGCAGCAGTTTTTTTATTGGCATGCATGCATCCCGATTTTCCCTTTTAACGCGGCAAGGTTTGCAGTACAATGAAACAGGGTTTATTAATTCGAGTGTAAAGGAAGATGAACATGCTTGCGATAGCTGAGGAATCGTTTGGCGGCGTCCCGGCATTACATATTTATGATATGAATGATGGAAAAAAGCCGCTGCCGGCAGTATTATACTGGCATGGTTTTTCCAGTGCCAAAGAACACAATCTTCACATTGCGTATCAACTGGCTAAACAGGGAGTACGTGTGATTATGCCGGAAGCAAAACATCATGGAGAACGCCATGAAGGATTAACAGAAAAACAGAGATTCTTTCAGTTCTGGTCCATTGTTTTACAAAGTTTACATGAAATACAATATATTTATGATTCTTTGGAAGAAAAGAGGTTAATAAAAGAAGGACGAATTTTTGCCGCCGGGACTTCGATGGGCGGTATACTGGCCTGCGGAGCCCTTGCCGCTTTTCCGTGGATAAAAGGGGGGGCTGTTATGATGGGGACCCCCGCATGGGAAGCCTATGCCCGCCGTCAGGTAGAGGCTTTGAAACAGCAGGGAGATCTTCCCTTTTCAGGGGAAGAAATTGAACAGGAAGTCCAGCAGCTCTTGTCTTACGATTTGTCCCGGCAGCCTGAACTGCTGGCGGGACGTCCGCTGTTTTTCTGGCACGGACGGGAGGATCAGGTCATCGATTATCGTGATTCTTTTTCCTTTTATGAAGGTATAAAAAAAGAACGGGAGGAGGACGTTTATGTCTTTCACCTGGAGCAAAGGGCGGGACATAAAGTAACAAGAGAGGGAATGCTTGCCATGACGAAATGGACGGCGGCGCATATTTAGCAGCTGGAAAGGTGGTGTTTCACCTATGATTACCAGAAATTCAACCTTGTTTAAGGAAATACAAAAGGTGCTTATTATTGTACTATCCACCTTCATTATGGCCATTGGATTAAATATGTTTTTAATTCCGGCTAATGTGTTTGCTAACGGAGCAACTGGTATTGCCCAGATTTTGGCTGCGCTTTTTCCTTTTTCCACAGGTATCTTTCTATTTCTTATTAATATCCCCATAGCCGTGCTGGGCTGGTATAAGGTAGGAAAACTATTTACGTTTTACAGTTTTCTTCACGTGGCTCTTACTACATTTTTTCTGGAAATTGTACCGGTGGAAGCTCTTTCTGAAGATATATTATTAAACGGTGTGTTCGGTGGGGTGATTACAGCAGTTGGGGCGGCGGTTCCATTGAAATGGGGGGCCTCTGCCGGAGGACTGGATATAGTCGCGCTGGTGCTGGCAAGAGTCAGTGACCGCCCTGTCGGCACTTATTTTTTTATACTAAACGGGATTATAGTTATGACCGCGGGACTGCTGTTTGACTGGGAAAGTGCGTTGTATACCCTGCTGGCTTTATATGTGAGCTCCCGGGTTATTGATACTATTCACACCCGCCACGTGAAAGTGACGGCGATGATTGTAACAAAGCAGCCTGATATATTAAGGGAAGCCATTCATAAACACATCACGAGGGGCATTACAAGAATCCCCGCAAAGGGCGGCTATGATTACAGTGAAAAAGAAGTTTTAATGATTGTTATTACACGCTATGAGTTATTTGCGTTAAAAGAAGTGATTGAAGAAGTGGATCCCGAAGCCTTCACAAATATTGTAAATACGGCCGGCATCTTTGGATTGTTCCGTAAAGATGATTAATACAGGAGGCTGACCAGTGAAAATTGTGAGGATCGCTGTAGTGATGATGGTTTTAGCAGCATGCGGTATTTCCGGGAATAATGAAGCGGAAAGGGGCAGTCAAGCAGTGGAAGAAGATTGGAAATTACAGGGATTATTTAATGAAGAAGAGCACTCTTGGTCTTTGATACTTTATAACACTTCAGATAGCCCATTACCATTGTCTTTTGCAAGCGGCCAGGAAATAGAAGTGACGATAGAAAATGAAAAAGGGGTCCTCTATCGTTATTCAGATAGGAAGATGTTTTCCCAGGCATTGAAATCAGTGACAGTGCCGCCGGGAGAAACCAGGAAGTGGTCGGAACAGGTCGAGTCTTCTCTTTTCACCAACGGACCCTTTACCATCACATTTGAAATACTGGAAACGGAACAAAACGCTGATTTTGTTGTCACTGACACTTTCACCCTTTCTAAAACAGAGGAGTAAGCACAGTTAAAACAACGACTGACCCGAGAACAACGACAATCATGCTCCCCCCGAAAAAGGAGAACAAAAAAGCAGCTCCAATGCCGGTCAGGCCAAATAATACGTTGTCATGAATAAGCAGGGCTCCTGGAAAAATTAATGCTCCCAGAGCCGCGTAAGGCACGTTCTGCAGGATTCCTTCCAGTCTGGGAGGGATTTTTTTTGCATTGAAGAATACGAGCGGAAGCATTCTGGGTATATAGGTTACCAGGGCCATTCCTATTATCAGGTAGATCATTTCTTCAGACATCAGCGGCTCTCCTTTTGTTCTGGTTTGTTATGCAGGGGCTGTTTTGGCTCTATCCCTTCCACCCCTGCAGCAGATAAAAGCGTAGCCAGGATGACAGCCCATCCATCCGCCATGATCTGGACGAATAAGCTGTTTAAGACAGCTGCTGTTGCTGCCAGAACTAATATTTTGCGGTGCTTTTTTAAAGAAGGGACCAACAGGGAGATAAACAGTGCATATAGCGCAAAGGTAAGACTTTGTTGTAACATAGAAGGAAGCAGTTCCCCCACACTGTGTCCGACCCCGGAAAACATGACCCAGCTGATATAAGAAATAAGGAAGACACCGTATATGTAAGCAGAGCTTACTTCTCCTTTATTCATAGACGTTACGGCAAAAATTTCATCGGTGATACCGAAGGCGTAACCAGCTTTCTTTAAAGGATGGTCCGGTTCTGCTTTTTCATTCAATGAGGCACTCATAAGAAAATGGCGGAGGTTCACAATGAAAGTAGTAAAAATAATTTCCAGAGCGCCGGTTCCGGCTGCCACCAGACTTAAAGCCATGTATTGAGCGGCGCCGGCAAATACAAGAATACTCATCATTATCGTTTCCCAGGCACTTAAATAAGCGGTTTGTGCAATAAAGCCAAACGTCACAGCTGCCGGCATGTATCCCAGGGCAATGGAAGACCCGTCTTTTAAGCCATGAAAAAAAGCATGGGGCAGATTGGAAATTTGTAAAACTTTCATGTTGACACCTTCTCTCTGGTTATTGACTGTATGTTATATTATATTTATTGTATGTTAAAACATATAAAAGATCAAGGTGGTAGGAATGGAAAAAGAGCAGTTAAACGCTCATATAGGAAGAAAATTAAAGCAGATAAGAGGTCAGAAGGGATTAAATCTTGAAGAAACGGCTTCCTTGACCGGGGTTAGTAAGCCTATGCTGGGTCAGATAGAACGGGGGGATTCAAATCCTACGGTAGGCACATTGTGGAAGATAGCAAGCGGCCTTCATGTCCCTTTTACAACATTTGTAGAATTAGAACGTCCGCCTATTACGAAAATTTCGTATGAAGAATTAAAAACCCTGGAAGGCGACCATGGCGGGTTTCATGTTAAACCTGTGTTCTCTAAGGATTCACGCACTCCTTTTGAAGTTTTTTACGTAGACCTTGATCCAAGAGAAGCTTATTATTCCAACGCCCATCCCGAGGGCGTGGAAGAATATATCTTTTTAAAAAAAGGGGTGTTGGAAATAAGAGTAGGAGGGAGCAGCTTTCACTTAAAGGAGGGAGATGCTTTTCGGTTTGAAGCAGGCAAAAATCATGTCTATTCCAATGAAGGAGAGACAGAAGCAGGGTTTATCATGATTATTTACTATGTCTGATAGAAAGCAGGGAAGGAAGAAGCGGCACGAACATTAAAATCGAAAGCCGTACCGTTTAGAAACAACATCATAAAATCCCAGAGAATTGTATAACGCTTTGGTAGCGGCGTTGCTTATTCCAGTTTCAAGCTCAATTCCTTTAATGCCCTGGTTTTCTGCCCAGTATATTATTTTTAGCAGCAGTTTTTTGGCGATACCCTGGTTACGGTGTTCCTTATGTACAAAAAGATCATTCAGCCAAATATAATAACCTCCTTTGTCCAGGGCAATGCCAAGGTTAAAGAAAGCTGCTCCTAAAATGGAACCCTCGACTTCCGCGACGAAGATATGAGCGCCGGAATGTTCCTGCAGGGCAAGATCAATGGAATCCATTAGCAGCTCATAAGCATTGTCCTTGCCAATGGAAGCCATCTGTCCCATCAACAGATCAGCTACTTGTTCACGAAGGTCCCGGGTTGCGTCTTTTGGTATCTCATAAATATTCATTTCTTTTTAACCTCCTGTTTTTATTATTTCTAGTTTTTTTGATACATAGCCATATTTGGTAAATGTAACCTTTCTTCCAGAAATACGGCAATTCCATCTTCTTCATTACTGAACGTTACTTCTTTTGCTGCCTGTTTGGCTTCCGGGGCTGCGTTCCCCATTGCGACACCGGTTCCTGTCCGGGCAAGCATGTCAAGATCGTTGTCTTCATCCCCAAATGCAATAACATCTTCCATGGACACATCACAGTAACTTGCTACTTTTTCGAGCCCGGCTGCTTTGTTATTTCCTGTCTTTATAATTTCGATCATATGGTGAGGGGCTCCCCACGAACGCTGCTCAATCCCCTGGGCGTGTTTCCCTGAAATAAGCTCCCGCAGTTTTTCAGCATTTTCTAACTGCGGATATACCAGCAGGGAAGTCGGGCCGGTCCGTAACGTCTTCTTTAGATTTCCGCTTGCGGCCGGTTCGGTGCTTAAAGAAAACATATCTATAAATGTTTCGTCGTAATCGTGCAGGAATACATCGTCTACTACCTCTGCCATAATATTATGCACCTGAAAAGCCTGGCACGTATCAATGATGGTTCTGGCTGTTTCCAGCTCAAGCGGGGAATGGTGTGTATGAAAAGAGGAATCCCCCGGGTGATGGACATAGGCTCCATTAAAATTCACAATAGGCGTGTCCAGTCCGAGCTGCTGGTAATACATTTTACTTGCCCGGTACGGCCTGCCGGTGGCAATAGCAATCATATGCCCCGCTTTTTTTGCTTCCTGCAGGGTTTTATACGTTCTTGTCGAGATTGTTTTATCGTCTTTCAATAATGTTCCATCTAAATCAAGTGCAATTAAAGTTTTTCGCATAACCATGAACCTCGGCTTTCTTTCAGTGAGTAGGCGGCATCATTTCCCGTTTGTTCATAAGATTGTAAGAAAAGCATCAAAAAATTACAATGGAGAAAGATTATGATCCATCTAAAATATGCTAATATTAATAAGTAATGTACTTTTCCTATTTTACTTCAGGTGAAAGAGAAATGAAAGCTCCCGCTTTATTTATAAACGCGTAAGGAGGAGGGCAGAGATGCAGGAATTTTTCTCGACTTTTACATTTCGGGCACTATGGACTCCTGAATTAATTACAATACTGGCTGTTATTGCTTTATTGTATTACTGGGTGACATCCGTAAAAAAACAGGCATTGGACGGAACAGAGAAGAAGGTGCCTCTCCGGCAGAAAATTTATTTTGTGCTTGGATTAATGGCCCTTTACCTTGGATGGGGCAGTCCCTTATATGTAGCAGGCCATTCGATTATAACGCTGCATATGACACAGATGGTGTTTTCCTACTTTGCCGCTGTACCTTTATTTATACTGTCGATTCCGAAATGGGTGCTCCGCCAATGGATCAGGACATGGAAACGTAAAGCACTAATCACCTACCGCATTATTCTGAACCCAATCATCGGCCTTATTGGATTTAATGCTTTATTCTCCTTTTACCATGTTCCTGTAGTGTTTGACCAAATTATGCAGTCGCCGGTATTACACAGTGTATACCAGGCAGCTTTATTTGCGACAGCCTGGCTGATGTGGTGGCATATGCTGTCCCCGCTGCCCTCGGAGTATCAGCTTCCTGATTTAAGGCGTATTGTGTATATTTTCGCCAACGGGATTTTAATAACACCGGCTTGTGCTTTAATTATATTTGCCGGCAGTCCATTATATGAAACCTACACGAACCCTGCCGTCTGGTCGAATGTGATGGCATATTGTCTGCCGCCCGGAGCTGCGCCTCCAACGGATATGATGAACAGCGGATCCGGAGGTTTTTCTTTCCTGGATCCCCATTCTGATCAGCAGCTGGCCGGAGTGGTAATGAAAATTTCACAGGAGTTCGTTTACGTGACTACGATTGGCTATGTCTTTAAGCAATGGCTGGTGAAAGAACAGCCGAAAGAAGGGGAATGGACAATCAGTGACATTCCAGCCGATGCAGACCGGCTGAAATAAAAACAGAAAGAAGGGTCTTTCATGCGGTTAATCGTATCTGCAGCTGGCGCCGGGCTGCTGTGTATGTTATTAAGCGGCTGCGCCTGGCTTTATCAGGCCGGCCAGTCACAGACTCCGGAAAATGGATCGGATCTTTCGCAGGCAGATATGGAACTGACTTCTTTTGAATTTACGAACCAAGATGGAGATACCGTCACGAATGAAGATTTACAGGGGAATTATGTATTGGCTGATATGATTTTTACAAGCTGCCCGACAGTTTGTAATACGATGACCCCTAATATGCTGAACCTGCAGGGTGAAATGGAAAAAGCGGGAATTGACGATATCAGGATTGTTTCCTTTACTGTAGATCCGGAAAATGATGATCCAGAAGCGTTAAAACAGTACGGAGAAAATTATGGGGCCGATTTCAGCAATTGGGATTTTCTCACCGGTTATTCCGATGAAGAAATACAAACACTGGCTGAAAAGTCTTTTAAAAGTGTAGTCGATAAAGATACAGGGGATGAAAATATTGTGCATGCGACGACCTTTTTCCTCATTGACCCGGAAGGTAACGTGGTACGGAGCTATGATGGGCTTGAAAATGATACAGACCCTATTTTAGAAGATTTAAAACGGCTCAAAAATAATGAATAAAATAGAAAACATGTTGAACGACAGGGAGGGTGAAAAATGAAGCAGTTTTCAAGCACCTGTTTTCTGTTTCTTCTTGCAGCAGTATCGTTTTTTATACTGAGTGCCTGCGGCGGAGGAGAAGAGGAGTCAGATATGACTCTTGAAAATGAAAACTGGGAGGACATGAACCTTGCAGAAAAAGACCGGCCCACCGTTCTTTTTCATTTTACAGGGGTTGACTGAAGCCATTGTGTGTCGCAGCTCGTGCAGCTGCAGGAAAACATAGAGTTGTTCGAGGATCTGGATGCTGATATTTATACCATCAGTAATGATTCGCCCGAAGCTCACCAGGAGCTGAAAAATCAACAGAGTTTTACGTTCACGATGTTGTCTGACCCCTCTTTGGAAGTCATTGAAAAGGCAGAGATGAAGGGGGAAGAAATGTCCGTCCGGGGTTATTCTGTATTTGACAAGAATGGTGATTTGATAACCTCTGAAGAAGATGATTTGTGGGGGGACCAGATAGACCGCACCTATGAAAAAATAGAGGAAGCTTTGGAATAAAAAACGTTCAGGTTTTCATCCTGAGCGTTTTTTACATGGCATACCCCCCTGCAGATATTTGCAGGGGATTGTATATACATACATTGAACCGGTTGTATTCATGGGTGTGAAATCATTGCATAGATATAAATAATGTTGCTCATATCAATTTATCCACGAAGATTTAAAATCTGATCCAAGAAAATATAAAAATACAGTTGCATTAATATATATTCACACTTATAATTAAAAATAACGAGGATGTATAAAGATAAAACGAGGTGCAAGTTTATGAAAGCTGCGATAGTCGGTGCAACTGGTTATGGAGGAATCGAATTAATCCGATTGCTCCACAGCCATCCTGAAATAGAAAGCATTGCCGTGTTTTCTTCTTCCCAGGAAGGAAAAACAATGGCTGAAAGCTATCCACACGTGTCGGGAATAGTGAACCTGACACTTGGGGACATCCAACCGGAACATCTGCAGGAGCACGATGTGGTTTTTTTATCCACGCCGCCGGGAGTATCAGCAGAACTGAGCGGAAAGCTCGTGTCAGAAACGAAGGTAATAGACCTGTCGGGGGATCTTCGTTTAAAAGATCCGAATACCTATAATGAATGGTATGGAAGGGAGAGCGCCCCGGAACCACTGCTGCAGAAGGCTGTATATGGTTTAACTGAATGGCATAAACAAGAGATTCCTTCTACGTCTTTATTATCAAACCCTGGCTGTTACGCCACAGCAGCGCTTCTGGGCGTACTCCCTCTCGTCAAGCATCGTGTCGTGAATGCGGATGACTTGATTATAGATGCGAAATCGGGAACGACAGGGGCAGGACGTTCTCCTTCTGCCATCACTCATTTCAGTGAAATGAATGATAACTTTAAAGTGTATAAAGTAAATCAACATAAGCACACACCTGAAATAGAACAAGAATTGAAGGAGGCTGCGGAGCAGGACGCGGTTATAACGTTCACTCCTCATCTTGTGCCAATGACACGAGGAATAATGGCAGTCACGTATGCACCACTGAAGAAAGGCTGGAACAGCCGGGATGTGGAGGAGCTCTATTATGAATCTTATACAGAGGATCCTTTTGTAAGAATTCGGCATAAAGAAACGTTTCCGTTCACAAAAGAAGTATATGGAACGAACTACTGTGATATTGGCTTTACCGCAGATGAAAGGACAGGACGTGTCACCATTATTTCTGTTATAGATAATCTAATGAAAGGCGCATCCGGCCAGGCCGTCCAGAATATGAATCTTATGTTTGGCTGGCCTGAAAAAACAGGGCTGGATTTTATTCCGGTTTATCCATAGTATTAATGATATTTGAAGAACAGGGGAGAGAGAAGCATGAGCACACTACACAAGACCGATAACATTACGGAAATAAGTGGAGGGAGTATCATTACCCCCCTTGGTTTTAAAGCGGCAGGCCTTCATACGGAAGTGAAACGTAAACGAAATGATCTCGGAGCAATTCTATGTGATGTGCCGGCTTCCAGTGCGGCTGTTTATACATTGAACAAAATTCAGGCCGCTCCCCTGCAAGTGACACAGGAAAGCATTGCTGAAGAAGGAAAGCTGCGCGCTGTCGTAATCAACAGCGGGAATGCGAATGCATGTACCGGGGAAGAAGGACTCGAAGATGCCTATAAAATGCGCGATACGGCTGCTGAAGTGTTTGGAGTGCCAAAGCACCATGTTGCTGTAAATTCGACCGGCGTTATTGGAGAACGCCTCAACATGGAAAAAATTATTCCCGGCATCAAAGCACTCTGTCCCATGCCGGCTTTTAAAGATGCCGATCAGTTTAATGAAGCAATCATGACAACGGATAAAGTAAAAAAACATGCTTGTTTTCAAACAACCGTTAACGAAAAACGGGTCACATTCGGCGGGGCGGCAAAAGGTTCCGGGATGATTCATCCTAACATGGCCACCATGCTCAGCTTTATTACCACGGATGCGGTCATCGAACCGGAATATTTGCAGCAGGCCTTGTCTGAAGTCACCAATAAGACCTTTAACTGCATTACGGTGGATGGAGATACATCCACGAATGATACTGTTGTTGTGATGGCAAGCGGTCATGCTGGGAATGATAGTCTGCATCCTGAACACCCGGAATGGGATACTTTCGTTCAAACGCTGCAGTCCACCTGTGAAGAACTGGCAAAGAAAATTGCCCGGGACGGAGAAGGGGCGACAAAGCTTGTAGAAGTTAAAGTGAACGGGGCCAAAAGTAATGAAGAAGCTGCTATGGCAGCGAAACAGATCGTAGGCTCCGATCTCGTGAAAACAGCAATATATGGAACGGATGCCAACTGGGGGCGGATTATTGTGGCGCTTGGCTACAGCGGAATAGATCTTGACCCGGCCGCCATTGATATTTCTCTTGGGTCAATAACAACACTTAAAAACAGTAAACCGGCCCCGTTTTCTGAAGAGGAAGCTAAAGCTTACCTGGAGCAGGATGATATAACGATTAACGTTGATCTGCATAGCGGCAGCGGCACCGGAAAAGCCTGGGGATGCGATCTTACCTATGAGTATGTCAGGATTAACGCCGGCTATCGCACATAAATCAAGGAAGAGGGGAAGTCCAGAATGGAACATGTAGTTGTCATTAAATGCGGCGGGTCTACACTGACAAAGTTAACTTCTGAGTTTTTTGAAGGAATTGCCGCGATGAAGAAAAAAGGCAGGCATCCTATTATCGTTCATGGAGGCGGTCCTGCGATAAATCGTGCGCTGGAGGAAGGCGAAGTAGAAACCGAATTTGTTGACGGCCTCCGCAAAACAACAGCGGAAGTATTACACGCTGTAGAAACGGTATTAACGGGGGAAGTAAACAGTACGCTTGTCACTTCTTTAAACAAAGTCGGCGCCCCGGCTTCCGGCTTTAGCGGAGCAAAACATCATTTATTAAAGGCTTCTCCAATTGATATCGAAAAACTCGGCCTCGTCGGGGAAGTGGATAAGGTTAATACCGAGTTTTTGGAAGAGCAGCTGCAGCAAGGAATTATTCCGGTCATCGCACCTATTGCAGAAAATGACGAGCATGGCCGCCTGAATGTAAATGCCGATACGGCAGCATCAGCCGTGGCGCAGGCAGCAGAAGCAGAGGAGCTGGTGTTTGTAACAGATGTAGATGGCATTTTAAAGGACGGCCGCTTAGAAGAAAAGCTCACTTCCTCTGTGATCAACCAATATATGGGCAGCGGCGTGATCTACGGTGGGATGATACCAAAAGTGAAAGCGGCACTGAACAGTTTGACCGGCAATATCCAAAAAGTAACGATCGCAAATGGGAACGGAAAAAATAAAAAAACAGATGGCACTTTAAAAGGTACATCCATTATAAAAGAAAAAGCATCCGCCGGAAGCTGAAATATTTAATCGTTATTTTTAAGGAGGAAGCAGCCATGGAACAGACGGCGAAAGATGTTCATACAAAAGAGGAATTGTTTCCCACGTACAAAAGGTGGGATATTACGTTTGATAAAGCAGAAGGAGTGACCATTACCGATAAAAACGGAAAAAGGTATACAGATTTTATGGCAGGAATTGGTGTGAACAATCTTGGTCATGCCCATCCAGCCGTTGTAAAAGCTGTAGAAAAACAGCTCTATAAAGGATGGCATGCTTCTAATTTTTTTCAATATGACGAACAGAAAGAAACGGCTCGTTTATTAACATCGCATTCCTGCGGCGATCTTGTATTTTTTGCCAACAGCGGGGCAGAAGCAAATGAGGCAGCTATCAAGCTCGCAAGAAAACACACGGGACGGCCTAAGATCATCAGCTTTGTCCAGTCTTTTCACGGCAGAACTTTTGGCAGCATGGCCGCAACGGGACAGACTGGAATTCATGAAGGTTTCGGACCTATGCTGGAAGGGTTTGAATACCACCCTTACAATGACGTGAATGAACTGGAGAAGGCTGTAGATAATGACACCGCCGCAGTGATTCTGGAAGTGGTTCAGGGAGAAGGCGGTGTCCGTCCGGCTGATCATGAGTTTTTACGAGCAGCAGAACAAGCGGCCAAACAAACTGGTGCTCTGTTGATCTGTGATGAAATTCAAACAGGGATTGGACGGACAGGAAAGTTTTTTGCCTATGAACACAGCGGCATCCACCCGGATATCATTACAGCTGCTAAAGCACTTGGAAATGGTTTTCCGCTGGGAGCGATGATCGGCCGAGAGTTTTTACGGGAGTCGTTTGGTCCGGGGAGCCATGGCACGACGTTTGGCGGAAATCCTTTGGCAATGGCAGCAGCCAAATCAACCCTGGAAACCCTGCTTCATGAAGGATGGGTGGAAGCTGCCGCCTTCAAAGGAGAACGATTTTTGAATGAACTTAATCAGGAATTAACCTCCCTTTCTATCGTAAAAGAGGTACGGGGAATGGGGATGATGGCAGGTGTAGAATTAACGGAGCCGGCCGCGGATAAAATGAAGAAACTGCGGGATAAAGGAATGCTTGTTATCGCTGCCGGACCAAACGTCATCCGTATGCTCCCTCCCCTGACCATGGACGAAGAAACATTATCCGGAGGGGTACAAAAGCTCAAAGAAGTGCTGCTTTCTTAGGCAGCTAATTATCGGCTTCCACCCTGCAGGCAGGAGATAACGAACTTCACGACATGACTCATACAAACATGCAGCTCGATGATGTGCTTTCTTCATACGGAGAACAATATTCCTGCTGATGGAAGTTTCACTTTATATGCAGCAAATGAGGAGGAACAATGGTTATGAAAGGATATATAAAATTAGAAAATGAAGAAGTGTTTGAAGGAACAATAAATGCAGCCAGCCAGGAAGATGTCTATGGAGAAATTGTATTTTTTACTGGAATGACGGGTTATCAGGAAGTGATGACGGATCCTTCCTTTCATGGGCAGATTGTGGTGTTCACCTATCCTCTCATTGGAAACTACGGCTGGAATGAGACCGATTATGAAAGTGTGCATCCCCAGCCCGCTGGTCTGGTAATCAGCGAAGCGGCACCGGAAGTTTTTCATTATGAAGCAAAACAGACAATTAAAGAAGCGGCGGAAAAAGCAGGGATTCCTCTTATTACCGGTATTGATACACGTTCCCTGGTAAAAAGCATACGGGAAAAAGGAGATATGGGAGCCGTGCTGACTGCCTCTCCTTCCCAGGTCAACGTGAGGGAATATGAACCAATCGGGGAACAGATGCTGATTGATGAAGTCGCTGTAAAAGAGCCGGCCGCGAGCGGGAACGGAGAGGAACACATTGTGCTGCTTGATTTCGGCTATAAGCAGTCTATGGTCCGCCGGCTGAATGAAAAAGGCTGCAAGGTCACGGTTGTGCCTTATGACGCCGAAGAGGAAGAAATAGCTGCATTAAAGCCGGATGGCCTGTTGTTTTCAAACGGTCCAGGTAATCCAAAACAGCTTACTCCTCTCCTGCAGCGGTACCGCAGACTGTCGCAAACGTATCCTTCCCTCGGGATTTGTCTTGGGCATCAGCTGCTTGCCCTCGCCTATGGTGGAGATACAGAAAAACTTCGTTTCGGCCATCGCGGAGCCAATCAGCCGGTTCAGGATACACATTCCAACAGAGTATTTATGACATCCCAGAATCACAGCTACGTTGTCAAAGAAGACAGTCTGCCCGCCGGTGAATTTACGATTCAATATAAAAACATCAATGATCAATCCATTGAGGGCTTATCTCATATGACACACGATATCACGACTGTCCAGTTTCATCCGGAAGCTCATCCCGGCCCTGCCGACAGCGAAGAGATATTTGATCAATTTTTGGAACAACTGAAGAATAAAGGGAGAGAGAAAACCTATGCCTAAAGACACAACCATACAAAAGGTCCTGGTGATCGGTTCCGGGCCGATCATCATTGGACAGGCGGCAGAATTTGACTATTCCGGCACACAGGCCTGCCTTGCCCTCCGGGAGGAAGGCATGGAAGTCGTATTGATGAACAATAACCCGGCTACGGTTATGACTGATGAAGCCTGTGCCGATAAAGTATACTTTGAACCACTGAGCATCGAATCGGTGGAAAAGGTAATACAAAAAGAAAAACCCGATGGAATTCTTGCAACGCTTGGAGGACAGACCGGGTTGAATCTGGCCTTTTCTCTGGATGACCACGATATTTTGAATAAATATGGAGTGGAACTGCTTGGAACACCGGTGGAATCGATTAAGCAGGGGGAAGACCGTGAAGCATTCCGGGCGCTGATGCATGAGCTGGGAGAGCCGGTACCCGAAAGCGAAATTGTAGAAAAAGAAGAGGAAGCGCTGGATTTTGCAGCAAAAACGGGCTATCCTATCATCATCCGCCCCGCGTACACCCTTGGAGGCGGAGGAGGCGGAATCGCCCATCATGAAGAAGAACTCCGCTATATTATTGCGGGAGGGCTGGATGCCAGTCCTATTAATCAATGTCTGGTTGAAAAAAGTATTGCCGGTTTTAAAGAAGTAGAATACGAGGTCATGAGAGACGCTAATGATACATGTATCACGGTGTGTAACATGGAAAACATTGATCCGGTCGGCATCCATACTGGAGATTCCATTGTGGTTGCTCCCTCGCAGACATTAACGGATGTTGAGTACCAAATGCTCCGGGCCGCCTCTCTGAAAGTGATCCGTGCGCTTGGTATCGTTGGTGGCTGCAACATACAATTTGCACTCGACCCTGATAGCAAAAAATACTATTTGATCGAAGTGAACCCGCGGGTCAGCCGGTCCTCCGCCCTTGCTTCTAAAGCTACCGGCTACCCAATTGCACGTATGGCTGCTAAGTTAAGTATTGGTTATCATCTTCATGAACTGTTAAATCCTGTGACCGGCCACACCTATGCAAGCTTTGAACCAGCGCTGGATTATGTGGTAGTGAAATTTCCACGCTGGCCCTTTGACAAGTTTGTTCATGCGGAGAGAAAACTGGGCACGCAGATGAAAGCTACCGGGGAAGTAATGGCTATTGAAAGGAATTTGGAAGCAGCTTTACAAAAAGCTGTACGCTCTCTCGAAATTCATACACAGGGGTTGGAAATCCCTGGTTTTGACGAAGCATCGGTTGAATCCTTATATGATATGCTCAGGCAGCAGGATGACCGCCGTTTCTTTATCATTCTGGAATTGCTTCGGAGAGGAGAAACGCCGCTCGGGCTTCACGAGAAAACATCCATTGATTTATTCTTTTTAAAATCATTTGAGAAGCTGGTTCAGCTTGAAAAAGAAATTCAGCAGGCACATTGGGATAATGTATCCAGTGATCAACTTCACATTTGGAAAAAGGCTGGATTCACAGATGACTGGCTGGCTCAGCAGTGGCAGATGGAACCGGAAAAGATTTATGAACAGCGGAAAGCATGGGGGCTTTTCCCTTCCTACCATATGGTGGACACCTGTGCCGCAGAATTTACGGCAGAGACCCCATATTATTATTCGAGCTGGTATAACAACAGTGATGAGAAGGAAGATACAGGGAAACCTAAATTATTGATTGTAGGATCAGGCCCAATCCGGATCGGCCAGGGAATTGAATTTGATTACTGTTCGGTTCACGGGGCCATGGAGGTCAAGAAAGCCGGCTATGAAGCAGTCATTATGAATAACAATCCGGAAACGGTGAGCACTGACTTTGAAATGGCAGACCATCTTTATTTTGAACCACTTACAAAGGAAGATGTGATGCATGTAGCGTATACCGAACAGGTCGACGGAATTATTGTCCAGCTTGGCGGCCAAACTGGTATTTCGCTGACGACAGAACTGGAAAAAGCGGGATGGAATATTTTGGGAACCTCCTCGGATACGATAGATATACTGGAGGATAGAGGACGTTTTTATGAATTTATGAAGGAAGTGGAAGTCCCCCACATTCCGGGAGTCACAGGATATGATCAGGCTGATGTGTTACAAAAGGCGGAAGATATTGGTTATCCAGTGCTGCTTCGTCCTTCTTACGTTATCGGCGGACAGGGGATGGCCATTCATACCACAGAGCAGGAATTGAAATCCTATCTTTCGGATATGGATAAAAACGTAGCGTATCCCATTTTGATAGATGCTTATATTCCTGGCAAGGAACTGGAAGTGGATGTGTTGACAGATGGTTATGATATCTTCATTCCAGGAATATTTGAACACGTTGAGCCCGCCGGTGTTCATTCAGGCGACTCGATGGCTGTTACTCCGCCTTTTTCCATAGAATCCGGTGTAAAGAGCCAACTCGTTGAATATGCGCAGAATATTGCACGGGGGATGGACTTTAAAGGGATATTTAATATTCAATTTGTGTATGACAACCATACATTGTATGTTATTGAAATTAATCCGCGTGCTTCTAGAACGGTGCCGATATTTTCGAAAGTGACAGGAGTACACATGGTGGAAGGAGCAGTGGAGATGCTGCTTGGAACGCCATTAAAAGAATGGAGCGGCGGAGCAGCCGGTTTGAAGGAAGAAACTCCATTTTATACAGTGAAGGCACCGGTATTTTCGAATGATAAGCTTCCAGGCCTGGATCCGCTTCTGGAAGCAGAGATGAAGTCTACTGGGGAACTGATCAGTATTGCGTATGATAAAGAGGGAGCGTGCAAAAAAGCTTTTGCCTGGTCGGAGGCACAAATACCTCTGTTATTCAAAAAGAAGGGAATCATTTATTGTGAAATAAATGAAACGCAACGTCCTCATGTAAAGGAAAGCCTCACATCGCTGGAAAAAATGGGATACACCATCGTTTCCTCCGATTCGGATGACCCATGGTATGAAGAGATGGATTTTTCAACATGGGTAAAACATCCTGAGGCAGCAGCGCTCTTAAGCCTGCCTAAAACCGGTTATTCAACGGGGCGGGAACACCGGCAGGAAGCCTTAAAGCAGAGAAAAACAATTATCACGAATGCAAATACATTTGCTGTCATGGTGGAAGCGATGACAGGTGCATTAAAAGAACCGCGGGCAATAGAAGAATGGCTCCAAGAAGCCCCGGCAAATGAAGGAGTATAAAATCATGGACGATAATACTTTCGCACAGCCCTCTGGAGAGTTGAAAAATAGAGATGTGCTGACACTGCTGGATTTCACAGCAGAAGAAATACAAATGCTGCTTGATTTATCGGAGAAATTAAAACAGGAACAGAAGCAGAATATTAAAAATCCTCTGCTTCAGGGAAAATCGCTTGGGATGATTTTTGAAAACGCCTCTACCCGCACGAGGGTCTCCTTTGAAACAGGTATGACCCAGCTGGGGGGGCACGCCTTGTTTTTAAGTCCCCGCGATATGCAGATCGGCCGGGGAGAACCGATAAAAGATACAGCTAATGTCTTGTCCCGCTACGTAGATGCCATCATGATCAGAACCAATTCCCACGAAACGGTGGAAGAACTTGCCACACACGCAGATGTGCCTGTTATTAACGCTCTCACGGATTTGTATCATCCTTGTCAAGCGCTGGCTGATATATTAACCATCAAAGAGCACAAAGGGCAGTTGAATGGACGAAAGGCTGCTTTTGTAGGAGATGGAAATAATGTCGCCCATTCTTTTCTGATTGCTTGCGCAAAAGCAGGAATGAATGCTTCCATTGCTGTACCTAAAGGATATGAGCCATCTGACAAAGTATGGCAGGAAATTAAAAGAACCGCGGAAAACAACAAGACTTCGCTGGACCTCACCCATTCTCCGCAAGAAGCAGTTCAGGACGCGGATGTCATTTACACAGACGTATGGGCCAGCATGGGCTTTGAAGAGGAACAATCAAAACGGGAAGAAGCATTTTCCGGCTTTCAAATTGATAAATCGCTTTGCAGTTATGCGAAATCTGATTTCATTTTTATGCACTGTCTTCCTGCACATCGTGGGGAAGAAGTGGCAGAGGAAATTATTGACGGGGCCCACTCTGTTGTATACGATGAAGCGGAAAACCGGCTTCATATGCAGAAAGCAATTCTCGCTTCTGTCATAGAGTAATAAATATTTTCGTGAAAAAAGCTGCTTTGACAGCATACTATGCTGTTAAAGCAGCTTTTCATGAGCGTTGAGCAAACATTGTGAAAATCGTTCTGGTCAGAAAGTATGGTTTCCGCTACAATGTAAGGGACTACGGTGAAAGGAAAAGGAGCGTGGAACATGAAATCTCTATATATGGGAGCTCTTCTTTTTTGTGTAGTGTTAATCCTAACGTTTAGTATTCTCCGTTATGTGGTGAAAGCAGGAGACGGCGTAACCGTAGTGTGTGCGATTATCGCGGCATTCTCTGTAGAATGGTGGTATCGGCGGAGGCAGTCATAGCTTGTGCTGTTTCTTCATACTAGTGTACTGTTACAGTGTTTAGGACAGGGGACAAAGGAGTGTAGTTATGGCTCACGTATTTGCAGGATTTAAAGTTTGGGGTGTGTGCAGCACAATAATCATGATGACACTGGTCACAGGTTGTGATAATCCTGTTTCCACGGCCTCTTCAGAGGAGAAAGCTGCACTTCTTCTGGAAAATACGATAGATGAACAGGGATGGAACAGCAAGGGGTATCAAGGGCTGCTCAATATTCAGTCAGAGCTTGGAATGGAAGTAACATATGAAGAAAATGTGGCCGATATGAGAAAATTAAAAGAGACCGTACAGGGGATGCAGGAAAACGGAGTCACGCTCCTGTTTGGCCATGGAAAAACATTTGCAGATATGTTTATGAAGATAAAGGATGATTACCCGGACCTCCATTTTGTCAGTTTGAACGGCGCGGCAGAGGGAGACAATATTACTGCTGTCCAATTCGAGGGTTATGCTATGGGATATTTTGCCGGCAGGCTGTCCAGTGAAATGACTCAGACGAATACTATCGGGGTGATTGCAGCGCAGGAATGGCAGCCGGAAACAGAAGGTTTTATTGAAGGAGCGGAAAACAATAAAGAATCGATAAATGTTTTGAAAGACAGCGTCGGCGGCTGGAATGATGAAGACAAAGCGCTGAAGATCCAGGAATCCATGACCAGTCAAGAGGCGGACATTATTTATCCTGCCGGAAACGGATTTCATGTCGAAGTGATAAATGAATTAAAATCACAGGGGCTTCAGGCCATAGGCTATATTGGGGATCAATCCGATTTAGGAGAAACGACCGTTTTGACAAGTACCGTACAACACGTGGATAAAATGTATCAAAACATTGCAGAACAATATCAATCAGGAGAGCTGAAAAATGGTACTATTTCCTATGGGTTTAAAGAAGGGGCCATCTCGTTGGGTAGCTTCAGCCCGGCAGTGCCCGACGATGTAAAAGACGAGCTTGAAAGGGAAATCGATCACTATAAAGATACCGGGGAACTGCCGGGTCAATAAACACCCTTGACGCCTGCCGGCAGGCATGCTTGAATAAGAGGCGGAACACTACATAATGTATGAGGTGACACTATGGATCAGGAACGGAATATGAAATTTATGGAGATTGCAATGAAACACGTTCAGGAAGGTCGGACCTTTTTAGATGAAAACGGTATTGACCTCGGAATGGAAGATCTACAGCCTGCTTTGAATATGTTGATGGAAGTTATGAATGAAGCATATGAGATGGGTTACGAGGAAGGGAAACAAGAACAATCCGGCTAGTATACTCCAACGGAGCGGGGCTGTCCCAAAGGGCAGCCTTTTTGTTTCTCATTCCGATATGTCATATCCTGCGGCAGGATCAAATAGGTGGACAATCATACCATGATGATATAAAATTAAAACCAGGTCATAAGATGAAGTGTTAATTCATATTTTACTGTACAACGATTTGCCTTTTAAAAAGAGGAGGACCACTATATGCAACATGCAGGAATATGGGGTATTGGATCATTTGTAGAAGGACGGGAAGTAACAAATACGGAGCTGGAGAAAACCCTGGATACCAATGACGAATGGATTAGAACAAGAACGGGAATTGAAAGAAGGGTATTTGCGGAGGATGACGTGAACACCTCTGATATGGCATACTATTCAGCAATAGAGGCTTTAAATGATGCAGAACTGAATGCAGAAGAACTTGATATGATTCTGGTGGCCACTGTCACCCCGGATTATCCATTTCCCTCCGTTTCCTCTCTGCTGCAGGAACGACTTGGAGCAGAAAAAGCAGCAGCAATGGATATCAGTGCTGCATGTGCTGGTTTTATATATGGTCTTGCGACCGCCGAGCAGTTCATAAAAACGGGAATGTACAAACATATCCTTGTTATCGGCTCGGAGAAATTATCAAAAGTTACGGATATGAAGGACCGTAATACCGCTGTTTTGTTTGGCGATGGAGCGGGTGCTGCTGTCGTAGGGCCTGTAGAAAAAGACAAAGGGTTTCTCTCTTTTGAACTTGGCTCCGATGGCAGTGGAGCTATGCACATCCGCCAGGATCCACAGCTTATTATGAATGGGCGGGAAGTTTTTAAATTTGCTGTAAGACAAATGGGGGAATCATCCATCCATGTCGTTGAAAAAGCAGGGCTGACGAAAGATGATGTAGACTTTCTTGTACCTCATCAAGCCAATATCCGTATTATGGAGGCTGCCAGAGAAAGATTAGATCTTCCTAAAGATAAAATGGCGGTAACTGTCCAGAAATATGGGAACACCTCTTCCTCATCGGTTCCTATTGCTCTGGTGGAAGAATTAAAAAATGGTAAAATAAAAGATGGAGATCTTGTCGTTATGGTAGGATTTGGTTCAGGACTCGTTTGGGGAGCCACAGCCATGCGCTGGGGCCGCTGATTTTTAAATTGTAAGAAGGACAATGCAGACAAAGGAGAGAAAAGACATGAGTGATAAAAGCCGTGTAGTAATTACCGGATTAGGAACAGTTAACCCGATTGGTCTCGATGTTGCTTCTTCCTGGAAAAATGCTGCGGCCGGAATTTCCGGAATTGGTGAGTTGACGCGGGTGAATAAAGAAGATTTTCCAATGAAAACATCAGCAGAAGTTCAAGACTTTGAACCGTCGGATTTTATTGATAAAAAAGACGCTAGAAAAATGGACCGTTTTACACAATTTGCCGTCGCCTCTGCAAAGATGGCACTGGAAGATGCAGATTACACGATCACAGAAGAAAATGCCGAACATGTCGGTGTTTGGATCGGTGCTGGTATTGGCGGCATGGAGACATATGAACAGCAGTTTCATAAATTTAATGAAAAAGGCTATAAACGAGTCAGTCCTTTCTTTGTCCCAATGATGATACCAGACATGGCATCTGGACAAGTTTCCATTGTAACGGGGGCAAAAGGGATCAATTCCTGCTCGGTCACAGCTTGTGCATCCGGCACGAATTCAATCGGCGATGCCTTTAAAGTGATTCAGAGGGGAGATGCAGAGGTGATGATTACGGGCGGAGCAGAGGCTCCGATCACGAATATGGCCGTGGCCGGGTTTTGCTCGGCAAAAGCGGTCACAACGAATGAGGACCCCGCCTCCGCCTCCCGCCCTTTTGACAAAAATCGTGACGGTTTTGTTATGGGGGAAGGAGCCGGCATTTTAATCCTTGAATCGCTGGAATCTGCGAAAAACCGCGGGGCCCATATCTATGCAGAAATTGTAGGATACGGGGCAACGGGAGATGCTTATCATTTAACCGCACCAGCCCCTGAAGGAGAGGGCGCGGTCCGTTCCATGAAGCAGGCGGTTGAGGATGCCGGGCTTCAGCCGGAAGATATTCAATATGTCAATGCCCATGGTACAAGTACGGGGTATAATGATGAATACGAGACCACAGCTTTAAAATCTGTGTTTGGTTCCCACGCCTATCATTTAATGGTTAGTTCCACGAAGTCAATGACAGGGCATCTGCTTGGGGCTGCGGGTGGAGTAGAAGCTGTGTTTACGTTAAAAGCAATGGAGGACAGTATTGTCCCGCCCACCATTAATTACGAAGAACCTGATCCGGCCTGTGATCTCGATTATGTACCAAATGAACAGAGACAGGCTGAGATTAAGGCGGCTCTAAGTAATTCTCTTGGATTTGGCGGACACAATGCCACGCTTGTATTTAAAAAATATGAAGCTTAACCGTTCCCGGCGTTTGACCGGCTAGAGGGTAACTGCATAGAAAAACCTCTGTGGAAAATTTCACAGGGGTTTTTCAGCGTTTGCCGCCTTGGAAGATTTCGATAGTAATTCTTATTTACAGCGGTTGCTGTGATAAGGATTCTGCGGGAAAAACCGGCTGCCAAAGAAAGACGAATCCCGGGAAGTACACCCGGGATTCGTCTTTCTTAATAGCTGTTGTCTTCCTGTTCCGAAGCAGTTTGAATGTCGTTAGAAGAGGATTGATTTAAGAAGTTTTTCAATTCCTGTCTGTTTGCCTGTTTGTCCATTTCAAGCACAAGACCAGCATGGCTGTATCTTTCGCTGGTATACGTATCATCTAAAGGCACACGCATAGTATCAATGTTGTTAATTTGATTCAACAATACGTCCTTGCCCAGGCCAAGCATTTTGCTTGTGGAAACATTGGTTTCCAGATTAGGACGGATGGCTCCAATTAATTGAGGAACCTTTGTGACGCTGCTGATAGAAAGCAATTCATCTTTTAATAAACCGAGCATCTCCTGTTGTCTCTGCACACGACCAAAGTCATTATTTTCATCCCCGCGGAAACGGACATATTCAAGGGCCTCTTCTCCATTTAAGTTCTGGGTCCCCGGTTGAAAATCAATATTCACGTTCCCTGAATTATCCTGATAATACATTCGTTCGTTAATATCGACTTCTATACCATCAGGAGCGATTGTATCGACCACTTCGATAAAACCGTCAAAATTCACGGTAGCATGATAATCAATGTCTATGTCAAAATTTTCTTCAATCGTGTTCTGCAATAATTCAATCCCGCCATAAGCAAACGAGGCGTTGATTTTATTATTTTCATAGCCGGGAATTTCGACATAGGAATCCCTCATGATAGATGCCAGATTTACTTCCCCGTTTTTTGGGTTCAAATTGGCAACCATTATCGTATCCGTGCGTTCCGTCCCGGATTCTTGTTCATCATCTACTCCAACGAGCAGAAAAGTAAGGTTTTCTTCCGCATTTTCTTCGGAGCTTTCGGTCACGTTTCCTTCTCTGCCGTTAGATTCTTCATCTCCTTGATCCTGTGAAGCTGACTGATTGTCTTCCTCTGTTACCGGGTTATTGTCACTATCACTGGCAAATGGCTGACCTCCTTGGGAAAAGGTGGTCAAAGTGGCCGTAATGGCCAACAGAGCTATTAAAAACGTTAAAACGTATAATTTTTTTTTCGCGGATGATTTTCGATATCTTCTTTTATGTCGTGCCACCGTTTTTACCTCCCTAGGACATTCAACCTTGATTATAACAGAAATGAGAGGATTCGTTGAATAAAAATTTTAGATAATGCAGCAATATCCGACGAAACTAACTATTATTCGGCTTCATTCGAGCATAAATATAGGTAAGTGCTTCTGTTCTGCTTGTAATATTTTGATCAAGCACCTGTTGTTCCAGTTCAAACAGATACTCCTTAAATGCCGGGCCGGGGTGGAGACCCGCCTCCTTTAAATCATGGCCATTTACAAAGGTCGGCAGTTCTTTTCTTCTTTTTCGATATTCTCTCCATTGTGCCGCTTTCCTTGTATCCGTGTTATCCCCTGCTTCCCAGGCGAGAGCGGTAAAGTAAAGAGCTTCGCTGCACGTATGGGCGGCAAACGAGTGAATGGACCCTAAACTTTCGAATGGTTCCCTTTTTTCGCGGGCAAATATAAAAGCAATGTCCTTGACAGTGATTTTTTGTGGTTTGGTCAGGGTGGCTGCTTCCGCATATTTCACCGTTTGTTCATTTTTTAAATAAAGACATAAAATAATACAAAACCAATGTTCCAGTGTTCCGACCACACCCTGTTCTTGAAGGAATTTTGTTAAAACAGCTCTGGAATGTTGCTCCCAGAGAGCACCGGGAAAGAATTTGTTTAAAACTCCAAGCTGACGAAGACGTTCCAGGCTTTGCAGTGGATCTGTTTCATGAAATAGATATTTAAATTCTGAGGCAATCCGGGTACGGGACAGAGACGAGACAGCGGAAACCGAGTGATGGACAAAAGCTGTGGTTTCTTGATTCATTTGAAAAGAAAACCGTTGTTCAAACCGGATGCCTCTTATAATTCTTGTAGGATCTTCTACAAAGCTTAGATTATGGAGAACACGAAGGGTTTTATTCTTTATATCCTCCAGCCCGTTAAAATAATCAAGCAGCTCTCCGAAATGGGAAGGGCGCAGGGAAACGGCCATGGCATTCATTGTAAAATCCCTGCGGAATAAATCTTCTTTAATGTTGGAACGGGAAACGGTTGGCAGGGCGGCAGGCTTCTCATAATATTCAGTTCTTGATGTGGTAAAATCAAGCCTGCGTCCGGATTTTGTGGTGACAGTCGCTGTCCCGAATGTTTCATGGATGGCGGTACTGCCCCCGATGCTGGAAGCAAAATCTTCCGCCAGGGCAATCCCATCGCCTTCTACAACAATGTCAATGTCTTCACTCGACGTTTCTAAAAGTAAATCACGGACCATTCCCCCTATAATAAAAGCATTCATTTGTTTTGCCGCTGCTAATTGGCCGGCTTGTTTTAACAACTGCAGGACGTCTTCGGGAAGATGTGTTTCCATCAGTTTTTTCATATTTTCCGGCTTTTTTTTCCGGGTAGGAGAAGGATAGTGTAATTGTTCAATAATATCCGTCCGGGAAACGATACCTATCATTTTCTGATCGTCGAGTACCGGAGCGCGCCCGATATTGTGCTGAATAAAAATTCCTTGGATGTCTTCAAACGAAGTATCTTTGGAGACCGTCACGGGGTTGGTGCTCATGTATCCTTTCACAGGAGCATGTCCCAGGTTATGCTGCACAGCTTTATCAATATCACGGCGGGAAATAATCCCGATTAGTTCATTGTTTTCATCGACAACTGGAAATCCATTATGGCCATATTGGATTAATCGTTTTTTTGTTTCCTCGACGCTAATGTCAGGGGTGATTGTTTTCACAGGGACAGACATGATGGAAGCAGCTGTCAAGGGGGGAGTAATAGAATGTTTTAGGTGATGTTTCACTTCTTGGAGTATCTCAGATAGTTTAGATCCTTTTACAGAGGCGGAGGCTGCCCGTTCATGTCCACCCCCATGAAAATGCTGCATAAGCGGAATCAGATTGATACGGTCAGAGGCTGATCGTCCAATGATGAATACTTTATTGTGCATGCTGGTAACAGTAATAACGGCATCAGCTCCCGTTGTTTCCATTAAACGCGAGGTGATCACGTTTAAACTGCCGATATAGTGATCAGTGTCCAGGCTGGCAACAACTACATCCAACCCTTCTTCTCCAATATTTTCGGAAGAGGAAAGAAATTGTTGAAAGGCTTCCTGCTGTTTCACAGACAATGTGTCTTCGGAAAACTGCTGGACCAGTTCAAGTTTCATTCCATTCTCCATCAAAAATACCCCGGCCTTCAGGTCCCGCAGGCTTGTACCCGGATATGTAAAAGAGCCGGTATCCGTATAGAGACCGAGCGCATATAAAGTTGCTTCAAAATCTGTCGGCTTCCACTCTCGTTTCATCCACTCTTCAAGCAGAATGGTGATGGCGGCTCCCGTATTTTCTAAATAATACGTTGTGTTCGCGCGCTTTTGCTCGGCAGGAAGCGGGTGATGATCATACACCGTCACCGGGATGGTGCTTTTTGTCAGAAAGGAAGCAATGGTGCGGTCAAGAGAGGGGGTATCCGTTAGAATAATATGATCGACGTTTTCCCAGATAATGTGTTCTTCAGAAACAAACGGAAAGCTGTCTCTGTATATAGCCAGATACTGCTGCACTTGTTCGGACTGTTGTTTGGAAAGTACCATCGAAGCGCCTTCATGAAGACTGGAAGCTGCCACCATCGAAGCTAAAGCATCAAAATCCATATGCTCATGTGTTAGAATGATTTCCATTTTTTATTCCTCCGGCTGCTGTTCATTTTTTATATACATCAGATATTGATGAAATTCCTTAAGGGCAAGAGAAAGAATAGCTTCGGTTGTATTCTGTTCTGGAGGCATCCCAACTTCCTCAAAATATTGTTTGATATCTTCCAATTGTTCCTTCTGTTCATTGTATAAACGCAAATGAGTGAAGAAGGTTTCATTTCCCAGGTGTTCGGCTTTCTCGTTTAAGTCTTTGACCAATTCGTCGTACTTCTTCATGTTTTCATATAGTTCCTGCTGCTGTTTTTCACGGTGAGTAGCCAAATTCGCCCCTCCTGCATAAAGTATGGTTAAAGGCATCTGCCTTTATTACGAAATATTTTAATAACAATTTTCGGATAACGAAAGGATTTTGATGAATCTGCAGCGAAAGGTTTTGTTGTTTATTACAAGTATAAAACATAATACCCCGGCGTGTCTTTGAAGGTTGAAAAGTAAAGGAGAGAATGAACATGATTGTCAGACTGATTCTGCTGGCAATAGGGTTTGGCCTGGCAGCTGCGGGGGGAATAAGTCTCATAGCGTATTTAAATTACATCCCGGCCGGATTAACCATACTGGAATATATAATGTTTATTTTTCAACGTTCCGAAGCTGCTTTACTCGTGCTCGGATTAGTACTGATCACAGGAAGCATTTACTGGCCTGAAAAATCTTGAGAACATTCCACGTCTAAAAGAGAATAAAACAAATTTTCTCTGACTATACTGTTGGTACAAATGGATAGCAAGGAGGGTGAAACGATGCCCCGAATCCGTGATGTGTGGATTAATTGGTTTGAAGGGGAAGAAAATGGGTATAATGTCTGCCCTTTTCATGAGTGGAATGCGGAAGATCGAATTGAAGTTCTCGATCAGGCTGAAATTGTAAAAGTAACGGAACGGTTGTTTGATTATGTAGAAAATCGATTGGAAGATATACCAGAGGTTTTGCTTCAGGAAGTATTTCAAAAGAGTACACTCCGAAAAAAAATGACCCGTATTACGTTGGATTACTGTTTTATCATGTTTGACGGGACCCGGGTTCTAGCTGTTGACACCCTCGGCTATAAAACCCCTATCCGTAAAAGCTGTCTAACCCCTAAGCATGAAAGAACGGTAAAAGAAATGATGGAAACAGATACATCCCCGGCTTTTGATCTGGAGATGGAAGTGGTGCCGAAGGAGTATCATATTTTGTCTCCTCATCCAGATTATATGAGAGGTTTAACGAGAAAGGAAAGGCAATTGAAGCAGTTGTTGTTTATGGCTATGGATCAGCTGTATACTTCCGGAGAACCGGCAGAAATCCGGTATTGGTTTACAGAATGGGCTCCGTACAAATATGAAGAAATTCAGCAGAACATGGACAAAGACACAATATGGCATCAATTATATAATGAAGTCAAAGTAGGCTGGTCTTTGGATCACTATGAATTGTGCCAAAAAATGATTAAAGGCCAGCCGTTCTTTGAAAAACTTTGGAATATGCAGCATGAAGAAGAAGTGAAATAGCGGGAGATCTTTACACAGAGAGAATTGTTCCATATAATAAAAAGAGACATATGTTAGCGAAGCAGGTGATACAATGGATGGACTAGCTTACGCCGTGATGCAGGGATTTACAATCCTGTTTGCGGTAGGAACCATTGGGTTCAGCGTATGGGTAGGAAAGATTTGGAGAAAGCAGAAAGGCTATTAAAAAAGACGAAGCTTGGGACCCCAAGCTTCGTCTTTTTTACGGGGGATCTGTTCTGAGCTGGAGTTACTACCTTTACATAGGGTCCATTCGACGTTGTCACAGGGCGTGACGCGAATTAACGTTTTCGTCCCAGTCCGACGGCCCGTTCCGCTTTTTTTAAGGTTTTAAAGCTTGCCTTACGGGCTTGTTCAGCTCCCTGATCCAATACTTCATCGAGTTCTTCCGACTCCATCAGCTCTGTATATCGTTCACGGATAGGAGTGAGAAGGGAAACAACAGCTTCGGCCACCGCTTCTTTAAAAACACCGTATCCCTTCCCTCTGTATTCTTGTTCAATCGATTCCAGAGAACGGCCGGAAGTGAGGGATAAAATAGACATTAAATTAGATACCCCTGGTTTATTGCCACGGTCAAACCGAATGTCATTTTCTGAATCGGTCACGGCACTTTTAATTTTTTTTGTGATGGTTTTTTCATCATCAAGCATGGAAATGAAAGCTTTTTGGTTCTGATCGGACTTGCTCATTTTCTTGTCCGGTTCCTGCAGAGACATAATTCGGGCTCCCACCTTGGGAATCTGAACCTCCGGTATTGTGAAAATATCGTTATACTGCTGGTTAAATCGTTCAGCGAGATTTCTGGTCAGTTCCAAATGCTGTTTTTGATCTTCGCCGACCGGTACGATATCCGTATTATAGAGCAGAATGTCTGCGGCCATTAATGGAGGATAAGTTAATAATGCGGAGGAGACACCTGTTTTGCCGGCAGATTTATCTTTGAACTGAGTCATCCTTTCTAATTCACCGATATAGGAAACACACTGCATTATCCAGGCGAGCTGGGAGTGGGCCGGCACTTCGGATTGAATAAATAATGTTGATTTTTCCGGATCAATTCCTGTTGCCAGGTATAAAGCGGCAAGGCTGCGGATATTCCGGCGCAGCTCTGTTTTATTCTGCGGTACAGTAATAGCATGCTGATCAACAATACAGAAAAAACACTGATGATCTTTCTGCAGTTCTACAAAATGCTTCATGGCTCCTAAATAGTTACCAAGCGTCAGCGTGCCGCTTGGCTGGATACCTGAAAAAACTCTGCTCATGATACAAAGCCTTCCTTTCTATGTAACGTCCTTTAAGACTTTTTCGTTTTTTTCTCTTCTACATCATATCGAAAGTCTTTTCCCGAGTAAACCACATTCTCTTCATCATGCATGTCTCTTTTATTCTACGCATATACTATGGCAAATAAGCGGAGGTATGGTTTGATGCGCATTCACATTTGGACAGCCTCATATGGATATGGACATATTAAAGCGGCGCTGCTTCTTCAGCAGGAGCTGCAAGCACGAAATCACGAGGCCGTGATTTGCCGACCGCTGGAAAATAAAAGCCCTCTGCTGCATAAGTGGAGCAGCCGGGGGTATAGAGGAGTACTTCGCTGGTTCCCTGCTGTGTGGAGAAAATGCTGCCGCCGCCGGTTGTCTGCGTTTATTTCTGTGGTGGCTGATCACTATCAGGAGTCGATTCAGCAAGCCCTGAATGCGGACCTTGTATTGTCCGTTCATCCACTGCTTAGTGCCGTAGCAGCGGAAGGGAAGAAGAAAAATAAGAAACCATTTCTGCCGCTTTATCATATCGCTACTGATTATTGGGATCCTCCGATTACGCATCATCCTGAAGTGGACGGCTATTTTTTACCAGCTTTGCCCGGACAGGCCCCTTCCAGCGGCACAAAGCCGGTATTTCCTTTTGGACTACCGGTGGAACCTAAAAATAAGCCGTATACGAAAAAAGAATGCTGCCTGGAACATGGCTGGGACCAAGCCAAGCCACTTCTTCTTGTATGCGGCGGGGGAGATGGGAATTTCCCATTTCAAAAAAAGCTGGCAGAACTATGCAGCCTCCCAGCTCCGGCGACCATCGTCTTCATGACGGGGACAAAAAAGTGGTCCGCAAAACAAAGGTCTGCCCGGCACCATGTTATTACTCTTCCATTTACGGAGCGGTTCACCGATTATTTACAGGCAGCCGACATTTTAATCACCAAAGGGGGAGGTATGACTCTGACAGAAGCAGCTCTGTACGAAACACCAACGATCATTGTCTCCCCTCTCCCCGGACAGGAAGAGAGAAACACAGCTTATTTTATAAAACACCATGCTGCTTATGCTGCGTTTTCTTCAAGATCGATGAGGCAGGAAACCAATTTGTTTATGCAGAGTCCATTTGAAAGAGAGAAAATGAAGCGGCGGTTAAGAAGGCTTCAGGCTCCGGATAGTACAGCCCGCATTATAGATACAGCTCTGCGGCTTGCTGCTAAGAGCGGTGCTTCAACCCAAGGTAAACAGCATATAACGGAACCCCCAACATAAGCACAGCTGCTAAAGGACCACGTCCTAATACGGGGAACACCGTGGATAGAAGGACAAAGACGAGGACCATTACAGTAAGAATATATACAAGGATACGGGTAATCAGCATTGTAACACCTACATTCTGGGAAAGGAGGATTTCTTCTTGCGTTTTTTTCAAAAACGGTTGATGTTTCTGGCCTTGTGTGGATTAATTTTCATTTCTGGTTTATTTTATCAAGCATCTTACAGTCCGGCAAAAAAAGCGGAACAAGCGGCGGCTGGATATCCGGTAGCACAGGATGGAGAGACTGCTCCTGAACTGGAACTGCGGGGCATGAATAATGAAATGTATTCTCTTGGCTCGTTTATGGATCAACCCTTATTAATAACTTTTTTTGCGAGCTGGTGCGGCATTTGCCAGCAGGAACTACCGCAGTTGTCTTCCTATTATCAGGACAATAAAGACCGCTTCAATATGGTAGCAGTTAATGCTACCACCCAGGAATACCAGAAAGAGCAGGTAGTCCAGTTTGTTCAGGAAGGGGAGCTCTCCATGCCGGTGCTCCTGGATGAGGAGGGCAGAGCGGCTGATGCATTTCAGGTTACCGGCGTACCTATTTCTTTTCTGCTCAATGAAAGGGGGACGATTTTAGAGACTTATTACGGGCCGATTGAGAAAGAAAAACTTGAAAATGCAATCGCCGCTGCAGGAAAGGAACCATCCCGGGACAAAGCAGAAACCTCCTCTTTTAAAAAATAAAGATAAAGTAGGACGTAATAAAATAAAGGACAATCAACAGCGCAGAGGGCCATGGGTAAAGATGGAAGACTTTCTTTCGTCCCCGCAGTACAGAAAGCAGCACAATAGCTGCCAGTAGACTTACAGCTCCTGCTGTGATTTGATGTACAGGGCTGGAGGCCGCAATAATGGGTCCGCTGAAATAAGCTATATCACTTACGGCCAATAAAATCATGTTAAAAAGATTACTTCCAAGGATGGACCCGAGAGCAAGGTTGTGATTTTGAAGCTGCAGAGCTACCAACACAGCAACAGCTTCAGGAAGCGAAGTAGAAGCGGCGATAAGAAAACTTCCGACAAAACTGGAGCCAAGACCTGTCTGAACAGCGATCTCATCCCCGGTAATCGTCAACAAGGAGCCGGCCGCCAGTATGACGGCTGCGGCAATAATAAATCCGATTTGTGCATGTTTTAATGAAATAGCATAAGATGGCGTAGATTCCTCGGATCGGGAAACCTCCGCTTCTTCTGTCATCCCTTTTTCCGTTTGTTTATTAATAAAGATTATTCCTGCGATATAGACTGCGAGAATGAACAGGGAATCAAGGCCGATACCAGCAAGGGACAGGTCTGTCCTTATGAATAAGGCAGCAAGAACCATCAGTGATAAAACAATTCCTAAAGATGCTGTATACGCGTGTGACATATCTGTCCTGGAAAACAATTTTTCTTTACGGTAATATAGATCAAATGTTGCGATAATGAGCAGATTAAACATATTACTGCCGAGAACATTCCCAACAGCAATGTCGGGATTATCAAGGATAACTGCGGTGAGACTTGTTGTCACCTCCGGCAGAGAAGTTGCCCCGGCAAGAAGAATGGTCCCTACCATCAAACCTCCCCATTTGGACTTGAGACTGATAACATCGGCGTACGTAGATAACTTCACTGCTGCTGTAACGGTCAAAACGGCAGCAATGGCAAAAAAGAAAAAAATCATGAGGTTCTCTCCTTTGATATGGGCCATAAAATCAAGAGAGGCATTGGCTGCTATTCCAGAACGGCGGACCATCCTAATAAAAAAAGACCTTCTTATAAAAAAACTGGAGATACATACTCCAATCCTTTTATAAAAAGGTCTTGCGTACATCCGCAACAGTGTGCGGCGTTCAACGAACCGAGTGCTTTCAGCACTGTCATGACGATCCGTTGATCCTATTGGACGCTACTCCCCTCTTCATTCCTCTATTAACATACCATCAAACCGTGATATAGTCAATAGTGAAACGTATAAAACAAATATAAATAAAAGCAGGAAAATGTATTGGTTATCCCTAAGTATACGAAGGGATAAAAATGTAGAAGAAAGAAGAGGCGATGTGAAATGCGATATTTTGCAGTATTGCTGCCGTTAAAAGACCAGGATTTGAGCCGGACTTACAGACCGGATCATCTGGCATTTCTGGAAAAACAAAGGAATGAAGGAAATGTTGCAGCCAATGGAAAATTTACGGACGGCAGCGGAGGACTTGTTATTTATCGAGCGGACAAGGTAGAAGATGTAGAAGCATTGGTCAAGCAGGATCCATTTGTCATTCAGGGAGCAAGAGATTATGAAATTCATGAATGGGAAATGGTTTCTAAAGAATGGAAATAAGGAGGGGAACGATGCAGACACTTGCATTTATTGGACTTGGGAATATGGGAATGCCAATGGCCCGCAACCTGGTGCAGGCTGGATATGTGGTATATGGGTTAAATCGATCAAAAGAAAAAGAAAAAACATTTGAGGAGCTTGGCGGCCGCCCGGCAGAATCATTAGCTGCAGTGGCGGAAAAGGCCGACGTTATCATGACATGCCTGCCGCAGCCTGCAGATGTGGAGCAGGTTTTACTGGGGGAGAAGGGGCTGTTGCAGTTTCCATTAAATAACCCTCTTATCATTGATTTCAGTACGGTTTCTCCTTCATTACATAGGACGGTGGAAGAAAAAGCGCAGCGCAGCGGGGCACGTTATCTTGATGCCCCGGTAAGCGGGGGGACGACAGGAGCAGATGCAGGAACACTCGCTATTATGTGCGGGGGAGAAGAAGAAGTATTTAAAGAGGCCCAGCCTATTTTAGATATTCTGGGGGCCAATATTACTTACACCGGTCCGGCAGGAAGCGGCACAAAGGTCAAACTGATTAATCAATACATGGTCGGTATGCACACGGCAGCAGTTGGGGAGGCCCTCCATCTTGCGGATCAATCCGGCATAGATAAAAGTCTGCTTTATCAGGTACTCAGCCGCAGTTTTGCCCAAAGCAGGATATTTGACCGTCATTACAGGGACTTTATTGTTGAGGATAAAGAAGAGCCGGGTTTTGCATTAGATCTCTTATTAAAAGATCTGGGCCTTGCAGAACAAATGGCCGGGGAAGCAGATGTGAATCTGGAAGCAGGAAAAAAAGTGGAGGACTTATTTCAAAAAGCAAGTGACCAAGGATTTGGAGAAAAGGATATGAGTACCCTTTATCAATTTGTCAAGCAAAGAGAATAATCTATCTATTGGTAAAATGGGCCGCAGGCATAATACTTTTCTTCCCTCTCCAACTCCGTTACAATAACTTCTGTACTTCATACACAACTATTTTACAACCATGGGAGGTATTGCAGTGAAAATCGCTGCTGTTATTGGGAGTACGAGAAAAGATTCGTACAACCTGAAACTTGCAAAATTTATAAAGGAACGATACCAGGACCGTTTCCATCTTGATATTCTCGAGATCGGTCATCTGCCGTTCTACAACCAGGATATTGAAATGGCAGCCCCGGCGGAAGTGACAGAGTTCAAAAACAGAGTAGCAGAAGCAGAGGCTGTATTATGGGTGACACCGGAATATAACGGCACCATTTCAGGAGCGCTCAAAAATGCCATTGACTGGCTGTCCCGTGTGGATCAAGTGATGATCGGAAAGCCATCTTGGATCGTAGGAGCGTCTATGGGAGCTCTGGGAACAGTAAAGGCGCAATCCCACTTACGCGATATTCTGTTCGCTCCAGGATTATCTTCTCCTCTTCTTCCCGCAAATGAAGTATTGATTGGTTCAATACATGAAAAAGTGGATGAGAATGGATATTTAACCGATGAAGGAACCATTTCCTTTTTGGATGGAACGGTCGATAACGTAGTTCCGTGGCTGGAAAGACAGGCCGTTGTGAGAAATTAATAAAAAGCCGTTGAGACTGCTCAACGGCTTTTTTGTATAAGTGCTCTTGTTTTTTAAACTTCACTGGTTTCTTCCGCTCTGCTCTTTTGAAGCGATTGATCAATAAGCTGGTCCAGGTTTTTAATGTCCCGGCGGGCTTTGCTCTCAGAAATCGAACGATAGTGGTGGCCGCCGGCAGGTTCTTCATCCAGTTCATCTGCAAGAGCCACAATTTGCTGTAGGGTGCTCAGCTGGAGCTGGTCATGATTAACCGGAAGAAAGGAATCTGTATGCAGCAGGACAGCTACTGCTATTTCTTTGGCGTGACCAGGGTTCTCCCCAAGCCGTATTAATAATTTGTGCGCTCTTTCCGCGCCTTTTATCGAGTGAATATCATTTTCTTTATAGGAGTCAAAATCCCACTCGCCATTACGGTACCATGTGTAATGCCCCATATCGTGCAGAAAAGCAGCCTTTACAGCAAGGTCCGGGTTTGCGTTATTTTTCACGGCAAGATGGAAGGCGTGATAAGATGCAGCAATGGCATGAGCCAGACCGGACCGTTTTACATATTTCTGAGTGACCGGATGCTCATATAATTGTTCAAGTGTTACGTTTCTCATCATCGTCCCTCCTAAAAGCTGCGAATATGAATATATTTTTACTATTATAACGGGGGAAATAACAGTTTGCAATAGGAAAGTAACTAAATCATCAAGAATTTCCGGCACTACCCACAATATTTTTAATGGTAACGAGAAGGAAGGCTGCATAGGCATATTTATAGCAGGTATAAAAGGAGGAAAGTCGGATTCGATTT
Organism: Salibacterium aidingense DSM 18341; assembly: GCF_000429685.1. GTDB lineage: Bacteria > Bacillota > Bacilli > Bacillales > Marinococcaceae > Salibacterium > Salibacterium aidingense. Next base: position 127,218 of record NZ_AUCI01000002.1, read on the forward strand.
TGCTGCCATTTTTTTCTTTGGACCTATTGGTGAAATGTGAAAAACTATGTATAATTTAAAGAGGAAGAAATGTCTGTCAATAAACTGTGCTATTTTACTTACATATATAAAGAAAGCTGTGAAATAATGAAAAAATTTTGGATACCATTTGGAACCGCGATTCTGGCGGCAGGAGTTTTTTGGTTAACGGAAGATACGAGCGGGGAAGAAAATAAAACAATATCTTACCATACCCACAAACAAACCCATGAGATGAATAAAGAATTAAATGAAGATTTATCACGATTTTATTACGACAGCGGCTATAATTTTACTTATCCCGAGGATGGGGTTCGCGGTATATATGTTACCGGGCATTCTGCCGGGGGCTCTCGTTTTGAAAAACTGCTGGATTTAACGAATTCTACGGATTTAAATTCGATGGTTATTGATATTAAAGATGATTTCGGAAATTTAACGTTTCGTCCTGGAGAGGAAGTTGATCTCCCTAATATTGGAAAAAACATGATCAGTGATCCGCAGGAAATGATGGACGCCATGGAAGAAAACGAGGTATACCCCATTGCCCGGATTGTTGTATTTAAAGATACGGTTCTGGCTGAAAAAAGACCGGATTTATCTTTTCGTGAGAACGGGGCTATCTGGAAAAATGGAAGAGAGGAAGCCTTTGTTAACCCCTACAATAAAGAAGTGTGGGAGTATAATGTGAAAATTGCAAAAGAAGCTGCGAAAATGGGCTTTCAGGAGATTCAGTTTGACTACGTGCGTTTTCCGGAAGGTTTTGAAAACAGGGACGAAGAATTAAGTTATTCAAGAGGAGAGTATGGAGAAGAAGGCAGCAATGTAGAGCAGAGGGTAACCGCTGTTACTGATTTTGTCAATTATGCCAGAGAAGAACTTAAGCAGGAATTTGATATTGACGTTTCCGTTGATATATTCGGGTATTCCGCCACGCTGGATCAGGCCCCCGGCATCGGGCAGAACTTTTCAAAAATATCGGATAATGTGGATATTATTTCTTCCATGATTTATCCCAGTCATTGGACTCCTTATTTTGGAATTGATAAACCAGATCTCCATCCTTATAAATTAACGAAAGAATATGTCAATGTGGAAAATGAAGTGCTGGGAGAACTGGAGCACCCTCCTGAATCCCGTCCCTGGATTCAGGATTTTACAGCGCGCTGGCTTGGCTCAGGTAATTATCAGACTTACGGTAAAGAAGAAGTGGAAGATCAAATAAAAGCATTAAATGAAGGAAATATTGATGAGTTTTTATTGTGGAACGCCAATAACAATTATACAGAAGGAGTGGACTATACCCCCTGATCAACAGAGCTGGGATTAAACCATCCCAGGACACAATATTTCCGAACTCAGCAATCAATCCCCAAAAGTTAGAGTTTGGATTATGAAGCCGGCTGGCTGGTTTGAGTTCGATATTGGACAGGACTTAAACCAGCCAATTTATGTTTCATTTATATATAGGCTTTCACCCGGCACGGGACGTACGCCGCCCTTGTGTTCTAAAGCGGCCCGCCTGCAAGGAATGCGTGTTATCAACGCACACTTATTATAGAAAGCAGTAGATCTTAACGGGAGGTTAAGCGGGGTCTCTTGACTACCGTTTTTCTCTTATACATTCTTCTTTCTTTTTAGGGAAGGATATTCAGTAAGAAATGTCCGATAAAGGTGCAAAATCCTGCCATTCGTTTTATAATGAAAGAAAGCAGATAAACGGGGGTTTTCATGGAACGGTTGAATTGGTATGAAAAACTGAATCAGTATTTCCCGGTGGAAGAGATGAAATCAAAAGAACACATGGAACTCTTATTGAAAGAAAAAGGAGATATATATCATAAAGAAGAAGGCCCTCATCATGTTATTATGTATGTAGAAACAGAAGATTTTATTTTTATTGATTACCTCTTCGTGTCAAAAGAGACGCGGGGAGAGGGGCTTGGAAAGCAGCTCCTTGATAATCTGAAGGAACGCAGGAAACCGATAATACTGGAAGTAGAGCCGTTGGATTATGACGACTCCGATTCTAAAAAGCGTTTCCGCTTTTATGAAAGAGCAGGATTCCGTCATGCCAACTCCATCGGGTACAGTAGAAAATCTCTCGCCACCAACAAAATAAACACGCTGGAAATATTGTATTGGTCCCCTGACGACGATTCGGAAGAAAGTATCTTTGAAAATCTAAAACAAACGTATAAAAATATTCATACGTATAAAGATAAGGAACTGTACGGGAAATCTTATGAGAAAGCAGAGGATGTTTTTTCTTACGACGAACAAAAAGAAAAAAGGGCAGACAGAGGAATACGGTGATAATAGCATAATAAGGAGGGATGATAGAATGAAAAACAAACACAAACAGAAACGGCGTAAAAAACGTGAAGTGTTGAAAGATCTCCTTCCAAAGAATCTGAAAGATTGGAAGAAACTTCCTAACACGGAACGGGGAACTACTACGCCTTCCAATTCGAAAACATCGGCTTGAACGTGAAAAAAGCTCCGGGAAGTCATACCTGGAGCTTTTTTGCAGGGGAGAAAGGGGGAAAGCATACACCTGCATATTCTATTCGTGCTCCGTGTTCACTTTTTATAACGTCACATTTTGTTCACATTTTTTTGAAACAAACAGGTTTTATCATTAAGGAAAGAAGGAATGAGAAAGGTAACTTCATATTTTCAAATAAGGGAAGGGATGAAAATAATCAATTCATACTTAAAATATGTCGTTCTACGGTCATAGAAGGGTTGAGAGCCGTTGGTTATTTTTTAAAAACACTTTTCAAATTAGAATAATTATTGTATAATGAATTTGACTATAAAGTGATGAAAGTGTTTATTGAATACCAAGTCACATAATATTTCTTCATTACTTTATTTTGCAGGATGAAGAAGGGAGAGATTAATCCTGATGGTTACCTTGCTCACATCTCCAAGCTGCACTTCCTGCCGCAAGGCAAGAGCGTGGCTGGAAGAATATAATATCCCATTTGAAGAACGAAATATTTTTGCTTCTCCGTTAACGGTGGAAGAGGTAAAAGAAATAGTAAGATTAACCGAAGATGGAACCGATGAAATTGTATCAAAACGTTCAAAGGTTTTTCAGGAGCTGAATGTCGAACTGGAAAATCTTCCGCTTCAACGCTTATTTGAATTGATCAGTGAACATCCCGGCCTGCTTCGCCGCCCCATTATTTTCGACGAAAAACGTCTGCAGGTAGGGTATAATGAAGCGGAAATCCGCAGATTCCTGCCTAGAAAGGTTCGGACATTTAATTTAATGGAAGCCCAGGATATGGTCAATTAAAAAAGCGGGCATGGAAAAACTTCTACTTTTTCTCCAGTAGAAGTTTTTTTGTTTTCATGTGAGATAAACCTTTGTTATCCTTAATGTAGAGAATGACATTCTTTTTTCTTTGGCTGACAAGGATAATTGGTAACTAATTTGAATACGGTAAGGTTAAATAGTTGTTTAACTATTGACAACTTAGGTTCTTTCCTTGAAAATAAACATTTAATAGCAGGAAAGACCGCGTTTTCTCTTTTCATACGCTCCGCTCCCTCAGAAAGCATCGACGGGATGAGCATTGGTCCTTAACAACCTTAATCTTATCGTATACAATAGGAGTAATACGAGGGATAAGATTACAGGTGCCCGTCCCAGGGTATGATCTAAATAAATAGAGAAAACAAGGAAGCGGAAGCCACCTTACCTTCAAAGGAGGGAGAAAATCGTGGAAATTGAGAGAATTAATGAATCTACGGTCAAGTTCTACATCACCTATAAGGATATAGAAGACAGGGGCTTTGACCGGGATGAGATCTGGTACAACCGGGAACGCGGGGAAGAGTTATTTTTTGAAATGATTAATGAAGCGCATGACCGGGAGAATTTTGAGATTGAAGGACCTTTATGGATTCAGGTTCAAGCGCTGGACAACGGCATGGAGATTGTCGTGACCCGTGGTCAGATTACAGATGGCAACGTAAAACTTGAGATTCCTGTTTCCCAAAACAAAGGAGAAGATATGCCGGTCGATGATAACATTGTGGATATGCTGGATGAGCAATTCCGTTCTTCGCAAAAATCAAGACAGGCTCAGGGAGATTCTGATTACCTTGAGATTGTTATTTCGTTCCAGGATTTCGAGGACTTGTTGTCTCTAAGTAAAGCATTTATTCCAACCAATGTACAAAACGAAATTTATCATTTTGAAGATACGTACTATCTCTACCTGGTGTTTGATAACCAATATACGGAAGATGAACAGGACGATATGGTCAGCCACGTTCTGGAATACGGGGAAGAATCCGATGTATCTATTTTCCGAATCCGTGAGTATGGCAAGACAGTGGTGGCATCAAACGGGCTGGAGACATTACGCGAAAGTTTTTCCTGATCCATGAAACCGGGGCTGTCCCAAAAGGGGGCAGCTCTTTTTTTAGTATCCCTTCATGCTGCCCTGCGGATTTTCCAGGCATTTGTTGCTGCTGAAATGGGAGTTTTGTGGTTGGAATGGTCCTTTTGGCGGCGCGAGAGCGGAAAGCTAAAATATACTACTTATAGAAAGTCGTGTATGCAAAGGGCGGGAATGAAAAAGCCTGTTTCCAGGAAATAAGGAACATATCCCGGTTCCAAATGGCTCCCATTATTTTTTGAAGAGGCAGGAAAATAAAAAACGGCGGCGAATAGAACGAGGAAAGGAGTTCATGGAATGTTTGCTGCAATTACTAAAAATGGCCAACGAGTCATCCTGGAACCTTTTCTTATTGGTTCTCTTTCTTTACCTCCGCCGTATTATTGTCCCGTCTGCAGGGAAGAAGTGATATTGAAAAAAGGAACGAGAAGACGATGGCACTTTGCTCACCGCAGCTTTTCCAACTGCGCATCGGAACCTGAGTCAGAAGACCATCTGAATGGAAAAGCAGCGTTATATCATTGGCTTACTTCCCAAGGTTTGACCCCATTTCTCGAAGTATTTCTCCCCTCTATCCAACGACAGGCTGATATTTTATTCACCTTTCAGAATCGAACCTATGCGATCGAATATCAATGTGCTGCAATTTCCGTGGAAGACGTGGTGCAGCGGTCCCAAGACTACCTCTCCCAGCAGATAGCCCCCCTCTGGATTTATTCTTCCAGCCGCCTGCGGCCCGCGGGTTCTTCCACCTATTCTATTCATTCTTTCGAATGGTCCGGTTTACGAGAAGCGGCATTTGCCCAAAGACCAGCCCTGGTCTATTTTGCTCCGCGGGACAGACGTTTTTACTTTTTATTTCCGAATGCCGTGCTTTCTCCTATTGTTGCCTTTGCCGACCTTTACACCCTGCCGCTGTCGTCCTTAAAGGTCTCCCAGCTAACAGAGCTGCCCTTGACGAAAGAAGGAAAACAGATCTGGAGAAGACAATGGCTCCGGCAGAAGAAAAAATGGCGTTACCAGCGTAATCACTGGCAGACGCGCCAGGACAGCCGCTACGCCAGACAAATATTTGCTGCTCATTGCTCAGATATTCCCTATTTTCCATGGGAGGCAGGCTGGCCGGTTGGGGGAATGTATTACCTCAATACAGAGCCTCATTTATGGCAAAGTCTGTTCCTCCTGAAGCTGCAAAGTTCTTTTCCCCTTTACCGCCAATTTTCTACGCAGGCAGCAGGCGATATTTTTTCTCCGGTGGTAACAAGACATTTATCAACAAAATCCTTCCCTTTAATCAAAGACCCCCTGGAAAAAGCCATAAGATCCTATTTATATCTGCTTGAAAAAATGGGAATTGTTTATCGGACGGACACAGGATGGAAAAGAGTAACAGATATCCAGATGCCGGCCTCTTTAGATGAAGGATATAGCATGGATAAAAAGTGGCATCAACGCATATTTTACTGATATGTACCACTTCGTAGATTATAACATTGGTTTTTCTTCCCTATGTTCGGTAAAATTGGAAGAGAATATTGGAGGTGTCTATATGAGCACACAGGAAACAAAGCAGTTACCTAAAAGAGAGGAAGTCCCAAAAGAATGGACCTGGGATCTCGAAGATATTTTTGCCACGGATGAAGAGTGGGAAAAAGAATTTAAAGAAATAAAGGAATTCATCCCGAAAATGGAATCCTTTAAAGGTACATTGGGAGACGCAGCTGAAAACCTGTACCAATGCCTGCAGACACAGGATGAACTCGGTGCCAGATTCGGACGCTTGTTTTCTTACGCCCATATGCGGGCAGATCAGGATACAGGAAACTCTTTTTATCAGGGGCTGGAAGACCGTGCTTCTAGTATGGCAGCGAAACTCGGGCAGGCGATGGCTTATGTAACCCCGGAAATACTATCAATACCGGAAGGAACAATTTCCTCGTTTCTAAGTGAACATGAAGGGCTGTCTTTTTATAAACAGGCGCTCGAAGAAATAAACGAGGAACGTCCACACGTACTAAGTGAGTCAGAAGAATCCCTTCTTGCTCAGGTATCCGAAGTAACCTCTTCCCCCGGTAATACATTTGGGATGCTGAATAATGCCGATTTAAAATTCCCATCTATACAAGATGAAAATGGAGAAGAGGTGCAGGTCACGCATGGAAGGATCCTCCGTTTTTTTGAAAGTGATGACCGGAGAGTCCGCAGAGATGCCTTCAAAGCTGTGTATGATACCTACCAAAAGTATAAGAACACCTTTTCAAGCACACTCAGCGGGGAAGTGAAAAAGCACTTGTTCACTGCCAATGTGCGAAATTACCAATCAGCGAGAGAAGCTGCATTAAGTTCCAATCATATTCCGGAAATCGTATATGATCAGCTTGTTGATACAGTGAATAATCACTTACATTTACTGCACCGTTATGTTCGTTTAAGAAAACGGGTTCTTCAACTGGATGAAATTCATAACTATGATTTATATACGCCTCTGGTAAAAGATGTGGACATGAAAATAAGCTACGAAGAGGCCCAGAAACAAGTCCTGAAAGCGGTAGAGCCCCTGGGAGAAGAATACGTCCATACGGTGGCTGAAGGATTTAAGAGCCGCTGGATTGATGTATACGAAAATGAAGGAAAACGCAGTGGTGCCTATTCTTCGGGAGCATACGGAACAAAACCTTACATTTTAATGAATTGGCAGGATAACGTTAATAACATGTTTACTCTGGCGCATGAGCTTGGCCATTCGATGCACAGCTTTTTCAGCCGCAGGGAACAGCAGGTTCGTTATTCGGATTACACCATTTTCGTAGCGGAGGTAGCTTCGACAGTCAATGAATCCCTGCTTAATGATTATATGTTAAAGACAACGGAGGATAAAAAGCAGCGCATGTACCTCCTTAATAATTTTCTGGAAGGATTTCGAGGTACTGTGTTCCGTCAGACGATGTTTGCTGAATTTGAGCAGCTTATCCATGAAAAAGCCGCGGCTGGGGAACCATTGACGCCGGATCTGCTTGAGAAGGAATATTATCAGTTAAATGAAAAATACTTTGGAGCCGATATGACAGTGGATGATGAAATTTCTTTAGAATGGTCCCGTATCCCCCACTTTTACATGAACTTCTATGTTTATCAGTACGCTACTGGTTACAGCGCAGCGGCTGCTCTCTCCCGGCAGATTCTAGAAGAAGGGAAACCGGCTGTGGACAGATATCTGGCGTTTCTGCAATCCGGCAGTTCAGATTATCCGATTAATCTTTTGAAAAAAGCCGGAGTCGACATGACTTCCCCCGCACCCGTGGAAGAAGCGATGGGGCTGTTTGAAAAAACGCTCGATGAAATGGAACAATTATTGGAGGAAGGATAAAGATATAAAAAAACATCTCCTCTGCCGTCCGGAAGAGGAGATGTTTTTTTAATTATCCCAAGTGTCCGAGAGTTCCCGCTTGCATTGCAACCAGACGCCTTTAATCCTTCAATACACGGAGGATAAGGCCCGCTGAGGGAAGTTTTCCTTCCTGGCCTTATTATTTTATATGAACACCTTTAAACCTGTGCCGTTCGTTGAAAAAAAACACTGAAAAAAATATCGATATAAACAATAAAAGTGCTCCGATAATCAGCGGGAACATCCCGATTAAACCCAAGACAAACATAATGAAACTAACCAGTATACTTCCCAGGCTGAGCATTACCTTTTTCATAACCATCCCTCTTCATCTCCGTTTGTACTATTTTTATGGAAAAAGAGAGAATGTTATGACCAGCATGCCTCCAGACTTGGATTTAGCGGAGGACACGCCAAAAAGTACCGTATTTGACGGGCACCTGTTCAATTTTCTGCTGAAGCGCCAGTTCATTAAGTTTTGCTTTTGCGACGCGCTCACTCCAGTCGAAGACTACAGCTACTTCTTTTGTGGCAACAAATTCATAGCGGTCCATAAACGTTTGAAGGTCTATTTTTTCTTTAGGAACAGGAGCTTCTCCGAGCATTTCTTTCATGATATCAACGTAAATTCCGTAGGAATAAAGACCGGATACTTTTAAGCCGCCATCTTCGACACGATCATTGAAAAAAAGGAAGGTAGGCGCCTTATCAACTTCCATTTCTTTCGTGGCTTTCATATCGCACTGCAATGCTTTTACAGCGCAGTGGGATTGAATGTCTTTCTTAAACTCCTCTACATCCAATCCGACATAATCGGCACATTCAATCAGCACCTGTTCATCAGCGATATTTTTTTTATCTAGAAACAGCATTTCCCTGAGCCGCCTGAAAAACACCGTAGCCAGCTGTCGTCCCTGCATTTCAGCAGCCTTAACAGCAAGCGAGGGGGCATAGGGAGAATTTACCGGATTTTCAAGCCAAATATCTCCATCACAGGACATTCCCGTTTTACTGGCGGTTTGCTCATATAACTCGGCCAACTGTTCCTGCTCTTTTTGCTGGCGGCTTTCTGGAACATTCCACGTATCGAGATCCGCTGCGACAAAAAAGCGCAAGGAAAAATAATGGCCGTACTCAAGCATCAATTTTTTTAAAGTTGGTTCAAACGCCCAACATTCAGGACAAAGCGGATCCATAAATACGTAAAGTTCAAGCTTTTTTGAAGCACGCTGTGTCATTGTAGCACTTTCCCCAGGAGAAAGACCGCAGATTCCCAGCTTTTCATTACAATCGAGCTGTTTATCCTTTTTACTCACTGGTCTGGACTCCTTTCTCTGTTATTCTTCTGGTGTATTTATCATATGTTGCGCGGTGAGTGTTAATCGCTGCAGCATTTCTTCCCGTGCTGGTCCTTCCAGTCCCACTTCATCCATCGCTTCCTCCATGCACGTAAGCCAGGCTATGGCTCTTTCTTTTGTGATAGTAAAAGGAAGGTGTCTTGCCCGAAGCATTGGATGGCCGTGTTCTTCCGTATAAAGCGAGGGGCCCCCTAAAAACTGGGTAAGAAACTGTTTTTGTTTCCGGGCTGTTTCTGTTAAATCCTCTGGAAAAATAGGAATTAAATCTTGATGCTGCTTTACTTTGCCATAAAATGTCTCAACGAGCTCCTCCAGTACCCCGCTTCCGCCAATTGCTTCAAAAAGGATTTTCTCGGGCATGGGCGTTCACCTCATTCTAAAAAACTTCTAAAGAAAGGCACTTGCTTAAAGATAACGAGTAACAAGGCCGCTTGCAAGGGAAACGGATAACTATTACGGATCCCGGTACCAGGCCCGGCCCTGTGGAACACAGATCACAAAGGCGCTGCAGCACGATGCTGCGAACTTAACCTTTGTATTTTTATCATGCGGCACAAAACCCCTGTAAAAGGATAGTTTCGTTTATTTCAGATTTTCTCACATAATCGTCATTTTCTTATCTTTTATTGTAGCAATGCTGTTACATGACAGCAAACATTTCGATTCTGGACAAAAAAAAGGCTATCCCAAAGGGCAGCCTTTTTTCATGTTACGTCATGGACTGATAGGAATTCATGACAGCAGGGACATAGGACTGGGTTTCTGTAAACGGTGGAATCCCTCCGTACTGATCCACGTTGCCCGGCCCGGCATTATAGGCTGCCAGTGCCATGGAGGTATCCCCGTTGTATTTGTCGAGCATATTTCTTAAGTATTTGGTGCCACCTTCAATATTTTCTGCCGGATCATAGGGGTTCTCTACATTTAAATAGTTAGCCGTTCCCGGCATCAGCTGCATCAGCCCCATTGCTCCGGTGTGACTTTGGGCGTTTGGGTCAAAATTGGATTCCTGCTGGATGACAGCGCGGATTAAGGCAGGATCCACTCCAAATTTCTCAGCACTGGATTCAATATAAGCGGAGAAACTTCCTGTTTCAGCTGCCGATAATGCAGTATCCTTCGCGGGACTGATGTTCTGCTCTGCCTGGTAATAACGGGCACGCTGCTGTGGATCCAAAAATAAAGACGAAGCTGCAGAGGGGACTCCAGAATTTTTTGCGCCGCTTTCTTCGGAAGACTCGGGTTTAGCTGCCTGTTCCAGGTAAGTCTGGAAGGTAGTCAGAAGCGATGAAAAATGATTCGCGCCTGTATTCTGCCGGGGGAGGCTGAGCATACGGCCGAGGGTTTGCATTAGTGGATCAATTGACACTATTTTCACCTCACCTGAGATATAGTTTTAAAAAAATATAGCAGACTCCCGTGAAAAAGGCAATCGGTCTTATTTGTTATTCTTAACGTGCCAATTCCTGTTTTCTGGTAAAAAAACGTTTGATCTTGTTTGGGGTCGGACGCACAGGAATGTTATGGTCCGTTAGTATGCTGGTTAACCATTTCCTTACTTCTTCTTCTGAAGAGCCTTCGATCTCTATCTCGAAGTCTTCCGTATCAAGATAAACGCTGTGATCCAGAAAAAGAATTCCTGTTTCATGGGAAGTTTGAGCTCTGTGGGTTTCCAGCGTCCCGAGTTTCTGCAGCATACTTGTATCCCCAATGAACGGATGCAGACTTTCTTTCACTTCTCCCTCCGGAAGCTCAGCTTGCTCCATAAGCCGTTCTGCTTCCACTTCAGTAAGGGTTTGATTCGTTTCAAGCAGTCCTGCCGAAGCCGGCTGTTTTAATGTGAGTTCATAGTTATTGTTTTTTGTTCGAACCCGCAGTGCTGCTCCTTGTTCTTTAATTTCTAACGCCGGTGTATCAAAATAGGTGTTCGCCTGCCAAAAAAATTGAGGCGGTTTAATCTGATACGTATCAGCCAGTATATCAAACTCGTTCCGGGTTAAAAGGTTTTTTTCCTCTATCTCCGTTTCTTTTGCCATGGTTTTTCCTCGCTTTCTTCCTGACTTAAAGACGTAACGAATGATTTTATGATATCATATCGTTTGGAAAACGTCGTACGTCTTCCAGGATATTTTGTTCATGTTTTGGCGTAATGAGGGGGAAATTGCGCTTTTTTTTATGCTGTGAAGATGTGGTAAAATGCGGATAGATGGATGAAACGAGGTGGAGCAATGGAACACATATTGACCGTGACCGAAACAAAAGTAAAATATCAAACGTTGTATTTAATACCTATTGAAGATTGGCCGGAAAAAGAATGGGCCACGCTGGAAGATGGAGGGAGAATGCTTGCTGATTCGGATGCATTAGCTTTTGTCTATACGCTGGAATCTCCAGAATCTTTCGTGCAGCTGAGAATGCCTAAATCCATCTGGCCTGCTTTGAAAGAAGCTTATGAACAGGAACTTGGCGTATGCGTGAAAGGACCGGATGTACTAGACCTGCCTCTCTTTCCTGCAGAATTAGCTTTTATTCTTGATAACGTCCCTGGTAACGGGAATTATGGGTCTTTCATGGTGGAGGCAGTAGAGGAAGCCTTTCAGTTAACATAAAAATTACGTCAGGAAACAAGGTGGTGCTTGTTATTAGTAATTGGGACACGTTTTTAACTCCCTATGTGCAAGCAGTAGAAGAATTGAAAGTAAAACTAAAAGGACTTCGGGAACAGTATCAATTATCCTCCAAACATACGCCGATTGAATTTGTAACCGGCCGGGTAAAACCAGTTACAAGCATATTGGAAAAAGCGCAGCGCAAAAACATTCCTTTGGACCGAATAGCACGGGAGATGCAGGATATTGCCGGCGTACGGCTGGTCTGCCAGTTTGTAAATGATATTGATACTATCGTGGAGCTGATACGTTCCCGGTCCGATTTTAAAGTAATAGAAGAACGGGATTATATAAAAAGGAAAAAAGATAGCGGCTATCGTTCGTATCATATGGTGATTGAATATCCGGTCCATACAATAGACGGGGAAAAATTTGTTCTGGTCGAACTGCAGGTGCGGACGATGGCAATGAATTTCTGGGCAACGATTGAACATTCATTAAATTATAAATACAGCGGTGAAATCCCGGATGAAATTAAAGAGCGTCTTCAGCGAGCGGCAGAGGCTGCTTTTCAGCTGGACGAAGAAATGTCCAAGATTAAGGGAGAGGTCCGGGAAGCGCAGCAGATTATTACAAAAAACCGCGAAAGTTCATCAAAATAAAATAGACAGCAAGGGAGGCAGCAATATGCATTTCACGGTAACTTCACGGGGCGATGACCTGTCGGATACATTAAAAAAAGATATAACCGCTGGTTTGGAAGAACATGGATTAACCGAAAACCATGAACATCCGGAAGTAGTAATTAGTGTGGGGGGAGACGGCACTCTGCTGGAAGCCTTTCACAGTTATTACGAATGGCTTGATCACACCTGTTTTGTCGGTATTCATACGGGCCATCTTGGGTTTTATGCGGATTGGCAGCCGGAGGAAGTTGAGAAGCTCGTTATCCATATCGCCAAAACCCCTTTTCAGGTGGTAGAGTATCCCCTTCTGGAAGTAGTGGTCCGTCACTTTGACTCCAAAGAATCGGACCGTTATCTGGCATTAAACGAATGTACGGTGAAAACATTGGAAGGGTCTCTTGTGTGTAATGTAGATATTAAGGGGGAACCCTTTGAAACCTTTCGGGGCGATGGGCTGTGTATCTCCACCCCGTCAGGGAGTACTGCCTACAATAAAGCATTATCCGGTGCCATTATTCATCCCTCCCTCCCTTCGATGCAGTTAACAGAAATGGCATCAATCAATAATAGGGTATACCGAACGGTAGGTTCTCCTTTAATATTGCCGCAGCATCATACCTGTCTATTGAAACCGTTAAATGATGTGGAAATGCAGATTACGGTCGATCATACTTCCATGGTCGACCAATCCATTAAATCTATTCAATGCCGGGTTGCAGAAGAAAATGTCAGGTTTGCCCGTTTTCGCCCATTTCCATTCTGGAAACGGGTAAAGGAGTCGTTTATCGGAGAAGGGGAGTAACGGATGGAAAAGTTCCATAAGCTGAAATGGACGATTTCTGCAAACGAACATGGAAAAAAAGTGAAAACCGTTTTAAGGCAGTGCAAGGGGATGTCAGCAGGTACTTGGAAGACAGTAAATAAAGACGGCTGTGTCACAAGAAACGGTGTGAACAGTTCCGGCCAGGATATGGTGGAGGACGGAGACATCCTCCAGATATATCTGCCAAAAACATCTTTTCCACCGGCGATTGAGGCAGTGGACCTCCCCCTTGATATCCTTTTTGAAGACGATCATCTGTTAATAATCAATAAGGATCCGTTCCTCCCGACTCTGCCTGGGAGGGGACGGGAGATAGAGACGCTTGCCGGAGCAGTCCGTTCCTATTACGAAAAGAAAAATATACGGGCTTCTTTTCATGCTGTATCCAGATTGGACAGGCAGACCAGCGGCATCGTAACAATTGCCAAACATCGTTTTGCCCATCAGCGTCTGGCCGCCTTATTCGATAGGTACGCCGGCCTGAAAAAGTATGTTGGTGTAGCGGACGGGAGATGGTTTCCTTCTGAAGGCCTTATTGATGCACCGATCGAACGCAGACCGGACAGTATTGTTAAACAGCATGTTACGGCTCAGGGGAAGCGGGCCAAAACGGGTTTCTACGTCAGCAGCAGATTAAGTAATACTTCTGTGGTCCATTACACCCTTTACAGCGGCAGAACTCATCAGATTCGGGTACATAGTGCTTATATCGGACACCCCCTGGCGGGGGATGACTTATATGGAGAATCCAGCTCTGCTATTCCCCGGCAGGCGCTTCATGCCCACCAGCTTCGTTTTTGTCATCCGGTGACCGAAGAATGGAAGACAGTGGAAGCAGATCTTCCGCAGGACATGCGGCAAATCATGCCGTAAACTTATTGTTGGAAACGGCGGAATTTTTCTGCCGTATAGGGCATGGAGGAGGAGATTTTTGTAAACGTCATTTCCGGGTAATGAAGAGCTGTTAAATAACCCCCGAATACACAGCCTGTATCGATATTTACTGTATTATTGATCAGCCGGGGCGCAGAGACGGGGGTATGACCATATACAATCAGTCTGCGGCCGGTATAGTTCCATGCCCAATCCCTTCTGACCGGCATCCCGTCTTCGTCCTTTTCACCAGTAATATCCCCGTACAAGACAAACGTCCGTACTTTTTTTCCTTCGTGTCCTATGAGATTCTCGGGTATCCCGGCATGGGCTGCTACAACGTTATCGTTATCAAGCCGCAGGTATAAAGGAGAATGTTCGTATAATTTCATAAAACGGCGGCGTAAGGAGCGGTATGCCGAAGAGGAAAGCTGCTCCAGTTCTTTCAGCGTTGTTTCCAGCCCGCCGCTTATTGTGATATTTCTTCCTATAAAATACCGGTACAATTTGTCACAATGATTTCCCGGTATATATAAGGCTGCTTCTTTTTCTGTCATTTCTGTCACAAGCTCGATAACAGCAAGCGAGTCTGGACCGCGGTCCATAAGGTCTCCAATAAAAACGGGGATTCGATGATCAGGATGACGGTATATATTCTGTTTTTGCTGGTAACCAGCATCGTGAAATAAGGAGATAAGTTCATCATAACAACCATGAATGTCACCGATGAAGTCGTAAGCGTGCATCTTTTCCACTCCTTTCTTCGCCCTGTTAACAATGCTATAATAAGTTTAACATCAGCTGTTAAGAACAACCAATAAACAAAGGAGCGATCATTTATGAACCTTTCATTAGAAGGAAAAACGTATGTCATAATGGGCGTTGCCAACAAACGCAGTATAGCCTGGGGAATCGCGCAGAGCTTATCCAATGCCGGAGCAAAACTGATTTTTACATACGCCGGGGAAAGAATGGAAAAAAATGTCCGTCAGCTTGCTGATTCACTGGACCAGGAAGAATCTATTGTTCTCCCTTGTGATATTACAGATGATGCTGAAATTGAAAAAACGTTTCAGCAGATAAAGGATAAAACAGGCCATATTGATGGTCTGGCACACTGCATTGCGTTTGCGAATAAAGAAGAGCTGGACGGCGATTATTTAAATACGACACGGGATGGTTTTATGTTGGCCCACAACATCAGCTCCTATTCGCTGACAGCCGTAGCAAAAGTAATCCGTGAGCTGGACCTTATGAAAGAGGGCGGCTCGATTGTAACCATGACGTATCTCGGCGGGGAAAAAATTGTGAAAAACTATAATGTCATGGGCGTGGCGAAAGCATCTCTGGACGCCAGTGTCCGTTATCTCGCCAACGATCTGGGACAGGACAATATCCGAGTCAACGCTATTTCAGCGGGGCCAATCCGGACGTTATCGGCAAAGGGGATCGGCGGATTTAATGATGTATTGAAAGAAATGGAAGAAAAAGCGCCGCTTCGCCGTCCGGTAACCCAGGAGGAAATCGGCGACACTGCGCTCTTTTTAATGAGTGACCTGGCCCGCGGCATCACAGGCGAGCTTATACACGTGGATGGCGGCTATAATAAAGTAGGGTTGTAGGAAATTGGAGCAGCACACCGGCTTGTCATGAGTCAAGCCGGTTTTTGTTTGACGAGAAGAAAAAACGAAGGTAAGATGATGGACTGAATAGATTAGAGATGGGGTTGGTCTATGGAAGTGAAAAAAGTACTGAATAACAACGTCATCATCGCCCGTCATCCAGAATATGAAGAGGTTGTATTAACAGGTAAAGGGATTGGTTTTGGGAAAAAGGAAGGAGCTCCCGTGCAGGAGGAAGGGGCGGAAAAATTTTTTGTCCTGAAAAATCAACAGGAACAGGAGCAGTACAAACAATTGCTTATTGAGGTGGACGAGTCTTTTATCGGTTGTATGAATGAATGCATGGCCATGCTCGAAAATCGATTTCAGGTTCAGCTCCATGAACATATTCACGTAGCATTAACCGATCATTTATATTACGCCGTTCATCGAATCAAACAGGGAATGGAAATTCGAAACCCGTTCCTGCAGGAAACAGAACTTGCATATCCTGCTGAGTTTCAGGCGGCGCGTGATCTTTTATTCCATGTGGAAAAGTGTACAGGCATTGCCATGCCGGAAGGGGAAGTCGGCTTTGTAGCTCTTCATATTCATACGGCATTGACGCAAAGATCGATTCAGGAAGTAAATGAACATACGATGCTTGTGTCTGAACTTGTAAAACGAATCGAAGAAACGCTTGATATTTCAATGGATACAAAGGATCTTGACCATCAGCGCCTGCTCCGCCATCTTCACCAGACATTGGAACGT
Organism: Salibacterium aidingense DSM 18341; assembly: GCF_000429685.1. Taxonomy (GTDB): domain Bacteria; phylum Bacillota; class Bacilli; order Bacillales; family Marinococcaceae; genus Salibacterium; species Salibacterium aidingense. The sequence continues at coordinate 143,766 of NZ_AUCI01000002.1, forward strand.
ATCCAGAACGGGGATTACGGAGATGAACCTGAATCGTTAAAAAATGTGTTGAAAAAAGAATATCCGTTGTGCTACAATTTATCCTGGAAGTTAATAAAAATGATGCAGCAGGCATTAAAACTACCTGTGCCGGAAAGCGAAGGGGTTTATTTAACACTCCATTTGCAAAGGCTTTCAAGAAAAACATATAAATAATCCCAACATATTTCCGTGTGACTGGTCAGCAGGCATGAGAGAAAATGATTGGTTCGTGCAGAAACAGGAGACAAGTCTCTTACTTCTTCTGTTTTAATTCCGCGAACCTTTTTCTCTCATGCCTTTTTTATATGGAAAAACGAACCCACACCGGAAAATCCGGGGAAGATGTCTTTTCTAAAGCAGGCGGCAGGTTCTGCTGCAATAAAAGGGGAGATAGTTAATGTGGAAAAACGCGTTTGGTCTATTACAGCGCATTGGCCGGGCGTTAATGCTGCCGGTTGCCCTGCTGCCAGCTGCCGGGCTGCTGCTTGCGATTGGCACGGCCATCCAGGAAGACAATATGATTGCTATTATGCCGTTTCTGGATGCGGAGATTTTTCAATTTATTTCCGAATTGATGAAAGAAGCAGGGGGGGTTGTGTTTGATAATCTGGCGGTCCTTTTCGCCGTCGGCGTGGCCCTTGGACTTGCCAATGGCGACGGGGTTGCCGGACTGGCAGCACTTATTGGATTTTTCATTATTAACGTGACGATGGGGGTATCCAAGGGAGTAACGGCGGAGATGACAGAGGATCCGGCCTTTGCCGAAATTCTCGGTGTACCCACACTGCAGACGGGCGTATTTGGTGGTATTATTGCCGGGATTCTTGGAGCATTTATGTACAACCGCTATTATAATATTGAACTGCCCCAGTATCTCGGATTCTTTGCCGGTAAACGATTTGTTCCGATTGCCACGGCTTTTGGAGGTTTAATTGTAGGCGGAGTATTAACCTTTATCTGGCCGCCGGTGCAGGAAATGCTGAACGCTATGTCCTATCTGGTAACAGAATCCAACACCACGATTTCCGCTTTTATTTTTGGGGTGATTGAACGGGCTCTGATTCCATTTGGATTGCACCATGTCTTTTACAACCCATTCTGGTTCGAATTCGGTTCCTATGTTAACGCTGCCGGCGAAACGGTTACCGGCGATCAGCAGATCTTTTTTGCTCAGTACCAGGACGGTGTTGATCAATTCACTGCCGGAACCTTTATGACGGGAAAATTTCCGTTCATGATGTTTGGACTTCCGGCGGCTGCCCTTGCCATTTATCACTGCGCGAAACCGGCTAAAAAGAAGTATGTTGCCGGAATCATGGGTTCTGCAGCGCTGACTTCTTTTTTGACAGGTATTACAGAACCGCTTGAATTCAGTTTTCTGTTTGTAGCACCACTGCTTTTCGGGATTCATACCATTTTTGCCGGCTTATCGTTCATGATTATGCATGTACTTAATGTGAAAATCGGAATGACATTTTCCGGAGGTGTGATTGACTATTTCCTATTCGGGATTATTCCAAATGCGACACCATGGTGGCTTGTTATTCCAGTCGGATTATGTTTTGCGGTTATTTACTATTTTGGATTCCGTTTCGCCATAACAAAATTTAATTTAATGACACCGGGCCGGGAAGAAGATGCTCCGGCAGATGAGGCTCAGGCATCGTCAGGCAGTGCCGGCGGAGACCTGCCATATAATGTACTGGAAGCCTTCGGCGGGAAGGAGAATTTGAAGAACCTGGATGCCTGCATCACACGTCTGCGTATCACCGTTCATGATAAAGGGGAAGTCAACAAGGACCGGTTGAAGCAGCTTGGCGCTTCCGGGGTGATGGAAGTCGGCAGCAACGTTCAAGCTATATTCGGTCCACAATCCGATGCCATTAAGTCGCAGATGCAGGATATTATTGAAGGACGTTCTCCAGCGAAGCCGGCCGAAGGTACACCGGAATTGGATCCAAAGAAAGAAACAGAACCAGCTGTTAAGATAGAAACAGGTTCTTCTATCCACATCGGCAGTGTCGCGGACGGCACGTTGATGTCCATCGAAGAGGTTCCCGATGATGTATTTTCCGGAAAAATGATGGGCGATGGATTTGCCATTCAGCCGCAGAACGGAGAGTTTGTATCTCCGGCAGCCGGGACAATCAATAATGTATTTCCGACAAAGCACGCTGTCGGGATAAAAACAGCGGAAGGTCTTGAAATACTTGTCCATATCGGCCTGGATACCGTCAATATGAAAGGCGAAGGATTTGATGTGCACGTCAACGAAGGCGAAGAAGTAAAGCAGGGTCAACTGCTTGTCACTGCAGATCTTTCCCTGATTGAAGAACAGGCAAAATCAACGATAACACCGGTTGTGTTTACGAATCTATCCGAAGAACAACACCTTCATACGCAGAAAAAAGATAACGTGACAAAAGAGGATAGTTTTGTAGCAGAAATAAAATAAAGGCAGCCAATTTTCTTATATAGGCAGGAGCCTGATTAAGGAGGTACGACGAACAAAAGGCCGGGGAATGCATATAGCTATGGTGAGAAGCATATCTCAATCTTCCTTAGAAAGGGAGGAATAGCACATGTCCCACGGTTATAACAACAGTTTTACGCTTATTGTCGTACTGTTCATTTTACTCGTTATCGTTGGGTCTGCTTACGTTTGCTAAAACGAAGCTATAAAAGGATTCTGGCTTTCTTCGGAAAGTCAGAATCCTTTTTTGTATCGCTGCAGCTGTTAATGGACCTTTCGTAAGGACACAAAAAAATGAAGAAGAAATACAAAAAAGATGAGCTCTGTAAACAGCAGAAACAGCGGGGAACGTCCAGACATTTCTCCCAGCATGGGGGCAATAAACCCTGCCAGTAATCCGCTGCAGGCTCCCGTGATGGCCGCCTCGTGATTAAATAAACTCCCAAACATAAGGCCGGCTCCCATTCCTAAAAAAGCAGCGGAAATGGTCGTTTCCATAAAAAAGCCGGGATACTCGATGGTAAATAATAGACCGGAGCAGAGAGCGGTTAAGGTCGCTGGTGTGGTACTTAGATTATGCTGAAATAAATAAGAAGAAGCCTGTACAAATTTTTTTTCTGAAAAAAACACATACAGCATAATAATAAGCCAGATATTTCCGCCAAATATAATCCAAAGCATGGTATCCCTCATTTCCGTATTCCTGTTTCTCCAGGTGCTGACGTCCGTAAGAACTCCCGCTTCCCGTAACCGGAAGTTAACGAAGACGAGTACTCCGATTCGTCCGCCCTCACGCCGCAGGTCCCAAAAGAGTGCTGTACGATATTTTGAATTCAGTCTTTGAACCTTATATAAGGTAGGGAAAATCCCTGTTGATGGACGTGTTGCTTTATATCCAAGTTTATGCTGGAAGGAAGAAAATTTTGCCCTTTTTTTGGTATGAACGTTAGGGAGGAACATATAATGGAATAGAAGAACACTCGTATGCGAGGAGGCTCTGTAATGGAACAAGAAGAGCATGAAAAAAACCAGCAGGCCCAGCCTTTGTATTATATTGAACAACCTGCCTTAACCCCGTTTTCAGGACCTGGTCAGTCGATCTCGATTCAAAAAAATATTGGCGCACAAAAACGGAAAAAACATGTAACTAAACGAGATAAACAACCAAAAAACAGGGAAAAGGACGCGGCGGCTGATACAGGAGAGGTGGAAGAGGAGGAAATATTGGAAGAAGAAAAAGAAGAGTTTAAAGATGGTTCTTCCAATAAAACAGTGGAAGAGCTGCTGGAATATATAGAATCTCTTCCACATTTTATTCAGCCCGTGATCGCCTGTGAAACGGAAGAGCAGTATATACAGGGAACGATAGTAGATGTGGCAGACGGCAGTATTACTTTTCAGGACAGAAGAAATTTCATGAATACAGTCATACAAAAGACGGATATCACCAACATGCACATTGTCAGTCTGTAATGCGGCATACGCCTCTTTCGACTGTTTATATCTTTTTACCCAAAAAGAGGTGCCCTTTTGGACACCTCCTTTTTGAAAGTAATTATTTGCAGTGATGGTCAATGTCGCCAACCAGATTAGGATCAAGGCATTGAATAGCGCAGAAGCAGTCAAGGTCTACTTCAATGCAGTATCTGGTTCTTTCCAGCTCATCGACATCGCATAAAGAAACTGGATCTACACAGCATTTATCGAAGTCAAGTTCGCTGTCTGGACGCAGCATGGAAAGAGTAGCGCAGCAGTTATCTTCATCAATGCTTTCGACACGGAAGAAAACCGTTTGGAAGCAGTCGTTTCTACCGATAGCCCCCACGGAATAGAAGTATTCCCCTTTTTTGGTTTGAAGGATAAACGGAACCGTATCCAACCCATTATTGTTACCATTCGGGCTTAATAAACTATTGAAGCAATCGTTTCTGCAATTACCGTTGTTGTTATTGTCTACTTGATCCTGAGCTTTCTTGATAGCTGCAACGGCATCGCAAACACAGCTTCCCGCTGCATCATCATGTTTTCTGCAACCCATGTTAATCACTCCTTTAGCACTCTTTTCTTTACCATCATATATAGTTAGGCGCAAAAAGGTGTTAAATATTAGACAAAGAAACTAGAAATGGGCGTTCATCCTAGTTTTAAAAAAGAGGATTAAAATGATAAAGAACGGGTATATAAAGGATAACGACCAGAGCATGAGTTTCTTCAACGCGTTTATGAAACGTATAAATGAGGTGATTTCATGGGATATGTAGCACCTGTAAAAAATGAAACGGCAGTTCAATATGGCAGCCGGATGGTGGAAAATGAACCGGCTGTAGCCCGGGTGGCGAAGGTGCAGGCAACAGAACTGCCTCCGATCCGGGATGAAGATGAGAGAAATGCCTACCGACGTGAGGAAGAAATGTATCTTATGAGCAAACGAAGAGAAATTGAACAAAAATTATATGGGAAAGGGAAGCAACTAGATCTCGAAGCATGAAGCAAAAAAGCAGCGTCAGGATAAGAATCTTGAAGCTGCTTTGCTGTGTCGTATAAAAACAAAGAAAATATGCAAGGATGAAAAAGAGTCTTTTAAGGAAATGGTTAAAGACTTTTTTTCATTTCCACATGAGGGATACCGGCATCCATAAACTCCTTTGATGTCACAGTATACCCAAGGCTTTTGTAAAAAGCAGAGGCGCTTATCTGCGCGTTTAATTTCATGGCAGGGCACCCCTTTTCCCTGGCTTTCTGTTCCATAGTCTGCATGATGGCGCGGCCGGCTCCGCTTTTCCGCCGGGAGGATAGAACGCAGACACGCTCTGCTTTCCCGTACTCTTCGACGAAACGGAGACGTCCAGCCCCTATAGCAAGGGAATCTTCATATGCAATGAAGTGCAGGGAAGTATCGTCCAACTCGTCCATTTCAAGATCTTCCGGCACCTTCTGCTCGTTAACAAAAACGTTAAACCTTACATGAAAGGCATCTTTTTGCTGTTGTTCATTTAATGCTTCTTGTACTGTAATCAAGTCACATCTTTCCTTTCCTGCTGGGTATTCAACATGTACTGCAAGGCGCGGGGGAGATCCTGCTCCCAGAAGCTCCAAAGATGGCCGCCGTTAAATTCGTGGTAATAGCGGCGTCCGGTTCCCTGCTGTAATAGGTGGTGGAGCTTCCGGTTTGGTGTCAGAAAATCCTGAATGCTGCCATCCGTGGTGTGAACTTTTGTTTCGTCCAGGCCAATCGCATGGTAAATATCAAAGGGGTGCCATTCCTTGCTAGTTTGAACCGCCTGCAGGACAGTGTCGTTGACAAATGGAGAATGTATCATAATTCTGGCAAACGTATGCGGATAACGCAGGGCGGTGAGAAGAGAAATGGTCCCTGCCAGAGAATCTCCCATCAGTGTCCGTCCATAGGAGAGTCTGGGGGTTGGAAATTCACTTTCCAAAAAAGGGAGCAGCTCTTTGGCAAGGAAGGACATGTAGTCGTAATGCCTCCGACTCTCAGGGTGATACCATTCTCTGCGCTGCCCTATACTGGGGTAAGGAACGCCAATTACGATAGTATCCTCCGCTCCAGCTTCAATGGCGCCTTCGATTTTCCGCCCAATCTTTCCCAGCTGGAAATAATCTCGTCCATCCTGGGCAATCGCAAGATGATATGTATACAGCCGGCTGTAATTTGGCGGCAGATAAACGTGCAAATCAAAAGTATAGTCTAATAATTCACTGCGAAATGGTAAAGCTCTCATTGTTCCGTTCAAGAGGTTTAGCTTCCTTTCCAGACGGTAATACGATTAAGAGCGTAACACGCATGTGGACGAAGTTCAACTAATATAATACGCTGCAAACAGATATCAATGAAGAAAAACGCGCATATGATACAATAGATAGAGGGGGAATGAACGATGAAAAAACCTGTAGCTAGTGATGTAGTTGAAAAGGCCGCCCGGAATGCTCTGGCAGAGCGTGGGGTCAAGGTGGAAGATATTGCAAAAATCGTATACGAGATGCAGGCCAAATACGCCCCGAATTTAACGATGGATGATTGTTATGAAAGTGCCGATGCTGTCCTTTGTAAACGGGAAATACAGCATGCAGTACTGGTAGGGATAGAACTGGATAAACTGGCGGAAAAAAATCAATTATCGGAGCCTCTTCAGACACTGGTCGATACTGACGAGGGGCTGTTTGGGGTGGACGAAACGATTGCGCTTGGCTCTGTGTTTGGTTTTGGCAGTATTGCTGTGACCACCTTTGGGTACTTGGATAAAGAGAAAAGCGGAGTGATTAAAGAGCTGGATACCAATAAAGAGGAAATCCACACCTTTTTGGATGACCTTGTTGCAAGTATTGCTTCCAACGCTTCAGCACGGCTGGCCCACCGGATGAGAGACCGGGATGAAAGCCAAAGCAATGATAAAATAAAAAAACGGGAAGATGAAGAACTTATCGGCTGAGCGCAGGCAGCACAGCAGGAGCTCTGCGGAAGATCTCCTGCTGAGCGTGTGCATAGGCTTAACCATAAAAAGAGCGTGGTATGGGCGGAGGACCGTTCATTTTTCCCACGAAGAATGATTTTTTTTCGAAAATGGGATAAAATAGAAAGGAAGATCTTAAGAAGGAGCAGGATGATTGTGATGGCAGCTCAACCGCGTTGGATTTATTGGAAAGAAACATTTCGCTCCAAATTTCAGGCAGGCTGTCTGAAAGCTAAACTTGAAGATAATTGGAGCAATGGATATGAAATAGGTCCATTTGTAGAAATACGTAAATTAAAAACGAATAAGTATGTTGTGCGCTATACATACGATGAATCGTAGTATGGTATGCAAAACGCTCAGACAGGAAAAGTCTGAGCGTTTTGCATTTTCTTATTCCTTTGGAGATACCATCTTTGCCGGATCCACGATGTCATCAAATTGTTCTTCCGTTAATAAACCACTCTCCAATACGGCTTCTTTTAACGTTTGTCCCTTTTCGTGAGCTGTTTTTGCTATTTTAGCTGCATTTTCATAACCGATATGGGGGTTTAAAGCGGTAACAAGCATTAATGAATTCCGCAGATGCTCGTCAATTTTTTCCTGATTTGGTTCAATGCCTTCCGCACACTTATCATTAAAGGAGATCATCGCATCAGCAAGGAGGCAGGCCGATTGCAGGAAATTATATACGATAACAGGTTTAAACACGTTTAATTCAAAATTACCCTGGCTGGCTGCAAATCCAATAGTGGCATCATTTCCCATGATTTGGGAGGCAGCCATTGTCATCGCTTCCGCCTGTGTTGGATTAACTTTGCCAGGCATGATGGAACTGCCGGGTTCATTCGCGGGAATGGTAATTTCTCCAATGCCGCAGCGCGGACCGCTGGCCAGCCAGCGGACGTCATTTGCTATCTTCATGAGGTCCGCCGCCAATCCCTTTAAAGCTCCGTGCGCATGATTGATTTCGTCATGACTTGTCAAAGAATGAAATTTATTAGGAGCGGAACGGAAGGACATCCCCGTTATATCACTGATTTCTTCTGCCGTGTAATCTCCGAAGGAAGGATGGGCATTAATCCCGGTTCCAACTGCTGTTCCGCCGATGGCAAGATGTTTAACGTGCTGAATACTTTCTTTAATCATTTGTTCGCTTCTCTCCAGCATCCGGTGCCAGCCGCTGATCTCCTGCCCCAGTGTTAATGGAGTGGCATCCTGCAGATGGGTGCGGCCGATTTTAATAACATCTTCAAATTTCTGCTGCTTCTCGGCAAAGGTCGTTTTTAATGTGTGGAGGGCGGGAAGAACGTTGTTTTCCACTTTTTGCACTGCTGCAATGTGCATTGCGGTCGGAAAAGTATCATTCGAACTTTGCGACCGATTTACATCGTCATTAGGGTGGATGGAAAAATCGCTTCCCTTTTCTTTTAAAATCTCTGTCCCACGGCGGGCAAGGACTTCATTCATATTCATATTAGACTGGGTGCCGCTGCCGGTCTGCCAGACTACAAGCGGGAAGTGGTCATCAAGCCTCCCGCTTAATACTTCGTCGGCGGCTTTTGCAATGGCATCCGCTTTTTCCTCTTCTATTTTGCCTAGGCGTTTGTTTGCAAGCGCGGCAGCCTTTTTTAATACCGCAAAAGCATGAACAACTTCAATCGGCATCGTTTCCTTCCCGATTTTAAAATTTTCAAGGCTGCGCTGCGTCTGGGCTCCCCAAAGTTTATCTGCCGGCACCTGCATTTCTCCCAGTGTATCTTTTTCGATTCTGTACTCCATGCTTGCATCCTCCTGCTTCTTTTTCTGTATTAATTATCGCCTATAATTCTTGAGGAATTGTCCCTCTTCTTATAGGATAGAAAAAATTAACCCGAAAGAAAAGCATGAAGCCAATTTTTATGGAAAAAATTCGTAAGAAAAAAGACTCATACTGTTAACTTTTTCTGTTACCAACCGATATTAGACATATAAGAAAAAAGGCTCAGGCAAAGAAATCTTATCAGGGAAGGTAGATGATGATGAAATCAATCCGTGCAAAACTGATCGGAGTTTTTTCCGTTATACTAGGCTTTTTGCTAATTTTTACAGGGATTATGTATGTATTCATTAATGACATGAGCGATGATATTAATGCTGTCATTGAAGACGACATGAAAAAAATTCAAGCTTATGAAAACCTGGCTTACAACCTTTCCGAACGGCAGTCGGCTGCAAATGCGTATGTACTGTCCGGCAATAATACATACAAGGAAACGTTTAACGACCTTACGGAAAAGTCGACACAACTCCAGGAAGAGATACAGAGCTATGTGGAACAGCGCAGGCTGGATGACATTATTGCTGCTTCTGTGGACTGGAGAACACGGATCCAGGAGGAAGTGTTTTCCGAATATGACGAGGGCTACCGAATTAACGCGGAATCGGCGTTAACCTCAGAGTTGATCCCCCTAGGAACGGAAATTAAGTCGGATCTCCAAATGTTAATTTCCCAGGAACAGGCCTCTGCCAATATACATGCCGGACAGGTTAACGATAGGGCTGAATTATTATCGATCATCAGTATTGCTACGGGAGCAGGGATCACCATCCTCGGCCTGTTGATAGCGATTATTATGGCTGGAAGAATTTCCAAGCCGATCAAACAAGTATCAGAAAAAGCCCGGCAGCTGTCCGAAGGAGATTTAACGGTAGAAAGTATCCGTTTGAAATCCAAGGATGAAGTCGGACAATTAGCGGGAAATTTTAACGATATGGCGGAAAACCTCCGCAATCTGCTGACGCAGACAACAACAGCTGCGGAACGGGTAGCTGCAACCTCAGAACAATTATCAGCAAGTTCCCAGGAAACATCCGCGTCCACAAACGAAATTGCAAGCACCATACAGGAAGTTTCCCAGTCTACAGACAGCACAAAAGAGAGAGCGGCAGAGAGCTTAAAGGCCATGCAGCAATTATCCCAGGATATAGAAAAAGTAACAACAGCTTCGTCCGATGTTACGAAAAAAGCGAGAGAGACCGAGGAAGCGGCGGAAAACGGCAAGAAGGAAATCAATCACTCTTCGGAACAAATGGGTATTATTGATACCCAGGTGCAGGAAAGTGCTGAGATTATAAAACAGCTCGGGGAACGTTCTACAGAGATCGGCACCATCATTGAAACCATTACAAATATTTCGGAACAGACAAATCTGCTGGCATTAAATGCAGCCATTGAAGCGGCACGCGCTGGAGAACATGGAAAAGGGTTTGCCGTTGTGGCAGAAGAAGTACGTAAGCTTGCGGAAGAATCCAATCAGTCCGCCAACAAGATCACAGAGTTAATTGAAGCTATTCAGGAAGAAACAAATAAAGCAGTCGAAAAAATGGAACAGGGACAGACAGAAGCAAATGAAGGGGTTGCTGTGGTGAAACGAGCCGGCTCCGCTTTCCAATCCATCCTTTCTTCCATTAAAGAAGTTGGAAGTCAGGTTCAGCATGTATCGGATATATCCTCCCAAATGTCAGCTAATTCTGCCCAGGTGACCTCGGCTGTGAAAGAAATGAGTGAAGCGGCGGAAACAAATGCAGGAAGTGCTCAAAATGTAGCTGCCGGCACGGAAGAACAGTTGGCCGCAATGGAAGAAATATCAAGTTCTTCAGAGGAATTAAGCTCCATGGCTCAAGACCTTCAGGAAGAAGTTGGGAAATTCAAAATATAGAAAAACACACCGTTCCTTTCCGGGGCGGTGTTTTTGTATTATGATAAGTAGTAGAAAATTTCAAAAAAGAAAGCGGGGATTTACCATGAAGCAGCCGTATGTATTTATTACACGTCGTATCCCGGAAGATATCATAACACCATTGAAGGCAGAGGGCCGGGTTTCGATGTGGGAGAAGGAAGAAACACCGGTTCCTTACGAAAGGCTGGAAGAAGAAATAAAAAAAGCTGATGCTGTTTTCTGTAATGTATCAGATCCAATCGATGCAGCATTGCTAGAGAAAGCGGAACGTCTGAAAGTAATTGCCACGATGGCTGTCGGGTACAATAATATTGACATCCAGGCTGCTGCAGAAAGGAACATACAGGTGGCGCATACCCCGGGGGTATTGACAGAAACCACTGCTGATTTGACGTTCGCTCTGTTAATGGCAGCTGCAAGACGGATACCTGAGGGAATCGAAGTCATTAAAAACAATGAATGGGGAGCATGGGCTCCTTTCTTTTTAACAGGCCGCGATATTCACCACGCCAGGCTTGGCATTATTGGAATGGGACGAATCGGCGAGGCCGTGGCCAAACGTGCCACAGGATTTGACATGGATATCGTGTATCATAACCGCTCCCGTAAGCCGGAAACAGAAGAAGCCGTGGGAGCCGTTTATGTGGAGATGGAGGAGCTTCTTGAAACATCGGATTTTGTCTGTGTTCAAACTCCCTACACGAAGGAAACCCATCACCTGATGAATCGAGAAGCTTTTCAGAAAATGAAATCCACTGCAGTATTTGTCAATACATCACGAGGACCAATTGTTGATGAGACAGCTCTCTATGAAGCTTTAAAAGAAGGGGACATTCAGGCAGCCGGATTAGATGTTTTTGAAAATGAGCCGGTTCGTTCCAACCATCCGCTGCTCACGCTGCCAAATGTAACGGCTCTCCCACATATCGGCAGTGCGAGTGAGGATACGAGGCGTAAGATGGCGGAAATGACGGTGGGCCATATTCTGCAGGGCCTGCGCGGGGAAGATGTGGCGCATAAAGTAGAGATGTAGAATCCTTCCGTTTAAACAGTAAAAGCCCCTCTACTGAAGCGGGGTTTGTCCCTTTCTATGAAACGAACCCAGGCTTTTGCCTTTTCTAAAGCAGGGCAGAAGCCTGGGTCGTTATTCGGTCTAAGTCTCCGTAGAGAGAACGGACGACAAAAGAATTTTCCCTTTATAGCTGGTTTTGTTCTTCTTCCCGTTTTATTTTCAGGAAATGTGTAGTTTCTGCAACGACAATACCGGAAAGGCCGAGGAGCCCGATAAGGTTCGGGGCTGCCATCATTCCGTTCATGATATCTGCGATAGCCCATACAGTATCCAGTTTTAATATGGCCCCAAAAAATATAGCGAGGACAAAAACTACCCGGTAAATAAAAATGGAAGAAGGCCTTTTCGTTAAATAATAAATACAACGTTCCCCGTAGTACGACCAGCCGAGCATGGTAGAGTAGCAGAAGAAAATAAGCCCGATCGAAACGATGAACGCCCCTGCGGGTCCAAGAAACATTTCAAACGTAGCAGAAGTAAGAGCTGCCCCGTCGACATCTGAACTTTCCCCTCTGTACATACCACCCATAACGAGTGCAATACCAGTGATGGAACAGATAATGATGGTATCAATAAATACCTGGGTCATCGATACCAATGCCTGTCGTCCGGGATAATCCGTTTTGGCGGAAGCAGCTGCTATCGGCGCAGATCCAAGGCCGGCCTCGTTGGAAAATACACCACGGGCGACCCCCATCTGAATCACTGCTCCAATGGCACCGCCTGCGACAGCCTGACCAGTAAACGCATCAGTGAAAATGAGTCCAACCGCTGCCGGGACAAGATCAAAATTGAAAATAATAAGAGCAATGCCCCCAATAACATATAAAACAGCCATAATAGGCACGATAAAGGAAACAACCCGTCCGATCGTTTTGATCCCTCCGATAATAACGATACCGGCCAGAATCATTAGAATTAACCCTGTTGCTGCATTGGGAACTCCCCAGTTGGACTGCAGGACATCAGCAACGGAGTTGGACTGGACAGTGTTTCCAATTCCAAATGAAGCGACGGCGGCAAAGATGGCAAACAGCACAGCGAGCCACTTCCATCCCAGTCCTTTTTCAATATAATACATGGGACCGCCGGCCATTTCGCCTCGTTCATCTTTAATTCGGTATTTCACGGCTAATATTGCCTCGGCGTACTTTGTTGCCATTCCAAATAATGCTGAAATCCACATCCACAAAACAGCCCCGGGTCCCCCGACGACTACAGCTGTGGCCACCCCAGCAATATTACCAGTTCCAACCGTGGCTGCCAGAGCCGTCATCAATGATTGAAAGTGGGTGATATCCCCTTCCGATGATTGGTCACGCTTACTGAATACTAACTTTAACGCGTAAGGAAGAATCGAGAATTGCAAAAAGGTTAACCGTATCGTAAGAAAAATTCCTGTTCCCACTAACAAGATTAAAAACGGCGGTCCCCAGACAAAATCACTAATGACTCCTAACACGTCTTCTACACTCAATCGAACCCCTCCTTTGTCCATTTCTCTTTCGGTCCATATGTACAAGTTTATGCCGGAAAGAGACATATCCTCATTATAGGAATGAAGATATATATGAGTATAGCAGATTGGAAACTATTGTAACATAAGAATTTTACGACTTTTCTTTTTTTTCTTCTACATTATTATGGTACGCTGAAATTAGATAGGAAAGAACCAGAGGAGGCCGATGATGAGTACAAACCATTTAAAAATCCTGGGTATTTCAGGGAGTCTGCGAAAAGATTCCTTTAATCGAATGATACTGCGTGAAATGGCCCGGCATACACCAGAAGGGGCGGACGTTTCCATATTCAATTTAAAACATGTCCCGCTTTTTAATGCAGATTTGGAGGAAAACGGAGATCCCGAAGCGGTGGAGGATTTTAAGGAATCGATTCTAGAGGCGGACGGCTTTTTAATCGTTACCCCCGAATACAGCCACGGCATGCCCGGTGTATTGAAGAACGCACTGGATTGGGCGGCGAGTGTGACAAATAGAAACGTCTTGGACAAAAAACCAGCATATGTGCTGGGAGCCTCTCCCGCCCCTCTTGGGACTGCGTTATCCCAGGCGCAGGTCAAACAAACACTGGCCGCTGCCGGTGCGTTTGTTCTGCAGCAGCCGGAACTGTATATTGGAAAAGTACCATCCAAGATAGATGAAGCAGGAAGGCTTCAGGACGATAGTACAAAAACAAGGCTCCATCAGGCAATGGAAGCTTTTGTAGAGTGGATAGAGACAATGAAAGGGAATAACTGAATGAAAAACCCCCATATTAAAATGAATGAGATAAAAGGGAGCTGTATAAAAAGGTACGGCTCCTTTTTTATGATATAGAAAAATAATTATGAGTAGAAGCGGAAGGCGCTGTCAACGGAAAACTTTCGCCTGCAGCGGATACCCGCCTGTCTGCTTCGCCATTTGAACCTTTAAACGAACTTTTAGGAATTTATATTTTTATCTTTTTATCGAACCGGTTTTATTACTTTCGAAGATGGAAAGCGCTTTTTTCATAAGAACTTAATAATAATTTACAACATGTTCTTAATGAAATAAAACTATTTTAATAAAACCGGTTTAAGATTGGTAAGTGAGAGAGGGGGGGGGACCGATTGGCTACGATAGATGATGTTGCTAAAGCGGCAGGTGTGTCAAAAAGTACCGTCTCCAATGTTTTTACTAAAAAGAGGCCGATAAGTAAGGGGGTGTCCGACAAAGTACTCGAAGTATCAAAACAATTAAATTACAAGCCAAATTACTGGGCCAGAACTCTTGCTACAAAAGAAACTCGCATTATTGGTTTGAACATGCAGGCTGAAAGAATTAAATTCAGTCAGTTTCATCTTTCGCTGGTTAACGGGGTACTTCATGAATGTTATGGCAGGGGATATCAATTATTAATTAATACGCTTTCTTCGGATTACAAAAATGACATTCAGAATCAAGTATCTAATCCTGTCGACGGCGAAATTTTAATGGACCCTGCTGTCGATGATGAAAGAATAAAAAAGGAGCTGTCTAAAGAACGTCCTTGTGTAGTCATTGGAAAACCCCCTAAACACCTGGATCAAACGTTATCTTACATCGATAATGATAACGTTGGCATTGCCTATGAACTTACTTCGCATCTGTTGACCCTTGGACACGAAAAAATTCTTTTTCTAAACGCAGCTAAACATAAAACCGTTGCTTTGGACAGGGCCCAGGGATTTCAAACTGCTTTTGAAGATAATGGGAAACGATGTCCTCATGAATTAATACTAAATAAAACCATAAATAATACTTCCATTGAGTTCGGGTATGATACGGCTTTTCGATTTTTACAAGAAAGAAACAGAATTACTGCTGTTATAGCGGATACAGATAAAATGGCACTTGGTGTTTACCAGGCAGCATCTGCATTGAATATAACTATTCCCAAGCATTTGTCAGTATTTGCTTTTAGTGACGATTCTGTATTTGAATCTGAATTTCAACCGCGTTTATCCAGTGCCAGATTAAATGCTGAGCAGCTGGGAGAAGGCGCAGCACGGCTTTTGATCGAGCAGATTCAGGAAAACAATAAATTGGTGAAAAGAATTGTTATTCCTTCTGAAGTGTGCCACCGGGGTTCCACTTCTACAAAGTTTCTGGAGGGCTGACGTCTATATTTTTCAAAAGGAGGAGAACCGTTGAAACAGCTTACAGTTATAGGGTCGAAAGTGATGAGAGCCGGATTACTGTCTATGTTTTTATTGATCGCAGGGTGTCAATCGAGTACTAGTGAAGAAGATGTTTCAGAGGCGAACAGCGAAAAAAACAGGGAAGCATCAGAGGGAGAAACGCTGAATATTTTAACAAACGTTGTAGGTGGAAAAAACAGCGAAGAGATGGACATGTTCGAAAAAGAAGTAGAAAGACTCTCGGGAATTAGTGTAAATATGGTGAAACCCCCTTCCGATTATGACCAAAAGCTCCTCGCTTCTATTTCTTCAGGGGAACAATATGATCTTGTTTATTTAACGAAGCCGCAGCTGGATATTTTAGTAGAACAGAACGCATTAACCGATTTAACAGAAGCAGTGAACAATTCCGAACGGTTATCAGATCCGTCCATTATTCCTGAAGAAGAGTGGGATCTGGTGGAGACGGAGAATGAAAAAATCTATGGCGTCTTCAATAAACTTGAGGGTGGCACAATGCCCATTGTACGACAGGATTGGATGGAAAAACTTAATCTGGAACAGCCGGAAACACTGGAAGAGTTCTACCAATTATTTAAGGCCTTTTCTGAGCAGGATCCCGATGGGAATGGAAAAGATGATACGTACGGACTGTCCACCGCCGGTTTATATGACATACAAGGGTTTATGAGTGCTGAAGGAGTGAAAGCCCGCTATACCATTGATGAAGATGGAAATCGTACTATTCCCTATGCTACCCAAGCGGCTGTTCCTGTTTACGAGTGGTTTGCAACACTGTATGAAGAAGGGTTGCTTGATCCGAACTTTGCCACCAATGAAACGGGCGACATGAGAGAAATGTTCTTGACGGACAGGGCCGGTATGGTGACCTACTGGGATGCATGGGTCGGTTTATTCAACAATACGGCAGAAGTAGAAGATAAAGAACACTTTGAGGCCAAAGGGATGGCCGGTGCGGATGGGCCAAATGGGAAAATGCTCCGCCGCGGTGACCCAAGTCTCTGGTCGATTCCAGTTAATGCGGAGCATCCTGACATGGCAATGGAATTTCTGGAATTTTGGCACACAGAAGAAGGGAATATTCTAGGAACCCTGGGAATTAAAGGTCACGATTATCAGGTAGAAGACGGAGAATATGAATTGACGGAAACAGGCAGAGAGCACAGCATGGACCACGGCGCTCCTTATCCGATGAATCAGCAATTCGAAAACCCGGTTGGATCATATGCCGGGGCAGAAGAAGCTCAATCTGTCATCTTAGACAACAATTCCACCGTGGAAACCTCAACCGCGGATTGGCCGGAAGCTGAAAAAATTGTAGAAAATTATGCGTTAGAAGCAATGATGGGGGAAATTCCGGCTGATGAAGCCGTGGAACAAATGCAGAAAGAGCTGCTGCAGGCAGATTTAATTGATGAATAATGCCTGTTAGAAAGAGAACTGCGGGAGGCCATAGGTACGAGGGTATGTTTCCTGTAAAAGAACTGGCCTCTCGTATGTTTAATTTTCACTGCTCTATTATTTATGTGCAGAAGGATGAAATGAATGAATTTATGGAAAACTGTTAAGCGTCATTACTCGTTGTACCTCATGCTATTGCCGATTCTGGTGTATTTTATCATCTTTACATATTATCCGTTAGTAAGAGGTTTTATTATTAGTCTGCAAGAGTTTCAAATGATTGGAAGGGGGCCGTTTATTGGGTTTCAGAATTATTTGGAAGTATTACGAGATCCACAGTTTATTCAAGTGACTATTAACACATTTATGATAAGCGGCGGTATTTTAATTGTTGGATTTGTTTTCCCCATTATCATTGCTCTTTCGTTAAATGAGGTGATGCAGTCTGTTTTTAAACGATTTACCCAGACGGTTATTTACCTTCCTCACTTATTTTCCTGGGTCATTGTCGGCGGTATCTGGATTTTTATCTTATCTCCTGACGGAGGGCTCATTAACGAAATATTGACATGGTTTGGGAAAGAAGAATCTATTCATTTCCTGGTGAGAGAAGATTACGCCCGTCCTATTATGATCGCAAGTGCTATATGGAAAGACGCGGGGTATACATGCATTTTATATCTCGCAGCTATTGTCAGTATAAATCCAAGCCTTTATGAGGCGGCTGATATGGATGGAGCAGGAATTCTGCAAAAAATGCGCTATGTTACACTGCCTCAGCTTGTGCCGACGATGAAGATTGTACTGCTTTTAAACATCATGGGAATCTTGCGGATTTTTGATCAGGTATACGTACTGAGCAATTCTGCTATTGCAAATGAAGTTGATGTTTTCATGACGTATACATATGAGAAGGGGATTTTACAGTTTCAAATGGGGATTGCTTCCGCTGCAGCCTTTTTGGTGTTGTTGATGACGCTGCTTCTTACATTTGTAACAAGAAAACTGATCCGTTATGACGAGGGGATGTAACAAATGCAGGGTTCGCCCAAAAAATATCAAAAGCGAGTTAGTTATTTTCAATTATGCAATGGTTTATTTTTACTGGTGCTCATCCTCGTCATGATCATTCCGCTGATTAATGTGTGGGCGGTATCGTTTTCATCTGGTATCTCTTCTATGGAACCGGGTGTCAAATTGTGGCCTGCTGATTTTAGTGTGAGCGGTTATCAGAGGGTGTGGCAGACTCTTGAACTGTGGAGGCCGTTTTTCAATAATGTACTGGTTACTGTCATAGGAACAGCAGCGCATGTTTTGCTGGCTTCCATGGCTGGTTATGTACTGATTCATCCAAAATTGGTCGGCCGGAAGATCATCGTCTCCATGATTATGATCACAATGATGGTTCCTGCCGAAGCGATCATGATTCCTTTATATATCGTAAATAAAGAATTAGGTCTGCTGGACACTTTGGCCTCCCTTGTAATTTCGGGGTTGATTTCCGGTTTTAGTATTCTGTTAATGCGTAACTATTTTTTGTCCGTTCCATACAGCTTAGCTGAATCCGCTCAAATGGACGGGGCAAGTGATTTTAAGATATTCAGAAAAGTTTATATGCCAATGTCCGTTCCGGGGCTGGCCACCATTATGCTTTTTGAATTTGTGAGCCGCTGGAATCAGTTTACACCGGCACTGCTTTACATAAACTCCCCGGAAAAGTACACTTTGCAGCTTGCCTTAATGTCATTAATTGTGCCAGACGATGCAACCTCAAGCGGTGATTTTTTTGCTAACAATGTCCAGATGGCAGGGATCATGATAGCGATGATTCCTTTACTTGTTATTTATCCATTTGTCCAAAAGTATTTTATTCGTGGTATTAATTTAGGTGCAACCAAAGAATGAGGGGAAGGAAGAATAACAAATGAGTACGGAAGAAAAGATGGTTAAGGTTACAGCTGACCAAGAAGGCGGCTATATGGAAGTACCGTTTCACGTAGCAAGTGATACAGAAAAAGTAGAAGTGTCCTATTCAATTTCAAGGAGCGGTGCCACTGTTGATTTAGGAGTTTTGGATCCTTCCAGAATCCGGGGGTGGAGCGGAGGCGCAAGGGACCGTTTTTTTATAACCGAACATGCCGCAACTCCAGGGTATTTACATGGCTGTCTCGAACAAGGGGAATGGGCTGTTCTTTTAGGTCTTCACCATATCCCAGAGGATGGATGTGCTGTTTATATTACTATTATCACCGTTTCTGCAGAAAGAAGATGGCTGAAAGGCGATATGCATAGTCATACTGTGCACAGTGATGGGGAGTATACGCTGCCTGCCGTGGCGGAAATATTGAAAGAAAGACAACTTGATTTTATCGCAACGACAGACCACAATACGGTTACTCAAAACTATTTACACCCAACTCACGAAGATATTTTATTTATACCGGGGTTTGAATTAACAACGAATGCAGGACACAGTAATATTATCGGACTGGAGGACCCGGAGATTGACTTTAGAATAGCGGCAGACAGAGACATGGAAGCGGCTTTTAAAGAGGCGCGGGAAAAGGGTGCTGTTATTGTGATCAACCATCCTTTTCATAGCGGCTGTGAATGGAAATGGAGCTTAAACCTGCCATTTGATGTGTGGGAAGTCTGGAATGGTCCCTGGAGTGAAGAAAACCGCGAGGCTTTACAGTGGTGGCATGAACAGCTCTGTCTTGGTTATAACATTCCCATTACAGCTGGCAGTGATGTTCACCGCACAGAAAAATATGTTCAACACGGAATGCCTTCCACCTGGGTATTATCAGAAGGCAAAACAAAGGCTCAGCTTTTAAGCGCGATCAGAAAAGGCCGTATGTTTATAACGCACACACCGGAAGGGCCTGAGGTCGAAATGAGACATGGGGACTCTCTCCCAGGTGACACTGTGCCATATCCTAATGAGCATCCTCTGAAGGTTTCCATTCGTTCTTTAGAGGTTGATGATGACATTCATGTTATTTCAGATTATTACAATGAGTCGATCCAAATAAAAGAAGGAAAACAGTGGGAAAAGCAAATTTTGGTTGATAAAGAATTATTTTTGAGAATGGAAGTCTGGCGTTACTGCCCGGTGGTTGAGGATTATACGATGATATTGCTTACCAATCCTATCTACTTTACGCGAGATTCCAAGAAGTAACGGGTGGACTCGTTGGAACAAACAGAAATTGCTAAAAAGACCGATACTGCTTTACCACAACCAACAAAGCTGCTGCTTTCAATTAGTTTATTAAATGCTTTGGCTAATAATTTATCCAACATCTTTATTAATGTTTTTCTATTTCGTCTGACAGATCAAATAGGCACTGTCGTATTATTTAATTTAATGATGTATATTTCGTGGGTGCCGGCTTTTATATTTGCCGGCTGGTTAAGTAAAAAAACATCGCGGAGAAATGGATTAATTAGTGGCGGGGCTGCCCAACTGCTTTTTTATTTCTTTATTCTTCAATTCGGAGACCAAGCAAGTACGTATGTCATAGAATTAGGTATTTTATTCGGAGCAGGTTCCGGATTTTACTGGATTTCAGTTAATGTATTGTCCGTTGACTATACACATGAAAAAAATCGAGACTGGTTTAATGGATTAAACGGCACATTTGAGTCCTTTTCGAAAATGATCGGCCCTCTGGTTTCGGGATGGCTTATTTATATCGGAGATGGTTTTAGTGGCTACTATTTTGTGTTTGGTATATCTTTTTTACTTTTTATAATTAGTTTTATAATAAGTCTGACATTGTCCAAAGATAAGGATTATGCCCCTTTTCACTGGAAAGATATGCTGAAAGTTCACCGCTGCCGTTCTTGGAGACTATTGTCTTACGCGTTTATGGCAAATGCTTTTAGAGGCGGGGTGATCTCCTTTATCATACTCATATGGGTTTTTATGGTCACTAAAAATGAGTCTGCACTCGGTAATTTTTCCTTCATGTCGACCTCGCTTTCTTTTCTTATCTATTACATCATGGGAAGGTATGGGTCCTCAGAGCATAGGTTACTATACATGTTATCTGGCAATATTCTTATTGGATTAGCTCTTGGGGGGTTATTATTTGAAGTGAGTTGGGAACTATTGCTGGTATATGGCATTTTGTCAGGAATCAGCATACCTTTATTTGAAATGCCGTTTAATACCCTTGCCTTGAATAACATATCAGACTTTGATAAGAATGGGAAAAATCGGGTGGAACTTGTTGTGGCTAGAGAAATAGCGCTGAGTCTTGGCAGAATTACAAGTGTCTTTTTGCTTTATTTAATTTACTTAGATGACAATAATGACATCTGGATGTTACGGTTATTTATCATTTCCATTATCATAATCGGCCTCACTCCTAATTTTTTCTTACGAAGCAAAGACGTGGAAGAAGGATCCTGCCCCCAATAAAAAAGAGAATTAGAAATAAGAAGAGGTTGGGACAAAAGAAAGTGGTTCTGTTATAGAACCAGTAAGCCACGGAATCAAAATACATACCTCCGCTCAGAACGACACGTGTTTTGAGACTCGCAGGATGCGGCGGTTTTAGCCGATCCTCCTTTATTCAAGGAGGGCCCGGAGTATTTTGACGCAGTGATAAACAGTGATACCCAAAAATTCCCGAACGATTGATGTAAATCGTTCGGGAATTTTTGATCAATTATGGTTTTGTCCCAGTCTCCTTTACGCTCTGCGGTCGGGATCATTCTGTCTGAGTTCTATACGGCGGATCTTTCCTGTATTTGTTTTCGGAAGTTCGTTCACGAATTGAATCCTCCGTGGATATTTATAAGGCGCAGTTCGTTCTTTGGTATAATCCTGCAGTTCTTTTTTCAAGACTTCTTCTGCCCCCGGCGCCGGCTGTTCTTTTAATACAACAAACGCCTTGACGACGTTTCCTCGAATCTCATCCGGACTGGCAGTGACGGCGCACTCTTTGACAGCTTCATGATGGTTGAGGGCATCTTCTACTTCAAAAGGCCCAATGGTATAGCCGGAGCTGATAATAATGTCATCACTGCGGCCTTCAAACCAGAAATAACCATCTGAATCACGGGATGCTCTGTCCCCGGTTAAATACCAATCCCCCCGGAATGCCGCTTCTGTACGCTCGGGCTCTTTATAATATTCTTTAAAAAGGGCCGGGCAGTCCTTGTGCACTGCTATGTCTCCAGCTTGTCCCGCCGGAACGGATTTTCCATTTTCGTCAATAATATCAACCGTATTTCCGGGGGTAGGTTTACCCATAGAGCCCGGCTTAATGTCCATTCCAGTTAATGTTCCAACCAAAAGGGTATTTTCTGTCTGTCCGTATCCATCCCGAACGTTTGCATTAAATGCCTTTTTAAACGTTTCTATGACCTGCCGGTTCAGCGGCTCCCCGGCTGAAACGGTGCTGCGGAGTGCATCCATATCATAACTCTCCAGATGATCTACTTTTGCCATCAACCGGTATTCTGTCGGTGTGCAGCAGAGAACGTTAATACGCTGTTCGTCTAACAAGCGCAGATAGACATGAGGATCGAATGTACCATGATAAACAAAAGCAGTGGCACCGAGTGTAATAGTGGAGAGCAACGGGCTCCAGATCCATTTCTGCCATCCCGGGGCAGCGGTAGCCCAGACGATATCATTTTCTCTCACATCGAGCCATTCTTTCGCTGCGGTGCGAACATGAGCGTAGGCCCAGCCATGGGTATGTACCACAGCTTTTGGATGGCCGGTCGTGCCGGAGGTGTAGGAAAGAAAAGCGATATCCTCCCGTTTTGTTTTTTCTCCATGAAAGGTTTCCGGCTGTTGATCAACCAGTACTTCAAGCGCTTCCCATCCATCTTTTTCCCCTCCAACAATATATTTTTTTTCCAAGGATGGAAGCGGATCTGTGATATTGTCCGTCTCTTCCGTAGCTGAGTAAAACGCTACGACGCTCTTTGCTTCCGCATGTTGAACACGGTAAACGAGATCATTCGCCCGGAGCATCTCGGAGCAGGGGACCGCCACAATTCCTGCTTTTAAGCAGGCCAGGTGAATCATATAGGCTTCTGGCAGTCTTGGGAAAATAAGCAGGACCCGGTCTCCTTTTTGAATCCCGCCGGCTAAAAGCGCATTTGCATATTGGTTGGTTTTCCGGACGAGTTCAGCATAAGACACTTCTCTTCTGGCGCCGCTCTCATTCAGCCAGCGGACGGCTGTCCGCTTTTCCTCTCCGGAAAACATTTCCAGGTCGTCAGTAATATTATATGTTCCGGGTGCAATTAAATCTTGTCGATTCAATAATAATCCCTCCGATTATGATGGAATTCCCTCCTATTATACTAAAAAACTGCTCAAAGAAAACAATCAAACGGTCTTCTCCCTGCCTTTTCTTTTTTTTCGATGTTTAAAATTAATGTTCCTACAAAAAATAAAAATAACTTTACAGCAAAGGGTGTTTCACATGAAAGTGGCAGAGCTGCTTATTCAATGCCTTGAAAAAGAAGGCATTGAATATATGTTTGGGGTTCCCGGGGAAGAAAACCTGGATATAATGGATGCCCTTTTGGATTCACAGATTGAATTTATTGTAACAAGACACGAAACCGGGGCTGCGTTTATGGCCGGCACTTATGGGAGACTGACCGGTAAACCGGCAGCCTGTCTCGCGACGCTGGGGCCGGGGGCAACAAATTTAATGACCGGGGTGGCTAACGCCAATATGGACTTAAACCCACTTATAGCGATTACAGGTCAGGCTGGTTTGAACCGCCAGCATAAAATTTCTCATCAGCATTATGATCTGATCTCCATGTATAAACCGGTTACCAAATGGAATGCCCAAATAAAATCAACCGATATTGTACCAGAAATCGTCAGGAAAGCTGTACAGGTTTCTGTTCAGGATAAACCGGGAGCTGTTCATATTGACCTGCCGGAAGATATAGCAGGAAGGGAAGCAGACGGCTCCCCGCTGGACATTAGGATCTCTCCTGAAAAAAGAGCTCCAGAAAGCACGATTCATGAGGCGGCCCGCATGATAAAGAAAGCCGATCATCCTCTCATTTTAGCGGGCAATGGCATTGCCAGGTCAAATGCTTCAAAAGCGCTGCTGACCATGGTAGAGAAACTAAAAATTCCAGTGGTTCATACCTTTATGGGGAAAGGGGCCTTATCCTGGCGGCATGAACTCAGTCTGCTGACTGCCGGGCTGAGCGGCAATGATTATATAACCTGCGGTTTTAAACAGGCGGATCTGATTCTAACGATAGGCTTTGATATGGCTGAATTTCCTCCTGAAAATTGGAATCCGGACGGCAAAACCCCGGTCCTTCACATTGATGTAAATGAAGCGGAAACGGACGCTCACTATCCTGCCGTACTACAGGTCGTTGGAGATATAAACAACAACCTGGAAAAAATAGCCGGCTGTTTCTCATTACAAACAAGAAATAATGACTGGGTGCAAGGGGTAAGAAAACAGGCCCTGGAAGAATTAGACTCTTTTAAAAACAGTGACCATTTTCCAGTAAAACCGCAAAAGATCATTGCTGATGTACGGGAAGTATTGAAGGACAAGGATATCGTTGTCTCTGATGTAGGGGCTCATAAGATGTGGATGGCCCGCATGTATCATACGGTTTATCCGGACACCTGCCTGATTTCAAATGGGCTGGCTTCCATGGGGATTGCTGTTCCGGGTGCTATTGCCGCAAAGATGGTATATCCTGATCGTACGGTGGTTGCCGTCTGTGGCGACGGAAGCTTCCAGATGACCGGGGCGGAACTGGAAACAGCCGGGCGGCTGAAGGTAGCCATCGTCATTTTGTTGTGGAGAGATAACGGATATGGATTAATTGAATGGCATCAGCACCGTCACTTTGGGCGTACGTCCCACATCTCATTTGGCAACCCGGATTTCATTCAATTGGCCCGCTCCTATGGGTTCGAAGCCATCGAAATTAAGCAGGCCGGAGAAGTAAAAGAAGCCCTGAAAAAAGCAGCCGCTATGGAGAAGCCGGTGCTTATAGATTGTCCGGTGGATTACAGCGAAAACATGAAACTTACTGAGAAACTAGGAGATATTCTTTGCTGAGGAGGCAGATATACATGCGGATCGGATCGACGATTCAAGGAATCGAGCGGGCAGAAGAGAAACGTGAAACGATGGAAGTGCAAAATCCTTACAATCAGAAGAAAATAGCGGAATTGGCCCTGGCCGGGCCGCAGGATGTAAACGATGCGGTACAAAATAGTTATGAAATTTTTCATTCCAGGATGAAGGGAATGCCGGCGCATGAACGGGCTGAAATTCTGCGGAGAGCAGCGGATGCATTACACCAGAAACAGGAAGAATTTGCTGCGGTGATCATGCAGGAAGCAGGAAAACCGATTCGACACAGCCGCGAGGAAATAAAGCGTTCTATTCAAGTGCTCCGTTTTTCTTCTGAACTCTCCAAACATAGGACAGGGGAAGTACTGCCCATGGATGCTGCCATCGGAGGAGAAAACCGGGTGGGGCTTGTAAAACGGGAGCCGCTTGGAGTGGTAGGAGCTATTACTCCTTTTAATTTCCCTTTAAATTTAGCTCTTCATAAAATAGCACCGGCTCTGGCAGCGGGGAATACGGTCGTTTTTAAACCAGCGGAAAAGACCCCGGTTTCTGCTCATAAATTGGTAACTTTATTTCAGGAAGCCGGTCTGCCGGATGGAGCGTTGAATGTAATTATTGGCACAGGAAAAGAAACCGGGGAGGCGCTTGTCGCCCACGAACTAGTCCAGAAAATCACCTTCACCGGCAGTCTGCCGGTGGGCAGGGCCATCCGGAAAGCCGCCGGATTTAAAAAGGTCACCCTGGAGCTTGGCTCCAACTCCCCCAACATTATTTTTGCAGATGCCGAATTAGAAACGACCGTGTCGTCGCTGGTGAGAGGGGCGTTTGCTTTTTCCGGCCAGGTTTGTATTTCCGCGCAGCGTATATATGTTCAGCAGGAAATATACGAGTCGTTTCTTGAAGCCTACGTGCAGCAGACAGAAAACTTAACCCTTGGAAACCCGGGAGAAGAGAGCACGGATATCGGCCCAATGATTAACGAGGAAGAGGCAGAACGTGCAAAACACTGGATTGATGATGCCAAAGCAAAAGGGGCTGTTATTCAGACCGGCGGGGAGCGGAATGGGACCATGCTGACACCAACGATTATGTCAAATGTACAGTCCAATATGAAAATCATTGCAGACGAAGTATTTGCCCCGATCGTTTCTGTTATTCCATTTGAAACGGAAAAAGAAGCAGTGGAGTTTGCGAATGATTCCATCTACGGACTTCAGGCCGGTGTGTTCACAAAAGACATCGACCGTGCGATGCGTGTGGCGAATCAATTGGAAATCGGTGGTGTCTGGATTAATGAGATTTCGACCTACCGTCAGGACAACCACCCCTACGGCGGCGTGAAGCAAAGCGGAATTGGCAGAGAAGGGGTAAAATACGCCATCGAAGATATGACAGAAATTAAATTTATCGGCATCAAGATGGAGGACAAATAAGGAAGGGCTGTGCCCCGCCTTAGATAAAGGACAGAACGAGAATGAAAATGTTCATGAAACGGTGTTAGGGCACATTTTATCAGCGGTCTGTAACTTTTTTGTCTGTTACCTTTCGTTTCTGGACTTTTTATCCTGTCTTTTTCTTAAATTGTCTCTAATACGAAGCTAAAGGACATTCTCTTTTCCAGAATGCCCTTTAGCTTCTTTATGAGCTGTTGTCCGCAGGCCGCCGTTTTTGCCTCTTATCCTTCCAGCATTTTTTCATTTTCAATCCAGCCCCGGGCGTGAAGGGCTTTGACGATATGCCTAATGCCGGCAGTATAGGCAGCCTGGCGCATACGCATCTGCTTTTGTTCGCGGATGGCGAGCACCTGTTGAAAGCCAGCTGTCATTTTTTCAGTTAGTTTTTGATTCACTTCTTCTTCCTTCCAATAGTAGTTCATTGCATTTTGGACCCATTCGAAATAAGATACGGTAACTCCACCTGCATTACATAATATATCCGGGATGACAAAAATATCTTTTTGTTCCATGATTTCATCCCCCTGGGGCGTTGTGGGTCCATTAGCGGCTTCAGCGACTATTTTAGCCTGGATGGCGGGTGCGGTGTTTTTCGTAATTTGGTTCTCCACCGCTGCCGGTATTAAAATATCGACAGGCAGGCCGAACAAATCTTCATTGGTTAAAGGAGCAGCCTTGGGATACGTATGGATTCTGTTTCCTTTCTTAACGAACTCCAGTAAGTCCGGAATATCGAGGCCGTCTTGGTCAAAGATTCCACCGTGAGCGTTTGTTATGCCGGTAATTTTCACTCCGAGATCGTGTAAAAATTTGGCTGTCATGCTGCCGACATTACCAAATCCCTGCAGGGCTGCTGTCGCCCCGTTCATTTCCATCCCAAGCACATTGGCTGCTTCCTGAATCGTTATAGCCACTCCTCGTCCTGTTGCGGCAAGCCTACCTTGCGAGCCCCCGATAATAACTGGTTTCCCGGTAAGCATTCCAGGGATGTTATAACCCCGCAGCTTGTCGTATTCATCAATCATCCAGCCCATGACTTCCGGACTGGTATTCATATCTGGAGCAGGGATATCTTTTTGCGGACCGATAATAGGTGTTATCTTCTCGATATAGGCACGGCTCAATGTTTCCAGTTCACGTTTGGAGAGTGCAGACGGATCTACAATAATGCCGCCTTTCCCGCCGCCAAGGGGAAGGTCAAGGATAGCGGATTTCAAGGACATCCAAATGGAGAGGGCTTTGACCTCATCCATGTTCACGTCAGGATGAAAGCGGATACCTCCCTTGGTGGGGCCGAGAATATCGAGGTGCTGGGAGCGGTAGCCGGTGAAATTATGAATGCGGCCGTTGTCGAGCCGGATCGGAATTGAAACTTCCAGCACTCTCATCGGTTTTTTTAAAATGTGGTAAATGTTCTCATTCAATCCTAATGTTTGGATTGATTCCTGCAGCAATTCCTGCACAATCTCATATGGATTTTTGTAATGCGTGGTAATATCAGCTTCTGCTTTATCTATATTTGATTTCAATGAAAACAACCTCCTTATGCTGAAGTAACGTCTAAGCAGTCCTTCATTTTATGTAGAGGAACAGGAGGAAAGCCTGAAAAGATGGAACAAATTCCATCTTTTCAGAAAAATATTATTGATTTTGCTGTGGCATATTGTTTTGTTGTAATGTCTGCTGGGCGGCCTGCTGGTCCACCTGTAATTGTTCATTTAAATTATAGGGGTGGTAATATCCTTTGTTGATCATATAATCTGCCACCTGCTCATGAAAGTTGACAGCTTGCTGAAGCTGCTGGGTCAGTGTTTGCCTGACGTTCTGCGAAGCCGATTCTGTAATCGCATACGCGCAATTTCTAACTCCGGCTTTTGCGGCGAGCAGTAAGTCGGTTGCAGCACGCTGGTCATTCACATTCTGCATGATAACCCTCCTATTGATTTAATAATTGCTGAAGCTGGGAGATATTTTCTGTAGATGCCTGGACATCCTGCTGAAATAATTGCTGTAATTCCGGGTCCTGAACCTGATTCTGCATCATTTGTGATTTCGATAAGCAATTTGTTTTAAAGACAAGCATTTCATGAAGTTCTGCTTTTTCGTGTATTCCCAATCCCTGTTGATGCATCTGTTTCACCTCCGCGGTTTATTTTGTCCGCTCTATAGCTTTTCATTCACTGGATTGTCTGCAAATAAGGGAGTGTCGTGAACATACGCGGGCGCAGGATTTAAAGAAGGAACTTGTCCCATTGGCTGCGGGTTCCCATCGTATTCAAATGTGCCTTGATTATCCATGCTTTTGCCGCTTGCCCAGCGCCCGGTTTGACTTTCGGCTCCTTCTGAAAAATTCATGAAGGAATAGGCCACTTCCTGTTTTTCCTTTTCTTTTGGAAAAGTGGAAGGAACGACAGCGGACTGCTGTTGTTCTAACTCCTCAATAGCTGCCATCCATTGGTTTTGGTGCATGGTATCTCTGGCAATCAAAAAGGACAGCATATCTTTTACGCCGTGGTCTGTGGTGGACTCATACAAACGAACCACCTGCAGTCTGCCCTGGGATTCGGCATTTAGATTTGCGCGGAAATCCGCCAGCAGGTTGCCGCTTGCAATGGTATATCTTGAATTCCAAGGATAACCGGCACTATCGGTCGGCTGGGCTCCTAATCCCGACACAATGATATGCTGAGGATTCATGCCGCCCATGACTGCCCCCAACACTGGATCCTCGGCTGCATTTTCCTGGGTTTCTACAGGAGCGGAATCCAGCAATTGGGCGATCATGGTTGCCAGCATCTCGACATGGGCGATTTCTTCCGTTCCTATATCAAGCAGCATATCCCGGTATTTTTCATTCCCCCGGCAGTTCCAGCCCTGGAAAAGGTACTGCATGGCTACGGTTATTTCTCCGAATTGTCCTCCCAGCACCTCCTGCAGCTTTTTTGCGTATACGGGGTCTGGTTTATCGGGTTTTGCATGATATTGAAGCTCTTTTTTATGGTGAAAAATGATAACTCCCCCCTTTAGGAATATACTTTTGGATTTTTGGAAATAACGGAATTAACGACATATTTATGAAAAAACCATTCTCCTGCTCCGATGATGATTCCGGACAGCAGTGCTAAAAAAAAGGGCACGGACTCATTCAAAATAAACGGACCGACGAGCCAAATAACCAATGTGCATAATCCGATGTCAGCTAAGGTGGAAACGGTATTATTTGTCGCTTTTAATATTAATAAATCCCCGATGACATAAGCAGCTCCTGTTACTATCAACGTTAGTCCCACCATGTTCCAAAACGGATATCCTCCGGCCAGGGACAATATAATAAGCAGTACAACAAAGGTAAGCCCGGCTTTAATTCCTAATGCAATAAGGTGATTCATTGTTCTTTCCTCCTTTCTTCAAGGATAGGTTTTGTCAACCGCCGGCGGGTTATACCATGTATAAAAATAAAAAACATGGTTTCAGCCGGCGGCGAAACCATGTTTTTTATAGGTAATGTTTAGGCACGGAGCATGGGTGGGGTGTTATGCAGATAATAAGGAGCTGGAATTAAATAGGGACGCGGCCCGTACGGCATGGGGTGCTCTACATAGCGGAAGTAATATCTGTGATCTGGAGCGAGCCCCTGTGCCCACGGCCCCTGACTGCTTTCGTTTCCCTGGGAAGTGTTGTAAAAGTCATACGCCACTTCTTCCTTTTGAAGATTTCTCGGAAAGGTCGTTGGGACGACAATATCCCCTTCCGCTTCTTCTAGTTCTCGGATGGCAGCAATCCATTGATTTTGGTGAGCGCAATCCCGGGCGATTAAAAAAGATAATGTATCGCGTACTCCAGGGTCATCCGAGAGTTCATATAATCGGGAGACCTGCAGCCTGCCCTGGGATTCCGCATTCAAGTTGGCCCGGAAGTCTGCCAATAAATTCCCGCTTGCGATGGTATATTTTGCGTTCCAGGGATAGCCGACGCTGTCAGCAGGCAGTGCCCCCAGACCGGAAACAATAGCGTGCTGGGGGTTCATGCCGCCCATGACTGCCTCTATTGCCGGATCACTTTTCACTACCTGTTCCTGATCTTTGGCAGGGGCATTGTCCAGCAGTCTGGCTATTAACGTAGCAAGCATTTCCACGTGTGCTATTTCTTCTGTTCCAATATCAAACAGCAGATCCCGGTATTTTGGATCGGCCCGGCAGTTGAAGCCCTGAAACAGATACTGCATCATGACGGTAATTTCCCCGTACTGACCTCCTAATACTTCCTGCAGCTTTTTCGCATAGACTGGATCTGGAGAAACAGGTTTGGCATTATACTGTAAGTCTTTTACATGGTAAAACATGGTTACACCTCCAAGGTTTTTTCAGATTAGCCTATGCCTATAAAACTTGTCTCTTTCGAAGAAAGTCAGGGATTGTGTAATAAAATTCTCGTTATTTATAATGGCCGCCGATTTTCCGTGCCCGTAATGAGGCCTGACCGGCACTGGTAAGAGAAGAGGCCCGCAGGACGGCATCACTGCCGAAGCGGTTTTTTAAATGATCGACGGTGTGATTTAGTCTTTCTCTGTCCTGAACGGGGTGAAAGAGAGAAAGCTGGCGGAAAGCATCGGGGATAAGCTGATCCAGAGTGATTCCGATACTGCGGAGGGGAAAACCGTCCCAGTGCCTGTTAAATAAGCGGCATACTGTCTGGTAAATTACGGTTCCGTCGTTTGTATAGTCCATCAGCTTGTGCTGACGGTGAAAGCCGGCGGGGAGATCAAAGTCATGTCCGCCTGCCCCGATCGTCACCGTGCTTCCCATATAGCCGTTGGCCCGCGCCCGGCGGGCCACTTCTTCGCTCAGTTCGAGCAGAACAATTTTGATGTCGTTCCAGCTGTAATAATCACGCGGGAGGGTCATATGGTGGCCGATCCCTTTGCGGTGAATGTGGGTATCCACCGTGACGGGAGAGGAATCCCGGCCATAAGCCGTATGCCACAGTAGTTCCCCGTTGAGGCCCCAGCGTTTTTTCATCTGTTCCAGAGGAAACTCTGCAAGCTGGCCGATAGTACGGATTCCTATACTGCGTAAATGGTGTTCCATCCGGCTTCCTACTCCGAATAAATCACCGATGGGGCGGGGCCATAACTGTTTTTTCAGATTGGAAAAAGAGAGGGTGAAAATCTCTTCCGGTGTTTTTTTAGCAAAATGATCACATGCCATTTTAGCCAGCACCTTGGTCGGGCCAATTCCGACCCGGGCGTTGACACCGAGCATTCGTTTAATCCGGCGTTTCATCAAATAGGCGGCTGTATAGGCACTGTCATAGTTTTCAAGCACATGGGTCATTTCTACAAAAATTTCATCCACACTGTAAGGTTCCACCTGATCACTGAACGTTTCCATCACGGAGGCAATTTCGACAGAAGCGTCCAAATAGGCCTGCATCCGGGGTTTAATGACGGTGAGATGCGGACATTTGTTTTCGGCTTCCCATAAAGCTTCCGCTGTCTTTACGCCCCATTTTTTGGCGACCGGGCAGGCTGCCAGAATCACTCCGCTGCGGATCTTTGGATCCCCTGCCACGACGACCGGTTTATCTTCCAGCTCCATTTGGTATACTTTTTCAAAACTGGCGTAAAAAGACTGCATATCGATTAAAAACACGGTACGTTCCATGGGATATCGCTCCATGATAAAAGGTATAGATTTAGTATATGGGAACAGGAGTTCTTTTATCAAGCGGAGATGTTTTCCAGTAATAAAAAACAAAAGAGAAGAAGTTTGACCTGCTCCTAGTGTTTTCCCCGCTCCTTGATACCAGAGCCTTTTGTAAATTTTATGTTTAAAATGACATCAGCAGGGAAACGAACAAAAACGTACGGTATAACACAAAGGAGGCTCATGATGAAAATTGATAAGGTATTTTTAGGAAAAGATGAAAGAATTACATTTGATACAGGAGAACTCACCGTGAAAAATGATGATCCCGAAGATTGGGAAGCTGTTCTATACGGTGTTGAAAATCAGCGCTTTTTCATGGAAGCGTTGAGAGACAGCCGCAAAGAACATCTCATTTTTGAAACCGAAGCTGGAACAATGGATGGTATGGTAGCTGTGGAAGGACTGGATCCGGCTGCAGCAGAAAATGTAGTGACAGTAACAGGAACAAGCACATTAAATGGTTACAAACAATAGTAAGAACAGGCAGAACCCGGGCTGGGCGGACAGCCCGGGCTTTTTTATGCAGCAGAAAGTTTTCTGAAGAAACAAGTCATAATCTTTTGCGTTCCAGGTAAAAATAGCATTATGCAAACAGCTAAAAGAGACAAAGAAGGGGATGCGAAAGTATGACAAACACAAAGCAGGACATCGATTACAAAACAGCTTTGATCGGATGGAGCCTGCCATCGATAGAAGCCATGGATCAGCTCCAGCGCCCATTTGTTATTGTAGGTCCGCCTCATTTTCAGGAGTATGCGGACAAATATGACCTTCCTTTTATAGCGTGGGATTTTGATCATTATAAAGAAAATTATTCGATGGAAGACGTTTGTGATCAGTGTGAAGGGCTCTATCAGATACTGAAGGAAGAGAATGTCGGATTGGCGATCCCATTATTCGAAGATACGGTGGAATGGGCGGCAGGGATTAATGCGAAACTTCAGGATGATCCAAAAATTTTCCGCCATTCTCTGCTTTTCCGCCATAAAGGAAAAATGAAACGACGGGCGCTGATGGGAGGCTTGAAAGTCGGTGTATTTGAAGAGGCGGAAAATAAAGAGAATGTCAGGCAGTTTTTCCGGCGTGTGAATGACGCCATGCTCAGAGAAGGCGAAGAGGAACTGGAGCCTATACATTTCAAAGCCTTTGATAAGGCAGGAGATGCAGGGCATCGTGTTATTCGATCGGAGATGGATATCAATCAATTAGAAGATAATGCCTTTCCAGGGCTGTTGGAAAGCCATTTAGACGGAGTGGAAGTCTCCTGTGAAGTATTTATTCACAATGGAAAAATACAGTTTCTTAATATTACGGAATATATAGTCTTTGGATATTCCATGATGGCGCCCCCCTCGCCGGAAATAGAAAAGCAGCGCAAAAAAATAAGAGGAGCGGTGCAGAGACTGATTAACGCGTTTGATATTCAATACGGTCTTATTCATCCAGAATTTTTTATCGACGAAGAAGGCAAAATTAGTTTTATTGAGGTGGCGGCACGTATACCAGGCGGGAATATCTTTGATTTAATTAAAAAAACGTATCAGTTTAATCCGTTTCAGGCCCATATTTTATGTTCGGATCCCAACACCACAGAAGAAGAACTGAAAGACTTTTTCCCTAAGGAGAAAAAAGCCAGAGGGCATGCCGGCAGTTTGATGGTTTATCCAAGGGTCGAAAATATTGAAAAGCTCAATATTCCTCAGGAATTGGAAGAGCACCCAGGTTTTGAACGGCATACGATGTTCACACCGGTCCAGCGTAAAGTGCCTGAGACGGAAGGGTTTGGAAACCCGCATGGCGTTGTGTTTTTTCACCATGATCATCACGATCATGTAAAACAGCCGCTCCGGGACTATGCCGATTATGATTTTTATATGTAATAACGAAAAGGGAAGGTGATAAATATGGCGGTTCAAATGAATACCGGCGGAGAAGACGCTACGCTTCAGGAAGCGTTTGAAACCTTGAATCAGGCTGCACCTTATGCCAAAGACATGTATCAGAATCACTTTTTTCAGGTCGCTAAAAAACTGGCAGAATCAAGGGAAGGCATCCAAAAATTATATGACTATGCTCCTCAATTTCATGAAGCAGGGGTGTTTGAAGGAGGGCCGTGGGAGGATCCTTCTAAACTGCAGCCGGCTCTCGTGAATGGATCGCTCCGGGTCGATGGTCTGGAGTCGATTGTGGCCTTGTTAAGTGAGCTGCGGATGATCGCCCTGGCAAAAGAAAAACACACCCATCCGGAAGTAAGTGCCCGGGACGCCAAAAAGTATCTAAATGAAGTAATGGCAAATAATCTTGATTTTATTTTTCCGGAAGAAAGTGGAGAGGAAGCGGAACAACAGCAGCAGGGAAAAGAAACAGAGCGGGCGCAGCGGCTGTTTTCCTTGATGGTGGACGAATTGTCGCTGCAGTCCATTTCAAGTACCTTAATTGATGAAATTAAACGATTGATGGTCCAGCGGCCCATTATGACGGAACGGATCCGCCTGATGATCCGTAAAGCGGAACAGCTGCTGCATGAAGATGTAGAGGAAAAAGACAGGCAGGAAATTGAACGGTTCCACCAAGCCATTTCGACGGTCACAGCCCGGTCGAAAGAACATGACCATGTCAGCGGGTACCGGAAACAGCTTCAGGATCTGGACAAAAATGAAAGGAGCGAAGAGGCTGCTGCATTTGGAGAATCCATGCGGGAGACGGGACTGGTATCTCCGTATCACGTGGCCCTCGTTCGTTTTTTAAACCGAAACGGCGAGATAAAAACATTGCAGAAAGCGCTTGGATTAAGCAATAAAGGATATTCCAACCTGGAAGAGCATTTCGAAACCGTGCAGGAATTGATAAAGGTGGCTATCCACCTTCCGACGAGACAGTCCCTGTACGGCCTTGCCCGTATGCTGGAACGTGGTGTGTTATCCCAGCCGCCGGTGCTGCCGGGACTGCGGCGCTTAATAGAACTGGATATCAAGCAGGATGTGCGGAAAACATTAATGGAAGCTACAAGCAGTGAGCAGGAAGGGCTGACCGCTAATGACGTACTGACAGCCGGCGTGATCAGTGTGCTGGGGCAGCCGCTTGGGATCGGTCAGGGACTGAATCCTACCTGTCAAAGTGCCCGGGCCCTCAGTTTATGGGCGATCCATGATCCAGGGTATCTGCTTGAGCTGATTCCAAGAGCTGCACGGGATGGCGATATAGATATGACATTCGAAGGAGCACCAATCCATTCCGAAAATCTGCCGGGGGGTCTGGCACCGGAACTCCATAAGGAATTAGACCCCGTATCGCTGGTATTGGTTCCCCATCTGGACAGAATTTACGCAGACATGGTGCGCAGGGTTCAATTCCGGGGGGATGATCCGCATAAATGGGTGAATCCGGCCTTTTACGGGGATTGGATTGCGAAAGGATTCAGCAAAGTTTTTCAGCATAACACCCAGAATGTAGTCGATTATAGAGGGTTCGTCCGCCTGTTTTACGCGACTCATCATCGAGAGTATAACGAAGGACACGAGTTGATTTACCCTAATCCGGTAGGAATTTGCGTGACGACCGTGTATGGAAATTTTCTAGGGTTTCATGCCATAACCATACAGCGGATTGCCTATGATCCAGACGATACGTACCGGGTATATTTTTATAATCCGAATAACGATAGTTCCCAAAACTGGGGCCAGGGAATTGAACCCAGCGTGCGAGGACATGGCGAAAAAGAAGGGGAATCGTCCCTTCCTTTTCATGAATTTGTATCGAGGTTGTATGCTTTTCATTATAATCCATACGAGCAGGGGGACGCGTTTGCGGTAGAAGATGAAAAAGTGGAAGAAATCGAACGTCTTGCCCGCGAAAGCTGGGGCCAGAAATTTCAATGGGTATAGTCAGGATAAACGAAGTTGTTTATACCAGACATTCATGGACTCCAGCTGCCCGGAAATATTACTGTTACGGATCATTTTCCCCCCGTATCGAAAACCGTGGTAAACGTTGACCAAGTTCATCCCTAAAGAAAGCGAGCGGGAGTAGGAAAACAACGTCCACAAGCCTTTCTGCTGCATCAGTTGAATAAGGTAGGAAAATTGATAGCTCAAAAGCCCCTGGTTGCGGTGGGAGGGGTGGGTGGCGCAATCGCTCATCTCCGCGCATTGAAAGGGAACCAGTACATCGGAAGAACAAGCGCTGACGATAGAACCTTGGTATTCCACTACGGTAAAGAAAACCTGTTCTTTCATCACATCACGAATAAAGGACGGATCATGCATAGGAGTGGGGTAGGTTTTGAATACAGATCGATACAATTGCGCCATCTCTTCCGCATCTGCTTCTGCAGGGTGCCGCATAGAATAGAAAGCGGGCAGATTTGATCTGCCTGCTTTTTCTGGTATCGTTAATACATCTTTCAAGACTTTCTGTTCTTTTTTAACATCTACATCCCGGTATCTATCCGGTTGAAGAAACCAAGCATAAATATCGGCGTCTTTCCCTTGAAAAAACCCTTTAATCTTTCCTTCCCAAACGTATGGCTGCTTTGTGAAACGATGTCTGTCTTCCGCTTTCACGTAGAAAATCAGTTTATCACAAAGCTGATCAGAAGCAAGTTTTTTTAATGAAAAAAGAAACTCCTCCATCTCCGTAACGGGCGGCAGGGCATAGACCTTTATCCGTTGACTGAAAGGTTCAATGACCGTGTGATCTTTCAGATGAATCGAATAGCGTTCCGTGAGGATATTCATGCTGGCCCTCCGTTTTCTATAAAAAATCACCGCTGTGCCGGCGTACTATACAATATATACGAAGGAAGCGCGAAAAGTAGAATAGAAATTTTCAAATTCATGCCGATTTTTGTATAGAAAGTGACGCAAATTTTTATCCTCTGTTCATCGTGTTAGGCGGTTTAGTTTAGGAAAAACTCAAAACGAACGGAGTCTGGGCAGGCTTTCCCAGACTCCGTTCTTCTTAAAGATAAGTTATTTGAAAAATTTTAGAACCATACGCTTACCTTCCGCTTTTCTTAGGTGAAGCGCATGGTTATATTTAACTGCAATCAACATTGATGGGGGCTGCATTTGTATTCTTTCCGGTAACCACAGCAAATCCTGTCACGGTGCGGCCATGTTTCTGTAAAAGACGGATGCTCAAGTTTCTGGAGACCTTATCCGGGGCAACGACAAAAACACGGTCCGCATCGATGGTCTGAAGATGCCGTTTTAAATAGGGGTAGGGGAGAGTATAAGCTTCTTTCACTGGAAATCGATCCGCTTCCTGATAATCACGAATATCTAGAATAACCGTCCCTTCCGGGACAGGTTTTTCCGGAAGCGGAGCGCATTTTACACCGAAAACCGGCATCCAGCGCTGATAAGAGAAAATAAGGATGGAAAGACAAACGATTCCAAGCAGGAGAGCTGGCCACATCATTAAAATAGTACCTCCATTGCTTTTTCTATGAACCTTCTAACATACAGGATTCTATATGCATGACCTCCTGAAAGCAAGTGAAATGCATGTCATACAGCATTAGTTAGTATACTATAAGGACAGGGTATTCGGATAGGGGTTCAACCAACGAAGACAAATTAATTTTGAAAAAGAAGAATGTTTGTTACAGTAGGGATAAGTGATAAAAGGAGGTGATGGGATGTCAGAGGAAATGACGGAACTCGAAGAGAGGGTAATGGCAGAGCTTGAAAATGTAACGGACCCGGAACTTGGGATAGACATCGTGAATCTCGGCTTAGTTTATGGAGTGGATGTCGATGATAACAAAGACGCGAAAATTACGATGACCTTAACCGCGATGGGTTGTCCGCTTGCTGAAACAATTGTAAGCGACATTAAATCGGCACTGAGTGAACTACAGGACTTTGGCGAGCTTCATGATATTGATGTCAATATCGTATGGGATCCGCCGTGGAGTAAAGACAAAATGTCCCGTTACGCGAAAATCGCATTGGGAGTTCCAGATTAACGTAAAAACCCGGTTTGTCACTACTTTGTGATAAACCGGATTTTTTTATTGAGAACGGGGTCTGAGCCCGTTTTCTTAGCTGTAAGAGATGCTGTTATGACTGCTGAGGCTGGACGATGCATTTCAGTCCTTCTTTATTGCCGGCGGTACGGAAAGCAATATCGGTTTCGTATAATGGAAAGGTATGCGTTACAAAAAAATCAAAGTTAATGAGCTTCTGGTCAATCCAGTGGACAGCTTCGACATGAAGATCACGAGGAGCCCCATGGGTTCCTATTACTTTTAACTGTTTGTATATAATTTTATTTGTATCAAACACCATCTCTTTTTCTCCTTTGATGCCCGCAAAAAGCAGAAGAGTCCCGGTTTTTTTTACAACATCCAATGCTTCATTCTGAACATACGCAGAAGGGGCTGTAATGATAGCTGCGTCAGCGCCAAGATTGTCGGTTTCTTCTTTAATACGGGCAGCGGCATCTGTGCTCTCCGGATTAATAACGAGGTCAGCACCAATTTCCTCCGCTTTCCGGCGTCTCGCAGCGGAACGCTGCACGGCTATAATTTTATGGGCCCCCATCCGTCTTAAGGCGGCAATATACATACAGCCGATAGCTCCGGCTCCGTAGACCACTACAGTATCTCCGGCTTTGGGCTGCATCTCTCTCAAACCGCTTAATACGCAGGAAAAAGGTTCTGACAAACAGGCCTGCTCGTAGGAGGTTGTATCGGCGATTTTCTGGATAGAACCATGGTTTACAAAATCACTGGGAAGCACGACAAATTCGGCAAATCCTCCATCTGTCTGATAGCCGATGGAGTGTCCTTTAACACAGTGATGGCCCATGTTTTTTTGACAGTACACACAGTTCCCGCATGGAAGGTGGGCCCCAAGAGTGACCCGGTCTCCTGCCTGAAAGCGGGAAACAGAACGGCCGGTTTCGATAATTTCCCCGGCTATTTCGTGACCAATCACTCGAGGAAAGGCAACTCTTGGGTCTCCGTATTTGTAGATGCGCAGATCTGAACCACAAATACCAATGGCATACACTTTCAGCATTATTTCATCCTGCTTTACGGAGGGCACCTCCATTTCCCTGTACTCTAGTGTTTCTTTGTCTGTCAAGGCCACCGCGTACATAAGATAGTCTCTCCTTTCTTGAAAAAGTTTTATTGCTGTAAAAAGGTCACCGTTTTTTGTAAAAGATAGTGGATCCTTTTTCTTTCATTATTGAGTCGGTTCGAATCCCAGTTCAGAACTTCCCCCATGTGAGTACTGACAGCATCAAGTGTACGTTTGACTTTGGCCGGCTGAAATAGTAAATAGCTCGTGCGGCGGTCATAAAAGTCTTCCAGAGTGGCAGTCATTTCATGCAATACAGTGTATACTGCTTCCCCCGCTGTATTCCGAATTTCCAAATCAGAGTACGACTCTTTTAACGCTGCTATCTGCTGCAGCAGGGTTTCGGTATGAGAGCCATAACGAAACAGAAATTCTTCCAGTTCCTCCCGGGACAAACGCAGTCCATCATAATTTTTATGCAGCTGCTCCACATACGTGTACATTTCTTCTTCCGAGGAAAAATGTCCGCCGGTTAAGGGGGTTTGTGCTGTTTGGGACGCGGATAATTTTAATGCTCTCTTTTCTGCTATATAACCGAGTACTCTTTCCGCCATTTTGCGGTAGCCGGTCAGTTTCCCCCCGGCGATGGTAATAAGCCCGGCCTCCGATTCAAATATTTCATCATGACGTGATAATTCCGAAGGTTCGCTGTCATCATGTCCGATTAACGGACGTACTCCGGCCCAGCTTGAGATGATGTCTTCCCTGCTGAGAGAGAGGGAGGGGAACATATCATGCAGGCATCCAATTAAGTAATCGCATTCAGATTGATAGACATGAATATCGTCCATATCTTCGTGGTAGATCGATTCTGTAGAGCCCACATAGGTGGTATCTCCTCTTGGAATAACAGCGATCATCCGTCCTTTATGTTGGAAATAAATGGAGGAGTGAACAGGAACCGCTTTATAAGGAAATACCAGATGAATACCTTTGGCGTGAACCATATGCTTTCCTGAGATAGGACGATCTTTTTTTCGTATTTCGTCCACCCATGGACCGCCTGCGTTCACTACATGATCTGCTTGAATCGAAGATACTTCCCCTGTTAAGCGGTCCTTTACTGTGACCCCTGTAATTCGCTCTTTTTCATCCATTGAAAATTCTGTCATTTCTGCATAGTTAAGAAGGACTGCTCCCTTTTCCGAAGCCGTTTTAGCTGTTTCCATTGTCAAACGGCTGTCGTCCGTACGGTATTCTACATATTCCCCGCTGCCGTTTATCGTGGTGTTGTTCATTAACGGTTCTTTTTCCAGCGTTGCCTGTTTGGAATATAGCTGATGCCGTTCTTCTTTTTTTACACCAGCAAGTCTATCGTATACACTTAAACCTATTTTTAATGTAAATGGATTAAATGCCTCTCCTTTGATCAGGGGAAACATCATGTGTATCGGATAAACGAGATGCCTGGCGTTATGGAAGACAATATCTCGTTCTCTTCCTACTTCCCTTACGATGGAAAACTCAAAATTTTTAAGGTATTTGAGTCCCCCGTGAATTAATTTTCCTGAACGGCTGCTGGTACCGGAAGCAAAATCTTTCCGCTCTATCAGTGCTGTCTTCATACCCCGTGTTGCAGCATCAAGGGCAATGCCGCTTCCAGTGATCCCCCCGCCAATGACAAGCAGGTCAAAAGGAGTATGCTCTAGCTTTTGGTGGAGTCCGGATCGGTGGAGGGTAGAAAAAGTTTCACTCATGCTCTCCACTCCTTTTACAAAAGTTCTATATATAATCATTTGTAAATTAATTATTATCAGCATAGCGCAGAATACTTAAATCGTCAATAAAGGGCTTTCATTTTGATTCGTAAAAGACGTATTAAAAATTGAAAATGAAAGTGGTTTCAATAAAATGCATCTACCTGCTATGATATAAATGATCAAATGATTAACAATTGTTAATTGGAGGGGTTATCGGTGGATTGGAAAGATCGACGTCAGATGGTGAAAATAGCAAAATTATATTACTTAGAGAGCTGGACACAGAGTGAAATATCCAAAAAAGTAGGGCTGTCCCGGCCGATTATTTCGAAAATGCTGCATCAGGCAAAGGAAGCAGGCATCGTAGAAATCTATATCAATGACGAAACGCTGCATACGGTGGAGCTTGAAAATAAAATAGAAAAAAAATATGGATTAAAAGATGCAGTAGTGGTAGCTTCCGCTAACCACGGGGCCGAACTCATTAAACGGCGCATCGGCCAGGCAGCCGCTTCCTATGTGGCGAAAAAGCTGGATCATATAACTAAAATGGGGATCTCCTGGGGCAAGTCTATGTATTCTTTTATTGATGAATTTCCTTCCCAAAATCAGGAGAATGTTCATCTGGTTCCAATGATCGGCGGGATGGGAAGCAATTATGTACATCTTCACTCCAACCATTTAACATTTCATCTTGCCCAAAAGCTAAATACAACATCTTCCTACCTGCATGCGCCAGCAATGGTGGAAACGGATGATTTAAAACAACGATTGATGAATTCCAAAGACATTGCTGAAGTAATAGAAGAAGGCAGAGAGGTGGATATAGCTGTGGTAGGGGTGGGTATTCCTTCTTCGCAGTCTACCATGGCGGAAATGGGATACTTTGCAAAGGAAGATATCCATTCCTTGAAAAAAGCTGATGCGGCAGGAGACATTAATTCCCAATTTTATAATGCTCAAGGGGAAGACATTTCTCATCCGTTAAACAAACGAACAATCGCATTAACTCTGGAGGACTTGGACAATATTCCCGAAGTGATTGCCATTACGGATGGGGTGGAAAAAGTGGAAAGTCTCCATGCCGCGTTGACCGGAGGATGTATACAAGTTCTTGTCACAGACGATCAAATGGCACAGGCATTAATCGAATATTACGACGAAGAAAAGGAGTAATTTTTATAGTTTTCTAAAAATGGTTGACAAACTAATGTAAGCGTTTTATTATACTTTACAAAAGTTTTGATATTATACAATTGTAAAAAGGAGGAGGAATTATGTGGGGAACGTTTTTTATTTTATTTGCTGCCATTTGGGGGCTGCAGTTTGTGCTGACGCATCTGCAGGTAAAGCATTACCATGCAAAAATAAAAGAGCTCAGCAGGAAACAGGCAGGTTATCTCGGAACAGGTTATTCTAAGAAAAAATTTGGAAATGGTGCGGTTATGCTGGTGGTTTGTAATGAAGACAGAGAGATTACAGAAGCAAAAGTAATGAAAGGATTAACCGTTTTCGCCCGCTTCAGGGATGTGAAACAGCTGACTGGATTAACCCTCGAGGAAAGTAAATCAGTGGACAA
Source organism: Salibacterium aidingense DSM 18341 (assembly GCF_000429685.1). GTDB lineage: Bacteria > Bacillota > Bacilli > Bacillales > Marinococcaceae > Salibacterium > Salibacterium aidingense. The sequence goes on from NZ_AUCI01000002.1 coordinate 186,246, forward strand.
GTTGACTGTGAAAGAAACCAATGCATTGACAAATGCCATCAGTATGATCGAAAGGGAAATGAATAAAAAAAGAGAGGGGAATGAAGCATGGATTTCTTAATTATATTAGCGGAAGGCTTCATCGGTATGTTTGAAGCAGGCGGGGAAACATTTACCGGCCTTGTAACCGACATTATTCCTTTATTAATTGTATTAATTACAGCAGTAAATGCGTTGATTAAGTTTATCGGAGAAGAACGGGTGAATAAATTTGCACAAAAGTGTACGAAATATTTTGTGCTGCGTTATACCGTTTTTCCATTCATGGCTGTCTTCTTTTTAACAAATCCAATGTGTTATACATTCGGCCGGTTTTTACCGGAGCGGCAGAAGCCGGCTTTCTACGATTCAGCTGTTTCGTTTGTACACCCGATTACAGGTTTATTTCCTCATGCAAATGCTGCCGAATTGTTCGTATATACAGGCGTGGCCGCGGGAATATCTGATCTAGGACTCTCTCAGGGCCCGCTTGCGATGAGGTTCTTGCTTGTAGGTATAGCTGTCATGCTTCTCCGGGGCGTAATAACGGAACTAATGACGAATTACATGATCAGAAATAATAAACGTAAAATAGAAGCCGCTGAATCGAGTTCTTAAGGATGAACAGGATCAGGACGAGGAGGTTAAACAAATGAGTGAATATAAAGCAGTAAAAGTACACAAAGGTTCTTCAGGCTGGGGGGGACCGTTAGTTATTCAGCCTGACGAGGAAAAGAAATACGTCGTATCTGTGACGGGCGGAGGTATTCATCCAGTAGCCCGGGAAATTGCTGATCGGACTGGCGCAGTGGCAGTGGATGGATTTGAACAATCTGTTGAAAAAGAAGAAATGGTCTGCGCTGTAATTAACTGCGGCGGTACAGCCAGAAGCGGCGTATACCCGCGGATGGGTGTGTTAACCGTGAATGTGTTCAGCAACTCGCCGTCCGGTCCGTTAATGAAATTTATTAAAGAAACAAACTTTGTATCAGGGGTTGGCACGGAAAATATTGAGGATACAGAGGGCGAATCGGTGGAAGAAAGTGTGCAGGAAGCAAATGAGGAGATAGAAGGTAAAGAATCCGCCCATCAGGATACAGAGAAAGTAACAAAAGAAGCAGCAAAGGAACAGGTGGCAGAACAGGGGTATGGCAATGGAGAAAAAAGTAAAATAGGAAAGTTTATTGATACGCTAGGAAACAAAATTGGTAATGTTGTCAGCATCTTTTTCCAGTCCGGACGGGAAACCATTGATACTGTCATTAAAAATATCCTCCCGTTTATGGCATTTGTCAGTATGCTGATTGGAATTATAAATTATACGGGAATTGGAGATTTGATCGCAAATTATGTTTCACCACTCGCGGGCACCTTGGTCGGTATGTTGATTTTATCCCTCTTAGGCGCGATACCACTTATTTCTCCAATTCTTGCTCCCGGGGCTGTAATTGCCCAGGTTGTCGGGGTGCTAATCGGAGTGGAGATCGGTAATGGAAATATCCCTCCACAAATGGCGCTACCAGCTTTGTTTGCGATTAATCCGCAGGTTGGCATGGACTTTATACCGGTTGGCCTTACCCTGGGTGAAGCCGAACCGGAAACTGTCGAGGTTGGTATACCGGCTGTTCTTTTTTCCCGTTTAATCACTGGTCCGGCTGCCGTCGTTATCGCCTATTTTGCCAGTTTTGGACTATATTAAACGAGGGTGCTCCAGCAAGACGAGAAAGGGTAAAAGAGAAGGTGCCGCTCTGTTAGGGCAGCCCTCTCTCTTCCTTTTTTTGTTTTTAATATTACATATGTCACAAATAAGAACAAAAATAATAAACGATTGACATCAATCGTTTAAATTATTAATATAATTACAAAAGTTATAAAAAAGAACAATTGTAATGGAGGTGCAGAATGCTTACATCAGTCGAACTGCTTCCAGAGAAATCAAAGGATGATTTGATTGGACTGTTAAAGGAAATGTGGACGATCCGTTATTTTGATGAAAAAGTGGATGAATTCTTTGCTAAAGGGATGATTCATGGCACCACCCATTTATGTGTCGGACAGGAGCCGACCGCGACGGGACCATGCGCAGTAATACAGGAAGACGATAAGATAACGAGCACCCACCGCGGCCATGGTCATTGTATTGCCAAAGGAGCTGACATCAACCGGATGATGGCAGAATTATTCGGCCGTTCCACCGGTTATTGCAAAGGCAAAGGCGGCTCCATGCATATTGCTGATGTCGAAAAAGGAAATCTTGGAGCCAATGGTATTGTCGGTGGGGGGATTCCGCTGGCTGCCGGAGCAGCTCTGACGGCAAAAATGAAAAATAAAGACGATGTCATCCTCAGTTACTTTGGAGACGGGGCTGCGAATGAAGGAAGTTTCCATGAGTCTCTCAATTTAGCTTCCATCTGGGATCTGCCGGTCGTGTTCATTTGTGAAAATAACCAGTATGGAATGTCCGGTTCGGTAAAGGAAATGGTCAATATTGAAGACATTGCCGAACGGGCCTCTTCCTACGGAATTCCTGGTGTAATCGTCGATGGAAATAATCTCATTGAAGTGATGAATGAAACCCATAAAGCGGTAGAACATGCCAGGGAAGGCAAAGGCCCGGTTTTAATTGAAGCCAAGACTTACCGCTGGAAAGGTCACTCAAAATCTGACGCTAGAAAATACCGCACACGGGAAGAAGAACAGTTTTGGAAAGAAAAGGACGGTATTAAGCGGTACCGGGATTTATTAATACAGGAAGGACTTTTGACAGAAGAAGAAGCAGAAAAACTGCGAAAAGAAGCCAAACAGGATGTAGAAGATGCCGTGACCTATGCAGAAAAAAGTCCGGAGCCCGGTCTTGATACGTTATTGGAAGATGTATACGCCTGATGCGGCTGATAAGGAGGGGAATCCAATGCGGGAATTAACTTATGTCGAAGCTTTGCGGGAATGTATGTCCCAGGAAATGAGAGAAAATGAAAACGTGTTTATCTTAGGGGAGGATATCGGAGTATACGGAGGCGCATTTGGTGTAACCCGTGGAATGATTGAAGAATTCGGGCCGGAGCGTGTCCGCAACACCCCTATTTCGGAAGCCGGTATCACAGGTTCTGCTATCGGTTCTGCTTTAACCGGAATGCAGCCGATTGTAGAACTGCAGTTTTCAGATTTTATCACCATTGCGATGGACCAGTTGGCAAACCAGGCGGCTAAACTTCGTTACATGTACGGTGGAAAAGGCAATGTGCCAATGGTACTGCGGACCCCGGCAGGATCGGGAACTGGAGCAGCTGCCCAGCATTCACAGAGCCTCGAAGCCTGGGTCGCTCATATACCAGGGCTAAAAGTTGTCCAGCCTTCCACTGCCTATGATGCGAAAGGATTATTGAAAGCAGCAATCGATGATCCGAATCCGGTGATTTTTTATGAACATAAGCTTCTTTATAAGACAAGCAGTGAGGATGTACCGGAAAAAATGTACAGTCTGCCGCTTGGTCAGGCTGATATTAAACGAGAAGGAACGGAGGTCACTATTGTAGCGACATCGGTGATGGTGCACAGAGCTCTGGAGGCGGCAGAGGTGCTAGCTGAAGAGGGAATCAGTGTCGAAGTGATTGACCCGCGTTCGATTGTACCGCTGGATGAAGAGACGATTGTACAATCTGTGATCAAAACAAACCGTGTAATCATAGCCCACGAAGCCGTGAAGCGGGGAGGATACGGCGGGGAAATTGCAAGCATGATTACGGAAAGCGAAGCGTTCGATTTTCTTGATGCGCCTGTGAAGCGGTTAGGGGCTTCCCCGGTACCGGTGCCATATAACCCGGAGCTGGAAAAAGCGATGACACCGCAGACAGAAGATTTGGTTCAGGCGTGCAGAGAATCGCTGCAGCGAGCGTAAGGAGGTGAGCCTGTGGCGAAAGAAATATTTATGCCTAAATTAAGCAGTACGATGGAAACCGGCACCATCCTGCAATGGATGAAAAAAGAAGGCGATCCGGTGGAAATGGGCGAGCCGGTATTTGAGGTGATGAGCGACAAAATCAATATTGAGGTAGAAGCTTATGAAGAAGGTGTACTGCTGAAAAAATATTATGACGTGGATGATGTGGTCCCGGTAAATACCATTGTAGGCTATATTGGGGAAGAGGAGGAAGAAGTACCAGAGACGGCGCCAGAAGAACCAGCCCCGGAAGAGACCTCCCAGGAAGAAGAGCCGAAGGAATATGCTGATACGGTCCCCGCTACGGCAGATGCGAACGGACAGATTCGGGCGACCCCCGCAGCTCGGCGTGTTGCAAAAGAGAATGGAGTACTTCTTTCTGATATGGAAGGCAGCGGTCCGAAACAGCGTATCCATCAGCAGGATGTGTATGATTACGTGCAGGCCGCAGGAGAAAAGCCAAAGGCGACACCGCTTGCCCGAAAGCGGGCGGAAGAACAGAACCTGGATCTAAATACCGTAGAAGGCAGCGGCCCCGGCAGCAAAATTTATGCAAAAGATCTGACCGGATCCGGACAAAAAACCACGGGAGCTGAACCCGGTCGGATTCCAGTGAAGGGAATACGAAAAATTGTTGCGGACCGCATGGCAGAGAGTGCATCGACGGTTCCGCATGTTACGTTGTATTCTGAAGTTGACATGACGGAAGCGATCCGGCTGCGAAGTCAGCTCCAGGATAAGATAGTGGAGGAAACCGGCTATAAACTGTCCTACACTGAAATTATGATGAAAGCAGTGGCGGAGGCATTAAAGCGTCATCCTTATTTAAATGCATCATTGTCTGCCGATCAGCAGGAAATTCTTCTGCACAAAGAAATTAACGTGGGGCTGGCCGTGGCTACGGAACAAGGACTTGTCGTGCCGGTGGTTCCCCGGGCCGGAGAGAAAGGCTTGACAGCCCTCGTGCAGGCAAGCAAGCAGCTTGCTGAAAATGCAAGAAATCAGCGTTTGCAGCCGGAACAGATGCAAGGCGGTACGTTTACGATCAGCAATCTCGGGATGTATGCGGTTGATGGATTCACACCGATTATCAATCAGCCGGAAGCGGCCATTCTCGGCGTGGGGCAGATGAAAGAAACGCCGGCAGAAGAAAACGGGAATGTCGTATTTCGTCCAAAGACGACATTCAGTTTATCTTTCGATCACCGAATTGTGGATGGAGCTCCGGCAGCCGCATTTTTAAGTGATGTAAAACAATTAATTGAAGCTCCCTATGAATTGTTGATGTAAGGAGGAGGCAGCATGAAAACATACGACATTATCATTATTGGCAGCGGTCCAGGAGGCTATGCTGCTGCCCTGAGGGCCAGTAAAGAAGGCAAACGCACAGCCGTAGTAGAAGACCGACAGCTAGGGGGGACCTGCCTGCACCGCGGCTGTATTCCATCAAAAACGATGCTGCAGCACGCTGAAATTCTGCAGCAGGTTGAAACGGCTGCCGAATGGGGAGTACAAACCGGAGACATCTCCTTTTCCTATCCGCAGATGCTCCGGCGAAAAGAAAAAGTAGTTACCCAGCTGGAAAGCGGGATTAAAGGCTTAATGAAAAATGGAAACATTGATGTCATTCAGGGCCGGGGCCGGGTGAACGATAAAAAAGAAGTGATGATAGAAACGGAGAACGGAGCACAGCAATTGCAGGCTGCCAGTGTCATTGCGGCAACAGGAACCACTCCGCTCGTCCCGCCCGTAAAAGGACTGAAGGAAACAGCTCACTTTACCAGTGACAGTATATTTGAAAAAAAAGAGCTTCCGGCTTCTCTGTTAATTGTAGGCGGAGGCATTGTAGGGGTGGAATATGCCTGCCTGTTTGCAAGCCTGCATGTGGATGTAACCATCATTGAAATGAAAGATGAGATCCTCGTGGAAGAAGATGCTGATGCCGCAGCAGTTCTGCGCCGCTCACTGGAAAAACTGGGGGTGACTATTGAAACAAAAGCAGCACTGGAAGAAATTCAATCCGCTGAAAACGGTTTGGTTACAGCGGCATACACCGACAGGGGAGGAACAAAGCTTGAAATAGCAGCCGATGAGGTGCTCGTTACAGCTGGCCGGAAGCCAAACACCTCTGCTCTCGCGCAAACGTCGGTGCAGTATGACAATGGATTTGTTCGGGTCAATGAAAACATGGAAACAAACGTCCCCGGGATTTATACAATTGGTGATCTTGCAAGCGGCGGCTGGAAACTGGCTCATGCTGCAAGTGCAGAAGGAGTGACCGCTGTCGAACATATCTGCGGCCTGAAACCTTCGATGCACACAGCGCTCATTCCCCGGTGTATCTATACGTTTCCCGAAATTGCTGCTGTCGGCATGACAGAGAAACAGGCGGAGGCTTCCGGCTGTCATTATAAAACGGAAACCATTCCTTTTCAGGGCAGCGGCAAAGCGATGGCCATGGGAGAATCGGAAGGATTTACTAAAATCATAGCAGAGCAGAAGCATGGTGAAATACTGGGTGTAGTAATGGTTGGCCCTCATGTTACGGAAATGATCGGAGAACCTGCCGCTTACATGCATTTGGAAGGTACAGTCGAAGAACTGGCCTCTATGGTACATCCTCATCCGACTTTATTGGAAAATCTCTATGAAGCTGCGAATGCCTGGCTTGGAAAGGGGATTCATCACTGAATTTCCAGTTCTTACAGGGAATGGTATAATGAAAATCGTAAATATTGTCAGCAAAGGGGATTGCTATGCTCAGTTGGGAAGAACGCCGCCAAATTGTCAAAGTAGCGAATTTATATTATTTCGATGGTTGGACTCAGGCTCAAATTGCAAAAAAAATGAACGTATCCCGGCCGGTCATTTCAAAATTGCTTCACAAAGCAAAAGAAGATGGGATCGTAGAAGTATATATTAAAGATGAAAATGCCCATACCGTAGACCTTGAACAAAAATTAGAAAAACAATTTGGTCTCGATGAAGCAATTGTGTTATCCACGAGTGGATTTACACCGGAGATGACAAAAAGGTTTCTAGGTAAAGTCGGGGCCTCTTATTTGTCCAGGCAGTTAAATGAAAATAAAAACTTGGGATTATCGTGGGGAACCACCCTCGCAGCTTTGATAGAGGAATATCCTTATGAACGCAGGGATAACGTTCACATTGTTCCGCTTGTCGGCGGCATGGGACGCTCTCATGTCAATATTCATTCCAATTCATTAGCATTTAATCTGGCACAAAAAATGAACGCAACATGCTCCTATTTGTATGCACCGGCGATTGTAGAATCCGAAGATTTAAAAGACCGGCTCATTCACTCCAAGGATGTAGCTTATGTGCTGGAGCAGGGAAAAGAGGTAGATGTTGCGGTCGTTGGAATGGGGGACCCATTTAAGAATTCAACCATGGAAGAAATCGGCTACCTCCAGACAGAAGATCTCCATTCCTTAAGAAAAGCAGGAGTTGTGGGAGATATCAGCTCAAAATTTTTTGATGCTGTAGGCGAAGAAGTAGATCATCCCTTAAATCACAGAGTCATAGGTTTAGATCTGCCCGATTTAAAGAAGATTCCAAAAGTCATAGGAATTGTGGAAAGTTTATATAAACTGGAAAGTATCGAAGCCGCATTAAAGGGCGGTTATCTCAATGTTCTCGTCATTGACGACCGTACGGCTCAAGAACTGGTGGAGGATTAAATCATCATATGGAGGCTGAGTAGAAATGGCAGCATATTTTCAAGCAGATGTAACCACGATCGGTCCAGAAGTTGAATTAATGCTGGAAGACGACATTCTTATTTTGTTTAATGAAACAGCGACGGCGGACCTGAAGGAAATTGCTGTCGTCCACAATGGAAAAAAAATTTCAGACAATATTGAAGCAGGAGATGAATTTGTCATTGACGGAACGGCCTACAAGATTCTTTTTGTCGGCAGGAAAGTCAACGAAACAATGAATGATCTAGGGCATGCAACACTTCAGTTTAATGGGGAAAACGAATCCGACATGCCCGGTACCATTTGTTTAGAAAGCGGTATCAATAAGGATATTACGACAAATTCGATTCTACAGTTTCGTAAAACCAACTAGAGGAGGGACCAGCTATGCTTGGAATGAACAGAAAACTTCAACAGCTGCAGGATGAAGGAAAGTTTATTAAAGTAGGGTTAATTGGAGCAGGGCAGATGGGACGCGGCATGATTTCCCAGATCGAAGGCATGAAAGGAATGAAGGTGGTCGCCACCGCAGATATTGCTATTGAAAACGTGGTAAATGCCTATAAAAATGCCGGCATTTCCGAAGAAAATATCATTCAGGCCGAAAACGAAAAAGCTGCCGAGCAGGCCATCGATTTGGGAAAAGTTACCGCCTTCCCTGATGCAAAACGAGTGGCCGGCCTTCCTTCTGTAGATGTTGTAGTGGATGCAACCGGAATACCAAATGTTGGAGCTTCCATCGCCTGGGAAGCGATACTGCATCAAAAGCATATCGTGATGCTCAATGTAGAAGCAGATGTGACAGTCGGCCCGATTCTTAAAAAGCTGGCGGACAGTGCCGGAGTAGTTTATACAGGATCGGCAGGAGATGAACCAGGGGCGGTCATGGAATTGTATGATTTCGCCGACGCGCTTGGTTTTGAAGTCATTGCTCTTGGAAAAGGAAAAAATAATCCATTGAACGTGGAAGCCAACCCTTCCACCGCGGAACAGGAGGCGCATGAAAAAGGTGCCAGCCCTAAAATGCTGGCGTCTTTCCAGGATGGTACAAAAACGATGGTAGAAATGAATGCGGTAGCTAATGCTACTGGTTTTGCTCCGGACAAGACAGGTATGCATGGGTTTAAAGCGACAGTTAATGAACTTGCAGATATCTTTCAGTTAAAAGAAAATGGCGGGGAACTGGGTTCCACAGAAATTGTGGAATATGTGCAGGGCGTAGCTCCAGGTGTCTTTGCTGTGATTACTTCCCACAATGAAGAAGTTCATGAAGAACTCCAATATGTTAAACTTGGGACAGGACCTCATTACACTTTATATCGGCCTTATCACTTAACCAGTCTTGAAACGCCGTTAACGATAGCCCGTGCTTATTTTGATCATGAAGCTACCATTGCTCCGCACCACGGCAGACAGGGAGAAACGATTGCCACAGCGAAAAAAGATTTGAAGGCTGGAGAATTTTTGGATGGGATTGGTGGTTACAGTGTCTACGGCACGTTGATGAACAGCACGGAAGCAGATCAAACGAATGCGTTTCCTATCGGACTGGTGGACGCGAATGTAAAAGTCCTTAAGGATGTGCAGAAAGGGGAAATATTAACGTATAATGATATTGAACAGACACAAGAATCCACCATCTGGAGACTCCGTAAGCTTCAGGAGCAGTAAAAAGCAGCTCCATTCGGGTGGCGGGGCTTCTGATGCATGAGAAAGAGGTGATTCGGTTGAAAACACATGAAATGGAAGCGGATCTTTATTGTATTCAATGCAAAGAAGAAGTGCCTCACGTCATTCAATACATTAACGACGAAATATCAAATATCACCTGCCGGGAATGCAGCCGCGCGATTGAAATTGATGTAGACATTATGAACGAATTTTACGGCGAAATTTATAAACGGATTGCCACAAAACCTTCCAGGATAACCAAAGAATACAGGGAAGATTTAAGCCATTTTTTCTTTTCATTGCCAATTCGCATCATTAGTAAGCCTTACCGGCTTATAAAAGATATGAATGAAACACAGAAAGTCATACGCCGTTATAAAAAGTAGAGAAGGGGGCTGTCCAAACGGGCAGCCTCCTGATGTTTGAAATAAAAGCAGGGAAGGAATAAAAACACAGGGAAGGAGGCTGTTTTATGATAAAAAAGCTGATAAAATCCCTTGTGCTTGGTTATTTACTGAAACGTGGAAAACGTATGCTTTTCCGCAGAAAAGGATATTAATGAGGATTGTGCATAAAAGGACCCTTGAACATCGTTTCAGGGGCCTTTTTTTCTCTCATTTAAAGGTAGAATTATGCTGATTTCTTCGGCTTAGGAAGGTGTTTATGTTTTCTAAACACAAGACCAATAAATAAAAGGATGATAATAATAACATAGAGACTCAGCCAGTAAAGCGTCCAGTTTTTGGCAACAAACTCAGTGAAATCGATGACGTCATGGTGCGAGATGGCAGCTCATTGTCCATACAAGCAGGCCGGTTGGAAATAAAAAAGAATAGTAGTCGCCGCTGCGGCTGAGATGGGATAGACAAACTTGGGCAGAAAGAAAACAGACAGTTATTTTTACAAACAGCGCCACCATCCAGACAATGTCGATAAAAGCTTCTACCCGCTGAAACAGGGTACCCAGTTCAATACTTCTCCATCGAATAAGCGGAATAGACTTCCCTTTTGGCAATACTTTCCCCTTCTACGCCAATCGTGACGAGAATCGCCGCAGACAATAGCAGTCCAGCGATGGTTAACGCGGAAAGATAATACGTTTTCAGCCATGTTTTATCTGCAACAAATGGAAGAAAGGCTGTAAATACGAGCATTTCAATAAACGGAAAACCAAATACAGGATAGGCTCCGTGGACTGACTGATAGGAAAAGGACTGTACCATTTGTGTTTTTGGGCATAGTCTTCCAATAGTTCTTCAAGCATTCCGCTGTCGAATATCTTTCTGGTTTTTATTTTTTGCAGGCGGTGGGTGAGTTCTTCCAGAACATTCTAATCTACAGTCTGTTTTACATAACAAGTTGAACTTCCGTTTGTGTATTTTTTCCAATATACATCGTTTCAAAATAAACGTCTTTGTTTTTAATCTTTCTGCGGATAAGCGAGGAATTGACGGAAATGGATTCGACAAACGCTACTAATTTCGGCAATCTATTAAAAGTTTTAAAGTAAAACCTTTTTTGTTCCGTTACTAAGCGGCCCGCCTGCAGCGTATGCGTTCGCAAAAGCAACCTTTATTCGAGCCGTGTCCACGGAAAGCGAAGTGTTTTGACGAAGCGGTGCAGGGTGAAAAACAAAAATTCCGAACGATTAACTTTTGAATCGTTCGGAATTTTCATTCATTTCATATTTTTGTCCCCAACCTCCAGAAAGAAAATTATTTATATTCTTCTATGGTCCAGGAGTGATGGAAGGAAACATTGCCTTTTAATGTCTGGGCGACCGGGCACTTTTTCTCAAAAACATTCAACACCCGTTCCGCCGCCTCTCTTTTTCCTTTTGGGATTTTCAAGTTATAATGGCAGTCAATGTTTGTTATACGCATGACCCCGTCTTTCGCCTCAATCGTACCCTGAACCGTTGTCTTTATTTTATCTGGATAAGGGGGAATTTGACGCGCATCCAGCGCGCCGGACAAAGTGCCGGTTAGTCAACCGCCGGCGGAGGCGATAATGTGATCCAGTGTAGAGGGGTATTCCACCTCTGGTTCCACCCCGTAAAATTCTTTGACTCCTCCGTGTACCCCGTAATGAAAAGGTTTTTCGAATCCATTAATATAAGCCAAACGGTGCGGCGGCTTATCCTGCTCAATTGTTATTTTTGTAAGAGCGACTGGTTCACTCATGGAAGATGCCTCCTCGCATTTGAGATTTACTGTTTCTCATACCCGATTTTTTTGTTTTTAATCATGGAGGTGATAAGATAATGATAAAAACAGAGAAAAAGGGTGATCCAATTGGAACAAACCGGGGAAATTAAATATTTAGCCGTGGGAATGCCAAAACAGATGAAGGTGGGAACAGGCGGGGAAGTTCTAACGGGAATACAGAAAAGGCAGGTGGATGAGGCCTATCTGCATAGGGATGGTTTTGTTTCTGACGATGCTGCCGATAAGAAAAACCACGGAGGACTGGATAGGGCGGTGTGTATATATCCGTCTGCCCACTATTCAACATGGGAAAGGGAATTTCATACTCATTTGGATCGCTCTGCATTTGGTGAAAATATAACAGTGAAGCACTTAACGGAAGAGCGGGTGTGCCTTGGGGATGTATATCAGCTTGGCAGGGCGGTCATTCAGGTGACACAGGGCAGAATCCCGTGTGATACGATTAATAAACGCACCGGGATTCCCGGCTTGATGACACGACTGGTTGAGACAGGCTATACCGGTTTTTTATGCAGAGTTTTAGAAGAGGGAAACGTACGGGCGGAAGATGGGATGAAACTGCTCGAACGCGAACCTGTCCAGATCAGTGTACTGTACGCGAACTATACTTATTTTCATGACCCCGCCAATCGCGCGGCGCTGGAGCATATTCTGCAGGTCCGCCCATTGGCGGATCATTGGCGCTCCAAGTTGGAGAAAAGACTGCAAAAGCTCAGCTGATATTTTTCTTCTGGTGAAGAATGGCGTTTATTTCTCCCCCGATGACAAGGGTGAGTCCTGTTAAAAACAGCCACAGCATTAGTACAATCACACCGCCCAGGCTCCCATAAGTGGCAGAGTAATTTCCAAAATTATTCACGTAAAACGAAAACCCGGCTGAAATGACCTGCCAGAGAATCGTAGCTGTAATCGCACCGGGCAGAATATGCCGAAGGGTCAACCGGACATGCGGGGCGAAATAATACAGGCTGCAGAGCAGAGATATCATTACCGTCACTGTTAATATCCAGCGGAATACTTGAAGCATTCCTTCTGTTTCTTCTGGCATGGGAATATAAGTGGTGACAGCCTGAAGAAGAAGTTCTCCAAAGATGGATAAAATAAAAATAATAATGAGAACAACCATCAAACCAAATGTAAGCAGCACGGATAAAAGCCTGGCCTGCCACGCGGCACGCGGTGTTTTTACATTAAATGCCTGATTCATGGCCTTTATAAAGGCATTCATTCCCGTAGAAGCAGACCATATCGTTCCAATAATCCCAAAGGTAAGAAGACCCGAATTTTCGTTATGAATTACAGCCATAACATTTTCTTCCATCATCGCGGCAGTTTGGGAAGGTAGAGCCGTTTCAATGAACATCATCACACGTCCTGCTTCAATAGAGAAATAGGGCAGTATCGATAAAAACAAAATCATCAAAGGAAAAAGCGACAGCATGTAATAAAAGGCCTGCTCCGCAGCAAGTCCTGCCGCCCTGTCTTCTCCCATTTCTCTGCCAAGTGTTTTTAAAAAACGGTAAGCTGCTTTGAGTCCCATCCCTCTCCCCCTCTCATCTTTTTCTTTCCCTTTCCCTTTACGATACCCCTTTAACCATATATATAAAAGGTTGGAGTTTGCAATGGCTGCAGACCGGGAAAGCTACAAACAAATCGCAGACAGAGAGGATGTTGTTATCATGATTCGTACCATTCTAATGGTTATTGGCTTAGTGGTTGTTATAAGTGCCATATTAAACCTGGCTTTTTAAAAAGATAGAACGTGCCTGCAGCGCAGGCCGGCCGCAGTTATTCAAAGACAAAAACGAAGCCCGGACGGTTCTTCCAGGGCTTCGTTTTTCTTTATTCAGCTTTTTCAAATGTTTTGCAGTCCGTTTCATGTTCGTTTTTAGCCTGTTCGCCTTTATGACTGACCACATAAATACGGTCGGCCGTGCATTTATTCCCATCCGCCCAATAATGACAGTTGTTCACTTCACAAAGTACGTCCTGAGCCATTCCTTCACCCCCTTTCCATAAAAGCAGGACTATCGTTACGATTTGCGAAAAAAGTTGGAATTAAACAAGAAAAAAATGAATGAAATTCCTGTCCTTTCACAAAATAAATGAAAAGGAAGGAGGCAATATGGAATGAAAAAGAAAGGATTCCTAATACTGCTCGCAGCTGCATTGTTTTTCACAGTTGGTCCTCAGCAGATGTCCGCCGGTGAATTTCATGAAGACTGGAAACAGGTAGAATTAACGGAACCGCAGAAAAAAGAATTGGCGGAGATTCATTCCAGTATTTTGGAGCAAAAAAAGACATTAATTGACAAGTACGTCGAGTTTGGTGTGATATCAAAAGAGAAGCGGGAAACAATAAAAAAACATTTAGATAAAGGATATGCGCAGCTCGAAGATAATGAATTTATTCCCAAACATCCGCATTCCAACAAAAAGAAAAAATAAAAAGAGAACTTCCGAATCAAAACGAGCTCCCTCGAAAATGAGTCAGAGACCAAAGAAAGAAGTATTGAAAAAAGAATATTTCGCAGCTTGGATGAAAGAAGTTAAGCAGCTATTGCGGCAGCGGCCCAAGGGAGTTGGAATAAGTATTGTCCTAGTGCCCAGCGCGGGAAGGCGAAGTATTTTGACGAAACGATAGAAAGAAGCAAAAAATTTCCGACCGGATTCTTCCATGAATTCCGTTCGGGAATTTTTTGTTTTGGGATGGTTTAGCCCAACTTTTATTTCGGGTTCGACCCGTATGTTAATAAATGAGGTTTAAAACAGAACTGCACATGGAAAAGAGAAGACTAGATTTAAGATTGTAAAGAGTGTAAACTTATTTTGAAGAAAGGAAAGGATAACGATGCAGCAGGAAATTGAAAATTTCATTAATAATATTAAAGTAGAAGAAAATGCGGATAGAGTGTTTACTCCGGCAGAAATTAATGAAGAGTTATTTGATGGGCAGAAAGCGCTGGAGGACATACTGGCGGCCTGTGAACAACTTGCAGAAGAAGGAAGAATTGCCCGGGCGGAAGGAAAAACGGAAGACGGGTATAAAGGCCAGCTCTTCACAAAAAAGTAAAAGAATCGATTTTATTTCAGACATAGGCGGCAAGACTCCGACGGAATTGCCGCCTTACCTGTAAAAGTCCTCACAAGAGATTTTCACATATTTTTTTATATTATTCCGCCGATATTTGATTATTTGTTTATAGTGAATCCTTGGATGGTGTGATATAATTCTGAAAGTCAATGAATATTTCCTTCATTTTTCATTAAAATTGTAAAGTAACAGTAAACAGTAAAAGTGATAAATCCACCATCCATGTTAGAGAGAAGCTAGGAGGATTACAAATGAAAAAAGTTATTACCTATGGCACCTTTGATTTACTGCATTGGGGTCATATAAATTTATTAAAACGTGCAAAAGAATTAGGAGATTATTTAATCGTCGCTATTTCAACGGATGAATTTAATGAAATAAAAAATAAAAAAGCGTATTATCCCTACGAACAGCGGAAATTGATTTTGGAAGCTGTGAGATACGTGGATGAAGTCATTCCGGAGAATAACTGGAACCAGAAAGCAGGCGATATTATCCATCATGATGTGGACTTGCTTGTGATGGGAGATGACTGGAAAGGGAAGTTTGATCATCTCGCTCCCTATTGTGAAGTGACGTATTTACCAAGAACAGCGAATATTTCCACCACAAAGATTAAAAACGAACTGCTTCTTGCAAATGCTTATTAAAAAAGAGGGATTTTTTTCTCTCTTTTTTTGTTTTTTACCCCTCATAAAGTATATAATAGACCGAGCAAAATGTATGAATTATACTGGTGGAGCAGAGAAGGGTTATGAGTCATATGCAAAAACCTTTAAAAAAACCGTTAGGCAGACGGAAAAAGCATATTAAAAAAAAATGGAAGCATTTCATGAAGTCGAAAACGATCAGAAAGATGTACCGTAAAATATTTGGGCTGGTGGGAAAGCTCCCGAAGAAAGAAAATATCATCGTATTTGAAAGCTTTCTGGGGAAACAGTACAGCTGCAACCCCAGGGCAATCTATGAAGAATTAAAAAAGCAGGATCGGAATTTCACGTATTACTGGAGTATCGACCACCGCTTCAAAAAGCATTTTGAAGAGCATGGGGTCCGGACTATTCATCGTTTTACCTTTAAATGGTTCATTGTTATGATGAGGGCCAAATACTGGGTGTTTAACAGCCGGCTTCCAAAATGGATCCCAAAGCCGGCAGAAACAGTCTATCTCCAAACCTGGCATGGGACACCTCTGAAAAAACTGGCGCTGGACATGGATGAGGTGTATATGCCCGGCACCACAACGGAGATGTATAAAAAAAATTTTATAACGGAAGCAAAAAGATGGAGTTTTTTAGTAGCGCCAAACGAATATTCAGCTGAGATTTTTCAAAAAGCTTTCGATTTTGAGCAGACAATGCTGAAAACCGGCTATCCGAGAAATGACTATTTGTTTCACTATACCCGGGAGGACGTCAATGACATAAAGCAGCGGCTCAATATACCGGAAGGAAAAAAAGTAATCTTATATGCTCCGACATGGCGCGATAATGAATATCACTTCATCGGCAAATACAAATTTACGGTGCAGATGGATATGGAAGCGATGAAAGAACAGCTGGGCGGGGATTATTTTATGATTTTCCGGCTTCATTACTTGGTCTCTGATCATCTGGACCTCAATGGTTATGAAGATTTTGCCGTAGATGCTTCCCGCTATGAAGATATCCGTGATTTATATATAGCAAGTGATATGTTAATTACCGATTATTCTTCTGTCATGTTTGATTATGGCGTACTGAAGCGTCCCATGATTTTTTATGTCTATGATATCGAAAGTTACCGTGATATGCTGCGCGGATTTTATTTTGATTTCGAAAACGAAGCACCTGGACCGCTCGTGACAACAACCAATTCACTACTCGAGGAAATCAAGTCGGCTGATACAATCAGAGAGCGCTACGCATCACATGTAGAGTGGTTCGAAGATTCGTTTCATTCTCTGGAGGACGGGTACGCCTCCCAAAGAGTTACAGAGGCCGTCTTTCCTGAACAGTAAACACATAAAAAGAGGGAATGGACATGAAAGCACTCTTGAAAATTGCCAATGAGTTGTGGGATAACATTTATTTAATCAACCGGCTGGCTCTTTATGAAATTAAAATTAAAAATAATAATAACTACCTGGGGGCGGCATGGGAACTTATCACCCCCCTCTTTTTTATGGCTATTTATTGGTTTGTGTTTGGCTACGGTATCCGGGGAAATGATGATGTTGCCGGCATCCCGTATTTAAACTGGATGACAGCAGGCATCACGATCTGGTTTTTTATTCATCCAGCCATTACTCAGGGATCCAAAGCCATTTATTCGAAGATCCGGCTTGTGTCAAAAATGAATTTTCCTACAAGTGTCATTCCAGCCTACGTCATCGTATCAAAACTGTATCCGCATCTTTTGATTTTAGGGATTGTAATCATTTACATGCAGTTTACCTCTTATCAAATAAGTTTGTATTATATTCAGTTACCGTATTTTATTGTCAGTATGTTAATCATGACGATAGCTGTTGTATTGATTACGTCAACCCTGACCACCGTCATTCGCGATGTGCAGATGTTTATTCAGTCCACCATCCGGGTGTTTCTTTATTTAAGCCCTTTCCTGTGGGTTTCCGAAAGTCTGCCTGCTTTTGTTCAATCGCTCATGCGCTTGAACCCATTATATTATTTGGCAGAAGGGTATCGTGCTGCTATTTTCGGAAACTCCTGGTACATGGTGGAACACTGGCAGTACACGTTATATTTCTGGGCGCTGGTGCTGTTTCTGTTTATGATCGGGGCATTTTTGCATTTACGGTTTAGAAGACATTTTATTGATTTTCTGTAGGGGGGACCAACGTGGCCATAGCTGTATCAGCCCGGAATATTACGAAGACATTCAAGTTGTATGACAGCCAGTCGGAACGATTAAAGGATCTAGTACTGCCGAGAGACTTTGGAGAGGAATTTTATGCGCTGCGCAATGTCTCCTTTGAAGCAGAACAAGGGGATATTATCGGGCTGCTTGGGGTAAATGGCTCGGGGAAATCCACGCTCTCCAATATTATTGCCGGTGTCGTGCCGGAAACGAGCGGAGAACTGATTTTACAGGGAGAACCGGCCATTATTGATATCTCTTCAGGACTGAATAACAAATTAACCGGCAGAGAAAATATTGAAATGAAATGCCTGATGCTCGGTTTTACACAGAAAGAAATTAAACAAATCGAACCGGAGATTATCGAGTTTGCAGAAATGGATAAATTTATCGACCAGCCGGTGAAGTCTTATTCAAAGGGAATGAAATCCCGGCTGGGCTTTTCCATCAATGTAAGTATTGATCCTGATATCTTAATCGTGGATGAGGCTTTATCTGTGGGGGATAAAGCGTTTGCCAAGAAAAGCCTTGAAAAGATGCAGGAGTTCAAAGAACGGGGAAAGACCATGTTTTTCGTCAGTCACTCTCTCGGGCAGATTAAAGAGTTTTGTAATAAAGCAATTTGGCTTGAATTTGGCGAGGTGAAAGTTTCCGGCGCGTTGGATGAGGTCGCAGAGGAATATGAAACCTTCCTGAAAGATTATAATACGTGGTCCAAGAAGAAGCGGAAGCAGTTCCGCCAGCAGGGGTTTGCAAGACAGAGTGAAACCAGTAAAAGCAAGCTGAATCGTTAAGGAGAGTATAATTGTCAACTTAATATTTTTTAAGTTGACAATTATTTATTTCTCGTTTACATTTTGGGTAAAGAACATAGGGAGGACTGCAATTGAAAACGAGGAATGTGATGTACATGGCCATGTTTGCTGCAGTAGTCGGAGTGCTGGGGCTTCTGCCTCCTATTCCAATCCCGCTGACACCGGTTCCAATAACGGCGCAGACCCTTGGAGTGATGCTGGCAGGCTCTTTGCTGGGAGCGAGGCTCGGTGGTGGGAGTATGCTGATTGTCGTTTTTTTAATTAGTGCAGGGATGCCGCTGTTATCAGGAGGCCGCGGCGGTATTGGAGTATTATTGGGACCAAGCGGAGGTTATATTTTATCCTGGCCGATTGCTGCCTTTATTACAGGCTGGATCATGGAAAAGGTATCACAGAAACTCTCCCTTTCACGAGCATTTGCAGCAAATGTGGCCGGCGGCCTTCTTGTAATACATAGTTGTGGAACGATCTATCACTCCTTAATTGCGGAGCTCCCGCTTGAAGCGGCTGTTATTCAAACGCTTGGGTTTCTTCCGGGTGATACCGCAAAAGCAGCCGCTGCTTCATATACCGTAGTGAAAATAGCTCATTATCACCCTTTTTTGTTTAAGGGGAAACCATCTGAAAGAGAAAAAGCTGCAGGGTAGGAGATTTACATGTCGATAGCAGATGCTGTACGGAAACACGCAGAAACCCAACCAGATAAAACAGCCCTTGTGACCTCTGAGCAGGGACTGACTTATAAAGAACTGGAGATAAAAACCAACAGGGCAGCTGAGATGTTTCACGAAACCGCCGTGTTTTTAAAGGAGACGCCTCCGCCTATTGCGGCGATCCTTCTCCCAAATGGCACAGCTTTTCTGGAAATTGTCCTTGGTGCGGCGAAGGCAGGCTGGATAGCAGCTACATTGGATCCGAAATGGAGCAGGAAGGAAATAACGACAGTGATACAAAACATTAAGCCTGCGCTCCTTTTCACGGATGAGAGTTATATTTCTTGTTTCCATGAATGGAGGGGCATGGTGAAAATTATCGTCATCGGGGGAAAGGCTACCGGTTTTGAAGCATATGAGCAGTGGCTTTCCTCCAGGGAGAATACTTTCCCCGTTGCGATGGATGTTAAAGAATGCCCCTTTTACATGGGGTTTACGTCCGGGACAACGGGATTGCCGAAAGGCTTTATCCGAACGCAGCAATCATGGATGATAAGTTTTGCGGAAGGGGATAAAGAGCTGGGGCTTCATCCAGAAGACAATATTTCCGTCCCGGGCCCGCTTGTTCATTCCCTCTTTTTATTTGCAGCCTTACACGCTCTGCATTTGGGAGCGGTTTGTTTTCTTGAAGAGAAATTTTTTGTCCGGTCTCTTCTTTCCCGCTGGAAAAAGGATAGAATTACTGTTATGTACGGCGTTCCCTCCATGTATGAAGCTGTCATAAATACAGCAGAGCATACCGACTGGCAGCAAGCTGTCATGCGAAAATGCATCATTTCCGGGGATAAATGGTCTCAGAACAGAAAAGATTTTCTCAAAACGGTCCTGCCGGAAACGGAATGGATTTCGTTTTATGGTTCTTCAGAGCTTAGTTTTGTTTCAGTATTTTCGGACCGCCATCCGGGGAATCGGCCTTATGGGCTAGGCTATCCTTTTTCCACTGTGGAAACTTCCATACGGGATTCGCGTGGAAAAGAGGTTACCCCGGGAGAAAAGGGAGAATTATTTGTCCGGAGTCCGATGACCTTCTCAGGATACGCAGGAGGAGAAGCTGTCCTTCCGGAGCAGTGGATACCTTCGGGTGATATCGTCTGGGAGGAAGCGGATGGATTTTTAAATTTGGCAGGGCGTAAAAAGAATCAAATCGTGACTGGCGGATTAAATGTCTTCCCGGAAGAAGTGGAACAGCTGCTTAAATCCCATCCCCGTATTAAGGATGCGGCAGTTATTGGTGTCAAAGACCACTACTGGGGGGAAATAACATCGGCATTTATTGTTCCAGCAGCAGAGCAGAACGGGCTGGTGAAGGAGCTGAAAAATTACTGCAAAACGTATCTGTCCGCCTATAAATGCCCGAAAATCTGGAAACAGGTGAACGACCTCCCCTTGACAACAAGCGGAAAACCTTCACGGCAGAAACTCACCAATATGTTACCCCGGGAAAGGCAGGAAGGCTATGAATCATAAAGCTGTCATCGTATGCGCAAAGCGGACTCCTATTGGAAGAGCAGGCGGTATCCTTCGGAATGTCCCCCCGGAGGATCTGGCCGGCGTCGTTTTTCGAAGTATATTAGAAGAAACAGGAGTTCCGGCAGAAGTAATAGAGGACGTGATTTTAGGGAATGTGGTGGGTCCCGGTGGGAATCTGGCCCGGCTTTCCGCCCTGCAGGCAGATTTTCCGGTAAGTGTACCGGGAGTTACTGTAGACAGGCAGTGCGGTTCAGGGATGGAAGCTGTTGGCCAGGCAGTACGTCTTATTCAAGCCGGGGCCGGAGGGGTTTATCTCGCTGGAGGAGTGGAAAGTGTCAGCCTTGCTCCCTGGAAAATGGAAAAGCCGAAAAATGTGTGGCAGCAGCTGCCCCGCTTTTACGAACGGGCGGCGTTTTCTCCGGAGAAGATAGGGGATCCCGATATGGGGGTGGCAGCTGAAAATGTCGCTCAGAAATATGGGGTTACCAGGGAGGAGCAGGATGTGTATGCAGTAGAAAGTCATCAAAAAGCTGTTCGAGCTCAAAAAGAAGGCCGGTATGAAGGGGAAATAGTGCCGCTTTCAGGAGTGGCGGAAATGGATGAATGCCCCCGTGAAAAGACGAACCGAAAACTGCTCCGCCGGCTGCCACCGGTTTTCGTGGAACATGGCACCGTTACTTCGGGTAATTCCTGTCCTGTTAACGACGGTGCGTCTGTGGTACTGGTGATGAGTGAAGAAAAAGCGAAAGCATGGGGACTCTCCCCGCTGGTCGAAGTACAGGACATTGTAACCACTGGAGTGGATCCCAACTATCTCGGTATTGGGCCTATATCGGCTGTTCAGCAGTGTCTGAAAAGGAATAACCTTGAGATAAACGATATCGATCAAATGGAATTTAATGAAGCATTTGCTTCTCAAACGATTGCCTGTCTACATGCTTTACAAATTCCAAGAGAAAACGTAAATTCCGGAGGCGGAGCTATTGCTCTTGGTCACCCGTACGGAGCTTCGGGAGCGGTGATAACGACAAGATTATGTGCTGAAATGAAAATTCAGCAAACGGAGACTGGAATAGCAGCGATGGGAATTGGCGGTGGAATGGGAATCGCCATGTTATGTAAAAACCGCTGACAGGAACAGATGGAAGGGGAGGAGCGAATGATCGATTTATCCTGGGAAGGGATGTCGACCGAGGTTCACCTATTTTCTATGACAAGAGAGAATATAAGAAACTGGGCTGTATGTCTACATGATTGTCACCCACTTTACCTGGATCCTGCTTTTGCAGTAAATAAAGGTTTTGCTGATGTGTTAATGCCTCCTACATATCCTATGGTATTTTGGAATACGATCGATATCCCATGGCGGCTCTCTTCTCAGAAAACTCTTCTTCATGAAAAACAGGAATTTCACTATTATGCTCCGATTACAGCAGATCAGCCATTAAAAGGGTGGATAAAACTGGAGAACATCGAAGAAACCCGCCTTTCCACCGGTACGTTTCAACGTGTTATAGAAACAATGAAGATAGTATCACACCAGTTACTCTTAATGGAACTTCTCACTACTACCTTGACGCCTATTCGCTGCGCTGGAGAGAGGGGGAAACAACAGAAAGCTTCTCCAATAAAAAGGAAATCTGAAGCTGGATCTTTATCCTTTCCACTTGAATGGGTGAGGCAGTATGCTTATTGCTCGGGGGATAATCAGGCTATACATCTTAACGAGCAGGCTGCCCGAAAAGCAGGATTTCCACGACAAGTTGTTCAAGGTATGTTAATCATGGGGGCAGCGGCACGATGTCTTCATCCTGTTTTGGATCTCGGCTGTTATATAAAAAAATATAGATGCGGGTTTTTGTCTCCCTTATTTGCGGGAGATACCCTTTATTTTCCACCTGCTCCTGCAGGAAGGATGGCTGGAATGAACCAGGACGGCCGTCTTGTAATGAAAGGAAGTTTTCAGTAATATCTGTTCTGCCAGTCAGAAAACAAACCACTTCCTTCACATCCCGGGCAGTAAAGGGGATCCGTATAGTAATACTCATTGGGAATTAATTGGATGCCGCGTCCCCGGCAGTCGGGGCATTTCCCTTCTTTTTCCATGGCATCAATTCTTTTCTGTTTTGCAGACTCTCTCCAATCTGTCCACATGTTCCAAAGATTCATGGGGGTCACCTCCTGAGATAATTTTTAACATACATGTTCGGATTTTAGACGGCCTCCGGGTTTTCTAATAGTATGCTTTGCCTATAGTCTATGTATACATCTTCTCAGAGGTTTTCCAAATTCCTGGGGTGTTTGTATTTTGAAAGTCGTGTTACAGTGGAAAAAACATAGATTGGGGAGGAGTTTTTGTGAAAAAAAGAGGGATGACGGCGGTTTTATTGTTATCATTTATTCTCCCATGCCAGGCTTTGGCTGACTCTCCTGACTTTAAAGATGTAACAGATGATTTTTGGGCTGAGGCTGAAATTGAATATTTGGCTCAACAGGAGGTTATTTCCGGATACAGCAATGGAAACTTCCATCCGAATAACACAGTAAAACGAAGTCAGGCTGCTGCTATGATTGTCGAAGCCTTGGAACTGCAGGTGGATGATAGACCTGATCCGCGGTTTACGGATGTCGGAGAAGATTTCCACGCTTACAGGGCAGCGGCAGCCGTGAAAGAGGAAGGAATTATGTCCGGTAAGGATGGGGCATTTATGCCAAATGAATCGCTGACAAGAGGACAGATGGCAGCGGTAATAAATCGCTCTTTCCTTTTGACACAAGAGAAAGATACCGATTATTTCCGGGACGTAAACGAAGCCGATGCGTTTTATGACGATATTCAGGCTGTCGCTCAGGCTGGGATTGCAAATGGTTATGAGGACAGAACTTTTGGACCAAACGATGAGGTGACACGGGCGCAATTTGCTGTTTTTCTTGCCAGAGCGATGGATTCGGGCCAATTTGTAAACCCGGATCGAACTACTTATTCCAATGCGCGGTTTGGATTTGAAGTAACATATCCGGAAGCTTGGCCGGAGGGAGAGGAAGCAGCAAACGGAGATGGAAAAATATTATATGAGACCGGCCAATCGACCATCCGGGCTTACGGTACCCATTATATGGAGAGCCAGGCTCCGGATTTGTACGACTATGAAGAGGTTGCGTTATATAATGGAAATCCCGCTTATTATAAAACAACGCGGTCCGAGGGTATGATAGAGTTTGATCTTGTACGCATAACCGATGAAATGGAATATCATGTAAATGGAGAAGTGACAGAAGCTTTTTATTCAGAGAACGGGGACCATTTACGTGATACGATTTACAGTCTTGATACGAGCGACGCGTCAGCGGTAGAAGCCCATGCTGCAGCCGATAAAGCTCTGGAAGACTTAAAAAATGAGGACATGAGTGCTTTCGCCTCTCATGTACATCCGGAGGAAGGGGTTCGTTTTACCCCGTATGCCCATGTAGATCCAGATGAGGATCAGCATTTTACACAATCAGAAGCAGAAGAGCTCTGGGACGATAATACGTCCTATGAATGGGGTTATTATGATGGCCGGGGAAATCCTATAAACACCACGTTCAGCGATTACTATGATGAATTCATTTATGATCGTGATTATTTAAATGCCGCTCAAACGTCTGTCAACAAGAGGATCGGCCCGGGGAATACGGTGGATAATACAGAAGACATTTACCCGGAGGCAGAAATCGTTGAGTATCATTTTGAAGGAGAACAAGAGGAATATGCCGGCATGGATTGGTCTTCCCTCCGCCTAGCAATGAAGAAAGAAGATGGCGGGTGGTATGTGACCGGGGTTATACACGATGAATGGACGATTTAAAAACACCGGGACCTCTGCCGAACTGGATCAGGAAAGCAGAATCGTTCCTCTGTCCTTGTCCCAGGTGTAAAACAGGGCCGCTGCCAAAAGCGGTCCTGTTTTTTTAGGATATATCGTTCTATTTTATTTGTTTCATCAGATCTTTTAATGTTTCCCCGCGGGGGAGGGGGGCTAAGGTGAGGCAGCCGTCTTCTCCTGTCTCTGCTGGCTTCATGCAGCTCAGTCCGGGCCGGCCGTTAATCATCATACTACAGGTGCCGCAAAGACCGGTACGGCAGGAATACCGATAGGCAAGCGTGGGGTCCTGATAGGTGTAGATACTTTCTACGACGTTTAAAACGGTCATTCCCGGGTAGTACGGTGCCTGATAGTAATCCATGCGGCCTTCGGAACGATAGATTGCGACATCCAGCTTTCTCATGATTGATACTCCTTTGGTTCATACCTGGAAGTAATACGGCCGTCCATGATAAATGTCGTAGTATGCCTGATCTCGTCTGAAGTGTCAGGGTAATCGATGGTAAAATGAGCACCGCGGGATTCGGTTCTCGTTTTTGCGGCTGAAAGAAACGCTTTCGCTGTCTCAATCATATGCTGGACTTCGATGAACTCCAGCACTTCTCTGGAATACCCTGCTGCCGGCACGGTAAGGTGAACATTTTCCATCTGTTTCTGAATGGAAGCCAGTGTATCCCAGCCGTTTGTCAAATTTTCGTTAGACCTTGTGACGCCAAGGGATGTGTCCAATACACGCCGGATTTTGTCCTTCAGTATAACAGGTCGAAATTCTCCTTTTGGCGCAGCTCGAATAACATCAACAATCCATTTACTTTTTGCCGGTATATCAGAAGGCAGAGGAGACGGTCTGGCCTTATATTTTTTAGCAGCGGCATGTTCTCCTGCACGTTTTCCGAACACAATGCATTCAGATAAGGCATTGTTTCCAAGCCTGTTCCCGCCATGCAGTCCACCGGCTGTTTCCCCTGCAGCGTACAGACCGGCCAGGGAGGTTTCGCCGTTTGCGTTGACAGCGATCCCTCCCATAATAAAGTGGGCGGCGGGGCCGATCTCCACCCATTCTTTTTCCAGGTTTACGCCTCGTTCCGTGCAGATATTGTACTCATGCGGAAAATACGTTTTAATGTCATCGATCACTCCTGTCGCATCAAGCCAGACGCCTCCATTTGGTGTGCCGCGTCCGGCAGTGATTTCACGAGCAATGGCAATCGCAAGCTTATCTCTTGTTGTATCTTCCATTGTTTGAGGTTCATAATGCTTCATAAAACGTTCTCCCCGGGTATTGAACAATTTTCCAAGGTGGTAAAAACTCATACATAACCCTGCGAGAGATGGGGGAGTTAAAAGGCTGACTGGATAAAATTGAATTTGTTCCAGATCAAGCAGGGACACTCCTGCTTCCAGTCCCAGGGCAAAGCCGTCTCCTGTAGCCTGCACAGGATTACTAGTAATAGAAAAAAGCTGTCCGATACCGCCGGCTGCTAATATGACCGCGTTACTTCCGATCCAATAAAGTTCGTTTTCCTTTAAATTATATACGCAGGCCCCTGCTGCTTTTCCATTATTCACCGCTATCTCCAGGGTAATCAAATCACTCCAGTACGAAAGGTTATGATAGGTTTTAGCCTGTTTGAATAATGTCTGCAGAATTCCCAGCCCTGATTTTCCTTTTCTGGCACTGATAGAACGGGAAATGTTATGACCCGAAGTTTTAGTTACTTCCACCCTCTGATGCTCATTTTCATCGAGTTTCAGCCCCCATTTTTGTAAATCCGCTAAGCGTTCTTCAATATCGCGGGCAAGTACTTCGGTTAGGCTGGGATCACTTAATCCACGGCCGCTTTCTAAGATATCCCGACTATAGGCAGCAGTACTGTCTTCCGGCATGGACCAGGGACCGAGTCCTGCTATTTGAACTGCTCCAACGGTAGATCCGCTTTTAGCTGAGGCTCCTTTATCCACGACGATTACCTCAGCTCCGGATTCCGCTGCGTAAACAGCAGCCGACAAGCCTGCTGCTCCCGATCCTATAATAAGAACATCGGTTGTAACGTACTGCAATGATCAACACTCTTTCTTTTTTCTTATTTATTATACGCTTACATGTTTTCAGTTAAATGTCAATCTGTTTTAATAGAAGAAAAGCGAGGTGATTCAGTGTGCCTGTACATAAAAACCGTAAAATGGCTTTTCTATATCCAGGACAGGCAGCCGAAAACGATTTTTATACGATGGCTTCGGAAATGAGACCAGCTGTTGATATTGAAGTGATCCACACCAGCTTTCTGGAAGATGCCCATACGGTGGAAGCATTGACGGAAATGGGCAGTATAAAGAGGCTGCAGGAAGGTGCAGAAAGGCTCAAGGGCAGCGGCGCTGCCTCCGTTTTATGGAGTTCCACGAGTGCCAGCTTTGTATTAGGAGCAGCGGGAATCCAACGGCAGGTGAAGGAGTTGAAAAATATCCTTGATGTCCCGGCCTCTACAACAGCCCTTGCCTTTGTTAAGGCAGCCAGAACATTGAATTTGAAAAAAATAGCGGTAGCGGCAACTTATCCAAGAGACGTGGCTCTGATCTTCAAACAATTTTTACAAACCTACGAGATGGAAGTTATTCAGTATGAAAGCAAAGGTATCATAACGGCAGCAGAGGTGGGTACACTAAAAAAGAGGGAAGTGCTTGACTTTGCTGAAAATAGCGACGCAGCTGAAGCAGAGGCTTTATTAATACCAGATACTGCTCTACATACAGCCGGGTATCTGAAGGTGCTCGAAGAAACCTTAAAGAAACCGGTTTTAACTGCTAATCAGGTTAGTTTCTGGGAAGCTTTGTGGCTTGCTGAACGATTTACCCCTCAGCAGGGATGGGGGACATTGTTTCAGACAAACGAAAGAATAGATCTCTAAAAAAGCCGGACGTTCACCATGTTATAATAAAATAGAAAGAAATTATTGTGAAAGGTAATATTACAATTATCGAAAATAGCTTGTATTGTCGATAAAATATATTATGATAAAGATAAAGGAGGTACATATATGGATAAGGGTGCAGAACAAGTGATGGAAAACCTGCCGGATTTGGACAGGGAGGTTTATCTGTTCATGCAGGAACAATATGATGAACTCGAAGAAGCTGGAGAAAAACACGATGTAGCAGCAAATGATACGTTTGTGGAAAAGAAGGCCAGTGAAAAATTTAACATATCCGAAGAAGAAGCAGGAAACATCTATGCAAAAACTGAATCACAATTAAGCCGTGTGCAGCAAAAAAGGGCATCCAAATAATGGGTGCTCTTTTCGTGTGGATCTTTTAGAGGAGGGCAGATTAGTATGAAACAAGCCCAGCCCATGGCTCATTCGAGAACCGTACAGACCCGCCTGGTGCTGCCTCCGGATACCAATCATCTTCAAACAATCTTTGGGGGAAAAGTACTGGCGTATATCGATGAAATCGGAGCTCTGGCTGCAATGAAGCATTGTAACAGTGTCGTAGTCTCTGCTTCCATGGATTCGGTAGACTTTTTGTCTGCTTCCAAAGCGGGCGAAGCTCTGGAACTGGAAGCCTTTGTCACCTCAACCGGGCGAACGTCCATGGAAGTATTTGTCCGCGTTCACTCTCATAATTTATTAACCGGCAGTAAAAGGCTTACGACCGAGTCTTTTCTGACCATGGTTGCCGTGGACAGCGCGGGGAATCCAATAGAAGTCCCGGGAGTTATTCCTGCGACAGAAGAAGAACATCGTTTATACGATACGGCTCCTGCCAGAAAGGAGCATCGGCATCAGCGGAAAAACATGAAGTAAAGGGAAAGCAGATTATTTTCCTTTCGTTAGCCAAGTTTGCGATAATACATTTCAGACATTGTATGGAAAAGGAGAGCAAATCATGCGTAATATGACGAAAAATACATCCATCCAACCTTTGTTTGAATCGTGGCATACGGATAAACTGTCCCTATCCAACCGGATTGTTATGGCACCGATGACACGCGGTTTTTCTCCGGGAGGAGTGCCGGGACTGGACGTTGCCGCTTATTATCGGCGCCGCGCGGAGAATGACGTGGGCCTGATTATAACTGAAGGAACCGGTATTAACCACCCCGCAGCGGTCTCAGGTTCTTCTATTCCCCGGTTTCATGGAGAAGCATCATTACAGGGATGGGACCAGGTAGTAAAAGAAGTCCATCAAGCCGGCGGGAAAATCGCGCCGCAGTTGTGGCATGTTGGAATGACCCGGCAGCCGGGAGATCTGCCAAATAAAGAAGCACTTCCGGTTGGACCGTCGGGCCTGAATTTATCCGGTGAAAAGATAACCGAACCATTGACGCGGAAGGAAATAACAGAATTAGTACAGGCCTATGCAGAGGGAGCGGCAGAGGCCCGCAGGCTGGGCTTTGACGCGATTGAGATTCATGGGGCTCATGGGTATTTGATTGATCAATTTTTCTGGGCACAAACCAACCGGCGGATCGATGAATACGGGGGAAATATGAAAGCCCGGACCCGTTTTGCTGTGGAGATCGTCGAAGCATGCCGGAAGAAGGTCGGACCGGACTTTCCTATCATTTTCCGCTTTTCTCAATGGAAGATGTCCGACTATCAGGCAAAAATTGCAGAGACCCCGGAAGAGTTGCAGACCTTTCTGGAACCGCTCGTGGAAGCCGGTGTAGATATTTTTCATTGTTCCACCCGCCGCTTTTGGGAATCAGAGTTTGAAGGTTCGCCTTTGAATCTGGCCGGATGGACAAAAAAATTATCAGGCAAACCGGTGATTTCGGTTGGTTCTGTAGGGCTGGATGGAGAATTTACAAGCGGAACCGGGGCAGAGACGACCAATCTGGATGGATTAATCGAAAGACTGGAAAATAATGAATTTGATCTAGTTGCGGTCGGGCGTTCCCTGTTAATGGATCCGGCCTGGGCTGCCAAAATCCGGGATGGCAGAGCGGAGGAACTACAGCCTTACAGCAGGGAAGCAACAAAAACTTTATATTGATCGTAAAAAGAGGTACTTTCTCTAGGGTAAAAGAAAGTACCTCTTTTTTATGCAAGGGGGATTGAAGTTTTGGTTTTTGTATGACTTACTCCGTCTTTGTTTTTAAAAGTCGGAGCGCGTTTAACGTCACGAGCAGGGTGGCGCCCATGTCCGCAAAAATAGCAATCCAGAGGGTGAGCCAACCGGGGATGACGAGCAGAAGGGCGGCTGCTTTAACCCCGAGGGCGAATACGATATTCTGTTTAATAATATTCAGTGTTTTCCGGCTGAGGTTTACGGTATAGGGAAGTTTTTCCAGGTCATCGGCCATGAGGGTGATATCCGCCGTTTCAAGGGCTGTATCCGTCCCCGCTCCGCCCATGGCTATGCCGACTGCCGCGTTGGCCAGAGCAGGGGCATCATTTACGCCATCTCCGACCATCGCCGCTTTTTTATTATTCTTTGTCAGTTTCTGAATATAGGAAAGCTTCTCTTCCGGCAGTAATTCAGCCTGAACATTACGAATCCCTACTTCCTTACCGATGGCTTCCGCCGTGCGTCTATGATCCCCGGTGAGCATAATTAGTTCGTCGATGCCGGTTGTCTTCAAACGGGAAAGGACGTTTTTGCTCTCCGGTCTCCACGAATCTGCGGCGGCAGCCACTGCCGTAATTTTCGCAGTTGTTCCTGTGATGATAACAGTTTTTCCTTCTTCCTGAAGAGACGTTATTTTTTCCTGAACAGGAGATAACAATTCTCTGGAAAAAAAAGAGGGTTTACCGGCATATATGGTTTCTCCATGAATCACCCCTTGTATTCCCTTCCCGGTAACCGATTGGAAATTTGTTATCTGCACGTTTTCAAAAACCACCCCGGCTTCCCGGGCTTTTGTTATGACGGCGGAAGCAAGGGGATGCTGGGAATGATATTCAAGGGCAGCCAGATTCCGCATCGTTTTATCCTTTTCTGAATAAAAGAACATGTCTGTAATAACAGGGGCCCCCATCGTTAACGTTCCGGTTTTATCAAAAGCCATCGCTTCGATTCTGCCCATTTCTTCAAGATATATGCCGCCTTTGATTAATACGCCCTGCCGAGCTGCATTTCCGATGGCTGTTACAACAGCAACAGGCGTGGAAATGACAAGGGCACATGGACACCCTACGACTAAGACTGCCAGGCCCTGATAGATCCAGGTGCTCCACATTCCCCCGAATAAAAGGGGTGGAAGGGCGGCAACGATGGCTGCGAGGGCAATGATACACGGAGTATAATAAGCCGCAAATCGATCAATGAAAGCCTGGGATGGAGCTCTTTGTCCCTGTGCTTCCTCGACGAGATGAATGATTTTTGCCAGCGTCGTGTCTTTCGCATGCTTTGTTATCTCGACTTCCAGATAGCCTTCTTCGTTCAGCGTCCCGGCAAAAACCTCATCTCCGGTCTGCTTTTCAGCAGGGATAGATTCTCCTGTTATCGGCGCCTGGTTAACCGTAGAAGCTCCGGAGAGAACCCGCCCGTCTAACGCTATTTTTTCACCCGGTTTGACCAATTGAATATCTCCGATCACAGCTTCTTCTACGGCGAGAGATAACTCTGTTCCCCCTCTGCGGATGGTTACATTGTCCGGCGCAATTTCCATCAGGGAACGAATGGACCGCCGGGCTTTTTCCAGCGAAAATGTCTCCAGTTTTTCACTAATGGCAAAGAGGAGAACAACGACAGCTCCTTCTCTCCATTCTCCAATTATAGCTGCTCCGATGACAGCCACGCTCATTAGCGTTTTCATATCGAAGACCAGATGGACAAGGTTGGTTATACCAGTCCTAAAAAGGGCCCAGCCGCCAATAAGAATGGATGAAGCGTAAGCAGCAATAGTATAGGTCGCATTTCCGCCGTATACAAAATCAAAAACAATTCCAATAATAAGCAGACTAAGAGAAAGAATTAGAGATAAATATCTTTTTTGGAATGACGGCGTAGAAAACGACGAGCTCTCATTTTCGGGTATGACGGATAAGTTTTCGAATGCTCCTGCTTTCTCAAGCTCCTTCCTTGAGGTTTCTCCATATACGGTTAATTTCGAAGCCCCGAAATTTACTTCCGCCTCCGTGACACCTTCCAGGTGCCGCACGTTTTTCTCAAACGTGGCTGCACAGCCTGCTCAGGTGAATCCCTGAACACGGTAGACATGCTTGAAATTTTCTGCAGTCATGGCTGGGGCCTCCTTTATTTCCTGGATAGTCAAATGAATATTTGAATATTAGTTTAACATAATCAAATATACTTTTGAATGAAATTCCATTATTTTTTTCTGTTGTCCACCTATCCTTTTTTGACGCTTCCGCATATTTTTAAAGTGTAGGGTGTCTGAAAAAGGAGGCCGTCTTTATGCCAAAAGTCAAAGATATTCGTCATGAAACTCCAAAACGTTCGGAAACACGTTCCATGAGTACTGTGACTAAGATTATTCGTCATCACTCTGCCACGAAGACGGGGGATTTTTGGTCTTTTTGGGATCACACCTGGAGCCGTTTCAGCCCAAAGTGGCAGACCGGCGGGTACCATGAGATTATTCTCCGCGACGGCACAGTCCAGGTCTGTTACCGTCCTACTATGGTGACAAATGGAACGGCAGGTCATAACTCATACACCTATCATATTTGTCTCGTTGGAAATGGTTCGTTTACGGACGAACAGGAAAAAACCTGGCATTATAGAGTAACAAGGGCGATGGCACAGTTTCATTTGTCTGCTGCGGATGTATTGGGGCACCGGGAGCTTCCCGGTATGGACACAGTGTGCCCCGGCATTGAAATGAATGAGGTTCGTTCGGCGTTAATGGCGGATCGGCCGTTATCTGGAAGTGATCTTTCCCTGCTGCAGTTCGGCGACGGCGGACCTGAAGTAGAACAGCTTCAAAAGGATTTAATCCAGGCTGGAGAAAATTTATCTATTTATGGAGCCGATGGAGCATTCGGAGAAGAAACGAAAAGCGCTGTATTATCGTTTCAAAGAAAACATGGATTATGTATCGACGGAATTGCTGATAGCGAGACAATGGCAAAGCTGGAGGACATTTTATCGATCGGGACGGGATTCTTAGAGGACCACCAGCCAACCCCTTTTCACGAAAAAACCTGGAAATGGGCAGCAGAAAAAAACTTGATGAACGGAAAATATCCTAAAGAATATATTACCCGCGAACAACTGGCGACGGTTCTTCATCGTTACCATCAATTAGAAAAAGGAGAGAAATAAAGTGGCGGCATGGTGTAAACGTATCTGGAAATCCTTGTTTAGATGGAGGAAAAGCAGGCGGAATTCAGGGAACGAAGGCGAGGGGGATACGGAAACAGAAAAGGATAAAAAAGAGAAAATATAAACCACGATAAAGAAGGAGAGAGTAAAAAAATAAAATAAATATATTGCAAAAATGAAATAAAAATCGTAGAATAAACATTGTCGCTGATTTCAGTGAGAAGTGGTACGAGCCGTTAGTTCAGTGGGAGA
This sequence comes from Salibacterium aidingense DSM 18341, assembly GCF_000429685.1. Taxonomy (GTDB): domain Bacteria; phylum Bacillota; class Bacilli; order Bacillales; family Marinococcaceae; genus Salibacterium; species Salibacterium aidingense. Next base: position 219,126 of record NZ_AUCI01000002.1, read on the forward strand.
ACGCTTGCTTGACAGGCAAGAGGTCACTGGTTCGAATCCAGTACGGCTCACCATACATATGATGCCAATGACGCCGGTTTGAGGGACTTCCTCGGCCCGGCGTCATTTTTTATGAGAGGAAACTACATATCGTGCGAAGCACCCTTTTTCTGGCGGGTGTGATTTTGGTTTTTGACCTTATGGGATCCATCCATCGGTTCTCCGTACGGCTGTTTCGGAGGCTGGGGGAGATCCGGTTTGCTTTGTTGCTTCGGTCCCTTTCTATTCTTGGAAGACATTCCTCTCAGCTCCTTTCGGTTCTTCTTAGTATGCATAAGGAGAAATGGCAATATGCATTGCATCCTGTCACGATCTGCCGGTAAAATAAAGAAAACCTTAATGGAAAAATCAGAAAAGAGGAAAATTATGTTGTATGCCGTTTTATTATTTGTTCTCGCCGGCCTTTGTGAAATAGGCGGCGGGTACTTGATATGGATCTGGCTGCGGGAGAGCCGGCCTTTTTTATTCGGGCTGTCAGGCGGCATTCTGCTTATACTGTATGGTGTCATTGCTGCCTTTCAGGTGTTCCCTTCTTTTGGAAGGGTATATGCTGCTTACGGCGGGGTCTTTATCATAATGTCTGTACTGTGGGGATGGCTGGTGGACCGGAAGACACCAGATCTGTATGACTGGCTTGGTGCAGCCGTTTGTTTAATCGGGGTCAGCATCATGCTGTGGGCGCCCCGGCAATAATAAAAGCACCAGGGCACCCCCGTACTTGCGGGAATGCTCTGGTTTTTACTCTGCCTGTATACCGGCCTCTTTTGGTTTCCTGTCTTCGGCAGCGTTAATGACGGCGGTCCCCGTCAGGTCGCCGGTGATATTTGTCATAGTTGCTCCCATACCGACCAACGCGTCAATGGAACTTAAAAGAACAACGGTTTCAATCGGAAGGCCGGCCATCGAGAACACGGTGGCAATCATAACCAGACCTGCGCCGGGTACGCCCGCGGTGCCGACTGTGGCCAGCGTGCCGACAATCACAATTTCGATAAGATTGCCAAGAGCGAAGGATTCGCCCACGACATTTGCTGCAAACACGGCTGAGACTCCGATGCGGATGGCGGCACCATCCATATTAATCGTGGCTCCAAGCGGCAGACTGAACCCATACAGACTGCGGGAGAGCTTTAGATTTTTGGCAGCATTTAATGTCAGCGGAAGTGTACCGGAACTGCTTTGCGTCACAAACGCTGTCAGCATAGGGGTACGGGCCTGGGCAAAAAATTCTTTTACGTTAACGTGGAATAATGTAAGGATAAAGGCATATAAGAGGAGTTGAACGAGAATAGATCCGTAGAACACCCCTACCATTGCTCCTAAAGAGGTTAACGTCTCCATTCCTTGTTCGCCTGTCGTTTTTGCCATAATCGCGAAAATACCAACGGGAACATACTGAAGAATCCAGCCCATTACTTTGAACGTAGCTTCGTTTAACCCTTCTGCCACCTGCAGTACACGATCTCCCATATCTTTCGTTGCATCGGAAGAGCGGAGAGAGGCAATGGCAATGCCGAAAACGATCGCAGTAAAAATAATTCCAAGCAGATTCATCTCGCTGAACGCATTCACAATGTTTTCAGGCACGATATTCAATAAAACGCTTATAAATCCAGGGTTTTCTGGTACATTCACTTCTTCTTCCGTTTCCAGAGTAACCCCTTCTCCCGGATTAATCACACTTGCGATAGTCAAAGCAATGGTTAAGGCCAGAGCCGAGGTTACAATATAATATAGAAATACTTTTCCTCCCATACGGCTCATGTTGGTTAAGCTGGTCTGGTTTATGCCTACGATTAATGTGAATAAAATCAACGGGATAATTAAAAAAGTAAGCAGCCGGATCAGCAGATCTCCAAAGGGTTCAACCACGGCTGCATTATCTCCGAAAATGAGTCCGGTGAGCACGCCCAGCACCAGGGCAATCGTTATTTTTAAAATCAAGGATGATTCAATATAGAGGTGCCATACCTTTTTCATATCATACCTGCCTCCTTTCATTTTAATGATTATAGCATGCCAAAATAGGGGGGATAAAATCAATAAATGCAACTTACCGGCATGGCGCTGCAGGGACTCCTCTTTATTTTCCTATTAGAGATTTCTTCCCCTTGCATGTTAAGATATAAACGGTATATGGATATGGAGGGAAAGGCATGGATCTACTATACACATGGCGGGACGCCTTTATGAGTTTACCGTGGATAAAAATCGGTATTGCTTTCGTTATATTTTTGGTCATTTATTTATTCCGGAAAATCTTCACCCGATATATTTTTAAAATGATCATGAAGTTTGCGAAAAAATCACCTACTTCTATTTTTACAAATATACTGGTCGCCTTTGAAACGCCGGTTCGTTTTTTTATCGGGGTTCTTGGCGTCTATTTGGCTGTACTTTATTTACCTGTTCCCCATGAGCATATGAGTGACATTAATATGATTTACCGTTCGATTGTTATTGTTGTCATTGGCTGGGGATTATTTAATTTTTCTTCGATGACATCGAGTCTGTTTCACCGGATAGCTCATAAAATGGAAGACGGGGCAGACAGTATGATCATTCCGTTTATGTCAAAACTCTCCCGTTTTATTATCGTATTGTTGACTATTACAGTCGTGGCCTATGAGTGGGGTTATAACATTAACGGCCTGGTTGCCGGCCTGGGACTCGGGGGACTGGCTGTTGCACTGGCTGCACAGGAAACGCTGAGTAACTTTTTAGGCGGGGTGATTATTGTTACAGAACGTCCCTTTAAAAAAGGAGACTGGATTGAAACACCAACCGTAGAGGGCCTGGTGGAAGATATCACCTTTCGCAGTACAGAAGTGAGAACATTTGCAGATTCCCTTGTGACTGTTCCTAATAAAACACTGGCGAATGAAGCTATTACGAACTGGTCGGAAATGAGTGTCCGCCGAATTATGTTTACGGTCGGTGTAGAATATGCTACCTCTCCCGAAAAAATCGAGAAGGTAGTGGAACGTATGGAAACGATGCTGCACGAACATGACGAGGTGGATAAGGAATTAATTTTAGTCAAATTCAGTGAAATGGGAGACTCCTCCTATGACATTTTCGTATATTTTTTCACAAAAACAATCGCATGGGTCGAATGGTATGAGATTAAGCAGCAGATTAATTTAAGCGTCATTCGAATTTTGGAGGAAGAAGGGGTGAATGTAGCTTTTCCATCCCGGTCGCTATATTTTGAAAAATACCCAGAGGATTTTTTACAAGCCCTTGACCGTAAAGAAAAAGAATAGAGGGACTGCGAACGTTTTGTGACATCTTCTTTCAAAACTGTGGAATTTACAGGGAGAACGTTTTATAATGATGTAAGAAATTGTGCGGTAAAGGGGAAGATCTCACATTGGAACAGCTTGAAACACTATCATTAGGAAAAGGATTGTCTGTGCAGAAAATTATTGAATTCGTGCATCTGCTTGAACACTATGACAGTGATGTGTTTTTTGAAAAGAAACATGCTGCTGCTAACGGAAAAAGTACACTTGGCATGATGTCGGTCTTTACGACGATACGGATAGGAGATAAAGTTCATATGCGTGTGAAAGGAGAAGATGCCTCTTCGTTGCGTTCGGCTGTTCGTACCTTTCTGGACGATGTGGAAAGGGAAGAAGAGCAGCTTGGATATTGGGAAGAAGAAGGAGCCGAGACGGTAGAACAGGCAATGACAGCATCGTTAAACAGTTGGACACCTGATGTCCGGCATGTAGCAAAATCGTATCTCAAAACAACAAGACAATAATGACTTAGCTGTTTCTTTCCCCTGTGGTAAATGAAACAGCTTTTTGATGGAATCTTTTCATAAGAATGATAAGGAATAGGAAAAATCTCTGGCAAATGGTTACATCCTTGTCTGCCCTCCGATATAATAGAAGAAACACTTAAGCGGAAAACTGAAGGTGATCTTACATGCGGTATACATTAACCGAAAATGTGGAGCAGGGGGATAAACTAGCCAAGCATATTTATGCGGCGGACGGGCGGGTGTTATTAAATGCAGGTATCCCATTGACCGTGGGCCTTATATCGAGACTGCACTATATGGGGGTACAGGCTGTTTACCTTGAAGACGAACAACTGAGTGATGTGACGGTGGAGGAAGTGGTCACAGAAAAAACGAGACGAGCTGCTACAGCTGCACTTAGTGAGTCTTTTCAGTTTATTCAAAATGGCGGGGACCTTGATGTTAAAAAAATAAAAAGAACGGTCTCCTCTCTGCTCGAGGAGATAATGGCCAATAAGGATATATTATTGAATTTGACTGATATTCGAACCGAAGACAACGCATTGTATTCTCATTCTTTAAATGTATGTGTGATGGCTGTTTTAACGGGAACAAAAATGAATCTGGAACGGGTCAAACTGGAAGAGCTGGCGGTTGGAGCGTTACTGCATGATATCGGGAAAATACTGCCGGGCCGTCCGGGTGAAGAAGAGGACCACCATGCCTGGCGGGGTTTTAACTTTCTCCGCAGAAATAAAGAAATCAGTACGTTATCCTCCCATATTGCCCTGGCCCACCATGAAAATGCAGATGGTTCCGGTGAGCCGAGGGGATTGGAAGAAGAGGATATTCATCTGTTGGCGAGGATAACAGCTGTAGCGGATTATTATGATAATTTAGTGAACGGTACATATAATAACAGACCGCTGCAGCCCTTTGAAGCATGTGAAAAACTGCTTGGCCTGACTAATCATTGTTTTTCTCATCATGTCGTATGGAAATTCATGCGGACTATCGCTTTTTATCCCACAGGCAGTCAAGTGAAGCTCACCTCCGGCGAAGGGGGTGTAGTTGTGCAGCAGCATAGAGGTCTTCCGCAGCGGCCGATTGTGCGGACCTTCAAAACATTTGCCGGTCAGGCCGACGATTTTGAAATCACAGATCTTGATCTGGCGCAACACACTACTTTATTTATAGAAAACTCGCTGGACTAAAAGCAGATCAAAATTATTGTTCGTAACTGTACCCAAGGAACGCAACGTATTTTGACGAAGCGATAGAAAGACGCAAATACATGTCTGAACGATTCTTTGAAGCATTCGTTCAGACGTTTTTTTGTCTTATACTTGGGTTTGCTTCAGCCCTTTTTCTAATCCTGTCCAGGGTTGGATGCAAGAGAAAAGACCTAATTTTGGGAATTCTGAAATTGGAGGTGTAAAGAGAGGAAAAGAAAGGGAATAAATAGTTTATAAAGGAAGGAGGGAAGGCTTGTGAGAATAGCAGGACTAGTAATTATCATTTTCAGTCTGCTGGCGGCGTGCGGGGAAGAGGATGATGAGAATAGGCATGCTAACCATGCCCCCAGTAAAGAGGAAACAGCTGTCTTTGAAAAACAGCCTCCCTCAAAAGTGAAAAGTGTAACAGATACGCCGCAGCAGGGGGAGAAAACGTTCTACGACCTGTTTAAAGAGACAGATATAGAGCAGCACCAGCTCTCTTACGTGAGAGAATACAAATCAGATATAATAAATAAACTTGGCAGCCCGGAAGAAAGCGGCTGGTATGAAGGAGCTGAATTTATCCAGTTTCGTCATGGGACGTATTTTATCAACCCCGATACGAATAAAGCAACAGCGGTAGCCGTTCAGAACCCGGGCTTGGAACAGGCTGATATCAAAAAATGGTTAGGTCCGCCGGATGAAACATTTGAAAATGCCATGGAAGGATTGTGGACCCAGCAATACGTTTATAAAGATGGGAGCATTGTAGTGGAAAAGACCAACGAAGACGCATCGGCTATTATGTGTATCTGGTATCAATCAAATGAAAGAGAAAACCAGGCAGCCTTTCCGCCTTCATAAGTTCACCCTCTGACGCCTTGTCAGGGGTTTTTTTAATAGAAATATTGTCTGTGATTTCAGTAATGAAGCATTTACGGGCAGAAATACCAGTGTGTTGATAAAGAAGTAAATGGCTCATTGTTATATAACAAAAAATAAATATATTAATTTTGTAAAACATGTTGCATAACAGAACTTTCTGTTATACTATAATAACTGTAAATAAAAACTGTATTATTACAGAACTTAAAGGAGAGGTGTTCAATGGAAAATCGGGAAAAGGCCGCCCTGCTGCAGGAGGAATGGGAAAACAATGAGAGATGGGCTGGAATTGAACGTCCATATTCCGCCGAGGATGTTGTGAAATTGCAGGGGTCCATGCCGGTGAGTCATACTTTGGCAGAAGAAGGAGCAGAAAAATTATGGCATCTACTGCAGACTGAACCGTTTGTGCCCTCTTTAGGAGCGTTAACGGGAAATCAGGCGGTTCAACAGGTGAAAGCTGGATTGAAAGCGGTTTATTTAAGCGGCTGGCAGGTAGCTGCTGATGCAAATTTGGCTGGCCAGATGTATCCTGATCAAAGTTTATATCCTTCCAACAGCGTACCGCATGTGGTAAAACGGATAAATCAGGCACTGCAGCGTGCGGACCAAATTCAACATATGGAGGAGACCGGAAATGTAGATTATTTCGCACCAATTGTAGCGGATGCGGAAGCAGGTTTTGGCGGTCAGCTGAATGTTTTTGAATTAATGAAAAGCATGATTGAAGCAGGTGCTGCAGGTGTTCATTTTGAAGATCAGCTCGCTTCTGAGAAAAAATGTGGTCATCTTGGCGGAAAAGTGCTGGTTCCGACGCAAACGGCGGTCCGGAATCTGATATCCGCACGACTGGCGGCGGATGTGAGCGGGACAAATACCTTGATTTTGGCAAGAACGGATGCTGATGCAGCAGATATGGTCACAAGTGACATTGATCCGTATGATCAGCCTTTTCTTACCGGTGAACGAACCGATGAAGGATTTTACAGAACGCATGCAGGCATGGACCAGGCGATTGCAAGAGGATTAGCCTATGCTCCTTATGCCGATTTAATCTGGTGCGAAACCTCAAAACCAGACCTTGAAGAAGCCAAGCGTTTTGCAGAGGCGATTCATGAGAAGTTTCCAAATAAACTGCTTGCTTATAACTGTTCTCCTTCTTTTAACTGGCAGGGTAATTTAGACAATGAAACAATTGAAAATTTTCAGAAGGAGCTTGGGAAATTAGGATATAAATTCCAGTTTGTAACACTGGCAGGATTTCATGCGTTAAATCACAGTATGTTTGATCTTGCCCTTGGCTATAAGAAGCGGGGAATGGGGGCTTATTCCGAAATGCAGCAGGCGGAATTTGCAAGAGAAGCAGATGGCTATACAGCCACCCGCCATCAGCGTGAAGTAGGCACCGGCTACTTTGATGAAGTCTCTCAGGTAATAGCAGGGGGGACTTCCTCCACGACTGCTATGAAAGGATCAACAGAAACGGCCCAATTCTAAAAGGGAGGCACAGCCTGAAAGAAGGTAGGACCTTGGTTCCAGGCATCCGAGAAAAATCAGGCTGGGACAAAACCATAAAAAGTAATACATTCCCGAACGGTTTTTATCAATCGTTCGGGAATGTTTGTGCATCACTGTTTATCGCTGCGTCCAAATACTTCGCTTTCACCCGCAGGGAACAAGGGCGGCATCTGCTCCAACTTCCTTTGGTCGTTGTCGCAGTGTCTTCTTTGCCGGGGAACGGCTCGATCTTCCTCAGCAGACAATCCCTGCACGAAACATTCGGTTTTTTCGATTCATACATTCTTTTGTCCCGGCCTTGATAACGGACGGCGGCCATCCCGATTTCCGCTGTACAAGTTTCCTTTTATCTGCCTGATGCCCCGGCTTCCTTCTCCCATTCCGGCGGCGTAGCAGAATGACGCTGGAATAGGATATAGAAACCAGCCCCAAGCAGAACCACGAATCCGGCACTGTATAAAAACAGCAGAGAAAACCCAGTGTAGGAGACGATGACTCCCAGGAGAAAAGATCCAAGCGCAATCCCGGAATCAAACATCATAAAAAAGGTAGCGGTCGCGTAACTGTTACGATGTCCAGCTGTTGATTGCACAGCAAGGGATAACAGGCAGGGAAGAAGTGTTCCATACCCTGCGCCAATCAGACCGGCCGCTGTTAAAAACAATAAAGTCGTTTGAGCAGCGCTTAATAACAAGAGCCCTGCGGCAAATACAAAAAGGCACGGCATAATAACAATTTTAGGCCCGCGCTCATCAAAAAGGCGTCCGAGATACGGCCTGGTCACCAGCATAGTAACCGCGAAAACAAGGAAGAAATAACTCGAGACCTTTTCGAGCCCCAGTTCAGCGGCATACACAGAAATAAATGAAATCACACCGGAATAGGCAAATGCAACAAGACTGCTCATGGCAGCGATCGGCAGGGCGTTTATTTCAATTAAATCATGCAGGGATAATTTTTTCTTCTGTAAGGGAGCGGAAGCAGATGGCTCTCTCGTCTTTACTGCCAAGGCGCATCCCACACCGGCCGTCATTACTATACTTAATATGATGAATAAATACTGGTAAGACACAAACTGAATGAGGGTCAGGCCAAGAAACGGTCCAACGACAACGGCAAGATTCATAGACATGGTAAAGTAGCCAAGCCCTTCTCCTCTTCGTTCCTCGGGGACCACATCCGCCGCGATAGCTGACGTAGCAGTAGTCAGGATCCCAAATGAAATGCCGTGCAGAAGTCTCAGTACCATCAATGTGGTAAAGCCGGCTGCCCAAATATAACCAAACGTGGACACGGTAAATACAATAACGCAAAGCAACATTATCTTTTTCTTTCCGGCCCTCTCCATCAAATTTCCGGAAAACGGCCGGATAAGGATGGCTGTGATAAACATCGCTGTGACGGCGAAACCTCCCTGTGCTTCGGTCCCTCCCATATCGTAAATAACATACAGTGGCAGCGTGGTCAGCAGCGTGTAAAAAATGACAAATACAATAAAATGGACAATCGAGATACTTAGAAAATCTTTTGTCCATATCGGCTGTTTTTTTTCTTTCATCTTCCAATCACTTCCTATCTATCGGTGCCCAATTTTTCAAGCAGCCGGTACAACTCTATCTGTTCCTTCTCGGTTAAAGAACCAGCGAACCGTTCCTCGAATGCTTTTACACTGTCCTGAATCTCAGGGAGCATCGTTTCTGCCGTTTCTGTTAATACGATAATACGTTCTCGTTTGTCCTGACCGGAGATACGTTTCACCCAGCCCTTCTTTTCCATTCTTGTAAGCGTACGGGTGACTGTCGGAGCCTCAACCTGCAGGTATTTCCATATCTCCGTTTGTGTCATCGGCCCTCTTTTTGTCAGCACATAAAGAATTGTCCATTGCGAAGCATATAATTCATGCTGTTGAACATATTCATTCAATTCTTTAGAAAAAAGCCTGACTTTTTGGTTTAAGAGGTGCAGGACATCACTTTTTTGCATATTCAAGCTCCTTTTATTTACCCAGGTAAATAATAGTCAATGACAGTTAGTATATATTGTTAAAAAAGCCTTGTAAACAGGGGATTTATATGTAAGGGCTTACGATGCGGCTGAAAAAGTATAAAAAACAGAGGTGTGGTTTATTTAAATGTTCATGAAATAAAAAGCCAGAGATTCCTGCGTTGACCAGCTGTTGAGGGAGCGGTAAGTTGTACAGACGAAAATTTTCCGAACGATTTATAGAAATCATTCGGAAAATTTTTATCTTACCATGATATTATCGCAGCCCTGGAGAAAAGTAATTATATCAATTCCTGTTCAGAAATAAGAATTCCGTCTTCATCGGCATATACCCAATCTCCCGGCTTCCAAATAGCATTTGCAAACCGAAGGGAGACATTGTGCTCCCCTTCGCCCTTTTTAATAGATGGAAAAGGAGTTGTTCCAAGAGCAAAGACAGCTGCTCCCATCCTGTTGATTTCCCCGGCATCCCGAATAGAGCCATTTATAATGACTCCGGCTAAATTTCTATTCTCTGCAATAGCTGCTAGGTTATCTCCCATTAATGCGTACCGGCGGGATGCTCCTCCATCCACGACCAGAACGCTTCCGGCCGGTACGGTTTCAAGGGCCTCTTTAACGAGAACATTGTCTTCAAATACCTTCACCGTTTGCACAGGTCCAAAAAAAGACAGCTTGGCCCCGAACCGCTGGAACAACGAGTCAGCCAGTACAACATGGTGCGGGTGCTGATCGCATATGTCTGCCGTTAATCCCATGTTTTCCCCTCCTTATGTTTAAATGTTACTTCATGGAAGGATTTCGACAAAAACAGGCTTTTTCCTGTTAGAAATAAGACAGAATGGTTTCTTTCCGCGTTTTCGTGTGATAATCTATGAAAGAGAATGAATGAGGAGGCGCGTGTTATGAAGCAAATGGATGCAAATGAGATTATTTCTTTTATTTCGGAAAGTGAAAAAACAACTCCGGTGAAAGTACATATTAACGGGGAAGGCCTCGAGAAAATAGGCTTCGGCAATGAAACAAAACGCTTTATTACAGGCAGCACTGGTGTCCTTTTCGGAGAATGGAAGGATATTAAGAAAGGAATCGACGAAAACCCGGATAAAATTGAGGACTATGTCGTAGAAAATGACCGCCGGAATTCCGCCATTCCTCTGCTGGATTTAAAAGATATTCCTGCAAGAATTGAGCCGGGAGCCGTAATCAGAGACCAGGTAGAAATCGGTAAGAACGCTGTTATTATGATGGGAGCAACGATCAACATAGGGTCTGTTGTCGGTGAAAATACAATGATTGATATGAACGTGGCTCTTGGCGGACGGGCTACGGTCGGCAGTAACTGTCACATAGGGGCCGGATCCATTCTTGCCGGCGTTATCGAGCCGCCTTCGGCCAAGCCGGTTGTTGTAGAAGACGGAGTGGTAGTAGGAGCCAATTGTGTTATTCTCGAAGGCGTAACTGTCGGAGAGGGTGCTGTCGTTGCAGCTGGTGCTGTTGTAACGGAGGATGTTCCGCCAAATACGGTGGTTGCCGGCACACCGGCCCGTGTTATAAAAGAAATTGATGAACAAACAAAAGGAAAGACGGAAATGAAGCAGGAGCTTCGTCGATTGAATGAAGACTAAAATACTGGAATGACCTGTACTGCCCGGCCTGGAAAAGTTCCCGGCCGGGCAGTCTTCCATTTATTCCATGTTTATAGAAAGGGAAGAAGACCATTGAACTGGATGAATATGGACCAGGAATATCTTATGCCTGCCTATCAGCGTCTCCCCATTGCGGTAGAAAAAGGGGAGGGAAATTATTTAATAGATAAGGAAGGCTTTTCTTATCTTGACTTGTTTACCGGCCTGGCCGTAAATATCCTCGGACATTCTCACCCCTATATATTAGAGAAGCTGGAGGAACAGGCCCGGCAGTTTTTACACATTTCCAATGTATTTTTAAATACGCCGGCTATCACACTGGCCAGACGGCTGATTGAACAGACAATAGAGGGAAAAGTATTTTTTGCAAATTCAGGAGCGGAAGCGGGAGAAGCTGCAGTAAAGCTGATTCATAAGTGGAGGCAGAAGCATCCACAGGAAAAGGATGGCATCGTGGTACTGGAAAACAGCTTTCACGGGCGTACTCTTGGGACGGTCCGGTTAACACGCCAGGAAAACGTATATCAGGATTTTCCGGCAGCTGATTACCCGGTTTATGAAACGGCTCCCGAGGATTTGGAGGCACTGGAAAAAGTGTTTCAAACCAACCATCCGGCCGCGTTTTTCATGGAACCGGTACTTGGCTCTGGAGGGATCAGGCCCTTATCAAGAAAATTTATGGAAGGGGCCGAGCAGCTTTGCCGCCGATACGATGTACTTTTCTGTTTGGATGAAATCCAAACCGGAATGGGAAGAACCGGGCGGCTGTTTGCTTATCAACATACACAAGTGACGCCTGATCTTATTCTGTTTGCCAAAGGAATTGGAGGCGGTCTTCCGCTGGGAGGGGTGATTGCCCGTAAAGGATTGGATACCCTTTTCCAACCGGGAGATCATGGCACTACATTTGGTCCCAGTCCGTTGAGTGCTGCCCTCGGAAACGCTGTTCTCGATGTTCTTCTGGAGCAGAACGGTTTAGAGAAGGGAAGAGAACAGGCGGATTATTTATGGGAACAGCTGGAATACTTAAAAGTAAGAAGCGGCGGCAAGCTCCGTGAAATCCGCGGCAAAGGCATGATGCTTGGCTTAGTTCTGAAAGCTTCCGCAGAGGAAGTAAAAAGCATTCAGCAGAAGCTTTTGCGCCGAGGATTTATGGTGAATGTTACACAAGGGACGATCATCCGGCTTCTGCCTCCACTCACTCTTCAGCCTAAAGAAACGGATTCCTTTGTTCAGGCTATGGAAGAAGAATTATCCGCAAGACGAGAAGGAGGGCGCCCGTATGAAGGCTGAAGCGCTTCGTACTGTGAGAAGGGAACTCCATCAAATTCCAGAATTGGGTTTTAAGGAACATAAAACTCAAAACGTTTTGTTGGAAAAAATAAAGATGATGCCGCAGGGTCACCTAACCGTAAGAACATGGCGGACAGGGCTGTTTGTGTATGTAAATGGGTATGCTCCGGTAAAAACGATCGCTTACCGTACGGACATGGACGGGCTGCCCATTCAGGAAAACACGACGTATTCTTTTCCATCCAAGCATGAAGGTTACATGCATGCCTGTGGTCATGATCTTCATATGACCATAGCTCTGGGTATCCTCGCTCATTTTGCAGAGGAACAGCCAAAGCAGAATCTGCTTTTTGTTTTTCAGCCTGCGGAAGAAGGTCCGGGGGGAGCTCTTCCTATGCTTCGATCTGAACCCTTTCAAGAATGGAAGCCGGAAGAAATATACGGACTTCATATTGCTCCGGAATATCCAGTGGGAACCATTGCGACTAGGCCGGGGCTGCTGTTTGCAAACACGTCTGAATTGTTTATTGATCTAAAGGGGGTGGGGGGGCACGCCGCGAGGCCCCATATGGCTAACGATATGGTGGTCGCAGCCAGTCATCTCGTCACCCAGCTTCAGACTATTGCAGCGCGAAATGTAGATCCGCTTGATTCCGCGGTGATTACGATTGGTACCATCGCAGGCGGAACCAAACAGAATATCATTTCAGAAACTGCCAGACTGGAAGGCACCCTGCGTACTCTTTCCATAGAAAGTATGCATAAAGTGAAGAACAGAATTTCATCCATCGCCGCTGGCATTGAGACAAGTTTTGACTGCGAAGTTTCCATTGATTGGGGGTCAAACTACTGCCAGGTGAAAAACAACGAGCAGTTAACCCGGCGTTTTATGGAATTTTCGAACCAGCAGAAACACGTAGAAGTGGTGGAATGCCGGGAAGCCATGACCGGCGAGGATTTTGGCTATTTTCTAGAAAATATTCCGGGCGTAATGTTCTGGCTTGGGGTAAATGCCTCCTATGGTCTGCATGATTCGCGTTTAGAACCGGATGAAGAGGCTATATTCACAGCAGTGCCGCTTATGATTTCCTATCTATCTCAAGCCTGAGGCTGATTTAACTTTATTTTCTCTGTTGTGGTATAATAGAGGGAGTATGAAGGAAGGGGTGGGTATATGGCTTATTTTAATGGAAAAAAAGAACCCCCGCCACAAGTGGAAACTCCTGTCTGGTCTTGTACAGGTGAGAATTGTGCAGGATGGATGAGGGAAAACTTTACATTCGAAGAAACACCCAGCTGCCCCTTATGCCACGCAGAGATGAAAAAAGAGACAAGAACCCTGCCGCAGATCCCATAGTTTTCATTTAAAAAACGGTCCGATAGAAGTCGGACCGTTTTTTTTAACCCTATTCCCCTGATCTTGGGAGGGAACGGCCTGCTGATGTTTTATTTTATGCCAGCGGAGATCGGATGTTTATTTCCTCTCGGAGGCCCTTCCATATTCAATTGAATTTTTTCCTCCGAGTCCACATGAAAGAAGTGGGCATTGTCCATGTTTAACACCACTTCCATCGTGTCTCCCATTTGAATCGTGTTGAGGGCAGGAAACCGGGCGATAAGTTTTTGACTGCCAAGCGTATGGTAAAGAATCGATTCAGCTCCATGCAGTTCAACAACCTCCACCTGAAGAGAGAGGCAGGGGTAATTTTCAGACATCAGCTCTCTGTCCTTTTTCCAGATATCTTCCGGACGGATGCCGAATAGAATCTCACTGCCGGTGAAACCTTGTTCTTTTAATGCTTCCTTGATATTGGCAGGGAGAGGCAGAGACTTGTCCCCGATAATAAGCTCCTGCCCATCAAAAAAAGCGGATAAAATATTCATGGAAGGAGACCCTATAAAGCCTGCTACAAACGTGTTGGAAGGGGTGTTGTACACTTCTTTCGGGGTGCCGATCTGCTGGATCACGCCGTCTTTCATGACTACAATGCGGGTGGCCATTGTCATGGCTTCGGTTTGATCGTGAGTGACGTATATGGTCGTCGTCTGAAGTTTTTTGTGCAGCTTTATAATTTCCGCCCGCATTTGCACCCGCAGCTTGGCATCAAGATTAGAAAGCGGTTCATCCATTAGAAAAACTTTAGGGTCCCGGACGATCGCCCGCCCCAGTGCTACTCTCTGACGCTGGCCGCCGGATAGAGCTTTGGGCTTTCTTGTTAAATAATCTTCCAGTCCAAGAATGCCGGCAGCGTGTTTTACGCGGCGGTCTATCTCCTGTTTATCGAATTTGCGCAGTCTTAAAGAAAATGCCATGTTTTGATAAACATTCATATGGGGATAAAGGGCATAATTTTGAAATACCATGGTAATATCCCTGTCTTTTGGTGGAATATCGTTCATTCTTTTTCCATTAATATGTAACTCTCCGGCACTTATTTTTTCCAAACCGGCAATCATCCTCAGTGTGGTGGATTTACCGCAGCCGGAGGGACCGACAAATACAATAAATTCTTTGCTTTTAATGGCAAGGTTAAAATCAGATACAGCATGTACATTGGAATCAAATATTTTTTCAACATGGTGAAGCGACATATCAGCCATTTTTGGAGCCTCCTGTAAAGTGGAATTTAGTATAAGCGTAATAGGATATATAGCTTTCTGCTATAGGAAGAGTGACTAAATTATCTACTCTTCTCTTGTGCTTTATGACCGTGAGAAGATTTAACAATAATAGGCAGGATAGAGGTGTCTTCTACGTTTAACACTAAAAACTAAAAAGACCTGCGGGCGATATGTCAACAAGAAAACCGCGGAAAAAAACGAAATATAAGCTCTTCTAAGAAGTATAATATACGAGGAGGTTCTAGAATGAAGAGGAGAGACGTGGCTGTTATAGGAGGAGGGCCGGCGGGGTTAAGTGCAGCATTGGTTTTAGGGCGGTCGCTTCGCGATACGATACTTATCGACGCACAGGCTCCGCGGAATATGGTAACGGCGTCCTCTCATGGTTTTCTTACCAGAGACGGGATCAGTCCCTTTGCGTTCCGCCGTATGGCGAACGAAGAATTAACAGCGTATGAAACGGTTGAGATATGGAAAAATACGGTACGGGATATTGAAAAAACGCCGGACGGCTTTACGATAGACGTGGAAAGTGGAGAACAGATTTTCAGCAAAAAAGTAATTCTTGCTACCGGGAAAAAAGAACGATTACCGTCGATACAAGGTTTCCGTGACGTGTTCGGAAAAAGTGTATTTGTCTGCCCTTATTGTGACGGATGGGAGAGAAGGGGAGAACCGCTTGCTGTTTTTGGAAGCGGGGAAAAGGTCGTGGCGTATGCTTCTCTTGTCAGAAACTGGAGCAGCGATCTCGTGGTTTTTACAAACGGAGAGCATTTACCGGGGGAAGCCCGGCGGGAACTGGAGCGTCGTCATATAAAGGTGGTGGAGGACGCTATTGCTGCCTGTTATTCGGTCCATGGACGGTTACAGTCTGTACAGGTGGAGAATAAGGGTCCTATCAGACGAACAGGCGGTTTTATTATGGGGACGGGAACGGAACAATCCTTTGAACTCCCTCCCCGACTTGGAGCCTCCATGAATGAACGGAACGAATATGAGACAGATGCCCATGGCCGCACAAATATCAACGGTCTCTATGCTATTGGAGATGCCAGCCACTCGTTTACCGGCCTTGTTTGTGCAGCCGGAGAAGGCTATGAAGCAGCCGTACATCTTAATAAGACGATGATAGAGGAAGAATGGCAAAGAGAAAGGCAGGCAGCGGCTGAAACATAAAGGACCGCCGCTGCCTGCTGTTTGTTTTACGCTTCTTGTCTTTTATCCACGTACACTTGATGGGGATATGGAATTTTGATACCGTTTTTGTCGAGCGCTTCTTTGCAGGCCTTCCGGAGTTTTCGTTCGATCCCCCATTGTTCCATGTTTTCTGTTTTTCCGAGGATCCGAATAACGACATCCGAATCACCAAATCCCTGCACTCCAAGAACATCTGGTCCTTCTTTGATGGCCGGCTCTTCAGAAGCCAGTTGATCACAGACATTCTGCAGTACCTGAACCGCTTCGTCAATGTTATCATCATAAGAAATACTTATATCCACCATCGCACGCATATTACCGCGCGAATGATTATTCACCGTACTGATTTCCCGGTTGGGTATAAAATGAAGCGTTCCGTCAAACCCCCTTATCTGAGTGGTTCTTAATCCAACTTCTTCAACCACGCCGTCAATCCCCGCAGCACTAACGTAGTCTTCCACATCCACCTGTTTTTCCAATAAGATAAAGAAGCCGGTTACAATGTCACTGACCAGTCCCTGCGCCCCAAAACCTACCGCAAGTCCGACAATACCTGCTCCGGCAATAATCGGAGCGATCTCGAGGCCGAATATTCCAATAAGTATCGTAATAAAGATAAAAAGAAGCACATAGGAAAAAACGTTAATACTAAGCTTCATCAGCGTCTGAACTCTGCCAGGGTGCATGTTCTTCTGCTCCTGCATCCGGGAGAATGTACGGATTATTACATTTTTTCCGATCGTTCTTACAATAAAAAATCCGATAATGAGAAGTAATATTTTTAGAAGCCCTTTTACAATGGCGGCTAATAAGGCACTTCCCAAAGTCATTCCTAACATCTCTTCCACTTGTTTCCACTCCTTGTCATTAAAAGTTCCTTTTTCATTACCCCTCCGTGCAATGAACAAAATACGAGTTTCTTCGACAACGCAAGATATTATAACATAATTGCTTCCAATGTATAAGATAACAAATAGATATATCTTTATTCCAGAAAGGAAGGAGTTTGTCCATGAGACATCAAGCAATACCAGGTTCCCCGGCCCCTCCATTTACTGTATCGGTCGTTTATCCTGATCAAACATTCGGGGAAGTCAGTTTGTCCGGGATCATGCAAAAAGGGAAATGGACGGTACTGTTTTTTTACCCAATGGACTTCACCACCGTGTGTCCCACGGAAATTACATCATTAAGCGATCAATACGAAGAATTTGAAGACTTAGACGCAGAAGTTATCGGGGTGTCCACCGACACCGTTTATACCCATCGAGCCTGGTGTCAACTTGAAAGGGAGAGGAATGGACTTGGAAAAATTTTATACCCTCTGGGTGCAGATACCAACCATAAAATGTCAAGAGATTATGGAGTATTGGAAGAAGAGAAAGGAACAGCGCACCGAGGGCTTTTCATTATTAATCCAGAGGGAGAAGTGATGTATTCTGTCGTCCATCATCACAATGTCGGCAGAGATACAGATGAAACACTGCGGGTACTGCAGGCCTTGCAGACAGGCAGACCCTGCCCGGCCAACTGGAAGCCCGGCCAACCTTCCCTGTGAGGAAGCAGGAAAAAAGGAGAGGGATCACAATGCCGCTGAAACAAAAATCTGACATGCCGGAATTGGCTGGAGAAACGCTGTGGTTAAATAAAGAGTGGAAAAAAGAAGAATTAATAGGAAGTAAACCAACTCTTATTCATTTTTGGTCGGTTAGCTGCGGCCTTTGTGAAGAGGCAATGCCAAAACTTAATAAACTGCGGGATTCTTATCAAAACGCTGTCCATTTTGTGTCCGTGCACATGCCGCGTTCCAAACGGGACCGCGACATAGATAAAATCACAAAAGGAGCCGAGAGAAACGGCATTACACAAGCTGTATTTGTGGATAATGACCATCTTTTAACGAATGCCTTTCAAAACGAATACGTTCCTGCGTATTATCTTTTCGATAAAGACGGGAGGCTGTATCATGTTCAAACAGGAGATGATGGGATTAGACTGTTGAGAAAAAAGATAGAACGTATTCTAAACAGAAGTTGACCCTATCTTTCTTAAAAGCGGCTGTCCTGTTTTGCGCTGCGCTCTTTCATCGTTTAAAATATAAGAAGTCTTGTTAATCTGAAAGAGAGCTGCGGAGGAAAGGTTATGAAAAAACAATTTGCCGTTATCGGTTTGGGTCGTTTTGGCGGAAGCATTTGTAAATCCCTGGTAGACGAAGGGATAGAAGTGCTCGCCATTGATCAGGATGAAGAGAAAGTCAATGAATTTGCTTCTCTTGTTACCCAGGCTGTGATTGCGGATACCACAGATGAAAAAGCGTTACGCGGCCTGGGCATACGAAATTTTGATCATGTTATTGTCGCAATTGGGGATGATATTCAGTCCAGTATTTTAACCACGCTGATTTTGGTAGAGATGGAAGTAAAACATGTCACGGTAAAGGCACAGAATGATTATCATGAAAAAGTGTTAAGCCGGATTGGTGCAGATGAAATTATTCACCCGGAGCGGGATATAGGGGTAAGAATTGCTCATAATGTGGTTTCGAAGAACGTGCTTGATTATCTGGAGTTATCGGATGAATACAGTATCGTGGAGCTGGCCGCCGGCCCAACGATAGATGGGGAGACGATTGTGGACCTGGACCTTCGCTCTAAATACGGCTGCAATATTTTAGCCGTCAAACGAGAAGAAGACATTAATGTTTCTCCAAGACCTGAGGCCATCATAAAAGAGGGAGATATTCTAATTGTGATCGGAGCCGACGATGATATCAACCGTCTGGAAAACCACTGGATTGATGAAACATAATAAAGGAGCTGTATCAAAAGTGCGTTACATGCTGAGGCATCCGCTGCAGGCGGACGCTTGCCGTGGGCAGCGCCTGCATGACCAACATCCTGTTGGCCCGGAGTCGCCGCCTTCCGCATCTGCCTCGGTTATATTTTCTTTATCACAGGAAAGGGGCTGTACCTATTGATACAGCCCCTTTAAATTATACTTCCATAATAATCGGTAAAATCATTGGTTTTCGTTTAGTCTTTTCATACAAATAGGGAGACAGCTGATCAATTACTTCATTTTTGATCTCTGCCCACTGCGTCGTTTTACGTTTCATTACTTCATCAAGGTGTTTGGTTAATCTGGCCTGGGCATCATTGATTAAATCACTTGACTCCCGCATGTAAACAAATCCGCGGGAAATAATGTCCGGTCCGGCAGAAACTTTGAAGTTTTTCATATCAATGCTGACTACTACAACCACCAGCCCCTCTTCGGAGAGAATACGGCGGTCGCGCAGCACAATATTGCCGATATCACCGATACCGTTTCCATCTACATACACAGATCCGGATGGTACTTTGCCAAGCGGCGCCGCACTTTTTCTTGTTAAGCCCAGAACTTCCCCATTCTCCATGATAAAGGAGTTTTCTTCCGGAACACCGCAGTCCCGCGCGAGCCGGGTATGCATTTTCAGCATGCGGTATTCACCGTGAATAGGCATAAAATACTGCGGCTTTAAAAGGCGGAGCATTAATTTCTGTTCCTCCTGGCCGCCGTGGCCGGACGTATGAATATTATTTAAAGAACCGTGTATGACCTTGGCACCGGCGCGCGATAACTGGTTAATAATTTTATTCACAGAAAGTGTATTGCCGGGAATAGGAGAACTCGAAAACACAACGGTATCCCCGGGTATAATCTGAATCTGCCGGTGGGTCCCGTGAGCAACCCGGGATAGAGCCGCCATCGGTTCTCCCTGGCTGCCTGTACATAAAATAGCAGCCTGATTATCCGGGATACGGTTTAATTGGGCAGCATCTACGAAAGTTCCTTTCGGCGCTTTGATATAACCAAGTTCCTGCCCGATTGTGATGGAAGATTCCATACTTCTGCCGAATACGGCGATTTTGCGTCCATGACGGACAGCAGCTTCCACGGCCTGCTGAAGCCGGTAAATATTAGAGGCGAACGTAGCAAATATTAAGCGTCCGTCGGCCTGCCGGAAAATATTATCAATGCTTTTTCCAACTTTTCTTTCAGACATGGTAAAACCGGGCACTTCACTATTTGTACTGTCAGACAACAGACAAAGGACGCCCTCTTCCCCGATGCGGGCCATTTTGGACAGGTTGGCCGGTTCACCGACAGGGGTAAAATCAAATTTAAAATCTCCTGTCTGAACAATATTTCCTTCGGGAGTATGAACAACAATCCCAAATGAATCCGGAATACTATGGGTTGTCCGGAAAAAAGACACTTTTGTTTTCTTGAATTTGATGACCTGATCTTCGTTTACCACATTCAACTTAGCGCGGCGCAGCAAACCATGTTCTTCAAGCTTTCCCTTTAAAAGGCCGATCGCAAGTTTACCGCCATAAATGGGGACATTCACTTCCCGGAGTAAATAAGGAATGCCGCCAATATGGTCTTCGTGTCCATGCGTTACAAAAAGGCCCTTAATTTTATCTTTGTTGCGGGCCAGATACGTATAATCAGGAATAACATAGTCTATACCAAGCAGTTCGTCTTCTGGAAACATGATTCCGGCATCGATGAGCACAATCTCATCCTGGTATTGTATGGCGTACGTATTTTTGCCGATTTCGCCAAGACCTCCGAGGGCGAAAATAGCAACTTGATTTTTTTTCATTTGTTTCATGCTTTACAGGTTCTCCACTTTAAAATCTTCTTTTTTCTGTTCATGCTTCAGTTGGTCCTCGGAAACCGGTTGAATGAACTCAATATTATAATTTTTATCCGCCAACTTCTGCCGTACTTCCCGTTCTGTTTCCGCTTCAATAAACAGGGAATCCGTATTTTCCCGCACAGGGATTTGATTAAAATCTTTTTGATAATACACTTTGAATATCATGTTTGATCTCTCCTTTTTCTATATACCTCAAGACATGCTGTCCAACGGCCTCCGGTTTCCGTCAATTGCAGCATATCTATATAAACGATCATTGTATTACTTCTACCATATATTATAAATCAAATGAATAAAAGTAACCACGAGGAAGTTTTTATTTTCATACGCCCGACAAGTATCCAATTAACAAATTGTAATCGATATCTGAACATTTTTCAATAGAATGTTACGCTGTATAAATATTATGTTCGAAAATATGATGAGTCGAGCGGTTTATGTTACGATATTACTTGTATTTTCAGAACGCGGAATATATAAAAGAAAGCTGTAAGGTGATGGAGTTATGAAAAAACCTTCTATCGTATTTTTTGACATTGATGGGACGCTTTATACAGAAGAAATGACATTACCTTTGTCTGCAAAAAAAGCTGTGGAAGAGCTTCAGAGAAAGGGAGTATATGTCGCGATCGCCACGGGCCGGGCCCCGTTCATGTTTGAACCGCTGCGGCAGGAATTGGGGATCGAAACATTTGTAAGCTTTAATGGTTCCTACGTGGTGGCAGAGGGGGAAGTGATTGATAAAAAACCTCTGGAAACTGCAAAAGTAGCTCAATTACATAAAACAGCCGGACAGCTGCAACATCCCATGGTCTTTCTGGATCATGAACAGGCGGCAGCAGATTCGGAAGAAAACCAGGCAATTGCAAAAGGACTTGGCGACTTAAAAATGCCGTATCCCCCAACAAAAAAAGATTATTATAAAGAAAAAGAAATTTTCCAGGCCCTTCTTTTCTGCGGACCGGAGGCAGAACAGGAATATAGAAATAATTATGATACGTTTCGTTTTGTTCGCTGGCATCAACTGGCGGTGGATGTCGTTCCTTCGGGAGGGTCAAAAGCTGAAGGCCTGCAGGCGGCGGCCAATCATTTAGGGTATTCTATGGAAGACACAGCTGCGTTTGGAGATGCCTTGAATGATATGGAAATGCTGAAAGAAGCGGGGGTAGGTATTGCGATGGGAAATGCCCTCGAAGAAGTAAAACAGGCAGCGGACATCGTGACTTCCCCTGTGTATGAAGATGGGGTAAAACAGGGGCTGGAACGAATAGGACTGTTATAATATTTGAGAAAAGCGTGGGGGCCCTGAACAGGGGTAATGTCCCATAGCAGCCTCGTACGGTTCTTCGTCCTGCAGACCCTTATGTGGGTCTGACGGGTGCTGGCGCTGGATCTCGAAAACATCCAAAATCTAAAAAGAAGGACGAAGGCTTATAAAGCCCCATCGTCCTTCTTTCCTGTTTCCGGTATTTCTTCTTCGATCCGGTCATAAAACATAATGCCATTAAGATGATCCAGTTCGTGCTGAAAAACAATGGAAGGAAGATCACGCAGCCGGAGCCGCACTTTTTCATTCTCCAGGGATATTCCTTCAAGAGTAATCCTTTTATAACGCGGGACATTGCCCGGAATTTCCCGGTCTACAGAAAGACAACCCTCCCCTCCTTCGAGGTGCGTCATTTCTACAGAATGTCGGGTGATCTTTGGATTAAACAATCCATAGCTGTACAGATTTTCTTTGTCATCCGTTACATGGACGGCAAACATTCGTTTGTTGATTCCCAGCTGCGGCGCAGCAAGGCCAACCCCCGAACGCAGCTGATATTTTTCTGCCATTTCGGGATCCTGACTGTTTTTTAGAAACTCCAGCATCTGTTTTAGTGTCTCTTTATCTTCTTCGGAAGGAGGCATGGGGACCTCTTCTGCAACCATGCGTAAAGCGGGGTGGCCTTCCCTTACAATATCATTCATCGTCAGCATGTATTTATCCCTCCAGCGCTTGCTTTTTATTATGTATTACAGAGTACAGGATATTATTTCAGTATATCAGAAATAAGGGAATGGAAAAACCAGAAGCAATTTAATAAGAAAATAAGAAAGGAAAAAGAAAAAAAGAGGGACTCTCCCCCTTTTTTTCGAAAGTAAATTTTTAGGCAAAAGCGTTTACTCTTTGTGTTCCACTCTTGAAGCTCCAACGATTACGAGCAATATAAATAACACGACGATCAACGCAAATGCTTTTCCGCCGCCGTACCCTCCAGTACTGTAGCCGCCGACCTGGCCCTGGCCATAGTTATAAGGGTTATACATTTGATTTCCCCACATTAGATTTCCCTCCTTCAAGACGAATACTGATTATGGGTTATTTCCCTAATACCCTATGTCATAGTAATAAAAATGAGTGGGCAGTAACCTAAAAAACAATGATGTTTGTTGATTTTAGAGTATGTGTTGTTTTATGATTGTGAGGGTAAATAACGTAAGAAAACTAGGATAGGAATGTAAATAAATGTTTGGAAGCAGGGAAGAAGCAGGGAGGAGAAAGCAGTGTTTTTACATAGCAAAAAACTATTTTTAGGAGCAGCGGTTATATGTCTGCTCTCCTTGACGGCATGTGGTGAAAGTGCATCCGATAAAGCATATACTCATCTCGAAAAGGCCGTAGAACTGGAAGAAGGGTTTGAAGCGCAGCAGGAACCCATTATGAACCTTGAAGAACAGGAACAGCAGTTGTATGAGGACATGCTCTCTCTTGGTACGGAAGAAATGGATGAAATTGAAAAGCTGGCAGAAAAAGCAAAAGATCTGGCGGAAGAGCGTAAAGGGAAATTGGAAAAAGAAAAAGAAAGTATTGAAGCAGCCTACGAAGAATATAAAACAGCGGAAGAAGAAATGAGCAGAGTAGAGGGAGCAGAAAGTGAGGCAGAATCTCTTCAGGAAGCCATGAACAACCGATATAACGCTTATCAAAGTTTATATGAAAGTTACCAGGAAGCTATTACACAGGATATATCTTTATATGAAGCCTTTACGAATGAAGATCTCACCATCGAAGAACTGCAGAACCAAATTGATCAAGTTAATGAACAATACAGCAAGGTTATCGAAAACAGGGATACGTTTAACGAGTATACCGATGAATATAACAAAGCAAAAGAAAACTTTTATGAAGCGTCAGAACTTGAGATTGACACTGGAGAAACAGAAGAGGTGGAAGAATCAAACTAAGGAGAAACCTCGGCGTGGGCGCAGAAGTCCGAGAAGGGTCTGCATAAGCAGGGAACAGCGTTTTCTAGAGGGAAAAACTACCCGGGAATCTTTCTGAGTCTCGCCGTCTTGTTTCAAACGCACGGCGGACGGACATTCATTCCTTTATTTCGTTGATTTTTCCAGCCCAGTCTTTTTTACGATTTAACGGAATAAATGTCCGCAAGATTCTGTTCGCAGGTGTGGAAATTAGGACACCAGCATCTGCCCACAAAAAGCCGGAACGATTCAGAAAAGAATCGTTCCGGCTTTTTTGTCCATCTGCACCTTGATATACACGAGGCGCCTTCATGTTGTAGTAAATAGTTATTCTGCCGGCATCCCACAGCGGCAGTCTGTCATATAAAAAAAAGAAATTGAATTCGCTTCCAACAGGGAATGCTGTTTGTAGCAAGTGCGAAATGATATATAACAGTAAGGTTTTTTAACAATTCCTCCAGAAGGCGGAAAACTCATAAAAACGTTTGAACAAAAAGGATTGACGAATCTTTTTCAATTAGTATATTCTTATCAAAGAGCAGGGTTGTTTCATTTTTTTTGAACTTTTACTGGAACAGTTGTATCATGTAAAAGAGATGGCTCCTGATGATTATACAAAAGGACTGCAGGGTACATTAGTTCTAGTGGAAATGATAAACATCCAAGCTGATGTTTTCATCGGATGTGGTTACCCTAATTGTAGGTTGAAATGGTGCGGAGGTATCTTATTTCTACCCATGGAAAGAAAGGAAGAGGTGAGCATTTGTGGCTAGCAATACATTAGAACAAGCGGAAGGTCACTTCGAAATGTTTCAGGTCATGAACGAAGAAGGCGAAATTGTAAACAAGGACGCCCTTCCGGATTTAACAGATGAGGATTTACAGGAATTAATGAAGCGGATGGTGTACACAAGAATCTGGGATCAGCGCGCCGTATCCTTAAACCGGCAGGGGAGACTTGGATTTTACGCTCCGGTGGCTGGACAAGAAGCTTCGATGCTTGGTTCGC
Source organism: Salibacterium aidingense DSM 18341 (assembly GCF_000429685.1). Lineage (GTDB taxonomy): Bacteria > Bacillota > Bacilli > Bacillales > Marinococcaceae > Salibacterium > Salibacterium aidingense. The sequence goes on from NZ_AUCI01000002.1 coordinate 244,264, forward strand.
AGTATGCATTGGAGCAGGAAGACTGGATTGTTCCCGGGTATCGTGACGTTCCCCAGATTGTATGGCATGGACTTCCGCTGTATCAGGCATTTTTATTTTCACGCGGCCATTTTCACGGAGGGCAGATTCCGGAAGAGCTGAATGTGTTATCTCCACAGATTATTATTGGAGCTCAAATCGTTCAAACCGCCGGTGTTGCCCTTGGTTTGAAGAAAAAAGAGAAGAATAGTGTGGCAATCACGTATACTGGCGATGGAGGCGCGTCACAGGGTGACTTTTATGAAGGAATGAACTTTGCTGGTTCCTTTAAAGCTCCGGCTATTTTCGTTGTCCAGAATAATCAGTTTGCCATCTCCGTACCTGCAGATGCGCAGACATCAGCGAAAACAATTGCTCAAAAAGGCGTTGCTGCGGGAATACCGGGAGTACAGGTAGATGGAATGGATGTTCTGGCGGTGTATGCTGCTACGAAAGAAGCAAGAGAGCGTGCCTTGGATGGCGGCGGTCCAACCCTTCTGGAAACGCTTTGTTATCGTTACGGACCGCACACGATGGCCGGGGATGACCCTACCCGCTACCGTACGTCTGATCTTGATGACGAATGGGAAAAGCGGGACCCGCTTGTTCGTCTGCGCAAGTACTTAGAAAGCAAAGACCTATGGTCTGAGGAACAGGAAAATGAAGTTGTCGATACGGCGAAGGAAGAAATTAAAGCGGCCATCAAGGAAGCAGATGACACACCGAAACAAAAAGTCTCAGACTTAATTGAAAATATGCATGAAGTGCTGCCTCCTCATCTAAAGGATCAGCTCGAAGAATATAGAGAGAAGGAGTCGAAGTAAGCTATGGCGCAAATGACGATGATTCAAGCAATAACAGATGCAATGCGTACGGAGCTGAAAAACGACGAAAACGTGCTTGTTTTCGGGGAAGACGTAGGACAGTACGGAGGAGTATTCCGGGCAACAGAAGGGCTGCAGAAAGAATTCGGGGAAGACCGTGTGTTTGATACGCCCCTGGCGGAATCCGGCATCAGCGGACTTTCGATCGGTCTCAGTCTTACCGGTTTCCGCCCTGTCATGGAAATTCAGTTTTTTGGCTTCGTATTTGAAACAATGGATGGCATTAGTGGTCAGATGTCAAGACTCCGTTATCGCTCCGGGGGTCATTATAATGCTCCCATCACGGTTCGTTCTCCTTTTGGAGGAGGGGTGAAAACCCCGGAACTGCATGCGGACAGTCTGGAGGGTTTGATGGCTCAATCCCCCGGATTAAGAGTCGTGATTCCATCTTCCCCTTACGACGCCAAAGGGTTATTAATTTCCTCCATCCGTAATAACGATCCAGTCATCTTCCTTGAGCATATGAAGCTTTACCGCTCCTTCCGTGAAGAGGTGCCGGAAGAAGAATACACCGTAGATCTTGATAAAGCAGAAGTGAAACGTGAAGGAAAAGATGTTTCTATTATAACGTATGGAGCGATGGTCCATACATCGCTGAAAGCAGCCGAAGAATTGGCTGAAGATGGAATTGAAGCAGAGGTCGTTGATCTTCGGACCATCAGCCCTCTTGATATGGAAACCGTCCTTGAATCCGTGAAAAAGACAAACCGGGCCATTGTGGTACAGGAAGCACAGAAGCAGGCGGGTATCGCAAGTAATGTTGTTGCTGAAATTAACGAGCACGCGATTCTTCATCTGGAAGCACCTGTGCTGCGGGTTACTGCTCCGGATACGGTCTTCCCGTTTGCAGCGGCCGAAGATATCTGGCTCCCGGATCATACCAATGTAACGGAAAAGGCAAAAGAGGTCGTCCATTTCTAAAACGGGGTCCACGCTATTCAAGCAGACTGAAGAAGGAACAAAGTGTTTCTTTTTCAGTTTCTTCTGTTTTAAAGTAATAGACATCAAAAGGAGGCAACCATAGTGGCTTTCGAATTTCAATTACCAGATATTGGTGAAGGTATTCACGAAGGTGAAATTGTAAAATGGTTTGTGAAAGCGGGCGACACGGTCCAGGAAGACGATGTGTTGTGCGAAGTTCAAAACGATAAAGCCGTTGTTGAAATTCCTTCTCCAGTAGAAGGAACGGTTAAAGAAGTGAAAGCGGAAGAAGGAGCAACGACAAATGTTGGGGATGTCATTCTTATTATTGATGACGGCAGTGAGGATTCCCCTTCCGACGACAGCGGCGGCGGGAGCCGTACAGAAGAACAGACAGAAGAACAAGCAGAAGAACAGGCAGAAGAGAAAACAGAAGAAAACACTCAAAAAGAAAGCTCTGCTGAAACAGAGAAAGCTTCTCAAACCGAAAAGGCTTCTGATCAAAAAGACGATGGAAAACGTGTTATCGCGATGCCTTCTGTGCGAAAGTTTGCCCGTGAAAAAGGGGTGGACATCCAGAATGTTCAAGGATCCGGTAAAAACGGACGCATTTTAAAAGAAGATGTTCATTCTTATCTGGAAGGCGGCCAGCCTGCAGCTGAAACCGGGGAAGATAAAGAAGCAGCACCGGCCGGCGGAGCTCCTGTACAAGATACTGCAGCTCAGGAAGAACGTGTTCCAATGAAAGGCATCCGGAAGGCCATTGCCAAAGCGATGGTAAATTCCAAGCAGACAGCGCCGCACGTCACCCATCTTGATGAAGTAGATGTAGAAAATCTGGTGGCTAACCGCAAAAAATTCAAACCAGTAGCCGCAGAAAAGGATATTAAACTGACTTATCTTCCTTACGTCGTCAAAGCGTTAACGTCAGCCATCCGGGAATACCCTGTGCTGAATGCCTCTATTGATGATGAGAATGAAGAAATTGTTTATAAGAAATACTTTAATATTGGTATTGCTGCTGACACGGAACAAGGCCTTGTCGTTCCTGTGGTGAAAGAGGCAGACCGAAAATCGATCTTCATGCTTGCAGATGAAATCAACGAATTAGCCGGCAAGGCCCGCGACGGGAAGCTGTCTTCGGAAGAAATGAAAGGCGGCTCTGCCACAATCTCTAATGTGGGCTCGGCGCAGGGACAATGGTTTACACCAGTTATCAACCATCCAGAAGTGGCGATTCTTGGAATCGGCCGTATAGAAGAAAAAGCAGTAGTTCGGGACGGAGAAGTTGTCATCCGCCCAATGCTTGCTTTATCCTTAAGTTATGACCACCGTCTTATTGATGGCGTTACAGCACAAAATGCCCTCAATCACATCAAACGTTTGTTAAATGATCCAGAATTATTAGTAATGGAGGGGTAAACAAATGGTAGTAGGAGATTTTGCTGAAGAAGTAGATACGCTGATTATAGGATCCGGCCCAGGGGGATACGTCGCTGCCATCCGGGCTGCACAGCTTGGACAGTCTGTCACAATCGTTGAAAAAGGAGACTTGGGCGGTGTTTGTTTAAATGTGGGATGTGTGCCGTCTAAAGCGTTAATTCAGGCTGGTCACCGTTTTCATGAAGCACAATCCGGAGACGATATGGGGATCACTGCAGAGAATGTAAGTGTCGATTTTTCAAAGGTACAGGAATGGAAATCGAGCGTCGTGCAAAAGCTGACAGGCGGGGTAGACGGTCTGTTAAAAAGCAATAAGGTCAATATCGTGCGGGGAGAAGCGTATTTTTCAGATCGTGATTCTGTAAAAGTTTCCACGGATGAATATAATTCACAGACGTACAAGTTTAAGAACTGCATCGTAGCAACCGGCTCCCGTCCTATTGAACTGCCTAATTTTAAGTACAGCGACCGCATCATTAATTCAACAGGCGCCCTTGCCCTCGAGGAAATTCCCCAAAAGCTGATCGTTATCGGGGGAGGATATATTGGAATTGAACTTGCCGGGGCTTATGCTAATCTTGGAACAGAAGTAACAGTTCTGGAAGGAGAAGAAAGAATTCTCACCGGTTTTGAAAAGCAGATGGCCCAACTGGTAAATAAGCGCTTAAAGAATAATAATGTTACCATTGAAACCAAAGCGTTTGCCCAGTCTGTAGAAGAATCAGAAGACGGAGTTAAAATAACCGCTGAAGTAAATGGAGAAGAAAAGAATTACGAAGCAGATTATGTCCTTGTCTCTGTTGGACGTAAGCCAAACACAGACGAATTAGGTTTGGAACAGATTGGCGTCAATATCAATGATAAGGGATTAATTGACGTGGACGAACAGTGCCGAACCAGTAATGAACAAATATATGCAATTGGTGATATCGTTCCAGGCGCCCAATTGGCCCACAAAGCATCGTATGAAGGGAAAGTCGCGGCCGAAGCTATTTCCGGTGAAGCTGCCGCGGTGGATTACCTTGCAATGCCAATGGTGGTCTTTTCCGATCCTGAGCTTGCAAGTGTCGGCTATACGGAGCAGGAGGCAAAGGATGCAGGCTATGAGGTAACAGCGGCAAAGTTCCCATTTCAGGCTAATGGAAGAGCGCTGTCGCTTAATGACTCAGAAGGCTTCATGAAACTGGTTACCCGAAAAGAAGACGGCTTGGTTATTGGAGCTCAAATTGCCGGGCCTAACGCTTCTGATATGATTGCAGAAGCCGGTTTGGCTATTGAAGGCGGCATGACAGCAGAAGACCTCGCCATGACGATCCATGCCCATCCTACTCTTGGAGAGATTACGATGGAAACGGCCGAAGTCGCACTAGGTCTTCCGGTACATGTAACAAAATAAATAGGCAAAAAGCAATGGAGCATCTGCTCCATTGCTTTTTTTGGTATATAGGGAAGTACAAATTTGGGTGTCAAAATCCAGCTTCACCGCTCAGACGCTGGGAGGGAGACCGATGTGGAAAAGATTACTATAACGTGCCTTGTTCGTCAGACCGGACCGAAAAGTCCGTGGAGACTGCTAATAAACAGGCCAAGCTCTTCCTTTCCCAAGAGACATGGAATCCATTAGCAGGAAGAAGAGGGGGAAGGAGGGTTCTCCAAATGCTTTTAAGTGATATTAGAAGAATCATGACTAATGCGTCTATTTAAAAAAATCCCCTCGGCAATGTCCTTCAGGTTGGGAGAAAGACAAAAGAAGATCCCGGGCGCTGCATTCTGCCGGGACCTGCTTCCGCTATTTATTTACTTGTTTCTTTAAATCTTCTTTTTCTTTTTGCAATCGTTCTTTTTCTTCACGCAGTTTATTACGTTCTGCTTGAATGACGGCTTTGTCCGATTGAATAACGTGTCGTTCACTCTTAAGGGATTTCAATATCGAAACCACCATAAGAAGCATAATGAAGGTGAACGGCAGGGCAGCAATAATCATTGCTGTTTCCAGCCCGCCCAGGCCTCCAAAATAGAGCAGCACAGCAGCGGCGGAAGATTGAATAGCACCCCACACCATTTTTACAGAAACGGGAGGGTTAAGGCTTCCATTGGTTGTCTGCATCCCAAGCACGAATGTAGCAGAATCGGCAGAAGTAACAAAGAACGATATAATCAGCAGAATAGCGATGGTAATCATAAAAGCAGCTAAAGGAAACTCATCAAGGAGCGAGAACAGTGCGAACTCATCGCCTTGGTTTGACATAATTTCATAAAGAACACCGTTCATTAATCCGTCAGCTGAAATGCCTGTCCCGCCAAATACCGAAAACCAGAAAGCGCCAAATAAGGTAGGTACGGCTATGACACCGAGCATAAATTCACGTATCGTTCGTCCGCGGGAGACACGAGCGATGAACGTGCCGACAAATGGCGACCAGGCAATCCACCATGCCCAGTAAAAGATTGTCCAGCTTTCCAGCCATGCTCTGTCTCCAGAAAAAGCTGCGGTGTTAAAACTCATGCTTGGAAAGTTTTGAATATAGCTTCCCAATGTGGTGGTGAACACATCAAAAATGTAAACCGTAGGGCCGACAGCCAGCAGGAAGAGCATTAAGCCAACAGCCAGTACGATGTTCGTCATACTTAAAATTCGAATGCCCCTATTCAGTCCTGTTCCGGCTGAAAGGAGGTATAATACAGTAATAAAAGCAATAACTATAAGTTGAGTGCCAATATTATTGGTCATGAAATCAAAAGTATAACTTAAACCGCCGGTCACCTGAGCCGCTCCGAAACCTAAGGAAGTAGCCACGCCAAATATAGTGGCAAAGACGACAATGACGTTTACTATGGTGCCCAGAGGCCCGTCCACTCTGCTCCCGAAAATGGGGCGGAGGGAGGCACTGACAACCCCCGGTGCATCATGCCGAAATTTAAAATAAGCCAGGGACAATGCAACAATCGCGTAAATCGCCCATGGATGAATACCCCAGTGGAAAAAGGAATACTGCAGAGCCGCAGCAGCGGCAGCACTGGACTCAGGCTCTGAGGAAGGCGGTCCGTAGTAATGATACAGCGGTTCAGCCACTCCCCAGAAAACAAGACCGATCCCCATACCGGCCGTAAAAAGAAACGCAAACCACGTAAAATAATTGTATTCCGGCTTCTCATCCGATTTACCCAGTCTGATTCTGCCATAGGGGCTGAATATTAAGTATATAGCAAAGATAACAAATCCAGTAGCAGATAATAGATAAAACCATCCAAATTGTTCAGAAATAAAACTTTGAATAGTGCCAAGTGTTTCATTTACGTGTTCAGGAGCAGCAGCCCCCCAGAGGATGAATAGAAACGCAATAAAAAACGAGATGTAAAAAACAGGTGTCAGCTTTCTCATCTCCGGCAAAACCACCTTTCCAGTGTTAGTAAGTACAGCCATTTCTGTTCCATTTTATTATGCTTTTTTGGCATCATAAAAATAAAAGCACACGTTGTCGTCCATGATAGAAGGACCTCAGACGGGTTTTAACGTTTTTTTATCTGCCAGACATACGACGCCTTTTTTCGACTGATATACTTTATCCCGGTGCAGACGTCCGTAAGACCCCCGGAGCGGGTACCGCGATTGGTTCAGACCTGCACATGTACGTTATAAAGGCGTTCAGCAAGGAGTTGCGGACTTAATGTTTGGGAGGGATAAAAGCCTCCAATGAAGGTAGTTTCCCTTTATTATTCGAAAAAGTATATCGTCTAATACCCAAAAAAACCACAAAGGACATTATAAACATGATATGAATAAGAAGCAACCACGTAGGTTCACAAGTTTATATACCCATCCCGTCTTGATAATAATCAAAAATCGGAAAAAAGTCACAGAAGGAAAAAGAATGTCGAACAATGGAAAATGGAATAAATTTATTTCAGAATTTCCCTTTTTCCTTTCGTTTTTGCTAAAATGAAAGAAAATCATAGTTGGGGGACTTAGAGAGTGAGAAGAATCATAGCAGCTATCGGCATGTCTCTGCTTTTAAGCGCCTGCGGCCTCAATGCAGAGGAAACAGCATCAAAGGCAGAAGAAGCAGTGGACACAGAATCGGCAGAAAAAACAGAAGCACCGGAAGAATCGGACACACCGCAGGAAAATGAGGAGGAGCCCGGGGACGAGCAAGAAGAAACATCAAACAAAAAAGAAGTAGAAACAGAAGATAAATTATATGAAGTAAATAAAAATGATTCTTCTCTTGACGCGTTGAAAGAAGGAATGGACGAACAAAAAGTCTTAATAACGATTGATGATGCTCCGGATGCCCACAGCGTGGAAATGGCTGAATTTCTTTCCAAACAGAGCATTCCTGCTATATTTTTTGTGAATGGCCATTTTCTGCAGAGCGAAGAAGGAAGAAAAGATTTAAAAAAGATAGCAGATATGGGGTTTGAGATTGGGAATCATACGATGAATCATGTGGATGTTTCCGAGCTCTCCCGCCAGGAACTGGAGGAAGAAATTGGAGAACTGAACGATATGATTGAAAAAATAACGGGGGAGCCCCCTTCGTTTTTCCGCGCCCCCTTTGGAATAAACTCAGACGCTTCTAAAGCATTTCTGGAAGAGGAAGAAATGACGTGGATGAACTGGACGTATGGATATGACTGGGAAGCGGAATACCAGAATGCAGAAGATCTTGCCGATATTATGGTTCATACAGAATTGTTGAGAAGCGGAGCAAACCTTCTGATGCATGATCGGGAATGGACGAAAGAGGCTCTTCCTGATATTGTTGACGGTTTTAAGGAAAAAGGGTATGGATTTATCGATCCGGATCATATCGTACAGAATAATCATTAAAAAAGAAAACGTAGACAAAAGAATTCCGAACGATTCGCGAAAGAATCGTTCGGAATTCTTTTGTCTCTTGATGATTTTTGTCCCAGCGCCCTTTTTTGCCATCAAGCTTGTTATTTTTCGAAGGAAACTGGGGTGACAGCGTAGCCCGGCTGCATATTATGATAATAAAAAAATAAATGTGTTATACTATTTAAGGTTGACTTTTTAATTATGTCATATTAATATTAAATTATAAGATATAAAACGCTTTCAAAGAGGTGGGGATGGAAATGGTAGGAATTATTATTTGTCAAAGCTGTAATCGTGAGATTGATCATTTTGACGGTGAAAAAGTGACTACTTTGTATGCCTCCACATGTAAACACTGCGGCAAAAAAAAGAAAGTGAAAAAATAAAAAAAGTTCCCATCATCTCCTGCTGTTTCAGTAAGGGGATATTTTTTTGTTATACTGTTAAAAGAAAACCAGAGGAAGGCTTAGGCTTATCAGGGAAAACCATATAATAAGGCAGGGGAAAAAAATGGAATGGACGACGAGAGTAACGGAATTATTGAACATACGACTCCCAATTATTCAAGGCGGCCTGGCTTATCTTGCTTATTCTGATCTTGCTGCTGCTGTTTCACATGCCGGAGGCTTAGGCCAAATTACTGCTATGTCATTACCAGATAAAGCTTCTTTACAATATGAGATTCAGGCAGTCCGTGAAAAAACCAACAATCCATTTGGTGTAAACTTTGCTATTGGTAAACACGGACGGCCTTACCAGCACATGGTGGAAACGGCTGTGGAAGAAGGAGTGGAAGTGATTTCTGTAACAGGCGGAAATCCTGCTCCCCTCTTTGATTTACTGAAAGGGACAAAAATAAAAAAGCTGGTTTTGACAGCATCAAGAAGGCAGGCGCAGAAAGCGGAAGAACTGGGAGCTGACGCGGTCATGGTTGTCGGCCGGGAAGGAGGCGGTCATGTCGGACGGAATGACACAGGAACGATGGTGCTTCTTCCCCAGGTAGTGGATAGTGTGTCGATACCGGTCATTGCTTCAGGCGGCATTGGCGACGGGCGTTCCATGATGGCGGCAATGGCTCTTGGAGCAGAAGCAGTGGAAATGGGGACCCGGTTTATTGCTGTCAAAGAATGCGTACACGCCCATGAACGATATAAACAGGCATTATTAGAAGGAACAGAAAGCGATACTGTATTGATAAAACAGTCTATAGGAACACCGGGCCGGGTATTGTCAAATCACTGGACGGATAGGATACTGGATATTGAACAGAAGAGGCCTGCCTATGAACAATTGAAAGATTATATCAGCGGCGGAGCAAACAAAGCATATATCTACGAAGGACGGGAGGACGAAGGGTTTGGATGGGCAGGACAAGTGATTGGAAGGATAAATGACATTCCTGAGGTGGAAGAGCTGTTTGCTCGGATGCAGGAGGAAGCTATGATGGTAAGAGAACGTTGGACCAAGTAGGAGGATTATCAATGGAAGAAGAATTCCCAATGCCGATGTCGATGGATTGGACGAAAGAAGAAATCATTGATGTCATGCAATTTTTTCAAGTTATAGAAACTACATATGAAAAAGCAGTGATCCGGGAGGACATCTTATCCTGGTATGGACGTTTTAAGGAAATTGTTCCTTCCAAAAAAGAAGAAAAGCAATATTTCCGTCAATTTGATGAAAAAGCAGAGGTATCCTGCTGGAAAACAGTACAAAAAGCAAAAAACGCACAGCCTGGAGAAAAAATAAAAATGTAATGGAATAGCATGGAAGCCCGGCCAAAAGATAAATGTTATTTCTTGTTTGATGTTAAAGAGGCAGCCGCCCGGCGTAGTTAAAATACTCAGACACCCTGCGGTCCGTGTATCGATACTCCGCAGTAAAGCCGGAGTATTTTCACGAAGCGCAGCTTGCCGAATGAAAAAATTCCGAACGACTCTTCCATGTAGGCGGGGCACTCCAAAAGATAGAGTAAAAAACTAACTTTTGGGTCCCGTATCGTTCGGAATTTTATCTTGGGATGGTTTTTGTCCCAGGCTTTTTTGTTTCCCGATGTGGCGAAACTTCAGCTTCAGCAGCCTGCTGCTTGTTTAAGACGAAGTTTGTTTAACAGAAAGCTGGTACAGAGGGAGCAGCGTTTCAAACGTTTGTTTTGCCTCCTGTAAAAAGGCATCTCCATCCTCTAAAACAGGATCGTTTTTATCGATGTGTCTGCCCACTAAAAATTCCCCTTTTTTCACATCGCGGAAACGTTTGAGAGCCTGAGTAATATCATCTTTGTCACTCTTTTTTATGGAAAACGCTTCTTTTTTCGTGTGGTCCAAGGACAGGACGTAATGGTTTGGAAGCTTTTCAATTTGTTCCTGGTTATCCAGAAAGATATCTGCGACTTCCGCTTTTTCCGGCATTTCATAGATATAGGCCAGCCATAAAAAAACGTGGTCATCAAAAAGCCCTACCTGAAAATGCGGATGTTTTTTATAGCCGCGCTTGTTGTCTGCGATTCCAAGCCATGTATCCGTTGGCGGATTTTTGGTCCGTCGGGCATGCCTGGCAATATGAAGGTACATTTCTTTTCCAAGCATCACGGATAATTCATCCGTTAAATACTCGCCGATAGAGGTGAATTTTGGCTGGATGCGATTTCGGATAGCTTCCATACGTTCATCCAGCTCATCGATATAGAATGTTTCGAAATCCGACGGCCGAAACCCTTGAAAAGGCATTATCGAATTCTCCTTTCTGTTGACAGCTGCTCTTGCATTCATGTTCTATACTATCCTTTCTACCCAACGAAAATCAAATGTAATCATCGTACATTTTTTCGAAGAAAGTATCGTTTGAAAAATGATATACATATGGTATAATATCAGAAACATAATACTCAGAATATTTTGTTAAGCTATTCATCAATTGTCAGAAGGCCCGGGGAACATCGAAATAAATAAAGGGGTGTGGGTGGCCATGGAACAAGTGATTCAGACATTCAAGAGAAAAGATGCAGAGGAGAGAATACCTGTTCTTCGTATGGAGATCGACTATGAACTTGTCAGTCTGCATGATGCAATGGCGGAAGAAAGCCTGGAAAAAATAAACCAATGTAAAGTACGTTTACAGCAGTTAAGACAAGAACTCATTCGTTTGGAAGCTTAATAAATAAATAGGGATCAAATATCAAAAGGCTGGACGGGAGTAATTCCTGGTCCAGCCTTTTTTATAAGATCATAACGGGTGAAGTTCAAATCCCAGAGCATGAAAAAAGAGAGGTGGAGTCTGGGACAAAACGAAATGACTTCTCCCGAAAGACGAATTATTGATAGTAACGTAGGACATGCAAACGGCTATGTCTCCTGAACGCTGCAGTTCCTTCTCATAGCGGAGGCCGGCCACGCCGATCGTACAGCGGTATCCTCCGTTCCCATTGGGTGTTTTAAGAGGACAAATGCCGCATGAAAAAATCCGAACGATGCCAAATTCTAATGGAAAATGTAGATAATCGTTCGGATTTTTATCTGACTTATAAGATTTTGTCTCAGCTTCTCTTTTCCTTGTGGAGTTTGTCATGGGAGAATGCCGGTGATGTGTTTTTTTTACATAATATATGCCATAATGGGGAATAGACCGACTCAGGAGGGCTTACATGAGTGAATATTGGGAAAATGTAAAAAATACGGCTGTGAAATGGGTGGAGGAAGCGGGGAGAATGTTAAAAGACTCTCTGCATGATTCCCTGGACATACAGACGAAATCAAATCCAAATGATCTTGTAACAGAAATGGATTATAAGGTGGAAAGATATTTAACGGAACGAATCGAACAAAACTTTCCCGGACATAAAACAATAGGGGAAGAAGAAGCAGGCAGAAATATCGCCTCCACGGAGGGGGTCCTTTGGATCATTGATCCTATTGATGGGACGACAAATTTTGTCCACCAAAAATATAATTTTGCGATATCCGTTGCGGTGGTGGAAAACGGACATGGAAAAGTCGGAATCGTCTATAATGTGATGCAGGATGAATGGTTTACTGCGGTTGACGGCCGCGGTGCTTATTTAAATGATAAAAAACTTCCGGAAACCTGCGGCCCCGTCAGCCTGCCGGAAGCCGTCATCGGTTTAAACGGACGCTGGCTTGCCCGTGAAACACGTTCAGATGAGGCATCTCTTCACCATATGGTTCGAAGATCAAGAAGTGTCCGTTCTTATGGCACCGCTGCGATAGAACTCGCTTTTGTAGCTTGCGGGAGGCTTGATGGTTATATTAGTTTTCGCTTATCCCCATGGGACTACGCAGCTGGTCTAGTTTTATTGAAGGAAACAGGAATAACGGTTACTACGTTTCAGGGCGATTCTCCTTCTATGCTGCAGCAAAACACGATCCTTGCAGCCCGCCCCACCCTCCATGAAGAACTAACATCCTATCTCTATAACCATAAAGGCTTTACTTATTAATGAAACGGGGCTGGGACAATACCAAGGTAAGATAAAAATGAGTATGGGAAGATAGGAGTGCGCTTCGTAAATACTGTTTAACCTCCAATACGAAGTGTTCAGGCTTTCCCCATTACTCTATTATGACAGGAGACATCAAATTTTTTATACTACCGGTACTATTTCCTCCTGCTGTTCTGCAGGTTTTAGAGCGTTTTCTCTCCTAATGAAGCTTGGAGCGAAGCACTTTTGCTGCCGTGAAAGAACCAGCCAGTCCAAGAAAACAGCCGATTGCTATCAATATAGAGCGTTCTGCTACAGCGATTCCGAAAGAAGCAATGGATAAAGCGGCGATTACAGCTAGAAGGAAGTAGAGCCATTTTATTTGATTCATTGTGTCACCCTCAATTTCTAACGATATATGTGCTAGTGTACAAGGAAATTGTTAAAATGAAAACCCATGATAATTGTGTATACCGCGATTACTTGTGATACAATAGAAAGGTTGAAGCAGGAACGTTTAGAATAGGAGCGGTGAATAAGCAATGGAATTACGGAACGATTTACGGAATATAGCAATTATTGCCCATGTGGACCATGGGAAAACAACACTGGTGGATGAGTTTTTAAAACAGTCCGGTACCTTTCATGAACACGAACATGTAGATGAACGAGCCATGGATACCAATGATATAGAAAAAGAACGTGGTATTACCATTTTGGCTAAAAATACAGCTATTCGTTACGGCGACACAAGAATTAATATTATGGACACTCCCGGCCACGCAGATTTCGGCGGAGAAGTGGAACGGATTTTAAAAATGGTAGATGGTGTTCTGCTGGTGGTTGACGCTTATGAGGGCTGTATGCCGCAGACCCGTTTTGTGTTAAAGAAAGCATTGGAACAAAAACTGACACCTCTTGTTGTGTTGAACAAGATAGATCGGGACATGGCACGTCCGGACGAAGTAGTGGATGAGGTTCTTGATTTATTTATTGAACTTGGGGCGGATGAAGACCAGCTTGATTTCCCGGTGGCGTATACTTCCGCTATTAATGGAACGGCGAGTAAAGAGCCATTTGTTCAAGATGGCAAAATGGACATCTTGTTTGATATGATTGTCAACAATGTTCCGGCGCCGGTTGATAACAGGGAAGACCCGTTCCAGTTTCAGGTGACCATGCTGGATTATAATGAATATCTTGGCAGAATTGGGGTTGGACGCGTCTTTCGGGGAACCATCCAGACTGGAGATCAAGCGACCTTAATCAAGCGGGATGGTACGCTTAAAAACTTCCGCGTGTCTAAACTGTTTGGTTTTATGGGGCTGAAAAGGGTCGAAATCGATAAAGGGCAGGCAGGTGACCTTATTGCCATTGCAGGGGTGGAAGATATAAACGTCGGCGAAACGATCTGTCCTGTGGAGTATCAGGATCCCCTGCCTCGTCTCCGCATTGATGAGCCGACATTGCAGATGACCTTTTTAGTCAATAACAGTCCTTTTGCCGGTAGAGAGGGCAAATATATAACCAGTCGAAAATTAGAAGAACGGCTCTTAACACAGCTGGAAACAGATGTGAGCCTGAAGGTCGAGCATACGGACTCCCCGGATGTCTGGACGGTTTCCGGCCGGGGGGAACTGCACCTGTCTATTTTGATTGAAAATATGCGCAGGGAAGGCTATGAACTGCAGGTTTCGAAACCGGCCGTTATTGTAAAAGAAGTAGATGGCGTCTTATGTGAACCGGTGGAACGAGCGCAGATTGATGTACCGGAGGAGTATACCGGTAACGTTATGGAAACGCTCGGGGAGCGTAAAGGTGAAATGCTGGATATGGTGAACAAAGGAGATGGACAGGTCCGTATGGACTTCATGGTGCCATCCAGGGGCTTGATTGGATATACCACTGAATTTATGGCACAAACCAAAGGCTACGGTATTTTAAACCATACATTCGACGGATATCAGCCTCTCCACACCGGCCAGGTCGGCGGCCGTCATCAAGGGGTACTTGTGTCCATGGAAGATGGAAAAGTCACCCCGTACGGTATGATGCAGGTAGAAGATCGGGGAACGCTGTTCGTCGAGCCCGGTACCGAGATTTATTCCGGAATGATCGTTGGAGAGCACACCCGGGAAAATGATCTAACCGTGAATATTACAAAGGAAAAACAATTAACCAATGTTCGTTCCGCTACAAAAGACACAACGGTAACGATGAAACGCCCGCGTATTTTGACACTGGAAGAAGCCCTCGAGTTTCTTAATGATGACGAATACTGTGAAGTAACGCCTGATTCAATCCGCCTCCGTAAAAAGATACTGGATAAGAGTGCCCGGGAACGGGAAGAAAAACGAAAAAAACTGGCGAATAAAAACAACTGATACGTATGGAAATAAAGGAACGCATGCAAGAGGTGAAAGGAAATGTACCCAATCGCCGCATCTATAAATGATGTCGATGTGACAAAAGATCAGTTGAGCTGGATGGCCGGGGTTTTGCATGTTCACGAGAATCCAATTACTGGTTTCTGGCTTTTATATGCAGTGGTTGTCGTTATGTGTATCATTGTCTATAATCTGGGATTCGCCCGGAAACTGCCATTACTCAAAAATGTTATTGTTTATACAGTCATGCTGATTGGCGCGATCCCGCTTACTATTTTTGCCATCGGCATGGTTGTTGTGGAATCATTGATGGCAGCAGCCGTTGTACTGGGAATATATAAAATCAGGCTGCGGCAGCACAAAAAAGAGAAACAGAACGAAGAGCATATGACATCATAAAAGAAAGACACTCATTCAACTGGATGGGTGCTTTTCGTGATTACACACGCAGTTGCTTTATGGTTTCATGTGTAGTAGAACAGAAGAAAAGGGAGGAAATACATATGGCATACAAATGGGAGATAAAAGTAAGAGCAAGTGAGACGGATGGATTGGGACATGTAAGTAACATTAGTTATTTTATTTATCTGGAAGAAGCACGGATTGAATTATTCCGTGAACTGAATGGCTCCATGGATTTGGAAAATTGGCCGTTTATTTTGGCGTCTGCTTCGTGTGATTATGTCCAGCAGGCCTATTTCGATGAGGTGCTTCAGATATCGACGACAGTACAGCACATTGGACGATCAAGCTTTACCCTGCATCACGAGATCACCTGTGAACGGGGAGTGATCGCCCGCGGAAGGTCTGTGGTGGTTCATTTTGATTTTGAGGCACAGAAAAGCGCCCCGCTCCCGGAAACATGGAGATCGATTCTATCAGAACAGCAGTCAGCCAATAACTAAAAAGCCGGGGAGTGCCCGGCCGGACTCCCCGGATTCATTACCATTCCTCATCTGATTTAGGAGAACGATAGGGACGGAAATGACCGGTGGCCCACCGTTCGTGGGTCCGCTTTTCAATCCGTTCATAACAATCATCACACATATACGTGTGAATAGGCCGGTTCCGTAATTTTTTGGCAAGCGGGTCATTATCATTCAAATCATGCACGGTATCACAAATGACACATTTTACTTTCATATATCTTCACTCCTGTAATTGTCGCTCCGCGCTTTAAAAAAGAGGCAAGTACATTATAACATGGCAGGAGGGCAGTACATATTGCTTTGCAAAATTCCAGGCAAATCATGAAAGACGGAAAGGATTTTCATGATGTTTTGTCTAATACTACTAGTAAGCGGAATTTTTCCGCTGATTCACAAGATATACATCAAGATGTAAAGGGGGCAGTGTCATGCCGAATAAAGTCGAATCATCGTTAAGCAGTGAACTATTAACACTTTTAAGGCAGGAAAGGTATGTTACCTTATCGACTGTGGATCATGAAACCAACAGCCCGAGTGTGAGCGCCATTTCCTGGCTGTATGCACTGGATCAGAAAACACTCCGTTTTTGTGTGGAGAGCCGTTCTATTATTTTAGATAACTTGAAAAAAAATAACCAGATGGTCATCACGTTTATTGGAAATGGTTCCACTTATGCTATTTCAGGAAAAGGAAAAATTTTAGCCGAAGAAATCGAGAATATGCCGATAAAACTCGCCTTGATAGAATGCAGCGTAGAAGAAGTAAAAGACATCATGTTTTATGGAGCGAAAATGATTCATGAACCGGAATTTGAAAAAACGTATGATGCAGAAGCAGCATCTAAACTAGACAGTCAAGTGATGGATGCGATGAAAAGGGCTTCTTCCGGCTAGAACCTGGTCAGCTCTTTTTTTGATACAAAATTAATTTATAATTGTGTATTTTTTACGTCAATATTGTCCAAGTTGAAGCATATGAAAGAACAAGAACTATTTTAAATGGGAAGTACTATATTAATCCTCCGTCCGCGTTTTTTCATCCTTTTGAACGACGGAAACAAGTTTCATCATTGAATGGGGAGGAACTATTTTGAAAAAAATATATGTTATAGATACAAACGTTTTACTGCAAGAGCCCCGTGCCCTATTTCAATTTGAAGATAACGAGGTGGTCATCCCCGCAGTTGTTTTAGAGGAAATAGATGCGAAAAAAAGGTATATGGATGAACTTGGACGAAATGCAAGGGAAGTATCGAGAATTTTGGACAGTCTCCGGGATAAAGGGAAACTTCATGAAGGAGTTCCGCTTGAGGAAGGTGGAACCGTTCGGGTGGAGTTAAATCATCGTTCTATGCAGCATTTGAAAGAGACGTTTACGGAAGTCACCAATGATAACAGAATACTGGCAGTAGCGATGAATCTGCAGGCGGAACAGGAGAAAGCCAGCAGTCCAAAAAAAGTTATCATTGTAAGTAAAGATGCGCTTGTACGAGTGAAGGCCGATGCTCTTGCGATAAAAGCCGAAAACTTCCTGAATGACCGGGTTACCGATTTTGATCACATCTTTAAAGGAAAACTGTACAAAGATGTCCCTCTGGAAACGTTGAATATGTTTTTTGAAAACCATAGTCTTCCTGTCTCTGTTATAGAAAAGGACAAAGTGTACCCTCATCAATTCATTATTTTAAAAGATGCCCTTGGCACGTCGGCCTCAGCGGTCGGAAAAGTAGATGAAACAGGACAGTGGATCAGGCCGTTCATAAGCGATTCAGAGCACATATGGGGGATTAAACCCCGCAATGTGGAACAGAAAATGGCTCTGGAATTGCTGCTGCACAACGATATACCGCTGGTAACGTTAACCGGAAAAGCCGGCACTGGGAAAACGCTGCTGTCGTTAGCGGCAGGTTTACTGCAGACAGAAGATTTAGGAAAATACAACAAGCTGCTGGTGGCACGGCCTGTAGTGCCTATGGGAAAAGATATTGGATTTTTGCCGGGGGAAAAAGAAGAGAAGCTGCGTCCATGGATGCAGCCTGTTTTTGATAATTTGGAATATCTATTTAACACCAAAAAACCAGGTGAATTGGATCAGATCCTTGCAGGGATGGGGTCCATTCAGGTCGAAGCGTTAACATATATCCGCGGACGGAGTATTCCCGATCAATTTATCATTATTGATGAAGCACAGAATTTAACAAAACATGAAGTAAAAACGATTTTAACCCGGGTGGGAGAACGAAGCAAAATTGTGTTTATGGGAGATCCTGCTCAAATTGACCATCCCTACCTTGATGAATTAAACAATGGCTTGGCCTATATTGTTGAAAAATTTAAGGATAAGCAGATAAGCGGTCATGTAAAGCTTGAAAAAGGAGAACGATCGGGGTTAGCCCAATTAGCAGCCGATATACTATAACCGTCATTTAAGCTAAGCTTTGGAACTGCTTAGAAAGGGAAACCAGAGTTCTCCCCGATTTGATTAGTTTACACGAAACCCTGTCACGTGTGTGATGGGGTTTTCTTTATTGCTGCCGTCCCCGTAATAAATATGAATAGGACCGGTTTCTTTTAATGGTTCTCCATTATCGGAAAATCCAGCCACAAAGGCATAAGCCTCTTGCAGAGAAACAGGAAATTCGCCGCCATCCGCTGTTTCAACGATGACCTCAGATGCCGCTGGTTCAGGCTCACTATTGCTTAGAAAAGATTGAAAAGGAATGGCAAACGTCCCATGGATAAGCTGTTCTTTTTTTGAACGGACTTCATTGGTTTCGGGCCGTTTAGGTGCTTCCACTCCTTTGGTCAGCTCTTTGTCCCATTGCCGGGAAACAGATCTTTTGTATGCTTCTTCCTCTTCTTTCTTTCGGTCCGCCTCTCCGGTCCATGTTCTTAAATCAATTTTCCGTTCATCAAAAATCCAAACCGTAGGATCAATCGTAATTGGATAGTTGACGTTTCCATGAATAAACACGATGAAATCCAACTGAGTTTCCTCCTTCTTGACGTATCTTTTCTATCCTAACATATTTTCTGCCCTGTATGAGAACGAACCCCTTCGTTCAAACTAATTTTTAGAAAACGAACGTGGGGAGGAACGTATTAAAAAGGCATCCTGGAAAATGAAGGGGAGATCAGATCGTGGAATTGTTTATATCGGAAAAGGATCTATGTTCGCTGATGAATGCTATTCAGCCTGCTTCCAAATCAGGCACACTGGCTTCCTATATTCCGGCATTGCTGGATGCGGATCCAGAGGCATTTGGCTGTGTCATTTATAAAGGAGAATCTTTCATTGAAGCGGGCAGAACGAAAGACAGGTTTACGCTGCAGAGTGTCTCAAAAATCGTGAGTCTGGCTCTTGCTTTAATGGACCAGGGGGAAGAGCAGGTGTTCTCCAGAGTTGGAATGGAACCAACAGGTAATCCTTTTCACACCATACAGGCCCTGGAAAAAGAAAAACCCTCCAAGCCTCTAAATCCTATGATTAATGCAGGGGCTCTGGTAGTTACGAGTCTGCTGGAAGGTAACAGCGGGGAGGAAACGATCGGGCGATTTCTAGCCTTTCTCCATGAATTAACTGGAAATCCGTCCATTCATATTTGTGAAAAGACAGCGGCCTCTGAACGAAAACACGCGGATTTAAATCGCTCTCTCTGTTACTTTTTAAAAAGTCATGGAGTGTTGAAAGGCGATGTGGAAGGCACACTTGACATCTATATCAATCAGTGTTCTGTGCTGATGACCTGCAGGGATTTGGCCCGGATTGGAAGCATTATAGGTAATGAAGGACGGGATCCTGAAACCGGCAGGGGCATCCTTCCGCCGCGTATTGCTAAAATAATTACGACGTTTATGGTTACCTGCGGAATGTACAATGCTTCCGGATCGTTTGCTATTAAAGCGGGTATTCCGGCAAAAAGCGGGGTCTCCGGGGCCCTGCTTGGATGTCTGCCGGATGGCACAGGAATAGGCGTTTACAGCCCTCCGCTGGATGAAAAAGGAAATAGCGCAGCAGGGGTCCGGCTGCTGGAGACACTTTCTGAAAAATATGATTTAAGTATATTTTCATCCCAAAACCGAGTCTAGTTTATTTTGTAACAGCCATTATTTTTCAAAAAATTTTTAGGAGGTTCTTTCGCGCGTTCTGTTGCATTTTTATAATATAGCCGATATGATAGTAAGCAGGAGCTAATTAACAGGAGGGATCATCTTGAGCGTTGAGGCGCAAACGGAACATAAAGAGAAAGCATACGCCCTGCTTAAAGCTGACGCAGAACGGATCCGGAAATTAATCGAAGTGCAGATGGACAATCTCACACTGCCCCAATGCCCTCTTTACGAAGAGGTTCTGGATACGCAGATGTTCGGGCTTTCCCGCGAAATCGACTTTGCGATACGCCTGAATTTAATCGATGAAGATACAGGCAAACAGATTTTATCAGAATTAGAGAGGAAACTGGCTGCGTTTCATGAAGCAACGGTTGGCAGTAAATAAAAAGAACCAGGCTATTCCATGGAGTAGCTTGGTTCTTTTTTACCACTACTGAAAACCGAAAGTTTTTCAAACTGTTTTATATGGCTTTATACCATGGGTTTTCTTCTATGAATCTATATAGGGAAAAACAAAATTTTTTGACAGATTTTCTAGAAGTGTTATGATAAATTATATTTAGAATTGTCAGTAAAAAAATAAAAAAAGCAGTATCTTTTTGCAACTTACTGAGTGGAGAGTAACTATACCAAGGAGGAATTTGATGAATGGCTTAGGGAACATCAGAAAGGTTATGGTAGCTAACCGTGGGGAGATCGCGATACGGATTTTCCGCGCGTGCACCGAACTACATATCCGTACGGTGGCCATATATTCGAAAGAGGACACGGGCGCTTTTCACCGCTATAAAGCAGATGAAGCTTATTTGGTTGGAGAAGGCAGAAAACCGATTGATGCGTATTTGGATATTGAAAGCATTATTGAAACAGCAAAAGCCAATGATGTAGACGCGATTCATCCGGGTTACGGATTTTTATCTGAAAATCTTGAATTCGCTGAACGGTGTGAGCAGGAAGGGATCATTTTTATTGGCCCCGGCACGGAACACCTTCATATGTTTGGAGATAAGGTGAGAGCAAGGGAAACAGCGATTAACGCCGGAATTCCTGTTATACCTGGAAGCGACGGGCCGGTTTCCGGACTGGACGAAATTAAACAGTTTGCGGACAAACATGGATATCCGTTTATCATCAAAGCTTCGCTTGGCGGCGGCGGACGAGGTATGAGAATTGTCCGTAGTGCGGAGGCGCTGGAGGAAGCGTATGACCGTGCAAAATCCGAAGCAAAATCTGCCTTTGGAAGTGACATTGTCTATGTAGAGAAGTTTATTGAAAATCCAAAGCATATCGAAGTGCAGATACTCGGGGATCATGATGGAAACGTTGTCCATCTTTATGAAAGGGACTGCTCGGTGCAGCGCCGTCATCAAAAAGTCGTTGAAGTAGCACCCAGTGTATCACTCAGTGAAGAGCTGCGTGAAAACATCTGTGAAGCAGCTGTAAATCTGGCCAAAAATATTAACTACTTCAACGCAGGGACGGTTGAATTTCTTGTTAACGCTAAAGAAGAGTTTTTCTTCATCGAGGTAAATCCTCGGGTTCAGGTGGAACATACGATTACCGAAATGATTACCGGCGTTGATATTGTACAGTCCCAGTTATACATTGCTGCCGGCAAGTCTTTACATGGAGAAGAATTGAACATCCCGCAGCAGAAGGATATTAGAACGATCGGTTATGCGATCCAGTCCCGTGTTACCACGGAAGATCCAGCTAATAATTTTCTCCCGGATACGGGAAGGATTAACGCATATCGTTCAAGCGGCGGCTTTGGCGTGCGGCTTGATGCTGGAAACGGTTTTCAGGGAGCTGTTATCACCCCGCATTATGACTCGCTGCTCGTAAAAGTATCTACCTGGTCTCTGAACTTTGAGGGAGCGGCAGCGAAGATGCTCCGAAACCTGAGAGAGTTCCGGATACGGGGTATCAAAACCAATATTGCTTTTCTGGAGAATGTCGTACAGCATGACGATTTTCTTTCTGGAAAGTATGATACTTCCTTTATTGATTCCACGCCGGAATTGTTTGTTTTTCCAAAACGGAAAGACCGCGGGACAAAGATGCTCACCTTTATCGGTGAAACCATTGTAAATGGGTATCCCGGCCTGGAACATGAGAAAAAACCGGTATTTGAGCAGCCCGAACTGCCGGCCATTAAGAAGAGTGAACCGGTCCCGGAGGGTGCTAAACAGATTCTGGACAAAAAAGGTCCGGAAGGCCTGGCAGAGTGGGTGAAAAGTAAAAAGGAAGTCCTGTTAACAGATACAACATTCCGGGATGCCCACCAGTCGCTGCTTGCTACTCGTTTCCGTACCCATGATTTAAAGAAAGCGGCAGAACCTACAGCACGGCTGCTTCCGAACCTATTTTCCGAAGAAATGTGGGGCGGGGCGACCTTCGATGTAGCGATGAGATTTTTGCACGAAGATCCCTGGGAAAGGCTTCTGCTCCTGCGTGAAAGAATGCCGAATGTATTAATGCAGATGCTGCTGCGTTCTTCAAATGCTGTCGGCTATAAAAACTATCCGGACAATGTGATCAAGGAATTTGTGGAAAAATCAGCGGATGCCGGAATTGATGTCTTCCGAATTTTTGATTCCCTGAACTGGGTGGAAGGCATGCGCCTTACTATTAATGAAGTAAGGGAACAGAACAAAATCGCGGAAGCAGCCATGTGCTACACAGGAGACATTCTTGATCCAAAACGGGACAAGTATGATTTGAAGTATTATAAAGGTCTGGCGAAAGAACTCGAACAGGCAGGGGCTCACATTCTGGGGATTAAGGATATGGCCGGCCTGTTGAAGCCGGAAGCAGCCTATCAGTTGATTTCTGAACTGAAAGAAACCATCGATATTCCGGTGCATCTGCACACTCATGATACGAGCGGAAACGGAGTTTTTTCTTATGCGCGTGCTATTGAAGCGGGTGTAGATATCGTTGATGTTGCGGTAAGTTCAATGGCCGGACTGACCTCCCAGCCTAGTGCCAACAGTCTGTATTACGCACTCAAAGGGAGCTCCAGACAGCCGAACATTGATATTAAAGCACTGGAAGAACTTAGCCAGTACTGGGATTACACAAGAAAATACTATCAAGGCTTTGAAAGCGGAATGAATGCTCCGCATACAGAAGTGTATGAACACGAAATGCCGGGCGGACAATACAGTAACCTGCAGCAGCAGGCAAAAGCGGTAGGATTAAAAGGCCGCTGGAATGAAGTGAAGAAAATGTACCGGCGTGTCAACGATATGTTCGGTGATATTGTGAAAGTAACCCCTTCTTCTAAAGTGGTTGGGGATATGGCCCTTTATATGGTTCAGAATGACCTGACCGAAGATGATATTTATGAGAAAGGAGAAAACCTTGATTTTCCGGATTCGGTGGTGGAATTGTTTCAGGGCCACCTTGGTCAGCCGTATCAAGGTTTTCCAAAGGAACTTCAGCGTATCATCTTGAAAGGTCGAGAGCCGATCACAAACCGGCCCGGGGAAAATCTGGAACCGATCAACTTCCAGGAAATCAAGGAAGATTTGTATCATAAACTGGACCGCCAGATTACGAGTCATGACATGATTTCTTATGCCTTATATCCAAAAGTATTCATGGATTTTGAGAAGTTCCGTCAGCAGTTCGGGGATGTATCCGTACTAGATACTCCTACATTTTTCTACGGACTTCGTCTTGGTGAAGAAATAGAGGTCGAAATTGAGCAGGGAAAAACACTGATTGTAAAGCTCATTTCTATTTCGAAACCGCATGATGACGGCAACCGTATTGTTTATTTCGAACTGAACGGCCAGCCCCGCGAGGTCATTATTAAAGACCAGAACGCTAAAACAACAGGAACCGAACGTCCGAAAGTTGATAAAATGGATCCAAACCAAATCGGAGCTTCCATGCCTGGCACCGTCGTGAAAAAACTTGTCCAAAAGGGAGAAAAAGTGAAAAAAGGCGATCATCTTATGATTACAGAAGCCATGAAAATGGAAACAACGGTACAGGCTCCTTTTGATGCAGAAGTGAAAAACGTACATGTGACCGACGGCGACACCATTGAATCCGGAGACTTATTAATCGAACTTGAGAAGTAAATTTATTGTGGTTATAGGAGGAAAAAAAGCAAAAAGTATTGGGAAAGACAGCGTGTCGTGATTCCTGTTATAGACTTCAGCGAAGTCAAAATACGCAGACTCCAGCTCAGAACAGCATGTGTTTTGAGACGGCAGGCAGCGGTTTTCTGCTGAGGGCCCGCGGGAGTCGGGTCAGGTCAGCGACCGCCATGCGGGACGTTCTCCGGTAAAGAAGACACTGGGACAACGACCACAGGAAGTTGGAGGAGAGGCCGCCCTTGTGCCCTGAGGGTGGAAGTGGAGTAGGTGGACGCAGAAACAGGAATACACAAAAATTCCCGAACGATTTATATAAACCGTTCGGGAATTTTTAATCTTTTAATGGTTTGTCCAAGCCCCTCTTTTTCTCTGAGGACAGAGCAGTATTTAAACAGGTGCCCCGGCCGATGGAATAAAAAAGCATTCTTCCGGGTACAAGGAAAATACATTTCTAAGAAGGAAATTCAAAAAAAGTATCGAAATATGTCATGGTGATTCAAATGATGGTATCTCCTGAAGATTGTCCACTATGAGCCCCGCTTTATATGAACATCCTCGAAAGTTTGAAATGTTTAAAGGAGACGAAGTGTTGATGGAAATTAGAAAAATGAATCCTTCCCAGATGCGGCAGAGCCTTGAATTGGATCAGTTTGCTTTTCAATTCGAGTTTTCCAAGGAAGAAAAGAAGAATCACGAACGCATAATGAAACCGGAAAACACGTGGATTGCTGATGAAGCCGGACAAATGTTATCAAAAGTGACGATTTTACCGATGGAAGTCTTTGTCGGAGGGATAAGCATGCCGATGGGCGGAATTTCAGGAGTTGCAACCTGGCCCGAGTCCCGGCGGGGCGGATTAGTGCGTAAATTATTAAATGCCGCACTAAACGATATGAAACAGAGAGGGTATGTTTTATCCTTTCTCTATCCCTTTTCTGTAGGTTTTTATCGCAAATTTGGATGGGAGCTGTTTTCAGATGCAATCACCTGGCGGATAAAGAAAGAACAACTCCCAAGAACAGGGGAAATAAAAAACGGTTCGATCCGGCGTATCCCGCCTGCAGAATGGCCAACGCTGCAGGAAATATATCAACCGTTTGCTTATTCCTACAGTGGAATGGTTAACCGGGATGAATCATGGTGGCGCTATACTGTATTAAAAAAGAAAAAAGGACAAATAGCAGTATATTCAAATGAAAATGGTGAAGATACAGGCTATTTGATTTATCAGGTAAAGGATCAACTGATGAAAGTACATGAATTCGTAGCATTGGACGAGTCTGCCAGAGCCGGAATGTGGAGCTTTATTGCAAATCATGATTCTATGATCGAAAAAGCTGAAGTGAAGCCTGCAGCCAATGACCCAAGTCGTTATATGATGGATGATCCCACCATAGAAGAAAAGCGGGAGAGCTATTTTATGGCCAGAATTGTAGACATGAAACGTTTTTTAGAGCTATACCCGTTCGAACTGGATAAGGCAGAGGAACTTGTCCTTGAAATAAATGATAAAGGAGCTCCGTGGAATAACGGTGTATTCACGATTCGCAGGGAGGAATCGTTCAACGAAGTGGAACATTGGAAGGAAGGCTCAGGAGATAAAATAACGATGGATATCAACACCGCGGCGGCTGTATTCCTGGGTTACTTACCGGTGAATGCCGCTGCAGGTACAGGAAAAATGCTGGCATCTGAAAACACAAAACAAAAGTTGGCTGATGCTCTAGCGGCAGAAAGTCCATTTATATACGACTTTTTCTAATAGAAAAGTGGAGCGGACCCGCTCCACTTTTTAAAGGGAATTTTTACGGGTGATCACCATTCCCATGTACCCGAGTATTGTAAATAATATGGTGATGGTTAATGAATGAAACAGGGCTGGAGGAAGATAGGTATCCGCATATAAAATGGATACGCCGGCAGTGGCCTGAATCAGTACTAAAATAAATACAGCCATGCTTCCCCAAAGCAGACTTTTGTGGCTGCGGAAATCACGAATCGTCCACAGCAGCAAGACAAGGAGAAGTACTGCCAGAGCCACCGCTGCAAAACGGTGAATCATGTGGATACTAAGCTGATACCCAAGCCCCCCGCTCAAATCAGGTATAAGGCGGCCGTTACAAAGCGGAAAGCCACCGCACACATACGTAGCTTCACTGTGTTTGACATAGGCCCCTGTATAAATGACGATGTAACAATATACCAGAACAAAAAAAAGATAGTTTCTGTAAGGCTTTGAAACTTGAACCGCGGGCACCGATGATGCGTTTTGTTCAAAGGAAAGCACCGTCAACAGGGCTACAGAGGCAAAAGATATGGTCGAGATTCCAAAGTGAAGGGCAAGAACCAGATCCGAGTTCCCCCAAATAACAGCGCCAGCCCCCATTAATCCTTGGAAGATAATAAATAATACGGCCATTAGAGCCATAAATTTTGTTTCGCGAAGATGGGACAGTGTGTTCCATGACCACACCGCTAGTATAATAACAAACAGCCCCATCAGTCCGGACCAGGCGCGGTGGGTATATTCAATGAGGGTTTCTACAGCGGGGGACCGGGGAAAAAATTCACCAAAACAAAGCGGCCAGGTCGCCCCGCAGCCTTCGGCAGACCCGGTTTTTGTTACCAGGGCTCCCTGCAGTAATACAATCAGCATCCCTAACGAAGTAATAATGCCAAATATTTTTAAACCTTTATTCAAATCCTTTCACCTCCCGTCGCTGGACGGCTGGAATTTCATCCAATATGGCAACACTTTCATCGTAATGAAACGAGAGGAAAAAAGTCAATTTATAAAAAATGAACATTTTCATATTTGAGTAAAATGTGAAGATACTGTGAAACTTGTGAAACTAATGAAACATGAGGCACTTTAAGCTATAATAGCTGTGGTATAATATTTGGGAGAAAAAAGCAGAACTACTGATTCTCTCGTGAAGCGGTTATATGGTACAATCTGATTATTAGTGATGATTGGACATACTATTTGTCGAAAAAGCGGATGCTTTATCGACGCAGCTGCTATTCCAAACCGCCAGTGTTAAAGGGGGTGAATGGTTTGGATAAATCTTATACAGTCGTTCATTCTGCTGAAATGGCAGGGAGCCGGATGGAAGAAGAAATGGAAACAAAGGGGAAATCATGGAAAGATTACGTCATCCTGGCTAAAATGGGTATTGTAAATTCCAATCTAATAACAGTGTTTGCTGGCGTATTTCTGGCCTCTTTCTATACAGATTTCCCACTGATCCATAATCTGCATATATTGTTCTTAACTCTTATAGGTGCCGGGCTGGTGATGGCGGGAGGCTGTACTCTTAACAATTATATAGACAGGGATATCGACCCGGTGATGGAAAGAACAAAAGACAGACCGACAGTCACTGGAAAATTAAAGCCGTCCAATGTTTTAAGTGCTGGATTATTCGAAGCTGCTTTGGGCATTATGATATTAGGAGCTGTAGAACCGGCAGCGGCAGTTATTTCCATAGCGGGGCTTATCACCTACGTTTTAATATATACGATGTGGCTTAAACGGGTCTCTACATTAAATACGGTAGCTGGAAGCATTGCCGGAGCTGTTCCTCCTTTAATAGGGTGGGCGGCAGTAGATCCCGGACTTCACATTTACGCGTGGCTGTTGTTTTCCATTATGTTTATCTGGCAGCCCCCTCATTTTCTTGCGCTGGCAATGAAACGATGTGAAGAATACAGAGCAGCGGGGGTTCCCATGCTTCCCGTCGTGGCCGGCTTTGCTATGACAAAAAGACAGATAGTATTATATGTAGCCACTCTGCTTCCTATTTCACTGTTTTTATACGAATTCGGTGTCGTTTACACGGTGGCTGCCACCGTATTGGGAGCCGGCTGGCTCATCCTGGGAGCAGCTGGATTTAAGATGAAAGATGACGTGAAGTGGGCCCGTTTCATGTTTGTTTATTCTCTCAATTACATGACAATATTGTTTATAGTCATGGTTGTTGTTCATATTTGATAAAGAGCGGGAGAAAGGCCTCCAAAAGCCCCGGTTGTTTAAGACAGCCGAGCGGCCTTTCCCGCTGTTTTTTTCCAATAAGATGTAACATAGTGGGGAAAACAGCAGAAGATGAACAATAACTGTAGATTACTAAATAAAATAATTTACTTCATTTGGAAAGAGAGGTTTGATGATTCTATGAAAGGACGCATAGGATTATGGCGTTTTCTTCCTCTGACTGCCCTGTTCTTTTTGCTTGCAGGATGTGGGGAGGATCGTTTAACAGCTTTGGATCCATACGGCCCTCAGGCGCAATGGATACTGGACAACATGATTCTGAGCTTGTATGTCATGGCGTTAGTTATCATTGTTGTTTTTACCCTATTCTTTATTGCTGTCGTCAAGTTTAGAAGAAGACCCGGAGATGATGAAATACCAAAACAGGTGGAAGGCAGCAAGGTTCTGGAAATAACCTGGACCGTGATCCCTGTCATTCTGCTTGCAATTCTCGCTGTGCCAACAATCTGGGGTACATATTATATGGCGGAAGAAGCACCTGAAGCTGCCGGTTCAAGCGGCGGTGAACAGGAAAATGCTGAAGGAGAAGAAGGGGAAGACAGCGGAGAAGAACCGGAGAATGCCGAAGAAGCCGAAGAAGAAGGAGCTCTGGTTATCGATGTAACCGGTCACCAGTTTTGGTGGCAGTTTGATTATCCGGACGGCTTTTCTGCAGGGAATGAAGTATATATCCCAACCAATCAAAAAGTATGGTTTGATTTATCAGCCAGTGATGTAATCCACTCCTTCTGGGTTCCGGCCCTCGGTGGAAAAATCGATACCATTCCAGGGGTGGATAACAGCATGTGGCTGGAAGCGAATGAACCTGGAGTTTATAAAGGGAAGTGCGCGGAATTATGCGGACCCTCCCATGCATTGATGGATTTTAAAGTCATTGCCATGGAGCCAGAAGAATATGAAGCCTGGGAAGAATCGATGACAGGGCAAGAAGCTTCAGGCGAAGGGGAATCCTCGGAAGAAGAAGCTGCGGAAGAAGAGCAGTCTTCCGGGAATGAAGGCTCTGAAGAAGGGGATACCGCTGCCTCAGAAGGCCGTCAGGTATTTGAAGACCAGGGCTGTATTGGCTGTCACGCCGTCGAAGGACAGGGAACCGGACAGGGCCCCACATTATCGAACTTCGCGGATCGCGAGAAAATAGCTAATGTGCTTGATGTAAATAATGAAAACCTGGAGGGCTGGATTCGAAACCCTGATGACTTTAAACAGGGAAATAACATGCCGGCGTCTCCCGATATGAGCGACGAAGATATGGATGCAATTATTGAATTTCTCAACTCCTTAAGTGCAGAAGAGGATATGAATCAATAATAAAAGGAGGTCAATGACGTGGCAACAGAAACTGCTGCTAACAATAATAAAAGCGTATTGTGGGACTGGTTAACGACAGTCGACCATAAAAAGCTGGCCGTTTTGTATTTAATAGCCGGCGCCCTGTTTTTTATAAAAGCCGGCGCAATGGCAATTTTTATGCGGATTCAGTTGATGTCTGCGGAGAATACCTTTTTGAGCGGACAGACATTTAACGAATTTATAACCATGCACGGGACCATTATGCTCTTCTTAGCGGTTACCCCGTTGATATTTGCATTTATGAACTTTGCGGTCCCGTTACAGATCGGGGCCAGAGATGTTGCGTTTCCGTTTGTAAACGCGCTTGGTTTTTGGATTTTCTTTTTTGGTGGACTGCTTGTAAGTTTAAGCTGGTTTTTTGGAGGAGCTCCAGATGCGGGCTGGACGGCTTATGTCCCATTATCCAGCGGAGAATATGCAGATCTCGGATTGGATTTTTATGTACTGGGGCTGCAGATCAGTGGTTTGGGGACACTTATCTCTGCGATTAACTTTATCGTCACCATTATTAATATGAGGGCACCAGGGATGACCATGATGAGAATGCCTTTATTCTGCTGGACCGGTCTTGTTACTTCCATACTTATTGTATTTGCCTTCACTCCGCTTGCAGCAGGGCTGGCGCTGCTTATGCTGGACCGGATTTTTGGCGGCCAGTTCTTTATGCCGGATGCAGGAGGAAATCCTGTGCTTTGGCAGCACATTTTCTGGATTTTTGGTCACCCGGAAGTATATATTCTGGTTCTCCCTGCGTTTGGTATTATTTCGGAAGTAGTACCCGCATTCTCCAGAAAGCGTTTATTCGGCTACACCGCCATGGTATTTGCCACCCTTATCATTGCATTTCTTTCCTTTATGGTATGGGTGCACCACATGTTTACTGTTGGCATCGGTCCAATCACAAACTCCGTATTTGCGATTGCAACGATGGCCATCGGAGTGCCTACAGGTATTAAAATATTTAACTGGCTGTTTACGATGTGGGGCGGTAAAATTACATTTAATACAGCCATGCTGTGTGCGTCTTCCTTCGTTCCGACATTTGTCCTGGGCGGAGTAACCGGTGTCATGCTTGCGATGGTTCCGGTCGACTACTTATATCACGATACCTACTTCGTGGTTGCCCACTTCCACTATATTGTGGTCGGAGGTATTGCACTGGGACTGCTGGCAGGAACCTATTACTGGTATCCGAAAATGTTCGGTCACAAATTAAATGAAAAACTGGGACAATTAATGTTTTGGCTGTTTTATATTGGTTTTCATCTGACATTCTTTATTCAGCATATATTAGGCTTGATCGGTATGCCGAGACGGGTATTTACCTATCTTGAAGGCCAGGGCATGGAAACAATGAATTTGGTTTCGAGCATCGGGGCATTTATGATGGGAGCAGGCGTGGTGGTTCTCCTTATCAACATTGTCTACTCGGCATTCACCTCTGAACGAATTACTGTCAGAGACCCATGGGACGCCCGTACGCTGGAATGGTCGACCACCACTCCTGTACCGGAATATAATTTCGCCCAGACTCCGCAGGTTCGTTCGCTTGATCCATGGTTTTACGAAAAAGTGCATGGAGAAGGGTTAATGAAACCGGCCGAACCTATGGATGACATTCATATGCCTAATGGGTCTATTCTGCCGCTTACGATTGGGCTTGGCCTGTTTGTGTGGGGATTCGGCATGATTATGCTGGAAATGGCTAACCCGATTATCACACCATGGATTGTGATAGGCACCGGAGTTATTATTACCTTTGGATCGATGCTGCTTCATTCTATCCATGAAGATCATGGCTATCACATACCTCTTGATAAGATTAAAAAGATCGAAAAGGAGGTAGGCTAACATGTCTGATTCTGTTGATGTAAGTAAAGGACTGCCGCCAAATCCCGAGAAGGCAACATTGGAAGGGAAAAATAAATTCCTGGGATTTTGGGTGTTTCTCGGCGGCGAGACAATTATGTTTGCTACGTTTTTTGGGACGTTTCTGGGACTGCGGGAAGGCACGGCAGGGGGGCCGTCTGCGGAGGAATTATTCTCCCTGCCCTTGGTCTTTCTCATGACCATGCTCCTGTTGACAAGTTCCTTGACCAGTGTATTAGCAATGTTCTCCATGAAGAAAAACAACTTTAGAAATATGATCATTTTGACTGTCATTACCGTACTTCTTGGTTTTGGCTTTCTCGCATGTGAAATCTATGAGTTTTATGAATACGTTCATCACGGCGGACTTGGTTTCACTACAAGTGCCTTTGGCTCATCGTTTTACTCTCTGGTAGGACTGCATGGAGCCCACGTTACATTTGGTCTTTTCTGGTTTATCACGCTCATGATACGGTACAGCCGCACCGGAATCACACTGACCAATGCCCCCAAGTTTTATGTAGCGAGCCTGTACTGGCACTTCATTGACGTCGTCTGGGTATTTATCTTTACTGTTGTATATTTAATGTCGATAGGAGGTGCGTAAAAAATGTCGGATGATCTTTCCAAACCGTTTTCTCAAAGTGCTCTTTCCCATGAAGAAATCTTAAAAATAAACCGGGAAAGACGAATTCAGATTACAGCCTTTGCGTTCATGATCTTCTTGACTTTGCTTGCCTTTCTTGCCGTTGGAATGGAAATGGTAGAACCAGGGTTCACGATCCCGTTTATTCTGCTGCTTGCCGTTGTCCAGTTTGTCCTGCAGTTGTTCTACTTCATGCATCTGAAAGACAAAGATCATCAGTGGCCGAATGCTTTTATGATGACAGGAATTGTTGTTGCAACACCGGCTGTTATTGCGCTCGTTCTATTGCTTGGCGTGACGAAGTATTAAATGATGAGGACTGCTCCTTTCGCTGGCGGAAGGAGCAGTTTTACGTTCACTTGATCGTTATAGATCAGGGGAGTGAAACCTTATTCTTTCATGTATAATAGAAGCAGATCGAAGTAAAAGGAGGGAACAGCTGTGGCAGCAGATGATACCTCATCTCCGGAAAATCAGGGCAGGAGCAGGAGTCATGCATGGATTGCTGTTATTTTAACCGTTATCATCAACGGGCTTATTACGGTTTTATTTTTTATAGATGGGTACAACGGAGAAGTTGGATTTGATCTTACGATTCTGCCCATGCTGAATGCGATATTTAACAGTTTTACTACGGTGTTTTTAGTGAGCGCATTGTTTTTCATTCTTCGAAAAAATATAAAGATGCACCGTCGTTTTATTTATGCTGCTTTCACCAGTACTTCCCTGTTTTTGATTACCTATTTAATCTACCATTATCTTGCAGAGTCAACTGCCTATGGGGGAAGTGGATGGATAGCCGGCGTGTATTACTTTATACTCGTTTCCCATATTATCCTGGCTGCGGTTATCGTCCCTTTAGCTGTGATTACATTTTTACGAGGGATAAAATTTCAAGTGGCCAAACACCGGAAAATTGCGCGCCTGACTATGCCGTTATGGCTGTATGTCAGCATTACAGGCGTCATAGTTTACCTGATGATTTCCCCGTATTATTAACCGTTTTTGCGCATTGTGAATCGCATAAGCAAAGCAGGGGCGGCCCACAAAAAGGCTGTCCCTGCTTTTTTAGAAGATTAGAGTCGGTGTTTGAAAAATTGCCTGAAAACTGGCGCTGGCCGCGAAAGAGCGTCCCGTCTGCAGCAGAGGCGTTATTAAAGTCCCCTTCTTATTTAAATTTTGAAGTTCAGTTTAATAATGCCGGCTTCTCTGGCAGACGTAAAGGCGATCACACTGAGGGGGCCAACAATGAAACCAATCACCCCTAAAAGGGAGAGTCCTATATACAGTGAAATTAATGTTGCAAGAGCAGAGAGGCCGATATGGCTTCCCATAACTTTAGGTTCTACGGTACGGCGTATGACTAATAATACAATCGCGAGAACGAGAAGCTGGGTACCAAGAAGCAGATCTCCCGCGATAAAATGATAAAGAGACCATGGGGCCAGGACTGCAATCGAACCAATAATAGGTATAAAATCAATCAGCCAGATAATGATTGACATTAACAGTGCCACGTCGGGTGTAAATATATATAAACTGATCAAGGTGACAATAAAAATTATAATACTGACTAGAAATTGAGCCTTGAAAAAACCAAGAATGACATAGGAGAGCCGCGAGGTCATAAATTTGAATTTCTCAGCCGAATCCTCTGTCATAAACGAGTACATTTTTCTTTTTAACCGCGGCAGGTCCATAAGAAATAAAAACAGCGCGATTAAATAGACGAGCAGAGATACGATAAATCCGGGAATAGATGCGAGCATCCCGGGAATTTTATCAACATAGGACAGCAAGGTCTCTCTCGAACTTTCGAGACCGCTGATAATTTGAGCATTAATCTGTTCAATTGCTTCCGGAGGCAGATTCATGTCCTGGTAGGCCGTTTCAATTCTTGACTGCAGGCTTAAAAGGGCCTGATTCAAATCATTGACGTACTTTGGAAGATTATCAACGAAATATACGGCCTGCGAAACCACCTGGGTGATAATAAAGTATCCGCAAAGCGTAAGAATGAACAAGAAAAAGACAAAGACAATCATGACTGAGATACTGCGGGTTATATTTATTTTGTCATGTAAAAATCGGACCGCTGGAGATAAAAACAATGCCGTTAACAAGGCAAGAATAATGGGTCCGGATACGGGCAGAATAAAATAGGCTCCTGTTAAGAGCAGTAAAATCGTTGCGATTCGAAGCATTATTTTTTTGTTGAAAATCGACGGCACAGTCATGCTCCTTTCGACAAGTTCCCCTGTTTCAAACGAAATGTTACGATTCCTATTATAATATGGCAGCTGTAGATTGAACAGAAAAAAGCCTTTTTCGGTGTCAAGCCTCCGTAAACTCTTGTTTCCCGAACTACGGACCACGAACTGGTTCGGGCCTGCAGCGCAGACTCCTGAGACGCTGCGGCAGGTGCAGGGCCAGTCTCATCCCGGGGGTGGAAATGACGCTGTCCGTATTTCATTTTATAAAACAGTATTCCTAAAAAAACCGGAGAATTTTTATTCCTCCGGTTTATGTATAAGCA
The DNA here is from genome assembly GCF_000429685.1 of Salibacterium aidingense DSM 18341. Classification (GTDB taxonomy): domain Bacteria; phylum Bacillota; class Bacilli; order Bacillales; family Marinococcaceae; genus Salibacterium; species Salibacterium aidingense. The sequence continues at coordinate 278,800 of NZ_AUCI01000002.1, forward strand.
GATCACGCCTGTTCTGCTTCCACCAACTCGTTATAAACGTTCTCGATTTTCTGTTTACATTTATTGATGATTTTATCAGGAAAATCTTCATCATATTCTACACCGTGCGGGTAATAGTGACGCCCGAAAAATGGGGTGAGGAGACGGACCTCCGCGTCCTCTTTTGGAATTTCTCCCTGCACGGCGACAGCCTGAACACGTAAAAAGTAGGTGGCATCATCGGATTGATCAAGCAGCTTATAATCGAATGTTACTCTTTCATAATCCCACTGTCCTTCATGGATGAATCCGTTATTTTCCATAATTCTTGTTAAACGTCCAAAATTAAATTCTTTTCCGTGAAAGTCATAATCTTCGATTTTCATATTGAACCTCCTGCTTTCTGCATCTATATCAACTAGTTTAATCATAATACGAAAAATTAGAAGATGCAACGCTATTATAGAAGGAATAGGAATAAGGAAGGGAAGTATAGTACATAGTAAAGAGTGATAAACGATAAGGAGGGTATAGAATGAAAAACATTCAAGAAGTAATGACGAGTGATGTAGAAACATGCAGACCAGAGGACACGGTACTGGAAGCTGCGAAAAAAATGAAAGAATACCATATTGGATCTATCCCTGTTACTCAGGATCGTAATTTAATGGGGATGATTACAGACCGGGATATTGTCGTTCGCTGCCTTGCAGAAGGAAAAACGGAATCCGCCAACGTGTCCGATGTGATGAGTTCCAATATTATAACGGCCGAACCAGACATGGATGTACAGGAAGCGGCGCGAATGATGGCCGAGAAGCAGATTCGGCGTCTGCCTATTGTAGAAAACCAACAGCTTGCCGGCATTGTCGCATTAAAGGACTTAGCAGTTGATGAAGGAACAGATTCCCAGGCTTCTTTTGCCTTGAATGAAATTTCGGAGCGGCCGGAAGTACATCACTAGAAAAGGAGAAGCCCGCAGCGGACCCGGCCGATCGCCGGGTCTTTTAATTAGACCTGGATATGATAAAGAAAGTACCGGATCCATAAGCGATAAGCTCAGACTGATCATCATACACTCGGCCTTCCATAACTATCGTGCTGTTTCCTTTAGAGACCATTTTTACTTCAGCCCTTAAAAACGATCCTTTCCCGGGTTTTACATAATTAATTTTCATTTCCATCGTCACCGAAATACATCCTTCAGGGACCATTTCATTGGCTGCTCCTCCCATCGAGGTATCCAGGAGCGTGGCTGTTATTCCACCATGAACCATTTGAAGCGGGTTTTCTAAACCGGGATGGACAGGAATAACAACCTCGTATACATTGTCTTCCCGCCAGCGTCTCCGGGTCTGAAGGAAGCTGCCGATAAACGAGTGGTATTGGTTGTTTCTTTTTCCCTGCCATCCGTTTATCATGTGAGACAAAACTTCTAGTTCTTCTTCGGAAGCTTCTTCAATAAATGCAGTAAATTTAGTTTGAAGCTCTTGTTTGGAATAGGACATCTGCTAAAGCAACCCTTCTACTTCGGAAATTATTCAGACAACGTTTATTTTACCGCAGCCGGGAGCGAAAAGAAACCGAAAAAATAGGCGAACGACTCAAAGGCTGCTGCGTAGAATGAAAACAAATACAGGAATGCAGGAGGTGTTTGAAGAATGAACGATTCCATTCCAGCTTCTATTTATGAGTTCAGGGAATTCCTTTATAAACATCCTGAGCTTATTAAAGAAGTACGAGAGGGAAAACAAACCTGGAACCAGCTTTATCAGGATTGGGTCGTGCTGGGGGAAGATCACGAACAATGGGCTTCTTACCGCATTTCTGACGAGGATAAAAAGGACATTGTAAAGAATGATAACACAGATTCCCTGTCGACAATCATAAAAACACTGGGGCAAATAAACATTGAAGACTTACAGAAGCAAATATCGCAATTCAGCGGAATGATGGGGAATGTGCAGCAGGTTCTGCAGCACTTTCAAAAGCCTTCCGCTCCGCCCAGACCTCCTCATGATCCATTTTCCTTCCGTGGATTTTAAGAAGGAGGGGTAAGGTGCACCCGGAATGTTATACATTTATTCAATCGAAGCCGGAATATCGAACATTTATACGTTTTCACCCCAGTTGGTACAGGAAGCTGAATAAACATCCAGAGCTGCTGCCGCAGTTTATTGAAGCTTCACGGGAATATCATGGCCAGACTTTTCCCCAGCGTTTGGAAAAATGGCAGAAAAACGCTCAGTTCCTCTCCATGGTAATGCAGTTATTTACAACTAAATAATTTCGTTTAAAAACCTTTCTTTGCTGCATACTACCATAGCAAAGGGAGGTTTTTGAATTGCATAAATTATGGATCTGTACGTGCAGCATCTTAATGGTTGTCGTGTTATTTTTTCAGCAGACAGGCGAAGCGGTGGAAGAGAACGAAAGCCTTCATGTTAAAACAATACCGGTGCAGAGTGAAACTAAACAAAAAATGGAGGATTGGACTCTCCAGTATAAAATAAAAAATCAAGATTTATTTGTGGAATGCATCGTACCTGAATTTTCCTTATCAAAAAAGGAGAAAGAAGGACATGGGTATTTACTGGTAAAAATGAATGGAGAAACTGCTGCTCACATGGGACAGGCGGCATTTGTGATGAAAAATTTACCGGCAGGAAAGCATACTATTAAGGTGCAGCCGGTTTCCTATGATGGAAATACAAAAAAAGATGCTGTTACTTTTGAAGTGGAAGTTCCTTCCTCTTAAAACAGTTCTTCAATTGCAGGGCTGCAGCATGTTACAATAATGGAACGGAGGTGTTCCTATGTCTGCAGTTATTTCAACGCCTGTGGATCTACTTGAAGAGTCTTCCCAACTTGGACAAATTATTCTTCAGTCCGACGTTTTTATAGAGTACCTCAACGCCAGGGACCGCATGGAAAACGACAACGAAGCGCAGCGGCTGATCACTGAATTTGCGGAAGCAAAAGATAAATATGAAGAAGTACAGCGTTTCGGCAAATATCACCCTGATTATAAAACCATTTCTAAAGAGGTCAGATCGGTAAAAAGGGAAATGGATATGCATGACTCTGTGGCTGATTTCAGGAGAGCGGAGAGAGCGCTTGAGGAACTGCTTAATGAAGTTTGCGGAGAAGTCGCAGGGATTGTGTCCCCGACTATCAAGCTGCCTGGAAATAACCCTTATTTTGAAAATGCCGGTTCAGGGTCTTGCGGAACCGGCGGCGGCTGCGGTGCCGGGGGAAGCTGCGGCTGTTCTTGAGCTTCTGGGCCGCTGCTATTCGCACCGGATCGGAGAAAATCTGCCGGCAGGGCCCAGCTATGCCATAGAAACTTGGAAAGCAAAAAAGAACTTAACCCGGAACCACCCGGGTTAAGTTCTTTTTATTGGAGAACTAAAAATGAAAAAAGAGCTTGGGACAAAAGAAAAATGGAATGGGAAAACGAAAAAATCAGTTCGTCACGATGCCCGTCAGGACGACTTCCTCAGGAGGTGGGGACTTCTGCGTCGTGCCCAAAACGTGCGCGGTATTAGCAGAACTTCCTCTTTTTATAGCCGTTCCTCTTTTATTCGAGCCGTATCCTCGGAAAGCAGAGTATGTTTGACCCAGCGATAAATAGGGATATACAAAACCTCCCGAAGGATCTATAAACCGTTCGGGAGGTTTTTATCTTGTCTCGGCCTCTTTTTGCACTGATAAATGGTTCCAGTACGTTATCGGATGCAGCAGCGGCTGCATCGTTTTCTTTTTTCTATTTCCGTTGGGCCATCTTTCTCCAGCGTATTTAAAGTTTTTCTAAATGCCGATGTATTAAAGCAAGAATGGAGCGGCGGGTCATGATACCCATAAACGCATTTTCATCGTCTTCTATACATACAAAAGGATGGTTAATGGAGAGCATCAGCGCTTTACCAAAAGTCTCATCCTGTTTCATTCGTGGGACTTTGGAGGTCATAACATCGGAAACGGAATAATCATGAAGGCGGTCCATTTCAATTCGTTCCATCCCCAGTATGGAGTCCAGGATTTGTGCTTTTCCAACCTGTCCCTGTACCTTATACTCTCTGTCCAGTACCGGGATAGCTGTATAGCCGGATTTTATCAGGACCAGCAGAGCATGATCAAGAGGGTGGTTGGACTGAACATGAGCTACTTTTTCTTGTGAAATCATCAATTGACTTATCTCATGGTCGGTGATCTGACTGTTTTTTAATGTTTGTAACAACATTATCACTTACTTTCTTTTTAAATAAAATTTGGTAAAAGAAAGCGGCCCGAACTTGATGCGGAATCGTACTTAACTTTTCAACCCAATTTAATAGTAGAGGGAGACGGGGTATATGTCAAGTTAAATGTAAGCGTTTTCTTTGTATAATCATGGAAAAATTTATTTCCTCATGTTAAAGGCAGCGTTAAGCTGTCCGCGAAGCATACGTTCCCGCAGTTCTTTTTTTGGAAGTTTTTTCTGTTCCATCCGTCTGATGTCAAATGTCTGCATTCCATCTTCCATTTTATCGGCAATATCAATCAAACGTTCCACGTCATCAAAGGAGTATTTGCGAGTTCCCCCTTTGGTACGTTCGGGAAATATAAGTTTTCTCTCTTCATAATAGCGGATTTTTCGTTCGGACAATCCGGTTAATTCGCTTATTACACCTATCGTAATAACTTTTTTATCTTTATAAGAGGACATAAAACATGCGCTCCTTTTTCCATACTAGCGTTTCTTATGTACAAATATATCACATTAAAATGAAAAATAAATCATTAATGTTAGAAAAACTAACATTTCAAAATAGAAAAACTAACATTGGAAGGTGGAATTCTTACGAACTGCAGAAGGGAGGATGGATAAATAGATATGGCTGGGAGAACAAACCTAAAAAAGGTTATAATAAAAGGGAAACTGGGTACGGAGAGGATGAAAGAAATGGATATAACCAAAGGATTAATCGAAAGACGGACCATTTATAAGTTTAAAAAGAAGGACGTTTCTCCAGCTGTCATTAAAAGAGCTTTGAATTGCGCTGTTCATGCACCAAATCATAAAATGACGGAACCCTGGCACTTCTACGTCCTGCAGGGAAAAGCAAAAGAAAAACTGGCGCAGCGAAAAAAAGAATTAAAATGGGAAGGTTTTTTTGACAGAAATTCAGAACATACCCGTAACGCAGGAGAAGCTGCCTATACGTATATTAATAACCTTCCCTGGGTAGTCGTGGTTACGACTCACCGATACAGTGTGGACCCTGTTCGTGAAAAAGAAGATTATGCGGCCACCTGCTGTGCGATTCAGAATTTTATGCTTGCTGCCTGGGCAGAAGGCATAGGGACGAAATGGTCAACCGGCCAACTCGTGCAAGACAGGAAGGTAAAGGATATTATCGGCGCCGGGGAAGAAGAAATGATAGCAGGAGTGATCTATCTTGGGTATGCTGAGGAAATACCAGTTGCGAAAACGCGCAGCAGACGCGGCAGTATCAGCTGGGTGGATGGAACGGAGTGACAAGGATGAAGAAAATATTGGTGACAGGAATGGTTCTATTTTTGACGGCAGTTATTTCAGGTTTTTTTATCCCGGTACAGCTGAGCGCTCCTCCGGACGTAAGAGTCATTGTAGACCATACTAATCAGATCTATGCCTCGCCGCCTTGTTTTAATGAAGCTCAATTAAGTAATTATTTACAGGAATCGGATTATGGAGAAGCTAAAGAGCTGGATTATGAACCAGAATCCACCTGTACTTCAGCAAGCTTAATAGAGGAGGATGTAACGATGAACGCCGCTCTGCTGAAACTTGCAGGAGTGATGAAAAGCAAATGGAGCGATGAAATGTGGAAGTCTTAATTACATAGAACGTATAAGAATGATCGCTGGATAAGGAGTGTATGGCGCATAAGAAAGCCTGAGCCGTTTATATACACAGGCAATGGGTGTGATAATGAAAAAACAGCTTTGTTCGCTTCCGGGTCGTATGATAAGCTAATATTTGTGAAATGGCGAGAGAGTAAACAATAAATACGCTATAGGAGTTGTAATGAGAGAGATGAAAGTAGCTAAATTTGGAGGCAGTTCACTGGCAAGTGCGGAACAGATTAAAAAAGTATCCGACATCATTACTGCTGACCAGGAGAGGAAGTTTGTAGTCGTTTCTGCTCCGGGAAAAAGGAATGACGAGGATACGAAAGTCACCGATCTGTTAATAGAACTTGGCGAAACATTTTTAGAAAATGGAAGTGCGGAAGATACGCTTCAAAAAGTAGTGGCCCGCTACCGCAGTATTGCAGACGGACTTGGGCTCAGTGAGGATATTGTGAAAACCATTGTAGATGATTTAAGAAGCCGTCTGGCCTACGATACCTCCAATAGTGGAAGGTTTATGGATCAAATCAAAGCAAGCGGGGAAGATAATAATGCTAAAATTATCGCCCGGTATCTGCAGAGTATAGGATTTATCGCTGATTATATTCATCCCCAGGAAGCCGGCCTGCTGGTCAGTGATACCCCGGGAAATGCTCAGATACTCGATGAAGCCTATGAGCATTTATACACATTAAGAGAAAGGGATGGCATCCTGATTATCCCCGGGTTCTTTGGATTTTCAAAAGAGGGCCGTCTGGTGACGTTTCCACGCGGGGGCTCCGACATCACCGGGTCGATTGTAGCGGCCGGGGTACAGGCGGAACTTTATGAAAACTTTACGGACGTGGACTCGGTTTTTGCCGCCAATCCAACAGTCGTGGATAGTCCCTGCTCCATTAAACGAATGACGTTTCGAGAAATGCGGGAACTTTCTTATGCAGGTTTCGGTGTCTTTCACGATGAAGCGCTCATCCCTGCATTCAAAAGTAATATACCTGTGTGTGTAAAAAACACAAACAATCCTTCCGCAAGTGGAACCATGATTATAAATGAACGTGAATATGCAATGAATCCGGTCATTGGAATTGCTGCTGATAAAGGCTTCAGTACGATTTATGTTCGTAAGTATTTAATGAACCGGGAAGTTGGTTTCGGCCGCAGGCTTTTACAAATTATCGAAGATGAAGGTGTTTCCTATGAACACATCCCATCCGGAATTGATGATACATCTGTCATTTTGGAGAATGACCAGCTCACTCCCGAAAAGGAAGATAGAATCATCCACCGGATTCTTCATGAGCTCGGGGCGGATGATGCTTACATTGAAAAAGATTTTGCTATGATTATGCTGGTTGGAGAAGGAATGCATGAAACCGTTGGAATCGCGGCAAGAGCAACCAAAGCGATTTCAGAGCAGGACGTCAATATTGAAATGATTAATCAGGGCTCCTCGGAAGTTTCGCTTTCTTTCGGCATACACGATGCCGATGTTGATAAAGCGATACGCGGCTTATACGAAGAGTTTTTCAGTACAAAAGAAGTTCTTCAATAAAAAGGAAAGGAACTGGGACACCCGAATATTTCGTAGGTGGAACAAGCGAAGTGCCAGTGGGAACAGCACATGTGTCGAGACCCCGCAGGAGGCGGGTCAGATCGGCGCCCGCCAGGATGTGCCGCCCTTAGCCGATCCTCCTTTTTCAAACCGGGCCCGGGCAAAGAAGACACAACGACCAAAGGGAGTTGGAGGAGATGTTGCCCTTATGCCCTGTGAAAGCAAAATTCCGAACGATTCTCTCGCGAATCGTTCGGAATTTTTTATCTCTTGATGGCTTGGTCCAAGGATTCTCCAACGTTCCATCTTTCTTATTCCGCCCTACGTTGTTTTTCTTCCAACAACAGCTGTTTGAGCTCGCGGACTTCATTCTGTAATTCGTAAAACTGCTGGTCTTTGACCTCGGTGGGATGTTCCTTTTCTCCCGTGTCCTCTGCTTTTTCTACATTATTCACAATAACACCAATAAAAAGGTTAAATATGACAAACGTTCCGACAAGGACAAAACTGACAAAATAAATCCAGGCGGAAGGCGAGAGTTCCATCACAGGCCGCATGACATTACTGGCCCAGGATTCCAGAGTTACAACTTGAAATAAAGTTAGAAGAGCGTCCCCCAGACTTCCAAAGTAATCAGGCGCAATATCCTGATAAAGCATTGTTCCAATAACTCCATAGATGTAAAAAATGATCCCCATGAGAATTAATATATTGCCTAACGCAGGGATAGTCATTAAAAGTGCATCGACCAGCCTGCGAAGCGAGGGAATAAATGATATGGCACGGAGCACCCGCAGTACCCGAAGCACCCGGAGGACGGTGACAAAATGAGCTCCGGCAAACACATGCCCGGATAAAACAATGATAAAGTCAAACCAATTCCATGAACTTTTAAAGTAAGAAAATACAGGACGTGAGCCAGCCAGACGAGCGACAATTTCAATAGTGAAAATCCATAGCAGAACTCGGTCAGCTGCATAAAACGCAAATTCATTATTTTGGTAAATCGCCGGAAATGTCTCTAAACCAACAATAACGGCATTGATTAATATAACAACCATGATAGTATTGATAAAAAAGGGGTGATCAACGATCAAAGAAATGGTGGTCCGCCAGCGTTCCAGAGGCTTACTTTCCATATGTATGACTGTGCTCTCCTTTCTTTTTTACAGTACTGCCGCTATTAAATTTTACTAGATGATGGGGGGAGAAAAAAGATAATAGTATGGAAAATTCGTGTCCAAAAAGTGAAACGAGACTGGCAAAGCCTGCAAGGGCCAAAAGATTCTGAACGCCCCCCTCCCGTGAAGGGGCCGTCCCCCAAAGGTTAGAGAGAAAAATGAACGTTTGGGGGATTTTTATGGAAAAATACAGCGGGGGTCGAATTGAAAGGCGGGGCAGGAATATCTTAAGGAATTGGAAGGCGGCGGCATTTCGTTGTCCGCAGGGCTGAAAATGGCCACGTCCAGATACAGCTATACGGTTCAATAAGAAAAAGAGTTGTCATATTTTCTTCCGAGTGTTTTTGATTGTGAAATAGCTGTTTGAATACTTTCTTGAAACAATTCCTGTATGTGATGCTTTTCGAGTACCTGGAAGGCGGCTTCGGTGGTGCCGCCTGGACTCATTACTTCATTATACAAGGAACGGGGGGATTGGTTGGATTTACGAAGGCGGGAAGCGGCCCCATATATTGTTTGAATGATTAAAGCATGAGCTTCTTCTTCCGGCAGCCCAGCTTCCGCTGCAGCTTGTTCCATTGCCTCCACAAAATAATAGAAATAAGCAGGTCCACTTCCGGATATCCCAGTCACCGCATCCAAATGGTTTTCTTCAAAAACGGTAACTGTCCCAATCGCGGAAAATAAGGAAGAGGCCAGGTCAAGGTGATGCAAAACAGCGTGTGTACCCTTGCTGAGTGCAGTGGCCGATTCTCCCACTTGAGCGGAAGTATTTGGCATAGCTCGTATAACAGGAACAGGAAAATCCAGCTGTTCTTCGATATAAGATGTTTTTATTCCAGCAAGGACAGACATAACTAATTTGTCTTCTGTCAGCTCTGGCTTTATTGCTGCTGCTGCTTCCTTCATGTGTTTTGGTTTCACTGCCAGCACAATAATATCAGCTTCTTTTACCGCATCCGCTGTGCTGGAAACAGTACGTATTCCGTATTCTTCCTCAAGCTGAGTTAACCGTTGAGTATTCGAATGGTTGGTGGCAGTGATGTTGGCCGCCGTTATGCGTTCTTCAGCCAGAAGCCCGCCTATAATGGAGGCCGCCATGGAACCAGCGCCGATAAATGCGATATGATGATCCTCTATCATAGTTGCCCTCCTATTCTTTTATCTGTCCAGTTCCTTCAATGAGGTATTTAAAAGAAGTTAAAGCTTCCAGCCCCATCGGGCCGCGGGCGTGAAGTTTTTGGGTACTTACCCCGATTTCAGCTCCAAAGCCAAATTCAAAGCCATCTGTGAATCGAGTGGATGCATTGTGATAGAGCACCGCAGCGTCCAGGTTACGATAAAACATTTCTTTATGAAACGGGGTCTCAGTGACTATAGCTTCCGAATGCCCAGTACCGTATTGCTTAATATGCCGGACGGCTTCCTCCGTATCTTTGACTGTCTTTACTGCCGCGGTTAGATCCAGGTATTCCTCTTCCCAGTCAGATGGAGAAGCTTCCTTCACCCTTGAATGAAGAGCTTGTATGTTTTCATCTCCCCGCACTTCGACCCCGTGTTCAACCAGGGCCGCTATCAGCTCTTTTCCGTTCTGTTCTGCCCATTGTTCCTGTACAAGAATCGTTTCTGCCGCATTGCAGACAGAAGGACGTTGTGTTTTTGCATTCACTGCAATGTTAATGCCCATTTCTTTTTCCGCCGTTTCATCAATGAAAACATGGCAGTTTCCTACTCCTGTTTCAAGTACCGGAACCGAAGACTCCTGAACAACAGTTTGAATAAGCCCGGACCCGCCACGTGGTATAAGTACATCCAGATAATCATTCATGGTAAACAATTCCGAAGCTGCTTCTCTTGAAGTGTCTTTGGCTAATTGAACAGCGTCCGTTGGAATACCCTGCTTGTTAAGGGCCGTATGGATGGAAGTAACAATAGCTTCATTAGAGTAATAGGCCGATGAACTTCCGCGTAAAAACGCAGCATTCCCCGTTTTAAGACATAAAGCAGCTGCATCGGCTGTAACGTTTGGGCGGGCTTCATAAATGATTCCCACAACGCCGAGCGGAACTCTCGCCTTTTGAATGCGCAGTCCATTGGGACGCTTCCAGGATTCAATTTCTTCTCCAATTGGATCTTTGAGACTCTTCACATGACGGAACCCTTCTGCCATACTGTGGATTCTTGTTTCGGACAAACGGAGTCTGTCCATGAGGGCTTGGGAAAGCCCGTTTTTTTCTCCTGCCTGCAGATCTTTCTCATTTTCGGCCAGGATATAACGTTTATCTGACTCCAGTTGTTCGGCCATAGCTGTAAGCAGATCATTCTTTTCCTTTGTCGTCAATAATGACACCTTTTCTGCCGCTTCTTTTGCTTTTTTTCCTTGTTCCAGAATGATTCCCATTTTTACATCCTCTCCTTTTCCGCAGGCACCCATTCATCCCTGTGAATGACTTCTGCTCTTTCAGTTACTGTCATATCAGCAGTTTCATGTGTCGACTTGCCTTTAATCCGCATAAGTTCTTCTGCTGACATATTGACTTGTCCTTTACCTATCATTTGTCCCTTCATGTCCTTGACCTCGACCACACCTCCGCTTTCAAACCTTCCGGAAACCTCTACGATTCCAGCCGGCAGGAGGCTTTTTCCTTTTTGCAGCAGAGCTTTTTTTGCCCCGTCATCAATAATAATTTCACCAGTGGGAAGGGAATGTATGGCCAGCCACTGTTTTTTGCTGTTTAAAATGAAACGGCCGGGAAAGCCAATATACGTGCCGTCTCCTTTTCCAGCGAGAATATCCTGAAAAGAGGAAGGCCCTTCAGCAATGCCGATAAAAGCCCGCAATCCCAAGGACAATCCAGTGTGAGCAGCCTGAAGTTTTGATTTCATTCCTCCCGTGCCTACTTTGCTGGCGCTTGCCCCGGCTTCCTTAAATTGTTCTTCCTGTATTTCAGACAAGAAGTGGTAACGTTTTGCATAAGGGGTTGTAGCCGGGTTGGAATCATAAATTCCATTAATGTCCGTGATGATGATTAAACAATCGGCGTGGATTAAACCACCGACCAGAGCAGATAACATATCATTATCTCCAAAAGTTAACTCATCCACAGCGATGGTGTCATTTTCATTGATAATAGGAAGAACACCACGTCGCAGCAATTCTGTTATAGTGGAGTAGGCGTTCTGGTACTGGTGCTTATTGGAAAAATTGTCGCGGGTTAATAGAATTTGTCCGGTTTCTATGTGATACTCATTAAATGCTTCGGTGTAAGCCTGCATTAGTAATCCCTGCCCGACGGCGGCGGCGGCCTGCTTTCCAGCAAGGGTGACCGGACGGGACGGGTATTTTAACCCTGAAAATCCAGCCGCTACGGCGCCGGAGGAAATAAGGACGACTTGATGTCCTTCTTTATACAGGCCGGCAATGGCATCTACATATTCCTGTAATTTTTCCCGGCTTAATTCCCCGCCGGCATTGGTTAACGAACTGCTTCCAATTTTTATAATAACTCGCTCTTTTTTCACTTTGATCACCTGGTCTTTTATTTAAGAAAAGCGCAAGCGCCCTGAATGAGAAAGTTCGGTTAAAACCGCCTCGTCCTGAAGCAACACCGAACTGACCCTGCATCCTGTAAGCCCTCGTGCGGACCTCCGAGCGCCTGGGCGCTGGATCTAGAAAACGCCCAAAATTCATACGTGCTTATCTTCAAAAAAATTCTTCCGCCCTTTAAGAAAAAGGACGGAAGAATGTCACATTCCGCGGTACCACCTTCGTTAGATGAAAAACACATCTGTTTCCCATCCCGCTCTATGTTCCTGTATCGAAGGATAACGGCCGGGTTATTTCCCCGGCAGCTCCAGGGCGGGTTCAACAGCCGGCCTTCCCTGCAATGCTTTTCAGCCGGGGAGCACTGCTCTCTGAACGGAAGGCCGGCTGCTTACTATTCCCTTTCACAGCTGTACATTGTCGTCACGTTTTGTATATATTATTATCTGAAACATAGAAATGGTTTGTCAAGTCCTTTACCTGATAAAATCATAACAGCCCATAACCGTGAACGAAAGGGGGAGGCTTATGAGGGAGCGGTCTAAACACATCGTGATCACAGGGGCTTCCAGTGGTATCGGAAAAGAATTAGCTCGAAGGGCGGCTGAACAGGGTCATTATCCCATTCTTATGGCAAGATCTTTGCCAGCTTTACAGGAACTTCGAAGCGAATTACAAGCACAAGGACAAAAGTGTGCTATCTATCCAGTGGATGTTACAGATCCGGAAGAATGTGAGAATGCGGTTAACGATATAGAGCAGCGGTTTGATCAAATGGATGTCCTCATCAATAATGCAGGAGTCGGCGTGTTTGCCCCCGTAGATAAACTATCTGCAGAAGAAGCAGAACAAATGCTGAAAGTAAATGTACTGGGTCTCTTTTACATGGTGCGCGCTGTCCTTCCCGGGATGAAAATGCGCAGAGAGGGACTCATCATAAATATCGGTTCCCAGGCGGGGCGTATGGCAACACCGAAAGCTTCGATATATGGAGCGAGCAAACATGCGGTAATAGGGTTCAGCAATGCCCTTCGCCTTGAGGCTGCCGATTATTCTATAAGGGTAACGACAGTTAACACAGGCCCCGTGCGAACGCCTTTTATCCGTAAGGCTGACCCCGAGGGGGGATATGAAAAAACCGTGGAAAAGTTTTTCCTGGATCCATCAGCGTTGTCCTATAAAATCATAAAACTAATCGATCATCCGCGAAGGGAACTAAATCTGCCGTGGTGGATGGCTGCTGTTTCCTGGATATATTCGCTGGCGCCGGGAGTAGTGGAACGGGCCGCAGGAAAACAATTTTATAAAAAATAAAGCGGGAAATTCTTTCTGTTGCCGTTTCGCGAGTCTCATGCTAGACTGAAAAAAACGCTTAATATAAAGGAGACAGACGTATGCATGTAGACCGCACAGGGATCGCAGTCTGGCTCCGTTCCACAAAACAAGTACGCCATCTGCGCAAATACGGAGTCGTATATTATGTGTCAAAAAGCATGAAATATGCTGTTTTATATTGCAATCTTTCGGATGTGGACGAAGTCATCCAAAAAATAGAAAATTTATCATTTGTGGAAAAAACGGAGCGTTCCAGGAAACCGGAAATCCGCACAGAATTCAGCAAACCAAGCACGCCAAAAGAAAATGCCTATGACTACAATGTTGGTATTTAAAAAGGCTGAGACAAATCATTAAAAGATTAAGTTCCCGAACGATTTCTAAATCGTTCGGGAATTTTTGTGTATCCTCTGATTATCAAAGCGTCAACATTCTCCGCTTTCACCCACAGGGCACAAGGGCGACATCTCCTCCAACTTCCTTTGGTCGTTGTCGCAATGTCTTCTTTGCCGGGGCACGGCTCGTATACAGGTGGTGGAATTGTTTCGAAACCCGAATTGTAATAGAATGACAGTGTAGAAAGAAGGGATTCTTTCATGATGGACTGGAAGAAAAATTTATATATACTTACAGCTTCTATTTTTATCGTAATGGCTGCGATGACCATGATTGTTCCATTCCTGCCGCTTTATCTGCAGGAACTTGGAGTGACCGATCCTGCAAAAGTAAGCACATGGGCAGGACTTATTTTTGGTATTAATTTTTTTAGTGCCTTTCTTGTTTCTCCATTCTGGGGGCGGCTGGCAGACCGGCGCGGCAGACGATTAATGGTGCTTCGTTCCGGGTTTGGAATGGCTTTAGTCATGATTTTGATGGGCTTTGCCACCGGTCCGTGGAGCCTTTTCTTTTTTCGGCTATTGAACGGGACGATTTCGGGTTTTAATCCGGCCTCTATCGCACTCATTTCAACGAATACCCCTAAAGAATATGTAGGACGGGCGCTTGGTATATTACAGGCCGGCGCTGTAGCAGGCAGTATTTGCGGTCCGCTTTTTGGCGGAGTGATGGCAGAAATTATTGGATTCCGTATGATATTTAACATTACCGGAGTGGCCATTGCCGTTGCAGCGCTCACTGTCCTATTTTTTGTGAAGGAGGAGTTCACACCCCCGGAAAATGAAGAAAAAACAAGTACCCGGCAGGATTTCAAAACGATCGCATCCATACAGCCGATTCCGTATATTTACGCTATTATTTTCGTTATACAATTTGGCCTGGTAGGGATTAATCCACTCGTTTCTCTGTTTGTCGAAGACTTAAGCGGCGGAATGAACAGTGCTTTTTTTGCCGGGCTGGCTGTATCCTCGATGGGATTTGCAAACATGCTGGCTTCTCCTAAACTGGGAAAATTAAGTGATTCTAAAGGCCCTCAGTACGTGCTGTTCGGGGCGTTAATTGGAGCGGCTGTGTTTTCTATCCCCCAGGCTTTTGTAACCGGCCTGTGGCAGTTGATTATCATGAGGTTCTTTACCGGGCTGTGTCTTGGCGGTCTATTGCCGGCGGCCAACACTTTAATACGCAGGCTGGCACCGGAGGGAATGGAAAGCAGAACCTATGGTTTTTCCAACAGCTTTTTATTTCTCGGCAACATGCTTGGCCCTATGGCAGGAGGCCTGATTGCTGGAATAACGGGAATCAGGAGTTTGTTTCTCCTTTCGGCACTGTTACTGTTTACGGGGGTAATTATTATGAAAAAAAGAGTGGTGCCGCAATTAAAAAATACGCAGTAACGCTACTTAGATTCACCACAGAACAAAAAAAGGCTGTTCCTCAGGGTTAAAGGAACAGCCCTGCCCGCATTTTACGGGCCATGGGAGAGGAGAAACCGGAGGAAGAACTTATGGGGAAACGTAAGCCTTCTCCGCGGTTGTCAGCAACATGGATTCATGCTGCTGTTTGTCAGTATGTACGGCCTTTCTGCGTTTTATACATGATCTGCGAAAAAACTCCCCTTATCGCGAGAATTATTTGCCTGTGCCGTATTTTGTGGTAGGATAAAAACCATATAGAGGAAAGGATATAACAAGCATGCGCGTGATTTCTGGAAAATATAAAAGCAGGCCGTTAAAACCGGTACAAGGGATGAAAACCAGGCCTACCGCTGATAAAGTAAAAGAGGCCTTGTTCCACCGTATAGGGCCCTATTTTGAGGGCGGGGCTGTGCTTGATTTGTATGCCGGGACAGGCAATCTTGGTATTGAAGCGCTCAGCCGGGGAGCGGAACATGCTGTTTTTGTAGATAAAAATCCCCAGGCAGTGAAAGTGATAAAACAAAACCTGAAAAGCGTGGGAATTCAAGAAGACACGGAAGTTTACTGTAACGAGGCCGGACGCGCTCTGAACGCACTGGATAAGCGCAATAAGAAATTTACGTTTATTTTCCTGGACCCTCCCTATGCTGTTAACGTACTCCCCTCATTATTGGAAAGCATTTCTGACAAAGGACTGGTACCACAGACTGGAACGATTGTCTGCGAGCATCACGCTTCCATTAGGCTCCCGGAACAAATCGGTGAATTAAACAGGCTGACGATGGAAAACTATGGGGACACCAATGTTTCGCTTTATATTAAAGAATGAAGGAGGGAGCAGGCCGTGGCTAGTGTAGCGGTTTACCCTGGAAGTTTTGACCCTGTAACAAATGGGCATGTCGACATCATTGAAAGAAGTTCAAAAGTGTTTAATAAAGTAATTGTCGCTGTATTACATAACCGGAACAAAGAGCCTTTATTCACGGTGGACGAGAGAGTACAGATGCTAAAAGAATCGATTGAATATATTCCAAATATTGAAATCGATTCTTTTAACGGCCTGCTGGTCGACTATGTCCGTCACAAGCAGGCTAAAACGATCGTACGGGGGCTTCGGGCTGTGACCGATTTTGAATACGAGATGCAGGCTGCTTCCATCAACCGAAAGCTTGATCCAGAATTAGAGACCTTTTTTATGATGACGAATAATCAATATTCCTATTTAAGTTCCAGTATAGTAAAAGAAGTGGCGAAATACGAAGCGGATGTGGGAGACCTGGTTCCGCCTCCTGTCCCCAAGTATTTATATGAAAAATACGGATCGTCTCCATCTGATAGGTAGCATATTGTTTACCGAGGGCTGGGACAAAAGAATGGAAGTTGGAGGAGATGCCGCCCTTGTGCCTTGGGGTGAAAGCGAAGTATTTTGACGCCGCGATAGAAAGACGCATAAAATTTCCGAACGACTATGATTCGTTCGGAAATTTTTGTTTTGAAATAGTTTTGTCCCCCTTCCTTTCTTTATGATTTTCTGGATGAGGTATGTAAACATAGCAAATAAATGCCTAAACAGGCGATTGTCATGATTCCTCCCAGGTTAGAGAACAAGTGTTCCGCGGTGTACCAAATGGCTTCCGCTCCAGAGTCGTAGGCTGTTCCTGTCCCAACTGGTGTTTCCTGGCGGAGCAGATACAATGGTTCCCAGGCGGCATAGGTGATGAGAACGGCAAGGATGCCATGCAGCCATCTTGCCATAAAAAAAGGAGCATAACGAATGTCTGTTTCCGCCAGCAGGCTGGCAACCTGGGCATGGACGGAGAGGCCGCTGAACCCGAGGATGAAAGAAGTGATAAGTGCTTTTTCAAACATGGAGACCGAAGAAAGATCACTAACCAGCTTGCTGCCAACGGTGATTTCAAAAAAACCGGACAGCCATGGCAAGGCCAGTTCCTGTCCAAAAGATAGAATAGAAAGAAACATCCCGGGAAACCAGGCGAGAAAATTAATGATGTCTGTTACATGTAAAACGCGGTACAATACAGAAAATAAACAGATAAATCCGCCTATCATTAACAGTGTATGAATAGACGATACCACTGCGTCCCCCAGTTTTTTTCCAAAGGGGCGTTTGTCCTTTTTTTGTTCGTCAAGCAAGGCTTCCACCGCTGCTGAAAACGATAAGGAAGAAGACGAAGAAACGGAGGGATGAGAGCCGGGGGCGGAATAAAAACGCATAGCGATTCCAACCAGTGTATTCGCCGAATAGTGGGAAAAAGCAAGCAGTAAACCGAGCGCTGCATCGTGAAAAAAACCAACTGCGACAGCGCCGCATATAAAAAGGGGATTCGAAGAATTGGTGAAACTTACTAGTCGTTCGGCCTCTTCTCTGCTTAATTTATTTTGTTTTCTTAGTTTAACGGTGAATTTAGCTCCAGAAGGAAACCCTGCTATAAACCCCATTGCCCATACAAATCCACCGCTGCCGGGCACTTTGAAGACCGGTCTCATCACAGGATCCAGCAGGACACCCATAAAACGTACAACCCCAAAAGCGATCAGAAGTTCTGCTGTCACGAAAAAAGGGAAAAGAGAAGGAAATACCGTTTGACTCCACATTTGCAAACCATTTTTCGATGCATCAAGAATCTCTTTTGGGTATATAATCAGACAAGCGGCAAAAAAACTTGCGCAAAGAGCGCAGCTTAACATAATTATTTCTTTTTGTTTCACTATCGTGCGCCTCCTCAGCAAAATCCACAGGAAATATAAAAAGCAATGGGCCGGCCGCTCATGTTAAAATAAAATAATGTTGACAGGAGAAATGCGGACTGGCCTTTCCTCCTACATGGATATGTATCCATCGCTTAGATTTAGACCATAAAAATAGATAGAAAAAAGACATACAAATGAGTGGAAGGAGAGGCATTATGAAAAACACGAAACGTGGCGGCATGAAACGCAGCTGGATCATTCTCATCGGGTTGGTGTTGATTCTTGCTCTTAATCAAATCCCGCTTCCGTATTACTATTCTCAGCCTGGAGAGGCTGCTTCTCTTGATGGAATGATAACGGTGGAAGGTGGATACAAAGAACACGGAGAATTTTATTTAACGACCATTCGGCAAAGACGGGCCAATATTCCCTTGTATATCTGGTCCCAATTTTCCTCCTACCGGGACGTCACGCCCACAGAAGACTTCCTGCGTGAAGGAGAGACAGATGAAGAATATTTTCACCGGCAGGAAATGTTAATGGACAGCTCCCAGGAAGCAGCAAAAATTGCAGCATATAAAGAGGCGGGACAAGAATACGAAGTCACCTATCATGGGGTGAAAGTCTCCCAGCTGATTGAAGGAATGGACGCAGAGGATCACCTGCAGGAAAATGACTTAATTACAGAATTAAACGGAGAGTCGGTGAAGACGCTGGAAGAAATGAATGCACGGCTGGAGGATATGGGAGCAGGGACTGAGGTGGAACTAACGGTTAAACGAAATGAAAAACAAAGAAAGGAAACCGTCACAATAGATCCCTTCCCGAAGGATCTGGACAGTTCGGGAAGAGCCGGCCTAGGTCTTCTGTATCCCTATACAGAACGTGACGTTCAGTTCACCCCTGAGGTACAGATTGAATCGGGGGCGATTGGAGGACCTTCGGCAGGCCTTATGTTTTCATTGGAAATATACAATCAGTTAACGGAGCAGGATTTGACCAGAGGACTGGATGTTGCCGGAACCGGGACAATGGACGACGAAGGAAACGTAGGGCGCATTGGAGGTATCGGTCAAAAGATAATAGCTGCCGAACATTCCAATGTTGATATTTTCTTCGCCCCGGACAGCGACAGCGCCGCTCCTTCGAATTATGATACAGCAGTGGAGACAGCAGAAGAAATCGATGCAGAAATGGAAATCGTACCGGTGACACATATTGAAGAAGCGATCACATATTTAGAAAACCGGCAGGAAACGTCCTAGACACTTCTACGTCCGCTCCTTCAAAATAATAGGCGGCTGCTCATATTCCTGCCGCCATCTTTTTTTTCTTGAGGCAGGGGGAAGCGGGAGATAATAGGCCATAGCTGCTTTTTCATCGAGCTGCTGCTGGAGTGTTTTGTGCTTGGGAAGTTTAGAAAACAAAGGAAGCGCACACTGTTTTTTTACACGGTTTAAATACGCCTGTCCCTGCGGGTTCATTCCGAGTATACGGATGTGATCCGCTCCATTGGAAGCAAGGGCCGCTCCGGCTTCTTTTTTAAACGTTCCGGTCAACACCTGCACGGCAAAACGCTGGAGCCTGGTCCACGTATAGCGTTTTGTTTTCAATGCACTCATGAAAGCATGGAAAGAGTTTTCTGTTTTGATGAAAGATTGAAAGCGATGGTGAATGCCTTCTTCTGCCTCGTACAATTCAGACAGCAGAGAGGGGGAAAGGGTAAGCGCTTTGGCCTGTAAATAGGGATAGTATTTTTCCCAGTCATAAAAAAAAGAGCCATCGTTTATAAAAGATTCCATCACCTGAAAGGAGGCTTCCGGAACAGCCTCCTGCACCGTATGCACAGGCTGCTTCTCTTCAATCAGCCGGCGGCGGATGCTTGTAGCACTGGATATCGCGGACGAAGACAGTGTTTCGTCATGATAGCCGGCCTGCATCCGTCGAACCGTTTCCGGCTGGATAGAGCTCTGCAGATCGTGGATAGCCTGTATGTAATGAAAACCAAGTATATTATTAGGCTTCGTAAGATCGGGTAATTCCCGGTCCGGAGCGAGCTGCTGAAAAGCCATGGAAGCAGCTTTCGGGTAACTGAATCCCTGTTTACTAAAAGACTTTATGTAAGAGCTGTATTCTTCCCGCCGGGTTTGCAGAAATTCCAGCAATTTTAAAAAGGGTTTAATATCTCCCTGTTCGCTCCCGAAACAGATGGTGTCCGTGCCGAGCTGTTCAAGAACAGATACAGCACCCCTGGCAAACCAGTCCGCATGCTGGCTGGAAAATATATAAGGAAGTTCCACTACTAAATCGGCTCCCGAGCGAAGGGCCATCTTTGTTCGCTCCCGCCTTGGCAAAAGCGCAGGCTCTCCGCGCTGCAAAAAATATCCGCTCATTACACAAATAACCACCTCGGCATCTGCTGCCTCTCTGGAAGCGTTTAAATGATATAAATGCCCGTTGTGAAAGGGGTTATATTCAACAATCAGACCGACAGCTTTCATAAAGCTATTCTCTCCTTCTCGTCCTGAAAAAGTATTATCAAAAAAAGAATCTTTTCTCGATGAAAAAGACATGTTAAGATATAGAAATTCTCTTGTTCCTCCAGTATAATGTAAAGAAAAAATATTGACAAATAAAGGCATGGTGGATATAATTACTCTTGTTGCCCAGAGGTGATACCCAATGAGATGGAGTATTCAACAACTTCTAGCGAAAAAAGAAGAAGGGCTGGAAATGGACGCTTCCGTTGATGTCAGGGAATTGATAGAACGGGACCGTGAAATTCGGGACATCAGTCCGGTTCAGGTGTCCGGCAGAGGCGATTTCACAGGTGATACAGTCACTTTCCATGTCCGTCTGAAAGGATCGATGGTCTTACCTTGTTCCCGCACATTAGCGGACGTAAATTATCCTTTTGATATTCCTATGACAGAAAGCTTCCGACTGGACGGTACTCCTGTGGATGAAGAAGATATTCATTTACATGAACCGGAAAATGGATATGTGGATCTTCTCCCTTATATTGAAGAGAATATCTTAGTGGAACTTCCTATACAGGTTTTTGCAGATAATGTAAGTGATCATGATTCACCAGCCCCGCAGCATGGGAAGGACTGGGAAGTCATTACGACAGAAGAAGCAGCAGGGAAGAACCAGGAGGAAGAGGAGAAGGTCGATCCGAGAATGGCTGACTTGGCCAAGTATTTTGACAAATAAGCAAGGATAGGAGATATGCCGGCGCGTATTTCTCCTTTTCTCCATTGAAAATGTATTTACTCTAAAAGGAGGTGTGACACATGGCAGTACAACCTAGACGTACGTCTAAAACCCGTAAAAACAAACGTCGCACACATCATAAACTTACTGTAAAAGGTATGGTTAAATGCCCGGATTGCGGGGAAATGAAACTATCCCACCGTGTCTGCAGGAATTGCGGTTCTTATAAAGGAGAAACTGTGGTGGAAAAAAGTTAATAGGTGAACTTGAAAGCTGTTCAGGAAGAGAGATTCTTTTCCTGAACAGCTTTTTTGTGATGGAAGACAGGGTGCTTTCTTGAGATATTGCTTCGATTCTTTTTTCTTTTAAAAGAATAAAATTTTTAATAAAAGGACATAATCATTTGATAGAGCGATTCTATCTTCTAGTTATCATTCATAGAAATAAAGAAAAAGAACGGAGGGATTTCATATGGCATTATCTCGACAGGATGCGTGGTCTGCAGATGAAGATATCACTCTTGCTGAAATTGTGCTGCGCCATGTTAGAGAAGGCAGTACTCAACTATCCGCTTTTCAGGAGGCCGGGGAAAAATTATCGCGGACCGCAGCAGCCTGCGGTTTCAGGTGGAATGCTTGTATTAGAAAAAAATATGAAAGTGCGATTGAAATGGCACGAACGCATAAGCACAAGAGTACAGATAAAGGGCTGCTGGCCCGGGAGGAAGAGCAGCAGCCGGACATACCACTTTCAAACATCAAAGATCCCGGACTTTCGAATGAGGAAGAAAACTTCAGTCCTCACACAGCAGAGATGAAAAACCAGCTGCAGGACACGATTTCCTTTTTAACCAAGCTTTCTCAGTATATGGAGGAAAAAGAGGCTGAAGTCAACAATACCCTGGAGAATAAAAAGAAAGAACTGCAGCATGAAAACAAAAAGCTGGAAGAAGAGTTACATCAGGTGAAAAAGGATTTTAAAAGACTGCGGGAAGATTATAAAGCCCTACTGGATGTAATGGAAAAAGCGAGAGCGCTGTCTGAAGGAGCTCTCCCTTATCTGGCAGAAGAAGAAATGGAAGAAAGCAGTTAATAAACGAAACGCTCAGATGATCCAGTCATCTGAGCGTTTGTTATGAAGAGCCTGCCCATTCTTTCGCTATTCCATTGTCATATCCGTTTCGGAAGGCTGCTGTTCTTGTTCCTGGACGCCGGCCGGGTACCAAACATATGGATTTTCCCCACGGTCTCTTTCGGGATGGTATGTCACATTTTCAAAGCCCATTTTCTCCCAGAAGTAATCTGACCGTTGTCTTGCATTTGTTTTTACAGGAAGATTAAATGACTTTGCATAATTTACTAACGTTTCGCCAAAACCGCGGTTTCTGTAAGGTTCGAGGACTTCAAGCTTCCACAGTTCTAAATAGTCCTGCGGAGGGTCGAAATAAAAGTCAAACTTACTGTCTATCTTATACAGGCACATGCGCGCCACTAGGCGGTCTCCGTAATAAATACCATAAAAAGGAGATTCGCTGTCGTTTTCGATGATGTTCTCCTCGAGTTCTTCCTTCATGGATAATTCCTGCACACCGACTTCTTTAAAATTCTGAAATTCTTCTAACGTCTTATAATTTACACGTAAGCGCTTCACTTCATATTTTGACATGTTCATCCTCCTCACCTATCCTGTTAATACCATTGTACTATATCCATTTGTGTTTTTGGTGGATGATCTTCTGTTATAGAATAGGCGTAATACTTCTAATATTCTAACATAATCAGCCATTGCTTCCACGTTTGAACTCCTTTATGCTACGAATGACAAACAATTTTATGAAAGGTGGGGAATGCTGGTTGAGCAATCTACTCATCCTTATTGGCGCCGCCCTGCTTACACTTCCTCTGCTAGCCTGGTATCTGGTTTATATTATGGTGGCAAAAGTTACGAAAAATAAGGGGAAAGCGATACGTACGGCGGCTGATACAACAACCATTTTGTTTATCACAGCGGTGCATTTACTGGTAATGGAAATATGGGGAGAATCCTATTTTTGGCTTCTACTTCTTATCATTCTTACAACAGCAGTATTTTTTACCATTATCCATTACCGCTCGGGACAGGACGTAGAATTTATGCGGTTAATCAAGGGGATATGGCGTTTTACATTCTTTCTCTTCCTCGCAGGATATATTATTCTGGCCGGGTACGGCTGGGGGCTTTCCCTGCTTTCTGCTTTTATTGGATAATGGTTCATGATAATCTGATAACCAGATAGAAACTCGGAAACAGCAGTAGAAAGGGTTGGAGCGAAATGGAAGTATGGGACGAAGATTTTTCACAGAGACATACATTTGTTCAGGATTATATAGAAAACAAAACACAGGCCCGCTCTTTTTTTGATTATGGAGGCTCGCCGGAGGAAATGAAGCGGCGTTATACTGATATTATGGATCGGACATATCCAAGGGAAACATTGTATCAAATTCTACATACATATAACCAAAAACTGGCATACGGTGACAATGCGGTTCAGGAACTGAAAAAGTTAAGGGATCCAGAAACTGCAGCTGTTGTAACAGGACAGCAGGCCGGCCTGCTGTCAGGTCCTTTGTATACAGTGACAAAAGCAATAACAGTGGTGAAAGAAGCGAAGGAAAAAGAAAAGCTGCTAAATAAACCGGTTATTCCAATATTCTGGATAGCTGGGGAAGACCATGACTGGGAAGAAATCAATCATATTTATCTGCCAGGGCACAAAGCCCCCCAGAAAATCACATACAAAGGGTTTTTTGAACCCGGCCGGCCGATGTCTGATCAGCCTGTACAAAAAACCGCTTTGGAGGATTGGTGGAAAAAAGCAGTAGGCTGTCTGCGGGAATCATCTCATACCAAATCTTTGTATGACAGCTTCCATCACCTGGTCGAACGATCAGGTTCCATTACGGATTTTTTTGCCGAATGGATGCGCTGGTTATTTCGGGATACCGGGCTCATCATGCTTGATGCCGGTGATCAGGCTCTGCGTCCACTGCAAACCGATACATTTCACCAGATCATCAGTCAAAATCACTGGTGCAGGAAAGCTGTGAAAGCGGGAATGGACCGTAGAGATAACTCCGTATATGGTACGCCGGAAGGATTTAACGAAGAGAGCGCTCAGTTATTCTATCATCCTTATCAAAAAAGGGTGATGTTATACGAAGGGCAGAATGGTGAATTCACAGATAAGCAAGGGGAGCACCGGTTTGATAAAGGATTTCTGGAGAAAGAAGCTATGGCTCACCCGGAGCGCTTTAGCTCGACCGCATTAACCAGGCCGCTTATTCAAGAAACCATCCTTCCTGTTCTTGCTTATGCAGGAGGACCTGGAGAAATTAATTACTGGTCGCTTCTGCAGCCGCTGTTTCATCAATTTGACCTGCATCTTCCCCCTGTACTTCCAAGAATGGAAGCTGTCATTATCCCCCGGACAGCCCAAACGATTGCCCATAAAGAATCTCTTTCCCTGAGGGAAGTACTGAAATACGGGGCGGAAAAGTATATGGAAGAGTTGCGGAACACCGCGAAGCAGGTAGACGGGAAGATGCTGGCGGAGGAACTGCTGCAGCAGCTGGAACCTTATCACGCCCGGATGCAGGAGGAGTGGGAGAAAATTGCTCCTTCAGAGAAAAGTTTTGGTGAAACTAACTGGAAAATCATAAAAGACAATGTTTCAACATTTGCCAACAAGATGGATAGATACCAGGAAAATCGGGAAGAATGTCGCATTCAGAAGATAAAAAAGCTGGAGCAGCTTCTTCGGCCATATCATCAGCCTCAGGAACGAATATATAATATATTATTTTTCCTTAATGAGTATGGAGGTAGTTTTATCTCGAACCTTATGGCTAACCTTCCCCCCGGATGTGGAAAACAGTATGTGATAAAAATGTAAAATGTAAGAATATAAGTGCAACTAATGACTGATATTGCAAGTTTCCTTCAAATCGAAGGAAACTTTTTTTGTCGGTAAAAAATTAAAATAAAACGTGGTATAAAGTGGGGGAATGTGGTAAGTTATAGATAGAAAGTGGAGGAGGATGGTTGCGTAATGTTCATGGGCGAGCATCATCATAATGTGGATGACAAAGGAAGAATGATCGTCCCGTCCCGCTTTAGAGAGGGGTTGGGAGAAACATTTGTTGTCACCCGTGGAATGGATGAATGCTTGTTCATTTACCCGATGGAGGAATGGGAACGGCTGGAAAGTAAGCTCAAATCTCTTCCATTTACGAAAAAAGATGCCAGAGCCTTTACCCGTTTCTTCTTTTCAGGAGCGGCTGAATGTGAACTGGATAAACAGGGAAGAGTAAGTCTCCCCTCCACATTGCGCCACTATGCAGGTATTCAAAAAGAATGTGTAGTCATTGGTGTTTCAACAAGAGTTGAAATCTGGAGTAAAGAAAAATGGGAAGAGTATTTCCAAGAATCCCAGCAATCGTTTTCCGAGATCGCGGAAAATATTGTGGATTTTGATTTCTGATTGTTTTCATACATGCTTACCACCTGCCCAAAGGAAGGAGGGAGCCGTTTTTGGAGTCTTTTTCGCATGATACTGTTTTATTAAAGGAGGCGGTGGACGGCCTCGCTGTAAAACAAGGCGGAACCTACGTGGACTGTACGCTCGGAGCGGGCGGACACAGTGAAAGAATATTGCAGAAGCTGGAATACAGCGGTCATCTGTTTGCTTTTGAACAGGATGAAACGGCCTTGTCTTACGGAAAAGAACGACTCGTCCCTTTTGGAGACCATGTGACATTTATACATGAGAATTTTACAAGGTTAAAAGAAGAGCTGGCCGGAAGATCGATACAGGGAGTAGACGGCGTGCTGTTTGATTTGGGAGTGTCCTCCCCGCAGTTTGACGAGGCGGAAAGAGGATTCAGTTATCGGTTTGACGCACCGCTGGACATGAGAATGGACCCCCGCCAGCAGCTAACGGCAAAAACAGTCGTTAATGAATGGAGTTTTCAAGAACTCTACTCGATTATTGCTCGGTACGGGGAAGAAAAGTTTGCAAAGCAAATTGCCCGTAAGATAGAAATGGCACGAAAAACAGCTCCTGTAGAAACGACCTTCGAACTGACAGAGCTGATAAAGGAAGCCATCCCCGCCCCGGCCCGAAGAAGCGGCGGGCACCCTTCCAAACGGACGTTTCAGGCACTTCGGATAGCAGTTAATGATGAACTGAATGTGTTTGAAAAGGCATTAACAGACGCCTGTGATTTGCTGAACCGGGGCGGTCGTATAAGTGTTATTACGTTTCATTCGCTGGAAGACAAGCTTTGCAAAAGGATTTTTAAAGAAAAAAGCAGTCTCCCGGATCTTCCGAAAGGCCTGCCGGTTGTACCGGAAGGAAGTAAACCTTCGTTTACATTGATCACAAAAAAACCAATTACACCGGAACAACAGGAGCTAAAAAACAATAACCGCGCTCATTCAGCGAAACTGCGAATCGCGGAAAAATGTTAGGGGGAAACGTATTTGGATAATCTGGCACAACAAATCCAGCGTCAAAAGCAGGAAAGACAAACTCTACATAAACAGGTGCAGACCCATCATATTCCGGGAAAAGTCACTAAAGGAGAAAAAATCCTTGTTTTTTCGATGGTGCTGGCTGTCGTTATCGCGGCTTTTATCCTCATTTCCAACTATGCCAATATTTATACACAACAGCGGGAAATAGCAAGCCTCAATCAATCCATAAATGAACAGACGGAGACAAACCGCAGCCTTGAACTGGAGGTTGCCGAATTAAGTGCTCCGGATCGTATTATGTATTACGCAAAAGAAGAGTTGGGCATGGAACTGGATGATGAACAGGTAAGAGTGATTCAGAGCGCAACACCTTAAGGCAGGAAACAACCAGATACAAGGGGGCGGCGCGAATTTGCCGCCCTTGTTATGTTTTTAAAGCCGGTACATGAGAAAATAGGCGGTGAGAAGATGGCTCAAAAACGAAAAAATATTATAAAACGGGCGTTAATGCTATTAACTCTTGTTTTCCTTTTTTTTCTGGTATTTGCCGGAAGAGTAGTGTATGTACAGGTAACCAAGGAAGTGAACGGGCAGGATCTGCAGGCTATGGCAGAATCCCGCTGGACGACAACGCAGACGCTTCACGGGGAGCGCGGAAGTATTTATGATCGGGAAGGACAGGCCCTGGCAGAAGAAGTTCAGTCTTATACTGCATTTGCCGTTCTGGACAAAGAATATGAAGGACATGTAGAAAATCCGGAGGAGACCGCAGAGAAATTGGCACCGTTTATTGGATTGGATGCAGCGGAATTACAAGAGATGTTTCAGACCGGATTGGAAGAAGATAAGTTTCAAATTGAGCTGGGATCCGGTTCAAAATACTTAAGCTTATCACAAAAACAGGAGATTGAGGAACTGGGGCTGAAAGGTATTTATTTTCGGACAGAGCCAAAAAGATATTACCCTAATCAGAAGTTTGCCTCCCATGTTCTAGGTTATACGGAAAAGGACATGAGTGAAGCGAAAATGGGTCTGGAACTGGAATTGAACAAAGAACTGTCCCCGGCCGACGGTTCGCTTACCTATCGGCGGAACCGACAGGGAATACCGCTGTGGAACGTTAATGAACAGATCGATGAGCCAAAAAATGGAGAGGATGTATATCTGACCATCGATTCCAATATCCAGACAGCTTTGGAGCAGGCCATGACAGAAGTAGAAGAACAATACAATCCAAACAAAATGACGGCCATCGTTGCAAATGCTGAAACTGGTGAAATTCTTGGTATGGGAAACCGCCCCAGCTTTAACCCCAATGAATATGAGTCTATTACCAATTACACAAATTATGCAGTATCCGACCGGTTTGAACCGGGGTCCACAATGAAAATGTTTACGCTGGCTGCTGCGTTGGAGGAAGAAGTCTACAATGGAAGCGGCGAATACGAGTCAGGGACTTATGATGTCGGCTCAAGAACGATAGGGGATCACAACAACAGCAGAGGCTGGGGAAGGATTACGTACGATGAAGGCTTTATCCGCTCCTCCAATGTTGCCTTTGCTAAAGTAGCCCTGGAACAGCTTGGTCCAAAACGGTTTTTTCAATACATGAAGAAATTCGGGTTTTCCGAGCCGACGGGAATTGACCTACCAAATGAAGCAGACAGTATTTTGGCAGAAGCGAACGAGCTGAACACCGCTATTACCGGGTTCGGCCAGTCCAGTGCTGTCACTCCAATCCAACTGATTCAGGCAGCAACAGCTGTGGCGAATGATGGGAAAATGATGAAGCCCTATATCGTAGATAAAATATACAGCGGGACAGAGGAGCAGTATTCCTACGAAGCGGTGCCTGAATCTTCCGGAAGCCCCATCAGTGAAGAAACCGCAGCGCTCACCAGAGAAAAGATGGAACAGGTCGTCACTTCCGAAGATGGGACAGGACAGCCTTTTCAAATTGAAGGCATCGATGTGGCGGGAAAAACCGGAACGGCACAAATAAATGATCCAAATGGCCCTGGTTATTTGAGCGGGGAGGACCAAAATATTTTTTCCTTTATCGGAATGGCGCCGGTGGAGGATCCAAGTATTATTGTCTATGTTGCCGTGGACCGCCCTGAATTAGAAGAGACAGAGGCTGGTTCTGCTCCGGTTTCCCAAATCTTTAATCCCGTGATGAAACAAAGTCTTTCGTATTTGAATCTTTCCCCGGATGACGTTGCAGAAGAGCAGGTCTATGAAGAAGAAGGAATGGAAGCAGAAGATTATCGCGGCAAGCAGGTGGAAGAAGCGGTGACCAAGTTGGAAGAAAACGGATTAAAACCGATTATATTAGGTGCAGGCAATACGATTGAAGCTCAATACCCGGCCGCAGGCGAACCGCTAATTATTGGGGAAAAAGTATTTCTGCGGACAAAAGGAAACATCGAAATGCCGGATGTAACAGGATGGTCCCTGCGTGATGTGAAACGATTGAGTACCTTTACGGATCTGAAGCTGGACCATCTGGGTTCTGGATATGTAACGAAACAGAGTTTAGAACCGGGGGCTGCCATTCATGAAGAAGGCTATTTAACAGTAGAATTGAAACGCTCTGAAGAAACAGGCTCAGCAAACAGAGAAAATACAGGCGGAGAGGAAGGAGAACAAACACAGGAGCACCAGCAGCGGGAGTAAAGACAGCGCGGTGTGTTCTTAATAAGGGTGAACAAGCATAAGGTTATTATAGAAAATTTATAATCTTATGGTGGTGGCTCGGACATGCGCGTATCGTTCGTTACCGTTAGAAAAAGGCTGTTTTTTGTGCTGGCAGTTGGAGCTGTGGCTATTGTGGTGCTTCTGCTCCGCCTCGGATTTGTTCAATTTTCGATGGGGGACTGGCTGTCTGAATTAGCGAGAGATTCATGGAGCAGGGATGTTCCATTTGAAGCAGAACGCGGAGAAATTTTGGACAGAAATGGCGAAGTACTGGCCACCAATGTCAGTGCTCCATCTGTGATTGCAGCACCCCGGCAGATTGAAGACCCGGAGCAGTCTGCAGAACAATTGGCAGATGTGCTTGGTGCCGGGGAAGACAAAGTATATGAATGGCTAACAAAAAACCAATCTCTGGTTCGTCTGTCTCCGGAGGGACGTAAAATAAGTAAAGAAAAAGCAAAAGAAGTAAGGGATTTGGAGATTGAGGGCATTTATATCGCAGAAGACAATAAACGCCATTATCCAAAGGGAAAATACCTTTCTCATGTGCTTGGATTTGCAGGAATTGATAATCAGGGGTTAACCGGTCTCGAACAATACTATGATGACAAATTAAAAGGAGAAGCCGGAAGAGTTTCTTTTTTCTCCGATGCTAAAGGAAGAAAATTGGAAGGAATGGCCGATGAATATGAAGAACCGACCCCCGGCGAGGATTTAAGTTTGACGATCGATGCGAAAGTGCAGACTATTATTGAACGGGAATTGGATATTGCAGAGGCCACCTATAATCCAGACGGGGCACTGGCTATTGCAATGGACCCGGATTCCGGGGAGATTCTTGGAATGAGCAGCCGGCCGGATTTTCATCCGGAAGAGTTTAGAGATATTCCGGCAGAAGTCTACAACCAGAATAAACCAGTATGGTCTCAGTATGAACCGGGGTCGACTTTCAAAATTATCACGTTGGCTGCAGCGCTTGAAGAAGGAAAAGTGGACCTGGAAAATGACCATTTTAACGATCCGGGGTATATCGAAGTAAGCGGCACGAAATTACACTGCTGGAAAAAAGGCGGCCACGGAGAACAGACATTTCTGGAAGTTGTTCAAAACTCCTGTAACCCCGGTTTTGTTGCATTAGGAGAAAGACTGGGGAAAGATACTTTGTTCGATTACATTGAAAACTTTGGGTTTGGTAAAAAAACAGGGATCGACCTTCAGGGGGAAGGAACCGGTATTTTATTTGACAGAGAAAATGTAGGACCGTTGGAATTGGCTACAACTGCATTTGGACAGGGTGTCTCTGTCACTCCTCTTCAGCAGGTGACAGCTGTGGCTGCTGCAGTAAATGGCGGATATTTATATGAGCCCTATCTAGCGAAGGAATGGCTGGAAGCTGATAGTGGGACGGTGATCGAAGCAAACACCCCTACCATGAGGCAGCAAGTGATATCAGAAGAAACATCGGACGAAGTGCGGAATGCTCTGGAACATGTGGTGGCCAAAGGAACGGGGCGCGGGGCTTTTGTCGACGGCTACCGCATTGGCGGGAAGACGGGAACGGCGCAAAAAGCGGTAGATGGCAAGTATTTAGAAAATAATCATATCGTATCGTTTATCGGCTTTGCCCCTGCTAATGACCCGGAAATCGTCGTATACACCGCGATAGATAATCCAAAAGATACACTGCAGTTTGGGGGAATCGTTGCTGCTCCCATTGTCGGAAACATTATTTCCGACAGCTTGTCCGTCATGGGAGTAGAAAAACAGCAGGATCAACTGGAAAAAGAACGGAACTGGGATGACGAAGTGCTGGTGGAAACACCTGACGTTACCGGGAAAAGCCTGAAAGAGTTACATGAAGCCTACTATCCTTTTCAAATTGAAAAGGAAGGAGAAGGGAATGTGGTCATCGCTCAGTCCCCGAAAGCAGGAGAAAAAATAAGAGAAGGGGGAACAATCAGGCTTTATCTGGATGACAAATCGAATTCTTCCGATTAAAATAGATAAAGTGCTCTATTCTGCCGGTGGATTTAATGTCTGCTGGCAGAATAGATGAATATAATAAGCATAACCGAACGATCAACATTCCGGAGTCGAAGATGCTTGTTTACTATCGTTTCAGGAGAGAATCAAAATGAAAAATTTGCGTAATTTAACAACATATCTGCCCGTTAAAGAAATAACAACCGCAGATAATCCTGCCATCAGTTCTCTGCATATGGACTCCCGCGAGGTGAAGACGGGGGGGCTGTTTTTTTGTATTAAAGGATATACGGTGGACGGCCACGACTATGCGGAACAGGCAGTGTCCAACGGAGCCTGCGCTGTGGTTTCGGAAACAGATCTTGGACTGAATGTCCCACAGGTGATTGTCAAAGATACAAAGCGGGCTATGGCGTTGATGGCCAGCTTGTTTTACAACCACCCCACCCGTAATTTTCGGTTGATAGGGGTGACAGGGACAAACGGGAAAACAACGGTCACTCATTTGATTGAAGAAATTCTAAAACAGAATGGGAAGAGAACAGGCCTGATTGGCACTATGTATACAAAAATAGGAGAACAAGTATCGGATACGAAAAACACTACTCCCGAGTCCCTTCTGTTACAGCAATTATTTAACAAAATGGCAGCTGCAGAGGTAAACACGTGTATTATGGAAGTGTCCTCCCATGCTCTTGATCTTGGGCGTGTAAGGGGAGCGGCGTTCAATACGGCTGTGTTTACAAATTTGAGTCCGGAACATCTGGATTATCACGGAACAATGGAAGCTTATAAATATGCCAAGAGTCTCTTGTTCTCTCAACTTGGCAATACTTATGATGGAGAAAGGCAAATGGCGGTGTTAAACGGGGATGATCCTGCGTCCGCTGATTTTGAAAGAATGACAGCAGCTCCTGTCCTTACATATGGAATTGAAAATGCCTGCGACCTCCAGGCGCAGAATATTAAAACAGCACCGGCAGGCACCGCCTTTGAAATAGTAACCCCGTGGGGAAATAAAACGGTGCAGTTAGCTCTTGTTGGACGCTTTAGTGTCTATAACGCGCTCGCCGCTGCTGCTGCTTGTTCAGCTGAAGGTATCCCATTAGAAGATGTGGTGTCTGCTTTGGAAAAGGTGCAGGGTGTTCCCGGCAGGTTTGAACCGGTAGACAACGGTCAGCCGTTTGCCGTCATTGTCGATTATGCCCATACGCCGGACAGTCTGGAAAACGTCCTTCAGACCTTAAAAGAACTGCCGGCAGGAAATAGATATGTAGTGGTCGGATGCGGCGGGGACAGAGATCAGGCCAAACGACCGGAGATGGCTCGTATCGCGGCAGCATATGGAGACTATGCCATATTCACCTCGGACAATCCGCGTACCGAGGATCCACAGATTATATTACAGCATATGGCTGCAGGAGTGGAAGGACAGTCCAATGTGAAGATCATACTGGACCGGCAGCAAGCAATAGAATGGGCTGTACAAAATGCCCGGCCTGATGATGTTATTTTAATTGCGGGAAAAGGACATGAAACATATCAGGTTGTTGGAAATCAAGTATTAGATTTTGATGACCGCCTCGAAGCATCAAAAGCTATCCAAAAACAGGGTTATAGGAAAGGGGGCTGCTAAGGGATGGTTTCGATAATTATTGCTGCATTAATTGCAGCATTTGTACTCACGGTTTTACTTTCACCGATTATTATTCCGCTACTGAAACGGTTGAAATTCGGCCAGAGTATAAGAGTAGAAGGGCCGCAGTCCCATATGAAAAAGGGAGGCACTCCTACAATGGGAGGGATCATGATACTCCTCTCAATTCTCTTCACCACAGCCGTTATGCAGGGGTTTTTTATGTCCTGGACGACCGAAGCCTTTCTGCTTTTATTGGTAACAATAGGATTTGGCATTGTCGGCTTCTTAGATGATTATATAAAAATAACAAAAAAAAGGAACCTCGGCCTGACTTCCAAACAGAAACTGGCCGGTCAATTTCTGATTGCCATTGTATTTTTTCTTGTTTTAAACAATCAGGGGTTCAGTACAGCTGTTGCGGTGCCGGGAACAAACTGGTCTGTTGATTTTGGCTGGTTCTACTTGATTTTAGTGTTGATTATGCTTGTAGGATCCTCCAATGCCGTGAATTTAACAGACGGTCTCGATGGACTGCTTGCCGGGACGGGGGCAGTCGCCTTCGGGGCCTTTACAGTGCTCGCCTGGAACAGCGGCATGGAAGAGGCTGCTGTATTTTCAGCTACGATTGCAGGTTCTGTTCTTGGATTTTTGGTGTTTAATGCCCATCCCGCAAAAGTTTTCATGGGGGATACCGGCTCCCTTGCCCTCGGAGGCGGGCTGGCTGCATTGGCCGTTATCACAAAGCTTGAGCTGATTTTAATTATAGTGGGAGCCGTGTTTGTTACGGAAACATTGTCCGTGATTCTGCAGGTTTTATCATTTAAGCTGAGAGGGAGAAGAATATTTAAAATGAGCCCGCTTCACCACCATTTTGAACTGTCAGGCTGGTCCGAATGGCGTGTGGTTGTAACTTTCTGGGCTGCGGCAGCTGCTTGTGCTGTCGTCGGTATTTATATTGAGGTGTGGATATGAGAGATAAACAATGGTTTAATGGAAAAAATGTACTGGTTATTGGTCTTGCCAAAAGCGGAATGGCGGCTGCTAAAGTTCTCAAAAGACTTGGAGCCAGAGTAACAGTGAATGAAGCAAAAGACCTTAACGGGTCGCAGGAAGAAAAAGAGCTTCAAGAATTAGGTATCCGTCTCCTTTCAGGCGGTCATCCTTTGAACATAGTAGATGAAGGGGTGGATTATGTGGTGAAAAATCCAGGAATCCGCTATGACACCCCGATTGTAAAAGCGGCCGTAGACCGTAACCTACCCGTAGTAACCGAAATCGAACTGGCCGATATTGTGTGTGAAGGGGAAATAGCTGCAATTACTGGCTCCAACGGTAAAACGACCACAACCATGCTGGTTTATGAAATGCTTCAGTCTTCCAGCGTCCCCTCTTATGTAGCTGGTAATATTGGAAAGGTAGCCTGCGAGGTAGTGGCAAACGTTCAAAGTAATGAAGTAATGGTAACCGAAGTTTCAAGCTTTCAACTAAAAGGAACCGAAACATTTCATCCTCGCACGGCTGTCCTGCTGAACATCTTTGATGCCCACCTCGATTACCACGGGAGCCGCGAGGATTATGAACGCTCCAAGGCTAAAATTATTGCCAATATGGGACCGGAAGACACCGTTGTTTATAATGCGGAAGATCCCGTTGTAGTCGAAATGGTGGAACATTCCCGCGCTAACCTGATCCCCTTTTCGTTGAATGGGAGAACAAAGAATGGGGCTTATATAGAAAACGGGTTTTTCTGTTATCAGGGAGAACAGATTCTTCCAGTACATAAAGCCGCCCTGCCGGGAAGGCATAATCAAGAAAATATGCTCGCTGCGATGGCAGCGGCTGTCAGTCATGGAGCGGCCCTGGCTGCCGTGGAAGACGTGCTTCTGCATTTTGATGGTGTTCCGCATCGGCTGCAGTTTATAGGATCGTTTTTTAACAGAGAAGTATATAATGATTCCAAGTCGACCAATATTTTATCCACTCAAAAAGCTGTAGAGGCCTTTCAAGCCCCGGTTATTCTTCTCGCTGGAGGATTGGACCGCGGAAATTCCTTTGATGATCTGATCCCTTCTCTGAAACATGTAAAAGCAGCTGTTTTTTATGGTGAAACGAAGGGAAAACTGGGAGAAGCGGCAATGGCAGCAGGCGTATCGGAATGGACGAAAACGGAGACCCTTGAAGAAGCAGTCCGGGAAGCTTTTCAGTTTTCAGGAGAAAAAGATGTGCTGCTGCTATCTCCTGCCTGTGCCAGCTGGGACCAGTTTAAGACATTTGAAGAAAGGGGTCACCGTTTTATTCAAGCTGTAGAAAACATTCAGCTGTCTCATTTAAAAACAGACACCTCTTGATAAGCATGTTCACCTTTGTCCGGCATACATTGGAAGAAGAAGCTTTCCATGTAAAGAGGTGGACATTGTGAGAAAAGAAATACAGCCGGTAGATAAAATCCTGCTCACATCGCTTATTTGTTTACTGGTCATTGGACTATTTATGGTATATAGTGCGAGCTCTGCTTTAGGAGAATTTTCTCAAAACGATCCTTTTTATTTTTTAAAGCGGCAATTTATATTTACAACGGCGGGTTTTGCTGCTATGGCAGCCCTTATGCGGGTAGACTATTGGTTTTGGCAGCGTTGGTCCCTGCTCGTACTGGTTTTCTGCTTTATTTTCCTGGTTTTGGTATTGATACCGGGAATCGGGATGGTACGGGGAGGAGCGAGGAGCTGGATTGGGGCAGGTGCTTTTTCGATTCAGCCTGCCGAATTTATGAAACTGGGAATGATAATTTATCTGGCCCACTATCTGGCTCGTTACCAAAAACGAATTACAGATTTTAGAAGAGGGCTGTTTCCGGCGCTCCTTAGAATCTTTGCGGCATTTGCTTTAATTATGATGCAGCCTGATTTGGGTACGGGAGCTGTCATGGCTGGCACCTGCTTCGTTTTATTATTTGTGGCAGGAGCGAGAATCAGACATTTCTTTGCGTTAGCTGGAGCGGGTCTGCTCGGTTTTATAGGGCTTATTGCGTCAGCTCCCTATCGAATGCAGCGAATTACTTCGTTTTTGGATCCCTGGTCTGATCCACTGGAAACGGGATTTCAGATTATACAGTCCTTGTATGCAGTTGGGCCTGGAGGACTATTTGGACTGGGCTTTGGCGACAGCAGGCAGAAATATTATTATCTGCCGGAACCACAAACCGATTTTATCTTCGCCATTTTGGCGGAAGAAGCTGGTTTTATTGGGGCCGGGTTTGTCGTTCTTTTATTCGGAATTTTGTTGTGGAGAGGGCTGACTGCCGCCATGACTGCGCCGGATATGTATGGGTCTCTGCTGGCCACTGGGATTTGCGGAATGATTTTTCTGCAGGTATTGATTAATATTGGAGTAGTGACAGGTCTCTTTCCTGTGACTGGTATCACGCTGCCCTTTTTAAGTTACGGGGGCTCGTCGTTAACATTGCTAATGGCCGCTGTCGGGATATTATTAAACATTACCAGACATCGGACGGATTATCATTAACAGGGGATAATGGAGGGTATTATGAAAGTAGTAGTTACTGGAGGCGGAACAGGCGGCCACATTTATCCGGCACTGGCCTTGGTGAAGGAAATTCAGCGCCTGGAACCTGGAAGTGAGTTTATATATATCGGTACAGAAAATGGGTTGGAAAGCGATATCGTACCTCGTTCCGGTATACGGTTTGAAACGATAAACATCAGCGGCTTTCAGCGGAAGCTGACCTGGAAAAATATAAGGACGATCTGGCGGTTTTGGAGGGGAACAGCCCGAGCCAAACAAATCATGAAAGGGTTTGGCGCGGATATCGTAATCGGCACGGGAGGTTATGTTGCCGGTCCGGTAGTGTTTGCCGCTTCCAAGCTTGATATTCCATCATTGATCCATGAACAAAATAGTGTCCCGGGATTGACAAATAAATTTTTAAGCAGGTATGTAGATAAAGTAGCTGTCTCTTTTGAAGACTCGGCAGCTTATTTTCCTGCGGAAAAAGTTAGATATACCGGCAACCCAAGGGCGTCCGAAGTAACCGGGGAAAGACCGCGCAGTCCTCTTCAGGAACTCGGATTAGAAGAGAATAAGAAAACGGTGGTCGTGGTTGGAGGAAGCCGGGGAGCCCGTCCCATAAATGAGGCTTTTCTGGATTCCCTGCCGGAAGCTGCAAATAGAAACTGGCAGTATTTATATGTTACCGGTTCGGCTCATTATGATAAAGTAATAGAAGAGGTAGAACGAGCGGGGAATCCCGGGAACGTCGTTATCCACCCCTTTATTCACAATATGCCGGCAGTTTTATCTTATGCTGATCTTTTAATTTCAAGAGCCGGTGCTACGACCTTGGCTGAAATTACCGCGCTTGGACTTCCATCCATTTTAATTCCGAGCCCTTACGTCACCAATAATCATCAGGAGAAAAATGCAAAGTCGCTGAGCAGCAAAGGTGCCGCTGTAGTACGGACGGAAAACGAATGGAATGCAGAGGTGCTCCTGCAGGATTCAGACAGGATTCTATCAGATGATGCCAAATGGCAGAAGATGCACGAAGCAGCCCTGACCCTGGCTGCTCCCGGCGCAGCGGAAAAAATTTTCCGCTTAATGGAAGATATGATGAAACCACCCCGATTAGAAGAGGAGGGAAAATGATGTCCAAACAATTACTCCAAGAACTGCAGGCAGCAGAGATAGGCAGGGTCGTGGAGAACGAACCTCTATCTAAACATACTACGTGGAAAATAGGCGGGCCCGCTGACATTTTTATTGAACCCGATAGTATAAAAAGTCTTGAGAAAACCATGGCGATTATCCAACCATACCATCTTCCATGGAGAGCAATAGGCAGAGGGTCCAATTTACTGGTAGATGATGAGGGGATAGAAGGTATCGTTATTAAGCTTGGACAAAAAATGGAATATATGGAAAGAGACGGCGGCCGGATACGGGCGGGGGGAGGCTTCTCTTTCATCAAGCTTGCGACGATTTTAAGTAAGGACGGTTATTCCGGACTGGAATTTGCAGGAGGAATTCCCGGTACTGTTGGTGGTGCCGTATTTATGAATGCGGGGGCCCACGGGTCGGATATGTCACAAATTCTGGTGAAGGCCCATGTTCTTTATCCAGATGGAAGACTGGTCTGGCTTTCCAACGAGGAGCTGGAATTCTCCTACAGAACGTCCCGCCTCCAAAAAGAAAAAGCTATATGCGCTGAAGCTGTTATACAGCTTAAACCGGGAAATAAAGAAGAAGTTGTCCAGGAGATGAAAAAACATAAAAATTACCGACGCGAGACCCAGCCGTGGAATTATCCGTGTGCAGGCAGTGTTTTTCGTAACCCACTTCCCAATCATGCAGGAGAATTAATAGAAAAAGCAGGGTTGAAAGGCTACCGCAATGGAGGAGCGCAAATATCAGAGCAGCACGCCAACTTCATTGTTAATATCGATCACGCAAAAGCGGCAGATGTCCTGGGAATTATTAATCATGTGAAGAATACGATTTATGACCTTTATGGGGTAACGATGAATACCGAAGTTGAAATTGTAAAAAGGAAATAAGACATGATGCACCACAAGAAGGGGATTGGAGGGTAAAAAAGATGGCGGATAAGAAAGTAGTAACCATGGACGACAAAATTCCAGCGATGAAGGAAAAACGCAAAAAAAGAACCAATAGACGCTTAATTATGTATCTCTCCATCTTTTTTATTCTTATTTTTCTCGTTATTTATTTCCAGTCTCCTTTAAGTCATATTAGAAATATTCAAGTCAAAGGCACTGTTCATCTCGATTCGATGGAGGTTGCGGAAAAAACAGGTATCAAAGAAGGAGTCAGCATATGGCGTGCTGATTTATCCGAGGCAGAAGAAAAAGTGATGGATTTTGAGGAAATTGACAATGTTTCCATCAGCCGTACCTTTCCCTCCACTATACGTGTGGAGGTAACAGAATATCCACGCATGGCTTATGTCGAAAACGGTACCTCGTTTGTACCGGTATTACAAAATGGAAAAGTGCTGGAAGAAGAAACAAATCAGGAACTCCCTGCTGATGCGCCGGTATTAAGAAGTTTTCAGGATATGGACAAGCTTCGCGCGTTTGCAGAAGAATTAAGCAAGTTGGGAGAAGGGGTATTAAACCGCATTTCTGAAGTTATATATCAGCCGACGGAAGAGGATGGGAATGCCATCCGCCTATACATGAATGATGGAATCGAAGTAGAATCGAGCATCCGGAATTTTGCCGAATATATGTCTTCTTATCCTTCGGTGGCAAAAGAGGTGGATAAAGAGGCTGAAGGTATCCTGCATATGAAGATGAGTCCGTATTTTGAGTCAACGGCGAAAAAAACAGAAGAAGATGAGGAGGAGAATGTTGAAGAAGAATAACGTTCGTTGGTTAACCGGACTATTGTTTATGCTGGGATTTTTGCTTACATTAACG
Organism: Salibacterium aidingense DSM 18341; assembly: GCF_000429685.1. Classification (GTDB taxonomy): domain Bacteria; phylum Bacillota; class Bacilli; order Bacillales; family Marinococcaceae; genus Salibacterium; species Salibacterium aidingense. The sequence continues at coordinate 318,298 of NZ_AUCI01000002.1, forward strand.
TACCAGACTGCCGCGGACCAGAGCAGCGAGGAGGGCAATGGGGACTACTTGGAGGAAACCCGGCTGCGGGAAACGGTGCTGGAGGAGCAGGAAAAAAATTATGAGTTGACGGAGGAATGGCGTTCCCTTCAGTCCCGTGTCAGGGAAATGGAGGAAACTCTTGCAGAAAATGAAGCCTCCTCTTTCAATCTGGTAGAAGACCTGGAAAAACTCCGCATGTTAACTGGTGAAGTTCCTGTTAAAGGGCCGGGAATTTCGGTGCGGCTGGATGATCATACGTTTGTCCCGGACGAAGGGAATCCAAATGATTATATCGTCCATGAACGACATTTACAGCAGGTAATGGATGAATTACTGCTTGCAGGAGCAGAAGCCATTTCCATTAACGGATTTCGTATATCGAAGGATACATATATTCAGTGCATGGGCCCTGTCATTACCATAGATAACCATACTTCTTCCGCCCCTTTTGTTGTGAGGGCCATCGGGGATGCTTCCCAGCTTGAGGCTGCCCTGCAGTTAAATGGAGGAGTGAAAGACAATCTTGTGAATGATAATGTCGAAGTCCGGATTCAAAAGAAAAACCGAGTGACGATGCAGGCTGTAGGTGAGGAGAGTGAGTAACTTGCGGGTTGTATTAAAAACTGCTGCCCTTCTCCTGGCTGTTGTCATCGGGTATTATACAGTTACCGGGATCGAGGATATTTCCTTTACAAAGGCTTCAGACAGCGGTGATATTCTTCAATTACAGAAGGCCCTTCAGGAAGAACGGGAACGAAGACAAGAGTTATATGACCGGATAAGAGAAAATGAAAAACTGCTGGAAGAATACAGTACTGAGCAGAAAAACAGCCGTGAGTACGCCATGAAACAGGCTGTAGAAGACCTTGAGGAAAAAGCCGGCATGACTGAAAAATCAGGGCAGGGTGTCGAGGTCACGATTTCATCGGCTGCTTCCGGCAACACGTCTTCCTCGTTTGAAAACAGATCTGTACGTCCCGAGTTACTTCGTCAGCTTGTGAATGAATTAAAACAGTTTGGAGCCTCTGATATTTCCATGGAAGGTCAAAGAGTTTTGGAAACAACGCCATTCCGGGAGATTGACGGCATTACTCATATTAATGGAAAAAGGCTTCCGGGACTGCCTGTACAAATAAAAGTATTAGCTGAAAATGCCGATACGTTATATAACGAGTTAATGGTATCGGAATCTAGTGAATATTTTTCTTTTGAGAACATGGAACTGCGTGCAAAAGTTAAAGAAGAAATCCATATTCCTGCGTTTGAAGAAGTAAGGCGGGTCAGGTATATGGAAGTGCTGGAGGAGGATAGCTGATGTGGCTGCCGGTTTTAGGCCTTTTGGCAGGAATATTGATTGGGTTTTTATCCGGTATGGAAATACCGGGGGCCTATACTCTTTATGTTATCCTCTTGATTTTAGTTATGATAGATGCGCTCCTGGGTGCTGTGAAAGCAAGCTTTCTACGAGAATTTTCGGATTTTCTTTTCCTATCAGGCTTGATTATCAATCTGGCTGCAGCTGTAACTTTGGCTTTTCTGGGCGACCAACTTGGTGTAGACTTATATTTAGCCCCCGTTTTTGCTTTTGGTGTGAGGATTTTTCATAATATAGCCATTATACGGAGGCAGCTCTGGAGCTTTTTTAAAGATATTAAACACTGACAAAAACCTATGTTTTATTGAGATGGAAAAGGATTTTCTTTATATGCTGTAGAAGTGTAACAACAGTGAAAATAAAACGTAATTAATTTTTCTGCTATTTTTCACACGAACCAGGACTTCACATGGTAAGATAGAAAGAAGGATTCTTGCAGGTAATATAAACGTAATAGATGCAGCTGAGTCATGCAGTGGGAGGTGCCAATACATGAACAACGAAGATACTTACGTCAGCCTTGATATCGGTACGTCCGGAGTCCGGGTTATAATCGGGGAAATGTCCGGCGGCTCTTTAAAGGTTATTGGTGTAGGTAACGCCCCGTCTACTGGTTTAAAAAGAGGTGCGATAGTAGATATTGATGAAACGGTTAAATCGATTCAAAATGCAGTAAGTGAAGCGGAACGGATGGTTGGACTAGATATTGAACAGGTTGTAGTTGGTGTGAACGGAAATCACATAGACATGCAGACCTGCAGCGGAGTTGTCGCTGTATCCAGCCCTGATCGTGAAATTAGAAATGAAGATATTGAAAGAGTTATGGATGCTGCTCAGGTCCTTTCCATTCCTCCGGAAAGAGAAATTATAGATGTAATCCCAACCCAGTTTATTGTAGATGGCCTGGATGGCATCAATGACCCGCGCGGTATGCTGGGTGTCCGTCTGGAAATGGAAGGTACCATTATTACTGGAGCGAAGACAGCATTACATAATTTACTGCGCTGTGTCGAAAAAGCAGGTCTGGAGGTGGCAGATATCTGCCTGCAGCCCCTTGCGGCCGGTTCAGTGGCTGTTTCCAAAGATGAAAAGGCGCTGGGTGTAGCCTTGATTGACATTGGCGGCGGTTCCACAACTGTATCCGTGTTTCAAAACGGAAAAATGCAGGCCATGTCTGTCCTTAATATCGGCGGCGACCATATTACGAATGATATTTCTGTCGGTCTCAGGACCACCTCGGAAGAAGCAGAGCGCATCAAAAAAGAGCATGGACATGCTTTTATAGATGATGCTTCCGATGAAGTAACATTTGAAATGGCAACGATAGGCAATGAAACAATGGAAGAGTACTCTCAATACGAAATTGCTCATATCATTGAACCAAGGCTGGAAGAAATATTAGAATTGGTGGATGATGAAGTGTACAAGCTCGGTTTTTCCGATCTGCCCGGAGGGTATGTGCTGACAGGAGGCACAATCATGATTCCAGGCTCCCTGGAACTAGCCCGGGATGTACTCCGTCTTGGTGTAAGAATGGCGGTTCCGGATTATATCGGGGTAAGGGAACCACTGTATACGACTGGTATTGGTTTAATAGAGTTTGCTCATCAAAATGTAAAAATACAAGGTAAAGAGACAGCAGCGTCCCTGTCTGCCGGTAAACCGGCGGAATTAGAGCAGAAGTCAGCTCCGCCGAAGAAAACGAAAACAGAAAAAAATCCAGACGATCCCGGCATGAAAGATAAAATGAAAAATTTCTTTAAAGTGTTTTTTGAATAAGCAGGTGGAAGCAGGCAAGCCCCATCCCTGGGTAATTCAGGAAAAGCTTATTTAGAAATGACAAGGTTTAATGAAAGATTTGACGAATTAGGAGGACCTTGAATGTTGGAATTTGAAATGGATATGGAATCACTGGCGCAGATTAAAGTAATTGGAGTAGGAGGCGGCGGTTCTAATGCCGTGAACCGCATGATAGAAAACGGCCTGCAGGGGGTCGAATTCATAGCTGTCAACACCGATGCCCAGGCGCTGCAGTTATCCCAGGCCGAAACCAAGCTTCAGCTTGGAGGTAAATTAACAAGAGGCCTGGGAGCGGGAGCCAACCCTGAAATTGGAAAGAAAGCAGCAGAAGAAAGCAAAGAACAGATCGAAGAAGCACTTACCGGCGCGGATATGGTATTCATTACGGCTGGAATGGGAGGCGGCACCGGTACGGGGGCGGCACCAGTAATAGCAGAAGTTGCCAGCGAAATTGGAGCCCTGACAGTTGGTGTCGTGACGCGTCCGTTTATGTTTGAAGGAAAAAAACGTTCCACCCAGGCGTCTACCGGCATCGGGGCTCTGAAGGAAAAAGTGGATACACTTATCGTTATTCCAAACGATCGTCTGCTTGAAATTGTTGATAAAAATACGCCGATGCTTGAAGCGTTCCGGGAAGCAGATAATGTTCTCCGGCAGGGTGTCCAGGGGATTTCAGACTTAATTGCCGTTCCCGGCTTGATTAACCTTGATTTCGCAGATGTGAAGACAATTATGAGTGAAAAAGGGTCTGCATTGATGGGGATCGGCATTGCGACCGGAGAAAACAGAGCAGTGGAAGCTGCTAAAAAATCTATTTCCAGTCCTTTGCTTGAAACATCCGTAAATGGCGCCCAGGGTGTGTTAATGAACATCACTGGCGGAACCAATTTAAGTCTCTTTGAAGTGCATGAAGCCGCAGAGATCGTCTCTGAGGCGTCGGATCATGATGTGAATATGATATTTGGGTCCGTGATCAATGAAAACTTAAGTGATGAAATTGTTGTTACTGTGATTGCTACAGGGTTTGAAGACAATGAAGATAAAAATCAGCAAAGTACGTCGAGGTCCGGAGGACAGCAGCGCAGAGCCGCTTCTTCTCAAACTCCTCCCCGCATGAGCCAGCCTCAGCAGGAAAGGGCCGCGGCTGAAGAACCACCGGAGCCTGAGAGAGAACAGGAAGAGGAAGACGATGCGCTGGATATCCCCACCTTCCTGCGCAACCGCCGCAGAAGAAAATGATATGAACCAAAACTGACCCAAGCGGAGAAATATCCCGCGGGGTCAGTTTTTTTGATGACTATATTTTTTCTAAGAAGCTAAGCGTACAAGGTCAAATACTTTTTTCGTACATACATACTCACGATAGACCAGGGAAACGCCTGATTCCCCCACCCTTGCCTTTCTATTTCCTCTGTCCCTTCCCATCCGTTCCGTTCCATCAATAAACTGACAAAATTAGTGAAAACAAGTGGAAAAGTCTGTCACGAACTGACAGACTTTTAGCTAGATTACCTATATAATAGGCAGTACTTTCTCTCAGCAAGACAGGAAGGAGGGAAAGACTGTTTATTATCTTGATTTGTTATGGGGAATGAACGTTCTTATCCATTTGATTTTATTAACGGGAACAGCCCGGTTGACGAAAAGGAGTATTTCCTGGAAAAGACTTTGGATAACAGCGGTTCTCAGCTCATGCAGCATTTTTATAGTACTTACCCCTTTTGAAGGATGGCTGGTGCATCCTGCCGGAAAATTCATCCTTTCTGTGCTGATTGTGTGGCTCGGATTCGGATTTGTTTCTCTGGTTGTATTTCTTCAGCAGTTGTTTATGTTTTATGTCGTTAGTTTTTTAATGGCAGGTATTATCGTAGGTATGGATATGATGCGTTTTTCTTTTTTAGAGGAGCCTGCTTTTTTAAAGGATTATGCGTCTATGCTATACAGTCCCCTTCCCTACTTATTTGTATTACTGCTGCTTCCTGTGATCTGGCTTATTATGCAGGGCATGAATGCGGCAGTGAAACACCGGAGTGCGCGGCGGGGAAAAATGGCGGAAGTTACGGTAGTGTTGGGGGAATACCGCTTTAAAGCAGCGGCCTTAATGGATACTGGAAATCAATTAAAAGATCCAGTCACACGAACCTCCGTCATTGTAATGGAGCTGCAGTTGTTAAAACCGATATTAGCCCGTGGAGAATTTGAAAAATGGAAACATATGATCAGTCATCAAAAAATTGAAGAACTGGAAAAAGTGAATAAATGGAAAAATAGATGGAAACTAGTACCCTATCGCACCGCCGGTCATGACATGAAAATGATGTTTGCTGTAAAACCAGATTATATTGAGGTGCAGGAGGACCAGAGCACAAGGACGGAAAAACTGGATACCATCCTTTTAGGCCTGGATCCGCACTCCTTATCCAGTACAGGTGATTTTCAGATGATCTTTCCTGTGGATGCTTTACAGTCATCTAAAGGGAACAGTGCTTAATTTTTTTGAAACAGGAGGTTATTTGGTTGCGTAAAGTGAAAATGACATTACTGTGGATCAAATTTTTAAAAAAAATTGGAATAAAGACGGACGAACTATATTATATAGGAGGCAGCGAAGCCCTTCCTCCCCCTTTGTCAAAAGAAGAAGAAGCACACTTTATCAGTCTGCTGCCGGAAAATGATGAGACGGCACGTTCTGTTCTTATTGAAAGAAACCTCCGTCTGGTGGTATATATTGCCCGCAAATTTGAGAATACAGGTATAAACATTGAAGATTTAATCAGCATAGGAACGATTGGATTAATTAAAGCTGTGAACACTTTTAACCCCGAAAAGAAAATTAAGCTGGCTACTTATGCGTCCCGTTGTATTGAAAATGAAATATTAATGCATCTCCGCCGGACAAATAAACTCCGTTCTGAAATTTCATTTGATGAACCGTTAAACATTGATTGGGATGGAAATGAACTCCTGCTGTCAGATATTTTGGGCACGGACGAGAATATTATCACAAAAGGAATTGAAGATAAGGTAGACAGGCGTTTGCTGCGCAGATCTCTTGATATATTAAATCCACGTGAAAAACAAATTATGGAAATGAGATTTGGTCTTGCCGGAAACCAGGAAAAAACTCAAAAAGATGTAGCGGACTTACTGGGAATTTCCCAGTCCTATATTTCGCGTCTGGAAAAAAGAATAATTAAGCGTTTACGGAAAGAATTTAATAAAATGGTGTAATTTTTTATGATAGGCGGAGGCTGTCTGTGAGGGCAGCCTTCTTTTTTTATGGGATTTCCGCTCTGCATAATTTTCCCTGTAACGGACATACTGAACATGTGCAGCAAACACAAAGGCAGCGAAGCGTATACTGCTTCATTTTGACATCATGACTTGGGGGGACTAGCTTTGGCACGCAGCAAAGTAGAAATTTGTGGTGTAGATACGTCGAAACTTCCCGTACTTAAAAACAAAGAAATGAGAGAACTGTTCAGACAGATGCAGGCGGGCGATGAGATGGCTAGAGAAGACTTGGTGAATGGAAATTTACGCCTTGTTTTAAGCGTTATACAACGTTTTAATAATCGCGGGGAACACATGGATGATTTATTTCAAGTAGGATGCATTGGATTAATGAAATCCATTGATAATTTTGATTTAAGTCAGAATGTGAGGTTTTCCACCTACGCCGTTCCAATGATCATTGGGGAAGTAAGACGGTATCTGCGGGATAATAACCCAATTCGAGTATCCAGGTCTTTGCGTGATACGGCGTATAAGGCTTTGCAGATGAGAGATCAATTAATGGAAGAGCGTGCAAGAGAGAAAGAACCTACTGTGCAGGAAATTGCATCTAAATTAGATATGCCGAAAGAAGACGTTGTGTTTGCGCTTGATGCCATTCAAGATCCAGTGTCCTTGTTTGAACCAATCTATAACGACGGGGGAGATCCGATTTATGTCATGGATCAAATCAGTGATGATAAAGAACAGTCGCATAAATGGACGGATCATCTTGCTCTGCAGGAAGCGATGGTGCAATTGAGCGGCCGGGAGAAAATGATTCTAGACATGCGCTTCTTTCAGGGGAAAACGCAAATGGAAGTCGCTGATGAAATCGGCATTTCCCAGGCTCAGGTTTCCAGGCTGGAAAAAGCAGCTATTTCACAAATGAACAGATTCTCAAATATGTAAACACATACCCTGCCTTCGTCAAAAAAGACGAAGGTTTTTTTATGAGAATGGAAATGAATAGGCTTTGAATAACATAGAATGAAGTACGCCTAAGTTACACGGACTGGATATCAGCATAAGAAAAACCGGATTTTCTCCAGGGGCCGGGAGTGTCGGTTTTTCTAAAAAAGGAGCCAGAGCTATGAGAATTTCAGAACTGCAGGCAAAAGATATTGTTAATATGCACACCGGCAAACGCCTGGGACATGTGGGAGATGTAGATATTAATTGTGATACTGGTCATGTCGAAGCCATTATAGTCGGAGGATCTGCCAAAATGATGGCCTTTTTTAACAAAGAAAACGAATTTATCGTTCCTTGGACACACATTGTGAAGATAGGTTCCGACGTTATTCTTGTTAATTTGTACGAACCCGATCCAGAGTAACCCCAAACGCAGACGAATGGAAAGCTTTTCTATTGCAAAAACAAGAAATATGTTAAAATAAATACATTGAAAGAACGGCATTTTTGGATAAAGGAAGAGATGAATGGAGCTGGAACCATTTTATCGACAGGAAGAAACTCATTATTTAATCAGAAAGGACATTTTTTCAGAGAGGATAACTGCTGGAATCACTTCACGCTGCGGCGGTGTTAGTACAGCACCCTTTGATTCCTTGAACACCGCTTTTCATGTGGGGGACAGCAGAGATAATGTTTTAAAAAACAGACAGCGGGCGGCTGGAAAACTCGGTTTCTCCATGAAGGACTGGGTGGCCGCAGAACAGGTGCATAAAGCCGGCATTGTGAAAATTGACGAAAGTTATCGGAGCTACGGTGCTTTTAACCGGGAGCAGAACGCAGGCGAGTATGACGGAATGTATACCCGTTCTAAAGGTATTCTGCTGGCAAGTTTTTACGCAGACTGCGTTCCGCTTTTGTTTTATGCTCCGGCACAGGAGTGTGCAGGAGTGGCACATGCCGGATGGAAAGGAACGTATCTTGATATAGGAGGCCGTTTTGTCCGTCAGTGGCAGCAGAATGAACGAATAAATCCGGAAGAGATATTTGTGGTTATCGGCCCCGCAATTTCTGGTGCGGTTTATGAAGTGGATAGAGAGGTTATCAATAAAATGGAACTTATTCTTCCGAAAGGGGCACCTGCCCCATGGCAGTCTTCCAGGCCGGAGCACTGGTATTTTGATGTAAAGGAAATGAACCGATTGCTGCTCGAAAACGCCGGGATTCCATCTGCTAACATTTTTAAAAGTTCTCATTGTACATATACCGAAGCGGAGAATTTTTTCTCCCACCGGAGAGATCATGGACAGTCCGGCAGAATGATGGCATTTATCGGTCTTCATCAAGAAAAATAAGGAAAGGGGAAGACCTGTCGTGGATGTAAAAGAGAAGCTGCAGCAGATTGAGCAGACTATTCAGACAGCCTGCGTACGTTCCGGCAGAGACCGGTCTCATATCCATATTATAGCTGTCACTAAATATGTTTCTGCGGCGCGTGCACTGGAAGCAGTAGATGCAGGTATTGAACACATAGGAGAAAATAGACTGGAGGGAGCGCTTGAAAAATGGGAAGCCTGCAGTGCCCGGGCCTCCCTGCATTTTATCGGGACCCTTCAATCCAGAAAAGTAAAAGAGATTGTGGATAAATACGATTATTTTCATTCCCTGGACAGGCTTTCTCTTGCCAAAGAATTTCAGAAGAGGTGCCCGGAGGGAAAAACCCTGAAATGCTTTTTACAGGTTAATGTTTCAGGGGAGCAGTCAAAGGAAGGGCTGCCTCCTGAGGAAGTCTTTGATTTTATAGAGCGTCTTAAGGATTATCCTGCGGTTACTGTTATTGGATTAATGACAATGGCCCCCTTTGAAAGCGATACGGAAAAGACCCGTCCTGTTTTCAGGAAACTCCGATATCTGCGGGATGAGATAAGGGATAGGGACTATCCGCATGCTCCGTGTCTGCATTTGTCAATGGGAATGTCTAATGATTATCCTGTCGCGGTGGAAGAAGGAGCAACGTTTGTCCGTATCGGAACCCGTTTAGTGGGAGAGGAATCATTTTGACCGGTTTTGGATTTCAGTATGACAAGGAGGGAAGCCAATGAGCTTCAAATCCAAATTCAAGCGGTTTTTTGAGCTGGAAGATGATGTAATGGAGCAGGAATATGAAGTTTCTGAAGAGAGACTCGATTCCGAGCCGGCGGGGGACGGCAAAAGTAAAAATGTCGTTAGTCTGCAGAGTGTGCAGCAGTCTTCCAAGGTTATTCTTTTTGAACCGCGTCAGTATGAGGAAGCTCAGGAGATTGCCGATCACTTAAAAAACCGCAAGTCTGTTATCATTAATGTGCAACGAGTCGAGGCAAATCAGGCCAGAAGAATTGTTGATTTTTTGAGTGGTACTGTTTATGCTATTGGCGGGGATATTCAGAAAATCGGTACAAACAATTTCCTTTGTACCCCGGATAATGTGGATGTTTCCGGAGATATATCGGAAATTCTGTATGATTCCGATCAGTAAATAAATGTAAGGAGAATGTGTTGATATGAGTACCATAGGCAGTCTGTTATTGTTTGGGATGCAAATATATTCGTATCTCATTATTATTTATATTCTTTTGTCCTGGTTTCCCAATGCCCGGGAATCCTCCTTCGGACAAATGCTCGGTTCCATTGTGGAACCCTATTTAGAACCGTTCCGCCGGCTTATTCCACCTCTTGGGATGATTGATATATCCCCGATTGTTGCGATCGTAGCCCTGCATTTTGCAACTTACGGGGTCCGGGCGTTGTTTTTCTAGGTATGTCTATGCTGGAGCATTTTCGTAAAGAGGAACATCCCTTTGTAGAACAGGCCCTGGAATGGAAAAAAACAGTAGAAACGACGTATGAACGTAGACTGACCGATTTTCTAGATCCCAGAGAACAGGATATTCTTGCTTCTGTTGTCGGCAGAGACGAAACCGTATATCTTTCTTTTTGGGGAGGAAATGAGTACTGCGAGCGTAAACGGGCAGTGCTTTATCCTTTTTATGAAGAGATCACGAGAAACGATTTTGACCTTTGTCTTTTCCAGGCCGCATATCCGGAAAAATTTATAACCCTTTCGCATCCTGATGTGTTAGGAGCTCTTACAGGGCTGGGGCTGAAACGCGGAAAATACGGAGACATTTTAAAAGGGGACGGGTTTTTTCAATTCGTCACAGCCGGTGATACAGCTCTTTTTATTGAAATGAACCTAAACCAAATTGGAAAAGCCTCGATTGCAACGGAACCGATATCTTTTGATAAGATGCTGAAGGAAAAAGATGACTGGGAGGAAATACATACGACTGTTTCTTCATTCCGGCTGGATGCGATGATGGCGGAGATGTACAAACTTTCCCGCGGGAAAACACTGCCTTATATTGAAAAAGGCCGGGTGAAAGTAAATTGGCGTACGGTGGATAAGCCTTCGTTTGTCCTGCAGACAGGGGACTATGTTTCCGTCCGCGGGCAGGGAAGACGGAAAGTAATGGATTGTCTGGGAAAGACAAAAAAGGACCGCTGCAAAGTTGTTTATGGAAAAAAGAAAGATACCTGAAGCTTTTAAAGCAGGATTATTGGAAAAGCTGTCGAAACAACAAAGAAGAGGGATGGAGAAAATAGAAGGAGGTGCGGCGGTTTGCCTTTAACGCCATTAGATATTCATAATAAAGAATTCACAAGAGGATTCCGCGGATATGATGAAGATGAAGTAAACGAATTTCTTGATCAAGTCATCAAGGATTATGAAAATGTCATGCAGGAAAAAAATGAATTGTTTTCAAAAGTAAACGAGCTCGAGGAACGCCTGGAGCATTTTTCCAACATTGAAGAAACACTCAATAAGTCCATTTTGGTGGCCCAGGAATCTGCAGAAGAAGTAAAGCGGAATGCCAAGAAAGAATCACAGTTGATTATTAAAGAAGCAGAAAAAAATGCAGACCGGATTATTAATGATGCCCTGAATAAATCAAGAAAGATAGAACTTGAAATTGAAGAATTGAAAAAGCAGGCTTCCGTGTATCGGACCCGTTTTAAAATGTTAATCGAAGCGCAGTTGGAAATGCTTCATAACGATGACTGGGACGGGGTCGTGGATACCCACCAGGAAGAGGGCGAAAACCGGCAGAGCGTTTATGCCGGAAATGCCGATCAGGTTGACTGAGAAGCCTTTTTTGTTCTATACTTTTAAAGCAAAAGAAAATAAAAATGAGATGTTGAGAGGGACGCACTTTTTTGGTCAGCCGCTACCAGCGAGCTGTGGATGGTGAAAGCACAGCAGCGGCCCCATAGAGGACATCACCCTGGAGTCCCGGCGCCGAATGATGGAGGCGGCGGCGGCCGCCGGCCGTTATACCGGTAAAAGAGGATGATGGATACATACGTAATCTTGTCATACAAATAGGGTGGTACCGCGAGAACCTTCTCGTCCCTTTCCGGGGGCGGGGAGGTTTTTTTATACAGGTGGATAAAACAGGAGGTTAGAAGATGAGCTATAAAGAAACGTTGTTAATGCCAAAAACCCAATTTCCAATGAAGGGCAATCTTCCCAATCGTGAGCCGGACCGGCAGAAACAGTGGGACGAAGAGAAAATGTACGAGAAGGTACAGGAGCGGACGAAAGGAAGACCGCTGTTTGTGCTCCATGACGGACCGCCATATGCAAATGGAGACATTCACATGGGGCATGCCTTGAATAAAATTTTAAAAGACATCATTGTTCGCTACAAATCAATGAATGGGTTTCATGCCCCGTATGTTCCCGGCTGGGATACTCACGGCCTTCCGATAGAAACGGCGTTAACAAAAAATAAAAAAGTGGATCGTAAAAAGATGTCCGTTGCTGAATTCAGAAAGGCTTGCGAAGAATATGCCCTGGATCAGCTGGACCGCCAGCGCGAACAGTTCAAACGGCTTGGGGTACGGGGCGATTGGGATAATCCGTATGTTACGCTGACCAAAGAGTATGAAGCCCAGCAGATTAAGGTTTTTGGGGAGATGGCAAAACGCGGCTACATTTATAAGGGAAAAAAGCCGGTGTTTTGGTCTCCTTCTTCTGAATCCGCTCTTGCGGAGGCAGAAATTGAGTATCACGATAAACGATCGCCTTCCATTTATGTGGCATTTGAAGTACAAGATGGGAAACATATGTTGGATGGGGACGAAAAATTTATTATCTGGACAACAACTCCGTGGACCATCCCGGCCAATCTTGCCATAGCACTCCATCCAGACCTGGAATATTGTGTGGTCCAGGTGCGGGAAGATAAGTACATCGTGGCCCGCGATCTTGTGGAAGAATTGGAAAAAGAACTGGAATGGGACAATCCGCAGGTGCTTAAAACAATGAAAGGCAGACAGTTGGAGCATTTGACGGCGTCGCATCCTATTTACGGACGTGATTCGATGGTTATTCTTGGGGATCACGTGACGTTGGATGCTGGAACAGGCTGTGTCCACACCGCACCCGGCCACGGGGAAGATGACTACGTGGTAGCTCAGCAGTACGGGCTCGAAACATTGTGCCCGGTAGACGATAAGGGATATTTTACGGAGGAAGCCCCCGGTTTTGAAGGGGAATTTTACGATAACGCGAATAAACCGATAACGGAAAAGCTGGATGAGGTAAATGCCTTGCTTAAGCTTACATTTGTTACCCACTCTTATCCGCATGACTGGCGGACGAAAAAACCGGTGATCTTCCGGGCGACAGCGCAGTGGTTTGCCTCGATTGAGAACGTCCGGGATGATCTGCTTGAAGCGGTCCGCCGGGTAACATGGCTGCCGAAATGGGGAGAGACCCGTCTTTATAATATGGTCCGGGACCGTGGAGATTGGTGTATATCCAGACAACGGGCGTGGGGAGTGCCAATTCCTATCTTTTATGAAGAAGATGACAGTGCTATTGTAACAGATGAAACCATTCAACATGTCTCCCGCTTATTTCGGGAGCACGGGTCCAATATCTGGTTTGAATGGGATACAAAAGATCTGCTGCCGGAGGGGTACACCTCTGCACGCAGTCCGAATGGACGGTTCACGAGAGAAATGGATATCATGGACGTCTGGTTTGACAGCGGTTCTTCTCATGAAGCGGTACTGGAAGAACGGGAAGAACTCAGACGGCCGGCTGATGTTTATCTGGAAGGCTCTGATCAGTACAGAGGCTGGTTCAATTCCTCTCTCTCAACCAGTGTAGCCACAAACGGCGCCTCCCCTTACGATATGATTATCAGTCACGGCTTTGCCCTGGATGGGGATGGCCGTAAGATGAGTAAATCACTGGGCAATGTAGTGGTTCCAAATAATGTTATGAAACAGCTGGGAGCGGATATTCTCCGTATGTGGGTAGCCTCTGTGGATTACCAGGCTGATGTTCGTATTTCGGATGCCATATTAAAACAGGTGGCAGAAGTATATCGTAAAATGAGGAATACGTTCCGGTTTCTTCTCGGTAATCTCCGCGACTTTGATCCTGCCCAAAACCGTGTACCTTGGGATCAGCTTTCGGAACTCGACCGTTATATGATGCTTCGTTTGAATGATCTTATTGACAAAACAAAATCCGGGTATGATGAGTATGAATTCGCTCAAGTGTATCATTCCCTTCATAACTATTGTACGATTGAACTAAGCTCGTTTTATATGGATATTGCTAAAGATACTCTATACATTCAACCGGAAAACGATCCGAAACGACGGGCGGTCCAAACCGTAATGTATGATACATTGATGGCGCTTGTCCAATTAACTTCGCCGATTATTCCGCACACTGCTGATGAAGTGTGGGAGTTCATCCCGGGGACGGACGCTGAATCACCGCAGTTGACAGATATGCCGGAACCGGTTGATGTCAGCGGTGGAACAGAGCTTCGTCATAAATGGGATACGCTGATGGAAGTCCGGGATGAAGTTTTAAAAGCCCTGGAAAATGCAAGAAACCGCAAGGAAATCGGCAAATCATTAACAGCGGCGGTAACCATTTACCCAAGTGAACCGGTACAGCGTCTCCTGTCTGGAGAAAATGAGCTGGAACAGTTGTTCATCGTTTCAAAAGCAGAACTGGCTGCGGAGAAAGAAGTTCCAGAAACCGCAGAGCGGTACGAGCACGTAGCCGTAGAAGTAATGCCGGCAGAAGGGGAAACGTGCGAACGCTGCTGGACAGTCACAAAAGATGTGGGAACCGACCCTGCTCATCCTGGTCTTTGTAAAAAATGCACCGATATTGTGAAGGAGCATTACAGCCATATCGAAATTTCTGAATAACGACACGAACCTGTCCGGAGATGGGTCCATCCGGACAGGCTCTTCATTCAAAATTGTCGCTGGGTACGACGGAAAAGCAGGTGTTCAATTGAAATGAAAAAATTATTATATTATGGACTGGCTCTGTTAACGATGGCGGTTGACCAGATAACAAAATGGTTCGTGGCCCGCTCCATGGACATTGCCGAAAGCATAGAAATCATCCCGGGATTTTTTTATTTAACCTCCCATCGTAATGCTGGAGCTGCATTTGGAATGCTGCAGAACCAAATGTGGCTGTTTTACATTGTTACCGTCATTGTTGCGGCGGCCATTGTTTATTATTTGAATAAATACGGAAAACATAGTAAGTGGTATGGTATTCCTCTCGCCTTGATTTTGGGAGGAGCGCTCGGCAACTTTATTGACCGCCTGCTGTTTGGAGAAGTCGTAGATTTTCTAAACGTCTATATTTTTTCCTATAATTATCCGATTTTTAATGTAGCGGATTCAGCACTGGTTATCGGGGTCCTTATCCTGGTTTTGAAAATGGCGGCAGAGGAATGGAAAGAAAAGAGGAACAAAACGAATGGATGAATTGAAGTGGAGTATAACAGAACAGGAAGCCGGTCAACGGGTGGATAAATTTTTAGTAACCCGCCAGGAGGACTGGTCGAGGACGAAGCTGCAACACTGGGCGAAAAACGGCCGGATTATTGTTAACGGGGAAGCAGTAAAAAGCAATTATGTTCTCCGGGACCGTGATACAGTGGTGCTGTATCCGGAAGAAGAACCAGTTGAGGAATTAACGGCGGAAGACATCCCTCTGGACATTTATTATGAAGATGAGGATATTATCGTGGTGAATAAACCCAGAGGGATGGTCGTTCATCCGGCGCCGGGCCATACGTCCGGGACGCTAGTGAATGCGCTGCTGTTCCATTGCGGTTCGCTGTCCCAATGCAATGGAGAATGGCGGCCGGGTATTGTACACCGCATAGATAAAGATACTTCTGGTCTGCTTGTAGCAGCAAAACGGGATGAAGCCCACATTCAGCTGAAGAGACAGATGCAGAAGAAAAAAATAGAACGAGTGTACAAAGCGATAGTGCATGGCACTATTCCGCATGATACCGGAACGATAGAAGCCCCTATTGGCAGGGATCCGAAAGACAGACAAAAGATGGCGGTCCTGGAGAAAAATGCAAAGGACGCGGTTACTCATTTCAACGTTCTCGAACGCTGGAAGGATTATTCCTTTATCGAGTGTAAACTGGAAACGGGCAGAACTCATCAGATTCGAGTGCATCTAGCATATATCGGCCACCCCCTTGCCGGCGATCCGAAATACGGGCGGGCCAAAACTCTTTCTCTTTCAGGCCAGGCGCTTCATGCCGGCAGGCTGGCCCTTTATCATCCGGCCGAAGGAACGCCCATGTCCTGGGAGGCCCCGCTGCCGTTTGAACTAACGCAGATTCTGGATAATATTCGAAAAGGGTATTGACCCGTTCCGCATAATCTGACATAATCAATACAAACAATATGGTTTTCCTTTAAAGACAGTCCCGTGAGGCTGAGAAGGAGCAGGAACACGCGGTCGTTACGCGGACGACGTGTGTAGAATGTCAGGTTATCCATCCTCTCACCCTTACGGGCGGGAGGATTTTTTATGAGAAAGAATCACCTGGAAAAAGGATGTGAAGAAAAAAAGTGTATGACGAAGGAAGAGTATTGTTGGATGAACAGGCGATACGGCGTGCGTTGACAAGAATATCCCATGAGATCATTGAGAAAAACAAGGGGATTGAGGACTGTGTGCTTGTCGGAATTAAAACGAGAGGCATTCATATTGCCAACCGCATCGCTGAAAATATTGCCAGAATTGAGGGCAGTCCGATACCAGTCGGGGAAGCGGATATAACGCTTTACCGTGATGATTTAACCTATCATTCCCAAAGTTCCGATCCTGAGTTAAAAGGCACGGATCTGCCGGTTGATGTAGAGGATAAAAATATTATTCTGGTCGATGATGTACTTTATACGGGCCGAACCGTTCGGGCTGCGATGGATGCGGTAATGGATCTCGGTCGTCCTTCCCAGATACAGCTTGCTGTCCTTATTGACAGGGGGCATCGGGAACTGCCGATAAGGCCGGATTATATAGGAAAAAACATTCCGACCTCCAAAGGAGAAATTATCGCGGTTAAACTTAACGAAACGGACAGTTTGAATGAAGTAACTATCAGAAATATTACAGTATAGCACCCACTTTAAATCAGTCCAGTGAGACTGAAAAGGGGTATGAATAAAAGCGGGGAAAAAGATCTTTTCCTGTTTGTCATTTGTACCTCTTTGCCGATTAGGGCAAAGATTTTTTTTGCCCGTTTCCGGCAGAAACATCAAAATACAGGGAGAGATACAGATGGAAGATAAACAGGTGAAATTACACATAAAGGAAAAGCCGACGTGGAATCAATGGTTCATTTTAAGCCTGCAGCATTTATTTGCGATGTTTGGTGCGACGATTCTTGTTCCCGTATTAACCGGATTGAGTCCGGCTGTCGCTTTACTGTCAAGCGGGCTTGGAACGCTTGCGTATCTTGTCATAACAAAAGGGCAGATTCCTGCCTATTTAGGATCGTCTTTTGCATTTATCATGCCGGTTATTGCTGCGATGTCTCTGGGCGGACCGGAAGGGGTCATGATTGGAACCTTTGCTGCCGGACTCGTGTATGGAATGACGTCCCTTATGATAAAAGCAACGGGGATTCAGTGGCTGATGAACCTGCTCCCTCCCATTGTGACAGGACCGGTTATCATGGTGATTGGTCTGGGACTGGCCGGTACCGCCATCGAAATGGCAATGAATTTTAATGAGGAAACCGGTCAGTATGTGCAGCCCATGCTCCATTTCAATGTAGCTTTGGTTACGCTTTTCATTACGATTGTTGTCTCCGTTTTTTTCCGAGGTTTTTTCAATTTAATACCTATCTTATTCGGCATCACCGGAGGCTACGTGACTGCCTCCTTTATGGGGCTGGTTGATTTCCGTCAAATCGCAGAAGCCCCCTGGGTTCGTGTGCCGGATTTGGTTGTTCCGTTTGTTACCTTTCAGCCGGAGTGGTCCTGGAGCATTATCCTTATTATGGCGCCGATTGCTCTTGTCACCTTGGCCGAACATATTGGTGACCAGCTCGTATTAAGCAAGGTAACAGGCACCAATTTTGTCAAAAAACCGGGGCTTCACCGATCTATTATGGGAGATGGAGCCGCGACCATTATTGCTTCTCTCGTTGGAGGACCTCCAAATACCACCTATGGAGAAAATATTGGGGTGCTTGCGATTACGAAAGTATTTAGTGTGTTTGTTATCGGTGGGGCAGCTGTAATGGCAATAGCTTTCGGATTTATCGGAAAAGTAGAAGCAGTGATTGCAAGTATTCCGGGAGCCGTCATGGGCGGGGTGTCGATACTATTATTCGGCATCATTGCTTCGTCGGGGATGCGCATGCTGATTGATAATCAAATAGATCTGGGGATTAAACGCAATTTAATTATCGCTTCTGTGATTCTTGTTATCGGTATCGGCGGAGCTTTTATTGAGATCAATGAAAATTTGGAAGTTGCCGGAATGGCTTTGTCCACCATTATTGGAATCATTCTTAACTGGGTTCTTCCTGGAAAACAGTATGGATTTGGTAACGGGGCGATGTTCGCCTCGCTTGAGGAAAAAATGAAAGAGGACCAAGCAGCTTAACATGCCATCCTTTAAGAAGAGTACAGAGAGACTCGGAAGGGTGATTCGGAGGAAACATTCCGGCAGCCCCCCTGAAGAGTCTCAGGGGGGCTTTTGTCATGGCGGTGGATTGATAACAAAAAGGAGGAGAAAGGCATGGCCTCAGGGTTGAAGCAAAAAGAAGGAAAAAGATTTCAACTGTCTCATGTACTCACAATGGAAGACTGGGGGAAACAAGAAATTCATGACCTGCTTCACAAGGCGCAGTGTTTTGCTGATAATCCTGAAAAATATCCATTTCAACGGTTGTATGCTGCTAATTTATTTTTTGAACCGAGCACTCGAACAAAAATAAGTTTTGAAGCAGCCGAGCGGAATTTAGGACTTGATTTACTTCATTTTGAAGCAGATACCTCCAGTGTTAAAAAGGGAGAAAGTTTATATGATACTGTGAAAACGCTGGAAAGCATAGGGGCCGATGTTATTGTTATCCGTCACGGAAAAGAGAGGTATTTTGATGAACTGCGGGATCATATTCACATTCCTATTATTAATGGAGGCGATGGATGCGGTCATCATCCCACCCAGTCCTTCCTGGATCTTCTTACTATAAAGCAGGAGTTTGGAACGTTTGAAAATATTAAGGTTGTCATTGCCGGGGATATATTTCACAGCAGGGTGGCGCGCTCGAACATGGAAGTATTGGAGCGCCTGGGAGCAGATGTATACGTGAGCGGACCCAAAGAATGGATGAATGAGGAGATGCTGCCCCGTTATGTACCGATGGATGAAGCCGTGGAACTGGCTGACGTTATGATGATGCTGAGAATTCAGCATGAGAGACATGCCGTGAAAATGGTGGCCGGCCCTGAAAAATATCATGAACGATATGGGTTAAATGAAGAAAAAGCATCACGAATGAAGAAAAACAGTATCATTATGCACCCGGCCCCGATAAACCGCAATGTAGAACTGGCAGATGCCCTCGTTGAATCCCCTCGCTCCAGAATTTTTAAACAAATGAAGAACGGAGTGTTTGTCCGGATGGCGGTTTTATGGGATGTACTGGAAAAATACAAAGGGACGTTATGGAAACGATAGGAAAAGGGCACTGTGCCGGCTTACAGTAGAAATGCAGCATTTGAAAGGGAAGGAGCAAAACCCGCGATGAGAAAACGTAAATTAATGCTTGAAAACGGAATAGTGTTGACAGGAGAGGCATTGGGAAGTCTGCGGCAGACAACCGGAGAGGTTGTTTTCAATACTAGTATGACTGGATATCAGGAAATTTTGTCGGATCCTTCCTACTGTGACCAGATTGTTACCCTTACCTACCCTTTAATAGGAAATTACGGTATTAACCGGGATGATTTTGAAACATTGAATCCTTCAGCCGGGGGACTTATTGTAAAAGAGTCAGCAGCTCATCCAAGCAATTTCCGCAGCGCAGCGAATTTGGATGAATGGTTGAAAGAAAAGGACATCCCTGCTCTGGCAGGAGTGGATACACGGATGTTAACAAGAATGATTCGAGAGCACGGTACGTTATACGGAAGATTGTTTGGGGAGCAGGAAGAGGAAAAAGAAATACTGGAAGAACTGCGGGCCTTTCAACCCACGCGCAACAAGGTAAAGAAAGTATCGACGCAGCATGCGTATCATGCCCCCGGAACGGGCCGGAGAGTAGTGTTGATGGATTATGGAGCCAAACACGGTATTGCCCGTAACCTGATCAAGCGCGGCTGTGATGTCTTTGTTCTCCCATACAACTCCCTTGCAGAAGACATTTTTAAACTCAATCCGGATGGCGTTATGCTGAGTAACGGACCAGGAGATCCGGAGGATGTGCCGGAAGCGGTAGAGACTCTGAAAAAACTGATCGGTCATCTTCCCATTTTCGGAATTTGTCTTGGCCATCAGCTGCTCAGCCTCGCCTGTGGAGCATCTTCTTCGAAGCTGAAATTCGGCCACCGTGGAGCCAATCATCCCGTTAAAGATGTGCGGAGCGGAAGAGTTGATATGACATCTCAAAACCATGGCTATACGATAGACAGGGATTCGTTGATGGGGACGGATCTCCAGTTGACCCATGTCAATGTAAACGACGGGACAGTAGAGGGGGTAGCCCATAATCACTATCCTGCGTTTAGTGTTCAGTATCATCCGGAAGCATCTCCCGGCCCGGAAGATTCCAACGATTTGTTTGACGAATTCACCGCCATGATCGATAAACACCGGGCGAAAACACCTCAAGTCTAAAGGAGAGAAAGCGATGCCAAAACGAACAGATATCCAGAAAATATTAGTGATCGGCTCCGGACCTATTATTATAGGCCAGGCAGCGGAATTCGATTATGCCGGAACTCAAGCCTGCCAGGCGTTAAAAGAAGAAGGATACGAAGTGATTCTAGTTAATTCCAACCCAGCCACAATCATGACAGATACAACAATGGCAGATAAAGTTTACATGGAACCAATCAGTCTCGAATTTGTAACACGGGTCATCCGTAAGGAAAAGCCTGATGCTCTTCTGCCGACACTTGGAGGCCAGACCGGACTTAATATGGCGATGGAATTATATAAAGAAGGGGTGCTGGAAGAACACCGGATATCGCTTCTCGGATCAGAACTGGAAGCTATAGAAAAGGCAGAAGACAGGGAAGTGTTCCGCTCCTTAATGCGGGAGTTACAGGAACCTGTACCGGAAAGCGACATCATTCATTCTTTGGAGGAAGCAGAACGTTTTGTGGAAAAAATAGGATTTCCTGTTATTGTAAGGCCGGCCTACACATTGGGAGGAACCGGCGGAGGCCTGGTCCACGATGCACAGGAGCTTGCCGAAACCGTCGGAACAGGACTGAAATACAGCCCGGTGACGCAGTGTTTGATTGAAAAGAGTATTGCAGGTTTTAAAGAAGTGGAATATGAAGTGATGCGTGACGCCTCGGGAGAATGCATTGTCGTCTGTAATATGGAAAATGTTGACCCGGTTGGTATACATACCGGTGACTCCATTGTAACGGCTCCAAGCCAGACGTTGTCAGACAGAGAATATCAAATGCTGAGAAATTCTTCCCTAAAAGTAATTCGTTCCCTGGAAATAGAAGGCGGCTGTAACGTGCAGTTTGCTCTGTCTCCATATAGCTTTGAGTATTATCTTATTGAAGTAAACCCCCGCGTCAGCCGGTCCTCTGCCCTTGCTTCAAAGGCGACCGGTTATCCAATTGCCAAACTGGCTGCCAAGATCGCCGCCGGGTACCGCCTGGATGAACTGAAAAACCCGATTACCGGTACAACCTATGCCAGCTTTGAGCCTGCGCTCGATTACATTGTGACGAAAATCCCGCGCTGGCCTTTTGATAAATTTGAGGCAGCCAACCGTAAACTGGGGACGCAAATGAAAGCAACCGGGGAAGTAATGGCCATCGGCCGTAATTTTGAAGAATCGCTCATGAAAGGCATCCGTTCGCTGGAAATAGATAAATCCCATCTCTGCGTTCCTGTCTACCGGGATTACAGTGATGAAACGTTAACCACAAAACTCCAGAAAGCGGAAGACGAACGACTATTCGTCATTGGGGAGGCGTTTCGAAGGGCATGGACCGTGGAACATGTACAAAAATTGACAGGCATTGATCCGTTTTTCCTCGAAAAGTTATTAGGTATTGTTCGTATGCGGGAAGAGCTTTCTTATCATCCCGGCGATACAGAAATGCTTTGGTTTGCTAAAAAAATAGGAATAGCCGATACAGAAATTGCTTCCCTCTGGAATTGGAGCGAGAAGGAGGTTTACGCATTCCGCCGTCATAAAAACCTGATGCCGGTTTATAAAATGGTGGATACTTGTGCAGCTGAATTTGAATCCGAAACACCGTACTATTACTCCACGTATGAGCAGGAAAATGAAAGCGGGCGAAGCAGCCGTCCTTCCGTTCTTGTGCTTGGTTCGGGACCCATCCGGATCGGTCAGGGAATCGAGTTTGATTATGCGACGGTTCATACCGTCTGGGCCCTGCAGGATGAGGGGTATGAAGCAATTATAATGAACAATAATCCGGAAACAGTATCTACGGATTTCAGCGTATCAGATAAATTGTATTTCGAACCGTTAACGGTAGAAGATGTCATGCATGTTGTGGAGCAGGAACAGCCGGAAGGGGTCATTGTCCAGTTCGGCGGGCAAACGGCCGTCAACCTGGCCGACGGCCTTCATGAGAGAGGCGTTTCTATCCTTGGTACGACACTGGAAGACATGGATAGAGCTGAGGACAGAGATAAATTTGAATATACCCTTCAGCAGCTTGGAATTCCGCAGCCGCTCGGTAAAACGGCAGTCTCCACACAGGAAGCTGAAAAAATTGCTGCCGAGATTCATTATCCCGTGCTTGTCCGTCCTTCTTATGTGCTGGGCGGCCGCGCTATGGAAATCGTCGACAGTGAATCAGAATTACGATCATATATGGACCGAGCCGTGAAAGTAAATGAAAAACACCCTGTTTTGATTGACCGGTATATGGTGGGAAAAGAAGTGGAAGTCGATGCTGTTTCAGATGGAGAGACCGTATTCATACCGGGAATTATGGAGCATATTGAACGTGCCGGGGTACATTCCGGGGACTCCATTGCCGTATACCCGCCGCAGACGCTGTCGGACGACCTGAAACGGAAACTGACGGAACGTACTGTTGCCATCGGGAAAGGATTAAACATAAAAGGACTTCTAAACATTCAGTTTGTGATTCACGAAAATGAAGTCTATGTCCTGGAAGTGAATCCGAGAGCCAGCAGAACGGTTCCTTTCTTGAGTAAAATTACCGGGGTTCCGATCGCTTCGATAGCAACGAGAGTAATGACAGGAAACAGCCTTGTCCGGCAGGGGTATGCCGATGGGATGCTCCCGGAAAAACAAGACGTTTCGGTTAAAGTGCCAGTTTTTTCGTTTGCAAAGCTCCGGCGTGTCGATATTTCGCTTGGACCGGAAATGAAATCAACCGGGGAAGTAATCGGAAGGGACGCTTCACTGGAGAAAGCTTTATATAAGGGACTGCTCGCTTCCGGTATGAATATTCCGTCCCATGGCTCCGTATTATTTACGATTGCTGACAAAGATAAAGAAGAAGCGCTGACGCTTGCCCGCCGTTTTCATGAAATTGGCTATACACTGCTTGCGACAGAGGGGACCGCAGCATATTTGCGTAAACATCACGTTCCTGTGTCCACGGTGAATAAAGTATCGGAAGAATCCCCGAATTTGCTGGATCTTATTCGGGAAGGCAGTGCTCAGTTTGTCATTAATACACTCACAAAAGGAAAACAGCCGGCGCGGGACGGTTTCCGCATCCGCAGGGAGGCGGTGGAAAATGAAGTGGTTTGTATGACTTCGATGGATACGGCCGATGCTCTCTTGAAGGTATTGGAAATGTTCACCTTTTCTGCAGAAGCAATGCCTGCCATGCAAGAGCGTAAAACAAATGTTACCAATGAGGTGACTGTATGAGAAAAGAAGATATGATAGTCCTTGAAAACAAGGAAATTGCCCGTGATATATTTGAAATGAAACTGGGAGGGCTTCTTGTACAAGATATTACGGAACCGGGACAATTTCTGCATATTCATACATCCCCTCAGCCTTTCCCCCTGCTGCGCAGGCCGCTCAGCATCTGTAAAACAAACAAAGCCGAGGAATACCTAACCGTGATTTACCGGGCGGAAGGGGAAGGAACCAGACTTCTTTCTGCCTGTTCCAAAGGCAGTACGCTTGATGTGATCGGTCCGCTGGGACATGGGTTCCCTGTTTCCGACGTTTCTCCCGGAGAAAAGGTGCTGCTTGCTGGAGGCGGGGTCGGCGTGCCGCCGTTGTATGATACAGGTCATGCCTTGAAAGAAAAAGGGGTGGATGTTACGACGGTGATCGGGTTCTCCGATAAAGGCACTGTCTTTTACGAAGATCCGTTTCGAGACATCGGCAGAGTTTTTGTCAGTACCGCTGATGGAAGTTATGGAACGGCCGGTTTTGTGACAGATGTAATGGAAAAAGAAAAACTTGCCTTTGATCGTATATTTGCGTGTGGTCCTGTGCCAATGCTGAAAGCACTGGAAACGAAATACCCGGAAGCAGAAGGATGTATATCTTTAGAAGAACGGATGGGATGCGGTATTGGAGTGTGTCTGGCCTGTGTCTGCCATACCCGTCAGGATCCTGACGGAAGTGATTACCGCAAGGTTTGCAGCGACGGGCCGGTATTCCCATGGAAAGAGGTGGTCTTATGAGCCGGATAGCGGTGGAACTACCAGGACTGTCGATGAAAAATCCGATCATGCCGGCTTCCGGGTGCTTTGGCTTTGGAGAAGAGATGGGCAGTTTGTACGATCTGAATGAGCTTGGAGCAATTGCATTAAAAGCAACAACCCGAGAACCGCGGTTTGGAAATGAAACGCCTCGAGTAGCGGAGACAGCAGCCGGTATGCTGAATGCGATTGGCCTGCAAAACCCGGGCCTGCAGAAGGTTATTTCAGAAAAACTGCCCAAACTAAAATCCATTGAAACACCATTGCTTGCTAATATCGCCGGAACGACCATGGAAGATTATGAGGAAGTAGCCGCCGACCTTTCCGGTACAGGCAGAGTGAATGCCCTTGAGCTGAACATTTCGTGTCCCAATGTAAAAGAGGGCGGGATCGCGTTTGGGACAGACCCGTCATTGGCAGCAGAACTAACTGAACGGGTAAAGGCTGTTTCAAGCGTGCCAGTTTACGTCAAGCTTTCTCCCAATGTAACGGACATTACTGACATCGCGAAGGCGGTGGAACGAGCCGGTGCAGATGGATTAACTCTCATAAATACACTTTCCGGGATGAAAATAGACAGAAAGTCCAGAAAACCCCTGCTTGCGAATCAGGCAGGCGGTTTATCCGGCCCTGCCGTGAAACCAATTGCTGTACGAATGATACATGAAGTACGAAGACAGACGCAGCTGCCTCTCATAGGAATGGGCGGGATTTCCGATGTAGAAGACATTATCGATTTTATTATAGCCGGAGCGGATGCGGTGGCAGTCGGCACCGCCAATTTCACAAATCCGTTTATTTGTCCGGAATTAAGCCGGGGGCTGGAGAAATGGCTGGCACAGGAGCAATACACCCATCTATATGATCTTCAGCCGAAAGAGGTGCATTCCGTTGAATAAACCACTTATTATCGCAATGGATTTTAAAGACAGGACGGCCGCCGAATCTTTTCTTGACTCGTTCACCGGGACTCCATTATTTTTAAAAGTTGGTATGGAGTTGTTTTACCAGGAAGGCCCGTCCTTGGTAGAGGCGTGGAAAGAGAAGGGACACCGTATCTTTTTGGATTTAAAACTTCACGATATCCCCAGCACTGTTCAAAGTGCGGCCCGGCAGCTGGCTGCGCTGAATGTTGATTTGATTACAGTGCATGCAGCCGGAGGGATCAGGATGATGGAAGCGGCCAGGGAAGGGCTGGAAACAGGAACACCCGCTGCGGATTCCGTTCCCGATTGTGTTGCTGTTACTCAGTTAACAAGTACGACAGAAAAAATGATGCAGGAGGAGCTTGGAATTCCAGCAGGGCTGGAAGAAACGGTTATACACTATGCTGTAAATGCAAAACAGGCCGGTTTACAGGGAATTGTCTGTTCTGCTCTGGAAGCTCCCGCTATAAAAGAGCATGCTGGCAGGAACATGAAAGCAGTAACACCGGGAATTCGTATGAAGGAGCAGGACAGAAATGATCAGAAAAGAGTGGTGACCCCTGCCAAAGCGAGAAATCTCGGCAGCGATGCGATTGTTGTCGGCCGCAGTATTACATCAGCAGAACAACCCTGGCAAACATATCAAGATATGATGAAACAATGGAGGGGAAAACAATGAAAGATTGGCTGGCAAATGAATTGTTAAAAATTGAAGCGGTGAGCTTGAGTCCGAATGAACCATACACCTGGACATCCGGTATAAAGTCGCCGATATATTGCGATAATCGCTTAACGCTCTCTTATCCGAAGCTTCGGAAAGCTATCGCACAGGGACTCGCAGATATGGTGAAAGAACACTACCCGGCAGCAGAAGTAGTGGCCGGTACAGCTACAGCAGGAATAGCTCATGCCGCGCTCGCCGCTGACCTGCTGGAGCTTCCGATGATCTATGTACGGAGTTCTTCCAAGTCCCATGGAAAAGAAAACAGGATTGAAGGAGCCGTGCATGAAGGGCAGCAGGTAGTTATCATTGAAGATTTGATATCTACCGGCGGCAGCGTCGTAAAAGTTCAGGACGCATTGCTGGACAACGGTGCCCATGTTCTCGGAACTGCTGCTATTTTTACTTATGGCCTGCAAAAGGGTATAGATGTTCTGCAGGGCGCAGGACTCAGCTGGGAGACACTGACGGATTACAGCGCCCTGATTGAAACAGCCCTTTCCAACGAGTATCTCAGCAGGGAAGAAGCTGAACGCCTCCGCTTATGGAAAAAAGACCCGGAAGATGAAGCATGGATGAAACATGCCTCCCCCTCCACGATGGTTGAAGAATAATAGGGAGCTTATCCC
Organism: Salibacterium aidingense DSM 18341; assembly: GCF_000429685.1. Lineage (GTDB taxonomy): Bacteria > Bacillota > Bacilli > Bacillales > Marinococcaceae > Salibacterium > Salibacterium aidingense. The sequence goes on from NZ_AUCI01000002.1 coordinate 345,245, forward strand.
CGCGCCAACCAATCTATTCCTGCCGCACGTCCGGGGCCTGGGCATAGAAGTGGAAATCCTTCTATGCTGGAGGGGAAGCGCAGACCAACAAAAAATTTCCGAACAAAAAAGTACCGCCCCCCAAAGTTCATTTTTGGGGGGCGGTCTCGTAGTGGTTTTTCAGCCTCAGTACAGCTGATATTCTATTTTTACAGACAAGGTGGACATTTTTTCCGTTATTTCTTCGATTTATCCCATTTTGAGGGAAGATACGGACATTTTGGATCTATGTCAAGAAAGTAGACACCTTTTTTTATGATTTGTCCGTTATAAAACGGAACGGACGCAGGTTTTTTCCCACCTGTCAGGATAGATGATGCCGCGGAAGCGTCAAGCTCAAACCGCTTGACCCATCCGCTCTATCATCTAGAGCGGTGGTTAAGGAAAAAAGTACTCTCCTGCCTGCATTAGGAGGTTTCTACGGGCGCTCGACTCCGCAGAACCTGCTGTTTATAATACTGCACCGGGGTCAAATAGTTCAGGGTACTGTGGATACGCTTGCGGTTGTAAATCAGTTCAATATAGCGAAAAAT
>NZ_AUCI01000003.1 GCF_000429685.1 Salibacterium aidingense DSM 18341
CGACAATCATGTCGGTCTTGTGATGATTTTCTTGATGCATGGCTGCCCATTGTAGAAAAGCTTCGAATCCTTCTCTATCATTGGAGAAGCTGATTCGTTTTCCAAATTCAAAACCGCGGTCATCGAAAGCACGAGCCACCTGTTTGTTTTTAGCGATATCTACGCCAATAATGAGTGTGTTAGAGGTGATTTGCGTGAGTTTTTCGTTTTGCGTATAATGCATGGTGAGTCCTCCTTGGTTTCCTGGATTCGAGGTCGATGATTTTTCATCAGACACTCCGTACTATACCAAGGGGGCTCTTTTTTGTTCAAAACTCACATTTTCCCCTAACAGGAATGCTCCTTATATGCAGGCGTATACCATATAGAAAAAGCTCTCCCTTTTATAGGAGAGCGGAATTTTCGACACAGATGCCCTGGTATTTTGGCAATATTGATAAACTCCGGCTGCTCCTTTTCCTCGAAGGATAACACCGTTGAAAATGGCAGGTTTCCTGACTTGCACCTTACAGCAGCTCCTTCCCATCCCATAGCGGGACAGTGGATGTTGCTCCTGCTTATCATACTTACAGTGGCGGGACCGTACCGGACTTTCACCGGTTTCCCTTTTAACTCCCTTTTTCCAAAGGAGGACCATTTTCATTAAATTATTCTGTTTTTGTGAGTAACTCACTTTATTATAGTAAAAAATACGGATAATCGCGAACAGGCCTTCCGTTTTTCACTTCCCTTTTGACTGTTTCTGACAAATTAAAATTTGTCTGGGTGATTCCTGTTGCTCATACGGCGTTCCATCGTAATCTCCGAAAACATACTGCACGCGGAACCCATTCCGGGTAAGCATATTTCTTAAAGCCTCTGGACTGTACATTTTCACTCGTTCCCGATATTCTCTTTGTGAACCCGATTCTTCAATCGTGATTTTTTTATTAATAAATCCTGCTTCTATATACCGCTCCTGCGTTACTGTCAGCCCTTCTTTTTCAGTTATATCACGGGGGACAAGACGACGCTCTACATAGGAAGGATTCAGATAGTCGAAAAAAAACCAGCCGTTTTCTTTCAGCGCCTCCGCCGCCCGGACAAAAACAAGTTCATTCTCCGCATCATCGGTAAAGTATCCAAAGCTCGTGAATAAATTAAAGGCAGCATCGTATTCCGTTTTCAATGCAACGTCTCTAATGTCAGCGCGCATATATTGGACAGGGAGTCCTGAAGTTAGATCCACTGCTTTTTTCAGGAGAGCGGGCGATAAATCGACCGCTGTCACATGGATGCCTTTTCTGGCCAGAAAGCGTGAGTGTCTGCCGTTTCCACAACATAAATCAACAGCCTTCATTCCCCGCTCCAGAGGAAGATAGGTCATTAGATAAGCCAGCTCATTAGCAGCTTTTTCTTCGTCTCTGTGGTCATATACCTTTAAATAGTCTTCTTGAAAATGCTCCTCAAACCAGGCTTTCATATTGAGTACCCCCAGCCGATCATCATGAATTTATTCTTCCTGTTCCGGGTATGGCAGATAAAAGCTGAAGATGGTCCCTTTCTCCCGCCTGTTGTGTGCTGCTATTTCTCCATCATGAGCTTCCACAATATTTTTTACAATAGCAAGACCGAGCCCAGTACCGCTTTTTCCTCTTGTGCGTGCTTTATCCGCTTTATAAAATCGTTCGAATACATAGGGCAGGTCTTCTTCCGGTATACCTGATCCCGTATCCTGTATTTCTACCGTCCATCCCGAACCTGCCGTATTTACCACAATATGAACACTGCCTTTTTCACTTGTATGGCGTATAGCATTGTGTATCAGATTTGTCATAACCTGCTCAATTCTGTCCTGATCCATGTACACTTGTTTCTTTTCTCCATGTTTATCAAGGGTCATCTGGACATCTGCTTCCCGGGCAAGTCCTTGAAATTTTTTATACACTTTGTCTGCAAAGGAATATATATCCACCCATTGTTTTTCTAATTGGATGTGGCCCGCTTCCATACGGGCAAGATCAAGCAGTTCATTGACCAGTCTTCCCATCCGCATGGATTCATCATAAATGATACGCCCTATCTCCTTCTTTTCTTCCTCACTTCCGGCAATATCATCTACAATGGCTTCACTGTAACCCTGGAGCATGGAAATAGGAGTCCGCAGCTCATGAGAAACGTTGGCAATAAAGTCCTTTCTCAATTTATCGTGACGCCGTTCTTCCGTCATGTCACGAATAACGGCGACGACCCCGCGAACGAATTCCCCATCATACAATGGCGTCATTAACACCACAAAACTTCTTCCCTGCACATCCATTTCTATCCATTGTTCCTGTTCCAGGGCTACGACTTTCTGAAATAACTTTTTTACTTCTTTAGGGAGACGGTCCTGTGGATCAGCTATTCCACTGTCGTAATGATAGGAATACAAAAAGCGCTGGGCAGGGGGATTCGTAACAGCAATGGAGCCTTTCCGGTCAATCGTAATAACCCCATCTGCCATGCTTGTTAAAATACGGCTTAATTGTTCCTTTTCCTGGTTTAAAGCCGTAATGTTTCGATTCAGCTCCCGCCTCATTTTATTAAAAGCGTTTCCGAGCTGTCCGATTTCATCATTAGTGAGGATCGGAACTTTGGTTTCAAAGTCCCCTTTTGCGACATTCAGTACCAATTGGCGCATTTTCCTAAGCGGCGCCGTTATTCTGGAAGACAAGAAAAAAGCAAAAACAGTTGTCAGTATGATAGCAATTCCGGCGGAAAGAAGAATAATCTGCTTTGTCTCTCCCGTTGTGTCTTCAATAATATCAAGCGATTGATATAAATAGAGGGAACCTTCTTCCCCCTCAGCCGAGACAAACGGCATTCCCACTACAAAGATTTCGTTATGGACTTCTTCGCCATCTTCTTCTGTTGGAAAATCACCATGGGTAATGACGGAGGTCCGGTCCTCTTGTACTGGAGATAAACGGCTGTCCTGCTGAAAAATAGACAGGGGCAGATGAACTCCCGCTTCTTCCTCATCCGCATATTCCCAGTTATTGTCCCCCTGCATCACTATGACAGAAGTATTATACGATCCGGCTATTTTTTCGACCGTTCCTTGAGAAGCAGAAGGGTCCTCCTGGCTTTCCAGCACGGAAACGATAACATTGGCATGATTGGTTAATTGTTCTTCTGCTTCTGTAATATGAAACCGTTCAAAAAATTGAAGCAGCAGAATCGTTAAAATAACCAGTACTACGGAAACGAGCAGTAAAATGGTGCCCCAAAGCTTGCCGACAACACTTCTCCAGATCATTCTCCGCCGGCAGCCTCAAATTTATATCCTACACCCCAGACCGTGGAAATCATATCGGCTGCCTCTTCCGAAACATTACTCAACTTTTCCCTGAGCCGTTTCACATGGGTGTCCACCGTTCTTAAATCACCGAAGAAATCGTAATCCCACACATCTTTTAACAGCTGTTCGCGGGAGAACACTTTATCAGGGGCCTGGGCAAGGTAATAAAGCAGTTCATATTCTTTAGGAGTAAGGCTGATTTCTTCCTCGTTCACCGTGACACGATGGGCATCATTATCAATCGTTAAATGGGGAAAGACGAGGACATCTTTTGTTTGTGTTTCTGTCTGCAGAAACTTCGTCGCCGATGAACGTCTTAAAATAGCTTTCACTCTTAGTACGACTTCTCTAGGACTGAAAGGTTTGACAATGTAATCATCCGTGCCCACTTCAAATCCCTGGACACGATTGCTCTCTTCCCCTTTTGCCGTCAACATAATCACAGGGGTTGCCTTTGATTTGCGAAGCTCCTGACAGACTTCTTCCCCGTCCATACCGGGAAGCATCAAATCCAATAGAATAACATCATAATCATTATCCAACGCTGCATCCAGGGCCTCTTCTCCATTTTCGGCTTCTTCTACTTTAAATTCTTCCCGTTCCAGATACATTTTCAACAGCCTGCGGATTCGTTCTTCGTCATCAACGACCAATACTTTTGCTTCATTATCCATGGATTCGTTACCTCCTGCAAAGCATGTATTCCAATTTTTATAAAGGCGTTCCTCCGGTAAAACCGTTATGCATACGAATGAAGACCCGCTATAACCAGGTTAACAAAAATCAGGTTAAACATAATAATAACAAAACCAATCACACACAGCCAGGCGGAAGGTTCCCCGTGCCAGCCTCTCGATAACCGTAAATGAAGGTAGGCCGCATAAAACAAAAATGTTATCAGCGCCCATACTTCCTTTGGATCCCAGCCCCAAAATCTTGTCCAGGCGATTTGGGCCCAAATCATAGCAAAAATGAGTCCGCCAAGCGTGAAGACAGGAAACCCGATGGCAATAGCCCGGTAACTTACTTCATCCACTGTATCGGGGTTAATGTTTTTTAGCAGAGGCTGAACAGCCCCGCCAAGCGGTTTGCGCAAAAGCAGTCTCAAAACAGCGTATACCAGTACACCCGTACCAAGGGACCACAGAACGGTATTGGCATCATCACTGCGCAGCCATACCGGCATCGATAACAGCGGTTCCATCACCCCGCTCGAAACCGGGGTCCCCTGATGCGGGGCTAAAACAGCAGGCATATGATATACCATTTCTGCTTCTTCGCCTGCTTCATTCACATATTGAAAAACGGCCTGATATTGGAATAATCCAAAGACATATCGAATAAGGATGAAACTGACAAGACTGACAAGACAGTACATGATAAACTCCAGCCAAAACACTTTCTTGTCCCGTTTATTGAAATCAAGAGTCCGGACAAGATAGATCAAGCCTGCCGCAAAACCTATAGATAATATTCCCTGACCAAGCGCTGTTGTCGTTACATGTATCTTCAGCCAATTACTTTGCAGTGCTGGAATAAGCGGCTCTACCTCTGTTGGAAATACAGACGCAAAAGCGATAATGAGCATTACAATAGGCAGTGTAAACATACCAAGGACGTTCGTTTTATAAATACCGTACAAGATAAGAAAAGCAAACGTTAATGCCATTCCAAGAAAGGTAGTGTATTCAAACATGTTGCTTACAGGAACGTGTCCTGCTGCCAGCCATCTCGTGATAAAATAGCCGACATTAAAGATAAACCCTATTGCGGTAACCATATAACCAACCATACCAAGGCGGTTCCCGGTTACATCTCCCTGTTTATCACGCCATTTTCTTCCTGTAACTGAAATGGCGAAACAGATCGTTGCTATTAAATACAGGAAGAATGCAACCAACAATAAATTCGAACTAATTTCAACCATTGCTGTCATCCCTTCCGTTTGGTTCCTTTTCCTTCATGGCTTTTTTGGCCTGCTTATCTTCCGGTACTTCCAATCCCGTCTCCCTGGAAAGAGCCACAAAGTCTTTTTTCAATGAAGCCCAATGTTTATTGGTATGCCCTGCCGTCCAGATTTCCCCGCCGAACCGGCGCAGCCATATGCGGCGGTGAGACCAATAGGAACCTTGAATTAAGCCAATCATAAAGATACTTCCTCCCGCGATTAAGAAGGGAAGTGTCAAGTCTTTTCTTACAGTAAGTGCGGTGACATCTTTTGTTTCGACTCCTTCAAACGACATTTCGTAATCATTTTCGCCGAACACGTCTTCATTCCGCTGGATCCCTACAAAACTATATTCTCCTTCTTCCGGATGCTCGGGGGAAAACATTTGGAAAATAAAAGCAGGATTGTCTGGGATGTCCGATACGGTAGAAGGTTCCCCGTCTTCGTTAAATTCGAAATTTGGAAAATAAGAATCAATGACAACGCGGTATCCATTCCCAAGATCATATTCCCCCTGCGGATCGAACAAATCAATGTCGATGGTTCCGATTTTTTCACCGGAGGCGCGGTCGTTCATAGACAATGACATGACATTCAATTCATTCAATTTGTAATCCATTTGATACAACGCGAAATTGTCAAAACGAAGGGGATGGTTCACCTGAATTTCATCTGATTTTACTTCTGTCAATTCCGGTTCTGTTCCCACTGTTCCAGTTCCCTCGCTCTGGTACAGCACAGCATTTGTCTGGTACGTCTGAACCTGGGGGCCTCCGGCACGCTGCAGAGCCGGGGCAAAGGTTTCATCATTTTCATCATAAAGTTCAACAAAAAACTCTTCATTTTCGATATAATATTCTCTATCTGTGCCGGGGATGGCTTCTGTTTCCCCTTCTCTCACCCATACCAGTTCATCTACATACATCCCCGGGAAAAACCGAAGCACACAACCTGTTAAAAATATAATAAGTCCGACATGATTGATGTAAGGCCCCCATCTGGCAAATCGGTTTTTTTCCGCGAGCAGGCTTCCGTTTTCTTCTCTTACCTTGTACCTTTTTTTGGAAAGAAACCATTTGGTGTCTTCCACCGTCTGTTCCGGGGCATCAGGTTCATGTATCCCAAACATCCGCTGCCTCTTTAGAAATCCTTCATTCCGTGATACTTTCTGCATTTTTAGTGCGCGGTATAAGGGAACCACACGATCCAGGCTTGCTATAATAAGAGAAATCCCAAGTCCGGCTATTAATGCCATATACCACCAGGAGCCGTAAAGATTATGAAAACCGAGAGTATAATAAATCTGTCCGGCAATGCCATATTCATTTTCATAGTGTTCCGCCGGGTTTACATTGCTCGGTATGTACATTTCCTGTGGAAAAATAGTACCTACTGATGAGGCAATAAGAGTTAGTACAATGATTCCGATTCCCACTTTTACAGAGGAAAAGAAGTTCCATATTTTGTCAATTATCGTTTTATTGTATGTCTGGGAACGTCTTGCCACTCCTTCATAGCGCATGTCTACCATCGACGCATTTTTATCTTTATCATCGAGCGGTTTACCACACGATTCGCAAAGGTGCGTTCCATATGGATTGAAATGGCCGCACTCACATTTTATTTTTTCCATGAGAACACCTCTAATTATTGCCTGACTGCTTCACTGCACTATGTTATCATTATAACGCTGAACAACTTGCATGTATAAGCGGCTTTTTATGACACTTATGTGACAGCACTTTCTTTTAATTTTTTTACTTCCACAGGCTTCAATACTCTTTTTTCTCCAGGGTTTAATTTATCCAGGGTAATTGGACCATATTTTTCCCGCTTCAACTTCAGAACCGGGTGGCCGATGGTCTCAAACATCTTTCTGACCTGGTGGTTCCTGCCTTCGTGAATACTGATTTCTATGATCGATGAGTTGTTTTTTTTGTTCGTCGATTTAATCTTCACCTTCGCCGGTGCTGTTTTTATGCCCTCTATGTCTATCCCTTTTATTAAAAGGCCAATATTCTCTTTGGACGGTTTTCCCTTTACTTTGGCGATATAGGTTTTAAATATTTTATTTTTAGGATGCATCATCAAGTTTGCAAAATCTCCGTCGTTGGTCAGCAAAAGCAGGCCGGACGTATCGTAATCAAGACGGCCGATTGGAAAGATTCGTTCTTCCACCTCTTCGAAATAGTCTGTTACCACTTTACGGTTTTTATCATCGCGGACAGCCGAGATAACCTGTTTTGGTTTATAAAACACGTAATACACCGGTTCCTCTTTATCGATTGGAATATTGTCCACTTCCACTGTATCCTTATGGGCAGAGACCTTGCTCCCAAGTTCACGGACGATTTTTCCGTTGACTTTTACTCTTCCTTCCTCAATAAACGTTTCTGCCTTCCTTCTTGATGTTACTCCTGCATTTGCTATAACCTTCTGAAGTCGTTCCATTTTCCTCACCTCTTTTCCTATCTTAACCATCTGCACGCTGTTTCACAAGCGCTGGCCTTTTCAGCTCCTGCATTTTCTCTTTTATCTATACTATTCATATACCTCAAAATCCAAAAAGGGAACCCAAACTTATAAATTCTGATACGATAAAAAAGACGAAGCTTGGAAGTTGGTCAAGCTCCGTCTTTTTAATTTGGGTCTTTGATTGATTGGGTAAACAGCAATGTTTGATGGCTGAGGGATTTACAGGCGGTGCGGCTGTTTGTTAGAGAAAAAGGAGGGTGACAATAATGATGGAGGCGGCTACGCCGACAGCATCGGCAAATAAACCAACCTTGAGAGCGTCGCCGATGCTTTTTATACCAGCGGCGCCAAAATAAATCGTCAGTACATACAACGTTGTATCGGTGCTTCCCTGCATCGTGGAAGCCAGCCTGCCGATAAACGAATCCGGTCCATGCTCTGCAATGAGGTCACTCATCATTCCCAATGCACCCGTGCCTGAAATCGGGCGGATGAGAGCAAGCGGCACGATATCCGCAGGAACCCCAATAAGAACAAGCACCGGCTCTACCGCATCGAGCAGAAGTTCCATAGCCCCGGATTCCCTGAAAACAGAAATAGCCACCATCATTCCAACCAAATAAGGGATAAGAGAGACGGCCAGCTGAAATCCATCTTTGCCTCCTTCTACAAAACTATCGTACGCCGGTATTTTTTTTAACGCTGCATGAACAATAACCGTTAAAAGCAGCATCGGAACGATCCATAAGGATAATGCATTTAACCAATTCATGTATATCCTTTCCTTTTTCTTAACCTGCGGTAATAAAAGAACCGGTCTATACATAAAGCAGCAGCCGTAGAGCAGGCGGTGGCTATAATAGTTGTCCCTACAATTTCAGCCGGCGCAGCCGAGCCGTAGTTCATCCGGATAGCTATCACCGTGGTCGGAACCAACGTTAAACTAGCTGTATTCAGCGCCATCAGAGTAATCATGGAACGACTGGCTTCGTCCTTATCATCATTTAATTTTTTCATTTCCTTCACTGCTTTAATTCCCATTGGTGTAGCAGCGTTGCCCAGTCCCATCAGGTTCGCTGTTATATTGGAAAGAATATATCCCATCGCAGGATGATCCGGTGGAATTTCAGGAAACAGTCTTACTGCTGCGGGACGAAGTCCCTTCGTAAAGATATCAAGTAGCCCGCTTGTTTTGGCGATATTCATGATTCCAAGCCAGAATACCATCACGCTGATTAACCCAAAACACAGAGCTACCGCCTCTTCCGCTCCTGAAAAAATGGCTTCCGATACTTCCTCCATTCGTCCATTAAACATAGCGGTAATAATTCCAACCCCAAGTAAAAACATCCAGATATAATGAACCACGCTCTATTCCCCTCCTATGAAAAGACGAAGAAACTTCCCGACTCTGCCAAACCAGCTTGTCTTATCCTCCTGTTCTTTATCCAGCATCACCGGCATCCTTTGAATGGTGTGGTTATCCAACGTCCATTTTATTTCCCCTGCGGCTGAGATTCCAGATGGGTTTTTTTGATAATGTTTATCAAGTGTAATCGAGCGCGACACGTTATTGATCTCCTCTTCCATTAATGGATAATAAAAGTCCTGTGGTATAAATAAATCTCCTTTTTTCTCTTCCTGCTGCGGGATCGTTTCCCGGGCTTCTGCCAGCTGGATGCGATCAAAGGTAGAAAACCCCCAGTTAAACATGGATATATGATCCTCCCAGTCCGAGGGAGCATCCAGGGTAACCGCAATCAATCCCATATTCTCCTTTTCTGCTGTTGAAACAAGAGTTCGTCCGGCACTTTTGGTATATCCCGTTTTTCCGCCGGTAGAGTACTCATATAAAGACGTCAGCAGTTTATTTTTATTCTGCCAGATCCGATCCCATTTTTCTCCTTCCTGCGGGGCTTTGTATTTTTCCAGGGCTGTTGTTTTGCGGAACGTTTCATTTTTCATGGCGTACTGCATAAGCAGAGCCATATCGTAAGCCGTGGAATAATGACGATCCCCATCGTCCAATCCATGAGGATTTGTAAAATGAGAATTCTCCATCCCTATTTCTTCGGCCTTTTCATTCATCATGTAAATAAAGCCATCCATACTGCCCCCGACATGCTCGGCAATCGCAACCGCTGCATCATTCCCGGAACGCAGCATTAATCCTGTCGTCAAATCCTGGAGCGTTATATGTTCTCCGGGTTTCAAAAACAAAGAGGAACCCTCCACCCCGGCAGCTTCTTGGCTGACCTCAACTTTTTCCTCCCATTTTCCCGATTCCATCGCTAAAACAGCGGTCATGATTTTTGTGATGCTTGCAATTTTACGTTTTTCGTGCGGATTCTTATCAAACAATACTCTTCCACTGTCTTGATCCATCAGAATCGCTGCATTCGCTGAGGTCTCCACTCCTTCCGTATGGTCAGCTCTTATCAAGCCGGGCTGGCTCAGGAGAAGGATAAGACTGAAGGCAATTATCATACATCGTTTCATGGGTATCCCATCTTCCTTGTCCGATCTTTTTTATATAAATATGCTTGTCTTCATTTATTATGATTCCGTGTCTGCCTGATTAAAAAAAACACGCTTTTTCCCGCTGGAAGAAGCGTGTTCCCCGTTTAACCTTTTGGTTTAAAACAAAGGGCAGCCAGAAAGGAAAAAATAATAGCCGCCGAAATACCGGCACTTGTCACTTCAAATATGCCGGTAATCACCCCGATAATCCCATTTTGTTCCGCCTCCGCCATTGCGCCGTGGACCAGCGCATTCCCAAAACTGGTAATAGGGACCGTGGCCCCCGCGCCTGCAAAGTCAATCAATGGTTCGTATAATCCTACTCCATCAAATACAGCACCCAGCACGACCAGGGTGCTCATCGTATGCGCCGGAGTTAATTTCGCAACGTCCATTAACAGTTGACCAAGTACACAAATCAGGCCGCCGACCACAAAAGCCCAGAAATATATCAAGACGATCCGACTCCTTTCTGTTCAATTGCCACAGCATGTGCGATACAGGGGATGGATTCTTTCTGCTGATACGTCAGTGGACTTAACAGTGCCCCTGTGGCGACGACAAGCACTGTACTCATTTCATTGTTTTTCATACGATTTAGAATATGTCCGTAAACGACGGCAGACGAACAACCCGACCCGCTGGCGCCAGCCTGTACCTTTTGATCTTCCTTGTATAACAGAGTGCCGCAGTCGAGGCACTGTTCATCGGTTACCATGATTCCTTTCTCCCGCAGAAGTTCTTTCATAAGCGGCAGCCCCACCTTACCAAGGTCCCCCGTTATAATATAGTCATAATACGAAGGGTCCCGGTTTAAGTCAGTGAAATGGGCTTCCACTGTGTCAGCTGCGGCCGGGGCCATTGCTCCGCCCATGTTGAATGGATCCGTCATCCCCCGGTCTACCACTTTTCCAAGGGTGGCAGAGGTCATTGATGGCCCCTCTCCCTGACGGCCGACGACGGCAAACCCTGCAGCTGTTGCCGTCCATTGGGCAGTGGGAGGCTTTTGAGAACCATATTCCGTGGGATAACGAAACTGCTTTTCGACTGCGGCATTATGACTTGCTGAGCCGGTTAATATATACTCCGCTCCATTGTTTTCAATAACCATGGCGCTTAGAGCGAGTCCTTCCATCGATGTAGAACAAGCTCCAAATAAGCCAAGGTACGGAATTCCAAGCGTCCGGCAGGCAAAGCTGGTTGTTGTAATTTGATTGATAAGATCCCCGGCAAATACGAATTGAATATCTTCCGGCTGTTTGTTTATTTTTGATAAAGCAATAGTAGAGGCTTCTTCCATTAGTTTCTTCTGTGCGTTTTCAAACGACGTTTCCGACATCCAGAGATCATCAAATAAATGATCAAAATCTCTGGCCACATTCCCTTTTGCTTCAAAGGGGCCGCCTACTACTCCAGTAGACGCTATAGAAGGGGATGTCGTAAACATCCAGGACTGTTTTCCCTGCAGCATTTTTATCCCCCCGCGACCTGCATCCAGATTGTTTTAATGATTGCGATAAGAAACGCTGCTACCGTTCCAAATACAATGACCGGACCGGCCAGCTTAAACATATTAGCCCCTATCCCAAGTACAATGCCTTCCGTGCGGTATTCAATGGCAGCACTGGCCATGGAGTTTGCAAATCCTGTCACCGGGACAGCTGTTCCTGCGCCCGCAAACTGGGAAATATTATCATACACCCCAAATCCGGTTAATAAGACAGCAATCAAAATGAGAACCGCCAGTGTTGGATCACCGGAAGTCTGTTCATTGAAATTAAAAAAGTGAAGAAAAAAGGAGCGCAGCCCCTGTCCAAATGTGCAGACTGCTCCACCAATCAAGAACGCTTTGATACAGTTTGCCGCCACAGGTATTTTTGGTTCCTGCTTCTGAGCAAATTTTTGATATGTCTGATTTACCGATTCCTGCTGCTTTTGACTCATTTGCACCACCTTTATCCTTTCATAAACTCTTCAATTTGAGTTAATCTTTTTTTCCGTTCCTTTTCTGACATGGATTTGTTTCTTCTATCTTCCTTGTATTTGTTTAGTTCAAGCCAAGATTTATAGTCTGTTGAGAAATGAACGGTTTCCTCGGGCCACTGTTCTTTTAAAAGGGAATGGCCTTTTTTTCTGATGTTTTCCAGCTGAAGACGATCAAATTGGTGAACAGTAACCGCTGCAAAAATTTGTTTTCCTTCTTTCACGGAAACGGCTGATGTTACTTCCTCCATGTCTTCCAACAGCTGTTCCGCCTGGTTTGTGCCTTTGTAACTTACCTGGGCTGGGCCGGCTTCTTCCTTATCTTCACAGGCTGCTGCTCCTGTCAGGCAGAGACAAATAAAAAAAACCTTGAAAAAATATTTTTGTGTATGTCCCATAATTTTCTCTTCCTTCCGTAAAAGGCTGCCTTTATAGTATGAAATAAGTTACTTTTTTTTATGTGATCTTTTAAAAAAACGGATCTTACATCATTCCAATGTTTCTTCCGGAAGGAGAACCGTCATTTTATAGGTACGCTGATTTATAGGGAGGAGCCCTGCACGGACTCGCTTTCCGTTCCTGCTTCGGCCGCGGAGGGGTGGTTTCTATGAAAGCATCCTTCTGTAATTTTTAAGAAAGGGAGGCAGCCATGAATTCTGTTCTGCTTTTACTGGTATTGTTTCTGTTTGTTTGCAGTTTCACCTTAATGTTGTTTTTATGGGGGAGAGTAAAACGTCTTGCGGAAGAACATGCGATATTACAATCGCAATTCGAAGAATGGAAAAAGACTAAAAGGAAAGAAGATAACGAGGCAAAAAAGGAGGAAATACGCCACCATCTGCATATGAAAGCCCTGGATATTAGAAATACTGTTTTTAAACAGACTAAAGCCCCTCATCCCCGGGCTGTGGAGGAAACACCTGTAACCTCCGGGTATGATTCGAATCTTCTTCAGGAAATGTTCGGCAGCAGGACAGCGGAACAGATGGAGGAGTATTTCACGGCTTACCGCACCTACGTGGACACCTATTGGAGAACCACGAAAGGCGGAATAAAAAAAGTATTCCGCGGCAGCCCCTCAGAATCTTATCACGAGTTTGCCCAGGTTCAGCAGGCATCCCGCCAGCTTATGAAAAAGCTGGATGACACCCTTGTCCATTTCCAATAAAGGACAGGGGTATTTTTCATCATGCCGGGCAGGCTAAGAAAAGAAAATAGTGTGGAGATAAAAGCATCCCTGAACAGGAGGACGCTATGCAGGCTAATTTCTTACAATTAACGATCGAATTGACAGTTGGATTTTTTGCCTTGATGGTTATTACAAAAGTATTGGGAAAAACCCAGATTAATCAATTAACTCCTTTTGATTTCATATCTTCCATCGTTATGGGGGAATTAGTCGGAAATGCGATTTACGATAAGGAAATTGCTCTTCACTATATTCTGTACGCTGTTGGGTTGTGGGCGGTATTAGTCGGCGTGGTTGAAATGATTACCCAGAAAAAGAAAGGAACCCGCAGTATGCTGGAAGGAAAACCAGCCATTGTCATCAGGGAAGGAAAACTGGATTATGAAGCGCTGCGCAAAAATAAACTGGACTTAAATCAGCTGCAGCATTTGTTGAGGGATAAAGATGTCTTTTCCTTGCAGGATGTGTACTACGCGATTCTAGAAGCAAATGGAAGCGTGAATGTACTGAAAAAACCGCACGCCTCGGAAGCATTGAAACCAGATGTCCTGCAGGAGATCCCTCCGCCCTCCAGAATTCCGCTCGCCGTTATTCTGGATGGAGAATGGGTAGAAGACAACATTACAGAATCCAATGTATCTAAATCAGAAATTCTGCGTCATCTCCAATCCAAAAATATTCCTGATATTAACCGTGTCCTGTACGCAGAATGGAACGGGGATTTTCCTTTGTATATAGACACCTATGAGGAGCCTAAACCAAATTAGCCGTTGTCCAGCTCTTCAAAAAATAGATCCGCTTCTTCCCCCGACGGCTCTTCCTCCCCAGACGAGCCCTGTAAATCAGGCAGATCTTCCATAGAGGCTATATTAAAATATTCTAGAAAACGTTCTGTTGTTTTGTATATAATCGGCCTGCCTGGAGCCTGGGTACGGCCGGCTTCTTTTATCAGCGCTTTATTCACCAGGGTCTGCACCGCTTTTTCCGATTTCACCCCGCGGATATCGTCAATTTCTATTCTTGTTATCGGCTGATTGTAAGCAATGATGGCCAGGGTTTCCAGGGCCGCCTGGGAAAGTTTGGCTTTATGCGGAACTTCAGCCAGCTTCTCTATGTAAGGAGCCACCGCTTCATTTGTGACAAGCTGGTATTTACTGCCGAACTGTTTGACCTGCAGCCCGCCGAGGTGGGACTGAACCCATTCTTTTAAGTTATTTAACTGCTGTACGGTTTCTTCTTCCGACAAGTCAAGCACCCTGGCTGCGTCCTGAATACTCAGCCCTTCATCCCCGCAGACATAAAGCAGACCCTGCAATATGTGCTGATGCTCTTCCTCATTCACTGACTAGCTCCTCCTCTGTCTGATAAACCTTGATCTCTTCAAAATTTTCACTCTGCACACATGTTATTTGTCTGGTTTTCATTAATTCCAATACAGCCAGAAACGAAACGACAATGTGTGCCTTTTCCCGGGAAGGAAACAATTCAAAAAATCCACTCGAGCCTTTTCGTTCATGAAGGAAGGCTAAAATCGTTGACATCCGCTCCTCAATGGATATTTCTTCCCCTTTTATTTTTGTTGTCTTTGGGGCATGATACCGGACTCTTTCTTTTAGTTTCTGGTAAGCGTCCAGCATATCAAATAACGTCAGTTCTTCAGGTAAGGCAGCAGTGTCAGCTTCCTGAGCGGCGTCATCATATTCCATCGAAGGACCCTTCGCATATTGTACAACCCCCTGATTTTCTTTATCACGAAGTGCTTCTGCAGCCTCTTTATATTTTTTATATTCGACCAGTCTGCTAAGCAGTTCTTCCCGCGGGTCTTCCTCTTCTATGTATTCTTCTTCCGGCTCTGGGTCTCCGGGAAGCAGCATTTTGCTTTTAATTTCCAGCAGCGTCGCAGCCATTACCAAATATTCACTGGCAATATCCAATTCAAGCTCCTGCATGGCCTGCACATAACGGAGATACTGTTCCGTAATAGAAGCCACCGGTATATCGTAGATATCCACTTCGGCCTGATGGATCAAATGCAGCAAAAGATCAAGCGGTCCTTGAAACGTGTCGATGTGTACATTATATCGTTCCATACATTGAACCCTCTCTGAATGTTATCCTTACCATTAAAAAGGCTACAGTAAATTATATCATATCCTTGTTTCCATAGGCATCATGACTTTCGCATGAAGAAAACACAGAGTTATGGTACAATTTTTTCTAAATGGAAAGAAAGAAGGGACCGTAATGTATCCGGAAGCGTATGTCCAATTTCTTGTTCAGTTTCACGCCCACCGGGATTACTTTGAATGCCACGAAATCCTGGAGGAATTCTGGAAAGAAACAGACCCCGGAAACCGCCTCAGCCTGTGGGTGGGGCTGATCCAAACAGCCGTAGGGCTCTACCACCACCGCCGTGAAAATTTTCGGGGAGCCGAAAAGATTTTTGCCAGTGCGCATTCCATTCTCCAAGCCAATACGGACAGTCTGCTGCAGCTTGGTCTGGATGCAGAAATGTTATTAGACAAGGTCGATCAATGCCTGACAGCGGCCAGGCACCGGAACATGTTTCAAGATATAAACCTGCCGATCACGGATCCCGGACTGACAGAACGATGCAGGCAAGAATGTGACCATCAGCAGGTAACCTGGCTGAATGCCAGTGACTTGACTAACAAACAGCTGATCCACCGTCACATTCTAAGACACCACAGCGGCAGTGAGGAGGGGCGGATTCAGCAAAAACGAAACATATAAAAAAGCTGTCCGGTCGGCTGCTTCCGGTACAGCTTTTGCGCATGGTTAACTGCTGGCTTCTTCCGTTTTCTCTTTATCTGCAGGTGTTTCATTTTTTTCGCAGCATCCTAAAAATTCGCTCGTTTCCTCGCACCCTTTTAGTTCTCCTTCCAACCGCTCTTTCATTGTTAACACCATTTTCCGTCCAATTCCCTCCTCACGGTAAGAAGGGTTCACACATATATGCTTTAACTCGGCTGAGCCGTCTTCCTGAAAATAAAGACCCATCACTCCGATAATATCTTCTTTTTCTTTCCACAGATAGAGCTGCCAATTGTCATCATTTTCATAACAACTCATCGTTTCCTGGAGTTTTTTTACTTCTTTTTCCTCCGGCATATACGAAAGCAGCCCCATCGCAATCTTTTTATAAGAAGATTTAAATTTTATAAACATTTTCATCATCCCTTATTATCGAGAGAGATTATGTTTCTTCTCTCTCATTATACTTCATAACACGCTGTTGAAAAGAGGAAATGGGACAAAAATTATAGAACTTCTGATAAAAATCTTATCCATATCCTATACACATTTAACTGTAACTTTCGCCCAATTTTACAAATGGGATATAACATAAAGAAAACATGGGTGCAGCATTAGGATTCCAGCTTCCTTTTACCGTTTTCGTTTCTTCCTATCCCCTTATTTAGGCAAAGAGAAAACATGGCGGAACCCCGCCATGTTTTCACTCCGGTCTTAGTTTACCCTTTTTGAAAATTTTTATCAAGGTTTGCCATTTCCACAGCGGCAGCTGCTGCCTCCGCCCCTTTGTTTCCAGCTTTCGTACCGGCACGTTCGATAGCCTGCTCAATGGTATTAGTGGTTAAAACGCCAAATATTACCGGAACATTCTGTTCCAGGGAAACATGGTTTACCCCTTTGGCTGCTTCAGCGCATACATAGTCAAAATGAGGAGTGGAGCCTTTTATGACAGCCCCTAGCGTAATGATGGCATCATATTTTTTAGATGCAGCCATTTTCTTCGCTGCATAAGGAATTTCAAATGCTCCCGGCACCCACGCCACGTCGATGTTGTTTTCTGCTGTACCATGCCTGATCAGGGCATCTCTGGCTCCTTCGAGCAGTTTTTCTGTTATAAAATCATTAAATCGTCCTACTATGATTCCAATGTTTAAATCTGTTCCTATTAAGTTTCCTTCAAATATGCGTGACAATCTTCTCTCTCCTTTTTTAAAAATGAAGCATATGCCCCAGTTTTGAGTATTTGGTACGCATATACTTTTCATTGTCCTTATTGTATGGCAGCTGGAGGGCAACTCTGTCGACTACTTCCAGACCATACCCTTTTAATCCGGTAATCTTTCTTGGGTTATTCGTTAAAAGTCTCATTTTAGAAATACCAAGATCCCTTAATATTTGAGCTCCAATCCCATAATCCCGCAGGTCGGGCTTAAATCCCAGTTTCTCATTTGCTTCCACCGTATCATAGCCCTGTTCCTGAAGCTGGTACGCCTTCATTTTGTTTATGAGGCCGATCCCTCTTCCTTCCTGCCGCATATAAAGAAGAACTCCCCTGCCTTCTTTTTCAATCTGCTGAAGGGCTGCCTGCAGCTGCGGACCGCAGTCACACCGGTGGGAACCGAACACATCCCCTGTCAGACATTCTGAATGCACACGTACAAGGGTCGGCTCTCCCGGAATCAGCTGACCTTTTATCAAAGCGATGCTTTCTTTGTCATCCACAATAGAGGTGTATCCAATTGCCCGAAAGTCTCCGAAATCCGTAGGAAGTTTAATATCGGCTTCTTTGTTGACCAATTTGTCTTTTTTATGGCGGTATTGGATCAAGTCTTTTATCGTGATCATTTTCAGTTCATGTTCGTCTGCGATTTTGCGCAGATCGGGAACTCTTGCCATCTCTCCGTCATCTTTAATCACTTCACAAATGACTCCTGCCGGTTCAGAACCGGACAACCTGGCTAAATCAATGGCTGCCTCCGTATGGCCCGCACGGCGCAGCACCCCCCCGTTTTTAGCAATGAGCGGAAATACATGCCCTGGCCGCTTAAAATGCCTGCTTTTATTGTCAGGATCCAGTAAAGCCTGAATGGTTTCTGCCCGCTCTGCCGCGGAAATTCCGGTAGTAGTCGATTCATGATCAATACTTACGGTGAAAGCTGTACCGTGCGGATCTGTATTTTGATCCACCATAGGATGCAGTTCCAGTTCGTTCGCTTTTTGTTCTGTGATAGGCGTACAAACGAGTCCCCGTCCGTGAGTGATCATAAAGTTTATCGATTCAGGGGTGATCTGATCCGCCAACGCGACAAAGTCCCCTTCGTTTTCACGGTCTTCGTCATCACACACGATGACTGTTTTCCCCTGCATTAACTCATAAATCGCTTCTTCGATAGGATCAAACATTTTTTCATCTGCCATAGCATTTTTCCTTCTTTCCCTTTTATAATAGAAAAGCTGGGTTTATCTTTGCCTCAATGTCAGATAAATCCTTTCTCCTTTAATACCTTTTCATCTATCCCGCTTTCCTGTTTATCGCTTTTTGTTTTCAACAATCGCTCTGTGTATTTCATCAGCACATCCGCTTCTATATTCACCGGATCTCCCGCTGCTTTTTGGCTTATGGTAGTCTCCTGCCACGTATGAGGAATAAGGGAGAGAGTAATCGTATGATGCTCATCATCAACCTGAAAGATGGTCAGGCTGATTCCATCTACTGCTACGGACCCCTTCTCCACCATATAAGGAAGATAATCTTCGGGGATATCAATGGCTACGTAATATGCATTTTCATAGGGCTGAATGGAAGCTATCGTTCCGACAGTATCGACGTGGCCGCTGACAAAATGACCGCCAAATCTCCCTGCAGCCGACATCGCTCTTTCCACATTCACCTGCGATCCTTCCTGCAGGGTTCGCAAACTCGTTGCATTTATTGTTTCCGGCATAACATCGACCGTAAAAGTCTTATCCGTGAAGGATGTCACGGTAAGACAGACGCCGTTTACAGAGATGCTGTCCCCTGTGTTCATATCAGTCATCATACCAGGAGCTTCCAAGGCCATCACCATTGTTTCCAGTCCTTTTTGAAGGTTGTGCACCACGGCTTTTTCTTCAATAATACCTGTGAACATCTATGCTTCCTCCTTTTGTACCGCAGTAATCTTAATATCGCGTCCGAGGGATTCCACAGAACATATATCCAAATCGGGAACCTCAGCTAAAGAAGCGATCCCGCGGCCTTCAGCTGCGGATGGAGCTTCTCTGCCTCCTATCAGTTTCGGAGCAGTATAAGAAATAAATTCCTGAAATAATTTTTTTTCAACAAAACTGCCGTGCACCTCAGCTCCCCCCTCTACAAAAACGGACACCAGACCATGACCCCCCAGTAAACGCAGCACATCTTTTAAATGAATGGATGATTCCGGAAGTTGATGGACGACAGCGCCTGTCTGTTCCAGTTCCAATTTCTTTGCTGGATCGGCTTCAGTTGAACAAATAATCCATACCGGTGCCGCCTGGTCCTGTATCATTTTGGCCTTTACAGGCATTCTCAGGTGATGGTCCAGCACCACTCTCACCGGCTGGATGCCTCCATTGGCAGGGCGTGCTGTCAGAGAAGGATCATCCTGCAGTACGGTTCCGATGCCGGCCATAATCGCATCATGCTGATGACGGAGAAGGTGGGTATCTTCTCTTGCTTCCGGACCGGTTATCCACTGGCTTTGTCCTGCTGCAGTTGCTGTTTTGCCATCAAGAGAAACAGCTGTTTTTAAGGTGACATACGGCAGCCCAGTCTTCATGTAATGAAAAAAATAACGGTTTAACCAGTCTGCCTTCTCCTGCAGAACTCCTGTTGTTACTTCCAAGCCTGCTTCTTCCAGCTTTTTCACGCCCGTTCCACTTACACGGGGATTGGGATCAAGCGTGGCAATGACCGCGCGTTTCACCTTGTTCTCAATAATGGCATCTACACAAGGTGGTGTTTTTCCAACATGGGAACATGGCTCCAGTGTTACATAAATAGTACTATTTTCCGCTTTTGTACCGGCCATTGTGAGCGCATGAATCTCAGCATGTTTCTCTCCAGCCTTTAGATGCGCTCCCATTCCTGCTACTTTTCCATCCTTTACAACAACGGCGCCTACTACTGGGTTGGGAGACGTTTGGCCCGTTGTCGCCTCCGCCATCTCCAAGGCAAGACGCATATATTCTTCATCTGTCATTCTATGATCCTCTTTTCTCTTCCTGATTTAAGTAAGCGCAAAGAATGGCACCACCGCCGCCTCATTCCCTCGATGCGGCTGGTTCCAGCAGGTGTTTTCCCTAAGCTGTTTTGCCGCCTTCTGTGCCCTTTCTTAAGATTAGCCGTGTTCCCAAAAGCCCATAAATCATATTTATTTTATCAAAATAAAAACCCTGGAGAACGGTATACGTCTCCAGGGTTCTGTTACGTGCTCAACAAATAAGCCTTTTCTACAAAGGTATTTATAAAATGCCGGGCAGATACCGTTTCTTTTTTAGACACACCGGTACCTGGGTCATTTTCTTCTTTTTTGAACACGGTTATTCCTTCTCCCATCCAGACTGTCACTGTCGGCTCCGGACTTCCACCGGATCCACCGCCAAAGCGGGTCGCGGACTGAAAAGCATTGGCTTTATCACCGCCGGCTGGGAATTTCACCCGACCCCGAAGTGGTTACAACCTAACCGATGTAACCTAACCGTTTTATTTATTCAATTATATATACTGATTTTATACTTCAACAAAGGAAAACGTCAACTATTTGGCTTGTTGGATTGTTCTTCACATTCAAAACACTGCATCGTTTTATCCTCTTTCACCACGCCGTTTAAGAAACCATCGATACATAAAATCTCTTTCCCGCAGGATTGGCAGTTTCCTACAATTTCTTTCATTGTTCCTCCTCTGCGAAGGTAACCGGCAGCCTGTACTGCCGGTTACTTTTTTATGAGATAAGAAAGTTTAAAGGGGGACGTTATCAAAGGACATGATGCTCTTAGCCGAACCTCCATAAGGATCTTCTACTTAGCCCGCAAACTTCCTCTTCCGGGCCAGGAAACCAGTACCTCCTGGGCGTCGCAGAACTTGTCGCGGCATCTCTACCAGGACACTCGCGCTTTTCTTATTCCTCCCAGACCTTTACCTGCTGCATCACATCTCCCTGGTTGATACGATCGACCGTTCCCATGCCCTCGGTTACCTTTCCAAAAACAGTATGGACCCCATCGAGATGCGGCTGTGGCTCAAACAATATGAAAAACTGACTGCCTCCGGTGTCTTTTCCGGCATGAGCCATAGACAAGTATCCCCGCTCGTTTTTGTATGGGTTTCCTTCCGTTTCACATTTTATCGTATAACCCGGCCCTCCCGTTCCATTTCCTTTCGGGCAGCCGCCCTGCGCTACAAACCCCGGTATGACACGATGAAATGTCAGACCATTATAAAATCCTTCATTTGCCAGACTTTCAAAATTTTCTACCGTTCCCGGAGCCGCATCTGGAAAAAATTCCAACTTGATGGATTCCCCATTTTCAAATTCAATGATTCCTGTTTTCATATTTCTTCCCCTTTTCTTTATTCTATTTTTATACTCTTTCTTTTGACCGAAGCGGTAGATCGTTTTTCAATAAATCTTCCAGCGATTCCCCCTGAACGACCAGATCTGTTCTTCCGTTTTCTACGAATACCACGGGCGGACGGGCGATGCGGTTATAATTGTTTGCCATCGCATATCCGTAAGCGCCTGTACAAAACACCGCCAGAATATCCCCTGATTCGACCGGCGGCAGCGGCAGATTCCATATCAGCATATCTCCACTTTCACAGCACTTGCCTGCCACTGCAAAAAGCTCTTTGTGTTCTTCGTGCGCGCGGTTGGCAAGTACTCCTTCGTATTCCGCATTGTAGAGGGCCGGCCGGATGTTATCTGTCATTCCGCCATCGACAGATATATATTTCCGCACCCCCGGGATATCTTTTTGAGCTCCCACCGTATAAAGTGTCGTGCCGGCATCACCGGTTATGGAGCGGCCAGGTTCGATCCAGATTTCAGGAATATTCATTCCGGCATCTTCCGCTTCTTTTTTCACAGTCAAGATCAGATCTTTCACATAATCCTCCGGAGCAAGCGGCTCATCTCCTTCCACGTAACGGATGCCAAAGCCGCCGCCTGCATTAAAGACCTCAGGAACGAAATTATACTGATGCTGCCACCGTTTAAATACGTTAAACAGTTTCTCCACAGTCAGGACAAAACCATCCGTATCAAAGATTTGGGAACCTATATGGCTGTGTACCCCCCGCAGATTTAGAAACGGATCCTTCTGCAGAGTTTCGACGGCCTGATCCGCCTGACCGCTTTCAAGATCAAATCCAAATTTTGAATCTTCCTGTCCGGTGGAAATGTATTCATGAGTGTGCGCCTCCACTCCGGGGGTTGTCCGGAACAGAACATTCATTGGCTGTTTTTTCGTTTTTACTTTTTCCTGCAGCAGGGATAGCTCGAAAAAGTTATCTACAACGATACAGCCGATGCCAAGATCAAGCGCAAATTCGATTTCCTCCGGACTTTTATTATTCCCGTGAAAATGCACCCTCTCCATGGGAAAGTCAGCCTTTTTCGCTGTCATCATTTCCCCCGCCGATACAACATCAAGGCTCAAGTTAAGCTCTGCTGCGAGCTGCACCATAGCAACACAGCTGAAAGCCTTGCTTGCGTATGCCACTTGGTAAGGTATGCCGGCTTCTTCAAAGGCATTCTGAAATCCTTTCGCCCGTTCCCTAATCAGGGCCACATCATATATATAAACCGGCGTTCCGTAGTCCCGGGCGAGTTTCACTGTGTCTACTCCCCCGATTTCCAGAAGGCCATGTTCATTTATAGTACTCGTTCCGTGTAAATACATGGTTCGTTCTCTCCTTCAATCCGACAATGAATGATTACATTTTAGCATCATTTAAAAAGGAGAAAAAGCAAAATTTATTGGAAGTATTAATCGGTACGCTGCCTGATCGAGTCCTGCGGATTTACGATTCGAGGCCGGCGTCGAATATTTGGCACCGTCGTGCGGACGATGACCTGCCACAACGCCTGGGCGTCAAAGGGAAGAAACGGCCAAAGGTAAGGTTTATTTAAGGAACGAATGGAAGCGAGAAATAAAAATAATGCTGTAGCGGCGATGACAAAACCAGTGGTTTGGAAAGAGACAACAGCTATCAGCAGCACAAAACGGAAAATCTTGATCGCAATGCCTAACTCATAACTCGGTGTTGCAAATGTTCCAATCGAAGCAAGTGCGACATATAGAATGACCTCTGAGGTGAACAGCCCAACTTCTATGGCAATTTCTCCAATCAATAATGCAGCAACCAATCCTAAAGCCGTGGCGAGCGGTGATGGCGTATGGATAGCGGCCATTCTCATTAACTCTATCCCCACTTCTGCAATCACTATCTGCATAAATTCAGACACATTTGAATCTTCACTGGGACCGATGTACTGCAGTTCTTCCGGAAGTAATTGCGGTTCCAGTACGACTAATAACCACAATGGCAGAATTAACATAGAGGCCAGCATCCCAAAAAACCGGATCCAGCGCAAATACGTGCCGATAAAAGGAGCCTGGCGGTATTCCTCCGCATGTTGAACGTGGTGAAAAAAAGTAGTCGGCGTAATGATGACACTTGGAGAGGCATCCACGATTATAGCAATGTGCCCTTCAAATAAATGAACAGCCGTGACATCGGGACGCTCTGTGTAACGTACAAGCGGAAATGGATTGGCCCCCTGGTCGACAATGTATTCTTCCACTACTTTATCCGCCATCGTAAGTCCGTCAATATCAATGGCTTCCAGTTCTTTTTTAACGATATTTACCATGTCCGGATCAGCAATGTCTTCAATATAGGAAATACATATATCTGTCTTTGAACGGACCCCTACTCTCATGATTTCATTACGGAGCCTTTCATCTCTGATCCTTCTTCTCGTCAGTCCGGTATTTTCTATAATGTTTTCTGTATAACCGTCTCTGGCCCCGCGCACCACTTTTTCATTATCCGGCTCTTCCGGACTGCGGCCTGGATAGTTGCGGACATCAACCACAAACGCTTTATCTTCCCCTTCCACCAGGATAAACACAAGTCCGGAGAGCATTTCGGTTATACAGTCTTCCAGGTTATCTTTGTATTCAACCTGCACTTCTGTCAGATGATTTTCGATTGCTTCTCTGACATATGGCGTTTCTCTATCTCTGGCTTCCAGCTTCATAAGCTCTTTTAACAATTCTGTCAGAGCTTCCATATCACATAGACCATTTATAAAATAAATGTGGATTTCTTTTCCCAGCACATGCAGTTTTCTTACCCCGGCATCAAAGCTTACCCCTATGCCTACCCGTTTTTTTATCTTTTCTTCGTTTACTTCAATATCTCTGGAAATATATGTTTTATCTTTTTCCGTAGAAGGTACTCCTTTTTTTTCCGGATTTTGGCCCTGCGGTATGTTTCGTAATTTCCATTTTCCTCGTCGCATCAAGTAAACTCCTTATTTTTTCAAATTTTAAAGAGTAACATAAATGATCCAGTGAAATAATGACCCAATAATTTTTCCAAGTACAATAGCCATGACAAGACTCATTACATTCTTTTCCATCCCGACACGTTTGGCAAGAATGGGAAACACATTCAGTACTTCCGTAAGGGCGGCCGCAAGCATGCCGACAAAGATACCGGCAGCAAGACCTACCGGTATCGTAAAAAAAGCTGGAAACGAAAACTGGAGTGGATGCAGAACAGCTGCCGTTCCAAAAACCGCCCCGCCTATGACAGCTATTTCATATGCCTTTGCTGCTTTTTCGGTATTAGTCAGCTGCACCAGTCTGGGAATAATCCCGAGCACAGAAATAAAAGCTACGAATCCACTGCCTACAGCAAGACCTCCGCTGAGACCGACTATCATCGTAATTAAGACTTCGAAGGCCATTTGGATCCCCGTTCTGCTTCCGTTTCAGCTAAATATTTATCAATTTCCTGTCTATATTGAAACATTTCAATCTCAAGCGGGCTTGGTTCTTCATTGATACGTTTCTTAAATAAATGATTGAAAAATAATATCATGCCAAGACCAAGTCCAAATGAATAAGGAATCTGCAGCAGCAGCGGCTGTTCCAGTTCTTTTCCTGTAATTAACTGATATAATTTCTGATGAACCGTAAGCATGCTGACATCTTCATGAAAGTTCATGATTGCCAGAGCAGCCCCCGTGAACAACAAAAACCAGACAAAAAGAAAGAGAAGAGGGGAAATCATTTTCCTATCTCTGGATACCTCAATCACTGTCTGTTCCCGTCCAAGCAATGTTACGTTCAATTCCGGAAAAGCAGAGTGAATGTGCTGGATCACCGATAAACCATCCACCACCACATGGCTTTTATCCTTCACGCCGATCTGATAGATCGGAAGGGCAAGGACAGACGCCACCTGTTCTTTTTCTCCTTCCAGTCTGGCAACGTCCTTAATATACAGTTGTTCTCCGGGAACTGCCGAATGAGTTGAAAATAACTGCAGATAGATATGGTTTTTCATTTCAACCCTCTCCTTTCGCATAGTATGTACGATTCAAAGGCCCTTCTATACAAAAAAGTCAGTCATCTATTCAGATAACTGACTT
The DNA here is from genome assembly GCF_000429685.1 of Salibacterium aidingense DSM 18341. Taxonomy (GTDB): domain Bacteria; phylum Bacillota; class Bacilli; order Bacillales; family Marinococcaceae; genus Salibacterium; species Salibacterium aidingense. The sequence goes on from NZ_AUCI01000003.1 coordinate 25,905, forward strand.
TTCATTTTGTCTAATATTCGTTTTTCTAGGCGGGATACTTGAACCTGAGAGATATCAAGGCGTTTTGCTACTTCTGCCTGCGTTTTATCTTTATAATAACGCAGATAGACAATCAGCCGTTCCCGCTCTTCTAATTGTTCCACAATTTCTTTTACAGCGAGCTGATCAAACCATTTGCTATCCCCTTGATCAGCAATTTGATCTATCAACGTAATAGGGTCTCCGTCGTTTTCATAAATGGTTTCATGTAAAGAGGAAAGGGTCCTTGTGGCCTCTGTGGCAAAGACCACTTCTTCTGTCGGCAGGTCCAGGGCCGCTGAAATTTCCTGCAGGGTCGGGATCCTGCCGTACTCCTTCGTTAATTCCTCCTTCTTTTTCCGGACACGATTATTTAATTCTTTCAGAGAACGGCTGACCTTCACCGTTCCGTCGTCCCGGATGAATCGTTGTATTTCGCCGATGATCATTGGAACGGCGTACGTAGAAAACTTCACTTCATATGTTAAATCAAATTTGTCAATCGACTTGATCAAACCAATCACGCCGATTTGAAACAAATCTTCAGGATCGTATCCGCGGTTAATAAACCGCTGGACCACAGACCAGACGAGACGTGTATTTTTATTCACGATCTCATCCCGTGCCTCTTTATTTCCTTGTTGACTGTTTCGAATCAATTCTCTTACTTTGTCATCTTGAAGAGGCTGCTGTTTTTCTAGTTTAACATCCATACAGTATCCCCTTAATTACAAAGTGTTTGACTTCTTGCCAGTCGTTTTCTCAAATAAACCGTCGTCCCGCTGTCCGGTTCTGAGATTATTTCCACTTCGTCCATAAAATTTTCCATTATAGTAAAACCCATACCTGAGCGTTCCAGTTCTGGTTTGCTTGTAAATAACGGCTCCTTGGCTTTATCAATATTGTCAATCCCGACGCCCTCATCCTTAATGGTAACTTCTATCGTATCTGTGTCTATTTTTACTAAAATGGCAATCGTTCCCGACGGGTTTTCGTCATAGCCGTGAATGATAGAATTTGTCACCGCTTCTGATACCACCGTTTTCAGTTCGGTCAATTCATTCATATCCGGGTCCAGTTGGGCAGCAAATGCTCCAACACTGACTCTGGCAAAAGCTTCATTTTCACTAACCGCGGAAAACTCCAGTTTCATCTCATTTTTCATAATTAGGCTACCCCCAATTTACGTAATGCATCCATCTCCCGATTTTCCAGCCGCAGGATTTTAAACAACCCGGAAAGCTCAAAAAGCCTTTTCACCGGTGCCGAAATAGAACAAACGACCATTTCTCCTCCATTTTTACGAACCTGCTTGTACCTTCCTAAAATCACGCCAATTCCGGAACTGTCCATGAATACTAATTCTTCAAGATTTAATACAATATGAAGGGGACGGTTCTGCTCTAAAAACTGTTCGACCTTCGCCCGCAGTTCTCTTGAAGAATGATGATCCAGTTCTCCTTTCAACCTGACACAAAGTACGTCTCCCACTTGTTCAAGGTTTACAGATAAACTCATTATCATTCCCCCATGTATAATATAGATCACGGTGCTATTCTGGTTTCTCCACTTGAGGTGCAGTATCCTTTCCGCTTGACAAAACTAGTGCCGGTTCGGTAAATGTACCGGCATTATGACACTTTTCCTGTCATCCTGAATAATGTGCGTTTGAATAGGGATGGCCAGTCAGCCGGGGCAGCGTCTTTCTTTAGAACCAGCTCCGTTTCTGAAAGTAACTCCTCGTTCTCATAAATTTGTAGGGTGCCCACCAGATCCTCCGCCTTTGCCGGTGCGGTGACCGTTTTTTTCATGTTTACCTTTTGAGTTATATCATCTGCTGATTTCCCTTTAGGCAGAACCACAGCTGCATTTTCAGCCAGTACGGCTTCGACTGTTGTCTCCCGTCCTTTTTCCACCTTCACATCCCCCATTTTTTCCCCTTTTTCAGCTAAAATGTGATAGTCGTGGTTTTGAAAAGCATAATCAAGCAGGGAAGCAGTAAATTGGTTTCTTTCTTTCGGGGTCCCGGCTCCCATCAATACCGTAATGACCCGCATATTGTCTTTTTTAGCTGTTGCTGTCAAATTATATTTGGCTTCATTGGTATACCCTGTTTTCAAACCGTCGACACCATCGTAATGTTTTACGAGTGGATTTGTATTTACCAGCCAGAATTCATTATCTTCTCCCTGTCTTAAATAATCTTCATATTTCCCTGTGTACTCCAACACCTTCTCGTGCTGCAGAAGGGCCTGGCTGATGATGGCTAAATCTTTTGCTGTCGTATAGTGATCGTCCGCCGGAAGCCCGGTGGTGTTTTGAAATTTTGTATGTTTTAAGTTTAATTCCTCCGCTTTTTCATTCATTTTCTTAATAAATTTTTCTTCTGTTCCGGCTATATGTTCTGCCATTGCTACCGAGGCATCATTCCCTGAGGCTATCGCGATCCCTTTCAGCAGTTCATCGACCGTCATCAGTTCTCCTTCTTCAAGAAAAATCTGGGATCCTCCCATCGAGGCTGCTCTTTCGCTGGCACGTACTTCTTCATCCAGTTCAATCTGCCCCTCATCCAGAGCCTCCATTGTTAATAGCAGCGTCATTATTTTTGTCATGCTGGCTGGGGGGAGCTTCTCTTCTTCATTTTTGTGATACAAAACCTGTCCCGTTTCAGCTTCCATGACAAAGGCAGAAAGGGCGTCCTCTGCTAAGTCTTTTCCTTCTTCTTCCTTCGCTATTGCATGATTGCTGATGATAAAAGCTGCAGCACCGAAAATTATGGCAGCCCATATCGTTTTCTTCACCTTTATTTTCATCAATGACAGACACCTCCCAATCGTATATACCTTTATTTTTTCCAAATATTTCAGGGTATATACAAAAAAATCTTCAGGATTTTCATCCTGAAGATTTTTAGATTGCAGCAAATATCAATTCCGGTTTTTCCACTTTTTCTTTTGAGGTGCTGTAGGCCTGAAGGATCATTTCTTCAATGTGCTTCGTATCTTTCTGATTGGCATGCAGTACTGCAAGAGGCTCCCCTTTTTCTACGTAATCTCCGATTTTAGCCTTTAATTCAATCCCAACGGCATGATCAATAATGTCATCCTTTGTAGCACGGCCGGCTCCAAGCATCATAGCGGCTTTTCCGATTTGGGCGGCATGGATGGCGGCTATATACCCGGAGTCTGCTGCAAGAACATCGGTTTGTTGTTCAGCTGTAGATAATAAAGAGGGATGATCGACCGCAGCCGGATCCCCACCCTGGCTTTGGACAAACTGTTTCATTTTTTCCAGCGCAGCGTTATCCTGCATTACTTTCTCCACCAGAGCCCGGCCTTCTTTTTCATCTGATGCTTTGCCTCCCAGTACTGCCATATGAGAAGCAAGGGTCAAGCTCAATTCGTGGAGGTCTTGGGGACCATTGCCCTGGAGGGTTTCAATCGCTTCTTTCACTTCAAGAGCGTTCCCGACAAAGCGCCCTAATGGCTGATCCATATTTGAAATAACAGCCATCGTCTTCCGGTTCAATGAATTTCCTATTTCCACCATGGCGCGGGCCAGGTCTTTTGCTTCTTCCAGTTCGGCCATAAACGCACCTGAGCCCGTTTTTACATCCAGTACGATAGCATCGGCTCCAGCAGCAATTTTTTTACTCATCACGGAACTGGCGATCAGGGGAATGGAATTGACGGTTGCGGTAACATCCCGGAGGGCGTACAGCTTTTTATCAGCAGGTGTCAAGTTTCCGCTTTGCCCTGCCACCGCCAGCTTGTTTTCGTTCACAAGCCGGATGAATTCATCCTGCTCAATTTCAGCCTGAAATCCTTGAAATGATTCCAGCTTATCAATCGTACCACCGGTATGTCCCAGCCCTCTTCCTGACATTTTAGCAACCGGAATATCCAGCGCCGCAACAGTCGGGCCGAGTATCAGCGTCGTTTTATCACCAACTCCGCCTGTGGAATGTTTGTCTACTTTTATGCCCTCTATTTCAGATAAATCCAATTGATCGCCCGATTCAGCCATGGCATAGGTCAAAGCTGCTGCTTCGTCCTGAGTCATCCCCTGAAAGTAGACAGCCATTGCAAATGCAGACGCCTGGTAATCCGGGACATCTCCATTGCTGTATGCATTGACAAACCACCTGATTTCTTCCTCAGCCAGTTCAAGACCGTCTCTTTTTTTTGTAATAATATCAACCATTCGCATCTATTCCACCGTTCCTTTCCATTAGCCCCTGGACGGCATTATCGATAATATCTCTTTCACTAGAGAAATAAAACGAGGTTTTGTTTTTGTAGCTGTGTCCATCACTTCCTCGTGAGAAACCCCCTCGATTTCTTCACCGATTGCCATGTCCGTGATACAGGAGATTCCAAGCACTTCTAAGCCGGCGTGGTTCGCCACAATCACTTCCGGTACCGTGGACATGCCAACAACGTCTCCTCCCAGCCGGCGGAGCATAATCAATTCAGCTGCAGTCATAAAGGTTGGACCGGAGATACCAAGATAAACACCTTTCTGCAGAGAAAAACCAAGACTTTCAGAGGCACGGACGGCTGTTTGCTTTAATTCCGTGTTATACGCCTGGCTCATATCAGGGAAACGCGGTCCTAATGCCTCATCGTTTGGCCCGAGTAATGGATTCGTCCCTGTCTGATTAATGTGATCTTCGATGACCATAAGATCTCCGGGCTGAAAGGAAGGATTCATTCCGCCGCAGGCATTGGTGACAATAAGCGATTCTGCGCCTAATTCTTTCATAACACGTACAGGAAACGTAACTTCCTGCATTGAGTACCCTTCATAGTAATGAAAACGTCCCTGCATTGCAATAACCTGCCTGCCCTGAAGCTCTCCGATGACAAGACGGCCAGCATGCCCTTCCACAGTGGAAACTGGAAAATAAGGAATGGATTCGTAATCGACCCTTACCGCATTCTGAATCTCATCTGCTAAATCTCCGAGGCCGGACCCTAGAATTAGACCGATTGAGGGGCTTGTATCTGTTTGATCCTTTAAATAAGCTGCTGCTTCCCTAACTTTCGCTGCTATATTTTCCATGTTACGCTTCTCCTTTCCCAACCCGGCTGACAATCTCTTTCATCAGCCTAAGAAAATCTTCCCGGACCCTTTCTGTTGTTTCTATCACTTCATCGTGACTTAACGGTTGATTGAGTATGCCAGCCGCCATATTAGACAGGCAGGAAATACCGAGGACATCCATGCCGGCATGGACAGCAGTAATGACTTCCGGAACGGTGGACATCCCCACAGCATCAGCTCCGAGGGTACGAATCATTTTTACTTCTGCCGGTGTTTCATAACTTGGCCCTGTATTTGCAGCATATACTCCCTCCTGCAGCGTTATGTGCAAGGAAGAGGCTGCCATTTTTGCTGTTTCCATCAATTCTTTCGAATAAGCAGACGACATATCTGGGAACCGCGGCCCCAGCCCTTCATCGTTGTGGCCGATCAACGGATTATCCCCAAGCAGATTCAGATGATCCTTGATCAACATTAAGTTGCCGGGGGAAAATGATTCATTTACGCTTCCAGCCGCATTCGTGACGAGCAGCTTTTCTACCCCGACAGCACGCATCACCCGGACAGGAAAAGTCACTTCCTGAAGGCTGTAGCCTTCATAATAATGAAATCTTCCCTGCATCGCTACTACTTTTCGCCCATAGAGCGTTCCTGCCACCAGCTGACCGGCATGTCCTTCTACTGTGGATACCGGAAAACCAGGAAGCTCTTCATACGGAATTTTGACAGCGTCTTCTATCTCTTCAGCCAGCACTCCCAAACCTGATCCCAGGATAAGCCCTATCCGGGGAGGGGCCGATATTTTCTCTCTAACTTTTTCTGCTGCTTCTTCCAAAAGTCGTTTGGTCGTCATCCATTCTCATCCTTTTTCGTTCAGATTATCTAAAAAACTAGTTCCATACTCCGGCATTTTCACCTGAAAATTATCTGCAATCGTAGCTCCGATGTCTGCAAACGTCTGACGGCGTCCCAAATCCCGGCCAGACGTATATTTTTTGCTGTAAACAAGCAGCGGCACCAATTCCCGGGTGTGGTCCGTCCCATGATGTACTGGATCATTTCCGTGATCAGCCGTGATCATCAGCAAGTCATCTTTCTTTAACTGCTGCAGCAATGCAGGCAGTCTTTTATCAAATTCCTCAAGAGCTTCTCCATACCCGTCCGGATCCCGGCGGTGGCCGAATTTAGCATCAAAATCAACCAAATTTAAAAAACTGAGCCCTTGAAAGGATTCCTTTGCCGAAGCAATGATTTTATCCATGCCGTCTGCATTTGATTCGGTCCTGATCATTTTTGTGATCCCTTCACCGTCATAAATATCACTGATTTTCCCGATCGCCAGGCTGTCCAATCCTTTATCCGCCAGTTCATTCATTACGGTGCGGCCGAAGGGTTTCAGGGCGTAGTCATGGCGGTTCGACGTACGCTCAAAGGCTCCTGGTTTTCCAATAAACGGTCTGGCAATAATCCGCCCGATCATGTATGGTGCTTCATACGTCATCTCCCGCGCCTTTTCACAAATATGATGAAGCTCCTCCACCGGTACAATTTCTTCATGCGCGGCTATCTGTAATACCGAGTCCGCCGAAGTGTAAACAATTAACGACCCGGTTTCCATATGTTCCTTCCCCAGTTCTTTAATAATTTCCGTTCCGGAAGCGACCTTATTACCGATGACATTTCGTCCCGCAGCCTGTTCGAGCTTCTGGATCAGCTCCTCTGGAAAACCGTCGGGAAAGGTGCGGAATGGTTCTTTTACATGCAGCCCCATAATCTCCCAGTGGCCTGTCATCGTATCTTTACTGTTAGAGGCCTCCTGCATGATTCCATAATGAGCCCCAGGCTCTCTTATCGGTTTAATCCCCGGTACTTTTTTGATATTACCAAATCCAAGTTTTTCCATATTCGGCATATGAAGCCCATTTCGATGGGCGGCAATATGTCCAATCGTGTCTGCTCCCAAATCATTGTATTCTGCCGCATCAGGCGCTTCGCCAATTCCTACCGAGTCCATCACAATCACAAATATCCGTGTAAACTCTTGTCTTGTCATTTTTTTCTCCTTTCTTTCAGGCTACGCCCTTGGATGGTAATTTAAATAAACATCTTTTAATTTATGGGTGGAGACATGCGTATAAATTTGCGTAGCGGAAATATCTGCGTGTCCAAGCATTTCCTGTACTGCTCTTAAATCCGCCCCGTTTTCAAGAAGGTGGGTCGCAAACGAATGACGAAGCGTGTGGGGGGTTAATTTTTTTTGAATTCCTGCCCGCTCGGCTGCCTCTTTTAATATTTTCCAGAATCCCTGCCTGGACAAACTGGTGCCATGATGATTCACAAATAAAATCTCATGTTTTTTCTTTTTCATTAACTGCGGCCGCGCTCGATGCACATAATTCTCCACCGCTTCTGCCGCCGTCTGCCCTAATGGAATAATTCTTTCTTTATTTCCTTTTCCCAGACAATGGACAAACCCCATCTGTAGATGGATATCTCCGGTTTCAAGACTGCACAGTTCACTCACCCGGAGACCGGTAGCATACATTAATTCAAGCATCGCTTTATTCCGCCGTGCGAAAGAAGTCGTCCCATTAACCGATGTTAACAGAGCTTCTATTTCCGAAGTTGATAAGACGTCCGGCAGTTTCTTGTCTCCCTTTGGAATTTCTATCAATTCAGACGGATCTTTGGAAGAACGCTGATCCCGTAGTAGAAATTGATGGAAGGCCCGGATAGAAGAAATCGTCCTTGCAATGGTGGAAGTGGAACGACCATTTTCTTTTAAATCATATAAAAAAGCTACGATATGTGAACGTTCGATCTCCTGTATTCCCGTAATATTATTCTTCTGCAGATGGTTTAGATAATGCTGCAGATCTCTTTGGTAAGACTGCAGGGTATTGTTCGTCAACCCTTTTTCCACCCGGCAGTAATGTATAAAATCATATAAATCGGTTTTCAACCAATTCCCCGCCTTTTTCCTGTATTAACTAACTAATATGGCATAATGGATTCCTCCGGAGCCTGTACCTGCTTTGCATCTGTTTCTGTCCGTTGCAGGCGCTCGTCCCCATCATAACTTTCACTTAACCACAGAATACCATAATAAAAGGTCAGAAGACACGCTGTGAAAACAATAAAAATTTTAAACGTTTCCAATCCTTGTGACAACCATTTTCTCATTATTACTCTTCCTTTCTTTCAAACTTATAAAACCAGCTTGACAAATCAGGAAGAAAATTATACATGGGAAAGGAGAGACTGCCCGGGGGAACCAGTATTTAGCACCTTAAACAGGAAGCGCAGCTTCGGACATCTGTTCCGTTAAATGGCCGAGAGATCGGCCTGAAGCAGCTTTTTCGGACATATGTGCCGCTATCCGAGCCCTGGACTGCTTTTATGAGGCTGAAAAGGGAAAATAACGGAAAAAATGTCCGATTCCTTCTCCAACATACGAATAATAATAGAAATAGCGGAATAAATGTCCTCCTGCTCCAGTGAAAGAGAGGTTCCGCATCTCTGCAATATTTGGCGTCCGTCTCCAATACGGAACTGCTTTGCACTAAACGCCCATCCAGCCTCCCTGGATGCCCTGCAAATGATAGACAGACTCCCGGTATCCTCGAGCCCAAGGGCGTCATCGGCTCTCCCTTTGCGCGGGCAGCGCCTCAACTTCCTTGTAAAAAATAAAAAACCTCTTCTTTTCGAAAAGGTTTTTTGTTAAGCGTTATTCATCTCTTTGTCTGTATGTTCATCTTTGGTCTTTTCCTTCTCTTGACAGCGGTGGCATACTCCGTGAAACGTCAGACGGTGGTCCTTGATTTTGAAATTCCAGCTGCTTTCTACCACTTTTTCAACGTCTCCCAGCAGATCTTCCTGTATCTCATCCACTGTTCCGCATTCAATACAAACAAGGTGATGATGGAAGTGATCGGCCCCTTCTTTGCGGAGATCATATCTGGAAACGCCGTCTCCAAAGTTAATTTTATCTACGACTTCTAATTCATTCAGTAATTCCAGTGTTCGGTACACCGTAGCCAGTCCGATTTCCGGAGCCTTTTCCTTTACCAGCAGATAAACATCTTCTGCGCTTAGATGATCCTTCTCATTTTCAAGGAGAACCCGGACCGTTGCTTCCCGCTGCGGTGTTAGTTTATAGCTTTGAGAATGAAGCTGTTTTTTTATCCGGTCAATACGCTGCTCCATGATTAACCTCCCCCTGTTACCAACTATAATAAATTATAGTCACGATGGAGAAAGGTGTCAAATGATAATGATAACAAAAATCATTTTATAATTATTATAATCTAAAATAAGTTATCACATAGTCCAGTCAATCACACTTTTTATAATGAGAGGAGAGAGGTATCCTTCGATAGCTGCCGCACCGCAGATGCTGACAAACAGACAAGCAGCGATAATACTGGACTTGGCAATAACAGCAGGAACCGGCGACGTTCTGCTGTGCTTAAACAAATGCTTTATAATGCTTAAAGAAATGCTTATGGACACTACTGCCATGATAATATAAGCAGGAATAATAATAAGGTTCTGCGGTAATATCGACGTGAAGGCAAGGAAAAACCCATCACTTCCCATCTGCTGCACGAGAAATCCAATCGTAAACCCGGAGACGACGCCCTTCAGAAATAGTAAAATCAATATGAAAGGCACTCCCGCCACCGACAATCCAAGAACCCACATAAGAATAAGATACCCCGAATGCTGGGATAAGCTTTGCATAAAAATATGCCTGGGGGCAATATCCGCCCCTTCTCTAAACTGCGTAAAAAACTGCCGGACAAAACCATATAAATCATTTTTTAGGGGCAGGGACAAGCTATTGACGAGAACAGCTCCAAAGATGATGCCCATAAATAATAAAACAATAGAAAACCAGTAAATAGAACGATATTCCATCCAGTGTTTTCGCGCGAGATAAGGTATTGACTCTATCATAGAACGGCCTCCCTGCTAATAGAACATATTACACTTTATGAAGAGGGATGGCGTTCTATTACTTCTATTAATCGAGTCTCTTTAATTTCAAATATTGAACGGCAAACATCGTCTTGGCATCATGAATTCTTTCTTCTTCTATCAGGTCTTCCGCCTCTTCCAGCGACACTTCCATTACCTCTACGAATTCATCATCATCCGTATATGTTTCCCCTTCCTTCAGCTTCCCCGCTTCATATAGATGTATCATCTCGTCAGCAAAACCAGGGGAAGTATAAAAGGACGTTACTTTCGTAAGGCTCTCTGTTTTGTAGCCAGTCTCTTCTTCCAGTTCTCTGGCTGCAGATTGAATCGGCGGCTCCTCTTTTTCCAGCTTCCCGGCCGGTATTTCGATAATTTCCTTTTCCAGCGCTTTACGATATTGTCGTACCATGACGAGCTTGTTTTCTTCCGTTACGGCAATGACGGCTACAGCGCCGGGATGATTAATAATTTCGCGCTTGCTTGTTTTTCCATTAGGCAAAGTCACATCATGAACACTGACATTTACAATATTTCCTTCATAGATAGACTCTTTATGTATCGTTTTTTCCTCAAATTCCATGATGACGCTCCTCCTGTTTTTTCACAGAGAATATCAGCGGGGCAAGAATTCCTTGAATAAATTCCGGGTCATTATCAATTAACGTCCCCATGGAGAATATCTCTGCTTCTCTGTTCTTGTAATGTTCCTGCCAAGACAAAAACCATTGTTCCGTTTCTTGATATAACAGTTCCACATGATCCGCCTTTAGCAGAGGCCGTGCCTGTTCTTTGAGTGTCCAAGCTTTTTCCTTATCCAGGCGGGGCAGGATCAACGTTGAAAAAGCATAGGTGAAATAACATAAAGGCGTAATGGTGTGGTGGCTCAGACCGTAATGCCGCTGTCTTTTTTCCGAGAAAGATAAGCGCGGGATCCACACCGGCATTCCATCAAGGGCGCCGGCAATATTCGCCCATTCCGCGAGAGCCATGCCGCTGAATCCGAAACGCGTTCCTGTACCCACGGTTCCTGGTCCCATTGAAATGATGAGAAGATCAGCGTTTCGTTTCGTTATCAGCCACTGCATGGCGTTTATCAGAGTCACTGCTTCTGCTGTGCCGCCAAACGCCTGCCCCACTGTCACTACATCAATGGTTTCCTTCCGTTTCCATTCATTCATGTGGTCACTAAGACCCGCGGCCAATGAGGATTCATCCGAGAGAATCACTCCTATTCGAAAATCCGGCCTATGCAGGGAGACAGCGCCCAAAAGGACGGGAAGCATGCTGTGTAACTCGGCGAGCAGAACCGGAGCCTGGTGAAGGGAAAAAGGCTGCTCAAAAATGTCATGATCCGGATGTTCCGGGTCATCAATAGAAAATACACTATGTTGAAAAGGGGAGTACCGTGCTTTCATGATATGGCCTTTTCCCTGAACAGTATAATTCTCATGCCGGGTCGATGTGACAAAATCCCATCCGCCTGTGCCCAGATCCAGAGACTGTGCTGTCGTATTCACTTTGACAAATTCTCCTTCAGACACGGGTGGGAAACAGTGCAGATATAAAATCGCGCGGCCGGCTCCTCCATCTGTTTTTAATTTCAGAAATTCCTCTTCTTTTTGCAGAACGGACAGTACCTTTACCATTATCCCGGTATACACATTATATCACCTCGCTATTACTATACGCATGCCCCTTTCTGTTTCATGTGTTTTCTTTTAAAATTATAGTTCACTTTCCACCAATTGTTCCAAGTCATCAAAGCTCACCGGTCCTTCCACTTTTTCCACGATGGTACCGTCCCGGTTGATAATGTAAGTGGTGGGCAGTCTTTGGATGTTGTACAAATCAGCCACTTCTCCTTCCTTATCCACCATCGCCGGAGAACGTTCCATGTTGTATTCCTCTACAAATTGTTCCGGCTCTTCCTGTGTTCTTTCGTACGAATTCATATTTACCGTTAATACGGTTACCCCTTCTTCTCTATAAGCTTCCTGAAATTCCATTAAAGCCGGTATTTCTTCAGTACACGGTTCGCACCAGGAGGCCCACATGTTCATCACAATAACGTTTCCATCGTAGTCGGACAACGAACCGCTTTTCTGATTGTACATTGGCAGTTCATAGTCCGGGGCCGCATTGCCGACATCTGTCCCTACCCTTTGTACGGATATGTTTGCAAACAGAACATAAGCAATAGCAAGCACTGCTGTGCCTATTACCAGCAGCGTGATATATTTTCGATTCAGCATAGCACAGGCCTCCGTTTTCAAGCAGACTTCTCATACTCTATTTTACTAGCATCAACCGCGAATTCCTATCATAGGAATGTGACTGAGAATTGACGATATAAAAACAATATAGATTTTTCTTCCAAGATGCGGCGTGGTTTGCTAAACTAACAAGGGATTATAAACAGAAAAGAAGCACGGGAGGAATCGATGCATGAGTGTGTTCGAAGCGCTGATTTTTGGAATCGTTCAGGGTATCTCTGAGTTTCTGCCAATATCTAGTACCGCCCATATTATTATTGCCCAATTTGTTTTTGGAAAAACCTTTCCCGGCCTCTCCTTTGAGGTTATTCTGCATCTCGGTTCCATCGTGGCTGTTGTTCTTTATTTCCGCCGTGATTGTATTCATTTAACACTTACGTTTTTCCGTTACATGGCCAGGCGTCGTTCCGAGGACCGCCCAGAATTTTTCTTTGCTGTCTATATTATTACTGCTACTTTCATCACAGGTATTCTAGGCCTTTTCCTAGAAGATATATTTGCTGAAACTATGAAAACACCAGGATTTATAGCAGCTGCTCTGGCTTTAACCGGTATTTTTCTAATTTTGATTGAACGGGTACATGAAATAGGAAAACGTACGGAGACGGAAATGACATTTTTAGATGCTGTTATTGTAGGATTGGCGCAGACTCTGGCTGTTTTTCCCGGTATTTCCCGCTCCGGGAGTACTCTTATTGCCGCGTTGTATGCCGGGCTGAACAGGCGCACCGCTGTGCGTTATTCCTTTTTACTCGCTATTCCTGTCATCCTCGGGTCATCCGTTCTGGCCTTTGACGATTTAAACACCGGCAGTCTGGCTGCGCTTGGAGCTTTGCCATTGATGATCGCTTTTATCGCTTCCTTCATCACATCCTGGATCGGCATTGTATGGCTGATCGATTTTCTAAACAAGGGGAGACTGCTGTACTTTGCTCTCTATTGTTTTCTGCTTGCCATCCTGGTTGTCACCATGATTGATAATATTGCGATCACCGCCCTGCAAAAATAAAAAATGACGAAAAAGGGGAACGGGGCCTGGGAAAGCTGGGACAAGACAAAAATCTCCGAATGGATTCATTGAAAAATCCATTCGGAGATTTTTTGCGTCTTTCTATTACCGCGCCAGCATATTTCGCCGGCAGTCTTCTCTAATAAAAACCACAAAACGTTCGTTTCTGACAATACTTCTTTGTCCCCATCTCTTCTAATGTTAGGTCAGTTTTTTTACCTCGGCCACGTCTTTGTCGCCCCGGCCGGAAAGGTTGACCACCAAAACCGCATTTTCTTCCATTCCGGAAGCAATTTTCATCGTATGAGCAATGGCATGAGCACTTTCCAATGCCGGAATGATTCCTTCTGTTCTGGATAGTTCCTGAAAAGCGTGGAGGACTTCCTGTTTCGTCACCGTTACGTATTCGGCACGGCTTGCCTGCTTTAACATGCTGTGTTCCGGTCCCACACCGGGATAATCAAGTCCCGCGGCAATAGATTCCGTCGGCAGGGGATTGCCTTTTTCATCCTGCAGGCAGAGACTTCTGAAACCATGGAGAACCGCTGCAGTTCCCTGGGTCATGGTAGCTGCCTCCAGGGGCTCTACCCCAATCAGCCGTGTAGTTTTATCTTCGATATAATGCGAGAACGCACCAATGGCGTTACTTCCTCCCCCTACGCACGCAATCACAGCGTCCGGAAGCCGGCCTTCTTTTTCAAGAATCTGCTGTCTCGATTCCTTGCTGATCACCGCCTGAAAATGGTGAACCATAGAAGGGTATGGATGGGGCCCCACAGCGGATCCTAATAAATAAAAAGTAGTTTCATAGTTTTCGACGAAATCATTCAGCGCTTCATCGACAGCATCCTTCAACCGTCCTCCGCCATTCTCCACAGAAACAACACGTGCGCCAAGCAATTCCATGCGAAATACGTTCAGTTCCTGTCGGCGGATGTCTTCCTTTCCCATATATATAACACATTCCATGTTCATCATGGCACAGGCCGTAGCTGTCGCCACCCCGTGCTGTCCGGCCCCGGTTTCTGCTATAACACGATGGGCCCCCATTTTCCGTGCCAGAAGAATCTGGCCAATGACATTGTTTATTTTATGAGCACCGGTATGATTTAAATCTTCCCGTTTTAAATAAATTCTGGCCCCGCCCAATTTACGGGTCAATCGTTCGGCGTACGTGAGAGGATTCGGCCTGCCGACATATTCCTGTAAATATTCTTCGTATTCCTCTAGGAAGCCAGGATCATCTTTAAACTGCTGAAAGGAACGTTCCAGTCTGACGAGTACTTTTTCCAATTGTTCTGGTACATACACTCCGCCAAACTCACCAAAGAATCCTTCTTCCGTAACATTGTTTGCTTTCGTCATTTCCATTAACTCCTTACCCGTTTTCCTGTTTTCATTCAGTGGTTTTTGACTCCGGCTTCCGGCTGCACTAAGGGCGTATTCAATTTTGTTAACCGATCTGAGTGTTTCATAAAATAATAGCGGATACTGTCCACCAGGGCCTGCCAGCTGGCCTCGACAATGTTTCCGGAAACACCGATAGTACTCCAGGTCTCCTTGCCATCCGATGATTCAATAAGCACCCGAACGGTGGATGCCGTAGCTTCCGCTTCATCCAATACACGTACTTTATAATCCGATAAATACATTTCGTGTACTAATGGATAATACTCGCCGATCGTTTTCCGCAGAGCATAGTCAAGGGCATTGACCGGTCCGTTTCCTTCTGCTGCCGTCATCACACTCTGCCCTTGAATATCTATTTTCACCAGCGCTTCTGTACTGATCGCCCCCTCTTTTTGTTTTTCTGAAATAATCTTAAAATGATCTAAATGAAAGTACTCGTGCTTTTCTCCCAGACCATTGCGTATTAACAGCTCAAAGGAGGCTTCCGCCGCTTCATACTGGTATCCTTTATGCTCCATCTGTTTCATTTTTTCGATGGTTTCCTTAACAGCCGGATCGTTTTTATCCAGCGGAATTCCAAGTTCCTCCGCTTTAAATAATAAATTACTCTGCCCGGACAATTCGGAGACAAGGACTCTTCGTTCATTCCCAATGTTATCAGGGACAATGTGCTCATAAGTTTCCGGATGTTTCAGCACAGCGCTTACATGCATACCGCCTTTGTGGGCAAACGCGCTCTTTCCAGTAAAAGGCTGGCTGTTAGGCGGAGTCTGGTTGGCAAGTTCATGTACGTATATAGAGGTTTCCGTCAGTTGTTTCATACTTTTATCGTCCAGACAGGAAATGCCCATTTTTAACTGCAGATTAGGAATGATAGAAATCAAGTTTGCATTTCCGCACCGTTCGCCGTATCCGTTAATGGTTCCCTGGATATGATCTGCCCCCGCTTTTACCGCTTCAAGTGTATTGGCGACAGCGAGTTCCCCGTCATTATGACAGTGAATGCCAATGGAAATCGTAATGTGCCGCTTTACTTCCTGTAATATACTGGAAATCTCGGAAGGCAGGGACCCTCCGTTTGTATCACATAATACAATACAGTCTGCTCCTGCTTCTTCTGCAGCCGCGATTGTTTCCATTGCATAGGCCTGATTGTTTTTGTACCCATCAAAAAAGTGTTCCGCATCAAATATGACTTCCAGCCCTTTTTCTTTTAAATAACGAACGGAATCATAAATCATAGAGACGTTTTCATCAAGAGAAGTCTGCAGCGCCTCTTTTACATGAAAATCCCAGGACTTCCCGAAAATAGCCGCTGCTTCTACGCCGCTTTCCAGAATACGGGCCAGATTAGGATCTTCTTTTGCAGCCACCCCGGACCTTCTCGTACTGCCAAACGCGGTAATGACAGCTGTTTCGAGCGAAAGGTGTTTGGCCTCTTCAAAAAAATTCATATCTTTCGGGTTGCTTCCCGGCCATCCGCCTTCAATATATTTTACACCTAATTGATCCAATTTTACGGCAATTTTCAGTTTATCATCGACCGACAGGCTGATTCCCTCTCCCTGCGTACCGTCGCGCAGCGTAGTATCATAAAGTTTTACCTGAGAAACCACTTTCATCCCTCACTTCACGTACTTTTTTCTTGATTATCTCTAATAAAATCTGTGGAAATAATGACATTCAGTATAGCATATGAAAAAACATTTGACCATTGCAGATAGACACAAATAATGCGCTTAAGCCGGGGAAATGCTATTCTGTTCTGCTTAGCAGCCGCTGGATATGCATCGCTATGTAGACACTTTCATCATTTGGGATCGATAATCCCTGTTCTTTCTGCAAAACAGCTACCGCTTTTTCGGCAGCATGGTACGAAGCAGGATATTTCTCCCTCATCATTTCAATCATTTCCGCAGGTGCTTTGGTGAGTGCCTCATTCAATTCAGCCGCCTTCACCGTCACATGCAGGTGGCTGATTAACCCTTCATAGGCCATCGTACGGCGGGGAAAAATTGTATTTAAATCCTCTTCCATCACCGACACCATTGAATTCAGTATTTCTGTATGCTGCCGTACCCTTTTTGGGGACGTTCTCTTTTGGCCTGCAGCATATAAATGCATAGCCAAAAAACCGGTTTCATCCTGGGAAATAGAGAATCCGGATTCTTCGGAGAGCTTTGCTGCAGCCCTTTCAGCAATATGGAAAGAATCAGGATACAGCGTCTGAATTTCCTGAAGCAGATGATTTACAAGATGGGTTCCATGATGCAGCCGTTTCATTAAATGGATAAAATGATCGAATAATAAAGCGTAAGAATGACTATCCAACTGTAACTCATACTCTTTTTCAATCCAGAAGATAACATTCTGAATCAAACCAGTTTCCCAGTTTTCAGCGGATTCCAGTAAATGAGTAAACGGATCACTCTGCTCCTCTGGTAAGACAAAGAGCTTTTCAATATGATCCGGGTTGATGTAGTCATGCTTCTTTTTTTTAAAAGCTATCCCGGAGCCTATCGCTACTTTCTCTTCATTTTCATCGACAACAATAGCCGCGTTATGGTTCAATACCTTTTGAACGATCATGCCTAACTCTCCAATTATTAACTCGCTGCTTTTTATAAGCGGTGTAAAACGTCTATAACACCGATTATTTTACTGTTACGATCATGACGGTGCTCTTGCCGCCTGTTATTTCTTTTACGTCCTGCCGTGAAATATCCGCCACCTGTGATTCTTCTGTAAGAACAAGCGGAGTAACTGCACTTTTTGCTTCCTGCTGAATATCTTCCAGGGAAAAATCCACTAATGGAGAACCAATATCCACTTTGTCTCCTTCCTTCACATGTACGTCAAACCCTTTTCCCTTTAAAGAAACTGTTTCAAGTCCAATATGGATTAAAACATCCAGCCCCTCCTCCGATTTAATACCAACGGCATGATTTGTCGGAAACACCTGGACAATCCTTCCTTTGATCGGAGATAAAACTTTTCCCTCCGAGGGTTCTACAGCAAACCCATCCCCCATCATTTTTTCGGAAAATGTAGGGTCCGGCACATCGGATAATTCTACATACCTGCCTGTTACCGGCGCTTTGATTTCAATGGTTTTCTGGTTCTCACCTTTACCGAAAAGTTTTTTTAACATCGTCCTCCACCTCTCCTGGTAAAATGGTTAAATTTTTAAGCGAATGTCCGGCCTGCGTAATTTTGTTTTCATAGAGATGGTTTAATTGCAGGTTGAAACTGCTTTCTTCTGCGTATACTTCCTTTTCATCTTATATCACAATTTCCCGCAGGGCAAACCAAACTTCTTCTTATTCCATCATAACTTGTATTCCTTTCCTTGTCCTCTCTTCTACAGTTAAGAGTATTGTTGGAAAAACAAGGTATCCCTCTTTTATTTATGATAAGCTGGTTTCAGAAAGGAGAATCGTTAATCATGAACATTTTAGTATTGGGAGGTACCAGGTTTTTTGGTAAAGCGCTTATAGACATATTGCTTTCCGAAGGTCACCAAATAACAGTTGCAACAAGAGGAAATCAACGTCCTTCTTTTCTGAAAGAATGCTCCTTTGTAAAGGTAGACCGGTCTTCTTTGAAACAAATGTCCAAAGCGTTTTCCGGCAAGCAGTTTGATGTTATTTATGACCAGCTCTGTTTTAATGCGGCCGATGCTGCCATCAGCACAGAAGTATTCCGTGGACACACAGGGCATTATATTATGACTTCCACCATGGCTGTGTATCCTGATTCTCGTCAGGCGCTGTTCGAGAAAGATTTTAATCCAGCGCTGGTTTCGTTACAGGGAGACTCCGAGGAACAAACCGGATACGGGGAAGGAAAACAGCTTGCCGAAGCGGTATTTGCACAACACGCTTCATTTGTAACGACTTATGTTCGATTCCCTGTCGTTCTCGGAACCAGTGATTATACAAATAGGCTTGAGACACTGGTGGACCGGATAAGAAACGAAACCCCCATCGGCATCGCAGATACAGGTATAAAGCAATCCTTTATTTCTGCTGAAGATGCGGCTCGTTTTCTTGCCTGGATCAAAGACAAGCCCCTCAAAGGAGCGGTTAATGCAGCCTCGCAGGGAACGATCACGCCAGCCCAATTACTGAACCGAATTGGAGAGCTCACGAAAACGGAACCTAGAACAACAGCTGATATTACGGTGGAAAATCAATATCCTTTTCCGCACACTACATATTTTATGGATACAACCAAAGCGAGGAAAAGTGGATTTTTGTTTGAAGCTGTTGAGCCCATGATCGAGGATACTGTTCAAAACATATTATACCGCTGACATCTATTCATTTCGGAAGCGGCTTCCATAAAAAAGAAAGCTGTCCTAATGGGCAGCTTTCTTTTTTGTCCAGAGGCCTGGCCCTGCCGGTTTCCATAAGCGGCGGGAACAAAGCGGCGAACACCTTGATCCTTCGAGCTTTTGCCTTTCCTGCAGGGCCCAAAGGAACTTCCACGGATGGAGTTTTATTTTATTTTGATATCATACGCTTCCATCCAGTAATTCACCTGCCAGAAATATGCCAATAGCTGCGGTCCGCTCATGAGCTGGCCGTACCATGGCCGGGGAAAAGAAGAGCCTTGACTGTTTACCAGACGTTTCAATTTTTTAGGATCTATCAGATCGTACAAGGGAGCATCATTCTTCTCCAGCACGTTCTGCAGTTTGCGGGTCATTCCTTCTGTATAACGGGGGTGATGAGTTTTTGGATAAGGGTTTTTCTTTCGGTATAAGACATCCTGAGGCAGCACCCCTTTTAAGGCTTCCCGCAGAATTCCTTTTTCTTTTCCTCCGTACCTCTTCCACTCAGCAGGGATATTCCAAACGTATTCTACCAGTTCATGATCTGCAAAAGGCACCCTGACTTCAAGGCTGGCCCGCATACTCATCCGGTCCTTTCTTTCCAGAAGGGTCTGCATAAACCATTGCATGTTAAGATATGACATTTCTTTATGGCGGCGCTCCTCCCTGTCTTCTTCCCCGTTTAGAGGAGTCTCCTTTATCGTTTCTGTATACCGTTGATACGCATGCTCTTCCAGCGGCAGTTTTTTTCTCCATTTTTTATGGAGAAGTTTCTGGCGTTCAGGCAGGGAATCTATCCACGGGAAACCTTTTCTATTCATTAATTCTTGTTTATAAAACCACGGATACCCTCCGAAAATCTCATCCGCACATTCCCCGGACAGGGACACCACTGCTTGGTGTTTTATTTTCCGGCAGAACCACAATAACGATGAATCAATGTCCGCCATCCCCGGAAGATCACGTGCGATCACCGCTTCTTCCAGCTCATGAATCAATGTATCAATATCTACCGTTTCATAGTGATGCTCGGTTCCAAACACCTCTTTCATTTGATCAATGTACCATTTGTCACTGTCCGGCTGAAAATCGTTAGCTTTAAAATATTTGTCATTTTCCTCATAATCAATCGAAAAGGTATGGAGCTTTCCTTCGTGTCTGGCAGCTGCAAATGCGGTCAGAGCACTGGAATCCAACCCTCCTGACAGAAATGTACTGATCGGTTTATCCGATACCAGCTGTCTATCCGCGGCAGCAGAAAGGTACGACCGCACCTGATCCACTGTCTCTTCAAGTGACTCTGAATGGGACCGGCTTTGGACGTTCCAGTAGCAGATAGATTTCTTTCCATCCCGGGAAATCTTCATCGCATGACCTGGTTTCACTTCATATATCCCTTTATAAATACCATATCCCGGAGTTCTGGAAGGGCCCAGGCTGAATAATTCCAAGAGACCCGCTTCATCGACATGCGGTTCTACACTTTCATGGGCCAGCAGTGCTTTTATTTCTGATCCAAACAAAAAGCCGTCCCTGGTTTCTGTATAAAACAGCGGTTTGACCCCTAGTCGGTCTCTCACTAAGTACAGCTCCTGATTGGTTTCATCCCAGATCGCAAAAGCAAAGATACCATTCAATTTTTCAACACAGCGGTTTCCCCATTCTATATAAGATGTTAATACGACCTCCGTATCAGAATGAGAGGAGAACGTATGGCCCAGCTGTTTTAATTGCGTACGAACCTTTTCGGTATTATATAATTCCCCGTTGTACACCATGACATAATTACTGTTGTCGTAAATTTTCTGCATCGGCTGTCTCCCGCCGTCCGGGTCAATAACAATTAAACGGGTATGGCCAAAACCTATATGATCTGCGGCATATACGTTTTTTTCATCCGGCCCCCTGAAATGAAGGGTATCCATCATTTTTACAATCTGCCCCTCATTTTCTTTCATATTTTTATCAAAATGAAGCCAACCAGTAATACCGCACATAAAAATACCCCTTTCTGAAAAAAACACATCACTTCATTTTATTCATCCGCAGGGGGAGACGTGTATGTTTATTATTGTTTTTGTAATTCAATGAGGTACCATCCGCCTTCTTTCACGACTGTATCCATCCTTTTTATTTTAAATCCGGAGGTTTTACTGTCTTCTTTTAATTCCTTTACGGAAGGTAAGGGAAATAGATTGTGATGAACAGACAGGAAACTATTAAACGCCGCAGAAAATGCTTTCCCGTGTTTAGCATTAGACAAAGGGGAGATTACAAGCAGGGTTCCTTTCGCTGTCATCATATCCGCAGCCTTTTCAAACAAAGACGGGCGGCTTTCACGTGGAAAATAGTATAATACGTTATTCATCATAATCATTTCCATACGGCGGTCATTTCCCTCCACCGCCATCATATCATCATGCCTTACTTCTACCGCAGTATGTTTTAATCTGGTGTACGCTTCCTGATAAACATTTGGGTTAATCTCGATGCCAATCAGTCTCATCCGGGGATACTGATTATATATCCTTTTCAAATACCCTCCGTAGCCGCATCCCATATCAAGCAGGGAGCCTGCCTTCCTTTTTTTAATCCTCTCCGCTATTTTGGGAAAGGCGTAGGACTCCAATAACTCAGAGGTTTGGGCCACTGTCCCGCCATACTCTTTTTCCAGATAAGGGGCTTTGCTGTTTTGGTTGATCAAACTGGGATAGTCCAGCAGCGCAGGGATATGAAGTTCAAGCATTTCTTCCAACAAGCTCCCTATGGAGTACGGACTATTTTTGGACAAATACCTTCTGTACGCTTTTTTGCTTTTTACTTTCCCATTTCCTTTGGGCTCTAAATGCCCCAAAGTTAAGCCTACCTCTATCCACCTTCGCAGCAGCGTTTCATCCAAGTTGTATAACCTGGCGATACAGCCGGGACAGGCTGGTTTATGAAACAGATCAAATAAGTCCAGCGAATAGCCAAGATAGGCATGCCAAGCCGGAAGAAAAGCTCCCGTTTTCTTCATCCATTTCCGGGCCTGTATTAATCGTATCCAGTCTTTTACCATCATTTCACCTCGTGTCGTTCTCTGGTTTCAGCAGAGCCATCGCTGGCTCCATTCCCGCTATCCAAAACCAATAAACAAAAGGAGAAACAGGGGTCTGAAGAAAAGGGAGCCCGGGCGGTCTGAACGCCCGGAGCTCCCTTTTTCTTATTCAGTATATTTTTTCAGAATCCGGTCCACCGGAGAGCCGTAGCTTTCCCCAAAAATATTCAAATGCACCAGCAGGTAATAGAGCTGGTACAGAGGTTTTCTTTCTTCAAATAAAGAATCAATCTGTTTATGTTCCTGATAAGCTTGATACACTGTTTCGGAAAATCCTCCGAATAAATAAGTAAAGGCAAGTTCAAATTCATGATCCCCATACCAGACAGCGGGGTCAATAAAATAGGGTTGTCCGTCCCGTCCCGGGAGCCAGTTCCCTCCCCAAAGATCCCCGTGTAACTTTACAGGCTGATGATGGTCGGGAATCCACTTGTCCAGGCGCTCCAATAGTCGATAGGCTCGTTTTGCTCTTGATTCCGGCAGCCTCCCCAGGGATCGGGCCAGATCGATCTGCGGCCGCAGGCGTTTCTCCCGCAGAAAAGGAAGCCAGGACTCCTCCCAGCCATTTATCTGAGGAAGCTCCCCAATAAAGTTATCTTCTTCCAGTCCAAAAACCGTCCCTTTTGTCGAATGGAGGACAGCCATCCCCCGGCCCAGCTCTTCTTCCGTACCAAAAGCAGAGCGGCCGTTTACGGGCTCCATGACGATAAATTTTTTATCCCAGGCATATACATATGGGACGGATAATGCTTCCGCCTCTGCCAAAAACTCCAGCCCCAGGGCTTCCTGCCGGAAAAAGTCAGTAGGAGCTTCTTCGTGCCATTTTATAAAATAGGAGGCACGCCCGGTATCCACCATAAAAGCCTTGCTGATACTTCCGCCGGAAACCTGTTGTATGTTCTTTACCTCTTCCTGGATGCCGGCCTGCCGTAATGCCATTGTTAAGTTTTCATTCATAGGTTTTCCCGCTTTCGAAGCCAGTCTAAAAAGTACTCGCAGCTGCTATGTATCATATCATACACTTCATCAAAATTTCCGGTGTGATAAGGGTCAGGTACATCTTCTCCCTGAAGGGCGGGATGAAAATCCAGGAGTTTGCCGATAAAAGGCCCTTCCGGTTCTCCCAGTTCTGTCCTATTGGCCTGATCCATCGCAATAATGTAATCGAAACGATTTACATCCTCGTCATCCAGCTGCCGGGCTGTAATGTTTTTGAACGATATTTTATTTTTCTTTAACAGCTTTCTTGTCCCTTTATGCGGAGGTTTTCCAATATGCCAGTGGCCCAGTCCGGCTGAGTCAATCTCTATGGATTCCTCTAAACCAGCTTGTTCCACTTTACTTCGGAACACTGCTTCCGCCATCGGGGAGCGGCAGATATTACCCAAACAGAGGAATAAGACTTTTACTTTCATAAAAAAGGCACCTCGTTTTATCTTCATTATAACCTATCTGTTTCATTATACAATAATCAGAATGGAAATGAAGAAGAGAACCATTTCCAGCTGGGGGATTGGTTCTCCATTCGTTATGCGTAAATATTGACAAGCAGCCCCCGGATTTCTCCCACCTGGTCGAGAATGTCCAGACTGCTTTTCTGTTGATCCACTACTGAATTGGTTAAATCGAGCAGTTTTTGGTCTACTTCCTCTACAATTTTATATACTTTGGTGCGTCCCCTCCGATTAAAGCCCCGCTTTTCTTCCAGATTCAGGCCGTGCTCAACGGCTTCCTCCATAAAATCTTTCACGAGCTGCTTATATTTTCGAAGTTCTTCAACGGTACGCGATTCTGACAGGACTTTTCCTAGATCATCGATGTCCTGAATTATTTTGGTAAATCGATCGTAAGCTTTATCACTGCGGCGCTGTTCCATGATTTCAGAAAAAGTGACACCAGGGCGGGGGGCTTCTTTTGATTTTTGGGCCGGCGGTGTCGTTCCTGTCTGCATTACTTTTTGGATATCCATATGGTCACGACCTTTTCCGTCAATCTAGGGTCATTTTATCATAATTTGTTTAAACGTAAACAGAGGCTCTCCTATTGGAGAAGCTGGAGCACGCCCTGCGGCATTTGGTTGGCCTGGGCAAGCATTGCTGTCGCTGATTGATTAATGATATTATTTCTTGTGAATTCGGTCATTTCCTGGGCCATGTCCGCGTCACGAATTCTAGATTCCGAAGATGACAGGTTTTCATGGGTCACCTGTAAATTGTTGACGGTATGTTCAAAACGGTTCTGCACGGCTCCTAATTTGGCTCGAGCGTCAGACACCTGATTAATGGCATTATCAAATTTTTCCAACGCAGCCGCTGCGCCTTCCGACGTTGTCACATCGACATCAGCAATGCCGAGTTCCTCTGAATCCAGTTCCGGAATATCCACCATCACCTGCTGATCCGAATTCGGCCCGATCTGAAACGCCAAAGCGTTATTGGTGACTTCAAAATTAGTTGTCCCATTATCAATGTCTGAATCAAACGGAATTTCCAGACCTCCGATACTTACTTTTCCATTTTTCGTATCAAAGTCTGATATCGTCTCAACTTCTTCTCCATCCAGAAATAGTGTCACTTTTCCGGAAGCTTCAGCTGTGACCTCTACACTGCCATTACCTTCGATGCTTCCAGCAGGTACCTTCATTCCTCCCACATTACTGGCCCCGCCTGTATTTACCGTTTTACTTTCAAGTTTAGCGCCGTCTGGATCAAACACAGTAACCTTAGCACTCTCATTTGCTGAATCATAGTCTTCTACTTCAACCTTATAATCTCCTAAAGGCATATCGCTATCTGTCAATTCAAAATTTGCAGGGTCGTCCATATTCGTTCCACTATCGCTCACTGATATATTTACATCAGCACTATCTATTTCTAATTCATAACTTCCACCTTTGATATCGGTGTCTTCCGGCATTGGAGAAGAGGCAAGGCCGGCTCCATTATCAGCTTCCCCCATGCTGGCATAGACAGCACTGGAGCCGTCGAGGAGTTTTTTAGTGTTGAATTCTGTTTTTTCGGAGATGCTGTCAATTTCTTTAGTCAGCTCATCGATCTCTTTCTGGATCTGTCCGCGGTCGTATTCGGTGTTCGAATCGTTGGCAGCCTGAACGGATAATTCCCTCATTCGCTGCAGCATCGAATGCATTTCCTGCATCGCCCCTTCTGAGGTCTGCATGAGCGAAATACCGTCCATGGAGTTTCGTTCCGACTGCTTCAAACCTCTGATCTGAGAACGCATTTTTTCGGAAATCGCAAGGCCGGCCGCATCATCCGACGCTCTGTTAATACGAAGCCCGGAAGAGAGCTTTTCCAGATTTTTTGAAACCTGGCTTTGGTTTTGGTTTAAATTGCGGTAGGCGTTTAATGCCTGAATATTGCTGTTGATTTTCATTTCCTTCTCCCCTTTTTACTTTCCATAATGAAACTGTTTTTCATAAGCATTGGCTTGCTTCTTTTCAAGGCGTCCCAGTGTGTCTGTCTGAGTCTGAAGGGCTTCGTTCCAGGAAGACGCGATCCGCTGCAGCAGGTGTAACACATGCCGTGCCGTTTCTATGTTTTTTTCATAATTAGCGGCAATAAGCTGTTCATTCATATAGTTATACAAAGCATCCAGCTCATCTGCCACGATCCCGGCTTCGTAATTCAATCCTGCTCCAAGTCTTTCAATAATCTCTATTGCGCGCTGGCACTTTTGATTCGCTTCCGTGAAATGCTTCTGTTCCATACTGGAAACTGCTTCCTCAAGATTTCGTTCACATGCTTCATACAACAGCGCGGTCAGCTGCTGCGGCGTTTTTTTTAACAACATTTCTTCACTGAGAAACATATTTTTCATCCTTTTTCAACCGGATTGTTTAGTTACCATTAATATCGGCAGTCCTGTCCCGGCTGTTAATATTTCTTTTCCATTTCTTCAATCAACAGTAATACTTCCGCGATCACGGAATACAGCTGGGGCGGCACATTTTCCCCAAGGTCCATATCAAGCAGGCTTTCCAAAAGCCCTGGATCTTCCTGCAGGTATATATCATTTTCTTCAGCCAGGGACAATATCTGCCGGGCGACGTCTCCGCTGCCCTGCGCTGTAACACGAGGGGCTTCCCCTTCATCGTATTTAATCACCGCTGCGGTTGGGCCGTTCTGCATTCTCCGGTTTTTTTGATTAATATAATTGGAATGGATCATATTTTGTAGTCGAATCCTTTCTCCGTATAAAAAGGAAGAAACAAATCTGCTGGTTTTTCCTCCTCTTTTTCCATGACCTCCTCCTGCCCTTCCTCCGCAGGAGGCGTCATCGGCTGATACTGTATATCATAAATGTTATAGCCGAGATCACTTATCGATTCGGTCGTTTGTTCCACCAGCGGTTCCATCGTCTCTTTGAAGTCCGGTTCATCGTTTTTCAATGTGACAGAAAGCTGCCGGTCTGCAGCCTGCACCATAATTCCGGTTTCCCCAAGTGATGGGGTTTCAATGAGGAAATACAAATGACAATTTTCCCAGTCCAGCTGCCCTTCTTCCTGCCTGGACTGAACATAAACCTGTAACTGTTCGAGCTTATCCTTCAACGGAACAGGAAGGTTAAAAAGGAGCTGCTGGACGTTATTTCCCTGATCTGATTTACTCATAAGCTGCTGACCGGTAACATTCGCCAGGCTTTGGCTGGTTTTTTGTTGTAATGTACTTCCTCCCTCCTCCCTTTTTAATAAATGAAGAAGGGCTTCTTTCATGTTCTGCTGCTGGGAGCCGGTTTGTCCCTGTTGTTCTTTTCCGCCCGAAGCAAGGTTTTGAGCAATTTCTGTTTCTCTGTTAAGGCCGAGAGAACGGACAAGCTCAAACAACTGTCGTGACGAGGGCTCCTGCGTCACAGCTCTCGATTGATCCGCAGCCTGCTGCAAAGCACCCTGCCTGCTTTTATCGATGGCCATGCTTTCTTCTCTTGTTATTACATGTTTCACTTTCTGTTCGGACGCTTTAAATTCCATTGCCTCCACTGATTGCTGCACGTCTTTTATTATCTTCAGGGCTGCCTGATTCTGGCCTTTTGAAAGCATGTTTTTTGCTTCTGCCAATTGACTGCTGGCCTGCAGCATTTTCCGTTCGGTCTTCATATCCGTAAAAAGCATGAAATCACTGCGCAGGATGGAGCGGTCCAGTTTTTTTATCGCTGCTTCGAGAACCTGCTTCGCCTGTGGAGCAGACTGTCTTTCCTGTTCCACCATTTTTGCTGCCTGATCCAGCTGTTTTACGGTATTTTGTCTCAGCTGCTTAAAATCATCCGTGACCCTCACCATGCGATCCGTTATTTTCGTTTCAAGCATTTGCTTTGCTTCAAAAGGCGGTACGGTCTGCTGGGTTTCATTTAATGCATAAGAAGCACCGGGATTCATAAAGCTCTGCCTGTTCTGAACAGACTCTCCGGTCTGCCCCGCTTGTCTCATGTCCTGAAGGATTTGATCGACAGCCTGTCGGGAAGCCATTTCCTTTCCATTTCTCAAGAGTTCTTCTGCTTCGGCCATTTGGCCGGATACCTGCTTTTGTATGGTTTCTGGCAGAAAACCGGAAAGGTCGGTTTTCATTTTCTGCATCACGTTCTCCATGTCAGGATCTTCCTGAAGGCTGTTCCATACTTTCGATAACGCATTTTGAAGGAAGGTACCCTGAGGCCCTCCTGTCTCCCCTGTTCTTGAAGAAAGCGTACGGTCCAGCGAATTCATAAGTTGTTGTTTCCCAGCTTCATCCAACTGTTGGAGCTGGGAAACTAATTTCAGAATACGTTCTGCTTCTTTTCCGTGAATGCCGTTTTCCTGCAAAAGCTGTTTTATTTCCTGGTGGGCTGCGCTTGAACTTCCAAGTTTCTCCTGTATACGCTGAATCTGGTTCAGCAAGTCCCCCGCCGCCGACTGCTTGTTGGAGGAGGGCGGTGAAAGCAGCTGTTCCAATTGTCTGCGTGCTTCCTTCCCGCTGCCATTCTGAAGCTGTTGTTCCACTTTATCCAATTGTTGTTCCGCTGCTTGTTTGACAGTCTTATCCACACTGGCCTCGGAAAGTACTTCTCTGGCTTTTTGGATAACTTCCTCCACAGGCTTCCCATTTTTTAATTGCTGGTGCAGTTCTTGAAAAGTTTTTTCCAGCCCCCCCGGGGAACCTGTGGGGCCGGTGGATTTGGAATGAACGGTCTGCAATGCCTTCTCAAGCCGTTCTTTTCCTGTGTTCGTCAAGTGTTCTGCCTCTTTTACCGCTTTTTCAATCCGTGCCGCTTCTTCTTTCGGTAAATCAGGGTGATTAAGGAGCTGTTTTTTCACAGAGGTGACGGCTTTTTCCAAAGATCCTCCATTTTGCAGCTTCCTGCGGATATCATCCGCTATTTCTTTGACCCCGTCTTCTGCGCTTCCAGAAGTCTTTAACGCATTTTTTACCGCAGCTGTTATATCTGTATTTTCCTTATTGGAGACAGAGGTCCCGGGTTTTGTAAGATCATTTATAAAATCAATCGAACTCTTACGATGAAGCCCTTCATGTATATGCTGCAGATTTGTATTGTTTATTTTAACCCCTTTTGCTGATGCTGCCCGGATCGTGTTTTGTTTTTGTTCCTGGGTTCCGGTCGATTGTTCTATAAATCGCTGCACCGAGGCTGCTGTATCCTTTGTCAGGGGCGATCCGGCCTGAAGCATTGTTTTCGCCGCACTTGTCATTGCATTGGATGGCCGCTGGATCCCGAGATTTTTTAAAATCCCGGAAATATCAAGGGAACTCCCTGTCCTGGTGCCGGCATTCTGCTGCAGGGCTCTCACCTGAAGGACACCTTCTTTATTTCCAGTAACCTGAAAAGCCACTTGATTCTGACGCGGCATCGCGCCTTCAAAAGAAGCTTTTATTTTTCCGCCCCGAAGCCCCAGTACGGCCTGTTTACTATCGCTTCTCTCTAAAATCCGGGCGCGATAGACTTCCCCTTCCTGCATCCGCATCGAAGATGTCTGGGTTTGTTTTGAGGGCATGTATGTATTTACTTGCATCCTTTCACCCCGTTTGCTTTCTCTATTCTTTTTATCGGTCAAAAGCCGGGAGTATTTTATCGTACCTTGGTACTAAAAAACCCGGGAATTACTATTTCCCGGGATATTATTTATTATCATGATTCCTTTGTCCTTTTTGAATAATATCATGTCCAAACTTTTCCTTTAATTGAGAAACGGTTTGTGTGATCTGCATCTCCTGGATATCTTTTTGATAAGAAAACAAATCAAGCTGTTTGTATGCCTGAGTAACCGGTAAGACATTCAATCCTGTGACTCCTAAAAGTCTTACCGGCTTTGTGTTCCAGTATTTATCCAACAGCTCTGCAGCCTGTGTATTGATCTCTTCTTTGGAAAACATGGGATTAAGCAGCTGCCTGCTTCTAGTAATGGTCTGCCGGTCACTGTATCTGATCGTAAGCTGAATATTGTTGGAACAGACTCCCTTCCGCTTCATTCTTTGTTCTACTTTTTCAGAGAGCTGGGCGATAATCTGCTTCAGTTCCTGTTTTTGAGTCACGTCGTAAGACATTGTCGTAGAATTCCCTACGCTTTTTACTTCTTGAGCTGCTTCTGGATCCACATCGCGGTCATCTACTCCATTTGCACGCTCGTGAAGTTTTATTCCCATTACGCCAAATCGGTCTTTCAAAGTGAACTGGGACTGGGCAGCAAGCTCTCCAATCGTATGAATGTGAAGCCTCTTCAGCTTTTCTGCTGTTTTTTTACCAACGCCGTGCATTTCCCCCACTGGAAGAGGCCATAGTTTTTCCGGCAGCTCCCGTTTTCTTAATACCGTAATCCCAAGCGGCTTTTTCATATCACTCGCCATCTTAGCCAAAAACTTTCCAGGGGCTATGCCGATACTGGAAGGAAGGGCCAGTTCCCTTTGCAGTCGGTTTTGGATTTCAGATGCCATTTCCAGAATATTTCTTTCTTTAAAAGCGCTTGTAACATCCATAAATCCTTCATCAATGGAAACCGGCTCCACTAAATCCGTGTATTCCTCCAGAAATTGAAACAATTGCGCAGAAGCTGCTCTATATTTTTCAAAATCTGGCTTCCGAATAATAAGACTGGGACATTTTTTCAATGCCTCCCACACCGGCATCGTTGTTTTCACGCCATATTCTCTTGCTTCATAACTAGCCGTCACAACGATTCCTTTTCGTTCCCGCGGGTTTCCTGCTATAGCTAGAGGTTTTCCTTTCAGGGATGGATCGTGATTTCTTTCCACACTGGCATAAAAACTGTTCATGTCTATGTGAAATATGATTTTCCCCTTCCATTCTGCTGCGTCCATCCTCTTCCCCTTTCTTAAAAAGCAGAAAAACCCCGCCTATGTGGTCTCAGACGATCTTGTCTTTCCCACCCAGTCTACAAATTCACGACCGTGAAAATAAAGATTGGCCTCTTTTAAAAAGTCATGAAAACTCTCCAGCATCGCTTCGCTGTCTGATTCTTTTTCTGCATAGACGGCTAAAAAATCAAATAAGCGGTGGTGTCTTTCTGCGGAAGCTTTTCTGGTTTCTTCTCCTTTTTCTGTTAACGAAACGTAGGATACTCGGAGGTCGGAGTCATTTTTTTCTACCTCGATTAATTTTTTCTCCCTCAGCCGTTTCATAATCTGCATGACGGTTGATAAGTCCCATAAGCCAAGGTCCGCCACCTGCGACATCGTAGCCTGGCCTTCTATGTATATAATCCAGAGTATATGCTGCTCGGCCTGTGTGACTCCCAGCTCATTTGCCGCCTTTTGCCAGTCTTCTTCCATTACTTTTAAGACACCGCGGAATAAATTTAAATAGGAATGAAAATTCCACTGAACAGATTCCATATTGTCTCTCCTCCAACTATCTATTGATTGCATTATACCAGCAATCCCCTTCCATAAAAAGGAATGTTTCAAATCACCTGGTTGAAGAGACGGTTTCTTCAATAATAGCATCCATAAACTCCGTCAATTTTACTAATTCCCGAACCGGTATTTTTTCTTTGGTTGTATGTATATTTTCATAGCCCACCGCTAAATTTACCGTTGGAATGCCGTATCCGCTTATGATATTGGCGTCACTTCCGCCGCCGCTGCGAAGCAGTTTGGCTTCCAGACCCATTTTTTTGGCTGCTTTGCCGGCTAAAGCGACCACATTATCATCTTCGCTGAGTTTATACCCTGTATACATAATGGTGACCTCGATTTCTGCTGACGATCCCATGTTTTCCGCTGTTTTTTGAATGGATGATTTCATTTTATCCACCTGATTATCCAGTTTTTTTCTATCCAGCGAGCGGGCTTCTGCAAGAATATGGACTTCATCGCACACAACGTTGGTTTGCGATCCCCCTTCAAACCGCCCAATATTGGCTGTGGTTTCCGAATCAATCCGTCCGAGCGGCATGTCAGCCAAAGCTTTTGCCGCCACCGTAATCGCGGATATGCCTTTTTCCGGGGCCAGTCCTGCATGAGCCGTCTTTCCATTCACCTTTATCTGTAATTTCGCCTGCGTTGGAGCTGCAACGATGAGATTGCCGACCTCTCCATCACTATCAAGCGCATAGCCGTAATCCGCGTGCAATAACGAATGATCAAGGGCTTTAGCACCTACCAGTCCGGATTCTTCTCCAACTGTGATTACAAATTGAATCGTACCGTGAGGTTTGTTATCTTCCTGAATGGAGCGGATACATTCAAGCATGGCGGCAATCCCGGCCTTATCATCCGCCCCCAGAATCGTGGTCCCATCGGATTTAATATATCCATCTTCCAACAGCGGCTGCACGCCGGCTCCTGGCAGGACAGTATCCATGTGGCTGGTAAAATAAATGATATCTGCTTTTTCTACATTGCCCTCCCACGTACAAATTAAATTGCCGGCACCATGGCCGGTCGCCTGCTTGGCGTCATCTTCTTCCACATTTATCCCTAACGACTCAAATTTTGTTTTTAACACGGCTGCTATCTTCTCTTCGTTTTTTGTTTCTGAATCAATTTTCACTAATTCCATCATTTCTTCTACGATTCTTTTTTCCTTTATCATTTTGCTCAGCCCCTTGTCTGCGTTTTAATAATAAATTCATAATTAAAGGTTGAGTATCGCGCTCAAGGCACGTACAATACTAAGAAAGAGTCCATATGTGGAGGGAAATCCATTGCCAAAGAAGTTTCAAACCATCATTATCTATATTATGATCATAACATTAGTCGTTGGAAGTGTGCTTACTGGAGCAGCAACATTCTTCTAAACTTATTTTTAAAAAGGCCCCTTTTCACGGGCCTTTCTTTTCTGTCAAAGCTGCTTGAGATCCTCTTCCAGATACAGCGGTTTGGGAACGTGAAGCACTCCTCTTTCGCGGGCAATTTTTTCGATGGACCTGGGACTGCTTTCAATCCAGACTTTTACTCCGTTTTCGACCTTTTGAAATAGTTCATTTACTTCTTCGTTTCTCATTCTTACACAGCCGTTGGATACATATCGGCCGATCGATTCCGGTCTGTTCGTTCCATGGATACCATATACCCGCCCGTTGGTATTATCTGCATCAAAACCGATCCATCTGCTTCCAAGCGGGTTATCCGGCGCTCCCCCTTTTTTGTCGGTTTTCCGATAATAAGGACGAACGGCTTTTACAATGATCGTAAACTCCCCTTCTGGTGTTAATTCTTCAGTTTTGCCTGTAGCTACGGGATAGATATCTTCCACGTAACCATCCTTCACGAACGCCAGCTTGTTGGTTTTTTTATTAATGATGACATATGGATCCCCCGAATCCGGCTGTGGATTTAATGGCCATAAAACAGAAAATACAGCCAGAACAAGAAACATTGACCAGCCCTTCACATCTGCCACACCCCTTATACGCTATTTTTCATTTTACGTATTATTCCTCTTCTGCCGATCTCTATTCAATCGTTTACCAGAAACCGTGCGCGTACGTTTAGGGTCCGGCTTGAATCTCTTTTTCGTTAACAAATACGCTTCGAGCTCATGGAGGATGTAAAAAAGGGAAGATCGGACTTCGAATTCTTCCCGAGTCTGCGGAAGTTCCATCTCCTGAATCTCTTTTTTTAAATCGTCCAGCCTGGCCAGAAAGTATCCCGCTGTGTTTCCCGGCGATACTCCCTCACTTAATTCGTGCAGGAATCTTCCCATTTTTTCGCCTTGAACGACCGTCCTATCCAAGGTGGATATAAAAGGAAGAATTCGTTTTATCACATCAAATTGTTTTTCTCTCATTTTAAAATAATGGTAAAAATAATCATCATTGCGCAGAAAATGATTCTCTATGTTTTTTAGAGCCATGCCTTTGCCTTTTTCAATAATGGCAGCAGCTTCTGCTATTTCTTTCCCATCCCATAAAATATCGCCATGCTGAAGGTATGCAGCGTATTCCTTCCAGATTTTGCGGAAACAGTCTTCCAGCCTGACCTGTTTCCAGGTCAAATCCTTTTCCCGGCTCGGCATATAGACATTCATAATTAATGCCACCCCTATACCAATACTTATGATGAAAAGCTCATTAAGTAATATACCTGCCGAGATTTCCTCCAACGTATATAAGTGAAGCATAATAACAACACTGGTCACCACGCCTCGTTTCACGCCTATCGTCACTGCAGTGGGTATAAACAATAGGAATAAAATTGCGACAGACAATGGGTGATAGCCTAACAATTCGTAAATAAAGCCAGCAAACATCAGGCCGATGAGACAAGCTATTAACCTTTCCCACGAGGCACGAAGTGATTCTTTTTTAGTAACAGAGATACATAATACCGTGATAATCCCAGCGGATACATAAAAATCGAGTTGAAACAACTGGGCCATGAAAATAGAAAGCGCGGCCCCCACTGAAGTCTTTACTGTCCGATAACCGATTCTCCAGCCACTCATAAGAACTCCTTTTGCGCTGCGGCGTTTTAATTAAGAAAAAAAGGCTTGAAACGTTTTTTGCGTTCCGTCCTATGTATTTCGGGGTATCTGCTTCCTGCATCTGCAGCAGACGGGACGAGACGAGACGGAAAATTCTGATGCGGGCTTCAACCTTCATAAAAAAACTACACATTTCTTCATGTGCAGCAGCATCTTCTATATATGGTATACAAAATTGGCGCGCCTACCAGGATTCGAACCTGGAATACGAGAACCGGAATCTCGCGTGATATCCCTTTCACCATAGGCGCAATAATTAACTTCTCAAAACATGACAATCACCATTGTATCGAAAGAATGGGAGCTCGTCAACACTATTGTAATATATTAATGGAAAAAGGAACCTTTAGGCCTTTTTCTCATTCGGTCCCTCTTCCAGCATATTATTAAAATGTTCTTCAATCTGATCCTGATCATACCCCAGTTGATGAAGCATTTTTGTAAAATGCTGGGCATATAGTTTTGTACGCTCTTGCATTTTTTTATATTTCTTTCGTTCTGTGTTATTTTTGGTAGTCTGGCCTCTGTTTTCCGCATTGGACATAATACTTTCTACTACAAACAGGGATTTCCATAGTTCCTGTTCTTCCGGAGCTTGCTGCTGGTTGTCCAAATAATGAATCACACTCTGATAGTAATCACGGAATTCGTCAAAGCCGATTTCTTCTTCCATGTTCAAATATTCCTGCACCTGATTATAAAACGCGTCCATTCCTATTCCGTCCTTTATGTATATTGGAAACAAGAAACATTATACCATAAGGAATAGAACAAAAGTCAAGCTCCATGTCACAGAAATTGTACGTTCCGTGACATGGAGCCTGAAGTCTTTTTAACAATGTTCATCAAATGCTTTTTCCAGTTCCTGTACCACTTCTATTGGTTCGTGCCCTTCTATTTCATGGCGTTCTACCATTCTCTGAATCTTACCATCCTTAATCAATGCGAAGGAAGGAGATGACGGAGCGTATCCTGTGAAATAAGATCTTGCTGTGTCCGTTGCTTCTTTATCCTGTCCGGCAAAGACGGTAACAAAACGGTCCGGCTTCTTCTCATAGTTTTTCATATAAGCGGCGGCAGGACGGGCAATCCCACCGGCACAACCGCATACGGAATTTACCATAACCAAAGTGGTGCCTTCCTGGGACAATGTCTCTTCTACTTCCTCGGGAGTGCCTAACGGGGTATATCCGGCTTCTTCCATTTCCTGTCTCGCTGTATTAACTACGTCATTAACATAGAAATTAAAATCCAACTTTTATCATCCTTTCTTTTACGATTCTTTGTTCATCTTTTATTGTACCGAAAAACAGGAAACATGCACAAGTAACCGGCTTCTTGTTTTATTGCTTAACGGCCTATTCCGCCTGTTCTAATATATGTGGTCTTTTTCTACATTAAAGCCTTCCAGCTTTTCTTTAATTCGTGCGAGAAACCGGCCGCAGATAAGTCCGTCGAGTATGCGGTGGTCCAGGGAAAGACAAAGATTGACCATGCTTCGGATAGCTACCATATCATCTTGAACGACCACCGGTTTTTTAATAATGGATTCTATCGATAAAATAGCGGCCTGGGGATGATTGACAATCGGCATAGATTGTACAGAACCAAATGATCCGGTGTTATTAATGGTAAACGTACCACCTTTCATTTCTTCTTCTGACAACTGGCCGAGCCGTGCTTTTTTAGCAAGCGAGCGTACTTCTTTCCCGAGCCCTTTTATACTTTTTTCATCTGCATTTTTGATGACCGGTACATATAATGAATCTTCTGCAGCCACGGCAATGGAAATATTAATATCTTTTTTATGAATGATTTTATCTCCGCCCCAGACTGAATTCACTTCCGGGAATTCTTTCAGGGTTTCCACGATGGCTTTCATAAAGAAAGGCAGGAAGGTGAGGGAAAACCCTTCATTTTCTTTAAACTGTTCTTTTATACGATCCCGGTACGTCACGATATTAGAAACATCGGCCTCCACCATGGTCCAGGCGTGTGGAATTTCTTCCTTGCTTTTGACCATGTTCCCCGCAATGGCTTTTCGCATCTGAGAAAGCGGGATCTCCTTATCTTCAGAAAGAACTTCGATTTTTTCCGGCGGCTTTTTCTTATACGCAGGATAGCCTGCCGCTTGTTCTTCTTCTTGTTGTTCTGCCGTGCCTTCCTGGATAATCTGTTCTATATCTTTTCTGGTAATTCTTCCGCTTCTTCCCGACCCTTCTACGGTGGTCAAATCAATGTTATTTTCCTGAGCAAGCCGCATCACCGCAGGTGAATACCTGTTTTTCATTGCCCCTTCCTGCGCTGGTTCTTCGGAAGGTGCCGTAGACTTCGCCGGCTCTGTTCCGCCTTGCCGGCTGGCAGCCGGCGTTTCGTTTGTTTCGATATAACAGATCAGCTCGCCTACCTGAACGGTTTCGTCCTCCTGGGCTACGAGTTCTTTAATGATGCCGGAAAAGGCAGATGGAACTTCTGCATTGACCTTATCGGTCGTCACATCTGCAATAGGATCATACTTATTGACTTTATCTCCTGGTTCTACCAGCCATTTCGTAATTGTTCCTTCGGTGACACTTTCACCAAGCTGGGGCATCTTGATTTGTTCAGACATGTCCATCCCCTCCTAAAACTCCGCTAAATCACGGATCGCTTTCTCGATTTTTTCCGGGTTCATCATAAAGTATTTTTCCATCGTCGGCGCAAAGGGCATCGCCGGCGTATCAGGACCTGCAAGACGCTGAATGGGAGCATCCAGGTCGAACAGACAATATTCTCCGATAATGGCAGCCGCTTCTCCCATTAAGCTTCCTTCTTTATTATCCTCGGTCACGAGCAGGACTTTTCCCGTTTTTGAAGCGGCTTGAATTACCGCTTCCTGGTCCAGCGGATACACAGTCCGCAGATCCAGTATATGTGTTGATATACCTTCTTCTTCCAGCCTCTCTGCTGCCTGCATGGCAAAATGTAGACAAAGGCCGTAACTTATAACGGTTACATCTGTTCCTTCTTTCTTGACGTCCGCTTTTCCGATAGGGAGGACGTACTCTTCCTCGGGGACCTCTCCTTTAACAAGTCGATAGGCTCGTTTATGTTCAAAGAATAACACCGGATCTTCGTCCCGTATCGCTGCTTTCAATAATCCTTTTACATCATAAGGAGTCGAAGGCATGACAATTTTCAGGCCGGGAACATGAGCAAATAAAGATTCCACCGACTGGGAATGATACAGCGCTCCATGAACACCTCCTCCGTATGGGGCCCGTATCGTCATCGGGCATGTCCAATCATTATTAGAACGGTATCTAATTTTTGCGGCTTCTGAAATAATCTGGTTGACTGCCGGCATAATAAAATCTGCAAATTGCATTTCGGCTACCGGTTTCATACCATACATGGCAGCTCCGATCCCCACTCCTGCAATAGCTGATTCCGCCAGAGGTGTATCAAGGACCCTGCTTTCCCCAAACTCTTCATATAATCCTTCGGTTGCACGAAATACACCGCCTTTGGCGCCGACATCTTCTCCTAATACAAATACCTTCTCATCCTGTGCCATTTCCTCACGAAGTGCCGAGTTTACAGCTTCAATGTAATTTATCACTGCCATTACAGGTCACCACCCTTTGGGGCATACACATAATTTAGTGTGGTTTCGGGATCAGCGTATGGGGCACTTTCTGCCGTTTCTGTTGCATCGTCCACGATTCCTTTTATCTTTTCCTGTAATTCCTTTTCTTTGGTTTCCGTTAACACACCACATTCTCTTAAGTAAGCAGAAAAGGTATGAATGGAATCGTTTTGTTTTGCTTCTTCTACTTCTTCTTTTGTTCTATAAGAACTGTCATCGTCGTCACTTGAGTGTGGAGTTTGGCGGTAGGACAATGTTTCAATTAATGTTGGTCCTTCTCCATTTCTACATCGATCCGCGGCCTTTTTAACAGCTTCGTACACAGCAAGCGGGTTATTGCCGTCCACAGTTACACCAGGCATCCCGTACCCCGCTGCTCTTTCAGAAATGTGTTCGCTGCCTGACTGTTTTTCCATCGGGACTGAAATGGCGTACTTATTATTCTCGCAAAAAAAGATCACTGGAAGATTATGTACACCGGCAAAATTCGCAGCTTCATGAAAATCGCCCTGACTGGCAGATCCTTCTCCAAAGGAAACAAGCGTGACAAAATTCTTTTTCTCCATTTTTGCCGCAAGCGCGATGCCTGCTGCATGAGGAAGCTGTGTGGTGACCGGAGAAGAGCCGGTAACAATCCGGTTTTTCTTCTGTCCAAAATGACCGGGCATCTGCCTTCCGCCCGAGTTTGGATCGTCAGCTCTTGCAAAGCCCTGCATCATCAGTTCCTGAGCTGTCATTCCAAAATGCAGCACTAGTCCTACATCCCTGTAATAAGGAAGAAGATAATCTTCTTCTGTATTTAAAGCCATGGCCGCTCCAACCTGCGCCGCCTCCTGACCCTGGCATGATACAACAAAGGGAATTCTTCCGGCCCGGTTCAGCAGCCACATTCTTTCATCAATTTTTCTGGCTAAAAGCATGGATTCATACATCGATAGAACCTGGTCACTGCTCAGACCAAGCGTTTCATAATTAGCTGAAGCCATGTAGATTTACCCCCTTAATAGAACTTATAGGTGAATCGCTTTTTCATCTGCGGCCAGCGCTGCTTCGCCCATGATTTCAGACAAAGAAGGATGAGGATGGATCGTTTCGGCAATTTCAAAGCCGGAAGCATCTACAATTCTAGCAAGAGCTGCTTCCGATATCAGCTCCGTTACCTGAGAGCCAATCATATGAATACCGAGTAAATCATTATTTTCTTTATCGATCACCATCTTCACAAAACCAGTGGAATCTCCCTGGACAAGTGCCCGTCCGACAGCCTGGAAAGGGACCACTCCCGTTTTCACAGGCAGATTTCTCTGTCTTGCTTCAGCTTCGGTCAGCCCGATACTTGCAATTTCCGGTCTGCTGTAGGTACATTGGGGAATCGAATGAAAATCAAGCGGTATCGGCTTATTCCCCACAATGTGATCAATCGCGATCATGCCCTCTTTTGAAGCTGCATGAGCCAGCTGTTTTCCGCCGGCGACATCACCGACAGCGTAAATATGGGTTTCCTTTGTCTGATACCATTTATTCGTAACAATAACGCCGTCCTTTGTTTCAATGTCTGTATTTTCCAGACCGATATCTTCTATGTTTGCTTCTCTGCCGATACACACTAATACTTTCTCCGCCTGAAGCTCTAATTCCTTGTTTTCCTGCTCAACTGTCACCGAAATGTTGTCTGCTGTTTCCGTCTTGTGCGGAA
This sequence comes from Salibacterium aidingense DSM 18341, assembly GCF_000429685.1. Lineage (GTDB taxonomy): Bacteria > Bacillota > Bacilli > Bacillales > Marinococcaceae > Salibacterium > Salibacterium aidingense. Next base: position 65,353 of record NZ_AUCI01000003.1, read on the forward strand.
CCACGCTTGTGCTTGTATAAATCTGCACTCCCCGCCTTTTCAGTCTCCGTTCTATTTCGGCAGAAATGTCATGGTCTTCCTGCGGCAGAAGACAGGACGCATACTCCACTATTGTGACATCCACTTCAAAGTCGGAAAGCATCGAAGCAAATTCCACTCCGATCACTCCTCCTCCTACAATGATGATAGAGGAAGGAAGCTCTTCCAAGTGAAGCGCATGATCAGACGTTATCACTTTCTTCCCGTCTATGTCCAGCCCGGGCAAGGCCTTGGGCCGCGTTCCTGTAGCAATAATAACATTTTTAGGAAGCAGCATCTGATTTTCAGAACCGTCAGCCATTTCGACGGATATGGTCCCGGAACGCGGGGAAAATATAGATGAACCCAAAATACGGCCGATTCCCTTATAAACATCAATACTGCCTTTTTTAAACAGCTGGAGTATTCCCTGGTGAAGCTGTTTTACGATAGCGTTTTTTCTTTCCTGCACTTTATCAAATTGAAGTGTGAGGCCTGTGGCCGCGATCCCATATGCTTCACTATTTTTCATATCCTCGTACATTTCTGCGCTTCTAAGCAGTGATTTACTGGGGATGCAGCCGCGGTGAAGACACGTCCCTCCTTCTTCCGCTTTCTCTACCACTGCCGTTTTTAACCCTTCCTGGGCAGCTTTTACAGCGGCAACATAGCCGCCTGTCCCAGCACCTACTATGACCACATCATATTCTTCCGGCACCAGCCTTCCTCCTAACCTGCATCTTTTTTTTATCCCTTTATGCACTTTAGCATTTCTTTCTATTGGTCATCCAGCAGAAAGGATATTTATGTATTAACAATTCTCTATTTTAACACGTTTCGGCTTCTCCATGTACTTTTCCATAAAACTTGAACTTCCCTCCAGAGGTGGAGTACAATACATTTGAAATACATGTATGTGTAAGGAGAGAAAAAATGCGGATTATCGCTTTATTAATATTAGTCATTCCGGGGTTTCTTTCCGCATTGGGAATTAAACTAATGAGAGACACCCTTTTTCAAATTCTACAGGCTCCTTTCCCTTTTCTTTGGCTGCAATTCCTTACCGGAGGACTTTTGCTTATATTCGGAATCTGGTTCATTGCCGGATTTGTTTTATACCGGGACCGAAAAAATAAAAAACCAGGGGTGCGCAGGGTATCAAAATCTGAATAAACCCCATCTGTTCTATTCTTTCCAGCCCCGCTGATCAATCCAATGCAAAAGAGGGCGGCTGCGAATGATGGCATGTATAGATTTTTTTTCTGCAAGCAGCGTCATGAAAGCATAACCAGCTGCCAGTATGATTTGAGCGGAAAGCGGCAGCCATACAGCCCCTGCCCAGGCAATCAAACCACCTGCAGCGGCAGCCCCATTATCTCCCAGCATGCTTCTGTTCGAGGACTCCGCCGCGGCCCACAACACTATCACCGAACTCAAAGGTATGATGGAATCCCAGGTCAGAACAGCCGGCTGCCATAACACTATTATCCCCCCGTGGGCCAGCGTCCATTTCCATACGCGGAGGGGGCGGGTGTCTAATAAGTTCGTGACATGAGGAGACAATAAAAATAATGCAAATATAACGAAAAATTCTAAAGACAGAAACGGCCGCAAAAATACAGCTGCTATCAGAGCAGCCGCCATCGTTACGATAATTTTTATAAAACCCGTCGACCATTGATGCTCTTTTAAAAACAGCAGGAGATGTCCCTTGATCCCTTTTGGATAAGACCCGCCCCATACATCATCCAACCAGCCGGCACTCCAAATCATGCCGATGTATATAACCATAACAGCAGCATCCGGAGGAGCCCAAAACCCACTAAATGTTAGAATGGATAAGAATAACACCAGCCCTAAAGAAAAGGGAACCGGCCTCTGCTTATAATTTTCCGTCTTCCACCCATAAAGATGACAAAGAACAGACACGCCATACCAGTAAGTAATGATCAGCGCAGGGAAGTATAAGAGCGGCCGTATTTCTTCAAGCACCGTTCTACCTCCAGCCACTGTTTTCCCCGGTGGTATATTCCCTGCCAACCCCACCCTTTTCCTTTATGAACAAAAGGAACGTTGACTTCTTCAATCCGAAACCCCTGCTGAATCGCGTGTAAATTCATAATCGTTTCCAAACCAAATCCTTCCGTTTTCATTTCTTGAAAAATCGGTAAATGTTCCCGCCGAAAGGCTCTTTGTCCGGAAAGCGGCATTTCCAATGAGATTCCGCTTTGTTGTTCGATCATCCGCTGTACTCTTCTTTTTACAAACCCAAATCCGTTTCTTCCGTTTCCCTGCACCTTACCAATGACAAGATCTGCGCAATGATGCTGTAAGGCTTGTATCAATGCCTCCCCATAAGCAGCGCTTTCCCGCAGATCAGCATCGAGGGTCACAATATAATCTCCCTTGCTCGCCAGCCATCCTGCCTTGGCGGCTGTAGATTTTCCTTGATTTTTTATAAAAGAAATAGTGGTATCGCAATAGTATTCCATCATTCTCCCGGTGCGATCCCTGCTTCCGTCATTCACTCCGATTAATTCACTTGCCCAGCCTGCTTCCCGTATAGCGTTAATCGTGGAAGGAAGATGTTTTTCTTCATTATAAGCCGGTATAATTACACTGATTTTCACGCCTTTATCTTCACCTCTTTCCCATTTTTTCTGATCTCTGCCCTGCTATAAAGGGAAAATAAAGAATGAAGCTTGTTTTTCCACCACGACTCATTTTTCTTTGCTTTCATAACATGGTGGATCCCTTTCAAATCAATTATCCTGCTGCCGGCCAGCATCCTCATCAGCAGAGAAGAACCCATACCTTTGCGGCCTTTGCTTAGGTATTCCTCCATATCCCGATGGCCGCCTATTAAATAAATCTTCTCGGCTCCTTCTTTTAAGGCAAATGCAATCGCAGCATCCTCGCTTAAGCCGACAAATCTCACCGTTTCCGCCGTAAGCTTCTGCTTTTGTATCTGATGCAGACCAGGAGCACGGCCATCCCTGTCCTCATGGACGATTAACCTGGCCCCGCTGCAAAGCGACGAATTACTGACAGAATCCATGTCTCCGATAATATAATCAGGACATTCTCCCATCTTCCTCATTTCGTCAGCTGCTCCATCCACGGCAATACGGCACATCCCAGGAGGTAAAAAATATTTATTCGCATAATATAAATCCTGAACATAATCCGCTCCCCGGATAACGATACACACATCCTGTCCCTGCAGGGAATTTGATCCCTTCCAATTCTCCCATTGTTTTAACAGTGTTTCCAGATCCCGCGATGCATAGTAAAAACTGTTCCCGCAGAAGTCTTCAAATGCTTCCGTTTTCTTTCCTGCTGCTTTTTCGTTAAGCGCTGAAATAAGCGGCTGAGTATATTCCTGTAGAAATCCAATTTCGATTTTACGACCGGAATAATCAAGAAAAAGCCGGTCCTGATTAATTTCTACCTCTCGTTGATTCACCCACGGCCCGATTTCAGAGGAATGAATATCAAACACCCTAATCTGTTTGTTAAGCAGCCGAATCACCCCATCCTGCATAAATCTTCCCGTCATCGAGGGTTTCACATTAATAACTGCTTTAACTTTTTTATCAATCAGAGTTTCCGCAGCAGTGGAATCAATATCTTCGTGAGCCAGCACCGCAATATTATTGGGATGGATAAATTTCACAAGTTCTTTTGTTTTTTTATGATAAAAAGCCCTTCCTTTTATCTTTACCACCTTTCTCGCCTCCTCCTGTTAGTATGGTCCAAACAGGAGCAGTTCCATGCATAAAAAAACAGAAGATGTGCAATCTATACCTACTCCGCAGAGAAAGGAGCTGTGTTTCCAGTGTTTCAATTCATGGAATCCAGACATGGATATGATATGTATGTCAGCTCCTATAACGGGGAGCAGTATACGATTCAATATGACCCGGAAACAGAGCAGATTGAGCAAATGCGTCCTATCAATTACCGGCTGGCCGCACTATTTGAGACTTTCATAAAGGAATAAAAGTGCGGCTGGGAGAAAATCATCAAGATATAAAAAATTCCGAACGATCCAAGAAAGAATCGTTCGGAATTTTTTGCGTATCCCTACCATGCTTTCCGTGGGCGCGGCTCGAATAAAGGAAGCAGGCGCAGATCTGATCCGCATCCTGTGGACCCTCAGCAGAAAAATTTCTGCTGCAGGTCTCGAGACACGAGCTGGCCCCACTGGAGCTTCGATTTTGACTTCGCTTGTTCTTCTTTTAACATAACTACGAATGGTCCGGGTTTTATTTATCCTTTTTTCTTTTGTCCCAGACTCCTCTGTTTTGGTTATATCAGCTTACTTTATGTTCCAGACGCAGTTTATCTGCCACCATGGCAATAAACTCGCTGTTGGTTGGTTTAGCCTTCGATACATTGATGGTGTAACCAAACATTCTTGAAATCGAATCGAAGTTGCCCCGGCTCCACGCCACTTCAATAGCATGACGTATTGCCCGCTCCACTCTGCTCGATGTGGTATTATACTTTTTCGCGATATCGGGGTACAGCACTTTCGTAATCGATCCTAAAAGGTCGATGTCATTATATACCATGGTTATCGCTTCCCGTAAGTACATATATCCTTTTATGTGGGCGGGAACACCAATTTCATGAATAATGTTTGTAATGCTCTGGCTTAAATTAATTTCTCCAGAGCCTTCCTGCTGTTCCTTCACCGGGGTAGATGCTGTATTTGGAATAAAAGAAGACATTTGCTCTCCGCTCACTTCTCTAATATTGGAGATTAACGTTTCCATGTCAAAAGGTTTTAATACATAATAGGAAGCCCCAAGGTTTACTGCTTTTTTCGTGACCTCTTCCTGACCGAAAGCCGTAAGCATAATGATTTTTGGTTTCACCTGTGAATTGTTGGAGTGTATCTTTTCTAAAACCGCCAGGCCGTCCAGATGGGGCATTATAATGTCAAGAACAAGAACATCAGGCTCGGTCTCCTCAACGATTTGTAAACATTCCTGCCCATTGTACGCATAGCCGGAAACTTCCATGTCTTCCTGGGCCCCAATATATTCATTCAATAAGCCCACTAACTCTCTGTTATCATCTGCCACACAAACCTTAATGTTATTCAATTCATGTACCTCCTCATTTTTTGTTCCTTTTTTATTCCAATTGGCTCTATATTTCTAATTCAACAGAGAAATCAAAATCCCTTTAAATATTTCAAATTTCTTTAAAAATCTTGAATAGATGCCATTATCTAATAATTTCTATAAATTTAGACTCTTTTCGACGTTTGACAATTAATACACCCGTGCATTTGTCGAATAATCTTTATTTTTCTTCCTTCATCATATCACATTTTTATCCAAAAAAAGAAAGGAAAACTAACATTTTAGTTTTCCTTTCTTTTTCATTAGGCTGCTCCTTGTCTTTCCTCCGCGAATGTGTCGATTCCTGCTTCCTCGAGCATCCATTCAATATGACAGGCATACCCGGACGTAGAATCATTCACAAAAACATGGGTGACAGCTCCGGCTATTTTGCCGTCCTGAATAATGGGGCTCCCGCTCATGCCTTGAATGATCCCGCCTGTTCGTTCTAAAAGCTCTTCGTCTTTTACTTTAATAACCATTCCCTTGGAAGCAGCCTGCATCTGAGGCATGGATTGAACAATTTCAATATCAAACGCTTCGATCTTTTCATCTTCAATAACGGTAAGCATCTTTGCCGGCCCCGGTTTTACTTCCTGTGCAAAAGCCACGGGCATAGGTTTATGAGGGTCCATTTTATCTGCATCAAGTTTGCCGAATACTCCAAATGAGGTGTTTTTTGTTACTTCTCCTAATTCTTCCCTATCGGAAGCAAGGGTGGCCTGTTTTTCACCAGGATCCCCATTTGTTCCCCGTTGTATTGAAGTAACCGATGATCTCATTATCTTTCCATTTTCAACTGTAATTGGTTTTTTAGTGTCCGAATCTGCAATCACATGGCCGAGAGAGCCGAATTTCCCTTGTTCTGGTTCATAAAATGTCAGTGTTCCAACGCCGGAAGCTGCGTTTCTAATATAAGCCCCCAGCACATTTCCTTCTTTTCCTTGATGAAGATTCACGCTGATCTCATGTAAATCCGTGTTGCGTTTAATTTTCATTGTCAGCCTTCGTTCTTGATTCATTTCTTCTAAGCGGTGGACGACATCTTCCAGTTTATCGATTTCATTTCCATTCATTTCCACAATTCGATCTCCAGGCTTTAAGCCGGCCTTCTTTGCTGGAGAAAATCGTTCCTTTCCATCAACAACATCGTGGAATCCTACAATCATTACTCCATCAGATTGTAATTTAACTCCTATCGAATCCCCGCCTGGAATCACTTTTAAATCGGGAATTTTTTTCACACTGGTTTGTTTTGGCGGCAATCCGCCTACTTCTACAGTGGCGCTGGCAGGTTTCTCTTTCTTTACTGTAACCTGTCCGCTTCCTTCCAACATTTCTTCTATATACGAAGAAGCTGATTCAAATGTTGTAATTTCGTTTGGTATTTGTAAATAGGACTGCACTTTATCATTGGCCATGGTCAGAATAAAGAGAACCAATAATAGCATGCCCGCCAATTTTCTCCCCCAATCCATTCCTTGCATCCTCCTCGTCCCCGCAGATATTTAACTTTTGGTGTACTTCTAATGTTGCCTCTGGGAACGGTATTTATAAGTGCGGTCTGCTAAAAAAGCTGACCTTTTTTGGTCAGCTTTTCATGCGTTGGATTTTATTTTTTCTGCCATCGTCAACAGCTCTTGAGCGTTATCCCGTGTTAATTCTGTCACTTCTACTCCTGAGATCATCCTGGCAATTTCATCCGTTTTCTGCTGTTCTTTTAATGGCCGAATATTGGTAATAACCCGGTCTTCTTTTTCTTTCTTCTCAATACACAGATTAGTGTCAGCCATTGCAGCAACCTGCGGCAGATGGGAAATACATAATACTTGGGCTCCTTTTGCCACATGATAAATTTTTTCGGCAATGGCTTGAGCTACACGGCCGCTTACCCCTGTATCCACTTCATCAAATATGATGGAAGTTACATGCTGAAAACCGGCTAAAATGGTTTTAAGAGCAAGCATGATCCGGGAAATTTCTCCTCCAGAAGCCACTTTTGCCAAAGGTTTTAAAGGTTCGCCAGCATTCGTTGCCATTAAAAACTCAACCTGATCCTGCCCATTTTCATTAAAATAAGAAACGCCCTGGTCCCATTCATAAGTATACCCTTTATTAGCGGGTTGAATTCGAACTTCCATAACAGCTTTTTCCATAAATAAAGCCTGAAGTTCATGTTTCACATCTTCCGCCAGCTTTTCTCCTGCCTGCCTCCGTAAATCCGTTAATGTATCGGCTTCCACTTTCAAATCAAGGGCCGTTTCCTGTATTTGCACTTCCAACTCTTCCAGTTTTTCTTCTTTATTGGATAAAGACTCCATTTCTTCTTCCAGTTCAGAAGCAAATTCCAGAATCTCTGTCACGGAGTTTCCATATTTCCTTTTTAATTTTTTTATTTCTTCCAGACGACCTTCGATTTCATTCAAGCGATCCGGGTCAAACGACAAGGAATCCATATGGTCGCGGAGAGAGAAGGTAGCTTCTTCCAAAGTATAGTAAGCCGAGTCCATCGATTCCTTCAGTTCCTGCACATTTTCATCCACGGCAGCCGCTTCTTCCGCATGACTCATGGCAAGACCTGCCCAATCCAAAGCCCTTCCTTCTCCGTATAAGCTTTCATAAGCATGTCCAAGCTGACTGTAAAGCTTTTCGCTGTTCGCTAAAATATGCTTTTCTTTTTCCAATTCTTCATCTTCTCCCGGTACAAGTCCCGCTTCTTCTATTTCTTTAAGCTGGTACTGAATAAAATCGAGACGGCTGGCCGTTTCCTGATCATTTTCCCGCCATTTTTTCCATTCCGTTTTCAGCTGTGAAAACGTCCGGTATCTGGCCAGATAATCACGATACGTTTCTTTTAACCGCCTGCCGGCATACCGATCAAGAATAGAGAGGTGTTTCTCCTACTGCATAAGATCCTGATGCTCGTGTTGTCCATGAATATCGACAAGGGACTGGCCGACCTCCCGTAATACAGCCAGCGTTACTAATTTTCCATTTATTCTGCATACGCTTTTCCCTTTATCGGTAATATCCCTTCGCATTACCACCATATCTTCTTCCACTTCAATTCCGGTATTTTCTAAAACAGTACGTGCTGGATGCGAGGGCTGAATGTGAAACAATCCTTCGATTTCAGCTCTGCTTTCTCCATGGCGGACATAATCTACAGAGCCGCGTCCCCCGATTAAAAGACCAATGGCATCGATTACAATAGATTTTCCAGCTCCTGTTTCGCCGGTCAGCACAGTTAAACCTTCTTCAAAACGTACCGTTATCTTATCAATAATTGCAAAATTTTTAATGGTGATCTCTTCGAGCATAACAGCACCTCGGTATCCATGGATTATAGCATATCTAAAAACCGGTCAATCGTCTCTGTCGTTTGGTCTTTTTCCCTGCATATGATTAAGATGGTATCATCTCCGCAAATCGTACCCATAATTTCTTCCCAGTCCAGATTGTCAATCAGGGCAGCCACCGCATTGGCATTTCCCGGCAATGTCTTCATGACAATTAAATTTTCCGTCTGATCAATGCCGATAAAACTGTCGATCAAGGCTCGTTTCAATTTTTGTAACGGATTAAACCGTTGATCTGCGGGGAGGCTGTATTTGTAACGGCCGTCAGCTGTCGGCACCTTAACCAGATGCAATTCCTTTATATCACGGGAAATCGTTGCCTGGGTGACATTATATCCCCCTTTTTTTAGTCGATCGACCAATTCATCCTGAGTTTCGATATCGAAATCAGAAATAAATTCTCTGATTTTAATATGCCTTTGTCCTTTGTTCATCATTCTAATCCTCCAACTCTTGATAGTCTCCTCTATATATTCATGATACCCAAAATTTCATATTTATACAATCGAATGATTAAAGATGGAAGACCAAAGGAAAGGAAGTCCCATTATGAAGCATAATGGGCGTGCGCTTGGTCGATGACGTGAGAAACAAGGTGAATGGCATGGTTTGTGGGAGGAGCCGGCGGTTTCCATAAAAGGTGCAATAAGAATTCAATATTCCCATCGCCTCCGGTGATCGGAGAAAAATCAAGTCCGTCGGCGTGAAAACCTGCTGCACCGGCAAATTGAATAATATCCATCAATACTTCCTGATGCACCTTACGATCCCGTACAATCCCTTTTTTTCCGACTTTATCCCTGCCTGCTTCAAATTGAGGCTTGACCAGAAGGCAGGCATGAGCATTTTCTGAAAGGATCCGACTTAAAGGTTCAAGCAAAAGTTTCAGTGAGATAAAAGAAACGTCAGCAACCGCTGCTTCCGGTTTCTCCTCAAAATGGCGCGGCTCGGCATACCGGAAATTATACTGCTCCATGACGGTTACCTTATGATGGCTGCGTAATTTCCACGCAAGTTGATTACTCCCTACATCCACGGCATACACTTTCTGCGCCCCATTTTGCAGCGAGCAATCTGTAAAACCGCCGGTGGAAGCACCGATATCAATAACTATTTTGTCTTTAACATCAAAATCGAATACGTGCAGGGCTTTCTCCAGCTTTAAACCGCCGCGGCTTACGTAGGGAAGTTTATTCCCTTTAATCCGTAACACAACATCCCGGTCCATTTTTGTACCGGGTTTATCAATCGGTTCCTCATTGGCCAGTACAAGACCTGCCATAATGGATCGTTTTGCCTGTTCTCTTGATTCGAAAAACCCCTGTTCAACGAGCAGGATGTCAATTCTTTCCTTTTTCATTTATTACGCCCTTTTTTGTTTTCTTGGCAGCAGTGCTTGTACTTTTTTCATGACTTCGTGTGATGTCAGCCCTATTTCTTCATACAATTCAGGGACACTGCCATGTTCAATATACCAGTCTGGTATTCCCATTCGTTCTATTATCATTTGGTGCTGACCATTATCGTGATAATGTTCTAACACCGCACTTCCAAAACTTCCTTTCAGAGCAGCCTCTTCTAGAGTAAGAATTGGTTTATTTTCTTCGTAAAGTTCTTCCAGCAAACCATTATCCAGCGGTTTGGCAGAACGGGCATTGACTACTCGGACAGAGATATGCTGCTCAGCCAGCATATCCGCTGCTTCCTGCGCCACCGGGAGCATTGTACCAAACGAGAGGATAGTGGCGTCTTTTCCATCTCTCATGATTTCCCATTTACCGATATCGAGCTCTTTTAATTCTTCCTCCATCTGTACGCCGTATCCGTTCCCTCGTGGATAACGTACAGCGATTGGGCCTCCGTCATATTTGTAAGCTGTATACACCATATGCTGAAGTTCATTTTCATCTTTTGGCATCAAGATTGTCATATTAGGCAGGCTGCGAAGATAAGCAATATCAAATACTCCCTGATGTGTTTCTCCATCTGCCCCTACCAGGCCTGCCCGGTCAATTCCGAAGAAAACGTTCAAATTCTGCCGGCAGATATCATGAACCAACTGATCGTAACCACGCTGCAGGAACGTGGAATATACGGCAAATACCGGCTTCATGCCTTGCGTTGCCAATCCTCCTGCCATCGTAGTGGCATGCTGCTCGGCAATTCCGACATCGAACATACGATCAGGGAATGCCGCTCCAAATTGATCCAGTTTCGTACCTCCGGGCATAGCAGCTGTTAACGCAACTACTCTCTTATCCTCTGCAGCAATACGCTGGAGTGTGCTGCTGAAAACAGCACTATAGGCGGGCGGACCGGGTTTCTTTACGACTTCTCCCGATTCAATTTTATAAGGTCCTAGACCGTGCCATGTTCCTTTTGCATCATTTTCTGCCGGTCCATAGCCTTTTCCTTTTTTCGTCAGGACATGTACAATAACAGGTCCTTTCGTATCCTTTGCATATTTAACATTGGACATAAGATCATCGAAATCATGGCCGTCCACCGGTCCAAGATACGTAAAGCCTAACTCTTCAAAAAACATACCGGAGACAAGCAGATACTTTAAGCTGTCTTTTACACGTTCAGCAGTGGAGGCAAGCCGGCCTCCAAAAGCTGGAATCTTTTTAATAAGATACTCAAGGTCGTCCTTCACTTTCTGATAGCGTCCCATTGTCCGCAATCTGCCCAATATACTGTGCATCGCCCCCACGTTTGGAGCAATCGACATTTCATTATCATTTAGGATGATCGTCATATTTGTCTGCTGATGACCTATATTATTCAAAGCCTCTAAAGCCATCCCGCCGGTGAGCGCCCCGTCTCCAATTACAGCCGCCACCTGTTCATCCGATTCTTTAATATCTCTGGCCACAGCCATACCCATGGCGGCGGACAAAGACGTCGAGCTGTGACCCGTTTCCCAGATATCATGTACACTCTCATTACGCTTCGGAAATCCGCATAAACCACGGTATTTCCGAAGCGTATCAAACTGATCCGCTCTTCCCGTCAAAATTTTATGAACGTATGTTTGGTGGCCGACATCCCACACCAATTTGTCCTTTGGTGTCTGATACAGGGAATGTAAAGTAAGTGTTAATTCAACCACCCCCAGGTTTGGGCCCAGATGTCCGCCGGTCACAGACAGCTGCTGAATTAAAAAGTCCCTGATATCCTTGGCCAGGTCCCGTAGTTCCCGGCGGCTGCAGTTTTTTATAAATTCCGGGTCCTTTATCGTTTTTACGTCCATCAAACGAACCCTCACTTTCCGTGATTTTATGCGTCTTTTTTCCTTTTCTTTTTAAACAGTGTAATTTTACATTTTTCTTCTATAACATAAAAAATACGACCTACTTGAAAAATAATAGACGTGGATTTTGTGATGGCAAATGTTTTTCCAAGTGCTTTACCTCCTACCGTTAATGCCGCAACGACAGCAGTAAAAATAACATTTAATGTGAACTGCAGTGCACTTCCATCACTGGCACCGGCTGAAAATGTCAGCTGCAGAACCACTGCTGATGCAGCTGTACCACTAACTACGCCGGAGATATCTCCAATCACATCTGCGCAGAAGTTGGCCACTTTATCTGCATTTCTCGTAATCAGCATTGCTTGAAATGAGCCGGGTACTTTTTTGGCTGCCATGGCATGAAAAGGCTTTTCCGATGCAGCCGTAGCCGCCACGCCAATCATATCAAAGAATACGCCGGTTAACACTATAATCAATACCACCAGCATTCCAACAGCCCAGCCCACCCCTGACAAAAACGCGGTGGAAACGATTGAAAAAATAGCCGCTAACACGAGTGTGATAACGGCAATAAATATACTCCAATGTATAGATTCTTTCCATATACTTTTCATTTTTTTTTCAATATCACCTAATATTATGGCGTAACGTTGGTAACAATAAAGCTATGTAAAAAATCGGATGGTCGGAATGAAACGTAAACATTGTGTCTTAGGTCCAGTAGGTTTTCCCACTCGTCTACCGGTGCGTCGCCGCCCCGGCGGTTTCCCTTTAAAGACGGGTTGATGGCGTTGCCGCTCATCAGACTGGATTGCCACTTAGAACACACTGCAATCCGCTTCATCCGTCCAAAGAACAGTCTAGGAGTTTTCCTCGACAATTCCGTGCCACTCTCTTAGCCTCTTTTGCAGGGCAGGTTTCAGAAAATAGGAAGATAAGCGCCGGCCAAGCGTAGTTATCTTCCTATTTGCCTTCTTCCCCGCTGCCCCACTCAAGGCAGGCTACGCTGCAGGCAGACCTCCCGAGGCCTGCCATGCAGGTCTTACCTTTTCCCTTTAAGAAAAAGGCCTCCGCGGCGAAAGGGTTCACGCCCACATGCCTTTGTGGATCGCCCTTACACCTTTACTCCCAGCATCGACCCAAGGCTGGGCGCCTCGAGCCGACACCAGGAACTTCATCGATATGCCCTTCAGCGGATTTTTAGGCCCGCCCTCGAGAATGGAGAATCGACTAGAATACTGCACCATCCGATTTTTTTGTAATTTCATTATACCACGAAATAATTCATCTAGACAAATCATTCCTATCCGCTTCTCCACTAATGGAGGCGTGTGACAGTATAATCTACAAAGGCAGACAATAACGCGGAATAAGCAGAAGTGGATTGCAGGGAAGCCTTGGCTTGTTGAGCATGGTGATAAAGTTTATCCTTTGCCCCCTCCATCGTAAGCAGACTGGGATAGGTGCTTTTATTTTTTCCTTCATCCCTTCCGGTTGCTTTACCCATTTCCGCTTCATCTCCTTCAATATCAAGGATATCGTCCCTTATCTGGAAAACAAGTCCCATTTCCTGCGCGAACAGACGGAGCTGCTTAAGATCTTGTTCCGGTGCTCTCCCTAAAATACCTCCGGCCGCAATCGAGAATTGCAGCAATGCTGCTGTTTTTCGATAGTGAATATACTCCAGTTCATTTTGGCTGAGCAGTTTGTTTTCTCCTTCTAAATCCGCAGCTTGTCCGCCTACCATCCCCTCCGCTCCTGCGTCCTTGGATAATTCATTCATTAACTTTACTTTTTGGATATCATCGGCCTGGGATAACGAACCGATCATAGCAAACGCGTTTGTTAATAGGGCATCACCAGCCAGAACAGCAAAGGCCTCCCCGTATACTTTGTGGTTGGTCCACTGCCCGCGGCGGTAATCATCATCATCCATTGCAGGAAGATCATCATGAATCAAAGAATATGTATGCACCATTTCAATGCTGCAGGCTGCTTTATAATCTTCTGCTTCGATCTGTCTGTATGAAGAAATAGAAGCCAGCATTAAAAGAGGGCGAATTCGTTTTCCGCCCGCTTTTAAAGAATATATCATTGCTTCTTTTAATTTCTGCGGACATTCTAAATCCATTATGTAAGCAGGAAGTCTATGATCTATTTCATCTTTATGGGTATTAATAAACGACTCTAATTCTGGGGTGATCACTCTACATCCTCCTCGGTTGTCAGAGGTTTGATTTCTCCGTCTTCCTCTACGATCCGGTCCATTTGTTTTTCTACTTGACGGAGTTTTTCATGACAGGTGTTCGATAAAGTCATGCCTTCCTGATACATCGCTATGGCTTTTTCTAAAGGAACTTCCCCTTCTTCTAATTTTTCCACAATATTCTCCAGTTTTGCCATGGCTTCTTCAAATGAAACGTCTTCCTTCTCCATAGGATTCTCTGTATGATTTCCGGCCTGTTCTTCCTCACTCATCGTTCTTCCCTCCTTCTTTTCGATTATGCTGCGTTTTTTCCCATAATACGCTGTCGGACCAGGATTCTGTTTTAGCTTGAATCTGCCCGTCCCGTACATACATCGTGATCCTGTCTCCATTGTTTACCTGGCGGACCGATGTGAGCAGCGTATCCTTTTCGATATAAGCCACATTATATCCTCTTTCCATAATACCCAACGGATTAAGGATTCTCAGTTTTTGCAGCACATGCTGGAAATTTTCGTCCTTATCGGCAACATACCGTTTCACCGCTTTTTCTGCTTTCTCGTTAAGAGCGGCAAGATTGTTTTTTTCCTGTTCCAGTAGACGGTAGGGATGCCGGCGGTGCAGTCTTTTGGCCAATACTGCCAGACGTTCGTCCTGCGCATGTTTTTTATTTACGAGACTTTTTTGCAGTCTTTCCAGAAGACGATCGAGTTCCTGTTCCTTTTGCTTCAGCAAATGACCGGGATAGCGGAAGGCATAAGAGCGGTCGAGACGATGCAGATGCTCCTTTTTTGCCTCTGTGTACTTTTTCATAGCCCGGTACAGCCGCGTTTTCAATTGAATATGTGTGTTCTCTAAATCCGCCAGCACCGGAACCGCTAATTCAGCTGCTGCTGTAGGCGTTGCAGCCCGTACGTCTGCAATAAAATCGGAAATAGTAAAATCCGTTTCGTGGCCGACGGCTGAAATAGCCGGGATCGTTAAAGCGGCAATCTTCCGGGCAACGATTTCCTCATTAAAAGCCCACAGTTCCTCTATTGATCCTCCTCCTCTGCCAAACAGAAGAAGATCAAAAGAGCCCATCATTTCTGCTCGATCCATGGCAGAAACGATGGAAGAAGCGGCTTCCTTCCCTTGAACGAGGACAGGAAACAGTGTAATCCGGGCTAAAGGAAAACGCCTTTTCAACGTAGTGGCCATATCTCGAATAGCCGCGCCGGTTGGAGAGGTGATGACAGCTATTTCTTTTGGAAAAACAGGAATAGATTTCTTTCTCTCTTTAGCAAACAACCCTTCGGCTTCCAGCGCTTTTTTCAACTGCTCATATTGAATATAGAGCTGGCCGAGTCCATCCGGTTCCATCTCTTTGACATAGAGCTGATATTGACCGAACGGTTCATACACAGATATATGTCCCTTAATAAGAACTTTCATGCCATTTTCTGGTACAAATTTCAACCTGCGGTTATTTCCCGCAAACATCACAGCAGAAATTTTGGAGTTCTCGTCTTTCAGTGTAAAATACATGTGGCCCCGGCTGTGTTTTTTAAAATTCGATATTTCTGCACGCAGCCATACGTGCTGCAGATTGTCATCCAATTCAATGGTTTTTTTGATCTGCATGGTTAATTGAGATACCGTAAGCCAGTTTCCCTGTTCTATATTCATGAATTTCGAACTCCGGCATGTTTTTTCGCTGACTGCAGCGTATTATAAAGCAGCATGGTAATCGTCATTGGTCCGACACCGCCCGGCACTGGTGTGATAAAAGATGTTTTCTCCTTCACTTCTTCAAAGTCCACATCTCCGCATAATGTTCCGTCCTCTCTGCGGTTCATTCCTACGTCAATCACGGCTGCCCCTTCTTTCACATGCTCCTGCTTGATGAATTCGGCCTTTCCCGTGGCAGCGATGACGATATCTGCCTGGGAGGTATGATGCTTTAGATCGGCTGTTCTTGAGTGGCAGTATGTAACAGTAGCGTTTTCGTTTAAAAGCAGCTGGCCGACCGGCTTTCCTACAATATTGCTTCTGCCTACAATGACCGCATGTTTTCCTTCCAACGGTATATTTTTGTACTTCAACATCTGCAAAATGCCAAACGGTGTACAGGGAAGGAATGCTTCCTGACCTGTCATCATTCTCCCAATATTAATGGGGTGAAATCCATCCACATCCTTTTGAGGGGCAATCCTTTCTATAACCTTTTTTTCAGATATATGATCCGGAAGTGGAAGCTGGACCAGAATGCCGTGAATATTATCCTGATGATTGTACTCTTCTACTTTGTTCAACAGTGTTTCTTCCGTAATATCCGAAGGCATTTCTGCTAATTCTGAATAAATGCCTGCCTCTTTTGAAGCTTTTTCTTTACCCTTCACGTACGATCTTGAAGCCGTATTATCACCGACCAGAATAACGGCCAGCCCGGGAGTGACGGTATCTTGCAATGCATGGACCTCTTCCTTAATCTGCTGCCGCAGTTCAGCAGCCACTTCTTTTCCACTGATAATAGATGCTGTCATACCTATTTTCTCCTTTTCACCCTTCATATTTTTTTAATATACTTGATAACACTCCATTAACAAATTTCCCTGATTCTTCCCCGCCAAAAGCTTTGGCAATTTCGATAGCTTCGTTGACGCTGACATGAAGGGGGATGTTTTCCATATATAACATTTCATGCACGGCTTCCCGGAGTACAGCTCTGTCTACATTCCCCACCCGTTCGAGCGTCCAATGCTGTAGATGTTCTTTAATAATTGAATCAATATCATTTAGGTGCTGCAGTGTTCCTTGTACAGTCTGTTTCAAATAATCATCAGCCGTCTCGTCTTCCTCCAGGGTATTATTCAACGCTTCTTCCCAGGAGGTGCTTGTTAAATCAATTTGATACAGAATCTGTACTGCTCTTAACCTTGCTAAACGTCGGTTCATACCTTTGCTCCTTCTTCTCATACAGTTATCCCGGAAAAATAGCTTTCAGACAAAATGGTTGTCCAAAGACAGGGGAAGGGAGACTTCCCTCCGTCGGAGTTTTATCCTCTTTATAAAGGACCAAGGGCTGTGCCTCATCATGCTGCACGCCTTTGTGAGCTGTGTCCTGTGCGGCAGCTGGCAACCGCAGTCTTCGCGCCGTTCTCCCGAATAGGGGAAACGGGAGTTTCACGGGCGCCCGCACCTGGATTAAAAAAGCTGGAGTGAAAATCAGGAGAAATTCGATGTCATTTTTCAGCCAGCTCTAAAAGGATGACAGAACATTTATCCTTTGTTTAGACCTGTTCCACTTCATCCTGAATTTCTAATTGAATACCTAGGATATGAACATTGATGGACTGTATTGCAATGGAAGTCATCGTTTGAAGAGCTTGTTGTATATTCGTCTGTACCTCTCTGGCCACTTCCGGGACAGATACTCCGTAATTCAACAGAAGGGAAATATCGATCTTGACCCCGTCTTCAAGCAATTCCACCTTAACACCTTTTCCATGATTCTTTTTCCCAAGCCTTTCAGCGACATCAGCTGCAAAATTACCCCTTAATGAATAAACACCATCCACTTCAGAAGCTGCCAGGCCGGAAATTACTTCGATTACTTCTGGTGAAATTTCAATTCTGCCTAACTCATTTTTCTCTTCCTCCAGATCGATCATCCGGTATTCACTCATCCATCTCACCTCCAGGACTGATTCAGCTTATACGCATTTTTCTTTCGTTGATTTTACTCTTCTGATGCTTCCTCGTCCGCCTGGGCTTCAGCTGCTTCGGCTTCAGCTGCTTCAGCTTCCTGCTGTTTTTGTATATAATCGTATTTATACTGGCGGAATACTGGAAACTCCGATAGGTTATCAGGAATTTTTCCGTCTTCAAGCAGTATAATTTTAACGATGTTTTTATTTCGGGCCATATGGTATTTTTCCCCGTACTCATTTTCTTTCGTGAACTTTTTTAAGTTTTCGTAGTCTTCTTCCTGAATGGATACAGTATAGGCATTACTGCCTTCCCCGTATTCATGTTCAAATCCTACTTCAAACTCTACAATCTGTATTTGATCATTTTTCATATTTCTGGTTTGTTCCAACACTGCTTTGGAACCTTCGGTTAAATCCGCCCACTCCATCAAAAAATCTCTCCTCATTTCATATGCTGACAATATATTCATTTCATCTGTTAAATTATATCATGCCGCAATCTTTTTTTCATTATATCCCCAAAGTTTGAAAACAGTGTGAAAAGTTTTGGAAATGAGCTCTGCCGCTCCTTATTCCAGAGAGACCCAGTTCCTTTTTCCACGAAAAAGCCTGTACTTCTTTTTTCGAAGTACAGGCAGCAATATGTCTTAATTAGACGCGGAACGGTGGCCGATTACAATATCCTGTGCTCCTAATTGTTCAGCCGCCAGCCGGTTAAGAGCTACTGCTTCTTCTTCCGATAGTTTTTCTGCCTGAACGATGATACGTGTACTGTCTTCCCCCGGCATCACTACCGCCTCTTCATAACCTTCCGACTGTATGAGGTTTTCAAGGGTACTTTCCCGGTGCTGCCTTTCTTCCAAAGCCTCCCGTTTATCGTAAGCTTCACTTTTTTCAGCAGCAGTAAAATCATCCGATGCTATGGTTTCGGTATATTCTTCTCTTAAACGACTTCGGGATTCGTCCCGTTCCAGCCGAAATTCACTAAAAAGGCTGTCTGTTGTTTCTCCTGCCTGTTCTCCGGCATTCTCCCCATTCACACTTTCCTCTGCGGATGGATCCGTTTCTTCAATGGTAGTCTCCATTTCTTCATCAGAAAGCCATTCTACCAATTCTTCATCCTCCATCATTGCCGTTACTTCATCTGATTGTTCTTCCCCTTCTGGTGCTTCTTCTGCCACTTCATCCGGAGAAGTTATATAATATACCGCCAATACAATCGTCAAACTTACCATTGTCATGAGCCAAACCGTTTGCTTTTTTAACACCACTCTCATTCTCCTCTCTCTTGATCATTTGGTAATACGGATACTTTATGCGGCGCTATTTCCAACACCCTTGTCACTGCTTCTACCACCCATTCTTTCACCTCTATATTATCCACTCCATCTGCAACAACAAGTACCCCCTTTGCCTCCGGTTTTTCTTTATAAAGCAGAAGTGGTTCTTCCTGGTCTCCCTGTCTTACAATAACCAATTGTTCTTCGGTGGTGCCGTCTTCCATTTCCCGCGTTCCACCCTCCTGGTCTTCTTCTGTGGTCGTCTGCTGACGTATTGTTCTGTCTTTTTCATACACTTTTTTTCCCGTGCCTTCCAGACTTACCATAACTGTAACGTTATCTACCTGTGATATATTCTCAAGCATATTTTCCAGTCTTGATTGCATCTCTTTTTCTATTTCTCCAATTTCTCCCTTATTCTCTTGCTCCTCATCGGCTGTTTCTTCCTTATTCTGAGGTGGAACGTTCTGATTTCCCGGGTTTTCCTCCTTTTCCCCGTTTAATGCTCCTATTGCCATAAGAACGATTCCCAGCACGAGGATAATTCCCAAATACAAACTAAACGGCTTTTTTGGAGGAGGCTGGTTGTTTCCTTTCCCAAGCCATTCTTTAAACCTTCGTTTTATGGGAGCATCTTCTGTTTCAGCCATTATCCACCCTCCTCCACCAAAGAAATGTGAATTTGATTCATACGAAGATCCCAGGTTTCAGCGAGATAAGAATGAATTTCTTCCGCTTCACCTGATGTCTCTTCTGAAGTTTCTTCGACCGTCTCCTCTGATGTATGTTCTACGTTGATGCGTACAGGCTCAATATTCTTTTCATCCTCATCTTTTTCTTCCTCATTCTCTGCCTTCCTCAGCGTCACAAATACAGAAATATCCTCTGTGTTTAAATCTTCCTCCAGCGATTCAATTGATATGTCTTCTACCTCCCATCCCCATTGGTCTTTAACATGCCTGTCTGCCTGATCCTTCAGCTGACTGGATACTTGTTTAGAAATATATGCATCTTGTCCCGCTTCTATTTCGTTTTTCTGCTTATTCATTTCTAATTCTATTGATTGATCTTCAAAAGATTCCCTTCTCCAATTTTCGATAGTCTGCTGAATCTTTTGTTCAGGGTTACTGGAGGTAATTGATAACAATGGTTCGATGATAAGAAGCATCAGGATAAAAGATAGTACCAGCCGTGCATATTTTTGAAAGGAAGAAGAGGGAAGAAGCAGCTCCAACAAAAAAGCAGCCAGAAGGAAGATGATCAGATTACTCATCCATTCGCTGAAAGCTTCCATATGCTCACCTCACCATCAATGAAATATTTCCAGAAGCTATAATCAGTGTTAAGGCCAGGAAAAACATAAAGGAAACAGCTGCCAACGCAGCGAACATGGAAAGCACCGTTTTTCCAAGCATGGACAACGATTCCAGCAGCGGTCCTTCTCCTAATGGCTGCACCAGCGCGGCGGTAAAATGAAAAATAAAACTAATCACCAATACTTTCAAAGCAGGAAACGCACATAGAAGAAATAGAATCCCGACACCTGCCAGTCCTACTGTATTTTTTAACAGAACCGAAGCTCCCAAAGCCGTATCCGCTGCATCCGTAAACATTCTTCCAATCACTGGCACAAAATTACCGGCAATAAATTTAGCGGTTCTTACGGCAATCCCATCCGTCACAGCTGCTGTCGCTCCCTGTACAGAGATAACCCCTAAAAAAACGGTAAAAAATACGGCCAATACCCCCATGGCCACGTTTCGAAGCAGATCAGCCAGTCTTGTCAATTTAATATGATCATTGAGACTGCTGACAATGCTGATGACGGCGGAGAAAAACAAAAGCGGCAAAATAAGATATTCTATTAATAAACCACTTGTCTGAACGAGGAAAATAACCAGCGGATGAAACAGTCCGGCTGTTGCAAGAGCCCCGCTTGAAGCCAATAAGGCCAGCATAAGAGGGAGCAGAGCTATCATAAAGTGCACCATGTTGGATACCGTATCCTGAACATAATTCATCGCTATATAAAAACTATTCAAGGCGATAACGGTAAAAACGAGGAAAACAACAGCATATGCCGCCTTATTGACGACTTCTGTTTCAAATGCATTTTGGAGAGCTTTTAAGATTGCACTAAAAACTGCTAGCACGAGCAGCGTGCCCATTAATTTTCCATTAGCCGTCACTTCATGAAAGAGGTAGCGTAAAAACGCAGTCCCCCATTCTTTTGGAGAGAAGGTTTTCTCCCCCTCCATAAACTCTTTTAATGAACCTTTTTGTGACTCAGGCAGAAAGGTACCGTATTCTCTCGTAATATTTTCCCAATATTCGGTGATCTCTTTTAGGTTCATCGCTTCCAGCTGATTTTCTTTAAAATTGTCTAAAGCTGAACGGCCTTCCTGATTTTCGTCGTTTACACTAAAAGCAGCAGATGGCATCATCCCCATCAGAAGGAAAAAAATAATAATGGCCGCTCGTGTTTTCATTCCTTTCACATCCTTATGCTCCTCCAGGTAGAAGAGCCATCACAGTTTCGACAAGCACCTGGAAAATAGGAACGGCCAGCATAATAATCAACATTTTACCGGCCAATTCAATTTTTGCGGCGATCGACTCCTGATCGGCATCCCTTGCCAAATGCGCTCCAAATTCTGCCAGATAAGCAATTCCGATGATTTTCAACAGCGTTTGGATGTACATATTATTAATCCCTGCTTGTCCACTCAGCGTAGAAATTAATTCTATCGCCGATTGCAGCGGGGCCATGATGAATAAAAATATCATCCCGCCTGCAACCAGTGCTATGGCTAAAGCAATGACGGGCTTTTGTTCCCGAACGATAACGATTAAGAACGTGGCGATGAGGCCGAAACCGACCACTTGTACGATTTCAATAGCCACCGCCTCCTATCCCTGAAACAAAAAGACGCTTTTAATCTTCTGAAATAGTTCATCTATGATAGAAGCCACCATATACAGAACAACCACAAACCCAATTAAGGTGACCCAATGGGCCCAATCTTCTTTTCCCATTTGTTTTAATACAGTGTGGATCATGGCAACAATGATACCGATCCCGGCAATTTGAAATATCGTGTTCACATCATAGGCCACTTCACTACCCCCTTATAACGCCTGAAGAAATAACAGCAGAAAATGGCGCTGTTAAATGAAAATGATAATAAGCAGCAACCCTGCTAAGAACCCAAGCGATTTCGCCATTCTTTCATACCTTTTTTCCTTTTCTCTCGCTTCCGTTTCCTCTTTTTCCAAATGAATCATGGCCAGTCTGATGTGTTTTTGCTGCTGCATCTTTTCGTGTTTGCCCAGCGTTGTTCCAAATTGAAACATCACTTCTTTTTCATGCGGCTGCAGCGCGGTATAGGGCCATGTTTCCTCCAGGCTTTTACGCCAGGCCTCGTCTACGTTCTTCTCTCCCCGCTTCAAGTATTCTGAAAAATAGTGGAACAAATAGGAAACAGGAACGGGCAGCTGTCTGCTTATTTTTTGACTGGCGGCCGGGAGAGGACTCATACCGTACATAATCTCTGCTTCAAAGCTCTGAAGGGCTGTTCTTAATTGGCGCAGCTGTCTTGGGCGTTCCGTTAATTTTTTAGAGATTTCAAATCCTGTCCACGTGCAGGCCGTTAAAATAAAAATTGCCCCAACCCAGCTCATGGTACCGCCTCCCCGTCATATAAGGGTTTCCATATTCACATGAATTTGTCCCTTCGTTCTTTGGAGAAACATGGTTTTCTTAAAGACGGAAGCATTTATCATGTTCCTGATCATCGGCCGCTTTTTTACTTCGGATAAGGAGCCCCCATGGGCACTGCAAAACACTGTAACACCTGCATGTACAGCTTCCATAATGGCGGTGGCATCTTCTTTCCGCCCGATTTCATCCACAATTAGAATCTCCGGGCTCATCGATCGAATCATCATCATCATACCCTCTGCTTTCGGGCAGGCATCCAATACATCTGTCCGCGGCCCTACGTCAAAAGAAGGGATCCCCTCATAGCAGGCTGCTAATTCAGATCTTTCATCGACGATTCCTACCTTTTTTGGTGCGATATTCATTTCCGGGACTCCTTCACTCGCAAGCCTGGCTATATCCCGTAAAAATGTCGTTTTTCCAGCCCTGGGCGTTCCAATGATCAACGTATGTCCGCATGAATCGTCTAATAACCTTTTTATGAACGGGCGGGCTGCTCCTTTATGATCTGCAGCCTTTCTAATGTTAAAGTAGCGGACATGTTTAATGGCTGATACTCTGCCTTCTTCATGAACAACTTGTCCGCCTATTCCCACGCGGTGCCCGCCTTTTGTCGTAATGTATCCCTGCTTCATTTCTTCATGAAAAGCATACAGGGAGAATTCACTGAGCTGATTTAATGTATATTCCATATCTTCCTCTGTCATGACACAGGATTGTCCATTTTCCGATTTTAATAAGACAGATTCTCCGGGCGTGACGATCTCAATCGGCTGATGTATGCGGAGTCTAATTTCCTCTGCACGACGAAAATCAGAAGAAGCAGTAAACGGGGAATGAAAGTGAGCAGGCAGAAGGGATAAAATCTCGTCCATCATGATCCTCCAAAAATCTCTTTTTGTACATTTTATTCACTTTCCGACCTGCTAGAACTGTTCTTTAGCGGATTAGAAAAGAGGGAAAGGTATAGTATCCCTGACCACGATGCTCCGCCCTGCAAAAAAAATTTCCGAACGGATTCCTGGAAGAATCGTTCGGAAATTTTGTATCTTAGTATGGTTTTTGTCCCAGCCCCTTCTTATGCTCTGGAGACATATTCACCTTTTCTGGTATCAACGACCAGGTTCTCCCCTTCATTAATAAAGAAAGGAACCTGCACTTTATAACCCGTTTCCAGCACAGCCGGCTTGGTGCCGCCTGAAGCTGTATCCCCTTTTATGCCGGGTTCTGTTTCTGTTACTTCTAGCTCTACATTGTTTGGCAGTTCCAGGCCAAGTGTTTCAGAGCCGTATGACATGATCTTTACTTCCATATTTTCTTTAAGAAAATTCAGTTCATACTGGATTTGGTCACTTGTAAGTTCAAGCTGATCAAACGTCTCATTATCCATAAACGTATGCGTATTCCCGCTGGAATACAAATATTGCATTCTGCGGTTTTCAATATGAGCGCGGTTAATCTTTTCTCCGGCCCGGAATGTTTTTTCCTGGATCGCATCGGTGCGGAGGCTGCGAAGTTTCGTTCTTACAAATGCTGCTCCTTTTCCAGGCTTTACGTGCTGAAAATCCACAACCTGCCAAATATCGTCGTCTACTTCTACTGTAAGTCCTGTTTTTAAATCATTTACTGAAACCATTACATTTCCTCCATCTCTGCCAAATCATTTTCCCTTCCACTATAACACACAAATCCATTTATCACGATTTATTATCCGAGAATCATTAGTTCTTTTGGAGAATGGGACAGGAGCTTATTGCCGTCTTCTGTAATAACAATGTCATCTTCAATCCGAGTTCCGCCAAGTTCCGGTACGTAAATACCCGGTTCTACGGTAACTACCATTCCCGGCTCTAATAAAGAGGAAGACTTAGGCGATAATCTGGGGCCTTCGTGTACTTCCATTCCTAGGCCGTGACCGAGTCCGTGCCCAAAATATTCCCCAAAACCTTGTTTATTGATATGATCTCTGGCCACAGCATCCGCTTCTATCCCTGTCATACCGGGTTTTATTTTTTCAACGGCTTTCAACTGAGCCTCGTACACCGTCTGGTATAGTTCTTTTAATTCATTGGAAGGTTCCCCGACGGCAACTGTTCTTGTAATATCCGAACAATATCCTTGAAAATATGCCCCAAAATCAAGGGTTACCAGTTCCCCGTTCCGGATTTCTTTGTTGCTGGCCACGCCGTGCGGAAGGGCGCTTCTCTCTCCAGAAGCAACAATAATATCAAAGGAAGAAGAAACCGCCCCTTGTCTGCGCATGAAAAACTCCAGTTCATCACTGACCTCTTTTTCCTTGACGCCTGGTTTTATAAATGTCGTGATATGTTCAAACGTACGATCTGCTATATCTACAGCGCGCTGAATAACTTCCAGCTCTTTGTCATCTTTATACTGCCTCAGGCTCTCTACCATTCCCTGTATGGGAAGCAGTTCTGCTTCTATATGTTGCTGAAGCTCTTCGTAATCGCCATAGGTGACGTGCTCTTTTTCAAACGCGGCGGTTTGGGCCTGCTGCTGTTCGAGAAGTTCTCCCGCCTTCTTGAAAACAGAGGAAGAATGTTTAACCACTTCAAAGCCTTCACATTGTGCTTTCGCTTGTTCTACATATCTGAAATCGGTAATGAAAAAGGCCTCTTTCCTTGTCACTAAAACAGCTCCTGCTGTCCCTGTAAAACCTGATATGTATTGACGATTAGCAGGGCTGTTAATGAACACTGCATCTGCCTGCTTTTCCTCTAATTGTCCTCTTAATGTTCTCAGTTTTTCAGACATCATAATCCCTCCCCGGTTTTCTCCTGATCCCTGCAGTCAGTTTACCATAAGGTCCGCCCTTTGAATAGATTACTCCTCCTGACGCTGCATTTCTTTGTATTCATAGGAAATAGAATAACCAATAAATACGCCATACACCAAATAAAGACATAGTGTCGTCGTTAAATCCGTACGGCTCATGGACGTTATTGGTTCCTTTCCGGGAAAAATCGGGTGCAGAAAGTAAAACACAACAACCCAAAGGAAAATTCCAAATCCCGCTCCAAGCCAGATAGATTCCCATTTTTGAAATAATACCCGGTACAAATAAGCCGCTAAGATGGAAAGAAGGGCAATCATAACGATCCCCGTCAAATGACCGAGATACGTTTCCTTCCATTCCGGCAGCGCCCATGGAAGAACCGCCATAGCCGGGCCCCATTTTGTAAAATTTAACGAAAAGGCTGCATATCCTACACAACTCCAAATAAGCCCTCCAAAAAACCCAATACCAGCCACCTTTTGATTGAACAGCCAAATTCTTTTCATACGCCCACCTCCATTAACGGTATTATGTAGAAAAAACCAAATTTCATACCCAGAAATAGCATTCTATCCAAATTCCAACGTGTATTTTTTTCATAATAGGGAATGTATAAGAATATGAATTGTTTTTCCTCCATTGTCTGAATTCTATAGAGGAAACCGAAAGAATCATGTAGAATATAATTAATAGCCGTTTTACATTGATTAAAAATGTTAACATTCCCGGAAGTTCTTTTCCTCTTCAGAGGTTATCCGGATAAAGGTCCGCAGAATGTGACATGCCCAGGTTCCAAAAGCATGCCTTTTCCCACGAATGGTCATATTCAACACATACATTACTTGCAGTGAAAATAAACAGGCAGCATGTTCATCAAAGGTTTAAAGGGCTTACCATTTTTGGAGGTGATCGAATGTCCCGTTTTCCAATGAACCCTTTTTTGATCATTGTATTTGGTCTTGCCGTTCTTGGGCTTGGGTACCAGCTTGTGACCAATCCGCTTGGACTGCTCACTTATTTACTTGTTGGTGCCGCTGTCGCCGTTGGGCTGTACTTTTTGTTTACCAGAGTCATTATGAAACGCACTTCGATGAACCAATACCAAAAAGCCGCAGGACCGCGGGCAGCCAATGGAAAAGCAGGTTCACCCCATAAAAAATACCAAAAAGCTGCTAAACAGCAGCAGGCAAAAATGAAAGCTGATAAAAAACGTTCTCCCCGTTCAGTGAGCAAGCGTCGAAATGACCATAACCTGACTGTTATCGAGGGAAAGAAAAACCGGAAGAAAAATCGGGCTCTCTTTTAACCTGAGCCTGGTTTTTCTTTTACTTGGAGAAAGACCGTACCTTCTGGTGAAAAACTACCGACATTCTTAAATGTCCTGACAAGGAGGGGAAAGAGGATGTTCGTGGAATGGGCCGGGGATACCGTGCAGTTATTAACCAATGATTGGTTTTTTTTAATCGTCATCGCTGTTGTCTATTGGACCATTGATAAAAATACCGGATTGAAGCTTTTGATTGTGGTGGCGCTCAGTGTTTATTTTCATGGTCTGATCAAACAGACATTTTCTCCGATTCCTTCCGCAGGCAGTACTTCTTTCACCTTTCCTGCCCGCGAAGTCCAGCTGGCCACGTCCTTCTGGGGGTTCCTCATCCCGGAAATTTCAAAACGACGCTTTACTTTGTTGGCCTGTGTAATTATTGCCCTCATTGCCGTCATGACATTTATAAACAGCAGCCATTCCTTTCAGGATATCATTATGGCTGTGCTGGTAGGAGCGTTTGTGGTTTTTGCGGTGTATCGTTCTATGGATTGGATCGGGAGTGTGCCTGAACCTTTTTTATTTTCATTTTCCCTCGTCCTCCCCTCTTCCCTGCTGCTATTGTTTCCAGAAGGCGGTCCATACGCAGGCCTTCTTTTAGGAGCAGGGGCGGGATATAGTTTAGAGAAATTGAAATGCCGAATGGTGGTATCCACAAAAATTAAAAATAAGGTCATCACAGCGGCTGTTGGTTTAATCGGTCTGGTTCTTATTGCATTGTCCCAAAATCTGCTTCCTTCCACTATATTGTTATATTTTTTACATGCTGCCCTGCTTGGATTTTGGATTACCCTGGTTACTCCATTTTTGTCGGTTAAACTCAAACTAAACGACCAGAAGGGACAGCTGCGAACTTTTTGAAGCCGTGGTTCAGAGAATGTTCCGAAAGGAATGGTCTAGGAATATTTCCGTTTCCTTCCTTCCGATTTGGATCAACTCTTTTTTCTGGGAAAGGTCTAAGTCAAACTGCGTGCTTTTTATATTTTCTACTGGTAAGAAGACAATATTTTTCGCCTGGCTTTTGGAAATGTAACGCAGATCGTGGGCCTTCCTCATCGTAGAAAACAGAGATTGATACAGCTTTAACGCATTTTTAATCTTTGGTGCCGGGGACTGCGCTTCCTGCATGGAAGGGGAGAGCTGAAAACCGATAACGGGTCTGCTGCATTTCCCTGTGTCTGCATCCTTGAACAACCATAAGGGAAAGTTACTCAAAATACCGCCGTCTACAATGAGGTGGATTTTTTTATTTTTTGTCCGCCATTTTACCGGTTGAAAAATGTAGGGAAGGGTGCAGCTCATTTTTACCGCTAACGCGATAGGAAAGCGATTGGGATCCACGCCGTATTTAGGCAAATCATCCGGCAGGATCAATAAACGTCCGTCCGTTAAATCAGAAGCTATTATTTTCAACGAATCTTTCGGTAGATCCCTGAAGGTATATATCCCTTTTTTGGCCAATAGTTGATGAATCCATTTCTCCAACTTATCTCCTTTATAAAGTCCCAATTTCCAGTACACCGCCACCCAGGACAACCAGGGCATCCGTTCGTTGATAAAGGTCTCATCCAATATGTCTGAGCTTTTCAGCGGCATAAAAATCGACTTTAATTCTCCAGACGTATATCCTGCCTGTATGAGAGCAGCCATTAGTGCCCCGGCGCTGGTTCCTGCTGTCCGTTGAAATTGATAGCCTTTCTTTTCTAGAATCTGCAATGCTCCTATAAAAGCAAACGCTTTTACCCCTCCGCCCGCGAATACACCATCTATTTTCATGTCTCTCTCACCCTTGTTCCATACTTTTCTCCTATCTTATGGGCGGAAAACACGGAACGTGATTGAAAATAAAAAAAGCGTTCTTTCCCGGATAAAAGAGGCTGCCCTTTTGAGGCAGCCTCTTTAAACGGAGATCAGGCTTCGTTTTTTCGTTGGATTTGTTTTAAAGTTTCCACTCTTTCTTCCTTTTCCTGAAAAAATTGAACAACATCTCCGATGCGGTCTATGGCATCCCAGCTCAAATGATGTTCTATTCCTTCCACATCATTGTATATATAGGAGTCATCCACACCGATTAAGTTTAAGAAATCTTCCAGCAGCTCGTGGCGGTATACCAGCCGTTTTCCTACTTTTTTTCCTTTTGATGTTAAAACCAGTCCTCTATACTTTTCATACACCAGGTACTCTTTTTTATCCAGTTTCTGCACCATTTTTGTGACGGAAGAAGGGTGGACTTCCAAGGCTTCAGCAATATCCGACACTCTGGCATATCCTTTTTCTTCGATCAGCTTATAAATACGTTCCAGATAATCTTCCATACTTGGGGTTGGCATGAAGGTTCCTCCAATACATACAAAACCATTTGATGAGGTCAAAATTTTTTCTACTATTAGTATACATGAAGGATAATAGAACCACAAAGAGCAGTTTGCAGTACAGATTCTCCCAAAAACAAAAAAGTCTGGGACAAAACCATCACAAGAGAAAAAATTTCCGAACGATTATGCTTCGTTCGGAAATTTTTGTGCGTCTTTCTAACACTGCGTCAAAATACTTCGCTTTCACCCACAGGGCACAAGGGCGGCACCTCCTGGCGAGCGCAGATCTGACCCGCATCCTGCGGAATCTCTAGACACGTGCTGTTCTGAGCTGGAGTCTACGTAGTTTGACTCCGCTGGATTGCTGTCCCTAAAAAACAAAACGCGAAACGTTCGTTTTCCAACACTTCTTCCCTTTGTGCCAGCCCCTTTGAGCAGTTTATAATCCGCACTTTAATTGAGCGCCGCAGTTCGTACATGTGTTGCAGCCGCCGATATCTTCTACGGTACCTTCCCGGCACACCGGGCAGGTATCTCCTATTTCGTTTCCAAAGTTAACCGTAGTAGAACGCACATCTTTAATGGTATCAACCAGAACAACTTTTGATTCTTCGTTGGAAGCAGGTTCCGTTTCTGCCTCGTTTTCGAAATGATTTTCTTCTGCTTTTAACGTAAGCACCTGCGCATCCCTGCTTCCGTCTACATAGACCGTTCCACCTTTTGCACCGCCTTTGTACAGTCTTTCATATACTTTCTGAACTTGTTCTACCGAATATCCGCGCGGAGCGTTCACCGTTTTAGACAGCGAGCTGTCCACCCATTTTTGAATCACGCATTGGACATCCGCGTGGGCTTCCGGAGACAGGTCCATCGCAGAGATAAAAAAGTCTGGAAGATGTTCCGGATCTGCTTCCGGATGGCGGTCAAGATATTCCTGAACAATCTCTGCATTTACCTCGATGAATTTGCCAAGACGACCGCTGCGATAGTATTTAAAGGAAAAGTATGGTTCCAGTCCAGTGCTTACTCCTACCATGGTACCGGTACTTCCTGTTGGTGCCACGGTCAAAAGGTGAGAATTACGGATACCATGTCGAAGTACTCCGTCTTTGATGTCCTGCGGCATATCTTTCATATAACCTGTTTCTGTAAAAGCTTTGCGTAGCTGCCGTGTTTCTTCTTCTGTGTTTCCAACAAGAAATGGAAAGCTTCCTTTTTCTTTTGCCAGTTCTATGCTTGTCCGGTAAGCTGTTGTTGCAATAGTTCTGAAGATATCATCAACAAGCTGATTTCCTTCGGCTGATCCATATTCCGTCTCCGCATAGATCAGCAGGTCATGCAGTCCCATGACACCGAGGCCGACACGGCGTTCTCCTTTTGCCTGACGAGTGTTTTCTTCCAGAAAATAAGGGGTGGCATCAATGACATTGTCCTGCATCCGCACTCCGGTTTCCACCGTTTTTTGCAGCTTCTCGAAATCCACTGTGCTGCGTTCTTTATCAGCCATTTCAGCTAAATTTACAGCAGCAAGATTACAGACAGAGTAAGGAGCGAGCGGCTGCTCTCCACATGGATTGGTGGCCACTACCTTTTGTCCGTAACTTTGTGCATTCGTCAGTTTATTAGCATTATCAATAAAGAAAATACCAGGCTCTGCCGAGTACGTGGCACAAATATTAATCAGCTTCCACAATTCCCGGGCTTTTATCGTTCTGTAGGTACGGATGCCGAATCCTCTGGCTTCCCATTCACGCACATCCCCGCATTCCTGCCATTGCTCATTGTATTTTTCCATTTCTTCGGCAGTGTAGTTTTCCACGTCGGGAAAACGGAGCGTATACTCCTCATCGTTATCCACGGCCTTCATAAAATCATCCGTTAAACAGACAGAAATGTTGGCACCAGTTAAAAATTCCGGCGAATTAACGGAATACGTGCCGCCTGTGTTCAATTTTTCTTCCGCATCCTTTATGACTTTAGAATCAAACCCACCTTGTCCCGGAATCTCTTTATAATTGAGCACTCCCTGATATAAAGCTTCTTCTGTTGGAGTTAAAGGAGTGAATTTTAGTTTTTCCTGGACAAGCGTCTGAATTTGTTCGTCTTCAGAATTTTCGAGAAGGAAACGTAAAATCCTTGGATTCTGCATTTTTGAGATAATAAATTCGAGTACATCCGGGTGCCAGTCCGCAAGCATAATCATCTGTGCCCCGCGCCGGGAACCACCTTGTTCCACAAGATGGGTAAGTTTGGCAATATCATCCAGCCACGAAACAGAACCGGAAGATTTGCCGTTCACCCCTCTTGCAAGCGTATTGCGCGGTCGAAGCGTAGACCCGTTCGTTCCTACCCCGCCGCCGCGGCTCATAATTTCCATTACCTGTTTCCGGTGTTCGGAGATGCCTTCGCGGGAATCTTCGATAAACGGCATAACATAACAGTTAAAGTACGTTACGTCCGTTTCAGCGCCAGCTCCGTACAATACCCGTCCGGCCGGCACAAAGTTCATTCGGACAAGCTCTTGATAAAAGGCTTCAAAGGATTCTTCCCGTTTTTCCTTTGTTGTTTCCACCTCTGCCAGGCCTGCGGCGTTGCGTTTCGCAATCTGTTCATAATAAATTTCCAAAGGTTTTTCAATGACATCCAGGGTACGTGTCACAATCCCGGTATCGGCTTCGTCGTTTTCAAGAACGTGACGGAAGCTTTCATCCACCAGTACCTGCGCTTTCCCAGCTTCCCAATCCAGTTCTGTGATGAAGCCGTATCCCCTTGCCGGAAATTTCGGATCCTGTTTCACGGTTAAGACCACAAAATCACCATTAGATAAGGTTCTTTTTTCCGTATCTTTAAAGGTATAGCGATCCAGCATAACCAGCCGGGAAACTCCTGTCTTGGTTACATTCATGTCATCCGTTATGGGATGGACCTGGGGAAAAAGGGCAATATCCTCATTTAATTTTTTCTTATCTATAGCTGCAAACTGCTGCATGGTGGTGCTCATTGTTTTCGTCCTCCCCATTTCTAATATGGTATGTATAAGCTTATCATATCCTCCGCTCTCAAATCAATATATTGTGTTCTTATTTTTAACTTCTACACTATATATGGTTACAGAATCAGATTTTCATGCATTTTGTCAACTTATAAAGTCAGCGATATAAAGAGAATATGGAAGAAATCATAAAATCATACTCTAATTATCGGGAATTCTAAAATAATTTACTTCTTGCTTTATGGACGGCAGCTGGCAGCTATTATATTTCTTTTGCTCCGCCCGCCGCCTTTTATGTTAAAGTGAACAGTAGATTGTAAATACTGGAGGGTGCTGCAATTTGGACTATGTGTTAATAAAAAATGAGTTTGTTCGTAAAGACCAGGCCTATATTGATTTTTATGACCGGGGATACTACTTTGGCGATGGGATCTATGAAGTAATCCGCGTATATAACGGGATCCCCTTTTTGTGGGAAGAACATTTTGAACGGCTTCAAAGAAGTGCACGGGAACTGGATCTTGAGTTCTCCCAGCCAGTGGACGACATGAAAAAAAATATTCTTTCCCTTATCGCGAAAAATAACCTTCAAAACGGCATTGTATATTTTCAAATAACAAGAGGGGAACAAGAAAGAAACCATTTATATCCCCGGACGCTTTCTTCTGTTTTAACGGCG
Source organism: Salibacterium aidingense DSM 18341 (assembly GCF_000429685.1). Lineage (GTDB taxonomy): Bacteria > Bacillota > Bacilli > Bacillales > Marinococcaceae > Salibacterium > Salibacterium aidingense. The sequence continues at coordinate 98,127 of NZ_AUCI01000003.1, forward strand.
TTTACCAAAGAGGACGATAGTCCGGTAAGCCTGCAGGAGAATGGCATTTCATTATGGGCCCTCGATGATATCCGCTGGCTCCGCTGTGATATAAAAACGATTAATCTGTTGGGAAATGTCATGGCCAAACGCAAAGCAGAAGATGAAGGCTGCCACGAAGCCCTGCAGCACCGGGGAAATATAGTGACAGAAGGTTCCTCCACTAATGTTTATTTAGTGAAAGATGGAACCATTTACACCCATCCTGCAAACCACTACATTCTTAATGGGATCACAAGGTTATTTATCAAACAGCTTGCCTCAGAAGAGGGTATTTCTTTTCAGGAGGAAGCATTTACCCTCGAAGATATTCCTGCTGCCGAAGAAATGTTTATATCCAGCACCAGTCATGAGCTTGTTCCAGTCACAAAAATAAAAGGCTCTGTCACTAAAAAGCTGGCGATTGGGCCGATTACCCGCCGGCTCCAGAAGGCATTTGCAAGCGCCGAAAACTAAAGCCTTCCAATTGAAAAGGCGGTTCCTCTCGAGAAGGAACCGCTTTTTATCTACGGTAATTCCATTCATCCGTTCCATATTTTTGTTCAGCCAAAGCATGTACCTGCTTTTCTTCTTCTTTCGTTAATTGGTAGGGGTGCCAATTAATATTCAGTCCTTCTGCAAATCCATGGTGAAATGCTTCGGATACGTCTCTCATGGTCACCGGGGAGCTCTTTAACTCATTAATAGCTGCAGCTTTATGTTTGAAACCCCGCTGCATTCGTTCTCTTACCCGCTGGTTTGGATACTTAAATAAATCAAACAATTTGTTTTCCTCCATGTCCAAAAGAATGGACCCATGCTGAAGGATAACTCCTTTTTGCCTCGTCTGCGCACTCCCGGCAATCTTCCTGCCTTCCACAACAAGCTCGTACCAGGACGGTGCATCAAAACAAACCGCAGAGCGGGGGGCTTTTAAAGCTTCTTCCTCCTCTTTTGTACGTGGAATGGAGAAATCAGCATGAAGGCCGAGGTGTCGGAATCCCTGCAGAATTCCTTCGGAAATAACACGATAGGCCTCCGTTACCGTTGCCGGCATTTCAGGGTGGGCTTCGGAAACGATCACACTATAAGTAAGTTCCTGGTCATGGAGAACCCCGCGCCCCCCGGTGGGCCTCCTTACAAAACCGAGACCATAATTCTGGACGGCATCAAAATCAATTTCTTTATGTACTTTCTGAAAATAGCCTACTGACAACGTCGCTGGGTTCCAGCCGTAAAATCGGACAATTGGCGGCAGCTTACCTTCACTGTGCCACTGCATCAGCATTTCATCCATCGCCATATTGTAGGCCGGCGGGCAATTACCGGAATCTATAAAATACCAGGTTTCTTTTTCCATTGTTATCCCCCATTCTCTAAATGAGACCTGATCCAGGATGCAGAAATAGTTTAACAAACCTATATAAAAATCGAAAGCTATCTGTTTGTATAATAATTAAACTTTGCTTCCAAGGCTATTCCTTATTATAATACACCATGTAGTCTTTGTTCATCTGTAAAGGAGGGGATAGTATGGATACCATCACCTGGATATTATGGGGAGTTTTATTAGCTGTGCTTATTGTTCTGCTTTTCCGGCGTTTTAAAAAACCTGGTTTTTTAACGGAATTAACCCAGGACGAATTTATAAAAGGGTACCGCAAAGCACAATTAATTGATGTCCGGGAACCACGAGAGTATAATGGCGGTCATATTCTCGGCGCGAGAAATCTTCCATTATCACAATTAAAACAGAGAATTAATGAAATCAGAGATGACCAGCCGGTTTACCTCTATTGCCAGTCCGGAGCACGGAGCCGCCAGGCCGCCAGAATTATTCAAAAAAAAGCTGGAAACAATGATATCTACCAATTGAAAAAAGGGTTTAAAAAATGGACAGGCAAAATCAATAAAAAGTAGGGGTCCGTCTCTAAAAAACACTCAAGGAATTATTTATCCTTGAGCGTTTTTATTTGGCTTAAAAATTAAGACGGGTTTTCGCGCTGCCGTTGTCTCATCCAGTCGTCTTACGACGGTTGTATGCGGAGCATTCAGGACCGTTTCCGGTTCATATTCCGCTTCTTTGGCAATCGTAACCATCGCATCGGCGAAGGCATCCAAAGTTTCTTTAGACTCTGTTTCTGTAGGCTCCACCATAAAACATTCCTCTACATTGATTGGAAAATAAATCGTCGGGGGATGATAACCAAAGTCAAGGAGTCTCTTTGCCATATCCAGGGTTGAAACTCCGTTCTTTTTCTGCCTTTTTCCCGACAGGACAAACTCATGTTTACAGTAGCGCTCGTAAGGTACATCAAAATAGGGAGCAAGTTTATGGAGCAGATAATTGGCGTTTAAGACTGCATGTTCAGATACCTGCTTTAAGCCTTTTGCCCCCATGGTTCGAATATAGGCATAGGCTCGGATGTTAATCCCAAAGTTGCCATAAAATGGTTTAACCCGCCCTATCGATGCCGGCCTGTCATAATCCCAGCGGTAACCATCTGCTTCTTTTTTCAGGAGCGGTTTTGGCAGAAACGGAAGAAGGTCTTTCTTTACACCGACGGGACCGCTTCCCGGCCCGCCTCCGCCGTGCGGGCCTGTAAATGTTTTATGGAGGTTCAGGTGGACCACATCAAACCCCATATCGCCAGGTCTGGTTATTCCTAAAATAGCATTGGAATTCGCACCATCGTAATATAATTTCCCGCCTGCTTCGTGGATAATCGAAGCTATTTCGGTAATTTCTTCCTCAAACAACCCCAGTGTATTAGGGTTTGTGAGCATCAGAGCAGCAGTGTCGTCTCCAGCCACTTCTTTGAGATGATCGATATCCACCAGCCCTTTTTCATTCGTACGCACCGTTACTGCATCAAAACCGGCTACTCTGGCAGAAGCTGGATTTGTACCATGAGCCGAATCCGGAATGATGACCTTCCGGCGGTGTGGCTTTCCATTTGCTTCATGAAACGCTCGGATCATCATCAGTCCCGTCCATTCTCCCTGTGCTCCGGCAGCAGACTGCAATGTCACTTCATCCATTCCGGTTATTTCACACAAACAAGACTGAAGATGATACATTAACTCCAGCGCACCCTGGATCTGGTCTTCAGGCTGGTAAGGGTGAACATGGGAAAATCCTTCCATTCTTGCAATATCTTCGTGCATTTTAGGATTGTATTTCATCGTACAAGATCCGAGCGGATAAAAACCGGTATCGACGCCATGATTATTCACGGACAAAGCCGTATAATGCCTCATTAACTCTAATTCTGATACCTCCGGAAGTTCCGGAGCTTCTTCTCGGATACACTCCGCCGGGAGTAATTTTTCTACTGGCACCTCAGCTACATCATTTTCAGGAAGAGAATGCCCAGTACGGCCGGGTCTGCTTATTTCAAAAATGAGCGGTTGTTCCTGCTTCATTTTATCGCTCCCTTCAATGCTGCCGCAGCAGCGTCTATTTCATCTCGTGTTCTCATCTCGGTAACGCATAAAAGCATGTGGCCGAAACGGTCCTCATATACCGATCCAAGATCATATCCGCCAATAATTCCCTTTTCAAATAAACGTCGATTGACAGCTGCTGCGTCGGTCTGCGTGTGAATGACAAACTCATTAAATACCGGCTCTTCATGCACGACAGATACTCCTTCATGTTTTAACTTTTCTTTAAAATAATTTGTTTTCCTTAAACTTTGAAGGGCCATGTCACGGATGCCATTTTTTCCTAATGCTGACATGGCAACAGAAGAGGCCAGGGCATTCAAGGCCTGGTTGGAACATATGTTGGAAGTCGCTTTGTCACGGCGGATATGCTGCTCCCTCGTTTGCAGCGTAAGCACAAAGCCACGATTTCCCTCTTTATCCACCGTCTGGCCGACCAGTCTTCCCGGCATTTTTCTCATCAGCTTTCTGCTGGTAGCAAAATAACCACAATGCGGCCCGCCCAGCTGCATCGGAATCCCAAGAGGCTGTGTATCCCCAATTACAATGTCAGCTCCGAAATCCCCCGGCGGCGTTAGAATACCCAGGGCTAACGGATTGCTGGATACGATAAAGAGCGAATCTTTCTGATGTACCATTGTTTCTATTTCTTTCAGCTCTTCCACGGTTCCAAAAAAGTTAGGATATTGAACAAGGACGGCAGCTGTCTGTTCATCCATTTCTTTTTCGAGGACCTCTTTATCGGTGCGGGCTCCCTGAAGCGGAACACGTACAACCGTCAGGCCGGGTCCGGCGGCATAAGTATCGAGCACAGCAAGCGCTTCAGGATGAACCCCTTCCGAGACAATAATTTTAGTTTTTTTCATTTTACTATGACTGACGGCCATAAGCGCAGCCTCAGCCAGCGCTGTATGACCGTCGTACATGGATGAGTTGGCAATATCCATTTGGGTTAATTCTGATATCATGGTCTGAAATTCAAAAATCGCCTGTAATTCGCCCTGAGAAATTTCAGGCTGATACGGGGTATAGGCGGTATAAAATTCCGAGCGGCGGATAACATGGTCCACCACGGAAGGGATATAATGATCATACACGCCTGCTCCTAAAAAGGACGGATAAGTCCGGACGTCCGCATTTTTTCTGCTTAATTGGGACATTTCTTTCAACAGTCTCGGTTCAGAAGCCGCTTCCGGTAGATCCATCTCTTCTTGGGTACGTATACGTTCCGGTATATCTTCAAACAAATCAGACATTTTTTCAGCGCCAATGGTGTGCAGCATGTCTTGTTTATCTTCTTCTGTTGCAGGCAGATAGCGAAAATTCAAGGAAAGGTCCTCCTTTAAGACTTTTTGTAAAATGGTAAAGATACAGGAGCTGCCTCTAATGTTTTACGACGTATTTGCACATAATACCTCCCTGTTTCTTTTCTGATCTCCACTAAAGCCATCCCTACATTGGCAGCAAGTGTCGGGGAGTGTGTTCCGGTGGTGATTTCCCCAATGGATTCCCCCTTTTCATTCAGCACTGTACAGCCTGATCTGGGAATACCTTTATCGATCATCTTTAATCCGATTAAACGCCGCGCCGGGCCGCCGGCCTTTTCTTCTTCCAGGGCTTCTTTTCCAATAAAAGGACTGTCTTTTTGAAGTTTCACTGCAAAGCCCAAACCGGCTTCCAAGGGGCTGATGGTCTCATCTATTTCCTGGCCGTAGAGCGGCAGTCTTGCTTCCATACGCAGGGTGTCCCTGGCCCCCAATCCGCACGGAATCACTCCCTCGGGTTCCCCTGCCTCGAGCACCGCCTTCCAAAGTTCTTCTGCTTTGGTAACCGGGCAGTAAATCTCAAATCCATCTTCCCCGGTATAACCGGTTCTTGATACAAGACAAGAAACATCATTCACACAACTGTGCGGCTGGAACCGGAAAGGGGCAATGGACGAAAGATCCTCCCTGCTTATACGCTGCAACACGGTTTCGGCTTTTGGTCCCTGCAGGGCAAGCAGGGCATACTCATCGGAAACATTTTTTACCGAGACCTCTCCCTTTGCATGGGACTGAAGCCAGTTAATATCTTTGGAGGTATTCGCCGCATTTAAAACGAGAAAATAGTCTTCGGCTGCCAGTTGATATACAAGCATATCATCCACCACACCTCCACGCTCATTGCATAACAAGGTATACATTGCTTTGCCGGGTTCCAATGTTGCCAAATCATTTGTAACCATTGTCTGAAGCCAAGAGAAAGCGTGACTACCAGTGACCCGCGCCTCTCCCATATGAGAAACGTCAAAGAGTCCTGCGGCCTTTCGGACCGTGTGATGCTCCTTCTTGATACCGGAGAAATACACCGGCATCTCCCAGCCTCCGAATTCAACTATTTTTGCCCCATATTCATGATGGATAGAATAAAGAGGCGTCCGTTTTGCATGACTCATAGCATCCCCGCCTTTTAGAAAGTAAGATAAGCGCAAGGCCCCCGCCTATCGGCGCCAAGCGCTAAAGACCCGACGGCAGTGCGGGTATCGTAAGAAAGATAGGCTAAAACCCTCTCGTCCTGCGGCTGCGCCGACCTGAGCTGCATTGTAGCGGGCCTTCGAGCCGACGACGCCTGAAGCTGGAATAGGCCAACATTATATACTTTCCTGCCTTATAAAAAGACAGAGAACCCCGTCTGCTGTCGGGATTCTCTGTCCTACAACCAGAAAGTTTCTCTCCCCTATCGATTATTTCCGAACATTTTCTTCAAGAAATCGATACCGATAGAAAGAAGATTGTCTTCGTGGGTGGCTCTCTATTCATCGAGCGCTCTCCAGAGCTGCGTCGGACAAAAGTCTTTTTGCCTGAGAGATTCACTTTCCCAAGTTTGCTCCTTCGGCGCCGCTTTATGCGGTCTCTCCCTTTGCCTTCATCCGCTTTTCCTATAGAATTGTTTCTCTACGCATAAAATTGGGTCTTTTCGAAGCATACTAGTTCTAAGAGTTGGTTTTATTTTATCACGATCCAAGATCACTAACAATCTCTTTTCTCAAAAGGAGAACGAACAATATGACTATAGACGTATTTTTTCATTCGGAATGGGACGATTTTAACAAAGAAAGTATAGAGACTCTTCCGGTGTCTTCGTGGGAACAATTCTGTCTGGCTTATGAGTCTCAGCAATGGACATCTATTCCTGACTTTGAGGGACTCTTATGCTATAAACATCTCTCTGACCTTCAGCTCTATCCCCACCAGGAGCAGACAGCAAAACGTGTGATGGAGGAAATGGACGGAAAGGCGATTCTGGCTGATGAAGTGGGACTCGGCAAGACCATTGAAGCCGGGCTTATTTTAAAAGAATATATGGTAAGAGGCTTGGTAAAAAAAGCATTAATTCTAGTGCCGGCTTCACTGACCGGCCAATGGGCCAAAGAAATGTATGAGAAATTTTTCATTCCGGCTGTCGCGCAGCGAAAAACGTACGTGTGGGAAGAAGCGGATATTGTAGTAGCCTCTATAGATACGGCAAAACGGCCGCCGCACCGTGATATGGTGCTCGAGCAGGAATATGACATGATTATATTTGATGAAGCCCATAAATTAAAAAACCCAAAAACAAAAAACTATGAATTTGCCCGCCTTTTACAGAAAAAATTCTGTCTGATGTTAACGGCTACCCCGGTTCAGAATAAACCGGGAGAGCTATTTCATTTAATTAATTTATTAAAACCGGGACTGTTAGGAAGTCAAAAAGAATTTAATCAGCTTTTTAAAGAAAAAGGGGAAAAAGCTGTTAAACATATTGTCCAGCAGGTAATGGTGCGGAACCGCAGAGAACAAACCGGCATTCAATGGACAAAACGGAATGTCCATTCTATGTATATCCCGTTTACTGAAAAGGAACAAACCTTTTATAACATGCTGGAGGAGTTGAAAGATAACCCAGAGAACAATTTTCACGGTTTTACCGCCACTACATTATTAAGAGAAGCGTGCAGCAGTAAAGAAGCAGCTTATATGACATTAAATCACATGCATGAACAAAAAGAGCTAACCGATACTGTCTTTGCCTCTCTGCTTCAGCATATTCAAACCATGGACGTAAACAGCAAAGCAGAAAAAGCAGTAGAGTTAATCAAAAACACCGAGGACAAAGTAGTTCTTTTCACCGAATACCGCGCCACTCAGCTTTATCTGCAGTGGTACCTCAAGCAGCACGGAATTTTATCAGTTCCTTTTCGCGGAGGATTTAAAAGCAGCAAAAAAGAATGGATGCAGCAGCTTTTCCGAGACCGCGCCAAGGTTATGATAGCGACAGAAGCCGGCGGGGAAGGGATCAATCTTCAATTCAGCAGCACGATTATTAATTATGACCTTCCCTGGAATCCCATGCGGCTCGAGCAGCGGATCGGCCGGCTTCACCGGCTGGGCCAGACAAGAGACGTTCAAATCTATAATTTTGCTGTGAAGCAAACGATTGAAGAACATATTCTGGCTCTCTTATATGACAAAATAAGATTATTTGAAAACGTCATTGGAACGCTTGACACTATTCTTGATTCCTCCTATGGATCTGTCCTGGAAGATTACATTACCGAAACACTCCATCACTCGGAGTCCAAAGAAGAGATTGAAGTAAAACTGAATCACCTTTCCGAATTAATGGAAGAACCTGTAAAGAAAGAAGGGACATAAACCATGGAAGATCAGACCCTGCAAAACTATCTATGCCGTTATTTTCAATCCAACGGAGCGGAAATTTTGAATCAGTCGGCTAATAAAATACAGGTTCAATTAACGGAGGCGCTTGACCAGGAATTGATTAACCGGCCTTTTTACTGGCAGTATATTAAGAAAACAGGTGCTTACGGGGAACCAATGACGCTGACTTTTTTGACCGATAGGGATAAAGAAGAAAATGAAAAAGGAGAACATTTGCATTTCGGCTCTCCCCGGCTCCATCAAATTTTTCAATCGGCCCGTCAAAAAGGAAAGTGGACGCTGCTGTATGAAAACAGCCGGAAGAACCAACACCCTTCTCCGCTTTTTCCGTGGCTTGTGGTGAATGTAAAATATTCGTTTGTCTCCCATCAACGCAAAGATTACATTGCTTCTTACGGACTCCAGCTGATTCACGGTCAATTTGTAGAACATATGATGGACCGCCTTCACTCTAAAAAGCTTCATGCCATGATTCCTGACCATTCATTTCCAATGGCTTCTCTGATTCAGGTGCAAAGCGGCCTGCTGCGCATTAAACGGAAGGTGGAACAGGCCCTGGCATCACATTCCGAGGAGTGGGCGCACAAAGCCGAAAGACGGATGCAGGAGGAACTGTCCATTCTTGAAGCCTATTTCCGCTCTTCCTCTTATTCAGAAGAAGAATACGAACGGGAAAAACAAGCCATTATCAGCAGATACCACCCTCACATCCAGGTGGACATCGTAAACAGCGGACTGTTTTACTTAAGCCAATCCGCCCTGTAAATTCTCTTCATTAAGAAAAACGGCTCTTGGGTGGTTTCCCAAGAGCCGCTCATTGGCAGATAATAAACGAAATCATTTCGAGCTATTAATAAAAAACGAGGTCCTTTATATAAAAGGCCTCGTTTTTTAATATCCTTGTGTTTAAACCTCGGGAGCTCCACTGATAAATATTGTCATAATGGAGAACCATCCAAACACCAAAAAAGATATTCCGGCAAATCCGACCGCAAAAAAATTTCTTCTCTTTATTTCCCGAATGGTCGCAATTCCGCATAGAATGGCGACGAAAAGCATTGTAATCCCAAGAGCCATAAAGAACTCCCCCCTTTTTCCGGCATGTCCTGAGGTCATGTAACCATGTATTTCTTAACATTTATGTCGTTATCATTATACAATTTTTCAAGAAGACATGCACCCCTTATTTTAGCCTTTCCCCCTGCATCTTATGTTAAAATAAACAGCATCACGTTTAAAGAGGAAGGAAGATATAAGATGAAATGGGAGAGTGTACCTTTAGGTCCGCTGCAGACGAACTGTTATGTCTTATATAACGATCAGGGCGAGGCTATTATTTTTGACCCAGGCGGGGATGCCGAAGTCCTTCAGGAAAAAATCGACAATCTCGGACTCCGCCCGGCCGCCATTTTATTAACCCATGCTCATTTTGACCACATTGGAGCAGTAGAGACGGTCCGCCGGAGTTATGACATTGATGTCTATCTCCACGAAAACGAACGGGACTGGCTGACCGATCCTGAAAAAAATGGGGCTTCTCTGTTTCTCGGAGATCACCGTATTTCAGCAGGCGAAGCCGATCATCATATCCGACAGGAAGGTTCACTAACCATCGGATCGTTTGCTTTTTATATTCTGGAAACGCCAGGGCATTCTCCCGGAAGTGTTTCCTTTTATCATGAAGAAAGCCGGACCGTGTTTTCAGGCGATGTACTGTTTTCCGGCGGGATCGGACGCACAGATCTCCCCGGCGGAAGCCAGGAACAATTAATAAAAGTCATCCATGACAAGATCCTGGAACTTCCCGAAGACACCTATGTGGCCTGCGGACATGGGCCATTTACAGTCATACAAAGGGAAATGGACAGCAATCCCTTTTTAAATGGTTTTTAATGGACGGCAGTTGAATAAAAAAACATCCCTTCCTATGGAGAGGGATGTTTTTTTATTATGTACACTTTTCTGTCAGAAGGCACATTCTAGTGGAAGCCAGGTTCCATAATAAACGTCGTATAATACGTGAAACTAACGAAGAAAACCGTTAAATAAGCTCCAAATATATAAATATACATACGCTCTGTCAGTTTCATGTATCCAAGTGCTAAAAAGGCAGCCGTCTGAGCAAAAAACAAAATGGCCATACTAAACATATCACCTACGAAAAATAAAACAGCAAAAACGGCTGTCCAAAAGCCCATCATGCGAAACATGCGGTCCATGTCATTTCCCCCCTTGTCACTTTCCCTGTTAACACGGTTATGTTCTGCTATACATATTATATATGAGGGATGGAACAATTGTAAATGTTTTAATAAAAAAGCGGAGCCGTAGTATCAGGATTTAATTCTTTTTCGTTTCTGCCAGGCAATTTTAAACGAGAAGGGAAGCATCCCAAACCATCTGAAGCCAGAATGCTTCAGATTAAACAACGACCGGAAATTCTTTCGTTTCCGCTTTTTCTTGTTCATCCGTTCGTCCAGGGCTTCGACCATTTCCTTCGTAATAAACTTTAAAAATGGGTTCGGTTTCACCGGCTTCCCTCCTCTTGGTCTAATGTTGTGCTATAGACTAGCTTATCCTTTTTTCGTTACAGCTATTCTGTCTCTTTTAATTCCAGATAAAAATAATGCGTTCTTTCCTGTCCTTCTTCATTCCTTGCAGTTAAATCAATTCGTGTTGTCCGGGGATCAAGAGGAGTTTCCGTTATCTGTACTTCGCCCCGCGGAAATTGATACCGACGATCAACACTTCCGCGTCCTTTCTCTCTATCTTCTTTCCATTGCTGCTCTGCGTTCCGCAGCAGCCATTCTAAACGGAGGACCTGTTCTTCTTTTGTCAGACTCTGCTTTTCATCTGAATACAGAGCAATTTGAAATAACAGAAGAGAGGCAAGTAAAAAACAAAAGATTAACATAGCAGGCATTACGGTTCCCTTTTCACCCAAAAGCTGTTCTCTCCTTCCAGAGCGGGTCGTCTGCCAACCACCCCGGACCATGTTACTCCATTTGTGTCCACGATGGACACGACAGCTCCATAAGGAACAGCCGCTGCAGAAAAACCTCTGATTTCCTGAAGTACGATTTCATGTCCAGTTCCATTTTTGCGGCGGACAATGTTGCTGCCGGACTGAAGATACTGCCGTTTATCCACCTGTTCTTGGAATGTCACACTGTTTTTTGTCACCTCCACATCATAGGCATAATCCATGTCTTCTTTCATCTGTTGAAAAAAAAGCTGGATTTCCTGACGGGACGTTTTTGTACCGGTGTCCAGAATAGGAATATAATTCGCAAGGACCACGGCGCAAACGAAAAGAATCGTAAGCGAGATCAATACTTCCAGCAACGTCATTCCAGAATTATTTCTCCAATACAAACAAACATTTTTCATAATGACGATGATTTGCTCCTTCCCAGCTCACACAAATATCAGTGCCGGCACCCCTGCTGTTTTTTTCCCAGGTATATATATCCTCCTTTCCGCCGGAAGGTGCAGTTGATAAGTGATCACGGGTTTGATAGGCTTCCTTTTCCAGAAGATATAAAGCCGTTTTTGTTTCATTTACTGCATGGTGTTCCTTGGTGCAGGTGGAATAAATCGGGAGAAACATAAGACAAATCAAGGAAAGCAAGCTCAAAGCCGCCACGGCTTCCACCAACGTCATTCCTTTTTCACCGTTTTTCAATGTATACTCTCCCTTTCCCAACTAATACGACAAGCTTATAGCTTCCGTTTGGTGTTTCAATAAACACGGTTCCGGCTTTTCTGGCATTGCCATTGCTTTTAAAACCAATACTGTCAAAATCTAATGTGCTTCTTCGGAAATAAATGCCAGGGGGGATGGTTCGTTTCTTAATGGGCTCTTCATAGATCGAACCTCTGCGGATGTGGTATTCTTCTTCTGTTTCCTGAAAGTAAATCCATTCTTCGTTAGCGTAGGCAAGCTGCTGGGCTGAACGTAAGTCTTCTTCCAGTAAATCAATAAAGTAATCAGTGGATTTTTTTTCGTGAAGGGACTGGAAATGGAGGATGGGAATCATTGTCATAACACTTAAAACCGCTAATACGATAAGCATTTCCATGAGGGTATGACCGTCTGTGCTGGAAATTGGCTGTTTACTGTTCTTCAGCTGGTGTCACCTTGCCATCTTCTCCCAGAGTTAAAGCAGTATTATCCGGACACGTTATCGTGTCCACATACCCTTCTTCCTCCAGGTCTGCAAGCGATTCCGGCTGGCTGTGATGTTCGACTTCATAAGCTCCTGCCTGCGCTTCCAGCAGTTGAATCGTAGCGTCGCAGCCTTTGGATTGGGCCACTTCATTGTTTTTTACCATATTCGGGAGGGCAATCAACAGCAGAACGGTGATGATGAGAAGAACTATCACCATTTCTACCATCGTAAATGCCTTTTCGTTATTTACATGGCTGGTCAAGCAAACCACTTCCTCTGATTTATTTTTGTGCCAAGCACATGAAGAATACTGAGAATATCATGTTCCTTCGTTTCTTCAAGTATTTTCAATCTTTCTTCCAATTCCTGAATTTTCAATAAAGTTTTTTCGTCAGTCAATGTATGACCATTTTCCAATACAACTCTTCCTTTCTTTTTCTTATTGAATAGAACTCATTAACTGAAACATTGGCAGGAACACCGATAAAAACATGATTAAAATAATCGATCCAATGACAAGAAACAAACTGGGCTGTAATGTCATTACTGTTTTTTTAATTCTGGTTTCCAGCATGTCAATTACTCGTTCACCATAGAATCGAAGGTCTTCATCCAGTTTGCCGGCCTCCTGCCCATGCTGAATAACATACTTCATATCCTTCCGGTACCAGCCTGAGTTTTCCACGGCTGCGGATAACGGTTTTCCTTCTTTCAGCTTTTGCTTTAACAACGTTCCTTCCAGCTGGAAAAATGGAAAGTGATGCTGCTTTTCGAATACCTGGCAGGCTTCATATATAGATATCCCCCCTTTCAGCATGCTGCTGAATTGCAGAGAAAAATAATACGTGAGAAATAATTGGAGATAAGACTGGAGAAAAGGAATCTTCCATAACAGAGCAAATTGTTTGTCCGGGGCAAACTGACGAAACCTTATTGCATAGTAAAGAACTCCAAGGAGGACAAAAGGAACCATACCAAACAATAAGTAGGGAACGTACTGAAAGATTACAATCATCATTCGAGTCAAAAGGGGGAACTCAATATCAAGGGATTGAAACAGTTCACGAAAGGAAGGAAACAAAAATTGAACCATGACTACCGCAATCATGACCACTGCCCATACCAATATCAGGGGATAGCGCAGCAGCTGCCGTATTGAGGTCCAGGTCTTCAGTCTTTTTCGAAACAACTCGCCTGCTCCTATTAATCCTTCAGCCAGCCCGCCGCCCTGCTCTGAAAAGAACACATAGGCAGTCACATCCGAGGGAAAATCATGATGAGCGAGCATGTCATGAACCGGAGTCCCGGCTAAAAGCTCTTCTATCATTTGCATTATCTTTTCTTTTACTTTATAAGGCTGCTCCCATGATAATAGCTGCAGGGCCTGATGAAGAGTATATCCTTGTTCGAGCAGTACACCGGCTTTTACAAGAAAAGCTGCTTTTTCTTCTCTACGCCATGTTTCCCGTTCGAACATAAGAGCTCTCCTTCCTCTCATTTTGAAAAAGTCCAAGGCTATTCCCTTTTTTCCATTGCTCGGTTTTAGTGAAAGTAAGCGCAGAAGAAGTCTGTCCAGTGAGAAAATCATCGAGCCCGCGGGATGTCAGAATATCGAAAAGTGCTGTACGAGAAGCCTGCTGATGTCTGCGGCAATATATATCGCAGGGCTGCTTCCTGCATAATGGACAATATCTGGGGAAGAGTTCCTGGGAGGTGATACATAACAAGGTTTCTTTTAAATCGGTGGTAGAAAATCCGAATTCGAGCAGCCGGTGGACAGCGCCAAATGGGGTACCGGCATGCATCGTTGTTAATACGAGATGACCGGTTAAAGCAGCGCGGACGGCAAGATAAGCAGTTCTTTCATCTCTAATTTCCCCAATCATAAGCACATCCGGATCATGACGAAGAGAAGATTTCAGCAGTTCTTCATAGGTCATCCCTGCTTTGTCATTCACTTCAGATTGGATAAATGCTTCATCGTGAATCTCGATGGGATCTTCAATACTGACGATCCGGGAAGAATAACGATGAATCAATTCATTCATAAAAGCGTAAAGGGTTGTTGTTTTCCCTGATCCGGTTGGCCCTGTCAGCATAATAATGCCGTTTTTCCCGTCTAAAAGCGATGAAAAACACGATACTACAGCGGGGGCGAAGGACAAAGACGATAAGGTGAAAAATTCATGCTGTGGCAGCAGTCTTACCGCCAAGCTTTCCCGCAGGGAGGAGGGCATGGTGGAAAAGCGGAGATGAACAGGAGGAGTCGTGTTATTTAATGAGATAGAGCCATTCTGCGGCCGCCTCTGTTCTCCAATATCCATCCCGGCTCGAAATTTAAAATGAGCGATAAGCCGTTCTGAATATCTTTGGTTCATGACAGCCATCCTTCGGAGTCTTCCGTGAATCCGGTACAATAAAAGGGTCTGATTCTTTGCAGGGTGAAGATGCAGATCTGTGGCCTGCAGGGCCAGTGCTCTTTCTATCAAACGCTGACTTTCGTATTCCATGTTTTCCAAGGCATCACCTTCCTGTTTACAAAAATATTGGTTCAATGTTTAAGATTCGTCATTATTTGCAAATATCCTTCTTTGTTTAAAAAATTTTTTTGTGTATGGTATAATCGCTTCTAAAATTACTTATACTAGTTGTTGTTAATGGGATGTAGCCAAGCGGTAAGGCATCGGATTTTGATTCCGTGATGCGCAGGTTCGAATCCTGCCATCCCAGCCAATAACGGTTCAAGGACAAAATATATATAATAAAAAGGGATGTTTATTAGTATGGAATAAACATCCCTTTTTATATGACTCCCGTTTTTCCGCTTCTGTTCCAGCCTTCTTTGTTAACTCATTTTATTTTCCACGGACTGTACTTTGTCTTTCATGCTGCCGCCTTCTGTATCCCGCCTGTCATCAATACGGATATTGGTAGAAACCCGTTTAGCTCCGCGCTGAAATGGAATGTCATGAAGCTCTTCTACTATCGGGAAAATATCTTTCAGGTTCCCTTCAATAATGGTTCCCATCGATGTTAACTGGTAATCCAGCTTATCCGTATGCTGGTTCAATACGTGTTGGATCTGAGCCACATCTTCACTAATACTGGTAGATTCTGTTCCGACCGGTACAACTGTAATATCCACAATAGCCATCTGTTTTGCCTCCTTTGTGATTTTCGGTTTTCTTTCCTCCAGAAGGTGCGGAAATTCTTGTTCTGCCAATGCTCTGTATGCTTCCAGTGCGGTCCGCAAATGCTTTCTCTCTGGAGCAGAACAGGCGATATGACGCTGCACAAAATAAGATAAACGAAGAAAAGGGGCTCTGATTTTTGACATCCGCTCCATTTGAAGTAAACGGTGTCCGGCCATAGACAGCGGTACTGCGGCATAAGACGCTGTTTCGAGACTGAAATCCCAGGAAAACCAAAGACGCATCAGTCCATAACCAGCCCCTGTAAGAAGAAAATACAAGACGACAGTATTGGTCGAGCAATACCGGTTGGTGATCGCTGATTGTCTGATGCGGTGCAGATTCTTCTTTCTTTTTACCCCTTTATAACTGAATACTTTGTGTTCCGCTCCGTGAAATTTCCGGAGCTCCGCCGGAAAAAAGAAATGGGTGCCCATCAAATAATACAGTAAAATGTACAAAGGCACCCCCGGCAGGCGGGTCCCGGATATAAGACCTAACAAGTCTGGAAGAAAGACCAAGCAGATCAATAGGCCGCTGGTTACCTTATACCACAATGGCATGGATTTAAAAACATGTTGTCCAATTTTTAACATGGCTGTCATGGAGACCGGTAAAACCCGGGAAACCGGACGCCTGTTATCCCAACAGGCCCAGCCGATATATTCTTTGCCTATAAACAGAACACCGTTTTGGTAGGATAAACCTTTCATGTTTCCTTCATTCCTCTTCTTCGGAATTTCGGTCTACAAAACTTTCCATCACCCAATAAAAGGATTCATCGTTTTCCTTTTTTCCGACAAAAGAGGGAGTGAAAAATCTGGATTCCTCTGTGTTCAGCCCATCATGATTTTCCCACGTATGCAAATAACTAATCACCGCACGGTCAACTTCTGCATCCGATTCGGCAGTCACATGAACTCGTCCGCTGTTTCCAATTGTTTCATTCTCTTCTATACGATTCGGAACAGAAAATACTACGCCGTTTTCCACGGGCTTTCCCTGGTTCTTAATATCATTTTGTGTGTTTTGATCAAGAGTCAACTGAAAACTGTCATAATCTTCTTCCATAAGAGGATCCCCATTTTCATCAAGAAACGTAACACCGATATAGTCCATTCCGGTCATCCCGTCATTTGGCATCATGTCCCATTCCCACGACGCTGATAAAGCATCTCCTGATTCCTTTACTGATAAGTTTGTCTGCCACCGTACTTCTTCCGAAAGATTTTCATTGGTTACCTCTTCTGCCTGGTTTATGTAGAAGCTTCCTCCAATGAATAGAAAAATCATTAATGTCATGGGTAAAATCACCACTAATTTATTTCCGCGAAACATATCTTTCTTCCTTTCCCGGGGACCCGGCTTCCCGCCTGCCATTATATAGGAAAAGGAGCTGTATCAAGCTACAGCTCCTTTTCTATGACAAAGAGAATTCATCATGGGCAGGAGCGGAAGACGGCAGCATTTTGCTGTTCGCCGGCTAAAGTATGCCCTCGTGGTTCACTAAGCGACTGGGGCTGTCCCCTTCCTGACTATAAAAACTTTGATCCGGCAATCCCTGGATTTGTCATTTCTTTGGAATCTAAAATTTCATCCAATTCTGCTTTGCTTAATATATCACGTTCCAGGCAGATTTCCCTGACACTCCGGCCTGTATCGATCGCTTCTTTGGCAATGCGAGAGGCCGTTTCATAACCAACATGAGGGTTGATTGCCGTAATGATCCCCACACTTTTTTCAACCAGATCTCTGCAATGTTCCACATTAGCGCTGATTCCGGAAACTCCATGTTCCCGAAAGACGCTCAATCCATTCTGCAGTACAGACAGCGACTGGAGAAGGTTAAATACTAATACGGGTTCCATTACATTTAATTCCAATTGGCCTGCTTCTGAAGCCAGACTTATCGTGTGATCATTCCCTATAACCTGAAACGAAATTTGGTTCATGACTTCACACATAACCGGATTCACTTTTCCCGGCATAATCGAGGAACCAGGTTGCCTCGAAGGCAGGTTTATTTCGTTCAACCCCGTGCGCGGGCCTGAACTCATCAGACGCAGGTCATTGCACATTTTCGACAAATTGATGGCGTGTACTTTCAAGGATGCGGAAAGCTCGGTATAAGCATCCGTGTTCTGGGTGGCATCGACCAGGTTTTCAGCACTGTAAAACGGAAAACCGGTAAGATCAGATAAATATTCGGAAACTTTTTCAATATATTCCGGTTTCGCATTCAAGCCAGTTCCTACTGCGGTAGCCCCCATATTGATTTCATATAAATGATCCACCGATTGTTTTATTCTGGTTAAGTCCCTTGACAACACGCGCCGGTACGCACTGAATTCTTGTCCAAGCCTGATAGGGACAGCATCCTGTAAGTGAGTACGGCCCATCTTAATAACTTCATCAAATTCTTCTTCCTTTTTCTTCAGCGTAGTTAAAAGCTCTTCCAGCGACTTGGTAAGCCCCTTTGCAAGATGAAGACAGGCAATATGTATAGCAGTCGGGAAGGAGTCATTGGTGGACTGCCCCATGTTCACGTGTGTATTAGGGCTGACCATCAGATAATGACCTTTTTTGCCGCCTAGAATTTCAATGGCACGATTGGCAATAACCTCATTTGCATTCATATTAAAGGAGGTGCCTGCCCCGCCTTGGATAGCATCGACAATAAATTGATCGTTAAATTTTTCTTCAATTACTTCATCCGAGGCCTGGATAACAGCGGAGGCAATATTGTGGTTAAGCATGCCCACATCCCGGTTTGCCATGGCTGCCCCTTTTTTTACATATCCGAAACCCCGGATCAATTCTGGATGCGGGGGGTACCCCGTAATCGGAAAGTTCTCTTTAGCCCGGATGGTTTGTATGCCGTAATAAGCATCCACCGGTACTTTTTTTTCCCCAAGAAAATCTTTCTCCGTGCGATAGTCCGTCATGCGATCTTCTCCTTCAGTCCCTTGGTTTCATGATTCATTACTATTTCCTTCATAGGCCGTCAGCGTTATTTGCGTGGGTTTTGGCAAGCCAGGCTGCGCCGGCAATTCCTGCATCATTACCGAGTTTTGCGATTGCAAAGGTAGAGTGGCGTTCCACTTTTGGAAGAGCATGCTTCGCATAATAATAGCGCAGCGGCTGAAGCAGCGCTTCTCCGGCTGCTGATACCCCTCCGCCGATAACAATTTTCTCTGGATTCAGGACATTGGCTGCGTTCGCTGCGGCCATTCCTAAATAGGACATGGCGGTGTCAATCACCTTTCGTGCCGTTTCATCCTCTTCGGCAGCACAGTCAAAAATATCCTTTGCCGTTAAATCGTCTGAACCTGTCCATTTCTTGTATAACATAGATTCGGTATGATTTTCTACTGCTTTTTCTGCCAGCCGGACCATCCCGGTAGCTGAGGCAACGGTTTCCAGACATCCCGTTTTTCCACAATTACAGGAAGCCCCTCCATTAGGGACCATCGTTACATGGCCTATTTCCCCGGCCATTCCAGAGGTTCCATGTAAAATATCACCTTTAACAATCACGCCGCCGCCGACTCCAGTCCCTAAAGTAAGCAACAGGACATCTTCAGCGTCAGTCGCTGCCCCGCGCCAGTATTCTCCGGCCGCAGCAAGGTTGGCATCGTTGTCCACCACTACCGGGATCCCCAGCTGTTCCGACAGGACCGAGGCTACGGGGTAATCCTTCCAGCCTATGTTTACTGCAAAATCAATCGTTCCCCGTTTCATATCAACAAATCCCGGAACACCAATACCTGCTCCTTTTACATCACGGAGCTCTATGTTTTTTTTATTCCATATGTCTTTCACCGAATGAGAGATATCTTCCAACACATGTTCTCCATTATTATCCGTATTGGTGGGTATGGACCACTTCTCCACCAATTTTCCCTGTTCCGTGAACACAGCAAGCTTAACAGAAGTTCCACCGACATCTATCCCCAAAACATACGTGTCTTTCATATGTACGTCCTCCCATGTCTTTCTTACTCCTTATTCTGCATCCGTTTCTCCTGTTTGATAATAAGGAGTGCCTTTTGATAATCATTCTGCTCCAGCAGTCCTGCTTCGTAGGCCTCCTTTATTTCCCCTTCCATTAATTCAAGATCCATGTCTCTATCTTTTGTATAAACCACAAGTCTAAACTGCATAAACCATTTTCTAATGTCTGCGATGGAACGAAACTCGTTATTCATAATTACATTATAGCAACATAAGGAAAGAAAAGAAAAGCAGGACAGCAAATGGGAGGAAAGGAACAAAGGTTTTTCCTTTCATTTTAAAATGAATGATGCTTTGGACGGTATTGCCGACAACAAAGGCAGTAATAAAAAGAAGCACAAGAACGGCGATTCCCAAAATGGACGAGAGCCAATGCCCTGTATGCCAGCCGGTATACCAAAACAACATGGAAACGGCAAGCCAGATATACTTTCCATGCACGTGAAAAAAACCATGATACGGAACAAAGGAGAGAAGTCCAAGAACAAAAAGAGCTAACGCCAAAACCAGCCGGAAGACATCAAACACCCAGAGCGCTTCTGTTACTCTCACCCATTGGCTGGAAAGAAGAAAGCCTAGATAAAAGGAACAGACGAACAATAAAATAAACAATATCGTGACTCTTTTTTGTTTTTGAAACGTATACATACAGGCGGCTCCCGTTACCATTCCAACTATGATTACTTCCAGCAGGGACACAAACATAACGGCCTCCTCTTATATTGCAGATTAGTACAGCCTATGTTTGTCCTGAATAATCCATACATCCTGCCTGACTGGTACAGGAAAATGTCATGACTGGGTGGGAGCCTTATCCGGATCCCCCACATCGAGAGCTTCCGGTCTATCTTTTTTCAATGGAATTGGTTTTCTTTTAAAGATATCCCCCATGTTCGACAGGGAAAAAGGAAGAAGCGGCCACAGGTAGGGAACCCCCGCAGGTTTTAATGCAGTTAATATAAGCATCCAAATCGTTATCGCCAGAATAAACCCCGGCACCCCGCCAATCGCAGCAGCAAGAAGAAAAATAAAACGCCAGATTCGATTAGCAAGGCTCAATTCATAGCTCGGGGTGGCATAAGAGCCAATGGCTGCCACCGCCAGATACAGAACCACTTCGTAGGAGAAGAGACCAACTTCAATCGCTATTTCCCCAATCAATATGGCAGCAATGATCCCCAAAGCTGTTGCTAAAGCTGATGGGGTGTGAATGGCAGCCATCCGAAGCATTTCAATTCCAATTTCTGCAATAATAAATTGAGCCAAAAGCGGCACCTTCCCTGACTCTTCCACCCCAATGTAACTTAAATAGTCCGGTGGCGTCAGCGATTCGGCAGCAAACAAAAACCATAACGGCAGTAAAAATAAGGAGACAAATACGGAAACAAAGCGGACCACCCTATGCATCGTACCTACCACTGGTTTCTGCCGGTATTCCTCTGCATGCTGCAGATGGTGCCAGAAGGTACAAGGTACGATAATGGCAGTCGGCGAGCCATCCACATAAATCAGCACATGCCCTTCCAGCAGATGGACGGCAGCGGTATCCGGCCGTTCTGTATAACGGACCAGCGGATAAGGATTGAGGTACTGTCCAAACAAATATTCTTCGATTGTTTTATCTGCCATTGGCAGTCCATCAATAACGACCTGATTTAATCCATCTTTTATCCGCTCTACTATATCTTCATTGGCGATGTCTGCTATATAGCTGATGCATACATCGGTCAACGAACGCCGGCCCACTCTTGAATATTCCATGCGCAGGTTTCTGTCACGGATCCGACGCCTGGTTAAAGCCATATTAAAAATAATCGTTTCCACAAATCCATCTTTTGCCCCGCGCACTACTTGCTCTGTCTGCGGCTCCTCCAGGGACCGGACAGGATATTCACGCGTATCAATAAGGATGACTTCATTCTGGCCGTCCACGACAAGGGCGGCGGGGCCGGATAACACTTGATTGACAACCTCATTGAGATCATCGCTTGTATCCAGTTCAACATATGGAATACGGGATGTAATCAAGGACTGTATGACTTCTATCCGCTGCTTTGAAGGTTTCAGATGATCCAATTCACGCTGAATTTGAGTCATCGCGTCATCTTTCACAAACCCGTCTACCATATACAACACCATTTCCAGGCCGTTGTATTCCAATTCAAGCTCAATAATATCAAAATTTTTATCAACAGCAAGTTCTGAAGACAGGTAAGCCTTGTTCTCTTCAATATCTCCGGAGACTGGCACAGTATGCTTATCCATTTCCGTTCACCTCTGTTTACCAGTTTTTCCGGTATATTAAAAATCATTCAAAGGAGTCAAAAATCATGAATTTCGTGCATGAGGAAATCCAACCTGCAGATAATAGTAAAAAACAGGCAGGGATAAACATGATGAAATTCTTTATTCCATGGATCATGGTATGTTTTCTAATGGCTCCTGTCCCGGAAACATATGCCGCTCCATTGCAAAAAGAAGAAAAAGAGCTGGTTTTTGAATCACCGGAACGTCTTTTTTCTATGGCTGATAGTACGATTGATATTCTTCATATCGCAGACGAGGATGAATATCAGCTGGAATGGGAAGGCAGACTCGAGACGCATGAGCCATGTGAAACCCTTCAGGTGAAAACTCTGTTATTTGAGGATGGTTATGTGAAAGAAAGCTCAACAGCATGGGCAGAGCAGCGAAGTCAGCTGGCTTCGGTAAAACAGACAGCCTCCGAAGATACAAGCCGATATGATGTCATCAGTTATTTTGCCGTGAAAGATGCCCCTGTCTTTTCCTTTGATTGGGACGAGGCGGAGCTTTATGTGCTTGATACCCCAATGACAGACCTCCACTCCTTTAAAGAAGCGAAGTCCCGGGAAGAACAGAAAGCAAAACAAATGATTGATACCATCATCCGGCAGCAGCAGAGCCATATTAAAAGAATAATAAGGGATAAAAAGGATCTATCTGAAGAAACCAAGCTTTTTCCTTTAAATGACCGAAAGCAGTGGAAAGCCATCATGGCTTCTTCTATATTATCCCCCTCTGTCCTGGAAGACGTCTGGCTCGACATTTTTCATAAGCTGGTGGAAGAAACAGATAAACACAACACCACAGAAAAAAAAGGCATGCCATTTGTCGGCTGGGATCAGCACCATAAAAAACTTACTTTATATATTCATTATGGAAAGGCTTAACCTTTTCTATCTGCGATTTCTGATTCGATTTGCTCCACATCGACGTTTTCATCCTGTTCTTCAATATTTAATGCTTTCGCTTCTTCAATCGCCTGCTTTGCTTTTTCCCATTTTTCCAGGTTCAAATAGGCAATGGATAGATTGTAATGGGCCTGAGCCAATTCAGGGTTAAGGGAGACAGCTTTTTCATAGTTACCCGCGGCCTGCCGGTATTGATTTTCTTCCAGATACGTATTCCCCAGAACGAAATAAGCAGAAGGGTTATCAACTGAGTCTAACATTTTATGAAGGATACGGCGTGCTTCTTCGATATTATCCCGTTGTATATACTCCTGAGCAAGCTGGACGTTAATCATAGAAGCATCAGTTTTATCTTCATTTATTTGCCCGGCCCAATAAAGACCTGAGGCTAAAACCGGGATTAGAACAATCGCCGGAAACTGAGTGATCTTTGCTCCATGGCCGGGGAGATGAACCAGGCTGGATGCTAAAAAGCCGCCGGCCAATCCGCCGATGTGGGCACCGTTATCAACGGCCGGTACAGCAAATCCAAAGGCTAAATTAATGCCAAGAATAACCAGCACGTTAAGCCCCATCGTCCGAAAAAAAAGCTTGCGATGGATTATCCCAAAATATAAAAGAGCCCCAAAACATCCAAAAATAGCACCGGAAGCACCTGCAGAAACTTGTTCGTTAAAAGCAAAACTGGCCAGGGACCCAAACAGACCAGCAGTAAAATAAATAATAATAAAACGAAACATACCGTACATTCTCTCCACAGCCCCACCAATATAAAACAAGGCAAGAGAGTTCATAATCAAATGAAAAAAACCGATATGCAGAAACATAGACGTAACTAAACGCCACCATTCCCCATCCAAAATAGCTGGATTATATTTTGCCCCATATTCAATGAGGGTTACAATATTCGTGCTCTCCCCGTTTTGCTCCAACCACAAGAAAATTAAAAATATCGCAGCCAGTATCGGATAAATGGCCCGGGGACGACTGAACATCAGCAGGGAGCGATCCTGTTTCTCCAGAGCCTGCTGTTTATGCTGCACTTCTTTCCGATAGTGCCGGGCCTCGTTTTCATGCTCTTCGTCGGTTCCGTCCATGAGTGGATTCCACTTTGTTTCAGCTCCGACATCTCTTAATATTGTTTCAGCTGAATCGGCAATTTCACCAGATGGATCACGGGAAAGAAAATAAAGATGAATACGATTCTCTTGCTGTAAATGCTCCCCTAATGGGGTGCGGAGATCAACGGGGGGATAAGATGACACATATATATTATAAAATTGCAAGTTCCGCCCCAGAATCATCTTTTTTACACGGCGGAAAGAATCCTTGGCTTGTTCCACATCCTTTTCGAGCTGATTCATCCAGTCGTATTCTATTTTAGCTATGCGGACTGCAGCTTTACGTCCCTGTTTCTCCATTTCCATCCATATCTGCTTTTTGTCCGGACTTATATCAAGTATCCTCGCATTTTCTTTTATCACAAGATGATGGATTAATTTCCAATATCGATGCAGTGGCTCCAACATATTTCATCCTTTCAGATGGAGGGATTCCAGCAGAAAATCGGATGTTTCCTGAAAAGAATAACATTCAGCTGCGGGCGTTTCACTCGATGTTTTATGTTCTTTTCGTGTATTTAAAAACACGGCCTCCCACCCGGCGTGAATCGCTCCCTTCACATCTAAATCCCAGGAATCGCCAATGAATAAAGCATATTTTCTTTCTCCATTTATTTTATGGAGAGCCTGATCAAATATTTCCTTATTTGGTTTCTCTACTCCGGCTTCTTCCGAAACGATAAGATGCGACAGTGGAATATATTTCTCCACGTCCAGCTGTTTCAGTTTTTCTGTCTGCGTTTCTTTTTTTCCATTCGTAATAATTCCTAAACGAATTCCCGCCTGCCGCAGGCAGGAAAGGAGGTGGTGCAGCCCGTTAAAGGGGAGGCTGAACCTGGCAACGACAGCTTCGTATTGGTCATGGAACTGTTTTGCATCTCCCTCCTGAAAAGGAAGTCCGAATGCTTTCATGGTTTCGTCAAAGCGGATTTTACGATACTCTTCCCGGGTCAACTTGTTGTTTTCAAAATCATCCCAATAGTAATCGCAATTGGTTTTAAAAGTCTGAAACCAATCCTTTACATCCACGTCAGGAATTTTCCCCTTATTCCTCCTGTTTTTGTACAAAGACTGAAATGTATACTGAATCGCCCGTTCAAATGCTTCTTCATGACTAAATAAGGTATTATCCAAATCAAAACAAACTGTATTCCAGCGCATGATGTTCCCTCCATTCCCCTCATTATAGCAACGCTGACTTCATATATCGAATCATTCGGGGCGGGAAGAGATGAAAAAAGGATGCCTGGCCTGAAATCAAATCAGACGGCATCCTTTGTCCTTCATGAGTGGAGAAACGGCCGCAGTAGATAATGCCGGACAGCTGGGATTCTCATTGCTGCCGTGATGGCTACTCGTCGAATAGCAGGATTATGCCAAAAGAAGTGAAAAATTGGACGTCGATAGTACCCAATAATAAAGGCTGACAGAATCAACCATACGATTATCTTCCCATTTTTAAACATAATTGCCCCTCTTTTTTCTTATAGGCTTTGCAGAATATTTTCTGTTTATGCTTTAAAAGGAAAGATCTATATTATCTTATTTTCAGTAAACAGAAAATCCAAAGGGATATCATGTTTTTCTCTGGGGAGCCGTTCAAACAGCTGAAACTCACAAAGGACGGCGCAGGCAGGAACAGCTATATTTTTTAAAAACCGGTCATAGTATCCTCCGCCGAATCCAATTCGATATTTCTCTTTGTCAAAGGCCATTCCCGGAACAATAATTAAATCAAACATATCCGGCGGAATAAAGGAAGAGAAAGCGGGATCTGGCTCGAAAATTCCGGCAAAATCCTCTTTTGTCTCCTGAAAAGAAGTTATTTGATAAAAGTCAAGCGTATAGGAAAATGGATCGGCCTTGGGGACAGCTATACATTTGCCCTCCTGCCACCCCTTTTCAATCATTGGGCGGGTGTTTACTTCATTTTTCGTTGCCATCGTTAATGCAATCGTCGAAGCATTCTGCCATAAAGAGGAGGCAAAAAGCTGATCGCAAATCTTTGCCCCTTTTTGCTCCATGTCCTGTTCTGTTAGACGCTGAAACGTGTTTCTGATATGTAAACGAATCTCCCTTTTTTCCTTCAATCCAACTTCTCTCCCTGCCTGAATTTTACTCTGTGCCTACCTTACCATATTGCCTTTAGAATCATGAACAAGGAGTGGTGTATAAAAAAAAGCAGGGAGTTCTACTCTCCTGCTTTTTATTTCGTCTCGCGGTGCAGTGTGTGTTTGTTCAAACGCGGACTGAATTTCATTAGTTCAATACGTTCCGGGTTCTTGCGTTTATTTTTGGACGTAATGTAGTTACGATCTCCTGATTCCGTGCAGGCCAGGGTTACTTGTACACGCATGGTTCTCCCTCCTCAACTTCTGCTTCATTCATACTTTACAATAATAGCAAATATACGGCGAGCTATCAAGCACCAACAAAAGAAAAAAGGAGATTAAAGGGAATCCATTCTCCTTTCTTTCTTAAGCATGTATAATATGAATGAATCATCCGTATTAGAAAGGAGGAACGCAAAAATGGAGTGGCTGATTCTTGTATTTATACTAATCAGTATCCTGCTGTTTGGTCTTTCTTTTTTCGCAAAGGATAAACAAAAAGAGATGAAGGAAGAATTAGATCACCTTTCCCTTCAAGTCATGGGAGATCTTTATCAGGTGAAAAAGCGGCTCCGGGTCGTGGAAGAAGAAATGCTGACGGTTTCAGACCCACCCACTTCCAGTACCCGTCCTCAGGCGAATGATGAACTGGTCAAGGAAGCATATCAATTATTTCAGCAGAACAATAGTATCGAAGAGACAGCAGAAACGATGGAATTAAAAAAGGATGAAGTGAAGTATCTGCTGGCCCAGTTAAACTGAATAAGGAGAGAAGGGAATGAATCGAAAAAGCATCCAGATTTTTGCATTCGGATGGTTCGCAGCCGCCTGCTGCCTGGCAGCTGTGTATTTTATATGGCAGCCGCAATCCTCTGATCGTGCAAAAGAAGATTTCGAAGAGACCCCGGTCCCGCAGGAGAACAGCATGGAGGAAAAGGAAATGATAGCCTCCTTAGAAAGTTCCGGCTATACGGTGTTAAGCGCTGATGAATTAGCCGAACTGCAGGAAGAAAAGGATTCTCGTACAGAGGAGCAGAAGCCCCCGGAAACAAAAGTAAAAACGATTTTACATATTGAAGAAGGTATGGCCAGCGGTGACGTGGCGTCCCACCTTCAAAGCCTTGAAATCATAGAAAGTGCTGACTCCTTTCAGGAGCAGTTACAGGAAAGCGGAGCAGCCACCTCTATTCAATCCGGAGAATACGAACTGAACAGCACCATGACCCCCGCTGAAATTATTGATCTTATATCTTCATAAAAAGAGACCGGGACAAAGGATAGGATCCGGCCGAAAACCCGAACAAAACAATGACGATGGGATCGCTGCACCCGCTCACTGCGCTTTCCAGGTCACTTGGTAAAGAAGATCGCATTGCCAAGTGAATCTTCAGTTCGTCTTCGTCCCATAGGAGTCTCCGTGGCCGGTCTCGGCTGAATAGAGAGGGAGATTGGGCCAAACGAAAGAAAATTGGTAAAACGGACATCTTAGGGTTTATATAACAAAAACGTCCATTCAGCGGAGTTAAAATAGGTCGACTCCTGCGGGAAAAGCACGTGTCTCGAGACCCCGCAGGAAGGGATTTTCCCCGAGGGCCCGCAGGATGCGGGTCAGATCGGCGTCGGCACAGGATGTGCCGTTCTTAGCCGATCCTCCTTTATTCGAGCCGTCCCCGCGGAAAGCGACCCATTTTGACGAAGCAAAACAAAAACAAACAAAAAACCGAACGATTTATGGATTAATCGTTCGGAAATTTTTATCTTATAATGGTATTGTCCCAAACTCTTTACTATTCTTCTTTCCCGGGTTCAATGTCTTTTGGATTTTCTTTTAAATCAAAGTAGGAATCAAGCGCTCTTCTTGCGATAGTATTCGCAATACCGCCACGCCCGTCTGCGTACACACCAGGGACGATCACGGCTACGGTTACTTCCGGATTATCGTAAGGCGCATATCCAATAAACGCCTGGTTGTTTCCGTCTACCAATGTATCGGTAGCTTCCCGGCGCACTCTTATTTCTGCGGTCCCTGTTTTACCAGCAGCTTCATAATCGATCCCTTGAAAATATCCTGAAGCTGTACCGTTATTTGAATGGACGACGCCCCGCATTGCTTCCTGTACCATATCAATATATTGATTGTCGATGTCCAGTTTGTTCAGCACATGCGGTTCCAACTGCTGCTTCACGGAGCCTAACTGGTTTTTGTTCGGGTTGGGATGGCGGATTTCCTTGACCAGCTGCGGCTGCATCCGGTAGCCGTCATTGGCTATAGTAGAAACGTACTGCCCCAGCTGCAACGGGGTGTACGTGTCAAACTGGCCGAAACTTAGAAACAGTAAACTACCCGGCAGGCCGCTTCCCCCGTCAATCCCGGTTGATTCCGAAGGCAGATCAACCCCGGTAGTTGTTCCCAATCCGAATTGTTCATAGTAATATCGAAACGTATCATACGCCTGCCTGTACGTAGTACTTGCCCAACCCTGAGAGACCCCGGGCTGATATCCTGCCATGTTCATCGCCACATAAGACATGTAAATGTTGGAAGATTGTACAATAGCAGAATGGTAATTGACCGGCCCCATCGAATACACAGAGCTGATGGTTGGAGTCGAGGGGAGTTCTAAGGGCCGGTCGACGATTGTCGTGTACCGGTCCACCGCGCCCGTCTGCAGACCAAGCATAACGGTTGCCGGTTTTACCGTTGAACCCATTTCATACGACCTGGAAGTAACTCCAAGCTGGTCCTGATAACCGGAAGCAGCCAGTACTTCTCCGGTGTTCGGCTCCATCATAACGACATAGGCATTCTGATCGTTAATAAAGCTCCCCGTAGAGGCCTCGATTTCCTCCTGTACAATCGCATCCACTTCCTGCTGAAGCGCCATATCAATCGAAAGAACAAGGTCGTTGCCCCGTCTTGCTTTAGATTGTTCCCCGCCGGAGGTGTCCTCTTCTGATATGGTCCCTTTTTTTCCACGCAGGTCATCTTCATACTGCTGTTCCAAAAAGCTGGTTCCAACTTCATCGGAACGGGCATACCCTTTGGCCAGATAATGATTCAGTCTCTCCCGCGGAATCGAGCCAATATTTCCGAAGTAATCTGGAAAAGCATCATCGTATAAATACTGGCGGTTGGCATCACGGAGAATATCCACCCCGGGTAGGTCATCGAGCCGTTCACTGATACTGTGCGCTTCGTCCTGCGTCAAATCTTTTTTAATTCGATATGCAGAATCATAATAGCCGCTCACCATCTCCCCCCAAATGTAAACCTTCTCCAGCTCGCCGTCCAGCTCTGCCAGATGTTCCTCTGTTATCCGTTCCAGCTGCAGCTTATATAAATCCTGTTCTTCTTCGGTATTTTCAATTTCTTCCTTCGTAATAAGGCCTTCCGCTTCGTTGGGATGAGAAGCAATCCAGTAGTCCTTTTTCGTCCTTTCATCAAGTTTATCATCCAGGGTTTCCTCTTCTTCCGTCTCTATTGTGATTAATCCGCTTAGTCTTTCAGCTATCTCCAGTCGTTCTTCATCAGAAACCGATTGCTTATTTGTATATGTAAGGGACAGCGCCAGATCATTATCTACCAGCAGTTCGCCATTGCGGTCATACATTAATCCCCTTGGAGCATCGATCCGCGAAGTCTGCTCCGAGGATTCCTCCAGATCCCTTTCAAACTCGTCCCCCTGTACAATCTGGATATAACCCAGTCTTAATATCAATAGCGAAAAAAGTATAAATACAGCAAAAAATAACAAATTTAAGCGAAAAGGGATATGATTTTTTCCTGTTTTTGTTTTTGACACCTGCATTCCTCTCCCTTTCTTGGTTCTCGCTCCCGCTCTTCATTTTAGCACACTTCCCCCTGTCAAAAAAGAAAAAGGAGGGCTCATGTCACTGAGTCCCCTCCTCCATTTTCCGGCATTCCGCTGTTGATTTTCTTTTTGTTCACAAGAAACGCCGTGTTAATATTTTTTATAAAGAAAGCTGCGGCAAAATGGCCTGAACCACAAAGAACCATTAAAACAGGAATGATAAATTGGTCTTCAAAAAAGGCAATACCAACTAAAAGAAGAAAAATGGAAAAAATTCTTCCTCCATTAACAAACCATTCTTTCGTTATTAAATACTCAATCCGCAGGGCTCCTGCATCAGCTGCTTTGCCCAGGACA
Organism: Salibacterium aidingense DSM 18341; assembly: GCF_000429685.1. Classification (GTDB taxonomy): domain Bacteria; phylum Bacillota; class Bacilli; order Bacillales; family Marinococcaceae; genus Salibacterium; species Salibacterium aidingense. The sequence continues at coordinate 128,285 of NZ_AUCI01000003.1, forward strand.
TCATACGTTAATGAAACATATGGAACCAGCATGAGAGGATAAGCCGCAGAGATAACGATGCCATAGAAAAGCAAACGGGAATACGTCGGGGCAAATACAATCAAAAAAACGGATGCCAGTAATAAAGTACTTCCTATAAAAATAGCCCTCTTCCGGTAAGACGGCTTGAGCAGCCGGCCCACCATAAAATAGCCGGCAAAAGAGACGGCAGATGTAACAAAACCATAAGTGCCCAGCGCTAATTCACTGTTTGTTGCCATGTAGACCCACAAAATGATAATAAACACGAAGATTCCTTCGCGCAGTCCCTGCATAAAATGAGCATAAAGGATTTTACGCCAATCTGCATTTTTCTTGATTTCTGCCACGGTTTGTTTGACGTATAACGGCCCTTTGGCATGCCGGTGCTTCATTTTTAAACTTAACAAAACAGCGAGCATAAATAAGAAAAATGAGATAAAAAAAATGATCTGGTACCCTCTTGCTTCCGGCATCCAAGTAATAATCAAACCCGCGCTTAACGGACCAACCATCCCGGCGAAGGAAGTCAGCAGGCCCGAAAAACCATTAAAGAAATCTCTCGTGTCCGGTTCTGTAATTTCGAAGGTGAGTACATTGTACCCGAGCCAGTAGAATCCGAACCCCATACCAAGAAGCGCTCCCAGCAGAAGCAGGAATTTTTCCGCTGATTCTCCTGTGAAAAGCACAGCTAAATAAAACGCCGTTAAAATAAAAACGCCGGCCCGCAAGGTATAAATTCGATCCGCTTTTTTAGCAATGTAGCCGGCAGCTAAAAACGACAAGGGCTGCATGACAACAGAAGCCAGCTGATACAGGGCAATATCCCGGACCTCTCCGGACTGTTTCCACAAATAAATATTGACAAAGGTGTTTGACAATGCTACTGATACAGCGTAGAGACCGCCAATAACGAGCAGCATTAACAAATTTTTAGTAATTGGAACATTTCCCAATAAAAATTTCGTGACAGATCGTAACATGTCCCCACCGCCCTTGCTTTTATTGTGCCGCATAACCATAAAAGCTATTCAATAAAAAGCAATGGGGAGAAAGCGTTGCCCGCTCTTATGAATTTCTATAACTAAAAAAATCACTGCCCGGAAGGCAGTGATTTTTCCTCTTATTTTGCTTCTTTATAACGTTTCGCCACTTCGTCCCAATTCACAAGGTTCCAGAAAGCATCGACATAATCAGGACGGCGGTTTTGATACTTCAGATAATACGCATGCTCCCATACGTCAACGCCAAGAATAGGTGTTTTGCCTTCCATAATAGGGGAATCCTGATTTAATGTATCCTGAATTTCCAGTTCCCCATTATTTACAACAAGCCATGCCCAACCGGAACCGAACCGGCCGAGTGCTGTGTTTTTGAATTCCTCTTTAAATTTGTCAAAGCTTCCCCACTTGCTGTTAATTGCATCTGCGAGGTCACCGCTTGGTTCTCCGCCGCCGTTTGGACTGAGAATCTGCCAGAAAAGCGAATGGTTGGAATGGCCGCCGCCGTTATTTCTAACAGCCGTGCGGATGCTGTCCGGAATGGAATTAAGATCGCTGATCAACTCGTTGACATCCTTGTCGGCCAGGTCGTCATGACCTTCCAGTGCAGCATTCAGCTTAGTTACATAGGTATTGTGGTGTTTCCCATGATGAATTTTCATTGTTTCTTCATCAATGTGAGGTTCAAGAGCGTTAAATCCGTACGGTAGTTCTGGTAGTTGATGATTAGCCATAAATGAACTCCTCCTTGTAAAGTATATGTTTTGTGTTGATTCGTGCTGCTCTTCTTCTCTAACCTGGAAACGCTCAGATCAACGATGCTCGCCATCGGTGTGTCTGACATTTTTAACGTTACCAAATTCTTTTTCTGTTTTCAACAAAAACGAATGGTGCTCTCCTTGAACACCATTCGTACTATACCACGCAGTTATGTATATTAAACATTATTTTAAAATGGCGGAGGAAGAGGGATTCGAACCCTCGCGAGCCGTGAAGCTCCTAACGGTTTTCGAGACCGTCCCCTTCAGCCGGACTTGGGTATTCCTCCAGGAAAAAATAAAGAAAAAAGCACGGTCTCTCATGCTTTTATTTAAATCAGATGGTGGACCCTGTAGGACTCGAACCTACGACCAAACGGTTATGAGCCGTTTGCTCTGACCAACTGAGCTAAGGGTCCATGTTAAGTTATTTTAAATTTAGTTATAATTTCTGTCCTGAGATAACTATGCTAAAAAGTTCGTTACACTTCGTGGTTAAAATATATGGGGCGGTTGATGGGAATCGAACCCACGAATGCCGGAGCCACAATCCGGTGCGTTAACCACTTCGCCACAACCGCCATATGCAGCGTACACAAGCATTCTTTCTTTTTTATTTGGTAGCGGCGGAGGGAATCGAACCCCCGACCTCACGGGTATGAACCGTACGCTCTAGCCAGCTGAGCTACACCGCCTCATGGCTCCACAGGCAGGATTCGAACCTGCGACCGATCGGTTAACAGCCGATAGCTCTACCACTGAGCTACTGTGGAATATGTTTGCGTCATTTTCAACGACAATAATGATATTACCATGCTTCATAGACCGAGTCAAGGTTAAATTCCAACCAATTTCATTTCCTTTAAACAGGAGGGGCTATATAAAAAAGGTACAGCCCCTTACCTGTGATAAAGAAAATGGAACCGAGGCAGACGACTCCGGGCCGACAGGATGCTGGTCATGCAGCCTCAGCATGTAACGCACTTTTGATACAGCTCCCTGTTCAGGGTATTTATCAGAAGGTCCAGTCCATACCTAACCTTATTCTTCCTGCTCATCCAATACAGCTTCTGCAATATTGACAGAATGATCTCCTACTCTTTCCAGATTACTTAGTATGTCGACAAAAATAATACCAGCCGACCCTGAACACTTTCCTTCATTCAACCGAAGAATATGCTTTTTCCTAAGCTTACGTTCCATCTTATCGATTTCTTCTTCCTGCTTCACTACTTCCCTTGCCTCGTCAATATCATCATTTTCCAGCGTTACAATCGCGTTTTTTAATGTATTGATCGTCAGGTTAAACATTTCCTCTAAATCCGTATAAGCTTCCTCGGATAACGTTACTTTATTGGTGACTTGATAATCGACTAGTTCTACGAGGTTCTCCATGTGATCTCCGACCCGTTCGATATCACGTACTGTATCCATTAGAAGCGAGTGCATTCTGGAGTTTTCATCAGACAAAGAACGCTCCGACACCAGCACCAGATAATTTGTAATATTTTTGTCGAGATTATTAATGGCTTCTTCAAACTGCACCGTTAATTCTGAATGGCGCTTATGCGTTGTTTTCAAATAATGAAGGGATTCCGTTAATCCTTTCTCGGCGAATTCAGCCATACGCAATGTTTCGGACTTAGCCTGTCCAAGTGCGATACCGGGAGACCTTTGAATAAAGGTGGTATCCAGATGCTGCGCTTTGTATTCGATTTCCGTGTCCTTCCCGGGTATCAATTTCGTTACGATTAACGCTAACAGCCCTACAAATGGCAGCTGCAGCAGGGTATTAGAGATATTGAATATACCGTGCGCAAAAGCTACCGTCATTCGTTCATTTAAACTTAACCATTGCTGCATGTTTTCAATAAAGGACGTATACGGGACGAGCAGTATTAATATAATGGTTGTCCCAATTAAATTAAAAATTACGTGCGTCAGCGCTGCTCGTTTGGCAGCAACAGAAGCTCCTATTGCGGCCAGAACCGCTGTTATCGTAGTTCCTATGTTATCACCGAATAATACCGGCATGACTGCATCGAGGACAAGCGTTCCCTGCTGGTAAAGCTCCTGCAGCAGACCAATCGAAGCAGACGAACTTTGCACGGCAACTGTGAAGGTAATGCCGATTATTACGCCAAGAATGGGGTTGTTACTCATACTCACCGTTAAATTCTCAAAGGACTGCAGACTCTCCAGCGGGGCTACGCCGTCCCCCATTAATTTCAAGCCATAAAAAATACCGCCGAACCCAAACAATATCTGGCCTATATTGTTGATCTTTTTGTTTTTAAGGAAAAAAATCATAACCGTGCCGATAAACATAATAGGGAGCGCATACGCTTCAATATCCAATCCTATAATAAATGCGGTAGCCGTTGTACCAATATTTGCCCCCATAATGACCCCGATCGCTTGATGCAGAGTCATGAATCCTGCGTTGACCAGCCCAACCGTTAATACAGTGGTACCAGAGCTGGTTTGAATTAGAATGGTAACAATAATTCCTGCAAGCACACCCATGATAGGATTGCTTGTAAACTTGTCCAATATTTCCCTCAAACGATCTCCAGCCGCTTTTTGTAATCCATCCCCCATAAACTTGATACCGAACAAAAAGATTCCGAGACCACCTAGAAATGTGAAAATAATTGTTTGAAGATCAAGTTCCAATCCCGTTCATCCCTTCAAGTATTGTAGATTTAATCCCCTTTATCGACAAACCTCTTGCATTCTACTTTAAATTTATTTAAATGTCATTTATTTTTTGTAAAGATTTTATTAAGATTTGTAAAGATATCTGTAATATTTCTTTTTCCTACATACAGGATACGGTAAAATGAGACGGGTGAAAGGAGTTATTCATGAATACGATTCAAACGTTTATTAAATGCCTTCATTCCCCGACATACATTGGTCGATTTCGTTTTAAAAGTATCGGTAAAACGATTGGGTATGTCTTTTTACTTATGTTTCTTGCGAGTATTCCTGCTGGTGTATTTTTAACAAATACCGTATTCAGCGGGGTCAGCCAGCTGGAATCAGCTCTAAGCCATGAAGAGCTGCCGCAGTTTTCGATTTCAAACGGCCGCCTCAGCTCCGAAATGGACGAACCTTTCCGTAAAATGGAAGATGCCCAAGGTAATATTATCATTTTTGATCCTTCCGGGAGAACCACTGCAGACGAGCTCGAACTGGGAGAAAATGTGACAGCCTTCCTCGAGGAGCGATTTGTTTTAGAGATGAACGGAGACCGCCAGACCTTTCGATATGAACAGGCCGGGAATTTTCATATCGAAAAAGAAGACCTGCTTTCTTATATGGAATCCGTGGATGGGCTTCTTCTTCTTTTTATTCCCGTCATCCTTGTCTGCATGTATTTATTGACTACTGCATTAAAATTTATCGGTATTTTTTCTCTGTCCGTATTTGGATTATTAATAAGAAAGGCTTCCCCTATTCCTTTATCTTACCGCCAAATCTGGATCATATGTGCCTACACTGTCACCCTGCCAACATTAATTATGACCATTTTTAACGCTTTTCCGTTTCAACTGCCCTATTCTTTTACGGTGTACTGGCTGATCGCCTTTGTTTGGCTGTATGTAGTCTTCAAAATTCCAAGAAAAAGCAGATAACAGGGAACCCTTTAAGTCATTCAAAAGCAAGATGCTTTTAAAGACCCGGCCCCCTTAAGAAAAGCAGAAGGCAGAAACCTACTGGTCCTAGCGCGGCACCGGCCCCCCCTTTTGCCGCGGGCATGGCCGCAGCCTCCACGAGCTTATTCTTCACTCTGCGGGGACTTCGCCTCATGCATATAAAGGAAACAGAATAAAACCGCACCTCGCCGAAAAAAGGACGGAGACAATACATTAGTAGATAAAAATGAGTCTGGGACAAAACATTATCATGGACAAAAAATCCGAACGATTTTTCCATAAATCGTTCGGATTTTTGTGTATTGTTCTATCGCTGCGTCAAAATAGGTCGCTTTCCGCGGGCACGGCCTCTTTAAAGGAGGATCGGCTAAGAGCGGCACGTCCTGTGCCAACGCCGACCTGACCCGCATCCTGCGGGCCCTCGGCAGAAAAAAATCTGCCTGCGGGGTCTCGAGACTCGTGCTTTTCCCGCAGGAGTCGACCTATTTTGACTCCGCTGAATGGACGTTCTTGTTATATAAACCCTAAGATGTCCGTTTTACCAATTTTTCTTTCGTTTGGCCCAACCTCCCTCTCTATTCAGCCGAGGCCGGCCACGGAGACTCCAGATTCACTTGATAATGCGATCTTCTTTACCATGAGCTGAAGCCGTCCCCATGGAAAGCGCAGTGACCGGGTGCAGCGATCCCATCGTCATTGTTTTGTTCGGGTTTTCGGCCAGCTCCTATCCTTCTGTCCCGGCCTTCTGTCCCGGCCTCATTTCGTTCTTTACTATTTATCGCTTCGTCATAACTAGAATACGAAATGTTCAGGTTTTCGCCGTTACTTTTATCTTTTGTCCCGGCTCTTTAATGATTATCCTGTGTTTCTTCTTCCTGCCGCTGTATTAAGATTTTCGTGCCGTCCACGGCTGTAACGGTTACTATTTCATCGGCCTCGAGCCATTGATCTCCGCTTGTGGCACTGTAATGCCGTCCATCCACAATGATAGTACCCGTAGGACGAAAAGGGGTCAAGGTTTTAGCGTTTTTCCCTTCCAGCTCTTTATAGGATTCATTCATCGAATTATAACCCTGTTCCGTTCCCAATTGATCTCGCAGTGTCATTTTCGACCAGAGGTTACGGCTTGGGAATACTTTCAAAAATAAACCGGAGGCAAACAAACCGCTTATATACCCAAAAACCACTAAAATTCCGTAAGTAATCGACGGGGTAGGCACAGCGAGTCCCAGTCCCATAAGCAAAGCACCAAATAAAGCAATGGTACCGTCACTGATCACCTTTCCGTCTAATATAATTAACGCAACCCCTAGAAGATACAGAATAATGATCCACATATTTCCGCCTGCATCAATATGATAAGAGAAAAACAGGCTCATAAAAGCAATACCCAATACAGCAAACAAGCCCTTTGCTTTTACCAGCATTTCCCCCATTAAAAATAACGTTCCTAAAAACACAACTAAAAAGCCGACACTGGCATATGAAAGCCATTCCAAGGTAACCAGCTCCTTTTGAGCATAAAATTCAAACGTGCTTAACATGCTGCTGCTATCCTTACGTTCAGCAGCCTTTATGGTTTCACCTTCTATTTTACCTCTTTCCTGCTTTTATTTCACTCATAAAAACGCCGTCTTTCAAGAAAGACGGCGTGCACCCTGGCCTAGGCTGATTCTTCTTCGCTTCCAAACCATCCGCGAAGAGAGTCGATTAACTCATTGATAAAATCCAAAAAGCTTGAAATAAACGATTGGGTATCTTCCCTGTTTAAAAATTCATCCAAATTATCCCGGATATTCGTTATTTGGTCCTGTACCTGGTTCCAATCGATATCCAAATTCTGCATTCTCTCAAACAGGGACACAAGACCGTTCATCTCCTCTTCGGTCAATTCCACCCCAAGATCGTTGGCAATCCGTTCAATCAGATCGCGGAGATCCTCTTCCGTTTCAATATTTTCATTGCTGATTTCTTCTTTAATCCGTGTAATAAGCTCGGTTGCTTCCTCTGTCCCGATACTTTCCCCTAATTCCGATGTTTTTACCATCTCTTCATTCGCTACTTTTTTCTGTTCTTCTGAAATGTCAATATCATTTTGGATCTCGTAAGCCTTGATTAACCCTGTCAAACCTGCAGTCCCGGAAACAGAAAACGGCGCAGTAACATACACTTGGGCATCTTCCACTCCCGCAGTGACAAGCGCATTCGCATACATGCCTTCGGTCACCTTATTTATGTTATTCGTTTCCACACTAATTCCTTCGCCTTCAGCAGCTATCGTTATTTTAGAAGAAGAAAGGGCATTGCTTCCAATGTCATCCCCGAGGTATTCTCCTAAATATTCATATTCTTCTTCATTCGATACCGTCACCATTTCCACATTTTCATCTACTTCCATTTCATTCAGAAGAGAACTCCGCTGGTCTTCACTTAAATCTTCTCCCAAAGTAACAATCACATCCCCTTCGGTTGCCTCCGCAAATACGGCAGAAGGAGTGAGTGCCGTCATGACCACAGCTAAACATCCCAATAAAGATTTTTTTATTACTGTCATAATCATTCTCCTTTTATTATCCATTATTAGTAACAGCCCGTTCTTATTTCGCCCTTTCCTGCATATAATTACATTATAAAGAGAATTCGTCCAGCCGGAGGAATAAAATATGAAAAAATTATTATTTATCTGCGCTTTTATTTTACTCTCTGCGTCTATTTATTATGATGTAACAGATGGAACATTGGCAAGTCCTTCTTCCGGGGATAGTGATCCCTCCAACACCTCCACTATTATAGACGAGCAAGCAGGAAGAGAAGTTACAGTTGAACCTGGCCAGACGGTTTTGTCGATTGTAGAAAGACTGCACGACCAGCCGGTGCATGCCAGTATCGAAAAAATAAGCAATGATTTTAAGGAACTGAACAACGGCGTAGAGCCCACAGATATCGAAGTGGACAAGTCTTACTATTTTCCCGTTTATTCGCCCTGATTGTCTTCATTTTTAAAGGCCTTTGCTTGCCAAACCATTCAAAACGCTGATACAATTAGGACTGATCCTGGTTGATAATATATAATGACTGTAAGTAAAAAATCGATGAAACGTATCATCATAAAAGGGGCGAATGGATTGATGAACCAAATCACCCATCGTACGGAAACAAGACAGGTAAAGGTTGGAAACCTCGTTATCGGAGGAAATGATGAAGTTGTTGTGCAAAGTATGACAACGACAAAAACAGATGATGTGGAAGCAACCGTGAATGAAATTCACCGGCTGGAAGAAGCCGGCTGCCAGATCGTAAGGGTGGCCTGCCCCGATATGCCGGCGGCTGAAGCCATTCCGGAAATAAAAAAACAAATTAACATCCCGCTTGTTGTTGATATTCATTTCGACTATCGCATGGCTTTAAAGGCCATAGAAGGCGGCGCCGATAAAATCCGCATTAACCCGGGCAACATCGGCAGCCGGGAAAAAGTCGAGGCTGTGGTGAAAGCAGCCAAGGCCAAAAATATCCCGATTCGTATTGGGGTAAATGCCGGGTCTCTAGAAAGAGGCATTTTAGAAAAATACGGTTATCCTACCGCAGACGGGATGGTGGAAAGCGCCCTTCACCATATAAAAATTCTGGAGGAGCTGGACTTCTACGATATCGTCGTTTCCATGAAAGCTTCCGATGTTCACCTGGCTATTGAAGCTTATGAAAAAGCAGCCCAGGCCTTCTCTTACCCACTGCATTTGGGGATAACTGAATCAGGCACTCAATTTGCAGGAACGGTCAAGAGTTCAGCGGGGCTTGGTGCAATTCTAAGTAAAGGGATCGGCAGTACCCTGCGGATTTCCCTGAGTGCTGATCCGGTGGAAGAAGTGAAAGTCGGCAGAGAATTGTTAAAGACGTTCGGACTCGCGTCCAACGCAGCCACTTTGATTTCCTGCCCCACCTGCGGTCGGATCGAAATTGATCTAATCAGTATTGCCAATGATGTGGAAGACTACATCTCCACCATTAAGGCTCCTGTCAAAGTCGCCGTCCTTGGTTGTGCCGTCAACGGACCGGGCGAGGCAAGAGAAGCGGACATAGGAATCGCCGGTGCCAAAGGAGAAGGACTATTATTCCGGCACGGGGAAATTATCCGCAAAGTACCGGAGGAAACAATGGTTGACGAACTGAAAAAAGAAGTCGATAAAATTGCCGAAGAGCATTATGCCAAAGAAGCACAGGCAAAAGAAGACGAAGCAGCAGCCACCAACTAATCAGCATCGGCGGTGCTTAATAATCTGCAAAAAAAGCTGTTCCGAACGTTATAGTTCGGAACAGCTTTTTTTATACCTAAAAGAATGGTGCGAATAATACAGTCATGGCAATGGAAAAAGCCCCAAGCCCAATTGCCCACCAGCCGAGGCCTTTTGCTTCTCTTCTGAGAGCAAAAATACCGAGAACTATACCAGCGCCTCCCGTAATGGCAGGAAGAAAAAATAAAGAACATATGCTTAAAATGAGAGCTGTTACACCAATGCCTTTCCCAATAGACTCATCATTTACATCTGCTTCCATTGTTGCATCCTGCTCTTCTTCTTCCCGTTCCGGCTCCGCCAGGTTTGATTTACTGCCAATTCCCGGCGCAGCTATTTCGGAGGCATTTTCCATGGTATAATCTTCTTCTTCAATCTCAACATCGTCAGGACCCTTTTCTTTGGGCACAGTATCCATCGCATCAGTCGACTGTTCATTCAGACGACGCTCTTCATCCATGCTGCTGCCCCTCCCTGCTCTTATTAAGGGATTCTCCAAAGCATCCTCCTTAAAAGTAAGAGCAGTTATAGTATGGCACAAAGCAGTTCAGTTCACCCTGCCAATTTCAAGCATTAAGCCTGAACCGCAGCAGAACTGCATTCCGGACAGTAGCCGTAAATCTCGAATTTATGGCCTGTCACCTGGAATTCTTCCTCTTCGCTGTCCTCCAGCCAATCCATCGGACATGCATGAATTTGCTTGGTTTTTCCACAGTCCAGGCATATTAAATGATGATGATGGCGGGTCGTGGAACATTGAAACCGAAATCGTTTTTCTCCTTCAAGTTCCGTTACTTCAAGAATCTCCATTTCTTCAAACAGGGATAAATTCCGGTATACTGTATCAAAACTGATATTAGGATAATTCATTTGCAGTGCGGAAAGGACATCTTTTGCGGACAAATACCGCTTTTCCTGAGCAAATACCGAAAGGATTTCCTCGCGCTTCCCTGTAAATTTATACCCTTTTTCTTTTAATTGGGATAAAGCCTGTTCTACATTCATAAATGCTCCCCCCTGCTGAATATACGTATGTGTATTGAATTCCAAGCCAGAATAAAAAGTAATAGGAATGCCGCAAGGACGACAATCACGCCTCCCGTTGCGATGTCCAGGTAATACGAACCGTAAACACCTGCTATAACAGCCGTTTCCCCTATCATAACACTCCATAGAAATAATGTCCGGAAACTTTTTGCCACCTGCAGAGCAGCCGCTGCCGGCAGGGAAATCAAAGCTCCGACAAGCAGGATGCCCACCACTTTCATCGACATGGAAATAACAAGGGCGGTCAAAAGGGAAAATAAAAAATTAAAGAACTTCACTGAAATACCGGATACCCCAGCCGCCTCCTGATCAAATGAAACAAATGTCAGTTCCTTAAAAAACAACAGAAACAGACCAATAACAAGAAAAAAAGTAATTGTTATAAAAACAAGATCCTGATTTGTCACAGAAACCACGCTTCCAAACAAATAATCGTACCATTCATTGTAACCAGATGATGCCAGGCTCATGAAAATAGCACTCATCCCAATTCCCGCCGATAAAATGATCGGAGCAGCCAGTTCTTGAAAAGACCGGTACACCTGCCTTAGTTTTTCAATAAACAGAGAACCCGCAAGAGAAAAAATAAATCCTGCATACAACGGGTTAACCGGCAATATTTCAATGGTCTGTCCCAGAAGTACTCCCGCAGAAATACCGGTCAGCGTAACATGAGAGAGAGATTCTGAAATGATGGAGGAACGTCGGACAGCCAGCAGCGTGCCTAAAACCGGTGCAATCACGCCGATGAAAAGCGCTGCTAAAAATCCCCGTTCAATAAACGATAATTCCATGTCTTATCCTCTCCGTTTAATTAATATCATTTTATACAGTATCGGGCATATTCAGCAACTCATTCGAATTCTGCTGAGGGTTCTCTCCGTTTCAACAGTCTTGCCGGCATACCGGCAGCTTTTCGAAAACCAAGTACAATCAGCAGTATGAATAACGACGTCATGACAATCATCCCTCCGGAGGATACATCCAAATAAAACGCCGTCAACATACCGGTTATAACAGAACATTCCCCAATCATCACGGCATAAAAGAACATCTGTTTAAAACTTTTCGACAGCTGAACCGCCGCGGCAACCGGAAGGGTCATTAAAGAGGAGACCAGTAAAATGCCAACGACCTTCATGGAAGAAGCAATCACCAATGCTGTCATGATAATAAACATTGTATTAATACTCCTGCCTGCAATACCGTTTACTTTCGCCTGCTCTTCATCAAAAGAAAGGAACATTAATTCTTTATAAAACAGAAGCAGCAATCCGGTTACAATCACCGTAAGAGCGGAAATCGCAAGAAAGTCCTCCTCCGTGACTGCAATGATGCTTCCAAACAAATACTGAAACAAGTCATTATTAAATCCATCCGCCAGGGAAATAAATACAACCCCGAGACCAATCCCTGTCGACAGCATAATGGGCACAGACAGCTCCTGATACGCTGTATACAGGCGGCGGAGCTTTTCTATCAATAAAGAACTCACCACAGCAAATCCCATCCCCATATATAAAGGGTTATACAACTGCAAAAACGTAAAAGTCTGGGCGAGCAATAAGTGAAAGGCTATACCAGTCAGGGTAATATGAGATAATGCATCTGTAATCAAAGCTAATCTGCGGACGACAATAAATACACCGATAACCGGTGCTAAAAATCCAACCATCACGCCAGTCCATAATGCATGCTGGAGAAAGTCATAATTCAAAAAGGCACTGATCATTTTACTGTCCTCCGTGGTCATGATGGATTACCTGCACATCATGGCCGTATAGGGACGAGAGCTCACTTGTTTCAAATTCCCGGGAACTCCCGTGAAAATGCAGAGTCTGATTCAGACAGGCTACGCTGGTGACATAGCTGGTCATGACTCCTACATCATGAGTCACTAGTAACAGAGTAAGATCTTTCTGCTGATTCCATTTGGTTAACAATTGATAAAAAATCTCTACGGATGCTGCATCCACCCCTACTGTGGGCTCATCCAGAATAAGCACTTCCGGTTCACTGACAAGCGCTCTTGCGATAAAGACCCTTTGCTGCTGTCCCCCGGACAAGGCTCCGATATTCCGGTGTTTATATTCAAGCATTCCTACTGTTTCAAGAACTTCATCAATTTTTTGTTTGTGGCTTTTTTTCAAAAAACGAAGCAGCCCTACTTTGGCAAACAGCCCCATAGCGGTGACTTCATAAACAGTGGCCGGAAACCCTGTATTAATACTGGCAGCTTTTTGAGGAACATAGCCTATTTTTTCCCAATGCTTAAACTGTTTCAGATGTTGATCAAACAAGTGGACGTTCCCTTTATCAGGTCTGATTAATCCAAGTAAGATCTTGATGAGAGTAGATTTTCCAGATCCATTTGGCCCGACTAGGCCTAAAAACTCCCCTTTTCTGATCCTTAAATCAATATTACTTAATATTGTTTGATTTTCCCGCTTCAAACTGATGTTTTCCAACTCAATTATGGGTGTATCTGATCTGCTGTTTTCCATGGGAGTCCTCCCTGTTTTCCGTCCATTATAAGAACCGTTACGATTTATGCATTAATAGAGTATACAGCAAGTTTTCTACCTTGTAAATATAAGCGCTTCTCCGCCTTGTTCTTTATGCAACAACCGTTTATGATAAAAATAAGAACTATTTTGACAATAGGGAGCGATATAAGAAAATGAGGCCACTCAAAGAAAAAGTAGCTGTTATCGATATTGGTTCCAACTCTATCCGCTTAGTAATAAATGAACTGGATGATAAAAAAGGGACGCGGGAATTACATAACCTTAAGCAGGTTGCCCGGTTAAGTAATTACATCGATGAGAATTATTTCCTTACAGCTGAAGGAATGAAAGTGTTAAAAGAATCTCTCCAGCAGTTCGAGGAGGTCCTCCAGCACCATCACGTCACCAATGTAAAGGCGGTGGCTACCGCTGCCATTCGAAATGCCGCAAATAAAAGGCAGATTCTCGATTTTATTCATCGCGAAACCTCTCTTCATGTCCGGGTATTATCAGAGGAAGAAGAAGCGTATTATGGTTACCTTGCTGTTATCAATTCCACCTCCCATAAAGATGGCATTTCCATCGATATCGGCGGCGGGAGTACAGAGATTACGGTATTTAAAAATAAAAAACTGCAATATGCCCACAGCTTTCCCTTTGGCGCCCTCACGTTAAAAAAGAAATTTTTTCCGCAGACCGAACCTTCCAAGCAGGACTTAAAACAACTTTCAGAATATGTATTGCGTCAATTGGACAGTCTAACCTGGTTAAAAGAAGCAGAAAATCTACCAGTTATTGGAATTGGGGGAAGCGCCAGAAACATGTCTCTTGTCCATCAGGCTCAGACTAATTATCCTTTGTCCGGTCTTCATCAATATGAAATGAAAAAAGCCGACATATCCTCTATGATGCAGCTTTTTGAAAATGCGGACCTGAAGGAAAGAGAAAATATCGAAGGCCTGTCCAAAGATCGTGCTGACGTCATTATCCCTGCCGTCCGCGTTATTTATGAATTAGCAGACTATATCAGCTCTAACGATTTCATGATGAGCAGCAAAGGATTGCGGGAAGGATTATTTTTTGAAGAGATGCTGCGCGAACATTCCGCCGATTATTTTCCGGAAGTGACCGAAGAGAGTTTTTTCCAGCTGAGCCGGGAATTTGAAATGAATGAAAGTTATGTACAGGAAGTAGGAAGTATCGCACGCCAGCTTTATACTCAACTGCAGCCCTGTGTTCCAAACCATCTAAAAGAAGCAGACAATATGACCTTATTAAAAAAAAGCGCCCGGGTTCTTTATATTGGGGAGTTCATCAGTCATGAAACCAGCAGCCAGCACACTTTTTATGTGCTGACAAATCGTTCGATTGATGGAATCCCTCATTCTGAGCGGCTGGCCATGTCCTTTATAGCTTCTTTTAAATCCAAATCATGGATGAAACGGCTGTCCCAGCCATTTCAATCGTACGTATCCAAAAAGGAGTTTAAACGGTATGAATTGCTGGGAAGTATTTTAAAATTAGCCTATGCGCTGGACCGGACGAAACGGAAGGTCGTCGAATCCGTGACTGTCGAAGACAGCGGTGAATCCCTGGACCTATACATATGGTGTAAAAACGAGACATATAGTTATTTTGAAGAAGTAAAAAGCAATAAATATAAAAAGCACGTGGAGAAAGTATTAAAAAGAAATATCACGCTGCATTTTCATCCGATAACTGAGCTTAATAAAACCTTTATATTCTAATGTTACGATTGAATCAGATGTTATAAAGAAAGGTGCAGGATACCATGACTTCCGATGAATATCCAAGCGTTGATTTAAATAATCCAGCCTATTATAACAACCGGGAGTTAAGCTGGCTGGCTTTTAATGAAAGAGTCCTGGAAGAGGCCATTGACGAAACCAATCCCTTATTGGAACGCCTGAAATTCCTGGCTATCTTCAGTTCTAATCTGGACGAGTTTTTTATGGTCCGGGTGGCAGGATTAAAGGATCAGGTAGAAGCTGGATATAACAAGCCGGAAAATAAAGCAGGCCTTACTCCAAAACAGCAGTTAAAAGAAATCACAAAAAAAAATAGAGAACTGGTTCATCTCCAGGATGATTTTTTCACAGAAACGTTAATGGCTCTGCTTCATCAGGAGCATATTGAATTTTTATCACTCGAGGAACTGAACACCGAACAGTTAACCTTTGTAAAATACTATTTTAAAGAGTATATTTTCCCTGTGCTCACTCCTCTGGCTGTTGATGCTTATCGTCCTTTTCCTATTCTTTTAAGTAAGTCCATAAACCTGGCTGTTTTGTTAAAAGAAACGACCAATCTACATAACGAACAGATTGCTATTGTGCAGGTTCCTGCGGTGTTGAATCGTTTCATTAAACTCCCATCCGGAGGAACCAGCCGGAACCAATTTATTATGCTGGAGCAGGTCATCAGCGAGTTTATCGGCGAATTGTTTGTCGGATATAAAGTCTCGTCGGTCTCCCCGTTCAGGATTACCCGCAACGCAGACCTTACGATACACGAAGAAGGGGCCCGGGATCTGCTCGTGGAGATTGAAAAAGAACTCAAGAAAAGAAAATGGGGCGCCGCCGTCCGTCTGGAATATCAGATCGGTTTAATGGACAATAAAATCCTTGAATATTTAACAGAAGAGTTGGAAATTCACCCTAATGATGTCTACCGGTTAAGAGGACCGCTGGATTTGACCTTTCTGTTTTCTCTTTACAATCAATTAGCTGAAGACTCGGAGCATCTTGTATATGAGACATTAATACCTCAGCCGCCCGAGGATTTAATTAGAGAAACTGATATTTTTTCCGCTATTGAAAAAAAAGACATATTTCTTCACCACCCATATGAGTCTTTTCAGCCTGTGGTTGATTTCATGGCTGCAGCGGCCGAAGATCCGGAAGTGCTGGCTATTAAACAGACTTTGTATCGTGTCAGCGGAGATTCCCCCATTGTCCATGCGTTAGCGGAAGCAGCGGAAAACGGCAAGCAGGTAACCGTGCTTGTGGAACTGAAAGCGAGATTCGATGAAGAGAACAACATCCAATGGGCCAAAAAATTAGAAAAAGCAGGCGTCCACGTCATTTACGGAATTACAAGCTTAAAAACGCATAGTAAAATCACCCTCGTAGTCAGACAGACCCGGGGCCGTATCCAGCGTTTTGTCCACCTGGGAACAGGGAATTACAATGACTCTACAGCAAAACAGTATACAGACATGGGGCTGTTAACCTGCCGTCAGGAATTTGGAGAAGATGCCACCAATTTCTTTAACTATTTAAGCGGCTACCGCACCAAACCGGAATGGAATTATATTTCCACTTCTCCCCTTGAAATCAGAGAGCAGCTGCTGGCTTATATGGAAGAGGAAATCGCCTCCCACAAAAAGCATGGGAAAGGCCGGATCATTGCCAAAATGAACTCCCTTACCGACAAGCCGATTATTTTAAAACTGTACGAAGCGTCAAGAGCCGGAGTGAAGATTGACCTGATCGTCCGGGGCATCTGCTGCCTATGCCCTGGAATTGAGGGGATCAGTGAAAATATCACCGTCCGCAGCATCGTAGGCCGTTTTCTCGAACACAGCCGAATTTTCTTTTTCCACCATAACGGGGAGGAAAAAATGTTTCTATCGTCTGCCGACTGGATGACCCGGAACATGGAAAAACGAATCGAAATCATGTTTCCTATTTTGGAAAACGAGCTGAAAGACAGATTAAAAACAATACTGCAAATAACCCTCAAGGATAACCAAAAAGCAAGGATACAGGACGACTCCGGGAAATATCATTACGCGGTCCGGGAACATTCCGAAGAAGCCATAAACAGCCAGCTGCTTTTGTTCGAACGTGCTGCCCGTTTTATTGATCACCAGGATGAATAAAAGGCTCGTACAGGGAACCTGCTCCGCTTCTGTACGAGCCTTTTTATATTATTCAGCGGCCAGTAATTCTTCTTTCTTGTCCGCCTTCTTCTGGATTTCTTCCGCATACCAGCTTTCTGCGTTTCCATGGCGGCTTTCATATGCTTCTAAGCCCCCCACTCCGCGGTGATAAGCTGTCAAAGCCTGATCCCAGTCATTATATTTATCATGCAAGTAATCTAGATACTCAATCGATAATTGGATGGAATAATAAGGATCAAATAATAAAGAATCCCTGTATGGAAGTCCGGATAGATCTGCAATCCAGGGACCTGTGTTTTTCATGAATTGTCCCAGACCATAAGCGCGGCCGTATTCTGTCGGAGGTCCTGTCAATGTTGGGTCAAAGGTTCCCCCTGTCTCCACATGTAACAATTCATAGACAAGAGCGGGGCTGATTTCTTTTTTCTTTGCTTGATATACCATATAAGTGCCCCAGTCTAAAGGAAATTCATCCCCGCTCTCTTCCCTGAGTACAGCTGCTTCCTGCCTGGCATCCGTCCACTCATGGTAACCGGCATCCCACGTCAGCTGTTCTGATTCCTGTAAAAACGGCATCTTCTCCTCAAAATCTATGGCGTGCTCCAATTCTTCGCTTTTTCCTTCCAGCTCTTCGATGTGAGATTTATCAAAAGCAGACAACAATAACAAAACAGGCAGCAGCAGGCCTGTCCATCTCAACGATATAGAATTCAAATGATTCACCTCCGTTTCTTCTGCTTACGCAGGCTCCATTGTTGAAAACGAACCAGACGGCTCGTTCCCTTTCCGCCTTGCCCCTAAACATACAGCTTTTTGATAAACGGCCACGATACCAGTTTTTATCACAAGGGAGGGCCCCCGTCAACGAAGGTGTGTTGTTTTACATGAGTTTCCCACGATATTTTACATTCCATCCTTACATAAAAAACCAATCCTGCTTTCCTCTCACAGAATTGGTTTCTATTGGTTTTACTTAATATTTAAGGGGAAGGATAATGTTATCACGGTTCCTTTTCCTGGTTCACTCTCAATATCAAATGTGCCATTATGTTCCTGCATAATTTTTTTGCATAATGGAATCCCGACGCCAGTCCCTTTTTCTTTTGTGGTAAAGAACGGTTTCCCAATATTGCGGAGGACTTCTTCCGGAATACCTTCGCCGTTATCTTCTAAACGAATCATGAGGCTGTCATTGCGGGCATAACTTTCGAGTGAAAACCTATTGTCTTTTCTTCCTTCTGGAAACGCATCCATCGAATTACGGAGGGCATTTAAGATAATCTGTTTAAATGAAGATTCATTCACTTCGATCTGCCCTTCCACCGGTTCCACCTTGTACTGAAAATGCACCCCCTGCATCAAACACTCCGACCTCATAATATCAATAACACTGTCCAGAAGATCTCCGGGATCCTTAGGTTCTTTCTTTACTTTCTTCCGTGCTACCGAAAGAAAGTTATCAATAATCTCATTCATTCTTTCCACTTCCGATAAAATGGTATCTGAGTATTTGTGGAAGCTGTCCGTTAAAGAAGACAGCTGCAAAAACCCTTTAATCACTGATAAAGGATTCCGCAATTCATGGGCTACGCCGGCGGAAAGATAGGAGACCGATTCCATCTGATCCTGATACGTCAGAAGATGGTGATACTTTTTTTCATACGTCAGATCGTATATCATCAGTAAAACACAATGGGTTCCTTTTAAGTATACACCTTTTAAATACAGCCATTTTTCGGATTGTTCATTTTTCACTTCCAGCTCCAGCGATTTTTTCTTTTCCAGCACTTCTTCTATGAGTTTCGGTGCCACATCAAGTCCTTCTTTTGCGCTGCTTAAGACATATATATCCTTTGAAAAATGTTGAACATTGCCTTCCTTGTCTTCCATCTCCATATAAGAGTTAAAAGCATTATTGCATAATTCAATTTCCATGTCTGAATTGACGATGACACTGGCATGTTCAAACTGCTGGAGCATTTCTGAAGTTTCAATAGAAAACCCAGCATCTACGGGTTTTTGTCCAGTAAGCAATATATACTCATTGGTATACATGCCATTGTACTGGATATACATCCCTCTGTCTTTGAAAGTGTGTAAAAGGGGTACTTCCATGCATGTCCCATGCGACATGATCTTTTGCAAGAATTGTTCTGCCTGTTTTCTAAATACCGGAGGAACATAGGCGAAAAACGAATGATTTTCAGAGAATAAAGCTTTGCCCGGTTCATTCACTGATAAAATAAGCCCTTCCTTTGTAAGCAGAAGCTCAACGACATCTGTTTTCAGCTGCTCAAACTCTTCTTGAAAATCTGTTGTGCTTAATGTACGCAGCGATTGGTACATGTAACCCCTCCTTGATTAAACCAACCCCCAAATATCATTTTATATCTATAATACAATCATATCATTTTTTGCTCTATTTTCAATTATACTAAAATTTTCAAAAATTACTACATTTTTTGTTTTTTATTTGAGATTATTTTAAACCGGTACATTTCTTATTCTGCCACATACGATGGCAGGGAGTGTTTTGTCGGGCTTCATAATATTACACTATGCTGGAGGAGAGTGCCCTATGAATCATTTTAAGGAACAATGGGTTAAATACAAAATCTCGGAAATGCATCCAAAAGACCTTATTCATTATGGAAATCTCTTTGGGATTACAGTAACGTATGAAGAAGCAGCTACTGTTCTGAACATCGTACAAAACAGCAGCTGGAGCATGGACGATCAGCCTTCGTTATATGCGGTATTGGAAAAAGTGGAGCAGAATGTTTCTCCGGAAACCTTCCGTGCTATAGAACAGCTGTTTCAACAGTACTTCGGGTAAAAATCAGCAGACCAAGGAAGCGGCCTGCTGAACAATGTTTAGGAAATCAGTTCTTCTTTCATATTGTCGTTAAACGCCTTTGTACAGAGCATTTCAATTTCGTGTTTGTACGGAGGCTTTTTATTTTTCTTATCCGTTCCGACGTAAGGGGTTTCCAATATCTTAGGAACATTTTCAAAAACAGGATGATGAACGATATCCTTCAATGCATCAAATCCAATATACCCAAAACCTATGTTCTCGTGACGGTCTTTTCCCGCTCCTTTTTCATTCTTACTGTCATTGACGTGCAGTACCTTTAAACGATCCAGACCAATTATTTCATCAAACGTATGCAGCACGCCTTCAAAGTCATGTATGATATCATAGCCGGCATCATGGGTATGACAGGTATCAAAACAGACCGATAGTTTCTCGTTATGGGTGACACCGTCTATAATGGCAGCAAGTTCTTCGAAGCTGCGTCCGCATTCCGATCCTTTTCCAGCCATTGTTTCGAGCGCAATTTGTACATCCTGGGAGGGGTCAATCACTTCATTTAATCCTTCAATGATTTTAGCTATTCCTTTATCAGCTCCTTCCCCTACATGAGAGCCCGGATGCAAAACGATCTGTTTCGCTCCGATTGCTTCCGTCCTGTCCACTTCAGAACGTAAAAAGTCTACTCCGAGCTGAAAGGTTTCCGGCTTTGTGGTGTTCGCTATATTAATAATATAAGGGGCGTGGACAACCACACTTTCTATACCGTTCTCTTTCATATGCTGTCTGCCGTTCTCTATATTTAAATCCTCTATCGCTTTTCTGCGGGTGTTTTGCGGAGCGCCAGTATAAATCATCATCGCAGTCGCATGATACGATGCTGCCTCTTCACTCGAACCCAGAAGCATTTTTTTTCCATTCATAGACACGTGGGAACCTATTAACACTGTTTATTCCTCCTATTTCTTTTTATTGTTTTTCTGTCTTCTTTGCGCTTTTTCTCTGGCTTTCTTTTTATATCCCGGTTTCACCTTCTTAGGTTTCGGTTCTTTTATTTCTGGAGAAGAAGGACGGCGTTTATTTTTGCTTATATTGGTAAGTGGACTATCCATCAGGTGGAATTGTTCTTTTTTAAACTCCAGAAACCGGCATGTAATCCCCTGGTTCTCAAGAGACTTCACACGAGGATACTCTGTTTGTTCATCTACAAGCGTATAAACCTCTCCAGAAGCGCCTGCCCGTCCGGTACGTCCTGCTCTGTGTACATAATATCCCAGCTCATTTGGAAGAGAATGGTTAATAATATGTGAGACACCTTTAATGTCCATACCTCTGGCGGCTAGATCCGTCGCCACAAGATACTGTACTTCTAATTTTTCGATGTTTCTCATTACCTGTTTGCGCTGACGGGGAGCAATATCACCATGCAGCGTGTCGACCTGTATTCCGGAGGTTATCATAGCATCCGAAACCTCATCAGCTTCCTCTTTCGTCGAGGTAAATATGATAGCGAAATACGGCCGTAATTGAGCTGCCAGCTGCACCGTCACACCCGTTCGATCTCTATGCTTCAAAGGGATAAAATAATGATCAATGGCTGCCGGTGCCGCATGTTCAGGCTGTACCTGCACATGACGAGGGGAACTCATGTACTTTCTTAAAAAAGGCTGTAACTGCTCCGGAATGGTTGCAGAAAACACCAGCATCTGGAGAGTATCCGGCATTCTTGCTGCTACAGGGTCAATGTCTTCTATAAATCCCATGTCCAGCATTTGATCTGCTTCATCAATCACCAGCATTTCTACGGCGCTTATGTCAATGGCACCGCTGTCACTCATATCTTTTAACCGCCCCGGCGTCGCGATAATAATGTGAGGCTGTTTTTGAAGCTTTTCAATAGACTTCTGCCGGTCTGTGCCGCCAGTCAGACTTTTTATTGAAATTCGCTGGCCCTCGCCGTCTTCCAGAAGCTTTCGCAGTTCATGGTGAAGCTGGGAGGCCAGCTCTCTTGTAGGGGCTGTAATAACTGCCTGAATCTTTTCATTCTCCGGTTCAACACGGGCAGCAACCGGAAGCAGAAAAGCGAGTGTCTTACCGGTACCAGTCTGTGACTGCCCGATCACGTCCCTTTTATTTAAAATAGCCGGAATCAGCCTTTCCTGTATTTCCGTCGGCTGGGATATTTTTTGAGTTTGTAATGCCTCTAATAAATAAGGAGGCAAATTAAAGCGCTGAAAAGCTTTCATTCTTAACCGCCTTCCTGAAAAGTAAACGAAAATGTCCTTGTATCTGCACAACAAGGAAGATGCTATCATATTTTATCATAAACATGGCAAAAACACAGCTTTCTTAAACCCCATTTGCAGAAAGGATGATGACATTGTCTTCATTATACCCACCTTTTCCACCGGAACCGCGTGTTCCTGGTCCTGCTGCCGATGAATTCAGACAGCCGTTTCCATTTTCTTATCAACCGCCTGTAGAACGAAGTCCGTTTTCCCCTGCGCCTTTTATATCCCAGGTTCCGTCTTTGCATACCCTGCTCCCCCAGGTTCAGAACATGATACGTATTGCTCAAACCGTTGCTCCATATGTCAAGCAGTACTATCCCATCGTCCGGCAGCTTCCTACGTTATGGAAACTTTTATCTGCCGCCCCTTCGACGGGATTTTCGGAAGGTGTTTTGGAGGATACGGAAAAAACAACAAATTACGATTGGAATACGGCCGATATAGATGACTTTGATACCCCACCTCCGAAACTGTATATATAGGGCCCGCAGTCATCGACTTTCGACCATCGTCTTCTTTTACAATTAGCAGTATAGATAGTATAATGACCGTAGCATTCAACTGATAGAGCATTTGCAATGCGTGCGCGTCTATTGAATAGACGACTATAATGGAATCAGTTTCAGAGGAGGCTGTTATGGAAGTTATTAAGATATCCCCGAGGGGCTATTGCTACGGTGTTGTCGACGCGATGGTACTGGCAAAACAAGCGGCCAGTAATTTAGAACTGCCGCGCCCTATTTATATTTTGGGAATGATCGTTCATAATACACACGTTACCGAGGCTTTTGATGAAGAAGGTATCATTTCTTTGGACGGGCCCAACCGTTTAGAAATTCTGAGAGAAGTGGAAAAAGGAACGGTGATTTTCACCGCTCACGGTGTTTCCCCGGAAGTGCGTGAGCTGGCAAGAGAAAAAGGATTGACCACGGTGGATGCCACCTGCCCGGATGTTACACGCACCCATGATTTAATCCGTGATAAAAAAGAAGAGGGCTACCACATCATTTATATCGGCAAAAAGGGGCATCCTGAGCCGGAAGGTGCCGTGGGCGTTGCTCCTGATGTCGTCCATCTGGTGGAAACCATGGATGACGTTAAGGAACTCGATATCCCAACCAATAAAATTACTATCACCAATCAGACGACGATGAGCCAGTGGGATGTTTCCGATATCATGAGTGAAGCCTTAAACCGCTTCCCTGATGCAGAGATTCACAATGAAATCTGCATGGCGACCCAGGTTCGTCAGGAAGCTGTCGCGGAACAGGCAAAAGAGGCAGAATTAATGCTCGTTATCGGGGATCCAAAGAGTAATAATTCCAACCGGCTTGCCCAGGTATCGGAAAACATCGCCGGGACACCGGCACGCCGCATTGCCGATATCTCCGAACTGAACCTGGAGTGGCTGCAGGGAATTGAGACGATTGCTGTCACCGCAGGTGCTTCTACTCCGACACCAATCACGAAAGAAGTGATTGAGTTCTTGAAACAGTACGATGAAAATGATCCATCTACCTGGAATGCGGAAAAACAGGTAGAAACGTCCAAAATCCTTCCGAAAGTGAAGACGAAATCAAAGTAAATAGGATAGACAAAGTGGCTCCGTTATATGGCGGATTTTACAGTCCGTGGAGGCTTTTTCGGACATATATTCCGCTATCAAAGCTTGCGACTGCTTCTATAACGTTGAAAAGGGGAAATAGCGGCACAAATGTCCCATCTCTCCTTCAAAAGGGGAAAAATCAGAGAAATAGCGGAATATATGTCCGCCCGCCGTTGTGATAAAACGGAAGACGGACGCTTCGGAGCTGTATCAAAAGATACAGCTCCTTTTCTATGAGGAGGGCGGACGGCCCGCCTGCAGCGCATATCTTCGTGGTTCCCCAGTTGCGGGCCGGTTTTTTATTTTATTTAAAGCGGAACGGTTCAGTTGTAACGTCGGAAGCAATAAAAGTTGTCTCATATTTGGCCGGCTCCACCAGCGTTTCCATTTTTCGTTTCACGCCTTTCTTCATAATCTTTTCTATATGATGGCCTGGATCGATCATACTTAACCCTTCCAGCGCGGCATCCTGCGCGACGTGATAATACAAATCACCGGTGATATAGACGTCTGCTCCTTTTCTTAACGCGTAATTCCAGTATTTATTGCCGTCTCCTCCCAGGATGGCAACTTTTCTGACTTCCTTCGGTTCTGGTCCGGCAGTACGGATATGGGAGACATCAAAGGCCTCTTTCACGTTTTCAATAAAAGTCTCAAAGGAAACAGGCTTCTTCATATAGCCGGCCCTTCCCAGCCCAAGGATCTCCCCTTCAAGATCCAGGGGATATACATCGTAAGCTGGTTCTTCATAGGGATGCGCTTTTTCCAGCGCTTTGATAACGCAGGGTAACATGTTTTCGGGTACAATGGTTTCCATTCTTTTTTCCGCAGCATACTCCATTTTCCCCTGCGTACCTAAATAAGGGTCCGTATTGTCCCCGGGGATAAATGTCCCCGTTCCCCCGGCAGTAAATGTACAGTGACTGTAATCACCGATATGTCCTGCTCCTGCATCGCCGAGCGCCTGACGGACGGTTTCCACATGATCCTCTGGAACAAAAGCAGTCAGTTTCTTTAACGGAATTTCCTGCGTTGGTACCAGCACTTCCGTGTGTTCCAGACCCAGTGCTTCAGCCAGCATATCATTTACTCCGCCGCCGGCTATATCCAGATTCGTATGAGCGGCGTACACAGCAATATCATGTTTTATACATTTTTCAATAATAGGTCCCTGTCCCCTCGATGTCTCTATTTGTTTTAACGGTTTAAAGATAAGAGGGTGATGAGCAATAATTAAATCTACATTTTTTCTTACCGCTTCGTCAACTACTTCTTCGGAGACATCCAGGGCGGTCATTACCTGACGGACCGGTTTATTTAACGTGCCAAGCATGAGCCCTGCTTTATCCCCTTCCAGAGCCAGTGACTTGGGCGCCCACTGTTCAAACGCTTGAATAACGGCCTGACCATTAGCTGGTTTCATATGTTAAAACCTCCTCAGCCAAATTTATTTTCTTTTGTAGTTCTCTCTTTTTTGCAGCTACCTGCCGCGGTTCCTCTGCTTTATTTAGTTCGCTTATAATGGTTTCCCACTGCTTCTTTTCCCTCGACCACTTTTTTACAAAAGCCCTATTCTTCTTCTGGAGCAAAAATGGGCCAAATAACAGCTCGGCCTCTATTCTTTCCATGTTATCACTATAAGGTTTGTCTCCGTTCCCTTTCACAGCAGTTAAAATTTCATAAATTTTTCCGCTTTCTTCTATTATACTTTCCGAAGTCAGCTGCCAGTGGTTATGGAGTAGCCATCTGCGGATTTCTTCCGCGCCAAGGTTAGGCTGCAGAATAAGTCGTTGTACATTCTGCAGGGGGCAGGTCCCCTCGTTCAACATGGAAGTGATCAGGGCTCCCCCCATTCCTGCGATAATGACGGTGTCCACATTGTCTTCTTTTTTTAGTGCCTGCAGCCCGTCCCCTGCCCTTGTTATTATACGGGATTCTAATTGTTCGGCTGCGATATTATTCCGGGCCGACTCGAGAGGGCCGGCATTGACATCAGAAGCAATGGCAGAAACCGCTGTACCTTGTTTCACCGCATAAATAGGCAGAATTCCATGATCCGTTCCTATATCTGCTATTACCGCTCCTGCTGGAATATGTTCAGCAACCGCAAAAAGTCTCTTCGACAAATGATTTTTGTTCATCCTTTTTCTTTTCCTCTCTTATATGGAAAAGAAGGAGAGGCAGCGCGGCCCCTCCTTCTTTTTATTCTTCTGAAAGCGACATCAGGTATTCTGCAATAGCCTGCGCTTCTTCTGCATTGGCAATACCGCTCGGCATATCGCCGGTACCATTCTGAGCAATATCAGCAATCTCCTCTGCTGAATATTTCTCTCCTGCCGTGGTAAGATCAGGGCCGCTGGCTCCTTCTAAGTTGTCGCCATGACAGGACACGCAGTTTTCCATTGCAACTTCTTCCCCGTATTCCACCGGGTCTTGTTCTGCCGCTTCTTCCTCGCCGCCGTCACCTGCCTGTTGATTCACTCCCACAAGGGATAAACCTAAAGTCAACAGCAAACCGGCAACCGCAATGAGGAAAAACGGAATGAGAGGTTTACCTTTCACGACCATTTCCCCCTTTTCTCTATGTACTTCAAAAGAAGAAGCGTTATAATTCCGCATTCCTTCTCATTTTACTTTATTCTTATCGTTTAGAAAAGACTATAACCAGACTTTTATAGTTTTTGTCACAACCTGTTCAAATATCCCGCTTTTTTCAGGAGGCCGCGGAAAACAGCACAGCCAAAATGATTCCGGCCGCTCCGGCCCATTTTAAATACGTCAGCTTCCAATAAAACCCGGCCAGAAGCCAGACAGAACAATGAAAAAGGATGGTTAGATGGAGCAGGATATTATTTTCTTCAAACCGCATCACTGTTGTGGTGCTTCCAATGAAAAGGAGGAGAGCCCCTGCGGAGATAAGAATATGAAATAGAATATGGTCCCTTCTTCTTCTCGCATAAAAAGCCATAGCAAAGACAAACGCTGCTAAGATAAGATGCGAGAGCGTTTGCAAAAGGAGAGAAAAAGAAGTAAAATAAATAACAATAAATGTTAAAATTAAAGCAGCCGCAGCTGCAAGCAGCATGGTAAGCACAACACCGAAGTTATGGGGGGAAGGAGAAAGGGAAGGCGTATTATCTTCCATTTCATCCGCTTCCTCCCCTTCGGAGTACAGCATTAATAAAAAGTTACAATATTGATCCGGCAGCAGTTGATTCGCCTTCCAATATCTTATTTCCTTTAAAATAATGTCTTTTCTTTCTTCATCCATTCTAATCTCCTCTGTCTGAATACAGGGGTGTAGGCAGCCGGCTGCTGCCATCTGGCACGATAAGGAGGGTACCAAAAGGAAAAAGATTGCCTCCTGTTTCTGTTCTAGAGACAATCCCGGTATTCCTTCCAATTAATCCAAAAAATCTTTTAGACGCTTGCTCCGGCTTGGATGACGAAGCTTCCGCAATGCTTTGGCTTCAATCTGGCGGATACGTTCCCTGGTCACGCCGAATACTTTTCCAACCTCTTCAAGTGTGCGTGTTCTTCCGTCATCAAGACCAAAACGGAGACGCAGCACATTTTCTTCCCGGTCCGTCAGGGTGTCCAGGACATCTTCCAGCTGCTCTTTCAAGAGTTCATACGCGGCTGCATCAGACGGCGCTGTAGCCTCCTGGTCTTCAATAAAGTCGCCGAGATGGGAATCATCCTCTTCCCCAATCGGGGTTTCAAGGGACACCGGTTCCTGGGCGATTTTCAGGATTTCCCGGACTTTATCCGGGGTCAGGTCCATTTCTTTGGAGACTTCTTCCGGCGTCGGTTCCCGTCCCAGATCCTGCAGCAGCTGGCGCTGGACCCGTATAAGCTTGTTTATGGTTTCCACCATGTGAACAGGAATACGGATCGTTCTGGCCTGGTCGGCGATGGCCCTTGTGATGGCCTGACGTATCCACCATGTCGCATACGTGCTGAACTTAAACCCTTTATCATAATCAAATTTTTCTACGGCTTTAATTAGTCCCATATTTCCTTCCTGAATAAGGTCCAGAAACAGCATGCCGCGGCCTACATATCTTTTCGCGATCGAAACCACAAGACGGAGGTTTGCTTCCGCAAGACGCCGTTTTGCTTCATCATCGCCTTCTTCTATTTGTTTGGCATACGTGATTTCTTCCTGAGCAGATAAGAGTGGAACCCTGCCGATTTCCTTCAAGTACATTCTTACCGGGTCATTAATTTTAATCCCGGGCGGTACACTTAAGTCATTTAAATCAAGTTCTTCTTCCTCTTTTTCGACCTGTTCCATGCTGGGGACCTCTTCCCCTTCGTTTAATAAATCAATACCTTGTTCTCCAAGGTATTCAAAAAACTCGTCCATCTGTTCCGAATCCTGGTCATATGGGGCAAGTTTTTCTGTTATTTCAGCATACGAGAGTACTCCTCGTTTTTTACCGGTTTCGAGTAACTGTTCTTTCACTTGATCGATCGACATTTCACCTTCCGCGAGCGGGCGCGTTGGTTTTTCAGCCATTCTCGATCCCCTCCTTCCATTCTTCAAACCGCTATATCTCTCTCGGGACACTCTCCATATTCAGAAAAATGTTTCTTTCCACCCGAAAATAATAAAAAATAACATTATATCTTACTTTAACGAGTTTATTTTTGCAAGGCTTTTTTCATGTCAATTATTTCGTTTCCCAGCTTAACAGCAAGCTCTACATCTTGATTTCTTTCTGCTTCTTTCATTTTTTGTTTGATTTGTTCTATTTCTACCCATTTTGGGTAATTTTTAATCTCATCTATATAATCAACCAATTCATTTTCCGACATGTGCTCCGTAATGTCAAGCATAGCAATGTCAGAAGCTTCTTTGATAAGATCCGGGTCATGCAGGTGATTGATAAATGTCCCGGGGTCTGCCGGCTTTCCATCAGCATAGTAGGCATAAAGGTGCGCGGCCAGGGCAATGTGGTTTTCTATATTAAAATTGCCGCCCAGCCGTTCCTGTACCTCCAGAGACGCCTGACTGTCCCGCATCATATGAGCAAGCAGATACCTTTCCGCATTGTGAAAAGCAGGCAGCAGCCGTTCTTTTGAATAATCTTCCACATTCCAGCGTTTTTGTCTGCCGCTGAAGCGGTATTCTCTGTTGTTTTTACCTGCTCCGTTTCTGACATTCTCTTTATATATCCGGTACTGCTCCTGTTTTAAAGCATCCAGAGACAGAGAAAATTCTTCCGCCAGCTGTCTTAGATAAAAATCTCTTTCAACTGCTTTGGAAAGGTGAGTTATCTCTTTTAACACCTCTTCGATATACCGCAGTCTATCTCCTTCATCCTGAAGATTTTTATCCTTTTTCAGGGCCTGGATTTTAAAGCTCATAAAAGGAACTGCCGACTCAATCACTTCTTTTCGGAAACGCTCTGACCCGTAAGTCTGAATATAATCATCCGGATCCATCCGGGCAGGAAGGACAGCTACCTCAACAAGCAATCCCTGCTGTTCCAGAATTTCTCCCGACTTTTGGGCCGCTCCTTGTCCCGCATTATCTCCATCGTAGCAGATAATAATACGTTCCGTATTACGACGTATGATTTGAGCCTGTCTTTCGGTTAAAGAAGTTCCAAGAGAAGCCACGCCATTTTTCACGCCAGCCGTATTCGCAGCAATAACATCCGCGTATCCCTCAAATAACACTGCTGCATTCTGTCTTCGAATATCAGGTCTAGCTATATCAAAGCCGTACAGCAGCTCATTTTTATGAAAAATAGGGGAGTCCGGACTGTTCAAGTATTTGGGTTCTGCCTCTCCCAGGCTGCGTCCTCCAAAACCAACCGTATGGCCCTGCAGTTCACGAATCGGGAACATAATCCTATGACGGAAACGGTCCCGCAGTTCCCAGTTCGATTCCTGACGAAGCAGCAGTCCGCACGTTTCCATCTCCTCCAGGTCATATCCCCGTTTTTCCAGCAGCCCCTTTAACACGTCCGGCTGGTCCGGAGAACAGCCAAGCTGGAATCGTTCCATCACTTCCGGGGTAAAGCCCCGCTCCAGGAGATAGTCATAGGACTGTTTCCCCTGTTCCGTATTCATTAACACATGATGGTAAAATTTAGCCGCCAGCTCATGAGCTTCCTTCTTTTCCTGATGCACCGATGCTGTTTCGTGTTCCGCATTAGAATATCCAACATCAGGGACCGATATTCCAGTTTTATCCGCAAGTTTCTTTACGGCATCCACAAATACCAGATTTTCCATCTCCATAACGAAGGTAATGGCATTTCCTCCGACGCCGCATCCAAAACAGTGATAAAGCTGTTTCTCCGGGGAAACCGAAAAAGAAGGAGTCTTTTCCCCATGAAAGGGACAAAGCCCCAGATAGTGTTTTCCCTGTTTTTTTAACTGGATATGTTCACTAACAATATCGACAATATCCAGAGATTGTTGAATCTCGGAAATCGTTTCTTCTGGAATATATGCTGCCAACTTTCATCACCCGTTTTTTTAAGCAGATACCTATTATTGCAACTGTCTTTCCAAGGCCTGTACAAATCGACAGCGGTCCTCCTTCGATATTGCCGGAGGCCCTTTTATCTTCGTTTTTCCCTGTTTTGCCCTGATTCCTTCAAACCGTCCGAGTAAAAGCATATCAATGTCCCTATAATGAAACACAGTTCCTCTTGGAGACACCGCAGCTGCGCCTTTTTGCAGTATCATTGCAGCGAGACCGTTGTCCTGAGTCACCACAACGTCGCCGGGCTTTACGTGATTATAAATATAAAGGTCCACCGCTTCTGCATCTGTATCCAGAACAATAGATGTAGAGTAATAGGTTCTATTGGTAACATGGGCAAAGGTAAAAACAAAATAAGATTCCAGGTGGTTTTCAGAAGCGAGGGTGTCGATTTCCTGTTTTACCGGACATGCATTCGCATCCGTATAAATGATTATAAATAATCGTCCCTTTCTTTAATTCGACAACGTTATACAAATTCCTTCTTTAAAAAATTATAGAACACATTTTTTTATTCTAAATGATATTTAGTGCAAATGCCATTCATAAGCTTCTAACATAAGAAAAGCGCAAAGGGGCCCCTCTATCGGCGGCAAGCGCTGGATACCTGCCGAAAAGGGCTGCTGCTGCAATGTAGGTGGAAGCGGCTTCGAGCCGTTGACGCCTGAAGGTGGATCTTGAAAACGCCTAATATTAATATTTCCCTATAAATTTAAAAAAGCTGCTGTTTTCTGCTGGCAGCTTTTCTGTTGTAGAAATTTATCCCTTCTGAAACATATTTGAAATTAAATTGGCTGTTTCTTCTACCGCCTTGCTTGATACGTCAATAACTGTACATCCGATTTCATCCATTACTTTTTTTGAGTGGGCCAGTTCCTGTTCAATTCTTTCCAGTTTTGCATAATTAGCTTCCGCTTTTAACCCCAGCGCTTTTAACCGTTCCGTACGGATAGCATTTAATTTTTCCGCACTGATACTCAACCCGATGCATTTCTTAGGAGAAATCTTAAACAGTTCTTCCGGCGGGTCTACTTCAGGAACAAGGGGAACGTTAGCCACCTTGAGCCTCTTATGGGCCAGGTACTGCGATAATGGTGTTTTCGATGTTCGGGACACACCGATCAGGACAATATCAGCTCGTAATATACCTCCTGGGTCCCGTCCGTCATCATACTTGACAGCGAACTCGATGGCCTCCACTTTACGGAAGTAGTCTTCGTCTAAACGGTAGACAAGCCCCGGTTCATATCTCGGGTCACGGCCTGTCACGGTCATCATCATTTCAAGCATCGGCCCAATGATATCAACGGTTTCCACCCCTGCCTCTCTTGCACGTTCCAGCAGGTATCTGTTTTTTTCCGGAATCACCAGTGTATAAGCAATCATGGCGTGTACTTCTTTTGCCAGCTCTATCACTTCATCAATGGTTCCTTCATCCTCTACGTAAGGAATTCTCCGGATTTCCATTCCTTCTTCTCCAAACTGGCTGGCCGCCGCTTTTACCACCAGTTCCGCTGTTTCCCCAACCGAGTCAGAGACAACATATACAATTGGACGCTGTTGAGTCATAGATTCCATCCCCATCCTCCTCGCCATCATATTTTCAGCGGTTAGTCAATCTGATCGTGAGAAAGATCCACGAGCACTTTTGTCATATTGGTTTTCGTCACTCTTCCGATAACCTCCAATTGATTATCCTCTACCGGTTTTACGACTGGCAGGGCATCAATTTGTTTTTCTATCAGTTTATTCGCAACCTCAATGATTAAATCATCTTTCTGGCACACGGCTATATTAGGCATTCTCGACATTATAATACTGACCGGCATAGCTTCTAGATCCTGCTTGCCAATACTCGCCCGCAGCAGATCCTTCCGCGACAATACCCCGACGAGATGAGCTTTTTCATTCACCACAAACAGGGTCCCTACATCTTCCAGAAACATAGTGCATATCGCATCATAAACAGAATGGGATTCATTGACTACCACCGGAATAGACTGATAATCCTGGACTGTCAGTTTCTTTACTTTTTCTGTCAAAAGCTGCGTCCCCGTCTTTCCTGTGAAAAAATATCCCACCCTTGGACGGGCATCCAGGAAACCGGCCATGGTAAGAATAGCAAGATCCGGCCGAAGCGTGGCGCGTGTTAATGATAATTTTTCTGCAATATGCTCTCCTGTGATCGGGCCGTTTTCTTTTACAATATTTAATATATACTCTTGTCGATCGGTCAGTTCGATTATCATCACCGCCTTAAGACCATCTTTTCATCCTTTAATGGTCTCCTCATTGTTCCTTCCATTATATCCTAATACCAGAAGGATGACTATTCTTATGGCAGGAGAGCGGCTAGGATGAAAATACAATTTGTTGAAAATCAGCGAAACGCTTTATTTCAGCCGATAAGTGATTCATCAAAGCCAAACGATTATTTTTTAATGCTGTATCATCTGTCATAACCATGACATTGTCAAAATAGGCGTGAATAAACGGCTTCATTTCTTCCAGCAGCTGATAGGCCGATTCAATCCTCCCTTTTTCCAGTGCGGCCGGGAGATCGGCCCGCAGGTTGTTAAACGCCTGATAAAGATCACGTTCCTGTTGTTCTCTTAATAGGTCTTCCTGGACTGCCGTACCCTTCGTTTCCGCCTTGCGGGCAATATTTGTTACCCGGCTTAATGCTTCCACTGTATCTTTAAAGGACGCATCTTCTGAAATAGAGTGAAGAAACTCCGCCTTGTGAACCAGTACTCTCATCTGCCCGCCGAGTTGATTCAATACAGCATCGGCGATGTCATATCGAATGGAACGTTCTGCTAAAATATTTTTCAACCTTAATCCAAAAAAGGAAAGGATTTCTTCTTTTCCTTCCGCCGCCGGACGTTTCAGGATGCCAGCTTGTTCTGTCTGGGCCAGGGCGGTATCAATTAACTGCTCCAACGGTACAGCAATCTCGTGTTCCAATAAAATTCTTGAGACTCCAGCTGCCTGTCTCCTTAACCCATAGGGATCCTGGGAACCAGACGGGGTCATGCCAATTCCAAAGCAGGCTGCAATAGTATCCATTTTTTCGGCCAAGCCAAGGACGGCTCCAGGAAGAGAAGATGGAACCGCATCAGATGCATGTTTTGGTTGATAATGCTCTCTTATCGCTCTGGCGGTTTCCGGGTTTTCACCTGCCATTAACGCATATTTTTCTCCCATCAAGCCCTGCAGTTCAGTAAATTCGTCCACCACCAGTGTTACAAGATCAAACTTGGAAATAGCAGCGGCTCTGACAGTGTGCGTTAAATCCTCTTCTCCCAGTTTCAGCATATTGCCGTAAGCCTTGGATATCGCTTCCACTCTGCGTACTTTGTCTCCAATCGTTCCCAGTTCTTCCTGAAACACTATATAATCCAGTTTTGCGACAGCTTCCTCCAGACTCAGTTTTTGATCTTCTTCGTAGAAAAATTTTGCATCAGATAATCTGGCCCGGATCACCTTCTCGTTTCCTTTCTGCACATTTTCCAGATGTTCATCGTTTCCGTTCCGGACGGTGACAAAGTACGGAAGAAGATGTTTGTTTTGGTCTTCGACAGGAAAATACCGCTGATGTTCCCGCATGGAAGTGATCAGCACTTCCTCTGGAAGCTGAAGAAAGTCATCGTCAAATTTTCCATACAGGGCTGTCGGATATTCCACCAGATTGTTCACTTCCTCAAGCAGATCTTCCGTGACAAGCACGTTCCACTGCTGTCTTTCTGCGAGAGCATCTATCTGCCGGCGAATCATTCCCTTTCGTTTTTCCGGTTCTGTAACGACAAACTGCTGAAGCAGTAATTCTTCATAGCGGCTGGTGTCCGTGATCTCCACTTCTCCCCCCAGAACACGGTGGCCATACGTATGCCTTCCGCTTTGAATATCGGTAATGGTTAGTGGTATGATCTCGTCTCCAAACAATGCTGCCAGCCAGTGGATCGGGCGGACAAACCTTAGATTAAAACTGCCCCAGCGCATATTTTTAGGGAAGGTCAGATCTGTGATAACAGCATCCACCCCCGTTAATATATCGGCTGCCGCATTTCCTTTTATTTCTTTGTTTACAAATACATAACCGGTCCCTTTTACTTCTTTAAAATAAAGGTCGTCTGTCTTCACGCCCTGACCACGGGCAAATCCTTCTGCCGCCTTGGTCCAGTTTCCCTCTTCATCCAATGCGATGCTGTGGGCAGGTCCTCGTGCTTCTTCCACGACATCCTCCTGCCTTTCCGCCAGGCCGTTCACCCGTACAGCTAATCTGCGCGGTGTGGAGAATGCATCGATAGAATCAAAGGCCAGCCGGTTCTCCGTCAGCCAATTCCCCACTTTCTGCTGAAGCTGCTGCATAGCATCTGTCACAAAACGGGCCGGCATTTCTTCCATCCCTATTTCAAGGAGAAAATTTTTCTTATTCAACCCGGTCACCTTCTTTCTCTTTCAACATAGGAAAGCCAAGCCTTTCTCTTTCTTCATAATAGGCTGCAGCACATTTTCTTGCTAAATTTCGTACTCTGCCAATATAACCGGTTCTTTCTGTTACCGATATCGCTCCACCGGCGTCCAGAAGGTTAAAAATATGAGAGCATTTTAATACATAATCGTAGGCCGGGAATACAAGATTTTCGGAAATGGCCCGCTCGGCTTCTTTTTCACAGGTGGCAAACTCCTGAAACAGCATGTCATGGTCAGCCACTTCAAATGTATATTTGGAATGTTCGTACTCCTGCTGAAGGAACACATCCCCATACGTAAATCCGTCGACCCAGGTGAGATCAAATACATTTTCCTTATCTTGAATATAAGAAGCCAAACGTTCAATGCCATATGTAATCTCCACGGCTGCTGGTTTCGCATCAATACCGCCAACCTGCTGGAAATAAGTGAATTGGGTAATTTCCATACCGTCCAGCCACACTTCCCAGCCAAGTCCCCAGGCGCTTAACGTCGGCGCTTCCCAGTTATCTTCTACAAAACGGATATCATGTTCTTTTGGATTGATTCCCAGTTCTTCCAGGCTGCGGAGATAGGTCTCCTGAATATCAATCGGCGATGGTTTCATAATAACCTGAAACTGATGGTGCTGGTAAAGGCGGTTTGGATTTTCTCCGTATCTGCCATCTGCCGGTCTTCTGGAAGGCTCTACATAAGCTACATTCCAGGGCTCCGGGCCGATGCTTCTTAAAAATGTCATCGGGTTCATCGTCCCCGCTCCCTTTTCCACGTCATACGCCTGCATGATCAGGCAATTCTGTTTTGCCCAAAAATTTTGCAGCGTTAATATCATGTCCTGAATATTCATCAGACTGCCTCCTTCTCTTATGTACTATACCGCTAATGCTGAAAACAAACAAAACCCGTCCCTATATACCTTGCCGGGTATATAGGGACGGGTCATAAGATCCGCGGTTCCACCCTATTTGCCTGGAATAACAGGCCGCTTTCAAAACAATCTGCTCCGGAACGCCTTCATCATCATAATTAACGCAGCTTCCACCACCCTGCGCTCGCTTTCTTAATCAGAGGATCATTACTACTTTCCTTCAACGCACCAATTTAGAATGTATTAGCATCATACTGAAATCTTCAGCTATTTGTCAAGTCCTGTTTGTTTCACTCCCACTTC
Source organism: Salibacterium aidingense DSM 18341 (assembly GCF_000429685.1). Taxonomy (GTDB): domain Bacteria; phylum Bacillota; class Bacilli; order Bacillales; family Marinococcaceae; genus Salibacterium; species Salibacterium aidingense. The sequence continues at coordinate 164,356 of NZ_AUCI01000003.1, forward strand.
TCCATTTGTTCTAAAAATCGTTTTGATTTCAAGTAAAGACCAGAATATTCATCGTAATACGCTTCCAGCACCCGCCGCAGTTCATCTTTTGTCCGCTGTTTCAAGGAAATGCTCCCAAACCGGGAAATATCCAGGTGAAAAAAAGTACGGAGCAGTTCGACGGTTTTTGGGTGAATATCGAGTCTGTGTTCATCTAGGAAAATGCAGCGGTGACATAAAAAACCAGCTTCTTTCACTGAAAAACTAAATGTGCCTTTCGTGCTGCCGCAGTTTGTACAGTGTTCCAGCTCGGGTTTAATCCCAGCTTGAGCGGTCATTTTCATCTCGAAAATACGCACCAGAATTTCTGGATCATCGTCTTCATTCATCCGCTGCAGGAGCTGCAATAATAACTCAAACAAATAAGGGTTTTTTTCCTGTTCCTCCGTCAGTTTATCAAGCAGTTCTAATAAATAGGATGCATACGCAGTTTTGACAATATCACTTCGTATGATGCGGAACGAATCAATCGTATCCCCTTGATTCAAGGTTTTCATACCAGTGGATTTATAATATAAAAAAGAAGCATAAACAAACGGCTGGGAAACAGCGGCTAATCTGCTTTTCGGCTTTTTTGCACCGCGTGCCATTACTGATATTTTTCCAGCTTCTCTTGTAAAAAGCCTTAATATACTGTTCGTTTCTCCGTATGAAAAGGTACGGAGAACAATGCCTTCCGCTTTTTCAAGCATGGTTTTCCTTCCTTGCTTTTACTCCAGGTATTCTTCGCTTCCTTCCAAGTTCTCCCCATCACTGCGTTGATTCTGTTCCACTTCTTTCGTTAAAAGATAGGCATCTATATTACCAGTTAAATAAAATAAATCCCAAGGAAAATGCTCTTCCCGAAGCATAATAAGACATCCTTTCCAACAGCATAATATAAAAGCTGATATGTTTAGAATGTCTTACTCTCTGTAAATAATGCCCTGTAATATTTGCCTCTTTATTAATACTCCTCTTCTTTATATCCATATTCATTAAGCTGGAAACGGCTGTTTCTCCAGTCTTTCTGCACCTTTACCCAAAGTTCAATATAAACGTTGGAGCCAAGCAGTGATTCGATGTCCTGTCTTGCCCTTTTTCCAATTTCTTTGAGCATATTTCCCTGTTTCCCAATAATAATCCCTTTTTGGGAAGAACGCTCCACTACAATCACAGCAGCAATATAAACAGCACCCTCTTCCCGTTCCTTCATTTCTTCTACGTACACAGCAATGGAATGGGGGATCTCATCCTCAGTCAAGTGCAGAACCTTTTCCCGCACCAGCTCACTGACAACAAAACGTTCAGGGTGATCCGTCAATTGATCCGCAGGATAAAACTGCGGCCCCTCTTCCATATACTGGGTGATCTGCTGCATTAATGTATCCACGTTATTTCCCTGAAGTGCTGAAATCGGCACCACCTCAGCGAAATCAGCAAGCTGCCGGTAATGGTCAATTTTTTCAAGAAGCTGGTCTGGATGAATTTGATCAATTTTGTTTATGACTAAAAAAACGGGAGTGGAAAGGTCTTTTAATTTATTAATGATAAATTCTTCTCCCGGTCCATACCGGTCGCCTGCATCGATTAAAAATAAAATCAGATCTACATCCTGCAGGGTCTGAACTGCGGACTGCACCATAAAATCCCCGAGTTTATGTTTTGGCTTATGAATTCCCGGTGTATCAATAAAAATAATCTGCGCATCCTCTGCGGTATATACTCCTTGAATTTTATTGCGAGTCGTCTGCGGCTTATCACTCATAATGGCTATTTTTTCGCCGAGAACATGGTTTAGCAGTGTGGATTTCCCGGCATTGGGCCTGCCTATAATAGCCGCAAATCCTGATTTAAACGGTTTACTCATGGGGAAGATCCTTCGCTTTAAAGGCTCCCGGAAGCAAAGCCGCAATGGTGGTTTCTTGTATTTCTCCCTGGAGGTTTCCAAGTATAATTTTTGTCTCGCCTGCTAAAAACTCTGACAATACTTGACGGCAGGCCCCGCATGGGGATACCGGTTCCGGAGTATCAGCAGCCACCGCCAGCGCATATATGTTTTGTTTTCCCTCACTGACCGCTTTAAATACAGCCGTACGTTCAGCGCAATTGGTAAGGCCGTAGGAAGCATTTTCAATGTTACTGCCCGTAAATACTTCTTTTTCCTCCGTTATTAACGCCGCCCCTACGGGAAAACCGGAATAAGGAACATAGGCCGTATCTCTGGCCTCGACTGCCTTTTCGAGCAGTTCTTTATCAGTCATTATTATCTTCACTCCTTATGATCAGCCCGAAAACAAATCGATAATCGGACGGTAAAATATAAAAATTCCAATGATAACTGCAACGATACTGTAAACCAAAACGCCGGCAGCCGCTATATCTTTCGCTAATTTCGCCATAGGATGGTAATCCTCCGTAATAAAATCAACGACCCGCTCTATGGCTGTATTTATAGTCTCAAGAGCGAACATCCCTCCTATGACAAGGACTAACATCATCCAATGGAGCAGAGGGATAGCAAAGGATAAACCAAGGATTATCATAACCGCCGCCGCCAAAAGATGAAACCGCATGTTCTGTTCCTCTTTCACTACATAACAGAGACCGCGGCCGGCATATATAAACGATCGAAACAGCCGGCGCCATCCCTTTTTTCTTCTATCTTTCAAGCCCATAGTCCTTTAATATCGATTCCTGGCGTTCGAACATTTCTTTTTCTGCATCCTCCTGCTCGTGGGTGTACCCAAGAAGATGCAGAAATCCATGGACCGCCAAAAATCCAAGCTCCCTTTTCAGGCTGTGACCATATTCCTCCGCTTGTTCCTGCGCTTTGTCCAAGCTTATGATAATATCACCGAGCAGATCCGGCATCTCCTGCTCTATTTGTATGATCTCCTCATTTTCATTCAACGCAAAAGAAATGACATCTGTTGACTTATCTATGCCGCGGTACTCCCTGTTCACAGCTTGAATGCTGTCATTATCCATTATCGTGACAGATAATTCGGCCCCTTCGGGAATATTTTCATAAAGAAATGCATGGTGAAGGAGATCTTTTAGTAACGTAGCATGTTCAGGTAACATCATTTCTGTTTCATCTATTAAGTCTATAACAGCGCTCATGCTTCATCCTCCTACTCGCTGTATTGCCCGCCGGAGGTCCTGCGGCTGCTGAAATTACGGGATGGTTCTGCTTCTTCATAAGCATCCAGTATCTGCTGTACGATCGTATGCCGGACAACATCCGTAGGCTGTAAATAAATAAATCCTATATTGTTAATGTGTTCCAGTATATGAATGGCTGTTTTCAAACCCGACTGCTGCCCTTTTGGAAGATCCACCTGCGTTAAATCTCCATTGACCACCATTTTTGACCCAAAGCCTAACCTGGTGAGGAACATTTTGATTTGTTCTCTTGTCGTGTTTTGGGCTTCATCGAGTATAACGAAGGCGTCTTCAAGCGTCCGCCCTCTCATATAGGCAAGCGGCGCAACCTCAATCGTGCCCCGCTCCATGAGGCGGGCTGTATGTTCAACACCGAATATATCATGAAGAGCATCATACAGCGGTCGAAGATAAGGGTCTACTTTTTCTTTTAGATCCCCTGGCAGAAACCCAAGGCTTTCTCCCGCTTCAACAGCCGGCCGGGTGAGTACGATCCGTTTTACGCTTCCCTCTTTTAATGCATTGACCGCCATTACTACAGCTAGATAAGTCTTCCCTGTACCTGCAGGGCCAATGCCGAAAATAAGGTCCTTTTTTCTGATAGCATCTACATATTCTTTTTGTCCAAGTGTTTTTACCACAATGGGCTTGCCTTTAGAGTTAACCGCTATTGTCTCCTGATACAGATCCTCCAATTGATCGAGTTTGTCCTCCCGGGCCAGCTGAATGGCATATATAACATCTCTTTCGGACAGCTTAATCCCATTTCGAAGCAGCCGCACAAGAGAATCCAGGACTTCTTTTATTAAAGCAGCTTCTGCTTCTGGTCCGGATACGAGCAGGGATTCTCCTCTTGTAATGATAGAAACGTTCAATTTTTCTTCGATTCGCTTTAAATGTATATCATTAGGACCGAACAAAATCTGCATTTCATTCGTATCTTTTACATCAAGTTCAATAACCTGCTTTTCTGCCAATCTTCTCATTCTCCTTGGATGATCGGTGTTTCCGACTTAATATCTTCTATGACCTGATAGTGGATAACTAGTTTAACTTTACCATTCTGCGTGTCCTCGTGCAAAATTTTTTCAGAAAGGATTTCCGCTTCCGGTGAGAGGGACTGTTGTATTTTATTATCTGCCGCTCGTTTGGCTTTTTCCACGGTGCTTTTTTCTGAAGTATTTTTGGTCTTACGGCTTTCCTGGTATTCATTTATCTTCAGGGCAATAGGAAGCTGCCATCCCCGGATGGAAGGACGATACCGGCTTTCCTTTACTACAGATTGAGAAAATTGATCATCAGCCCCGAACCCCCATACAGGTATATCTTTCCCAAAGATCGTGATTTCATATTCTGTTTCTGATTCCCCGGTTAACGTTTGCAGCAGAAGATTTTCCGGCACGGCCACGGTCACCTTGTACCAGGTTTCCCCTAAAACTTTCCCTGTAGCCGCTACTGCCCTTGCATATTCTCCTTCCCCAATAAAACCCGATATAAGCAGCTCGTTTTCATGGACAAGATCATTCTGTTGAACTACTGGTTGTCCTTTTTCAGCATATATCTGGTGAATAACTGCGGTTTTAGAAGCAACGAGATGCCGAGGCTGCGCCGTTTCTGTTTCTTCCGGCAGAGTTTGTTCGACTACTTCAAAATGATAGGTCGTCCCATTTTTATTCATACCAATCCATGTCGTCCCTTCGATTTCATTCATTAACGCTGATTGAATGGTTTTGGAATCAGGCAGAAGGAACTGAAAGCCCCCTATTTTGACCCCCATATCCTGAAGATGGTTCCGAAGTTTATTTTCAAGAGGAGGATCGGCCCCTTCTATTTCTATATTCCATATCATCTGGGACAACACAACTGTAATAATGACAAATAATAGAATTCCAACTGTAACGCCCCACCTTCTTTTCAAGTAACCAAATGATTTTTCATAAAACGAAGGGTCGGTCACTTCCATCTCACAATGATATTTTTGAGCAATGGATTCAATATCACTGATATGACGGGTGGAGGCATGAAAAACCGCCGCCTCGTTTTTTGATTTTTCTATATGATGTAATACGATGGAGTCGGAAAGACAGTGATTGATTACCTGTTCAATGTGAGGCCCTTGTATATAAATTCTTACTTCAGAAAAGTGACGTTTTTTCTTCATTCCATCCTCCCTCCGTCTTCCCTCCAGGATAAGCTACTTCTCGGATTTTGCCTTCAATCAGCAACTCTTCCGGATATATTTTTTTTATAATAAATTGTTCCCCTTTTATCAGCAGTTCCCCCTCGGCCAGCTTCAGACGGATGGTTTCTTTTGAAAAAAAGAGCACACCGCGGTGGTTTTCCACGTGTAATTGATGCTGGCCTATCATTGTCAATCGAGGTGTGTCCAGTAATACATCCTCCGGCAGTGTTAATTTTTCTGTGAGCCAACGTTTCCATTGATCCAGCATCTCATGCACCCCTTTTCTCATCATATGTTTGCATTTTGTATGTATCACTTTTTGCTTCACAATGATAAAAAAAGAACGCCCGGGCTCACATCACCCGGACGTTTCATCAAAACGAATTTTTCTAGTGGAAGATTATCGTGTTTTTCGGTATGCGTTTTTTCTATGAGTCGAGTATGGCCGCCGGGACTTCGGCGCTCCCAGAACCTCCGCCCATATGATACCCTGCCTTGCATTCTCAGGCGTAACGGGGGCAATGCCTCCGGGAGCTGGTCTTCTCCTCCCAGCTGGTCTTGTATCTACTGAAGGACTGCCAGCTTTTTCTGCCGCTTCTCTTGCTCGTTCCTGCTTCCTGCGCAGTTCTTCCATTTCTTCATGGTACGGTTCATAGCCGGCACGATCTGGCTTCACCAATTCTCCTTCAGCTTCCGGTACTGGTTTAGTCGGCCGCTGACTGGATGTTGTTTCTTCTTTTTGATTCTGAAAAATATCCTTCCAGTCTTTTTGATCTTCATTTCGGCGGCCGCTGGTCTCCGACTGTTCCTGTCCGCCTCTATTGCGGTTAAACAGGGAAATCAAACCGCCAATCAGCAGCGCCAGAATAAAGATATTTCCAAAAATCAGTTCAAAAATGGCTTCCAAGGGGGTCCCCCCTTCCTTCTATCCGCTGAGCCATTACAAATCGGTCCCCGGATTATTGCTGTACCCATCTTCGTCGTTTCCTTTGGATTCTTTACCAATAGCGTCCCGCATATCTGTATCAGCACTGATATTCTGGTAATTCATATAATCCATGACCCCGAGATTGCCTGCTTTAAAGGCTTCGGCCATGGCCATCGGCACTTCAGCTTCCGCTTCTGTAACCTTGGCGCGCATTTCTTCCACTTTTGCTTTCATTTCCTGTTCATGCGCAACAGCCATGGCACGGCGTTCTTCGGCTTTGGCCTGGGCAATCTTCTTGTCTGCTTCTGCCTGATCAGTCTGCAGACCGGCACCAATGTTCTTGCCAATATCAATGTCGGCAATATCAATGGAAAGGATTTCAAAGGCCGTTCCGGAATCTAGTCCTTTTTTGAGAACAGTCTGGGAAATCATATCAGGATTTTCAAGCACCGCTTTGTGATCGGTGGAAGACCCGATGGTTGATACAATCCCCTCCCCAACACGGGCAATCACTGTATCTTCACCGGCGCCCCCAACGAGACGGTCTATGTTCGCACGAACAGTAATCCTGGCCTTGGCTTTCACTTCTATCCCATCCATCGCCACACCGGCAATAAACGGTGTTTCAATCACCTTCGGGTTAACACTCATTTGAACTGCTTCCAGCACATCCCGCCCGGCAAGATCAATCGCGGCACAGCGTTCAAAGGTGAGTTCGATATTCGCACGTTGAGCGGCGATAAGAGCATTAACCACACGATCCACATTGCCTCCTGCGAGATAATGCCCTTCTAGTTTATTCAATTCAATGTTAAGACCTGCTTTTTCAGCTTTAATTAACGGGTTCACCACTCTGGCCGGGATAACTCTCCGCAGTCTCATACCCACAAGCTGGAAAATACCTATTTTCACTCCAGCAGCAAGCGCAGAAATCCAAAGCATGATAGGTACAAACGTAAATAGAACAGCCAGCAGAATAAATGCCAGCACCAGTACAATAATTAATGTTAAATCCACGGGCATATCCATGGGGAATCCTCCTTCATGTTCAATTGTTTATTCCTCGTACAACAATTCTGGAACCTTTTGCCTCTACTACCTTTACCTGTTGTCCTTTTTCAATATATCCTCCTTCCGATATAACGTCAAGGCGCTCCTCCCCTAATATAACAGATCCAGAGGGCCGGAGCGGAGTCAATGAGGTGCCGGTCCGGCCAATCAGTTCGTCCCGGCTTTCATTAGAAATAAACCCTTCTTCGGTAGTCACGGAGTCCTGAAGTACAAAGCGTCTCATCGGTCCTCGTTTTCCAAATACGGTGAACAGGACAATGATTGCAATGATAGACAATACTGCTGCTATGAGAATGGAAACAGCTATATTTACAGTGGAATAGGAAGCAAAGAAAAGACTCCCGATCACAGCGCCAATTCCGAAAATGCCGAAAATACCAAATCCCGGCATGAATATTTCAACAAGCAGCAGTAAGGCCCCTACCACAAAAAGTATCAACGATTCAAACCCTGCAAATCCGGCAATTGCATGGCCGAAGAAAAATAGAAACAAAGAGAGCAGGCCAAGAATTCCCGGGATACCAAATCCAGGGGAATACAGCTCTACAATTAAACCGATGCTTCCTACACTTAACAAGATAGGTATCAGTACTGGATTGGTCACAAACCGTGCGATTTTTTCCGCTGCACTGATTTGCGCCTCTTCTACTTCCGCCTCTTCCAGATTTAAAGCCTCAAGCAGCACCTCCCTGTCTTCCGCAATGTATTCGGCATAGCCGACTTCTTCCGCTTCTGCCGCCGTCAGCGTTAACAAATCACCTTCTCCCGCCCTATATTCAGGTATGTCAACGTTCGGATCTGCCATGGCCAGTGCATATTGGGGATCACGGCCATTTAACTCAGCTGCGTTCTGCATATTTTTTTCCCATCGTGATTGGGCTTTATCCCCGGCCGCATTTCCCGCACCGTCAATCACCTGAGCCGCTCCCATTTCTGTGCCTGGAGCCATTGCTATTTCATCCGCGCTCAGCGCCAGAAAGGCCCCCGCAGACATGGCTTCTTCGACTACATACGCGGTCGTCGGAGCAGGGGCATCTTCAATGATGGAAGCAATGTTGCCGGCAGCATCCACTGCCCCTCCAGGAGTATCAACCTCAAGGATAATATGATCGGCTCCGGCCTCTTGCGCTTCTTCCATCGCCCGTTCCAGAAAAGATTCCAGGCCTCTTTCCACTGTCTGTTCCACCGGAATCACATACACTTTTTCCTCCGGTGCCGCTGCCATTTTTTCGACGTGCAAACTAAAAAGAAAGATAATGATGGAAAATATGCCAATGATTGGTCTTTGCAAACGATTCATTTCACTCCCTCGTTTCCTGGCAATTCCCTGTCTTGGTGTCCTACGTTTCAGACCGAAACGATGGGGGGCCTCCCTATTTACGTAAACGATCGGAAAACGTTTCAATTTTTTCTCTTGATGCCCCTTATTATACCATTTTTCTCTGAATTTCTCCTACATTAAAAGAGATTCGTCTGTTTTCATTCAATAAGAAAAACGGATCTTGGGAAAACCACCCAGGATCCGTCCTTGCTCCAGGACGGCATAAAATAAAAAGCATTCCCCGTTGTAGAGGAATGCTTTTTATCAGGTTAAATAGCGCTGAACAAGTTTGTTTACTTGACCGCCGTCTGCCCTGCCCTGTACTTTCGGCATGACAGCTGACATCACCTTTCCCATATCACTTTTCGAAGACGCTCCGGTTTCTGTTATCGTTTCTTTAACGATCTCGTCCAGTTCTTCTTCGGAAAACGGTTTGGGCATATATTCAGATAGAACAGCCATTTCCTGTTCGATCTCCTGTTTTAAATCATCTCTTCCCGCTTTTTCAAACTCATGGAGGGATTCTTTCCGTTGTTTCCATTCACGGTTCAGGACGGTAAGAACTTCACTCTCTTCTAGTTCCCTGCCTTCTTTAATCGCTTCATTTTGAAGGGACGATTTTACCCCCCGAATGACAGAAAGTTTTGTTTTGTCCCTGGCTTTCAGGGAGCTCTTTAAATCTTCATTCAAACGATCCATGAGCTTCAGCGTGAAGCACCTTCTTTCATTTAAAACTTTCGCTTTCGAGCCGCTTCAGATTTTCTCTTGCGTTTTACGCTTGGCTTTTCGTGGTGCTTTCGCTTACGAACTTCAGCCATTGTTCCTTCTTTAGAAAGATCGCGTTTAAAACGGCGAAGAGCGGCATCAATATTTTCGTTCTTACGAACCCGGGTCTCAGCCATATGAATCCCTCCCTCCGAACAACCAGTACAGCCACTAATTAAACAATAACGGAGTTCCTTGCATGTACAACGTAAAAATCGTTTATCTTGGGTGTTTCCGTTTTGAAAAACAATGGCTATTTCCACAAATTATAAAACAATGCAGGTCAAAAATCAATACTTTCCTTCAATAACGGGCTTACGAATTAATAAGAGGAGGATCCGGTCTGTCCAGAGACAATCGCTGTGCCGGAACTAGTGCCTAGACGATCAGCCCCCGCTTCGATCATGGCAAGGGCAGTCTGTTCATCTTTTACGCCCCCGCTGGCTTTTACCTTGACCTGACCGCCGACAACCCGCTTCATCAATTTAACATCTTCGAGCGTGGCTCCTCCCCCGGCAAAACCCGTGGAGGTTTTCACAAAATCTGCTCCGGCCTGCACAGCCAGGGAACAGGCCTTTTCTTTTTCTTTTTCGGTTAACAGTACTGTTTCAATAATTACTTTGACGAGAGCTTTATCAGATGCAGCCTGCACAACGGCTTCCATATCCGAACGGACGTCTTTTTCTTTCCCGCTTTTTAAAGCACCGATATTTATAACCATGTCTATTTCCGAAGCACCTTCTGCAATCGCCTTCTCCGCTTCGAAAGCTTTTACAGAAGTCAACGTTGCCCCCAGTGGAAACCCTATGACGGTACATACTTTCACTTTTGTGTCCTTTAATACCTCATACGCGGCCGGAACCATGGAAGGGTTAATGCAGACGGAAGCAAACTGGTGTGTTTCTGCTTCTTCACAAAGCTGCAGCACCTGTTCCTGGGTAGACTCAGGTTTCAAAAGGGTATGATCTATCATGGAAGCCAATGAACTCATTTTATCCGTCCTTTCCAGCCTGTTTAGGCAAGCACTCTGTCTTCACTTTCCTTTGCCAACCTTACAAATTCCCCCATATTATAGGGGTAACCGGCTTCTTTTAGTTTGACCTTTACTATTTTTCCGACCAAATCATCGGTTCCTTCAAATTTCACCCGCAGATAATTCGACGTGTAACCAACATACAGCCCTGTTTCTTCATCCTTTTCCTCCGGTATCACATCCAATTCCATTCCTTCATAGCCGGCGGCATATTCTTTGGTAAGCTGGTTGGAAAGTTCTATTAAATGATGAACACGCTGCTGTTTTATCTCGCTGTCTACCTGGTTATCCATTTTTGAAGCAGGAGTTCCGGTTCGTTTCGAGTAAGGAAAAACATGCAGTTCCGAAAATTTATTCTCCGCAATAAATTGATAGGTTTCCTTAAATTCTTCTTCCGTTTCTCCCGGGAATCCGACAATGACATCGGTGGTCACCGCAAGGCCCGGCAGTGCTTTTTTCAGTTTCTCAATTTTTGCCGCATAATATTCCGTTGTGTATTTTCTTCTCATTCTTTTTAAAACCGTATTAGAACCGGATTGCAGTGGGACGTGCAGATGATTGACAATTTTATTCGATTGATCGATAACATGGATCACTTCATCTGTGATCTGGCTTGCTTCGATAGAGGAAATTCTCAGCCTTTTCAACCCGTCCACTTTTTCAAGCTCTTGGAGCAAATCTGCGAAGCTGTAATCTTTCATGTCTTCCCCATAGCCGGCGGTATGAATGCCGGTCAGTACAATTTCTTTATAGCCGGCCTCTACCAGTTGGTTTGCCTGTTGGATTACGTCTTCCGGTTTTCTGGAACGCAGAAGACCACGCGCCCACGGTATGATACAGAACGTACAGAAATTATTGCAGCCTTCCTGAATTTTTAAAGAGGCTCTTGTACGGTCCGTGAAATCCGGAACATCAAGCTCTTCATATACCCGGGTTTTCATAATGTTTCCCACTCCATTGATCGGTTGTCGTTCCTTTTTGAATTGTTCGATATACCCGATCATCTTGGAGCGATCCTGCGTGCCTACTACTACATCGACTCCCGGTATTTCCATAATCTCGGCCGGGGAGGTCTGGGCATAGCACCCGGTTACACAAACTACTGCTTCCGGGTTTTTCCGCACCGCTCTGCGGATAACCTGTCTGCTTTTTTTATCACCGGTATTTGTAACCGTACACGTATTAATTACATATACATCTGCCTGTTTGTCAAATTCCTCTTTTTCATATCCTGCCTGCTTAAAAAGCTGCCAAATAGCTTCTGTTTCATAATGGTTCACTTTGCAGCCAAGTGTATGGAATGCTACCGAAGGCATGAATGTTCACCTCAATATTTCGTAATGATATGACAAGGCCGATAAAAGATAGAGGGGCGCCGTTTCACTCCTCAAAATTCTCGGACCCAAACTGACCGCACGGCAGCCGCTGCTCTTCCATGCATCCGCTTCTTTTTCACTGATGCCCCCTTCCGGCCCGATAACAGCCAGAATAGAGGAAGGCATAGGGTGGAGCACGTCTGCCAAATCATGATGCTGTCCGTGTCTCGCCTGTTCTTCATATAAATATACAGCGGCGTCAAAAGAAAAGGACTTCTCCAGCATCATTTCTGTTGAATGGTAATATAATACATCTGGAACAAATAGTCTTTCTGCCTGTTCCGCTGCTTCTTTGGCAATTTTACGAAGACGTTCCAGCTTTTTTTTGACTTTACTGCTTTCCCATTTTACCACAGATCTTTCTCCTGAATACAGATAGAAAGAAGATGCCCCCAGTTCTGTTCCCTTTTGAATAACAAACTCCAGTTTATCTCCTTTTACTAAAGACTGGGCAATTGTAATAGAGACAGGGAGTTCTGCCTGCTCATGCAGTTCCTTTAATACAACGGCCGTGACGACGTTTGTTTCCATCGACGTAATTTCACAAAGAGTCTGCCGCCCCTGATTATTTAAACATATAATCTTATCCCCGCTCTTCAAGCGCATCACTTTAGCAATATGTTTGACATCTTCTCCAGTAATCCGAACGTCCTGCTCTGACATCTGCTCCGGAGGTACAAAATATCTCTGCATCGCTTTGCTACACCCCGTCCAGACTTATCTGTCTTTTTTTACTGCGGTCACTGCCGCCCAGTCTTCCATGTCTTTTGTTTCTTTTATCTCAAAGCCTTCTTCCTGCAGCACTTCTATAACTTCCTTTTTCTTGCCCGAGATAATTCCGGAGGCGATAAAAATCCCTTCCGGCTTCAATGATTTCCATGCGTCTGGGGCAAGTCTAATAATGATATCGGCTAAAATATTAGCAACGACGACATCAGCCTGTCCGTTTTCATGGTCCAGTAAATTATTTTGTTTCACCGTTATACAATCGCCGGTGTGATTATACGCTGCATTTTCCCTTGCTACGTCAACGGCAGTTTGATCCAGATCCAGGGCAAGTACCTTGGACGCGTTGAATTTTGCAGCACCAATCGCGAGAACTCCGGAGCCGGTTCCCACATCTATGACATGTTCGCCCCCTGTGAGCTCTTGTTCAAGCACCTGCAGGCATAACACCGTTGTAGGGTGGGTTCCTGTGCCAAAGGCCATGCCAGGATCCAATTCGATGACCTTTTCGTCTTTTGAGCCAGGGGTATAGTGTTCCCATGTAGGAACGATCGTCAAAGTTTCCGTAATGTTTACCGGCTTATAATACTGCTTCCAGGCATGAGCCCAATCTTCTTCCTCTATTTCCGTAAGACTGACTTCATTTCTGCCAAGATCAATATTATGGAGAAGCAGATCATTAATGGATTGTTTCATCTCCTCCACCGTTTCTGCCACAAAACTGCTGGCTGGAAAATACGATTTAAGGATGACACCCTCTTCCGGGTAATCCCTGTCGTTTAATTCAATGATTTCATCCTCCGCCCCATCCCATGTTTGATAAACATCTGCCGAGTCCTCTATAACAACACCACTTGCTCCGGATTCATGCAGAAGGTTTGAAATCGGTTCTACGGCTTCCTGGGTTGTATGGATACTAAATTCCATCCATTTCACTGCTTACCATCTCCATTTTTTTGACCTGGGCCGGTTCTTAGTCTCCCTTAAAGGCGCGTTTCACTTTTTCAAAAAAATTCTGGTGCTGTTCTTCCACCTGATCATCTCCACTGAGTTCAGAGAATTCACGGATAAGTTCTTTCTGCCGTTCATCCAGTTTTTTCGGGGTGATAACCTGGACTTTAACATGCTGATCTCCCTGGCCGCGGCCGTGCACGTTTGCAATACCTTTTCCTCTTAAGCGGAAATTTGTCCCGGTCTGCGTCCCTGCAGGTATTTTCAACTTCACTTTTCCGCGCAGGGTCGGAACTTCAATTTCATCTCCGAGCGCAGCCTGCGCAAAGGTTAACGGCATTTCGCAGTAAACGTCGTCACCGTCCCTTTCAAAGAATTCATGGGACTGCACATTGAATACCACAAACAGATCTCCCGGCGGACCGCCATTCACTCCGGCTTCCCCTTCTCCGGCTACACGGACCTGCTGGCCGTAATCGACTCCGGCCGGAACGGTAATATTAATTTTCTTATTTCTTTTAATCGTACCGCGGCCGCCGCATGTCGTACATTTTTCTTTAATCATTTGGCCGCTGCCTTGACAGCGGTCGCATGCCCTTCGGTTCACAACACGCCCGAACGGTGTATTCTGTTCGATATTAAGCTGTCCTGTTCCGCCGCATTTTGTACAAGTTTCCGGATTGGTACCAGGTTTTGCGCCGCTTCCATCACAGGTCTGGCATTCTTCTTCTCTTGGAATTTCAATTTCTGTTTCTTTTCCAAAGGCCGCTTCTTTAAAAGTTAATGTCATTGTATACTGCAGGTCGGCTCCCTGCCGCGGAGCATTAGGATCCCTGCGGCCGCCGCCGAAAAACATGTCAAAAATATCGCCGAAGCCGCCAAAATCTCCAGCACCGCCACCGGCACCGCCAAAGCCTTGATTAGGATCCGCATGCCCAAAGCGGTCATAGTTTGATTTTTTCTGCGGATCACTTAATGTATCGTATGCTTCTTTTACTTCTTTAAATTTTTCTTCGGCGCCTTCTTCACTGTTCACGTCGGGATGATATTTTCTGGCAAGCTTCCGGTAAGCTTTCTTTATATCATCGACTGAAGCGTCTTTATCTAAGCCCAGCACTTCATAGTAATCGCGTTTACTCATTGTTATATCCACTCCCGTTCACTAATCCATAAGGGTTATCTTATCATTACTTTCTTGCGTTCTTCAAGCCTGGCGAGTGCCGGTCTTTTTCTTCCAGACTTTTATCCGTGCAAAAAAAAGAAAGGAGCTGACCCGCAGCAAAGCTCAGCTTAACCTTTCTTTCGGGACAACTCCTCATGCAGACAGATTTTTATTTACTTCCCTTTTCCATGCAGCCCCTTTCCGGGAAAGAGACTCTCTCCTGATCAGACAACGTCTCTTCCGGGAAAAGGAGACAGCCCCTTCAAAAAGCAGTGGTTTTTACTTATTATTTTTCTCTTCATCGTCTACTTCTTCGTAGTCCGCATCCACTACGTCTTCTGCATTGCCTTCAGCTCCCGCTCCTTCATCCTGAGCCTGCTGCGCCTGCTGGGCCGCCTGCTCATAGAGCTTTGTGGAAAGCTGCTGAACGATTTCCTGCAATTCATCTTTTGCGGTTTTAATCGCGTCCACGTCATCGCCTTCGAGAGCTTCTTTCACTTTATTCTTAGCCTCTTCTGCTTTATCCTTCTCGGATTGATCTACATTATCTCCGAGATCTTCCAGTGTCTTTTCTGTTGTAAACACAAGCTGATCTGCTTCGTTGCGTATTTCTACTGCTTCCTTACGTTTTTTGTCCTCTTCCGCATTTTCCTCTGCGTCTTTTACCATCTGTTCAATTTCTTCTTCAGAGAGACCAGAGGAAGAGGTGATCGTAATCGACTGTTCTTTATTGGTGCCAAGATCCTTAGCACGAACATTAACAATACCGTTTGCATCAATATCAAAAGTTACTTCTATTTGAGGCACTCCGCGCGGGGCCGGTGGAATATCAGTGAGCTGAAAACGGCCGAGCGTTTTATTGTCCGCTGCCATTTCGCGTTCACCCTGCAGCACATGAATATCCACGGACTGCTGGTTATCAGCCGCTGTCGAGAAAACCTGCGACTGGCTGGTTGGAATAGTCGTATTTCTCTCGATTAGTTTCGTGGTAACACCGCCCATTGTTTCAATTCCAAGAGACAGCGGCGTAACATCCAGCAGGACGACATCTTTGACATCTCCGGCCAGAACTCCGGCCTGGATAGCTGCACCAAGTGCTACTACTTCATCAGGGTTGACACCTTTATGCGGATCTTTTCCAGTTAGTTTTTTAATAGCATCCTGAACAGCAGGAATTCGTGTAGAACCGCCGACCAGAATAACTTTATCCACGTCGGAGGCATTCATCCCCGCATCCTTTAATGCCTGGCGTGTCGGCCCCATTGTTTTTTCAACCAAATTAGAAGAAAGTTCATCGAATTTCGCGCGGGTAAGGTTGATTTCCAGATGTTTTGGACCGTTGGAGTCTGCAGTGATAAATGGCAGAGAAATTTGGGTCTGAGCCACTCCGGAAAGATCTTTTTTCGCTTTTTCGGCAGCGTCTTTCAAACGCTGAAGCGCCATATTGTCCTGAGATAGATCTATACCATTCTCTTTTTTGAATTCGGAGACAAGATAGTCTATGATTACCTGATCAAAATCGTCGCCGCCGAGTTTATTATCACCGGAAGTTGATTTTACTTCAAAGAACCCTTCGCCAAGTTCAAGGATCGATACGTCAAAGGTGCCTCCGCCGAGGTCATACACAAGAATGGTCTGGTCGTCCTCTTTATCGAGTCCATAGGCCAGAGAAGCTGCCGTCGGCTCGTTAACGATACGGTCTACTTCCAGTCCGGCAATTTTACCGGCATCTTTTGTAGCCTGGCGCTGGGAATCGTTAAAGTAGGCAGGGACCGTAATAACGGCGTTGGTTACTTTTTCCCCAAGATAACTTTCCGCGTCGTCCTTGAGCTTCTGAAGAATGATTGCTGAGATTTCCTGCGGAGTGTATTTTTTTCCTTCAATTTCAACCGTATGGTCTGTTCCCATGTGCCGTTTGATAGACTGAATGGTGTTTTCATTCGTAATAGCCTGGCGTTTGGCTACTTCCCCGACTTGACGTTCTCCATCCTTAAACGCGACAACAGATGGGGTAGTACGATTACCTTCCGGATTTGGAATAACTTCTGCTTCTCCACCTTCCATTACCGCTACACAAGAGTTTGTCGTACCTAAATCAATTCCAATTATTCTGCTCATTGTCTCGTCAGCCTCCTATACACATTAACATTGTCAAATAATTATGCATTAACTTTAACCATTGCAGGTCGGATTACTTTATCTTTCAGCTTATATCCCTTTTGTAATTCTTCCACAATCTGATTGGATTCAAACCCTTCTTCTTCCACCTGCATCACTGCTTGATGCTGATGAGGGTCAAATTCTTTTCCTTCCGTCTGAACAACTTCCAGCCCTTCCTTTTCCAGTGCTTCAAAAAGCTGGCTGTAAACCATGTTAACACCCTGCAGCAGGGAATCGGCGTCTTCATTATCAGGGGCCGCGTGGATGGCTCTCTCAAAATTGTCCAGAACGGGAAGCAGAGATTCAATGACAGCCTGAGATCTGTACTTTGCCTCTTTTTCTCTTTCTTCCTTCGCCCGGCGCCGCACATTATCAAGGTCAGCCTGAGCACGCAAAGCTTTATTCTGCCATTCCTCTGCTTCATGCTTTAATCTTTCTATTTCTGCTTCTTCTGCTGTTTTTTCCTCTGTTTCTTCTTCCTGGGACATGGAAGTGTCTTCTTCGGCCGCATTCTCTCCGTCCGCTTCCGCATTTTCTTCTGTCCCGGCTGATTGTTCGTTTTCTTCTTCCAGGGTCTCCTCCTGCTCCATGGAAGTATGATTTTCCTTCATAACCTTCACCTCCCGCTCTTCCTGGGTTGTTTTATACCCAGCTTACGATGATACCACTAACCCCGATTCGTATACAAGTTTGTCAAGGCAATGGATAAATCTTTGGATAAATGTTCAATTAACCCTATGACTCTTGGGTATTCCATTCTGGTCGGACCGACAATTCCTATCGTTCCTACTGGATTTCCATTGAACGAATAGGTCGCCGAAATAATACTGCAGTCTTCGAACGCCTCGTTTGCATTCTCCTGGCCAATACGTATCATTAAACCATTTTGGTCCGGCTTCAGGAGTTCATGCATGGTGTGATCTTCTTCGAGCAGTTCAAATATCATCCGGATTTTGTCAACATCCTTAAATTCAGGCTGTGATAATAAGTTGGTTTTGCCTCCGTAAAATACTTTTTCCTGCTTGCTTTTTTGAAGAGTCTCTTCCGCAAAGGCAAGAGCATCCTGGTAACTGTTTACGTGCTGCTTCAGCAAACCGGAAACTTCCGTCATTATTTTTTTCTGCAGTTGATAAAGAGGCACCCCTTCCAGACGGTCATTCAGGATGTTCGCGATTTTTTCCAGGTCACTGCTGTTCAGCAACTCCGGAAGCGAAACGGTATGATTCTCCACGTGACCCGTGTCTGTTACAAGGATGGCTACTGCCGCGTTTTCATTTAATGGAATAATCTGCACCTGTTTAAGTTTGGACTCAAACACTTCCGGTCCTAAAACAATGGAAGCATAACTCGTTAAATCAGATAGTATTGTAGCAGACTGCTTCACTACCTGTTCTGCCTCCATCATTTTCTTGGCAAATAACGATCTCATATTCTGGATTTCTTTCCTGGAAAGTGTATGAGGAAGCAGCAAATGATCCACATAATGGCGGTATCCCTGTTCAGAAGGAATACGCCCCGAAGAGCTGTGCGGTTTTTCCAGATAGCCCATATCCTCTAAATCCGCCATTTCATTACGTAGCGTCGCCGGACTATAGCTGATGCCGTCCTGTTTGGAAAGACTGCGGGATCCGACGGGCTCAGCTGAGTGAATGTAATCATCTACTATCGCTTGTAAAATAAATAATTGACGGTCTGTAAGCATGAAAACATCACCTCTGTTAGCACTCAATATGTTCGAGTGCTAAATCTATTGTAAAGTTATCAAAAGGGATGATATTTGTCAATAAACAAGAATTTTTTACCGTTGTTGGTTTAGACCTTGCATGACGGGGATTATTCGTACACAAGCAGGAACTTTTCAAACACTTCGTTGCCGAGAAGCCTGCCTTTTTCCGTCAGGTGGAGGGAGGTGCCGGAATCATGTAATAATTCCTTTTCCGTAAGCTCATAAATCACTTCTGAAAAAATATCATAATAGGATTGCTGAAATTTTCCCGTAAACCTTTTAGAGCTAACTCCTTCTTTCATCCGCAGCCCCATAAACATTTCTTCTTCCATCTTTTCTTTGGCGGTAACCTGGTGCGTTTCTCTTAACGGGAAAGATCCGCTGTCTATAGCTTTTATATAGTGGGGAAGCGGCCCAAGATTGGCATATCTTATTCCATCTATATAACCGTGGGCTCCTGCTCCAAATCCAAAATACTCTTCATTTCTCCAATAGGTTTTATTATGTTCACTTTCTCTTCCGTCCACCGCAAAATTACTAATTTCATAGGGATTAAAACCAGCTTCTGTTACTTTTGCCTCCAGCTCTTCGTACATGGCAGCTTCTGTATCCTCCGGAAGCGGATGTATTTTACCCTGGCGGTACCAATTATGAAACATCGTTTTTTCTTCAATTTTCAGGGAATAGGCAGAAATATGCTGAATTCCTAATCCCAGCGCTTCGGTTATTGAATGCTGCCAATCTTCCATGGTTTGTTCCGGAAGACCGAACATCAAGTCAATAGAAATATTATCAAACCCGGCGGACTTCGCCTGCTCGACCGTATCTTTAGCTTCCTGGGAGGAGTGGGCTCTTCCTATTCGTTTCAGCAGCTTTTCATGAAAGGTCTGTACTCCGATACTTAGACGGTTGACGCCGCATGCCTTCATCATATCCAGTTTTTCCCTATCCACTTCTCCAGGATTTACTTCCACCGTAAATTCAGTTACGGCAGATGGGTCCGCGGCACAGGCTTTTACATCTTCTATCACCTGTTTCAGCTGTTTTGTAGTCAAAGCAGTGGGCGTTCCCCCGCCTATATAAATTGTTTTCAGTGGTATAGTATGCGGCACCGCCCATTTCATCTCTTGGCCCAATGCTTCGATGTATTCATCCACCGGCTGATTTTTAATGAAAAATTTGTTGAAATCACAATAAAAACATATCTGTTCACAAAAAGGAATGTGAACATAAATAGAGGAAGCTGTCATGTCATCCCTTCTTTCTGTCTCCTCCTCATTGATCATCATCCATACGCAGCACAGACATAAACGCTTCCTGAGGAACGTCTACCTTACCAACACTTTTCATCCGCCGCTTTCCTTCTTTTTGTTTTTCAAGAAGTTTTCGTTTTCTGGAAACATCCCCGCCGTAACATTTCGAAAGCACATTTTTGCGCATCGCTTTAATCGTAGAACGGGCGATTATGCTGTTGCCGATTGCTGCCTGCACCGGGACTTCAAACTGCTGGCGCGGAATTAAATCTTTCAGTTTTTCGACAATCGACTTGCCCCGTTCATACGCCATGTCCCGATGAACGATGACAGAAAGCGCGTCGACAACTTCCCCGTTTAACAAAATATCCATTTTTACAAGGTTCGACTCCCGGTACCCTGCGAACTCATAGTCAAACGAAGCATACCCTTTCGTATTAGATTTCAGCTGGTCAAAAAAGTCATACACGATTTCTGTCAGAGGAAGGTAATAAACGATATTGACCCGGTTTTCATCCAAATACCGCATATCTGAAAATTCACCGCGTTTTTTCTGGCAGATTTCCATGACAGCGCCGACAAAATCATTCGGAACCATAATCGTTGCCTGGACGAACGGTTCTTCGACCAATTCGACTTTCTGCTGATCCGGCATGTTCGACGGATTATCAATCTCCATCACTTCTCCATCCGTCATATACACATTATAAATAACACTCGGAGCTGTCGTAATGAGACTGATCCCGTATTCCCGTTCAATCCGTTCCTGGATAATCTCCATATGAAGAAGACCGAGAAAGCCGCAGCGAAAACCAAAACCAAGCGCCTGTGAACTTTCCGCCTCATATTGCAGGGAACTGTCGTTTAGTTCCAGTCTCTCCAATGCATCGCGAAGTGCGTTGTAATCATTGGAATCTACCGGATGCATCCCGCAGAAAACCATCGGGTTCATCGTCTTATAACCAGGCAGGGGCTGTTCAGCCGGTCTGGCGGCGTGCGTGATCGTATCCCCTACTTTCGAATCGCTGACATTTTTAATAGAAGCGATTAAAAAGCCTACGTCGCCAACGGTGAGCTCATCACAGGCGAGCGGTTTTGGAGTGAACACCCCGACTTCCGAGACCTCAAATTCTTTGCCGGTCTGCATCATTCTAATCTTTTCTCCCGGCCGTATCGTACCTTCCACTATCCTAATGTAGGCAATTACTCCTCTATATGTATCATAAAGGGAATCAAAGATGAGAGCCTGCAGTGGATTTTCTGGGTTCCCGGCAGGAGCCGGTATTTTTTCCACGATTTGTCCCAATATCTCTTCTGTTCCAAGACCGCTTTTGGCCGAAGCGTATACCGCATCAGACGCATCTATGCCGATCACATCTTCGATCTCCTGTTTTATCCGTTCCGGCTCTGCACTCGGCAGATCGACTTTATTTATAACAGGAATAATTTCTAAATCGTTATCAACCGCAAGATAAACGTTGGCCAGAGTCTGGGCTTCAATGCCCTGCGATGCGTCCACGACCAAAAGCGCCCCTTCACATGCTGCCAGACTTCGGGACACTTCATACGAAAAATCAACGTGGCCCGGAGTGTCAATAAGATGAAAGGTATACTCTTCGCCGTCTGAATGGGTATACTTTAAATGGACAGAGTTCAGCTTTATGGTAATACCGCGCTCGCGCTCAAGGTCCATCGCATCAAGCATCTGATCTTTCATTTCTCTTTCCGGCAGAGAATGGGTGGTTTCCAAAATCCGATCCGCAAGCGTAGATTTCCCATGGTCTATATGAGCAATGATGGAAAAGTTTCGAATGTTCTTCTGTCTCTTACCTCGTTCTTCCTGGTTCATTCTTTGATCACTCCTGCTAAAAATAAATCGCTGCATAAAAGCAACGATTTCACCGTACTATAACACTGTTTTTCATTATATCAATGGGAGGCCTTCACTTCAATAACCAGCTTTTACCCGCTCAAGAGGAAGGATCAAAAAAATCAAGACTATTTCCAATATTAGAAAACACGTTCATTTCTCCTTTTTCTTTGATCTGATCCTGCCGCTTCATCAGATCTTCGGTCAACCCGTTTTGTGATCCGCCGGAATCATCACCCGACTCCTCTTGATCATTCTCTACGACGGAATAAGAAGACGTCTGCATGTCCTTCCACTGTTCATGCGAATAATGAAAACCTGTCATCATTCCGCTTAAAAACAGGACAGCTGCCATGCTGATCGTAGTTATAGCTCTCATTCTTTCACTCCTTCTCTATTCTGTGGATTCGTTGTACCATTCATTAATAACTTCCGCCAGCGCTTCTGCCGTTTGATATGCTTCATCCAGGTTATTTTCCATACCGCCTATTTCAATAAGGACCGATTGTTCTGATAAATCCTGATTATAGCGGCCGTTAACTCCACCGCCGCCTTTCGTTATAACCCCGCGGCTTAACCCCGGGTATTTTTCATCGAGCTTATCATTCAGCGCTGTTGCCATTTCCAGGTTCTTTTCATAGTGAGGATTGTTTTCCCCGATCACAAAAATCGTGCGCGCCATCGTTTCACCATTTGTCGTGACAGTAGTAACATCCCGCGGCTGTGAATCACGGTGAAGATCAAAAAAGAGTTCAAGCTGGTTATTATTCTCCATCGCTTCCTGAAGCACGGTCCGCGACACTTTATAGGAATCGGTAAAATCCCAGCCCTTTTCATCAAGTTGTTTTTCAACGTCTGTTTTATTTACGATCGTTCCAATCCCTCGTTCTTCCAGTTCTTCGCCGAGTTTCTGCCCAACCATGGTAATATTCACATCCGGGTGGAAAGCACTCTCCGCCCCTTCTTCCAATTCTGGATAAAATGATTCACGGCTGTGGGAATGAACAATATGAGCTACTACCTCTCTATCAGCATTAGTATCCTTCGTTTCCTCCGGGGTTTCCATTATTTCCAATCTATCAGCAGATGCTTGCCTTTCTTCCATTAAAACTTCCATAGGAGGGGCTGATTCTATCGGCATGTTTGTGAAATCCGTTCCCTCTCCGGCCACAATAATATTTCCATCAAACAATGCCAGCCCTGGGATCTCTTTTCCCAGAAGCGTCCGGGGTTCATGGAAATTTAAACGGGTTACTAGTTCAAACAGCATACCAGGGACTGATTCCACCTCTATGTCTGTCCCGCTGGAATGTCCGAAATAATGATTTTCATATTGAAACACAGAAACGAGAAGTTCTTTTTGAACTTGAGAACTCCAGGTATGTAACTGCCGGGAAGAAAATACATTTCCTTCCTCTGCGGAAGTCAGCAGTGTAATGAGGAACATGATCAATAAATAGCCGCAGGCTCCTGCTGTAATAAGTCTGCGGAGGCTTGTACGTATGGTGGTTTTTTTTGTCTTGTCTTTATACATTTTATTCCCTCCCTGCTCTACTCTATGAAGGAAAGTTAATAGAATAGAACGAGAGAATGGAACCAACTAAGAAAAACGCTGGTTGGGGGTCCCGCTCAGCGTTTTGTTTATATTCCATAGCGCCAGGTTACAAACGGTTCTACAGGGCACCTTCGGACATTTATTCCGCTGAATGCCCGAATACGTGGCCTGTGACAGCTTTTTCAGACATTTGTTCCGTTATCCGGGCTCCAGAACGCTTCTTTTACGATAAAAAAGCGAAGTAACGGAAAAAATGTCCGAACCCTCCTTCAAAATAGGTGAAATCGTAGAAATAAAGGAATAAATGTCCCCCGCCGGGGTATCTTCGACTCATTCCCGCAGGAGTCTCGCCTGCTCCGTTCTCACCTAAAGGAAACGTTCGGACTTTTTCAGCAACTTTTGTATTAGAGTTATTTGGTATAGGTGCCGGTGCTTTCTTGGGAAATGCTTTTATGGAGCGCTGCATTTAATCCTTCTGCGATAACATTGGCCATATTTTCCATAAACACGTCCACTTCTTTTGGTGTGACCATAAGGTTATGCCCCATCGGAGCAAGCACTTCCTGAATCAACTGTCTTTTTTCCGAATCATTCAGTCCGCCCACCATTCCAAGCATGGCTTTCCGTTCTTCCTCATTGGGAAGATCTTCTTCCTTCAGTTCTTTCTTTTCTCCAAAAACCATGCCGGCGGGCGCTAATGCTTTCCCGGCTGAATCTTTCGTCTTCATTTCTTTCCCGAGGTGTTTTAAAATGAAGTCAATGGTGTCACTGGTAATAGAAACAGCGTCAACTACCGTCGGGATCCCAATTGCTATCACGGGAATACCGAGCGTATCCCTGCTTAATTCCTTGCGTTTATTCCCGACACCCGAACCAGGATGGATCCCGGTATCGGACATTTGAATGGTTGTATTCACACGTTCTACCGATCTTGAAGCCAGAGCGTCTACAGCAATCACAAAATCAGGTTTGGTCCTCTCGATAGCTGCTGAGATAAGCTCACTTGTTTCCACCCCTGTAAGTCCCATCACACCCGGTGAAAAAGCACTGACAGAGCGGAATCCCTCCTCCACCTGTTCCGGGGCTTCCTTAAATAGATGTCTGGTAATGACCATTTTATCTACTACCATTGGTCCCAAAGCATCCGGGGTCACATTCCAATTCCCGAGTCCAGTTACAAGACAGGAAGCGTCTTTTGGAATGCCAAGACCTTTCAAAAAGAGAGCAAATTCTTCAGCCAGTACTTCTTCCATCGCTTGTTGAAGTTTGGTGTCCTGCTTGCGCACGCCCTGGGCCTCAAAGGTTAAATATTCACCCGGTTTTTTCCCCGTCTGGTCGGCCCCGGTCTCATCGATCGTGACCTTCGTAATTTTAACTCCCTTTTCTTCTCTTTCATGCACACGTATGCCTTTGTTTACATCTTTTTGGGGAGTTTGACGAACCTCTTGTTCTTCAAGCAGCTCTTTCTCTTCAATCGCCAGATCTGTACGGACATTATAGTTGGAAAGATCTAATTCCACATTGCCACCTGCTTTCCGCCGTGATTTTTTCTATTTTTCCCGGCTGGATCATTATACCGCTTAGTATGATACGCAGGCGGCTGTTTATTCGTCTTGCACGAGATTTTGTTTTTTGATAGAATCCTCTTGTGTTCTCATCGTTAGAAAGGGAGAGAACAAAACAAGGGAGGTGACACACATGCCTAATATTAAACAAGCGAAAAAACGCGTTATCGTCAATGAATCAAAGCGGGTAAAACAGCACGCCTTTAAATCAGCCATGCGTTCCGTCATTAAAGAATTTAACAAAAAAGTTGATAACAAGGATGTAGAGGGAGCAAAAGAACTCCTGCCCCTGGCTGTTAAGAAGGTGGATAAAGCTGCCGATAAAAATATGATTCATAAAAATAAAGCAGCTCGAACAAAATCAAAAATGAATCAGCGTTTCAACGAAATCGCGCAGTAAGTAATCAAAACGACTCCTTTCCAGAGTCGTTTTTTTACTTTCAATCAGATTCCTCCATTCTTCTAAGACGCAGACTGCTATCTCTTTCAAACGCTGTGGTTAAGATACAGGCCCTTACAGTTTAAGAAGCTTGAACGAGAGCGGCAATGCTTAACTCCAACTGAAGCGATTTATCGACCCGGCCTGTTTTCACATGATAATCGGCCTCTGCTAATTCCTGCAGTACATCTGTTAATGTCGCTACTGAATATGTTTTAGATTGATCTTCCGCTATTTTCACCGCATATGGGTGGATTTTTAACCGGGACGCGATCTTCTGCCGCGAGTATCCTGTTTTTTTCAGCTGGCTGACATGCAGAATAATACGGAACTGTCTCGCCAGCAGGGCCAAAATTTTAATGGGCTCTTCATTTTGTTTCATCAAGTCGTAATAGATCCGAAAGGCCTTTTCTGCACGGGCGTTCACTACATGATCCACCAGCTCAAATACATTGTCTTCCAGCGTACGGGGTACTAATCTTTCTACCGTGTCTTCCGTAATTTGACCCCCTCTGCCCGTGTACATGGCCAGTTTGTCCATTTCTGAGGAAAGCATCATCATATCTTTTCCAGCCAGCTGCATCACTTTTGTTTTGGCCTTGTCGGTCATGGTGACAGACATCGCTTCCGTATAGTCCTGGAGCCATGCTTCCATATTTTTCTCATCAAACGCGCCAGCTTCCATATAAACGCCGTGTTTTTTTAACTTCTTTACGATTTTTTTCCGCTCGTCCAGTTTTTCATGAGACACTGTCATAATCATGACAGTGTCCCGTGGCGCATCTTCTATATACTGTTCCAGGTAAGAAAGATTATGCTCTATCTTTTCTTTTTCTTTCACCCCTGTTAAAAAATAACAGTTTTTAAGTAAAATCACCCGTTTCTCTCCAAAAAATGGAAGGGTCTCTCCTTCTTCCAGTGCAATATCAACCGGCGTATCTTTCATATCATACACAGAATAATTGAAATCCTTTTCCTGCTCTGCGAGCGTTACAGATACAATTTTTTCTATGGTATTTTTAATGAGATACTCTTCTTTTCCATATAATAAATACAAAGGAGAAATTTTATTCTGTTCTATATCCTTCATCAACTGGATGTATTCCATGATCTGCACTCCAATACCGTGGTTTCTTTTTCTATCCTAGCCTCCTTTCGGTATTCACGCAATATATTGAAGGAAAAGGAAAGTGCCAAGAAGCACTTTCCATTTATAATAAACGTTGATAAAAAGGCCTAGGACATCTTTTTATCAACGATATTCGGGGTTTCTCTTTTATTTTATCCTATGATCGAAGGGGTTATGGGTGACAACTGTTTACAGCTGCGGTAATGACATCCTTTGTATTTGATTGTTCGTTTTTATTCAATAATATGGATTTTTATCGCTGCTTGTCCTATAATATGGGGAGAGAGCTTTTGCAAGGAGGAGATGGCTGTGAGTCATTTTGAAAAGGACGTGCAGAGCAAACGGAACGATTTCAACGATTCAGTTGTTGGATTCGTGGTGCCTTTTGTTTTTTTCACGCTTATTATGGTTATTGCTACTGTCATTGATGTAGCAGGTGGATTTTAATAACGAAAGTGGAGAAACCTTGTCAGGAAAAGACAAGGTTTTTTTAGTGGGATCCACAGTTGGGCTCCGTCCTTTCCCCGGCCTGATAAATATCCTGTACGGCCTGCTCAGTAAAAACGATTTGAACAGCGCCGCCTGCATCGGTGCGAAATACTTGCGTTCCCGCTTTTTCTAACGTTTGGAGAGTTTCCTGATGCGGATGCCCAAACCGATTGCATACACCCGCGGAAAGGAAAGCAGCTGTTGGCTGCAGCTGTTGAATAAAAGCAGAGGTCGAGGAAGTGCGGCTGCCGTGGTGACCCACTTTTAAAAAGTCAGCTTTAACGTCGGGGTAAAGATCAAGAAGTTTTTTCTCTCCCGCTTCTTCTAAATCTCCGGTGAACAACCAGCCGGTCCCTCCAAGCACTGCTTTAAAAACGATGGAACGGTCGTTTCCGGGATCCTCTCCGCCCGCCGGCAGAAGAACCTGAAACTTGCTTTGTCCTTCCTGCCAACGATTTCCCTTTCCACTCCAGACAATAGGAATATTTTGATGGTCTACGAATTGGAGAAACCTTTTCTCTTCTTCTGTAAAAATGCTTCCTTTTCCATACAAGACAGCCTGTACGTTCGTTTGTTCAAGCACGGCAAATAAACCGCCGTAATGATCAATATCTCCGTGAGTTACAATTACTTTATCCAATGCTTTGATTCCCCGTGCCTTTAGAAATGGCATTACCATTTTTTCTCCCGGATCATACGGGTCCCTTCTCTTTTCCCATTCCTCTTTAGGAAATGGTAAAACCCCTCCGCCGTCGATCAAATAAACAGCTTTACGATGTGGAAGTTCCATCACAATACTTTCTCCCTGCCCCACATCAAGAACGGTGACATAGCCTTTATTATCCCAGTATGGGTACTGCAGCTGGGCGTATATCACGGTCATTGTCAACAAAAGGGGCAGAAGAAGTTTAACGTGACATCCATATTTATCCCAACGGTACAACCCATAATAAATGGTCAGAGAAAGCATGACGGTTATCTGCCAGGATGGTTTTCCAAACGCCAGGGTAAAAATCTTCCAGCCGGCAGCTATTTGAAGAAGGTTATGCGCCTGAGCTGTTATTTGGCTTAATACAGCAGCTGGAAAAGAAAATAGAAAAGGGGGAAGAAAGGAGAGAAAAAACAAAAGGATTACCCCAGGCAGCACGAGAATGGAAACAAAGGGAATAAATAAAAGGTTAAGCAGGATGCTTAATAAAGAGAACTCATAAAAATGAAAAAGGACCACAGGCAGACCAGCGAGCTGGGCAATACTACTGACATAAAAAGCAGCCTTCCAATAAGCGTTAGTTTTTAACATATTCCTCGATAAAAGCAGGGAAGCACTGATGAGAAAGGAAAGCTGAAACCCAATATGGAGGAGATAATAGGGCTGCAGGAACAATAAAAGTACAGCAAACAGACACAACACAAAAAAAGGATCCACGGTTTTTCTCCCAGTCTTTCTCCATATAATAAAAATCATCGTAACAGATACAGCCCTGATGACAGAAGGAGCTGCTCCAGCCAGCACAATATAAGCAGGCAGAAGAAGAAGCAGAACCCATTCTGCTTTTTCTCGTGTCAGGCCGATCCGCAGCAGCATATAATAAATCATTCCGGAAAGCAGCCCGGCGTGCAGTCCGGAGACAGCCAATAAATGGATTAATCCAAGACTCTGATAATGGTTTTCTGTGTCTGGGTCCAAGAGAGCTCTTTCTCCAAATAAAAGAGCGGCGGCCACTCCTTTCAATTCTTCCGGGAAGGAGTGATCGATCCACTGTATGCCTGCATGTCTCCATTCTTTAAGCATATAATACAGGCTGAAACTGTTTTTCCGGCACTGTAAATCATTTACCGAGAAAACATCCATTTCCCAGTGGGTATAATGTTGTTTTAAGTAATGACGGTAATCAAAAGCGTGAAAATTGGAAGCGGCAGAAGGAAGGGATAAGCTGCCAGTGACGGAACACGAGATTCCCGGGGATAAACGAGAGGCCGGAATAATTTCATTAAAATCATGAAGTTTTACGGAGACCATAATCTTTTCGCCATTCTCTTTTTTCAAATCAAAGCGGAGCTTATCTCCATCTCTGATGGGGCCTTCATGCAAAACTCCTTTTATTTCCCGTTCTTCTCCAGATAATGAAGAAATATTTGTAAGTTCGACCCATTCGGTGCGGATAAAAAACACAGCGGACAGCCCCAGCAGACAGAAGAAAGTTTTTCTGTCTTTTTTTAGAGCTGCGAAAGTAAAAAAGGATGCCGCAATAAGGAAGGTGGTCCATGACACAGTGGAAAAAGACCAACTTATTGCGGCAGCTGCTCCAATCACAAACCATATGCCCTTTTTATTCAATCGGTTACCTACTGACTTTTTTCCAGGGCCTGTTCTATGTCTGCGATAATATCATCCGCATGCTCAATGCCTGCCGAAATTCGAATAAGGTCAGGGGTTACGCCTGCAGCTTCCTGGTCCTCCAGACTAAGCTGCTGATGAGTGGTACTTGCAGGATGAATAACAAGAGATTTCGCGTCACCGACATTGGCTACATGAGAATGAAGGCGGCAGGCATTGATGAATTTCTTTCCTTCTTCTGCTCCGCCTTTAATTCCGAATGTTAAAATAGCTCCTTTCCCGTGAGGAAGGTACTTTTCCGCTAGATCAAAGGTAGGATGGGAGGACTGGCCCGGATAGTTCACCCAGTCTACAAGCGGACTTTCTTCCAGGTATTTCACAACCTTTTCCGCGTTTTCACAATGACGTTCCATCCGCAGATGAAGGGTTTCCAGACCCTGCAGCAGTAAAAAGGAATTCATCGGGGCAATAGCCGGCCCCAGATCCCGAAGCAGCTGCACCCGTGCCTTTATAATATAGGCAAGCTCCCCGACAGCTTCGGTATAGACTACGCCGTGGTAACTCGGATCAGGTTCGGTCAGACCGGGAAATTTGCCGTTTTTCCAATTGAATTTCCCTGCGTCTACAATCACACCGCCAATGGTCGTACCGTGACCTCCTATAAATTTGGTTGCGGAATGGACTACAATATCCGCGCCGTGATCAATCGGACGGCATAAAGCAGGAGTTACGACCGTAGCATCCACGATTAATGGCAGATCATGGTCGTGGGCTACTTTGGCAACCTGTTTAATATCGAAGACGTCCCCGTTCGGGTTGCCGATCATCTCTCCAAACACAACCTTCGTTTTTTCATTGATTTTTTCAGCGAAGGCCTCCGGATTCGTTCCATCCACGAGATGAACTTTTATCCCAAGCTTAGGAAATGTATGAACAAACATATTATATGTACCGCCGTACAAGCCGCTGGAAGCTACGATCTCATCCCCGCTTTCACATATATTTAAAATGGCAATGTGAATTGCGGAACTTCCGCTGGCTACAGCCAGGGCTCCCACTCCGCCATCAAGCTCCGCCATCCTTTTTTCAAACACATCCTGCGTAGGATTCATAATCCTTGTATAAATATTTCCAAATTCAGAAAGTGAAAACAAATTGGCGGCGTGATCCGTATCTTTAAATCCATACGAAGTCGTCTGGTAAATCGGTACCGCACGTGCCTGCGTTGCAGGGTCAACTTCCTGTCCGCCATGTACAGCGACAGTTTCTAACTTCCATTGTTCTTCGCTCACGAATATATCCCCTTTCGTAATAAACGGTTCGCATTTAATATTATCAAAAAATTCACATTCCTGAAACTGTTTTCATTCACTCCAGTGTGATTCTCTCCTTCATTTGTTCCAGGGAGGCTTCTCCAATACCGGAAACTTGAAGCAGCTCATCTACCTGCTCAAACAAACCGTTCTCTTCTCTATACGATATGATAGCGCCTGCTTTTGCGGGTCCAATTCCAGGCAGGGTTTCCAGGCTGGATGCCTCTGCATAATTAATCCGCACAAGGTCGTCTTCTTTTTCGTCTTTCACTGCAATAGTAGTTTCCTCTCCTTCTTCCGGCACATAAACGACCATTTCATCCTCTAACTTTTCAGCAAAATTAACTCCAAGCGGCTCTCCTTTTTCTAGAATCCCGCCCGCAGCATCCAGGGCATCAATAATCCTTTCTCCTTCTTCCAGTTCATACACTCCCGGATTTTGAACCGCTCCTTTCACATCAACCAAAAGCTTTTCATCCTTTCCTTCCGTGGTGTCTTTTGCATCTTCGCCCTTTTCTTCTTTTCTCTCGGTTCCCTCCACTTCCAAATCCTGAATAAAAGCTTCCTGTCCGCCTGCGGGCTCCATATTTTTTTCTGCCTGGAAGAAATAAATGATACCTAACCATACTAAAAGAATTACGGCTGCACTCCCTGCAATCCAAAAAATCATAGTATTTCGCTGCATAGCGGCACTCCTTCAAAATTTGTAGTATATATGGGCGATTTGTCACATAGGATGTGGAGAGAAAACGTTAGGAACGGGATGACTAAGGAGGGGAAATCATTGAATAACATCGGCTTTATAGGAACCGGCAATATGGGGGGAATGCTGGCGGAAGTTATGCTCAATCAGTACAGCGTATCTCCTTCTCAAATGTTCATTTATAATCGCAGTAACGAAAGAAGTACTGATTTTCAGGCTGCTTATCCCACAGTAAACATCACAGACAGTATGAAAGAGTTACTCGCGAAAACGGATACTGTTTTTATTTGTGTCCGGCCGAATCAATATGGTCCGTTATTAAACGACTTAAAAAAACATTTGACGTTAGAGCATGTGGTGGCAACGATAACAAGTCCACTTCTGCTGGAAGATCTGGAAACCCTGCCGGCCCGCCGTGTCGTCAGGACAGTTCCAACTATCGTAAATAAAACCGGGAAAGGACCGCTGCTTCTCACATTTGGCAGCCACTGGTCGGAAAAAGAAAAAAACCTATTCCAGCAATGGCTCGCTACGTTTTCCGAACCAATACAAATTACAGACCAAACACTGCGGATATCCAGTGACATCATCAGCTGCGGACCGGCTTTTATTAGTTATCTTCTGGAACAGTTTATTCTGGCGGCAGTCGAAGAAACGGCCGTGACTCTGGAGGACGCGGAAAAGCTCGCTGAAAAAATGATGATTGCCTATGGGCATCTTTTAAAGGAAGGTCATTATGATCTCCGGGGATTAAGGGAAAAAGTCAATGTGCCTGGAGGTGTTACCGGGGAAGGACTTAAAGTACTGCGTCAATACAGTGAAGGGATGTTCGAGGAACTCATCCAGCAAACCCATCATAAGTACGCAGAGGATAAAAAAGAGATGGCAAAGCTGTTTCATGAAAAGAGGTAACAAGGACGGTGATCCGTCTTTGTTACCAGTTTATCTCTTTTTCTTTCCTTTGTACAGGTTTTTTTGCATAGAAAAAAAGACGTTCACTATTATGCTGAGGGCGTTCGAACGTAAAATCAGCAAATATTCCGCAGACTTCAAAACCGGCTTTTTTTAAAAAAGAGGTATAATGAGAAACAGGTAACGTTCTCTGCCTGTGGATTTCATCATGCCGCCTGTATGTCTCTTCTTTCTCTTTTATGAAAAAAGAAAGTTCGTGTTCCACTTCCCCCTTATTCCGGACTGGAAAAGTATTCCATATATAAGATACATCGTCTGCAGCATCTGCAAATGAAAAATCGTGTAAAATGTGTTCCACGTAATATATGGAATGGACATCAAAAACAAGCAATCCGCCTTCATATAAGTGCTCATAAAAAGACCGGAAAGCAGCTCGTATATCGTCTTCCGTGGTAATATAATTTAACGAATCACAGAAAGCAAGAATAGCATCATATTGGCCGGTATGCTGAAGGTTCGTCATATCCTGCAGATAAAAATTCGGATAAAAGCCTTTTTCATTAACTTTTTGCTGTGCTACAGCAAGCATATCTTCAGAAATATCCAGGCCGTGCGCGTCGTATCCTTCCATCAGCAATAACTCCAGCAGCGTCCCCGTCCCGCAGCCTGCATCCAAAAGGACAGCAGGCTGGTTTTCTTCTCTTTTAAAAAGATGCATCACCCACTGGAGCCATTCTTGATAAGGCGCCTCTTCCATCAATCGATCATAGACCTGTGCAAAACCACTGTACGTATGCATGATTTATCCCTTCTAGGAAGAAACCGTTTCTAATGGAACATGAGAAGCATCTCCCCAAAGTTTTTCCAAATTGTAATATGGACGCTCATCTTTATGAAAAATATGAACGATAACATCTCCCAAATCAATGAGAACCCACTTTGCTTCCTCGAAACCTTCCAGGCGTTTCACCTCTTGTTCCGACTCCTGCGCCTTCTTTTTGATGTCGCGTGCGATTGCCTGCACCTGCTTGTGTGAATTACCGTGACCAATGAGAAAATAATCGGCAATAAGCGAAATACCCCGCATATCCAAAGCTGTCAGGTGTTCTGCTTTTTTTTCATCGGCTGCACTGGCTGCAAGTTCTAATAGTTCCTTTCCTTCCATTCGTTACCTCTTCCCCCTTAACCGTTGGTATTTAAAGTCAAATGATTATAGGCAAATAATGTTTCAGGAAACACCGGCTGGTTTTTCTTTAACAAAAACGTGATCGTATTTCTCAAAGCCATTTTAATGGCACAATCCATATCTTTTTCCGCTTCTTCTCTTGTTTCCTCTACTCCTGGAAACTTACGGTTCGGTTCGATATAATCTGCCAAAAAGATTATTTTCTCCATCGGTGACATGTCCACTTTGCCTGTAGTATGCCAAAAAATAGCCGAAAGTATTTCTTCATCCTTAATTCCGACCTCTTTCTCGACTAAATAAGCACCGGCCGGGGCATGAAGCAATTCATCACCATAGGTAATAAACTGTTCATTCCAGTTTTCCGCTTCAATAATCCGGCGCATTTCCTCTTTGGAACGAAATTTGGCATAATCATGGAAAATGGCAGCTGTTTCCACTTTATCTTTCTCCACATCTTCTTTTTCTGCCAGCTTCAAAGCTGTATCTCTTACTCCCAATGTATGAACATATCGATGTTCTGTCAAATGAGGTTTGACTCTTTCCAATGCTTCTTTTCTATCCATAAACTTGATGCTCCTCTATGTATTTCCATACGGAATCTGGAATATAGTATCTGATATTGTTTCTATTCCGGATTCTTTCTCTAATCATAGTAGATGAAATATCGACCTGAGGCATTTCGATATACTTCATGCTTCGGCTGCTTAAATGATCCACGGAATAACCCGGGCGGTCCACAACAGCAAATATGACCGCTTCTTTTAGTTCCTCAATATTTTTCCATGATTCAAGACTGGCAGCCATGTCGCCGCCAATAATAAAATAAAAAACAGCATCTGGATAGTCGTGCTTTAAACCTTTTACTGTGTCTAATGTGTAAGACGGGCCTTTTCTGTCAAGTTCAACGGTAGAAACATAAAACTGGGAATTATCTATAATCGCCCGTTTTGTCATGTCCAGCCGCTCTTCTGGAAGTGCCATATGCTCCCTGGTTTTATGGGGAGGCGAATAAACCGGAATAAACCAAACTTCATCCAGTTCTAGTGTTATCAATGTTTCCTGTGCCATCATTAAGTGAGCGTTATGCGGAGGATCAAACGTTCCGCCCAGCAGACCGATCTTTTTTGTCATTAGCGAATCCCCTTTTACGAAGGCAGTTCGATCGTTTTATTTTCGCTTGATTCTTTATACAATATAATAGTGTTTCCGATAATTTGAACGACTGAGGCATCTGCTTCAGCTGCCAGTGTTTCGGCTGCCGAATGCTTATCTTCCATACTATTTTGAAGAATATTTATCTTGATTAACTCTCTTGCTTCGAGGGCATCGGCTGTCTGTTTGATTAAATTATCTGTTACCCCTGCCTTGCCGATTTGAAACACAGGCTTCAACGAATGTGCTTTTTTTCTTAAAAATCTTTTTTGTTTTCCTGTTAACAAGTTAATTCCCTCCCAGATGATGCATTACTACCGCATGCATTCTGTCTACGTCTGGCCATATCCCTGTCCATTTTTGAAACGCGAATGCCCCCTGTCCCACGAACATACCGACGCCATTTAACACTTGTGCCCCTGCTCGTTCAGCTTCCTGCAGCCACGCTGTTTTCAGTGGATTATAAATTAAATCACTGCAGATACACCCTGGTTTCAAATGGTCCGTCCGCCATGGAATATTATCCACATGCGGAGACATCCCTACAGACGTAGTATTAATAATAATATCAAAGGAAGGGGTGTCTTTTTCCGCTTCAGGGGTTGGTACTGCCCGTATGTCCGCCCTTTCGGAAACCCGTTCTTTTAACGCTTCCGCTTTGGCGGATGTACGGTTAGTCACTGTTAACTGCCGGACCCCCCGTCGTGCCAATTCACTGATTACGGCCCGGGCTGCGCCGCCGGCACCGATGACAAGAATACTGGAATTCTCCAGGGTTTCCCCCGCCTTTGTCAGGAGAGATTCTACATAGCCTTTACCATCGGTATTATATCCAATCCACCCATTCTCTTCTTTTACCACCGTATTTACCGCACCTATCATTCTGGCTTCCTCGTCGATGCTGTCTAAATAGTTCATGACTTCAATTTTATGCGGTACTGTAACATTAAAGCCGGATACATGTAATGCTTTCAGCCCGTTCACTGCCTCTTTCAGCTCCCCGGGTTTTACAAGAAATGCATGATAATAATATGGCAGCTCCTGAAAAGCAAACTGATCATTATGCATGACAGGAGATAAAGAGTGCCCCACCGGGTCTCCTATAACCCCAAATAGTTTTTCTGCCTGCATGTTCTTCTCCATTAAATAATCGCCTCTCTTATTGCCACGCCGGCCCCTTTTGGAGCATGTACTATTATTTTTGCTCCAGGATTCACTACCGTGATCCATCCAAGACCGGAAATGACCACATCTGTTTTCTCATTTTTTATTTGAAAGTGATGGGAAACAAACTCTGGCACCGCATCAAGAGAGTCTGTCTCAGGTGGAGAAAGCATTCCGCCTTTATGCTCTTTATAGAGTTGGTCCGCTTTATCCAGTTTCGTTCGATGAATTCGTAAATGATTGTCAAAATATGCCACGAACGAATTCCGCTCTCCTTCCACAAAATCAAAGCGGGCCAAACCAGCAATAAAAAGAGTCTGTTTCTGCTCCAATTGATACACCCTGGGCTTCATTTCTTTTGCAGGCGTTATCTTTTTTAGGTCGTCCCGGGTTACATAATGGGCTATTTGTTTCTCGTTTATAATACCGGGAGTATCGTACAGCCGCTTTCCATCATCCAGGGGAATATCTATCAAATCGAGAGTAGTACCCGGAAAACGGGAAGTAGTGATAAGCTGTTCTTCGTCCCCGCTGAATTCCTGGATTAAAGCATTAATAAATGTGGATTTCCCGACATTGGTACATCCGGTGATATAGACGTCCTTTCCCTTACGTAATTCATCCATCTTAGCAGCAGCCTCCGCCACGCTTTTCTTTTTCTCCGCACTGATCAGGAGCACATCTTCCACCTGTAATCCCTGTTCTTTTGCCTCCCGGCGTACCCAGTCTTTCAGCTTATTCTCATTTATTGACTTAGGAAGGAGATCCATTTTATTAACAAGCAGGAGGACGTCATTTCCTCCGATGTACCGCTGTAAACCCGGAATCCAGCTGCCTTCAATATCAAACACATCGATAATTTTTACAATGAGGGCTTTCTGCTTCCCCAATTCATGCAGCTTGTCTGTAAAATCCGTATGATTCAGCGGCACTTCCTGGATCTCGTTATAATGATTTAGACGGAAACAACGCTGGCAGATGACCACATCCCTTTCCAACGCCGCCGGCGGGGTATAACCTGCTTCTGCGGGATCCTCTGTTTGGATCGGTGCTCCACAACCCGCACATATAAGTCTGCTTTGATCCACTTCTATTCCTCCCACTGTATAAGACCTTTATCTTTTAACCTGTGAAGCACCCTGCGTTCTACTTTTCGATTAATTTTCGTAAAAAAACCGTCTCCCTGTCCAACCGGGACAACAAGCACTGTATAAAACCCTGCGCGGTTGCCTCCAAACACATCCGTTAACACCTGGTCTCCAATAACCACTACTTCATTTTTTTTCAGCCCCATGCGTTTACATGCTTTTCGAAATGCGTGTCCCATCGGCTTTTTAGCAGAGTGTATAAACTGAATACCTGTCGGTTCGGAAAAGGAGCTTACTCTTTCCTTATTGTTATTCGAAACGATAGTCACCTGAAATCCCTGTCGTTTAACAAAATACATCCAATCCAGCAGTTCCGGTGTTGCCTCCGGTCTATCCCACTCCACCAGGGTATTATCCAGATCTGTTATAATTCCCTTGATCTGACGGTCATTGAGCTCCTCCAAATTCAAATCAAATACCGAGGGGATATATTCATTTGGTATGAACTGTTTAATCACAATGGACACCCTTTTGAAAGAATTAATATTCCGTACAATGTTCCGCTAAACTGAAAGTATATCGTTAATATTGGTTTTTTTCAAACGATACCAGAATCAAAATCATGACTAAAAGTTTTCGACATAATTTTGATTTTTTGAATATGTGGATAACTTTATCACCAAAAAAAAACCTTGTCGTTAATAATATTTACCGGTAATATGTAAATGATTATAAACAACTTATCCACGATCACATGTGGATAAAACGAACGGTTGTTCTCTCCAGTCCAGCATGATACACTGACTATACAATCAGTTGGAAATACATGTCTTATGAAATAACGCCTATACACGGTGTACTACCATGACTTGATGAAATAACTATGGAAATCCAAGGAGGTGTGCTGCCCTCTTATGAATCAGCTATCGGACGAATTATTAATCGAAGCTTACGAAAAGGCTCTCCGCCTTCAATTAAATGAAGATTTCATTTCCTTAATCGAAGAAGAACTTAAACATCGGTCCCTTCAGGAGAAGTGCATGAAACCGGCAATTACGTTATAACGTGAGGATGCAATAAAAAGCCTTTCCATTTTTAACTGGAAAGGCTTTTTATTTTGACATATTCCCTTGGGGCAAAGGTATCTCTTTCAATGTTTTCATTAGAAAAGGAAAGGGGTTCTGTATTTTCAGGGTAAGAATAGAATTTTTCAACTCTTTTTTGTTCAACATAACCATTAGCCATCCAGGCACCGGTTATCAATAACAAAAAAATGATGAAAAATCCGATCCCTTTAGATAAATTTTTATCTGCCATGTTTTTCTCCTTCCATCTTTTCTACTTACTATGCGGAAAAATGTCTAAATTTATTCACAAAATTTTTAACTTCGTGTTTCTACCTATTTATAAATAACGCCTATATTGCCTGAAAATTCAGGTGTTTAGAGATGCACAGTTTTCTAATATAAGTTATAATGTGAAAAGAATTTGCACCCGTGAAATCGACAAAGGAGGTTCTATATGATTACAGCACTTCACTTAGCTATCATCGCACCATTTCTTGCTGCTGTATTTGTACCGATTCTTTATAAAATGTTTCCCAATATACATACCGGATGGTTCGTATTAGCTGTCCCTGCGGTGTTGTTTGCCTACTTTCTGCAATACCTGCCAGTCACATCAAATAAAGAAACCGTAATGGCTGTGTTGGACTGGGTCCCCTCTCTTGATATTCATTTTAATGCATATGTGGACGGGCTTGGCCTGCTGTTTGCCCTTCTGATTACAGGTATTGGCATTTTGGTGGTACTTTATTCGATCTATTACTTATCTAAGAAAACAGAAGCTCTACATACTTTTTACACTTTTTTACTCATGTTTATGGGAGCCATGCTCGGCGTCGTATTATCGGACAATATGATGGTGCTCTACATGTTCTGGGAAATTACAAGCTTATCTTCCTTTCTATTGATTGCTTACTGGTATGAGCGCGAAAAATCCCTTTACGGGGCCTTGAAATCCATGCTGATTACAGTATTAGGCGGTTTCTCCATGCTCGTAGGATTTGTCCTGCTCTACTCGATCACAGGCACCTTCAGCATCCAGGAAACCATAGCGCTTTCCTCGGAGGTTGTTTCCCATGAGTTATTCCTTCCAGCGATGCTGACCATCTTGCTTGGGGCCTTTACAAAGTCCGCCCAGTTCCCATTTCATATATGGCTTCCGGATGCGATGGAAGCGCCCACTCCTGTAAGTGCTTATCTGCATTCCGCTACCATGGTCAAAGCAGGGATCTATTTAATCGCGCGGTTAAGCCCTGTTTTCGCTGTCAGTGGCGAGTGGCTGTGGCTCGTTGCCGGCTTTGGCATAACCACTCTGTTCTGGGGATCCTTTTCTGCGGTCCGCCAAACCGATCTCAAGAGTATTCTGGCTTTTTCCACCGTCAGTCAGCTCGGAATGATATTATCAATGCTTGGTGTTGGGGCGGCCGCTCTTCACTTCGACAATTTAGACGAAAATCTTTATGTAGGAGCAACAACAGCTGCCATTTTTCATTTAATCAATCATGCTACTTTTAAAGGCAGTTTGTTTATGATGGCGGGTATTGTCGATCATGAGACGGGAACAAGGGACATCCGCCGGCTCGGAGGTTTAATGACGGTCATGCCGATTACTTTTACCATTGCGGTGATCGGCGGCTTTTCCATGGCCGGCCTTCCTCCTTTTAATGGCTTTTT
Source organism: Salibacterium aidingense DSM 18341 (assembly GCF_000429685.1). GTDB lineage: Bacteria > Bacillota > Bacilli > Bacillales > Marinococcaceae > Salibacterium > Salibacterium aidingense. The sequence continues at coordinate 203,837 of NZ_AUCI01000003.1, forward strand.
GAGTAAAGAAATGTTTTTCACCGCAATGGTGGAGTTTACGGAATTCCAATTGTTTAACGTAGATACTTTTGGCATCCTCTTTCCGGTACTTGCCTGGATTGCCAGTGTCTTCACCTTCATTTACAGCATGATGCTTATATTTAAGACGTTTACCGGGAAAATGCAGCCTGAAAAACTCGACGTAAAACCACACGAAGCGCCATTTGGCATGCTGTTATCGCCAATTATTTTAGTCAGCCTGGTCCTTGTATTTGGATTCTTTCCAAACATTTTATCGTATACAATTATAGAACCGGCGATGGCGTCGATTCTTCCTTCCCTGCTGCAGGAAGGGGAACAATTTTATGTCGATATTTATTTCTGGCACGGATGGACTCCCGAGTTATACATGACTTTAGGGGTTATTGGAACAGGTGTTTTATTATATTTAGGCATGAAAAAATGGATAGGTGTTTATCGTTTGTTCCCGGAAGGATTATCATTCAACCGGTTGTATGATCAAACGATTATTCAGGGGGAAAGAATGTCGGAAAAAGTCATCGGTTGGCATATGACCGGTTATATTAAAGATTATTTATTGTACATCTTTTCATTTTTTACCGCAGCCCTTCTGTTTACTCTCTTTTATAAAGGCGCATTTGTTGTTAATACTGAAAATGTCGCTCCCATCAGTGTTTATGAATTAATTCTGGCCGGGGTTCTCATTGTTTCTGTCGGCATTGTAATGTTTACGAAATCCAGACTGAAAGCAATCATCGGTTTAGGGGTCGCCGGCTACACGGTTGCATTATTTTTTGTTATTTTCCGGGCCCCTGATCTAGCGTTAACCCAGTTAATTATTGAAACGGTGTCCGTTGCTTTGTTTTTACTTTGTTTTTATCATCTTCCGCAAATATCTAAAAACCTGGAAAGTGTTCGTTTCCAGGCTGGTAATTTCATTATTTCAGCAGCTGTGGGTCTCACCATCACACTTATCGGAATAGCAGCGAGCAGCAGCAGATTGTTTGACTCCATCTCCGGATTTTTTCCTGAAGCAAGCTATGAGGAAGCCGGCGGTAAAAATATGGTGAACGTTATTTTAGTAGATTTCCGTGGTTTTGATACAATGCTGGAGATTCTTGTACTTGGTATAGCTGCTGTTGGTATTTTTGCTATGATCAAACTTCGTATGGCCGGGAGGGAACAGCTGTGAAATCCAACGATGTGATATTACAGACAGCGACCAATATTGTGTTGTTCATCGTCCTTATGTTTTCGGTGTTTATATTCTTCAATGGCCACCATGAGCCGGGCGGTGGATTTATCGGCGGGTTAATGACAAGTTCTGCTGTCGTTTTACTGCTGCTGGCCTACGATTTGGAGACAGTCAAACGGGTTCTGCCATTTGATTTCAAAATAGTCACGGCCGCAGGATTGTTAACAGCCGTAGCAACAGGGATGGGCTCCTTCCTGTTCGGTGAGCCGTTTTTATCACAGACCTATGATTATTTTACGTTCCCTGTGCTCGGAGAACTTGAACTTGCAACAGCTCTGCTTTTTGATATTGGTGTTTACTTGGTAGTGATAGGCATAACCCTCACTATTATTCAGACAATAGGAGAGGATAGGTAATGGAAATTGTGATGTCCATAATAGCCGGTGTTTTATTCATGGGCGGTACATATTTGGTTTTATCAAAAAATATGATACGGATCATTATCGGAACAGCCATCATAAGTCATGGTGCTCATGTTCTGTTATTAACAATGGCTGGTTTAAAAAGCGGGGCTCCTCCTTTATTGGGGCTTAAAGCCTCCACATACACGGATCCGCTTCCTCAGGCTTTAATTCTCACTGCCATCGTGATCAGTTTTGGGGTCACATCCTTTTTTCTTGTTCTTGGTTACCGCACCTATAAGGAAACCGGAACGGATAATACCGAGAAAATGAGAGGAACTGATTCATATGACTAACTTAATAATATGGCCTGTTTTAATACCGCTTCTCACCGGTATCCTGCTGCTGTTCGCCCCTAAACGTGTGGTATTTCAACGGGGGCTTAGTACAGTCTCTGCAGCTGTTTTACTTGTGGTGAATATATTTATCGTATTTACAGTGCAGCAGCAGGGCATTCAAACCCTGCAGCTGGGAGGATGGCAGCCGCCTTTTGGCATTGTGCTTGTCACAGATATGCTTGCTGCCCTTTTGATAACGGCCGCCGCTGTGGTCAGTCTTCCCATCCTTGTATTTTCGATTTATTCGATAGGGAAAGAACGAGAACGTTTTTACTTTTATGCGTTTTATCAATTTTTAATTGCCGGTGTCATGGGAGCATTCATAACAGGGGACATTTTTAACCTTTTCGTGTTTTTTGAAGTAATGCTTATTTCTTCCTACATACTTATTGTTCACGGCGGCACAAAAAAACAGCTTCGGGAGTCTTTTAAGTATGTGCTGGTGAATGTTATATCTTCTGCGTTTTTTGTTGTCGGTGTGGCTTATTTATATGCCGTGACCGGCACGTTGAATATGGCTCAACTATCCGAAAGAATCGGCAGTCTCGACACCGGAGCTCCTATTCTTTCGGTTATCGCAGTCCTGTTTTTAATTGTTTTTGGATTAAAAGGAGCCCTGTTTCCTTTATATTTCTGGCTGCCGGCTTCTTATGCAGCTCCTCCTTCTCCGATAGCGGCAATATTCGGGGCGCTGCTTACAAAGGTGGGCATCTATTCTATTTTCCGTACCTACTCCATGATTTTTACTCATGATACGGCCTTTACCCACCAGCTGCTCGGCATTCTTGCGGCTCTCACGATGATCATCGGTGTCATTGGTGCCGTCGCTCATCAGGATGTAAAAAAAATACTTGTTTATAATGTCATTGTAGCTGTAGGATTCGTACTGTTCGGCGTATCCACGATGACAGAAACCGGATATATGGGAGCCATTTTTTATCTATTCCATGATATTATCATAAAAGGTGCCTTATTTTTGATGATTGGCGCAATGATCACGGTGGCCGGCTCTACTCATTTAAAGGAAATGGGCGGCCTGATTAAATATCACCCGCGGCTCGGCTGGATGTTTTTCACAGCTGTGATGGCTCTCGTCGGGGTTCCCCCGCTTAGTGGATTTATCGGCAAACTCATGCTCGTCCAGGGGGGAGCAGAAGCCGGACAATACTGGATTATTGCTGTCATGATGGCCTCCAGCCTTCTGGTGCTTTATTCGATGATCCGTATCTTCTTAAAAGGCTTTTATGGCAAAATCAAGCTGGAAAAAGCGGATCAATATGGGACAACAAAGGGATTATTGCTTCCATGCGCTTTTCTCCTGACTGTTTCGGTTTTGATCGGTGTGGGAGCCGAAGCTGTTTATCCATTAGCTGCCACCGCCGCAGAAACATTATACGAACCGCAAATTTATATTGATGCCGTGTTAAAGGAGTAATGAACATGTCTTTTCAATTATTAATAAATCTCATCATGGCAATAATCTGGATGTTTATGAATGACGCATGGACATTCTCATCCTTTATCAGCGGTTACGTCATTGGATTGGGTATTGTCTATTTGTTACGCGGCTTTTTCCCCGACCGATTTTATTTTATCGGGGTTTATGCCATTCTAAAGTTAATATTGATTTTCCTGAAAGAACTGATTCTTTCGGCCATAGAAGTCGTCGGGCAGATTCTTCAGCCTACCCTTAAGATCACTCCGGGAATTTTTGCAATGGATATTGATCTGGAGAAAAAATGGGAAGTAACCGTTTTGTCCTGTTTAATCACTCTTACGCCTGGCACTCTGGTAGTAGATGTTTCTCCGGATAACAAAACACTCTTTATTCACGCCATGCATCTTCCCGATATTGAAAAAGCGAAAAAGGATATCCGGGAATCATTTGAAAAAGCGATCCAGGAGGTGAGCCGGACATGATACAGATCATTTTGATCCTCTCAGCTGTGCTTCTTTCTCTGGCTATTTTGATCTCTCTGTTCCGAGTGGCAAAAGGGCCATCGATGCCGGATCGTGTTATTGCCCTGGATATGATCGGAATTAATCTTATCAGCCTTGTTGCTGTTATTTCGCTTATTCAGGAAACCACAGCATTTCTTGAAGTCATCCTCCTGCTTGGTATTTTGGCCTTCATTGGAACAGTGGCATTTTCCAAATTTATTGAAAAGGGTGTTGTCATTGAGCGCAAACGAGATTAGCAGCTGGATTATCGGAATTATTGTCCTGCTGGGCGCGGTGTTAAGTTTAATCAGTGCGTTTGGCATTATTCGGCTGCCTGATATTTATACGCGGAGCCATGCTGCAACAAAAGCATCTACGTTAAGCGTTATGTGCATTTTAACCGGCGCTTTTCTGTTCTTTTCCATCGTCGAAGGCCTCTACAGCGCCCGTATTCTGCTTGGGATTGTCTTTGTATTTATTACTGCTCCTGTGGGGGGACATCTTATTTCAAGAGCGGCCTATCATTCCGGGGTTTCGTTATGGGACGCAAGTGTTCAGGATGAATTAAATGGGAAGAAACAAAAGCAGCCTTCCTCTTCCGCGCGCGAATCGAATAATGGATGAAAATGTAAATTATTGATGCATCAGGGGTTATAGAAACGCTAATTTTGGCAATACTAGGCATAAATCTACCGCATTTTTAAGTAAATTCCCCGTCAATACTTGACATATCAAGGATTGATGAGTAAATTTGTAGTGTAAAGGCTCTATATTTTTGGAAAGAAAGGGAGTTATTCTATGAACAAGACAGATTTAATCAACGCTGTTGCCGAGCAGGCAGACATCTCCAAGAAAGATGCTTCTAAAGCAGTAGACGCTGTTTTCGACAGCATTACAGAAACCTTGAAAAAAGGCGACAAAATTCAACTGGTTGGATTTGGAAGCTTTGAGGTTCGTGAACGCGCGGCCCGCAAAGGACGCAATCCTCAGACAGGAGAAGAAATCAAGATTCCTGCAACGAAGAATCCTGCCTTCCGTCCAGGAAAGCAGCTTAAAGACGCTGTTAACTAGTGGGACGATCTTTGGCTCTCTTTATCGAATAGGACATATTCAAAGAGCCGAAAATACACAAGAGAGCCTGTCCTTTTAAGCGTTTGAAAGAAGCTTTTCCTTCCTTCGAGGGAAAAGCTTCTTTCATGTTTTCCCGTTAAAGGTTTCTTCGTGGGCTCCTTTAATAATAAGGATACGGATAATACGGGTAAGGCTGGGGGGCAATATAGGGCAGAAGAGCAAGAGCTGCCAACGCTCCTAATGGAAATTCCCGGCGTCTGAAACGGCGGAATCTTCTTCTCGGCCGTCCTCCTCCATATCCATATCCACCATAATACTGGCGGCCGTCTCCATCATTTTCCCCTTCGCCTTCCATAATATTTTCTCCTACGAGTACTCTTACCCGATCCGACCCCACTTCTTCGATAATGCCATCCACTGCAGTACCATCTTTCATTGTTAAAATGACATCATGATACATATATTTTCTGCACTTATCCTGCATTTCTGTTGTTTCTCCATAAGGGCTGTACTGATCATTACTCCCTGTATTCATCTTTCTCCTCTCCTTTCATCCCCCATGATATTCACCTAATCCAAGAAAGTTACCTAGAATTTCTTATTATTTTATAAGAAAATATTGTAGGTATTGTCCGTAAGCATGGGCTTGTCCCCTCCTGCAGGCTTCTTTTGCCTGCAGACTGTTATTTCATTGGGTTTAGAGGGCTTCCTCCGCCTGACGACCCCGACAGGCGCTTCTGCTGTTTGTAGAATTCCTGAAACAGCTTTAACAATGCCCTTTTTTCTATTCTGGAAACATAACTTCTGGAAATACCGAGTTCTTTCGCGATTTCACGCTGGGTCTTTTCTTTCTCTTTTTCAAGACCAAACCGATAGACAATCACTTCTTTTTCCCGCTCATCCAGAATATCCATAAAAGCACGTACCTGTTTTTTCTCCATGTTTAATTGAATCAAATCGGCTACTTCCGGACCGTCTTCTTCCAGAACATCAATCAGAGAGATTTCATTGCCTTCTTTATCGCTTCCGATGGGGTCATGCAGGGAAATATCTTTCTTTACTTTTTTAAGGGCTCTCAGATGCATAAGTATTTCATTTTCGACACATCTTGCGGCGTACGTAGCCAGTTTGGTTCCTTTATCCGGAGAGTAGCTTTCAATTCCCTTGATCAGCCCGATTGTTCCGATAGAAATTAAATCTTCAGTGTCTTCCCTGGTGTTTTCAAATTTTTTTACAATGTGTGCCACCAGGCGGAGATTATGTTCTATTAAGAGATTTCTGGAATACTGATCTCCCTGCTGCATGCGTTTTAAATGCTGTTTTTCTTCTTCTTTGGGAAGAGGCTGGGGAAAGGCGTTATTTTTCACGTAAGAGACGAACAAAGCCAGCTCTTTAAACAAATAAACAGCGGCAGCAAAAATACTGGACAACGTTATCGTCCTCCTCTCTTCATCTCTTTTTTATTGTATGCACCCACCGGGCTTTGGTTGTTTGTCCCAGTCTGATTCTTGTTTTTTTCTTCTGTCTTCCGGGAATAGTAGGGAAAGATAAATCATGGACAATGGAGGTACCGCCTTATGCAAATTACATTAAGTGAACCCGCTGTGAAATGGTTTGAAGAAGAAATGAACGCAGAGGCCGGGGACTATATCCGCTTTTATGCCCGGTACGGAGGTCACTCTCCGATTCATCCTGGATTTTCCCTCGGAGTTTCCAAAAGTGAACCATTTGAAACGTTTACTTCCAACAAACAGGACGGCATTATTTTTTATATAGAAGAGAAAGACAAGTGGTACTTTGAAGGGTATGATTTGCACGTGAAATACAGCAGAACACACGATGTGATTGAATACGAGTATTATTCGGAAAAAACATAAAAAAGGCTGCCTGGTCGTATAATACCAGACAGCTTCAAGTGGAGAGAGAGATGCCAACAAGGAAAGTTAAAGTCGGCAAAGGAAAAGGAGTTTCCTTAATTGTTAGTGTAAGCGAACGTGGTCAACCTTTCATTAACCTTGTGAGAAAATATACCTTTCTTTTTGTATTAACGTCCGGAGGCCGCGAAACTCATTTGAGTTTTCTTCATTTTTTTACTATACTGATTCCACATAAGTGTCAGGAAAAACGTTACATTAGAGATGTTAATTTTTAAAGGGGGCTTTGTTGTGGGTGTAAATAAACGAGCCATTACGTCTGAGGACTTAAGTAAGATTCGTGTGGTCAAGGAACCTCAGCTTTCCAGAGATGGGGAAAAATACGCGTTCGTTCAGCAAATGGCAAGAAACAATCAGGAATATGATTCGCACTTATTTATTCATCATCTGACAGACGATATTCCCGTTCAATGGACATTTGGAAGCGTACAGGACCATACTCCGCGCTGGTCTCCGGATGGAACAGAATTAGCTTTTGTATCCAACCGCTCCGGGACGGACCAGATCTGGGTTATGTCTTCCACCGGAGGAGAGCCGCGTCAGTTAACCAATCTTAAAAATGGGGCGGCTGCCCCAGCGTGGGCCCCGAATGGAAAGTATATATTGTTTACGACTTCTCTGAAAAAAGGGGAAGCTGTTACTGCCGAGGAAGAAGAAAATGGAGACACTCCGGCAGGACCGGAACCAGTTGTGATCGAAAAACTGCGCTACAAATCTGATGCCAAAGGATTTCGAAAAGGAAAAAGAGTACACCTTGGGCTCCTTGAATTAAAAACCAATAACATAGAAATCCTGACAGATGGTGAATTTGACCATCACACAGCGGAATGGTCCCCCGACAGCCGTCAGATTGTGTTTAGTGCCAATCGAGATGTCGATGAAGATGTATCCAATACATTGGACCTGTTCATTATCGATATTGAAACAAAAGATATTATTAAATTAACCAATTCAACCGGCGTATTCTCCCATGCCAATTGGTCTGATGACGGAAGAAAAATTGCCTGCATCGGCCACGAACTGGAATACAAGGGGGCTACTCTTAATCAGGTTTGGATTATGGACCCCTTATCTAAAGAACGAACATGTATGACTCTAAAGTGGGATGTGCAAATCGGCGATGCAGCCATTGGTGATATCCGCTCCGGACACCCGAACCCGGGTCCAGTCTGGTCCGCTGATCAAAAGCATCTTTACTTTTTGGCAAGTGATCATGGCAATACGGGGATTTATCAAATGGATATGGCCGGGGAAATCACCCCCGTTCATGAAGAAGAAAACCATGTATTTGGTTTTTCCTATCATCCACAGCTGAATTTGTTTGTAGCGGGAATTAGTGATCCTTCCAACCCAGGTGATTTTTATAAAATCGATATCAACGAAAAAGGGAAGGTCCGTTTAACCGATGTAAACGCTGATTTCATCAAAGACGTGCATCTTTCTCTTCCGGAACCCATTACAGCAAAAGGAGAAGACGGCTGGGAACTCCAAGGATGGCTGATGAGACCTGCAGATTATGAAGAAGGACAGCGTTATCCGTTGATTTTGGAAATACACGGCGGTCCTCATGCTATGTATGCCAACACCTTTTTTCATGAATTACAAGTACTGGCCGCAGAGGGATACGCCGTTCTTTATACCAATCCCCGCGGAAGTCACGGATACGGACAGACCTTTGTGGATGCCTGCCGGGAAGATTACGGCGGGAAAGATTTCAGCGACTTAATGAGGGCCGTTGATCATGTCCTGCATACCTATGATTTCATCGATGAAACACGGCTGGGTGTCACCGGCGGGAGTTACGGCGGCTTTATGACCAACTGGATCATTGGTCATACCGACCGTTTTAAAGCAGCAGTAACCCAGCGGTCCATCTCCAACTGGACAAGTTTTTACGGAGTCAGTGATATTGGTTTCTTCTTTACCGATTGGGAGCTTGGAGCCCGGCTCTTTGATGATCCGGAAAAACTCTGGCATCATTCTCCTCTGAAATATGTGAATGATATACACACCCCACTGCTCATTATGCATGGGGAAAACGATTACCGCTGTCCTATTGAACAAAGTGAACAGCTTTTCACTGCCCTTAAACATCTGGAGAAACCGGTGACATTTTTACGGTTCCCCGGGGCCAACCATGAATTAAGCCGAAGCGGTGCGCCTTCCTTACGTATAGAACGCCTGCATTATATGATCAATTGGTTTCAGAAATATCTATAAGACTTTCTCAATGCCTTTTCCGTCCGAGGAGATAACAAAGAGTCTAGGACAAAACGAAATAACTTCTCCTGAAAGACGAATTATTGATAGTAACGCAAGACATGCAAACGGCTATGTCTCCTGAACGCTGCAGTTCCTTATCATAGCGGAGACCAGACGAAGATGAGCTGAAGATCGACTTAGTATAGCGATTCTTTATGAAGTCGTCCCCAAGGAATGCACAGGGGCCGGCTGCATTGATCGTACAGCGGTATACTCCGTGTTAAGAGGGCAGATAGCATGAAAAAATCCGAACGACACCAAATTCTAATGGAGAATGTAAGATAATCGTTCGGATTTTTATCTGACCTGTATGATTTTGTCCCAGCCTCTACACCCTGTTACAAGCATCCCTTTTTGTTATTTTGATTCTCTTTTCTTGGACGAGGATGAATTTTTGGATTTACTTTTTTTCTTCATTTCTTTTTCTTCTATTTTTAAATCCTCTAAGGGTACGAGATCTTCATGCATGGTAGGCGGCGGGTCTAAATCTGTACGAATGGATTTATTTTTCCGGCGGGGTTCTTTTTCAGACATCAAAAAACCTCCTTTTCCCATTTATCCATGTTTATACCACAATATCTCCAGAAAAAAACATAAGATCAAAACGGAGGAGTTCTAACATATTCTTTGCTATGATGAAAACAGATGAATAGAAAAAGGAGAATGAATCATCGTGGATATAAATAAAGACACCGTATTCCGACGAATGTCAGGCAGAAAACAGGGGATTATTCATGAACAACGGATGCGCCGATATGCCATTTTTCTGCCGCTGCTCGAAAAAGATAATGACATTCATTTATTGTACGAAGTGAGAGCCAAGCATATGAAACGCCAGCCTGGGGAAGTGTGTTTTCCAGGGGGAATGGTGGATAACACAGATAAAACACCAGCTGCAGCCGCAGTTCGTGAACTCTGTGAGGAAATCGGCATTCAGGAAGAGCAGGCCGTGTTGGCTGGAAGTCTGGATAAAGTGATCTCTCCTTTTAACCAAATTATTTATCCTTATGTGGGATTTATCGATCAAGACGCTTCTTATTCTCCCAATGAAGAAGAGGTGGGAGGGATTTTCACAGTTCCTTTATCTCATTTTCTTAAGCAGGAGCCCTTCTGCTATGATGTGCAGCTGAAAATCGAACCTCCCGCCTCGTTTCCATTTGAGGACATTCCAAACGGAAAACGATATACGTGGAATGCCGGAACACATCCGGAATATTTTTATTACTATGACGATCATGTTATTTGGGGCCTGACGGCGAAAATAACAAAACATTTTTTGGAAGAATTAGTCCAATAGCTGTGTTAGTACTCTTCCTGTTCCGCCTGTCGTTTTTCCCGCTGAGCCCAGAAGTGGAACCAAAGGGAAATAAAAGAAAGCCCGCCAATCATGGCAAACGCGGCCGGCTCCTTCTCTGCCGGTATATTGTCAGGGAGAAAAGCCCCGATAAGCAGAAAACAAGCCAGTGTTATCAGGATTCTGCTGAACGTATGAAGATCTTTGGCTTTATTTTGATGATTTGTGGTCATTATAGACATCCCGGCTTTTCCTCCTCTCTTATCCTTTTTTCATCGTATCATAGAAATATAGAAGGAGAGGGAGGAAAGTGTTGGAGAACCAGGGAGTATTTCCTATTTGTATCCTCTGTTGATCATCGCCAGCACCAGAGCAGCCGAGTTTTCTGACGCTTTCTTCAAAAACTGATCATAGGATTGTTTGGCCTCCCTGCCTGCTATATCACTTAGAGCACGGATAACGACAAAGGGGGTATTAAATCGATAACAGACTTGGGCGATCGCTCCGGCTTCCATTTCTGCACACTGAGGGAGATCAAAGGTTTGTTTTAGAAAAGCAATTTGTTCATCCGAGCTCATAAACGAATCCCCGGATAAAATAAGCCCTTTCTGAAGCGGGATATCCTCCTGTTCTGCGGCTTCGAGCGATGCGGTGATCAAACCGCCGTCTGCTGCATAAGCGGCCGGCATTTGCGGCACCTGGCCGTATTCATAACCAAACACCGTCGCATCGACATCGTTATACCGGACCTCTGTAGAAACGACTAAATCTCCTACTTCAAGCTCTGGATTAAACCCCCCGGCAGAACCAGTGTTAATAACCATATCCGGTTGATATGTTTTGAGCACGATCGTTGTCGCGATGGCTGCATTGACTTTTCCAATTCCCGATTTAATCAGCACAACATCTGTACCAAACAACTGCCCGGAGAAAAAAAAGGTGCCGCCCTTTTTTTCCTCCTGCAGATTTTCCAGTTTTGATTTTAACAATTCAACTTCTTCATCCATTGCTCCAATGACTGCTATCCGCATCGTCTCGTTCCTTTCCCTGCTGGTTAAATATTTCTCAACTGCTATATGGATTGGAATCCAGCCGCTCTACCTTCAGTGGTTTCCATCCTTCGTTCTCAATAAACTCCATTGTTACCTGAAAGGGAGTATCGGCGTTTTCAGAGGTGCTTACTGTCCCGGTTACTTTATTAGGACCCCCGCCGTTTTCAATCTGCCATGTTTCCATTTCCTCTTCACTTAAGCCGGTCGCATACCGAAGAGCGGCCTCCATTTCCGCCCAGTTCTGACTGTCCCGGTTAAAGTCATGAGTGAAGGAGCCGGACTGTTCTGTGCCGATGGGCTCCCAATTTCCTTCCCCCTCTTCCGGATCCGGGGTGGAGACTGAATTATCGTTCTCTTGATTATTTTGCTCGTTTGCATCATTGTCCTGATTTTGTTCATTTTCAGTATTTGTCTCAGGGGAATCCTCCTGCTCCGTTTCCTGTTGGTTATCTGTCTGCGGATTATCTTCCGGAGCTGTTTCCTCCTCGGTTTGTTCTGATTCTTCATTTTCTATATTATCCTGATTCTCTTCCTCTGACGCTTCTTCACTGCCCGGGAGGAATAACTGAACAGCGAAAAAAACAATTAGTGCTCCTACGACAAGAATGGAAGCATTGAGGATCCGGTTCATCCGTTTACGCTTTCTCATCTCATATCGATTCTCATCGTTAAATCCTTGGTGGTTTCCATTCATTTTTTTCACCTGCCAAATTACTTCAAGATATAGTACAAGCATGGATACTCATATGATATAAAATTTTTCCGGCAGAAGCGAGAGGGTAACGGAAAATTTTCTGTTTTTTACACAAAGATATAGATTTGGCCTGTGATAAAGGTGGGAGAAAAAGAAAAGCAGCGTTCCATTAGAACACTGCGGCTGAAAAGTAAACCAATGGTCCTTAGTTCACTTCCAGTATTTCCACATCAAACTCGCCGCCCGGCGTATTTACTGTGACAGAATCACCGACTTTCCGCCCAAGCAGACTTTGAGCCATAGGGGAATCATTTGATATTTTGCCTTCGATCGGGTCAGCTTCTGCACTTCCCACAATGGTATATACTTCTTCTTCCCCGTCGGGAATTTCTTTAAATGTAACCGACTTCCCTAACGCTACTTCGGAATTATTGGAAGTATCTTCCTCAATTATCACTGCGTTTTTAAGCATTTTTTCAATTTGGCTGATCCGGCCTTCTACAAAAGCCTGTTCATCTTTTGCCGCATCATATTCCGAGTTCTCGGAAAGATCTCCAAAACTGCGAGCTATTTTTATACGTTCGACGACTTCCTGACGCCGTTCTGTTTTTAAATGCTCATATTCTTCCTCTAATTTTTGTTTTCCTTCTTCCGTCATATAATGCTGTTTTTCTTCTGCCATTGTGAATGTCACTCCTCTTTCCAATCAATGATCTTTTTTAACTCCTGACTTCAAAATAAGGGGGTTGTTCATGTAATGTTTATATTCTGCCATTATCATACGCATGGATCAATCAAAATACAATAATTTTTCCTTTATCTGGTGTCATTTTCTACTTTCATACTGACTGCGAGACCGTCCCCCACCGGGAGGAAACGTGTCTGATACGAAGGAGTTTCCGCCAGCATTTGATTAAAGGTACGGATTTTCTGTACCATTGGAAGAAGCCTTTTAGATGCTTTTTCCGGGGTAGCTGTTAATCCTTTGAAAAAAACATTATCTGTTATCACCAGCCCGTTTCTTTTTACATACGGGGTGTATTTCTCAAAAAACTCCAGATACTTGCCCTTTGCTGCATCAATAAATAATACATCAAATGCTTCTGGACTTTCAAGGGAAAATGACTCCTCCAGGGCATCCGTCAAATAAAATGTGGTATGTGTTTGAAGACCGCTCAGCTCCCTGTAGTTAAGTGCCTGTTTATGCCTGATTTCGTCTTTCTCCAGGGACACAATATGAGCCTGCGGAAGAGCCTGTGCCATCCGCAGGGCGGAATAACCGATAGCGGTACCGATTTCAAGAATACGGCGGCTGTTATGAAGCTGCAGTAGTTGAAGCATCACTTCCAACGCATCTTTTTCCATAATTGGCACTTTGTCCTGTTCTGCAAATGATTCCATGTCCCGGAAAAGTGTATGATTTTTTGGTTGAAACGATTCCATGTATTCGAGCAATAATTTTTTGTCTTGCATTTATTTGTCCCTCTATCTTTTGTATCGTGCGGTTACAAAATGCGGCCTCCCCTATGCAGCAACGGGAAGCCGCCTTGCTTCTTATTTTATTGCGGTACCGTAGTTTCTTTTCCTATTCTTCTTCGGCTTCGATCCACTCACTCCGGTACTTCTCTTGAATTTCCCGATGTTGTTCATACGTTTCGTTGTATATAACTTCCCCATTACGCCTCGCATAGAAAAACAGATGACCGCTTGATGCCGGCTCCATAACAGCTTCTATAGAGGGCGTGCCGGGACTTGCGATGGGACCCGGAGGAAACCCGCCGTACCGATAGGTATTGTACGGAGAATCATAATCAAGATCCTCCATTGATGTCATATATTTGTGCTCTCCTACGGCGTAGGAAACGGTCGGATCAACTTCCAGACGCATATCTTCCTCGAGCCGGTTAAACAGCACACCTGCAATTTTTGGACGGTCTTCCTGGGCACGGGCTTCTCTTTCAACAATGGAAGCAAGGGTAAGGAGCTGATGGAAAGTGTACTGGCTTTCCTGCACTTGTTCCGAAAATTCTACCATATGTTCCTGTGTCCGTTCAATCATCCGCTCAATAATCTCTTCTATTGTCACATCCTCCTCATGGAATTCATAAGTGGAAGCAAACAAATACCCTTCCAGTGGATAGCGGATCTCTTCATTTAAGATGTCCTCAGTGATAACATCATAATCCTCTATTAATTGATTCAGATATGATTCGTCTTCCAGCTTTGCTTCGATTTCTTCCAATTCATGAGGAGTTTCTTCTGCAATAGTATGCACAATATCTTCATACCATGTCCCTTCAGGTATCGTAAAGGAAAACTCCGGTTCTTCTACAACCATTCCTTCTTTTAATTCCTGAATGATCTCTTCTATATTCATGGAAGGAGACAAATCATATTCTCCCGCCTGAAACCCTCTTTCATTGTTATAACGGACATAGTAATGAAAGACCGTGCCGTTTTTTATAATACCATTTTCTTCTAATACCCTTCCAATGTCCTCGGCATTAGAACCAATTGGTATTTCCACCGTGACTGTTTCATCACTATCTTCATCTACCGGTTCTAAAGCAGATGATATGTATAAATAACCGCCAATACCAATAATGGCAACCGCCGTAACAATTACTGCCAAGGTAATGAGGACAATTCTCCTAACAATTTTCGCCTGTTTTTCTTTTTCAGTCATAGGTCCCTGTTTTGTTCTGCCGAACATAGTCATTTTTCCCCTCCCAACGATTCTATTATACAGCATTCGTCAATATTCCTAGGCGGATTCAGACCTATGTCCCCCATTATGCCCTTTTACGCGAACAAAGCGGTTATGCTGCCTGCTCAACCGCCGCGCCCTGATGACAGACACCTGTGCTTTTTTATAAGGGAAGAATTAATAATGGACAGTGCTGCTATGTTTTGTACAACAGAAAAAAGATCCCGAATCTTTCCTGCGATTCGGGACCTTTTTATAAAGGATGGTGCCATTTACAGCCGGGCCGGTTATTTATTGTTCTTCTTCTCCTGCGCTGAATGTTTCTACCATTTCTTCAACGATATCCCACTCTTCGTCTGATTCAATCGGATACAGGGATAATTCAGCATCTTCCCCTTCTCCTTCCTCGTACCGAAAAGCAAAAACCTCAACTTCTTCGTCTTCGCTTTCCTGCTCACCCGCTGCGGTTAATACCATGTAGGAATACCCGGTTTCATCTACATCAAATGTGAAAAGCAGATCAAATAAATGTTCATTCCCGTCTTCATCCGGGATGACAATTCTTTCGTTTTCTTCTTCGGCCATTCTAAAACCTCCATTATAAGGAACCCGATTGTTCCTGATCTAAATATCCTTGTAAAATCATAACGGCGGCCATTTTATCGACCACTTTTTTCCGTTTCTTCCGGCTCATATCGGCTTCAATCAACGTTCTCTCAGCTGCCTGGGTCGTTAAGCGTTCGTCATACATGTCCACCGGAATATCAAATTCGTCTCTCAGCTTATCTGCGAAATCCCGGCATTGTTCCCCGCGTGGACCAATCGTCCCGTTCATATTTTTAGGAAGACCGACGACGACCTGATACGCCCCGTGTTCTTTCATTAATTCAGAAATACGGGCAAACGATTCAAGAGGATCCTCCCCTTTGATGTGGATCGTTTCCAGTCCTTGTGCCGTCCAACGCAGTTCATCCGACACCGCCACACCTATTCTTTTGTTTCCGACATCCAACCCTAGTACCTTCATTCATTCTCCTTCCCGTGCTCTGTTAAATAAGAACGGACCAGTTCTTCGATAATCTCGTCTCTTTCAATTTTCCGAATCAGCGTCCGGGCATCTTTAAATCTTGGAATGTATGCAGGATCACCAGACAACAAATAGCCTACAATTTGGTTAATTGGATTATATCCCTTCTCTTCCAGAGCTTGATAAACGGTAAATAATACTTCTCCCGCTTCTTTATCGGTGGTATCGTCTTGTACGTTGAACTTCATTGTGCTGTCGTTATAATCCACCCCGTACACCTCCTTTTTCCTACATACTTCCACATGTATATAAATGGATTCCTTACGCAAACTGTTCACATCTTGCCCTTATTGTACACCAAATATTCTTATTTAGGAAATGGATTTAACGATATCTTCTACTGCTGACAAAGCTTCTTGGAGTTTTTCAGGATTCTTGCCTCCAGCCTGAGCCATATCCGGACGGCCTCCGCCGCCCCCGCCGCAGATAGAAGCTGTCTGCTTCACAATATCTCCTGCTTTATAGCCTTTTTCTGTTAAATCCTTTGTGACTCCTGCAACAATATTTACTTTATCGTTGTTTACCGAACCCAGCACGATAATGCCGGAATCCAGTTTTTGTTTTAACTCGTCGACAGTATTGCGGAGACCGTCCATATCAGGAGCTGTAACCTCTTTGGCAATCACCTGTATCCCGTTGACGTCTGTTCCTTCATCTAATAGGCTGCCTGCCTCCATATTGCCGAGTTTGGAGCTCAGGGAATCGTTTTCCCGCTGCAGTTCACGAATCTGCTGCTGAAGGGCTTCTGCCCGTTGTGGGGTATCGTTTAGTGTTTTCGCCTTTAACTGCTCGCCTGTCTTCCTCAGCAAGGTTAATTGGTCCGCAATGTAGTCATACGCTTTTTTACCGGTTACTGCTTCGATCCGGCGCACTCCGGCTCCAATTCCAGCTTCAGAAACAATTTTGAAGATACCGATTTCAGCAGTATTATTAACATGGCAGCCGCCACACAGCTCGACACTATAATCGCCGATCTGGACTACACGGACGTCTGCCCCGTATTTTTCTCCAAACAGGGCCATTGCTCCCATCGACTTAGCTTCTTCCAGCTTCATCTCTTCGATAACCACCGGGATGGCCGCGGCGGCCTTTTCATTTACTTTTCCTTCAATTTGCTCCAGTTCTTCTTGACTCACCTGCCCGAAGTGTGAGAAATCAAAACGCAGGTAATCCTCATGAACCAAAGAACCTGCCTGGTTTACATGATCCCCGAGTACATCTTTTAACGCTTGGTGTAAAAGGTGGGTGGCGGTATGGTTTTTGACAATATCTCCTCGGCCGCGTTCCTCTACGAGAGCCTGTACGTTTGAACCGGTTCGAAAGGATCCCTTGGTCACTTCGATCGTATGCAGATTCTGACCGTTCGGTGCCTTCTGCACGTCGATCACGTTCGCTTCCGCCTGCTCGTGATAGAGGACCCCTTTATCAGCCACCTGTCCGCCGCTTTCCGCATAGAAAGGCGTTTGATCCAGTATAATCCTTGCTGTCATTCCTTCCGAAACCGTGTCTGTGATTTCATTATTATAAAGCATCACCTGTACGACAGCATCTGTCCGAAGGGTGTCATATCCCACAAATGTGCTTTCCGCTGTAACATCAGACAATATGGTATCCTGAGTCTGCATGGATCCACTTTCTTTTCTGGCGGCCCTTGCCCGCTCTCTTTGTGCTTGCATTTCCTGCTCAAATTCTTCTTCATTTATCGAAAAGCCCTGTTCTGTCACGTATTCCTCTGTTAGGTCAGCCGGGAAGCCATACGTATCATATAATCGGAACACTTCTTTGCCGGATATCACACTGTTTCCTTTGCCGCGTTCTTTTTTCATAATATCTGCTAAGATGGAAAGTCCTTCGCTCAGTCTTTCATGAAAACGTTCTTCTTCATTTTTTATAACTTTTTGTACGAACGCCTCCTTATCCTTCACTTCTGGATAGTGGTCTTCCATAATCCCACCAACAACAGGTACCAGTTCATACATAAACGCGCGTTCTATCCCGATAAGCTTGGCGTAACGCACAGCCCTCCGTAATAAACGCCGTAGTACATATCCCCGGCCTTCGTTCGATGGGAGAGCGCCGTCCCCGATCGCGAAGCTGACCGTACGGATATGATCGGCAATGACTTTCAAAGAAATGTCCGTTTCCTCCGAGACTCCGTAAGTGACACCAGCTATTTTTTCTGTCTCCCGTATGATGGGGAGAAATAGATCTGTATCATAGTTAGTTGCCGCTTCCTGAATGACGGAGACAATCCGCTCCAGCCCCATCCCTGTATCAATATTTTTCTTCGGAAGCGGGGTATACGTACCATCAGGGTTATGATTAAATTGAGAAAATACAAGATTCCAGATTTCCAGATACCTTTCATTTTCTCCGCCCGGATACAGTTCCGGATCGGCAGGATCATCGCCATAAGAGGGGCCCCGGTCATAAAAAATTTCCGTATTGGGCCCGCTTGGTCCTTCCCCGATATCCCAGAAATTTTCTTCGAGGCGGATAATCCTTTCTTTCGGAATCCCAATATCATTTTTCCAATAATTATAGGCCTCTTCATCTTCCGGGTGCACTGTGACAGAAAGACGTTCCTGCTCAAACCCAATCCAACTGGAGCTCGTTAAAAATTCCCAGGCGAACTCAATTGCTTCTTTTTTAAAATAGTCACCAATCGAAAAGTTCCCAAGCATTTCAAAGAACGTATGATGCCTTGCCGTCTTTCCTACATTTTCAATATCATTCGTTCGAATGGACTTCTGAACATTAACAATCCGCGGATTCTCCGGAATAACCCGTCCGTCAAAATACTTTTTTAATGTAGCCACACCGCTGTTGATCCAGAGAAGCGTGGGATCTTCATGAGGAACAAGCGAGGCACTTGGCTCAATGGCATGGCCTTTTTCTTTAAAATAATCCAAAAATTGTTGTCTGACTTCCGCAGAAGTATGAGTTTTCATTCAATCATTCCTCCTGTAGCACTATTATTCCTGCACGAAAAAAATCCCGCCCCCTCTGCGCAGGGACGAGATGACTCGCGTTACCACCCTGTTTACAGGCACCCTTTTCAGCCTGTCAACTTTCATGCCTTAACGCAGCTTCACGGCAGAGTTTGTCTGCATTCCGGGCCAGCTTTCAACTGAGCTTTCCTGCCGTTTTATTCCAGCCGGGTAAAACGGTCTCTGGTTCAGGGGGTTCAGTTTACTTTTCCCATCTTCATGTTTTTCGTTTCAGTTGTCTTCTTTATTTATATAAGATATCACAACATATGTCAATCACCATTACTGCCCTCTTTATAAGTTTGAAAAGTATGTGTGATATTATTAATGACAACAAATATCGGCACAGCGATAAGCAGCCCAATGACCCCCGCTGCTTCAAACCCAAGCAGCAGCGCAAAAACAATAACAAGCGGATGCAGATGGACGTTTCTTCCTACAATGTAAGGGGATAAAAAATTCCCTTCCACCTGCTGAATTACAAATAATGCCACAGCGGTCAGCACAGTCATTTTCGTAGAGACGGAACCTGCAGCGATGAGAGCGGGAACTGCTCCAAGAATAGGGCCGAAATACGGGATAATATCGGTAATACCTATAAACAAACCAAGCATTACAGCGTTCGGAATATCAAGCCAAACCAGGACAAGGGTGGAAAGAATTCCAACTGCCCCGGCAACAATAAACTGCCCTCGGATGTAACTGCCCAAGGATTCGTCGATGGAGACGGCAAGCAGGTGTCCTTCTTCCCTCCACTTTTCGGGAGTAAGGCGCTTCACCATTTTTTCCAGGGCTTTATAGTCTTTTAATAAATAAAACACTAAGAATGGAAGTAAAATTAAAATAACAGCAAAATCAAATACGTCTCTCCACTTACCTAACAATTGATGCAGCGTTTGGCTCACTCTTTTTTCGGCATTATGGAACGCCAGCTCAATATTATCATGAACAACTGGAGGAAGACGATCGACGTGGTGGTGCAGATTAGTAAACCACTTATACATCTGGTCAAAATATTGGGGTAAACTGTTGATGAAATTATTCAATTGTTCATAGAGAACCGGACTGTAGTACCATACCAGCCAGCTTCCGCCCCCAAAAAAGACGATATAGACAAACAGAATGGATAACGAACGGGGAACGTGAAGTTTCTGAAAAAAATCGATAATAGGATGCAGCAAATAGGCGATGATTCCGGCCAGAAGAAAAGGAAGCAGCACCTTACCGGATACCTGCAGCACGGGAGACCATACTGGGCTCAGCAGATAAAGCAGGTATAATATGATGAAAAAGACGGCCGTAAACACAAGCCGCTTTATCCACCGCCATTCTTTTTTTGACTCCATCTGCGATCCCACCCTTTCCTTCTTAGGATGAGACAACAGTCATTCCTTTATGAAAGAAAAAACGCTAATTTTTTTTATTCCTGCTGAAGAAAATTTATTGCTTTTCTCGTCTGCTCAATATAATGAATCGAGTCTTCATACGATTCTGTTACGACACACATAAAAAGAATGTCAATCATATACAATTGAGCAAGCCTGGAAGAGGTTGCCCCGCTTCTTACTGTCGGCTCCATGGAAGCAGAAGTGAACAGGGTGCAGTCCGCAGAAGCAGATAAGGTAGACTGACCGAGCCTTGTCAGGGATACCGTCCTGACCCCCTGCTGCTTTGCCAGTTCCATCACTCTGGTAACTTCCTTTGTTTCCCCGGAGAAAGAGATGGCAAAAAATAGATCATCTCCTCCCGCACCGGCAAGCTGAGTAGCAGCCATATGAGCATCTGTAAATGCGGTCACATTACGGTTGATCCGGATGAATTTCTGTTCTGCATCCTGAGCAATTAAATTGGAAGCGCCTACCCCAAAAAAATAGAGACGGCTGCTTGTTCTAATGAAATGTATCGCTCTTTTCAACTGCTGGTAGTTCATTGTATCTGTCGTTTCCATCATCGCCTGCTGGCTGTTGGCCAGCATTTTTTGAACCACCTGTTCATATGATTCGCCCGGCTCTATTTCCCGGTATCCTTTCGTCCGTTCCATTTGCAGATCACCGTTAATACGCAGTTTTAAATCCGGAAGCCCCTGCAGGCCGAGCGATTTGCACAACCGCATCACAGCAGCACTGCTTGTACCGCTTCGTTCACCAAGTTCCTGGGCCGTACACTGCACAGAATCCCGGGGATAATCCACAATAAAAGCGGCTATCTTTTTTTCCGATTTCGGAAGGCGGTTCATCATTTCCTTTAATAAGGTCAATCCGCCTTTTAACGAAGCAGAATAGTCTTGTTTTTCCATTATCAACATCCTTTGCTTATGCTGTTATCCTTTGACGGCCCCCTCTGTCATGCCTTTTGTAATCCGGCGCTGGAAAATGGCATAAGCGATAATAACCGGCACAATCGCAATCACCAATCCTGCAAACAAAGTACCCCAGGCATTGGTATACTGGGCTTCATTCTTCATGAAATCCACAGCCAGGGCGAGAGTGTATTTCTCAGAGGACTGCAGGAAAATTAACGCCATAAAATATTCGTTCCAAAAATTGATCGCATTCATGATGGAAATCGTGATAATACCTGTCATCGAAAGCGGAGTAATGACAGTAAAGAGCATTCGGTACTGGGACATTCCGTCAATCGCTGCTGCTTCTTCCAGATCCGCCGGTATTGTACTCATAAATCCAGTTAGAATAAATACGCTGAAAGGAATCTGACTCATCGCATAGACTAATATTAATCCGAATAAATTGTCCAGTAAATTGATATTTAACAGCAGGAAAAATAATGGAATCCAGCCAAGGACGAGCGGAATCATCATGGCGGACAAATACAAATTATACATGATCGTACTGCCTTTAAAACGTATCCTCTCCAAAGCGTAAGAAGTAGGAACAGCAAGCACGACCGTGAGCAGTGTTCCGCCGACAGTTACAACAATACTGTTAAAAGCACTTGTCCCCAGGCCGTAATCAAACCAGGCCACAGCATAGTTCGAAAAGTTCCATGTTTCCGGCAGCCCCCACGGGGACGCATATATTTCCGCGTTGGACTTAAAGGAACCTAAAAACATCCAGACAATGGGGAATAAAACGGCAATGGACCACAGGATCAGCGGTATGCGTATTCCAGCTTGTTTTGCTGCATCTTTCACCCTTCTTGTTTCCATGCTTATCCCCCTTCTAATATTGTATTTTTTCCCGTTTCATAAATTTTTGCAGAAGAAGCACTGTAATCAGCGACAATATTAAAATAGCCACACCAATTGTTGCGCCATATCCAAAATTATTGCGTTGAAACGCCTGCTGATATAAATACGATCCCATCACCTGCGTAGAATTATCCGGTCCTCCTTCTGTCATCACCTGCACGATAATAAATGATCCGTTTAAGGTGGTGATCACAATATAAAGAATCGAATTCTTAATCTGCGGCCATACGAGCGGTACCGTTACTTTCCAAAACTGCTGCCAGCCATTGGCTCCATCCACGGTAGCCGCTTCATAAAAACTTTTCGGTATCGTTAAAATACCTCCCATCAGCATCAGCATAAACAGTCCGATGCCCGCCCAGACAGAGGGCAGGACTAAAGCAGATAACGCGGTGTCAGGGTCGCCAAGCCAGGCTTTGGTCCAATCCTCAAGACCTAAAGCCTCCAGTCCCGAATTGATAAGCCCAAGATCCGGGTTGAAAATAAACATCCAGAGAATTCCAATGACTACGATACTCATAATATTTGGAAAGAAAAAAACAATCCGGTAAAAGGGTGCTTCCTTAATACGAAGCTGTGTTAACGCAACGGCAAAAAATGTAGCCAGAATCATAATACCGATTACTTTCGTAATTACCAAAAAATAATCATGCCAGATCGTGTGAGGGAATATTTCATCATTAAGAAGTTTTACGTAATTGGCCAAACCGACAAATTCCTTATTAGAAGACGACCCCGACATCTCAAAAAAAGAATAATACATGCCGCTGAAAAGCGGATATATCGTAAAAATTAAAAACAAGATAAATGTAGGCAGCAGGCAGAACGCCAGAAAGCCATATCTCTCTTTCTTAGACTGAACCATCTTCTCCGCTCCCTTCTTTCCTTACAATGCAATAAATCGGGAGAAGCGAAGAGAAACCTCTTCGCTTCTTCCACCTTCTCCAGCTATTCTCTATAATCCGCAGCCGCTTCTTCGGCTCGTTCTGTAAATTCTTCCGCTGTGATATCCCCTGACATTAAAGCAACCAGCGCATCACTAATCGGTTCTTCCAGGTCCGCACTCATTGGATACGGAAGGCTGTGAATCTCAACCTGATCTGGATCATTAATCATTTCATTGGCGGTCTGCAGGTACTCTGGCACATTCGGATTTTCTGTGAGATCCACATCAGAAATATTCATAATCGCTCCGGTATATTCAGAGAATAACTGCGCATATTCGCGGTTAAAAACAAATTCCACGAAAGCTTTGGCAGCTTCTGGATTTTCCGCATTTTCTGCGATAGCCAGGGGTCTCAAATCCGGAACGACCACATACGGTTCTCCTTCATCCTGAAATGGAGAGGGGGTGAAGCCATATTGAAAATCTTCCGGCGTGTCGTTTTCCATTTCATTCGGGAGCCAGAATCCAACCGGGATAAACGCGTTTTCATGCAGAAGAAAGTTCATCTGTGACTGCGTATGATTCAAAGCAGCATAACCTGAATCAATTAAGCCGGCACTTGCCATTTCCTCTACCTTTTTCATAACGTTTAACGTCTCATCACTGGTCCATGCCCCTTCTTCTCCGGCGACCAAATCAGCAAGCAGCTCATCCCCTCCGGCTGAACCAAAAGCAGGATTCAATACGCCGCGAAGGAAGTAATACGGATACTGTCCGGTTGTAACGAACGGTTCAATTCCCTCTTCCTCCTGGATCGTTCCCATTACTTCCATAAAATGATCAAAATCTGTGGGAACCTCCCAGTCATTTTCTTCAAACCAGGCTTTGTCATACCAGGTTCCCCATGTATCAAACACGAGCGGAAGACTGTACAATTCACCGTCATACGTATTAGGTTCCACTATAAAACTATCCATCAATGCTGATCCGTCTTCGAGTTCAATATCCTCTGCCCAGTCCGTTAAATTCATTAATTGATTATCTTCCACCATCTGTGTTTCACTTGACCCGGCCCCGTCAATATAAACAACATCAGGCGGGTCATCCGATACCCAGCGGGTCCTCATTTCTTCATTAATATTCGGGCCGGCGTGTTCAATAATATTAAGATCGGGATGCTCTTCCTGAAAATCTCCAATTACTTCTTTCCACCATTCATCCCCGTAGCCTCCGACAAAATACTGAATCTCAAAATCTCCGGATAACCCCTCTGCTCCTTCACCTTCCGAACCTTCGTTATCACTGGAGTCTTCTGTTTCATCGGACGTATTGGAGTCTCCATTTTCTTCTTCCCCCGATGAACAAGCAGCAATAACAGTAAAAGCCGATAAAATCACAGCAGTTTTCCACCATAAGCGAAACGTACGTTGCATGAAAACTTCCCCCTTATTTTTTGATTGACATAATCCCCTTGACCAGCTATTTTCGATTCTGCATTGCTTTTCTTATATCACCTCCACTATTGTTTAACTTCTCTACTGCTGTCCTGGTTGAACACTGGCTGAGGAGCATCACGATAGCAGGCTTCACTTCAAAATTACATGCGTTCAGAGCAGTTTCCACCTCCTCGTTTTTTGCTCCAGTCGCCTCTATAACAATACGTTTTGCTCTGTCCTTCAATTTATGATTAGACGCCTGCACATCGACCATCAAATTCTCGTAAACTTTTCCCATTCGTACCATGACCATGGTAGAGATCATATTTAAAACCATTTTATGCGCTGTGCCCGCTTTTAACCGGGTCGATCCGGTTAATACTTCTTCCCCGGTAATAACCTCCAGAGCCAGGCCGGCAACGCGTCCAATCTGTGAATCAGGATTGCTGGAAAGGGATATGGTATAAGCACCAATCGTGTTTGCATAATTTAAGCCTCCTATCGGATATGGAGTTCTGCCGCTTGCCGTAATCCCTATCACAGCATCTGCTTTTGTCAGCGTTATTTTTTCCAAGTCTGTTTTCCCCAGTTCTTCTTCATCTTCTGAAATTTCAACGGCATTAAACATAGCTTCTTCTCCGCCGGCCATTACACCAGTAACCTGTTCGTGAGAAACCCGGAATGTAGGGGGGCACTCAGAAGCATCCAGCACCCCAATTCTTCCGCTTGTGCCTGCTCCAATATAAATCAAACGGCCATTTTGATTTTTCATTCTATCAAAAATGATATCTACCGCTTCGGCTATTTTAGGTAGTTCTTTTTCCACCGCCCGGGCAACTTTTTTGTCCTCTTCATTGATTATTTTCAGAGCATCAAGCGTGGAAACGTTGTCTAATTCCATGGTGTTCGGATTTCTTTGTTCGGTTATCAATTGAGATATTTCTGTATTCATCATGCTTATCCTTTCTACTCCTTCGTCTTTAAAGCCAGGCTTCTGGCAATATTCAAAGCTCCTTCGACAGGCGGGGCAGTGTCTTTTCCAAAACGAACCTGAAACATATTGGCCGGCAGTTCCTTTTCCACTGTCCTTCTGACGAGAGAAATATGCTCCAGTACGGACCCATGAAATACTGTAGGAATCGGGGTCTGAAATTGGCTGCTTTGATGATATACACTGAAGAGAAGGTTAACTAAATGTTCTCCTGCTTCTTCTAATATTTTCCTGGAAAAAACATCTCCTTCTTCTGCCTTTGTAGCCACAAGCTTCGCCAAACCAGCTATTGTCATTCTCGTATCGTGGGATTGATATACGAATTTTGACAATTCAGCCGGTTCTGATAATTCCCACGCTTCCAGAACGGCCTGTAATAATTCTGTCGCCCCGCCTCTTTTATCATGAGCGGCGGTGGCAGCGGCAAGAGCTTCTCTTCCAATCCAGTAGCCGCTTCCTTCATCTCCGATAAGATATCCCCATCCTCCGCTGCGCCATTCCTTTTGCACAGTGTCTATTCCATAAGCAATGGAGCCGGTTCCCGAAGCGAGTAATATCCCGGATTCTTCAGGAGGAATATCCGTTCGCAGCGCGATCATGGCATCATTTTCGATGTGTATATTCAAATATTCTGAACAGTAAGAATTCAAAACAGCTTTTGTGAGCCGGCTTTGGTAATGTTTTTTTTCTTCTCTTGTACTCAGTCCGGCAATGCCGGCGCTGATAACAGAAACTTCATTCCAGGCCGTACCGTTTAATAACAGGGTTTTATCAAGCAGCGCCGTTATTGTGCTCAACGAAGCCGTTACTCCTACAGCCTGTGGATTGCTTGGTCCGGAGGAACATTCTGTGAAAGGAATGTTATCATTTTCTACATCTTTCAGACGGCAGACGGTCTTTGTTCCGCCTCCGTCAATGCCTGCAATAATACCCACCAGGATTCCTCCATCTCGTTATGTTAGTTACATTGTACGATATTGAAATAAAATGTCAATATATTTTAAAATTTTTGTTTTAAAATTTTAATAATATATGTTGATTTGCTATCACAGTCCATTAAAAATCTTTAAAATAACAATTAAAATATAAACATTCTTCATTTCCAGCAAAGATGCGTCTTAAAATATTAGTCTGATACGATTCATATACCTCAAAATCCAAAAGGGGCACCCAAACATACAAATTCTGATACTAAAAAAAGCACTTTTGCGTCTTGATACAAAAGTGCTTTTACCCTTCTTCTAAATACCACTGTTTTCCGAATAGATCGTCCAGACAGCAGAGGGTGCCGTCTTCTTCTACCTGGTAGAGGGTGTATTCGCCATCTTCCACGGTCCATTCGACAAAACAGTCCCAGCAGTAATAATGGTCTGTTCCAAGTTTTCCGGTTGTTTTTGATTTGCAATATGGGCAGTACATGCAGGCATACCGTTCCTTTAAAATAATTTTTCATTGTCAGTATCCATGTTAACCCAATAACTGCAAAAATATACATAAAGGAAATAATAGTTGGTTTATTCGTGGTCCTTTTCCGTTAATTTCTCTTTCAGCATCGTATACCGTTCATCTTTGCTTTCGTTATCTACTGCAAATTGCAGAGCCTGTTCCTCGCCTGTTATAATCAAATAATCTCTTGCCCGGGTGACAGCGGTATACAGCAGGTTTCGTTTCAGCATCCGCCGGTAGGACATCAGTACGGGGGTTACAACAATCGGAAATTCGCTGCCCTGGGCTTTATGAATGGAGGAACAGTAAGCCAGCATAATTTGGTTTAAATCCTGACGGGTATAGGTCACTTCTTTTCCATCAAAGGACAATACAATCTGCATCTGCCTGTCTTCGGTTTCTTTCGCTTCAAAAATCGCTTCCACTGTGCCTCTGTCTCCATTAAATACCTGGTCTTCCGGATTATTGACCAGTTGGAGAATAACATCCCCCTTAGAATAAACCGCCTCCCCGAAGGTTACCTTTCTTGCTTTATGTTCAGGGGGATTAAACAGCTGCTGTAGTCTTTTATTTAATTCGTGAACACCGGCCGGTCCTTTGTACATGGGAGCAAGCACTTGAATATCCATCGGGCTGTATCCTTTTTTCACAGCTCCGGCACATACCTGTTCAATTAGATCGGCTGCATGCTGTCTGCCGCACGGGAAAAAGCGCCGGTCGGAATACGCCGCCCTAAGGTCCTGCGGAAGGCTTCCCTGTTTTATGGAGTGGGCAAGCTGGATAATCGAGGATCCCTCTGCCTGCCGGTACACCACAGAAAGCGCTGTGACCGGAACGACAGCAGATTCCATTAAATCACTGAGGACCTGTCCTGGACCAACGGATGGAAGCTGATCCTCATCTCCAACTAAAATAACCTGCATTCCTTCCGGGATAGAGCGGAATAACTGATTGGCCAGCCACATATCCACCATCGACACTTCATCGACAATTAGAAGTTTTCCTTCCAATGGTTCCTCTTCGTCTTTTTCAAATGCTTCTTCTTCCCCTTCCCCGCTGTACCCTAATAGTTTGTGAATCGTATAAGCAGCCAGTCCAGTTGATTCTTTCACCCGTTTGGCTGCTCTTCCTGTAGGAGCGGCCAAAAGAACGGGGAAGGGTTCCTCTTTCTTATACCGGCTGGGATCCAGCGAAAAATCATGCAGTTTTGAAAACATTTCTACAATCGCCCGGATGACCGTGGTTTTTCCTGTACCCGGACCGCCGGTCATGATCATCAGAGGGGATTCCAATGCCCCGCGTATCGCTTCCTTCTGCTGTTCCGCATATTCAATTTCGAATTTTTCCTCCGTTTCACCAAGGGCTTTTAAAAATTCCTCCTCGGAATAATGGACTTCTGCTAAACCAGCAGCTGCCATCTTTTTAACTTTTGTTACAAATCCTTTTTCGGCAAAATACAGGGAGGGCATGTAAACACGCTGTTCTTCTTCTTCTATCATTTTGTCTTCTTCTATTAAATGAAGCAATGCTTCATTCAGTAATTCCTCTGTAATTTGAAACCCCTGATCGCTTAATAGTTGTTTTGATTCTTCTAGCAGCAGGGCAGCCGGAATATATACATGTCCGTCCTGCATAGTCTTTTCAAACAAAATATAAAGCATACCTGCTTTTAAGCGTTCCGGGTCATCCTGTTTTATACCCATATTGCGGCCCAGCTTGTCTGCTTTGTAGAATCCGATCCCATCTATATCCCAAACCAGCTGATAAGGGGTGTCCTGGATCACTTCAAATGTTTTTTCTCTATAAGCATGGTAGATCTTAACCGCCAGATCCATCCCAAATCCATATTGGGTCAGCATCGTCATCGCCCGTTCCATGCCCTGATTTTCAAGCATGGCTTCGTAAATATTCTGCCGGGTTTTTTCGTTCAGGCCCTTTATCTGTTTCAGCTTTTCCTTATCATCCAGAATGACCGAAATAACATCCTGCCCAAAAAGGTCTACCATTTTTTCAGCTGTTTTTTCCCCGATGCCCGGAAACCGATCACTGGATAAATACAGAATCAACGCATCTTTTTCGGTGGGAAGCTCTTTTTTAAACGATTGGACATGATACTGTCTACCAAAACGGGGATGTTCCTTAAACTGTCCTTCAAACCGATACCGCTCTTCTGTTTCTATCATCGGAAAATGACCAACGGCTGTTACTTTCTTTTCCTTACAGTCCTCGGAAGCTTCTTTGACTTTCATAAGCAGGACCGTATATCCGTTATCTTCATTCCGGAAAATAATATGTAGCACGGTACCGCTGATATAGGAGTCTGAATTGGGTTCGTTCGTATAAGAAACGCCTGCCATGACTCAACCCTCCGGATTATTCTTCCAGCATTTTCTCCGCCTGCTCTTTTCCATTCAGAGCCAGCATATGATCCGGCTGCGCTTCCACCGCCTTCTCAAAATAGGTAATGGCTTCACGGACGCTGTCCTTCATCAGACTGGCTACTCCTAAATTATAATAAGCATCGGCATGTTTGTCATCCTCTTCCACCACTTGTTGAAATTGAGTTACTGCTTCATCAAGCTGTTCGGTCCGGGCCAGGCACATGCCATAATAAAATCTGGCTTCGGTATCCGATTCGTCCCATTCAAGAGCACGCTGAAAACAGGCAAGGGCATGGGCCGTTTTTTCCGTCTGATAATACGCCAGTCCCATCATATAATGAAGGCTTCCGTCGTCGAGACCAGCTTTATGGGCCTGCTGATACAACTTTAACGCTTCTGCGTATTCTTCTGCATTATAGGATACATTTCCTGCACCATATAAAGCTGCAGCTGCGTTTGGATCGATATTTAAGGACCGCTGGTAAAAAGAAAGCGCTCTTTCCGACTCTCCCACTTCGGCAAGGATATTACCAAAATTAATGTACGCTGTGGCATCGTCCGGATTTTTTTCTATCGCTTTATTTAATAATTCCAGCGCTTCTTCAAACTCTCCCTTCGCGATAGCTTCGATTGCTTTTTCATTTTCATCCATTTTTATACCCCTTTTCTTCCCAATAATAGAAAGAGGGAAAACGCGGTTAAGACCCCACGCTTTCCCCCGTTTTTACAGCTTTTTCGATCGTCGCACCGCCAAGGCAGACTTCCCCGTCGTACAAAACGACGGCCTGCCCTGGTGTGATCGCACGCTGTGGCTCATGAAACTCAACAAATGCTTCTCCATTCCCCTCTGGATAGACCGTTACTTCCTGATCAGTCTGACGGTAACGGAACTTTGCCGTACAGGTAAAAGGTTTCCTTCTTCCCTCTCCGTCAATCCAGTTAAAGCCTGACGCATGCAGGGCTTCAGAATACAAACCGGTATGGTGGTATCCCTGCCCGACAATTAATTGATTGGCGTCAAGGTTTTTATCAAGAACAAACCAGGGGTCGCCGGCTCCGCCTATTCCCAGACCCTGGCGCTGCCCCAAGGTGTAATACATCAGTCCTTCGTGCGTTCCTTTGACCGCCCCATCTTCTGTTACCATATCTCCGGGCTGGGCCGGCAGATAAGACTGCAGAAATTCCTTGAAATTACGTTCTCCGATAAAGCAGATACCAGTACTGTCTTTTTTATTTGCTGTGCTCAGCTGTTTTTCCCTTGCTATATCCCTGACTTCCTGCTTTGTCAGGTCTCCAAGTGGAAACATCACCTTCTGAAGCTGATGTTGATCCAGCTGATTTAAAAAATACGTTTGGTCTTTATTTTGATCTTTTCCCCTCAGCATCGAAACCGTCCCGTCGTTTTCCGTGCGGACGCGTGCGTAATGCCCTGTCGCAAGATAATCGGCACCCAGTGTTAACGCATGCTGAAGAAATGCTTTGAATTTGATTTCCTTATTACAGACTATATCCGGATTTGGGGTACGGCCGGCTTGGTATTCATCCAGAAAATACGTGAACACATAATCCCAGTATTTTTGTTCAAAATTAACAGCATAGTATGGGATATCAAGTTGATTGCACACGCTGATCACATCATCATAATCTTCTGTTGCTGTACATACACCGTTCTCATCGGTATCATCCCAGTTTTTCATAAAAATACCAATGACGTCATAGCCTTTATCTTTCAGAATTGCTGCCGTTACAGAAGAATCCACTCCTCCGGACATACCAACGACAACACGGGTGTCTGCCGGAGTTTTGCTGCTGTTTGTCATTTTCATTCACCTCCGTTCTTATGCGTCTTTACAATACCGCTGCCGACATTCTATCTATTATCTTTTTTATTTCACCGGCCATATATTCCATCTCTTCCAGGGTATTTTCCCGGCCGAAACTGAATCGCACCGAAGCATTTGCTCGTTCCTGTCCGGGATACATGGCTTCCAGAACATGGGAGGGCTCGACCGATCCAGCTGTACAGGCAGAACCACTCGAGGCTGATATGCCGGCCAAATCCAATTGAACAAGAAATGATTCAACCTGAATCCCCGGAAAGAATATATTCACAATATGCGGGAGTTTCCCATCTCCCGGTCCATTTATTTTAAATGATACCCCTTCATTCTGCAAACAAGTTACAAAATGCTCCCTTAAGGCCTGATAATGCTCATACCGGCTGCTTTTCTGTGCCATGGCGGATTCTGCTGCGGCAGAAAAACCTGCAGCCGCAGGAACGTTTTCCGTACCTGCTCGTCGTTTTCTTTCCTGTTCCCCGCCTGTCAGGCTCGGAATGAGGCTTGTGCCTTTCTTGACATACAAAAAGGCTGCACCCTTAGGTCCGTTAATTTTGTGGGAGGAAGCAGTCAGCATCGTGACAGGCACAGCAGTGATATCAATGTCTTCCAGACCGTAGGATTGGACCGCATCTGTATGAAAAGCGATCCCGTCCAAGGCCGCTGTTTCTGCAATCTCCTTAATAGGCTGCAATGTCCCAACTTCATTGTTTCCATGCATGATTGTAATAAGAATAGTGTCATCCGTGACAACTTCTTTCACCTGCTCTGCTGTAACCCGTCCTTGTTGGTCTACAGGCAGATAAGTGACCTGAAAACCTTCTTTTTCCAATTTTTCACACGTATGAAGCACTGCATGATGTTCGACAGCAGTCGTAATAATGTGGGTGCCTTTATTTTTGTGAGCTTTCACATAACCGGTGATCGCAAGGTTATCTGCTTCTGTGCCACTGCTAGTTAAAACCAGCTCTTCTGCTTCAGCTCCAATGGTAGACGCGAGCGTTCTTCTGGCACGATCCAGTTCCTTGCGTGCCTCTCTGCCATGGGAGTGAATACTGGAAGGGTTGCCGAAATTCGTTTGAAGCACCTTCATCACCGCTTCAGCCGCAACAGGCGCTACTGGTGTCGTCGCGGCATGATCCACATATACACTGCGCATATTTTCACCATCCCGCCGTTTCTTTATTAGATATAAAACATATAGTATTCATGATCATCGTCTCCTTTGTACGAAGAGAGATCCTCTAATGTTGTGCTGTCCAGTACATCTTTTACAGCGTCTCTTATTTTTATCCATAAGTCGCGCTTTGCCGGTTCTTCGTCATCCAACACTTCTACAGGACTAATCGGTCCTTCAAGTACACGGATAATATCCCCCGCTGTAATATCCGATGCTTCCTTTGTCAGCATATAGCCGCCGTGGGCACCGCGTACACTCTTAACCAGCATTGCATTTCGGAGAGGAGCAATCAGTTGTTCCAGATAATGTTCAGATAACTGATGATCTTTTGCTATTGATTTTAAAGATACCGGCCCTTCACCGTATTTCTTTGCGAGTGCCATCATAATGGTCAGGCCGTAACGTCCTTTGGTTGATATTTTCATGTTTTCCACCTCTTCCTACCAGTCGGTAAACAATTTTTTTGCATTGGGGCAGGGCAAATCCCACTACCTGCCCAATACCTAAACAAAAAAGGATCGTCCCGATAAAAACAGGACCCCCGAGCATCCATCCAATGAGTAATACACCAATTTCCATTATGCCTCTTACCCTGGAAACTTTCCAACCCGTTTTTTCCTGAAGAGCCAGCATTAAACTGTCACGCGGCCCTGCTCCGCATTCAGGGGCAATATAGGTACCGATGCCGTATCCTATCACTACAATTCCGCAAAGCAGCATCAATAATTTCATAAGGAACATCTCAGGGGTGGATAACAATAATAAAAATATATCAATAAACACTCCAACAAGAAACATGTTAAGAATCCCGCCAGCCTGCGGAAGTTCCCGCTGCAGAACCGCTGTTGTTCCAATGATTACAATGCCTGCAATTATACTCCACGATCCTATTGTCAAGCCAAACTGCTTTTGCAGACCTATATGAAGAACATCCCAGGGCGCGCTTCCCAATTCAGCTGTAATCATTAATGCAATGCCGAATGACATAATAATAATGCCTGCCATAAAAATAAGCCACCTTTTTACAAGGTGTTCTTTTCTGCCAAAACTTCTCTCCATGTTAACCCTGCTCTCTATCCCTGTGTAGCATTAATCAGCATCCAGCTAGCGTTGTAAAGTTTATTAATTCTTTGCCATTATAGCATGAATCCGGTAATATTTGCATGAAAGCTGATAAGCTTGAATCTTATCTGTTTATTCTGACCAATTTATGTTATATTAGAACTGATGTTCTTACAAAGAAAAGTGCAAGCGCCCTGGGCAGCCGCGACAGGTTCTGGACCGGGCGCGCAGGGCAGCCTGCTGCTCGTTATAAAGAATGTTTGACTAAGAGCGTCATGACTTCTGACAACATTAGACTGATCCGCCTCCTATGGCCTCCGAGCGGCTGGGCGCTGGAGCTGGATCTCGAATACGCGCGAAATTTATATTTCTTATCTTCCTGGAAAAGGAGCTCATTAATATGAACAAACAGCAGCCTCTAGCTTACAGGCTCCGGCCCAGGACAATCGACGAAGTTATCGGCCAGGAGCATTTGCTCAGTGAAGGGAAATTACTGCACCGGATGATCCAGACAAGAAAATTAACTTCCATGATTTTGTATGGGCCGCCCGGCACCGGGAAAACCTCGATTGCTTCCGCCATAGCCGGAAGCACCGATACATCTTTTAAAATGATGAATGCGGTCGAACATAATAAAAAAGATATGGAAATCGCAGTAGAGGAAGCGAAAATTTCGAACCAGCTTATCGTTATCATGGACGAGGTCCACCGGCTCGACAAAACAAAACAGGATTTTCTGCTCCCTCATCTGGAAAAAGGGCTTATTATTTTAATCGGAGCAACCACAGCGAACCCTTATCACGCGATTAATCCAGCCATACGCAGCCGCTGTCAGATTTTTGAGCTTCATCGTCTATCGATAGAACATGTCGTTCAGGTCTTATTTCAGGCCTTGGAGAACACAGAAAGAGGACTGGGTTCCTATCGCGTCCATCTGGAGCACGACGCCGCCAGACATCTTGCCGAAGCCGGAGGAGGGGATTTAAGAACTGCTCTCGGAGCGCTTGAATTAGCAGTCCTTTCCACACCTGAAAAGGAGGACGGCACTATCGTTATTGACCTCCCGATAGCAGAAGAGTGTATTCAGAAGAAAAGCTTTCAGCATGATAAAAACGGGGATGCCCACTATGACGTTTTATCTGCTTTTCAAAAATCTATCAGAGGGAGCGATGTTGATGCTGCGCTCCATTATTTAGCACGTTTGGTGGAAGCAGGAGATCTGGTTAGTATCGGCAGACGCCTCGTAGTCACCGCGTATGAAGATGTTGGACTTGCCAGTCCACAGGCCGGTCCAAGAGCTCTTGCCGCAGTAGAAGCAGCAGAGCGCCTTGGATTTCCGGAAGCCAGAATTCCGCTGGCTGACGTCGTTGTCGAATTATGCCTTTCCCCAAAATCCAACAGCGCTTATATGGCGTTTGATACAGCGCGCCAGGCTATGCTTGAAAAAGGGACCCCGGAGATTCCGCTTCATCTTAAAGACGCCCACTATAAAGGGGCCGCCCAGCTTGGCCGTGGAAACACATATCAATATCCCCATAATGATCCGAGAGGCTGGGTTCCCCAGCAATACCTTCCGGATGCTCTCAAAGAAGACCAGTACTACGTTCCGAAAGATACGAGCAAATTTGAACGGACGCTTTCTGATGTTTATTATAAAATGAATAAAGACAGGCGGCCATAAAAGCGGTCCCGCCTGTCTTTATCCTTACTTCTTAAGATACCGGCATCCATATCTCAAATTCCGAACCTTTTCCTTTTTCACTGTCAACATGAATCCGTCCGCCGGCTTCTTCAACGATTTGGAAACATGTCATCAATCCGAGGCCGGTCCCATCCGATTTCGTAGTGTAAAAAGGGGTTCCCAGTTTTTCAAGTGTTTCCTCTTCCATTCCCTTTCCATTATCCTTTACTTTCACCGATATCCCGTCATTGGTTTTTCCAGACAGCCATTTTGTCTCAACACTGATCCTGCCTTCCCCTTCGATGGCTTCCATTGCATTTTTTATAAGATTCATCATAACTTGTTTTAATTTTTTCTCTTCCGTATATATTTCAGGGAGGTTTGGTTCTAATACTGTTTCTACTGCAATACCTTTTTTCCCGGCCTGTGCTTTAAATAAGTAGATGGTCTCCTGAATGACATCATTAAACTGCACATACTGTTTTTCATTATCCTTTTCCGGCTTTGCTATCGTAAGAAGATCCTCCACGATACTATTCACCCGTTCAATTTCGCTCATAATAATCTGGTAATGATAACCGTTGATATCGTCATCATTGGAAGATTCCTTAAACAGCTGCATGAACCCTTGTATGGTAGTTAGCGGGTTTCTTATTTCATGGGCAAAGCCGGCTGATAATTTACCGATCACTTTCAACTTCTCACTACGCAGTAATTCTTTTTCCATTTCCCGCTTTTCGGTTACTTCCTTGAATACTAACAATATATCTTCAATTTTCTCCTCATCTTCAAGGGTAGGCAGCGGCGTGATACTTAGGAAAAACGAATGGGTGCTTCCCTGGATCGTACAGTCAAATTCATAAATCTGGGAGCTTTGTTCATTACTGCGGTGTAAGTGGACATGTTGAATAAAAGCTTTAAAATCCGGATTAGCTTCCATTAAGTCATGTAAGGAACGCCCAAGTACATTATCTTTATCAAATTGAAACAATTTTTCACATGTTCGGTTAAACGTGGTAATGCTTTGATCCCTGCGATTAATAGAGATCACGCCATTATCGGTGGTTTCCAGAATTAATGTTGATTTACGATGCGCTTTTTCCCGTTCTTCCAGTCTCTCTGTCATGTCATTAAAGGTACGGGTTAGTTTATTTATCTCTTCATAAGCATTGGACTGAAGCGGGAGGACTTTTTTACCGACAGCGAAATCTCCAGTGGCTGACACCAATTTCTCCACCGGCTGCACAATATAACGGGAAAGTTTAAAAACGGCAGTGATGGTTATCAATAATACAACACTGAATAAAAGCAAATATTTGGTTAACAAATTGCGCAGCGGCGCATACATTTCATCCTCCGGCACAGAGATCCCGACATACCAGTCATTGCTGAATCCCTCCATATGTCCTACAGGAGCAATGGCATTTACGGTTTCTTTATCTTCGTTATGTATCAGCCCCGGCTGGGTTCCGATGTTTTCCATCGACTCCATTTCTGTATTTGTTTCTTCTAAAAAGTTCTCTTCCAGCACATAATCATGATTGGGGTGGGCAATATAATCACCTTCCTGATTCAATAAGAATGTATCCCCGGCTACATTTACATTTTGCTGCTGCTGCGAATATTGATCTATTCTCTCCCACAAAAAAGACCATAAATGTTCTAGGTCAAACGAAGGGGAAATAACGCCTATTACTTCCCCTTCTTCATTTTCTACAGCTGCAGCCATGGCAAGAATAGGACTGTCCACGACTGGAGAAAGAAATATTTCAGATAAGAACAGTCCTCCCTGGCTGGCTTCCTGAAACCATTCCCGTCCGGCTACATTATTTCCAACCACTGTTCCATCCGTATCAACCGTTACCATGCCTTCGGTGTTTACAAAAATCAGTCCATAATATAAATCATGATTATTTACAAACTTCATAAATTCCCGCTGGATTTCTTCTTCTTCTGCCTCTTCATTCATTAATACTGGATTTTGAGATAACTGTTCTAAATCTGTCAGTCTTTCACGGATAATATCTTCAATCGCGAGGGATAAATTATCAGAGAAAATAAAAAGGGTCTGCTCGATCCGATTCGTTAAATCATTTTTCTGTGTCTGGTAAGATATAATTCCAGCCGCGATCAACGGGATGCATGTTATGCCTAAAAAAATTAATAAAAGTTTCGATCGGAGGGTTCTCATACTATTCACCTACATTCATACGCGTAATACTCCGTTTATCTGAAATTCCCCTTTTTCTTACAGTTTCCTTCTCTGATGCTTCCCCTTACATTCTGTTTCCAAGTATGTATAATTCCTATCTGTTCTGTCTACACTAGAACCTGTCAATCTACTTATAGGCACTGAAGGAGAGATTATCTATGAATATTAGACAGGATGCCTGGTCTGATAAAGACGACAAATATTTGGCAGAAACTATTCTAAAGCATATCCGCGAAGGGAGCACACAGTTGAAGGCTTTTGACGAGGTCGGCGATGCATTGGACAGAACTTCAGCAGCGTGCGGTTTCCGCTGGAATGCTATAGTCCGGCTCGATTATAATGAGGAAGTGAAACAGGCAAAACGAGAACGAAAACAAAAAATGAGGGCTTCTGCTCATCAAGCCGCTACAAAAATCAACCCATCGGCACCTCGTTCCTTGTCCAATATAAACTCTATCATCTCCGCTCTGAAGGATATGGAAAAAAAACTGGACTCTTTTCAACATGCCTCGGATGCCGAAAAGGCAGAGGCAGAAGCAGCAGAGCTGCAAACTCGTAACGCTCAGCTGCGTGAAGAGATTGATAGAATTAATCAGGAATATGAAACGGTAAAACAAGATTATGATCTGATTGTCCATATGATGAATCGGGCAAGAGAACTCGCAATGACAGAAGAATCATCTCCCGTTCCCAATTTTTTCCGCATGGACAAAAACGGCAATCTGGAAAAAATCGCAAACGGCTGAGCGCCGCATTTTTCATTATCTCACATTTTTCGACAAGAAAGAAGATAATCCTATATGTGATACGCAAATTTTTAAACTGCCTGTTTCTTTACCCGTGCAAAAATCCCCAGGGGATCCGTGTCCCCTGGGGATGCATCTTATCAACATAAATAGAAGAGTCCCGATGTGCCGTCAAACTGACTTAGTTTTGAAGCCTGCTCTCGGCAGGTGGGTGCCCTGTTCAATCGTTCAAACGTCCACGTTTAGAGGCTTGTCATTCCGATTGAAACTGCAGGCTCCCAATGTAAAACTGTTGGCTCAAAACGATTAGTGTCCCACGTACACCTCAGGACTCTTCAAATTGGTTGATTACATCATAGCATGCATAGATTCACCGGTCAAGAATGTACGAACCCCTTCCGCGCGTTTCGATAAAAAATAAGATAAAGTAACTATTTTTTATGATGTTTCACCTGCGACAATTTCGGGTAATGAATGATTTAACCACTATTTACATAAAAGAAAGGAACGTCAGCTTTCTCATGAGCAATAGACACACGGAAACAGACTGGCTGGACAGACAGGAAATCATTCACGTAGAACAGACCATCGAATGGCTTGAAAAAAAGCAGAAGGAGTACAGCGATTGGCTTTATTTATATGAAGACTCCCTGAAGACAAGCTTTCATCATTACTCTCTTCGGGAAGTATTTGATATCTCCTACCGCTGGACTCCAGGCCAGATCGGCTTTTTATATATTCATACTACCGCAGGGGTACGCACATTTCAGATAAAGACAGATCCGTCCGGCTTCATTACTTCCTTTCAGCGTACAGATCATATTTAGTACCCATGATTGTTTCTCTTTACTCTTCTTCGTTTGAAACCACTTGAAGATTAAGCTCCTCCAGCTGGCTCTCACTTACATCCCCCGGAGCTCCTGTCAACAGGCAGCTTGCACTCGCTGTTTTTGGAAATGCAATGGTATCACGGAGATTATTCCGGCCTGCAAGGATCATGACGAGACGGTCGAACCCAAGGGCTATACCGCCATGGGGAGGGGTGCCGTAATCAAATGCATCAAGAAGAAATCCAAACTGATTTCGGGCTTCTTCCTTGCTGAAGCCCAGTACGCGGAACATCGTTTCCTGAAGATCACTATCATAGATACGCTGCGAGCCGCCTCCTAATTCATAACCATTCAAGACCAGGTCGTACGCTTGGGCACGGACTTCTTCTGGGTGATCTTCCAGTTTGTCCATGTCTTCTATCATCGGACTTGTAAACGGATGATGCATTGCTGTATACTTTCCGGTTTCTGGATCATATTCCATCAATGGAAATTCCGTTACCCACAAGAAATGATAGGCACTATGATCTATTAAGTCCAGCTCTTTTCCAAATTTGAGGCGCAGAGCCCCCATCGCATCAAATACGATTTCTTTTTTATCTGCTCCAAAGAAAAGCAGATCGCCTGCTTCCGCACCCAGTGCTTTTCGAAGCTGCGTCGTTTCTTCTTCGTTAAAGAACTTGGCAATCGGGCCCTTTAACTGATTCTCTTCTACTTTGAGCCAGGCCAGTCCTTTCGCCCCATAAATGGCAACAAATTCAGCAAGATCATCAATTTCCTTACGGGACATGGAGTCAGCCACTCCCTTAACATTGAGCCCCTTTACAATTCCGCCGTTTTTCACCGCATCGGCAAACACTTTAAAGCCGCTGTCTTTCACAATATGAGACAGTTCTACCAATTCCATGCCAAAGCGGGTATCCGGTTTATCGGAACCAAAGCGGTGCATTGCTTCATCGTAGGTAAGCCGTTGAAACGGAGCCTGAAGATCGATGCCGTGAATTTCTTTCATCACCCGCTGCATCATTTTTTCGATCATTGGCAGAAAATCTTCTGTATTCATAAACGAGGCTTCAATATCTATCTGGGTGAATTCCGGCTGACGGTCTGCTCTCAAATCCTCGTCCCGAAAACAGCGTACAATCTGATAATATTTTTCGAAACCGGACACCATTAACAACTGCTTAAATAGCTGCGGGGATTGAGGAAGAGCATAAAACTCCCCGTGATGAACACGACTGGGAACCAGATAATCGCGTGCCCCTTCCGGTGTGCTTTTCGTAAGCATCGGCGTCTCCATTTCCAGAAAATCCTGCTCGTCTAAGTA
Source organism: Salibacterium aidingense DSM 18341 (assembly GCF_000429685.1). Lineage (GTDB taxonomy): Bacteria > Bacillota > Bacilli > Bacillales > Marinococcaceae > Salibacterium > Salibacterium aidingense. The sequence continues at coordinate 244,087 of NZ_AUCI01000003.1, forward strand.
ATCCCGAATGAGTTTAGCTGTACGGTGACGCATTTTGAACGTTTCTCTCATTTCCGGACGCCGCAGATCCAGATAGCGGTGCCTTAAGCGCACATCTTCCGAGACATCTGTTTCATCTTCTATCTGAAAAGGCAGCGGCTTTGATTCATTAAGGATAGTTACTTCTTCTACCTGCACTTCCACCGTACCGGTGGGAATTTTTTCATTATAAGTCTCTTCATCCCTTTTCACTACTGTTCCTTTCACATCCAGAACATATTCACTTCTGACTTTATCCATTGTTTTCAGGGCGGTTTCCGAAATTTCCGGATTCGCGACAATCTGCACAATTCCGCTGCGGTCCCGCAAATCGACAAAGATAACCTGACCTAAATCACGTCTTGTCTGGGCCCACCCCTTTAATTCAACTTTTGATCCAATCGTGGATTCAGAAATTTCTGTGCAGTAGTGTGTTCGACCGATCATTCTTTTTCCTCCTTCAATTGTGCTGACAAATAAGTGGTCAGTTCCGTTATATCCATTTCCTGCTGTTCTCCGCTGTTCATGTTTTTTACATTAATTCTGCCGGCCTGCCATTCTTCTTCTCCCAGCACTGCGGTAAAGGAAGCCTGCAGGCGGTCCGCTGCTTTAAACTGCCCTTTCATTTTCTTATTCATATAATCTTTATCGGCTGAAATCCCGGCTCTCCGAAGTTCCGTTAACAGGGCCGTGCCTTCTTTATCAGGCTCTTCTCCCTGTGTAACCAGGTAACAGTCCAGCCCTTGATTCACTGGAATCTCCACCCCCTGCGTTTCAAGGGCCATTAACAGCCGTTCCACACTAAGAGCAAACCCGATACCAGGCGCTTCCGGACCTCCTATTTCTTCCACCAGTCCGTTATAGCGCCCCCCGCCGGTCAAGGTCGAGATGGCACCAAAGCCTTCTCCTTCAATCATAATTTCAAAGGCGGTATTGTTATAATAGTCAAGCCCCCGTACCAGCCCAGGGTCAACTTCATAGTCTATCCCCATTTTATCCAATAATTCCTGCACCGTTTGGAAATACTGCCTTGATTCTTCATTCAAATATTCCAGGATGGAGGGTGCAGTTTTCATAAGAGGGTGGTCCTTATCCTCTTTGCAATCGAGAATACGCAGCGGGTTCTTTTCAAGACGGCTCTGACAGTCTTCACAAAATTCATCGATATGTGGTTTGAAATGGCGGATTAATGCCTCGCGGTGCGCTTTGCGGCTTTCCTGATCACCCAGACTGTTTAGAACAAGTTTTAAACCTTTTAACCCTGTTTCCTTGTAAAATTCCATCGCCAGAGAGATCACTTCCGCATCAATAGAAGGATCGGCACTTCCTATCACTTCCACCCCAAACTGTACAAACTGGCGCATTCTTCCCGACTGCGGCCGTTCGTAACGGAACATAGGACCTGTATAATACAATTTATCCGGCTGATTTGGAAGCCCAAACCGTTTGTTTTCCACAAAAGAGCGGACCACAGCCGCTGTCCCTTCCGGCCTTAACGTCAGGCTCCGCCCGGAACGATCCTTAAAGGTATACATTTCTTTCTGTACAATATCCGTGGTATCCCCAACGCCGCGCTGAAATAATTCAGTCTGTTCAAAAATAGGGGTACGAATTTCAGCATAATTGAACCGGCGGCAGATATCATGCCATATTGATTCAACGTACTGCCATTTTTCTGACGTGCCGGGCAGGATGTCCTGTGTTCCCCTCGGTATACGAATATCCATTCATCAAACTCCCTTCCACTTCTTTTTTGATTGGAAAAGCACCCTTTGGAAAAAAACATTTCTATAGGATTGCTGTTTACCGCATACACTGCGGGCGGACGCTTTCTACTCCTTGCCGAAAAGTTCCTGTACGGGCTGAATTCGTACGACTGGACCTCAACCTAAATAAAAAACCCGCCTCCCGTATATACGAGGGACGAGTTGTTGTGCCCGTGGTACCACCCTAATTGAAACATACCCTGTATGCTTCCACTTCATCCAGTTAACGCCTGGATACGTCCGCCCCTACCAGCTGTCCGGCTTTCGAAGCAGCGCCTCAAGAGTGTCTTTCAACAAGGTGCAATTGGAACTGATCTCAGCTGCAGCAGTTCCTCTCTGAAAATGCTTGTCCCTGTTTACTTTCTCTGTCTTCAGCTCTTCTTTATCAGCGTTTTCCATAACTGATAACTATCATACGAATCTCGACATGGATTGTCAACCTGTTTATTGTTTATCGGGTGAATCGAGAATAAATGTGACGGGACCATCGTTAGTAAGGGAAATTTGCATCACTGCTCCAAATGCTCCTGTTTCCACTGCCGCTCCCTTTTGCCTTAGCAATTCATTAAATCGGTGATACAGGGCTTCCGCCTGCTCTGGTTTGGCAGCCTGCATGAAATTCGGGCGTCTTCCTTTTCTGCTGTCCCCATATAACGTGAATTGAGGAATAGACAGCACCTTTCCTCCGTGATCCAGGACAGAACGATTCATTTTGTTTTCCTCATCCTCAAAAATCCTTAAATGCAGAAGCTTTTCAGCCATCCAAAGCAGGTCCTCTTCCTCATCCGTATGGGTGAAGCCAACAAGGGCGACAATACCTATGTCAATGGATCCGACCGTTTCTCCTTCTACCTCACATCTTCCGTTTTCACTCCGCTGAATGACAACTCTCATTTTGTTTTCGTGCCCTTTCCTTAGTTAATGAATCATACGCCGCACCGAATAAATATCCGGGAGCTTTTTCACCTTTTCCACTACACGGTGAAGGTGATCAATGTTAGTGATAGATATGGTTACATCAATGACAGCTACTTTGTTTTTATCAGACCGGCCGTTCACAGCCGTGATATTGGTTTTGGTTTCCGTTACTGCATGCAGCACTTCATTTAACAATCCTCGGCGGTCATAGCCGGTAATCTCAATATCCACACTGTAATTTTTCCGCTGATAGTTGGCCGCTTCCCACTCTACCGAGAGCAGCCGGGATTCTTCTTCTATATTTTTTACATTGGGACAATCCTTGCGGTGAACGGATACACCGCGTCCTTTGGTGATAAAACCAACAATGTCATCGCCCGGAACAGGGTTACAGCATTTGGAGAGGCGGATGAGCATATTGTCTACGCCTTTTACGTTTACCCCCGTGCCTGTTTTCTTTGTTTCCGTCTGTGTGGTAACGTCCTTAACTGCTTCTGCGACCGGCTTTTGTTCTTCTTCTTGTTCCTGCTGCTGTCTAACTTTATCAGTGAGACGGGTAACAATCTGCTTGGGGCTCACTCCATTATATCCGACTGCAGCAAACATATCTTCTTCGCCGCTGAAGCTGAACTTATCAGCAGTTTCCTTTTTATTCTCATCGGTTAAAACGTCTTTAGGGTCAAAGCCTTGGCTTTTTAATTCTTTTTCCACCATTTCCTTCCCCTTTAAGACGTTTTCTTCACGGCGTTCTTTTTTATAGAACTGTTTTATTTTATTTTTGGCATGAGAACTCTGGGTTAATTTCAGCCAGTCCTTACTGGGACCGTACGAATGCTTTGACGTCAGCATTTCCACAATATCGCCTGTATTAAGCTGGTAATCAAGAGGCACCATCTTACCGTTTACTTTTGCGCCGATGGTCCGGTTCCCGATTTCCGTATGAATACGATAGGCAAAGTCGATAGGAACCGAGCCCCGGGGGAGTTCAATGACATCGCCTTTAGGGGTGAAGACGAATACCATATCAGAAAATAGATCCATTTTCAGAGATTCCATGAAATCCTGTGCGTCTGCGGTTTCGTTCTGCCATTCTATAATCTCGCGGAACCACGTCAATTTATCTTCCAGTGATTTACCTGCCGCAGATTTGCCTTCTTTATATGCCCAATGGGCAGCAACTCCAAACTCTGCAATCCGGTGCATATCCTCGGATCGAATCTGCACTTCCAGCGGCTCTCCCTTAGGGCCTATCACCGTTGTATGAAGCGACTGGTACATATTAGCCTTAGGCATGGCAATATAGTCTTTGAATCGCCCAGGCATCGGCTTCCAGCACGTATGAATGATACCAAGGACCGCATAACAATCCTTAATGCTTTTTACGATGATGCGGACTGCCAGCAGATCATAAATTTCATTAAATTGTTTCTTCTGCTTCACCATTTTTCGGTAAATGCTGTAAATGTGCTTGGGCCGTCCGTATAATTCATCAGCTTCGATGTTTATATCCTTCATGTTGTCCTTTATTTCACTAATGACTTCATCAATGTACTGTTCCCGCTCGGCCCGCTTTTGTTTCATTAAATTCACAATACGGTAATACTGCTGCGGGTCTAAATAACGCAGGGCAGTATCTTCCAGTTCCCATTTGATGGTAGATATCCCCAGCCTGTGAGCGAGCGGAGCGAAGATTTCAAGGGTTTCATTGGAAATTCTGCGCTGCTTGTCCGGGGGAAGATGCTTTAACGTACGCATATTATGAAGGCGGTCCGCCAATTTAATTAAAATCACGCGGATATCCTTCGCCATAGCTACTACCATTTTACGATGGTTTTCCGCCTGCTGTTCTTCCTTTGATTTATATTTAATTTTTTTCAATTTGGTGACGCCGTCCACAAGCATCGCCACCTCATCATTAAAGGCCTCTTCGATATCTTCCACTGTTACTTCCGTATCTTCCACGACGTCGTGTAGAAAAGCTCCAGCTAACGTATCCGGGTCCATCTGCAGTTCCACCAGAATGCCGACAACCTGGATGGGGTGCAGTATATAAGGTTCTCCAGATTTTCGATACTGATCTTTATGGGCCTCTTCTGCGTATTTATAAGCACGTTCCAAAAAGGAAACGTCATCCTCCGATAAAAATTCTCTGGATTTTTCCAACACTTCATCGATGGTCATGAAATCACCCTGCAAGCCTTTCTAAAATCATTATTACTTTATATTATCTTTAAATTTTATAATTCTGTAAAGGATAAAGAAATATGTCGAAACAAACCGAATGTTTTCCCCGTCTGGCTTGATAACAGATAGTAAAAAGTGCTCCAAAAATAGAGCACCTTTAACCCTTCTATTCAAATGTAACGAGGGAGTAGATATCGTACTCACTCAGGCTTTCTCTGCCGTTTAAATACAGCAGTTCAATCATGAAAGCCATACCGGCCACCCGGCCGCCCAGTTCTTCAACCAGTTTCACCGTTGCATTGACCGTGCCGCCGGTCGCAAGCAGGTCATCCGTAATTAGTACATTCTGGCCGGGAAGAATCGCATCTTTGTGGATAGAAAGACTTGCCTCTCCATATTCGAGGCCATAATCAGCATCTACTGTTTCACGCGGAAGCTTTCCTTTTTTTCTCACCGGTACAAAAGCCTTTTCAAGAGAATAAGCAATAGGACAGCCTACGACAAACCCTCTTGCTTCCGGTCCGACAACAACGTCAATGTCCCGGCTGGAAGCAAAAGCTGTCATTTCATCTATCGCGCTTTTATAGACCGGTCCATTTTGCATTAAGGTTGTAATATCCTTGAAACGAATACCTTCCTTGGGATAATCTTCAATAATTGTAATATAATCTTTAAAATCCATGGCCTACCTTCTCCTTCATTTCTTTATTATCACCGGCCTCCGCTGATATAAATGGATCCAGTATCTCTTTAAGCCGACTGTATGTAGAATATAATAATTCCTGTTCCGTCTGCTTTTTACTGACATGTTTTTGATACGTAAACGAGTTGGTCAGGTCCTTTTTTACAGGAGCATCGTTTACAGTAATTATACCGTTTTCCATTGTAACAAAATCAAGTTCAAAAAACACTTCTGTCATCAAGGAAACCGTAGAGAACTTCCATCCTTTTTTCCGTGCTAATTCTTCCCCATCTTTATGAACGTTAAATGTTTTTCTTTTTTTCAAAAAGGCGTAATACCATTTGAACTCCTCTCGTGCTGGTGTCGACTGAAAGTAAAGGGTGTCATGATCTTCAAAGAACGCATATACTCTTTCTACCCCTTCTATGGCGGATAAAAGTCCGGTTAACTCCTCGATGGAGGATGGCATATCAGCCAGAATAAGATTCGCAGCGTGATAGGTGACTTCCCCTGCATCTGCGGCTAAAAGAACGTGTTTTCTTTCAAACAACGAACCTAGTTTTTTATAGCTCTCTTCCTGAAAAGTAACGACGATGGTATCGTCATCTTCAAGATGATGGATAATACGATCCATTCCCTTTTGCTGTCTCTTATCAAATAGCTGCCAGGAGGAAACGGCCATGTCTTTCAAAAATAACTGTGGTTTTCGAAACCCGTTCCATTCATTGATGGATAATTCTCCAACTACACTCACTCTGGCATGCTCGGTAATATTTTCCTCAAGGCCCCCAAGATGAAAACCTACCCCGTCGAGTCTAGTCCCGTTCTCCTCCATCTCAATTTTTAAATGGTTCTTTTCACTGCCAATTTTCCGTTTGGAGGCAAGCGCTACATTTTTCACCATAAATATTGGCTTAGGATTGCCAACGCCGAAGGGAGCCATTTTTCTTAATTCTTCCAGGGCAGACACAGTGATTTCTTCCAGGGGAGCTTGTACATCGATGGTTGTCGTTGGTATAAAATCTTCTTCGCTCAATACGTCGGCCGCTTGATTTTCAAGACGGTTTCTTAATTCACTGATATCTTTTTCCGCCATGGTCAGACCTGCTGCCATGGTATGTCCACCGAAATGAGGAAGAAGGTCTTTGTTTTTGGAAAGTTCCTGAAACATATCAAAACCTTCAATACTTCTTGCCGAACCTTTGGCTTCTCCCGTTTCTTCGTCAATGCCCAATACAATGGCAGGCCTGTAAAACCGGTCTGTTAACCTTGATGCCACAATACCGATAACACCGGGGCTCCATCCTTTTCTTCCGACAAGGAGCACTTTGTTTTCCCCGGGCGGATATTCCTTTTCTACTTCTTCTACGGCCTCTTTTGTCATTTGATTTACGACCTTCTGACGTTCTTTATTTAATCCATCGATAATTTCAGCCCATTCCTGTGCTTCCTCCTCATCCGACGCCGCAAGCAGATGCACCGCCGGATCCGCCGATTCCATCCGGCCCGCCGCATTGATACGAGGACCGAGCGCAAATCCCACATGATCCTCTTCCATCGCGCTGTCTTCTATTCCGCAAATACGTTTGAGCGCTTGAATGCCGGGCTTCCTGGATACAGCCAGAGCTTCCAGGCCCCGGGCTGCCAGCGTTCGGTTCTCATCAAGCAGCGGAACTAAATCACTAATCGTTCCAATCGTAAGAATATCAAGCAAATGCTCGGGAAAATAACCGAGAAGGGCCTGCGCCGTTTTAAACGCAACGCCTGCTCCTGCCAATTCTTTAAACGGGTACGGACAGCCGGGTTTTTTAGGATTAATAATGCTGTGTGCTTCCGGCAGTTCAGGCGGCGGTTCATGATGATCCGTTATGATAATATCCATACCCATCTCGTTTGCCGCTTTCACCTCCGGTACAGCGGCAATCCCGGTATCGACTGTTACAACAAGGGAGGCTCCTTCTTCTTTCGCCCGCTCCAGCGCGGGAATGTTCGGCCCGTATCCTTCCGTGAAGCGGTTTGGTATGTACCATCCAAAATCAGCCTGTAATTCTTTCATAAGATGAATCATGATCATCGTGCTTGCTACCCCATCGGCATCATAATCCCCAAATATCAGTATCTTTTCTTTATTTCCAACGGCTTCTTGTATTCTATGAACAGCTTTGGTCATTCCGTCCATTTCATACGGATCATGAAGAATCCCGGAATTTGTATTTAAAAACGTTTCAGCTTCCTCCGCTGTTCTAAACCCTCTCTTCCACATCAGTTCGGCGGTAAGGGGGGACAGGTTCAATTCCTTTTTCATTTCTTCTCTTCCAGTGACTGGAGTATCATCGTACTTCCAGCGTGTATTAGGTCTTAACATATAACAAACACCCCTGACTCACTCATTATACTAAAGCGAATCAGGGGTTACAATTGTTGTTCCTTAATGAAATACTGTTATTTCGTTGAATGAGAACCGGTTTGCCGGCGCTCCCCGCTCTTTTTCTCTGTAGAGGACCGCGAAGTTGTTTGCTTTTCTGCACTGTTTTCTGCAGCTGCGGATTTTTTCAGATGCTTCAGCTCCTGCTGCAGCCGATATACCTTAATGATTCCTAAAGATCCTGTGATCACAGCGCCCATTACTACAGAACCGAGAATAACTAATATAAGAGGCCACTCCGCTGTACCAAATAAGTAATTTACTTCCACCCCATCTACATTAATAACGGCAAAAACCGCAATAATAAGAGCAGCAATCAACCCGCATATTAAGGCCGTTTGTCCTTTCATAAAGTTCCTCCTTTTTCATTCTCTTTTTCATACGGATTAATGTGGACAAATACATCTTTTACTTTTGACTCTTCCAACAGCAGGTCCTTAACATTTTTTCCGATTTGATGGCCCTCGCTCACCGTTATATATGGGTCCACCGCAATTTTAATGTCTATGATCACATAGTGCCCGTGCTCTCTTGCTAAAAATTCGTCAATCTGAAGCACACCCTCTATCTTTTTTACTTCGTCCCGCATGCTGGTTGTGTCTTCAGCATGCAGGACATGGTCAAGCGCATTGTGAATAGAGGATTTCCCCAACGTCCACGCCATTTTCATAATTAGAATAGAGACAAATAAACCGGCTGCCAAATCCCCGTAAAGCAGCCATGCAATCTCCCAGTGAGCACCTGCTACGGAAGCTGCCACACCGATAAGGGCCGCGGCCGAAGAAAAAACGTCCGAGCGGTGATGCCAGGCATCCGTGATCAAAGCATCACTATTGTATTTATTACCCAGAAAATGTTTATATCGAAACATTCCTTCTTTGACCAAAAGGGAAAAGAAGATAGCGTATAATGCCGCCGTTTTAGGTACAGTAATTGGATTTCCCAAATCCTGCAGAGCGTTCAATCCAATTTCAAAACCAACGATAAATAACAGGACCGCCACAATGATAGCGGTTACTGTCTCTGCTTTTCCGTGCCCATAAGGATGGTCCCGGTCGGGAGGAAGGTTTGCTGCCCTTACCCCTATTAAGACAGCTATCGAACCAACCACATCAGAAGCTGAATGAACAGCGTCGGCTACAAGAGCCCGGCTGTCTGCAAGCAGCCCGGCTGCTCCTTTAAACAAGGCAAGAAAAATATTCCCTACAATGCCCACCATAGCTCCGAACCGTACCATTTTATAACGCTGATCTTCTTCTTTCACAAAAAGCCACCACCAATTCCAAGCAATTCCGCCACTACAGCTGCATTATACCAATAAGAAAAACGGTGGTCGAGAAACCCACTCAACCACCGTCTCTGTCCCCGTGGCAGTATATACCATGACCTATACTTCGGGCTCCAGATCTTCCGGATCCTCTTCTTTTGGTTTATTCCATCCGCGCTGAATACTTTTCCATTTCCAGGAGAGCCACAATTGCGAAGCCAGGAACAAGGAAGAGTACGTACCGGCTACCAGTCCAATTAACAAGGCAAAGGAAAAGGAGCGAATGGCTTCGCCTCCGAGGAAAAAGATAGCCGCCGCTGCAAAAACAACGGTTAAGACTGTATTAATGGAACGAACCAGTGTCTGATTCAGACTAAGGTCCACCACCCGGGCCAGATCGTCAAACGACGTAATTTCTTCCTCGTAACTCATATTTTCCCGGATCCGGTCAAACGTCACGATCGTATCATTAATCGAATAACCGACAATCGTTAATACCGCTGCAATAAATGGAACATTTACTTCAAATTGCACGATGGAAAATACAACGATAATAAAAAACGCATCATGTAATAAGGCGACAATCGAAGCTGCTCCATACCAAAATTCGAATCGAATGGTTACATACAGTATGATACCAACAGAAGCAATCAGCACCGAAATGAGAGCATTTTGGGCCAGCTCCTGCCCGACCTGCGGAGATACAGTACTCACACTTGGCTCCTGGCCGTAATTTTCATTGAAATACGTTTGGATTTCAGCAATCTCTTCCTGGGAAAGAGTTCCCACAAAACTTGCATAGGCCATTTCATTATTGTCTCCAGCCAGGGTTATTTCATCCGGTTCATATCCACTTCCTGCCTGGGAAAAATCTTCTGCGACCTGGTCTTCTGTAAGTGTGTCCTCCGCCAGGACCTCTACTTTCGAACCACTTTGAAAATCAATACCAAGATTTAACCCTACTGTGAAAAGCAGAATGATACCAACTAAAGTAAACACGGCCGAGAAAATGAAAAACTTATTTCTGTGTTTAACGAACGGAATGAAGCGCTTTGAATGATTAAGATTCATGGATTTCCTTCTCCTTTACTCCAAACACACGTGGTTTCTTATTAAATATTCTACTGCTTACCCACAGGCCAAGCAGAAGACGGGATCCGTAAACCGCGGTTAAAAAGCTTGTTAGTATACTGACTATCAGCATTACAGCAAAACCCTGGACAGAGCTGGTCCCGTAATAAAAGAGGACCCCTGCTGCCAGAATAGTGGTGATATTGGCATCCAGGATGGTGGACAGGGACCGTCTGCTTCCCGCTTTAAATGCAGATAATATCGTTTTTCCCGATCGTATTTCTTCTTTCACCCGTTCATACGTTATGATATTGGCATCGACCGCCATCCCGACCCCAAGAATCAAGGCCGCAATTCCCGGCAGGGTGAGAACTCCCTCCATCCAGTTAAAGATTAACAGAACAATATAGATATAAGCGCTCAGCGTGACAGCAGCGATAACACCCATAAAGCGGTAATAAACCATCATATAAGCTAATATCATAGCAATACCGATAAACCCGGCAAATATCGTATTATCCATGGCTTCTTCTCCCAAAGAAGCACCAACCGCATTGGAATAGATTTCTTCCATTTCTACAGGCAGTGATCCGGAATTCAGAACTTCTGCGAGAAATTCAGCTTCCTGTATTTCAAAGTCACCCTCAATCTGGATGTCCCGTTCATAAAGGGGCTGATTTACCATAGGAGCGGATAAGTATTTCGGATCCTCTTTTTGCACTTCCTCGGAAAAGGAATCCCCTTCTTCATAATCAAGCCAAATAACTAACCGGTTGTTCGGCTGATTATATTCACTAATAATATTTTCCGTCACTTCCCCAAATTCATTGGGGTCTTTCAGTGACAACGTAACGATTGGTTCATTGGCTCGTGTGAATCCAACACTCGCGCCGTTTTCCTCAAGGGCATCCCCGGAAAGGCGTTCCTTATCATCGACATCGCGGAAACTTAAATCGGCTTCGGTTGCCAAAAGGTCCCTTGCCGTTTGTTGATCTTCCACTCCGGCGAGCTGGACACGGATCCGGTTCTCCCCTTCAATCGATATGTTCGGCTCTGAGACCCCGAGGACGTTGACTCTCTGGTTTAAGGCACTTACCGTAGCCTGCATCGTCTCATCGGTTAACTCTTCTCCCTCTTCGGCCGGAGATACTTCATATAATATTTCAAAACCGCCCTGCAAATCGAGACCAAGATTGATCCCCTTCGCGGTATTCATGACCGTCTGCGAAATCACTCCGGCCAATGCCAGTACGATCACAAAAAAAGTAACAATTCTCCATTTCTTTACCATTGACGTTCCTTCCTCCTTCCGCCGGCCGTTTCCGTATTTGAAAACCCAGCGATTGCAGAGCCTTTCCAGGCGAAGGGCAAGCCGCAGTGCACTTGCTCTGATTTTCTCTCTCCCTTTATGCCTTCCGACCGTGCAAGCAAACAGGGACAAGACCATCATACAAAGACAGCCTGTCCCATTTTCATATGTACATTACAAAGCAGTTTCCAGCAACAGGTTAATTATACTGATGCACTTAAATTCATGTCAAATGACGCTTTGTTGAAGTATGGGTCTCAATTTCTCCCAGAAGGTCATCTAAATTAGCTTCTGTTGAATAATATTTAGCGCTTTCTTTATAAGAGGCTACGGTAATTTGGTTCATAAAATCACTTAAGGAAAGAGTCAGGATGCTGTTTACCAATACATGGATACGGTGGGATTCTTCTCTTTTTTTTAACTTTTCCATCGTACAGTTCCATACTCTTTCCTGATCGGCACTGGTGTAGCCAAACATTTGAAACTCCTCTGCCTTGCTCTGCAGAACCGGTTCTACATCCTCTCTCCACATCTCAAAAGGTGAGATATTCATGTTAATCATCCCTCCTGTTTCGATAAAGTAGTCATGCTCGTCCTTCTTCCTTGCATATACATGGAAATAGTTTCAACTGTTCCATAAGAATTAAGAAAAGCCGCTGGAGCTGGATTTCGAAAACGCCCAAAAATTATACTTTCTCATCAAACAAATAAGGCGGGACCCTTATGCAATCACAAACATTTATCAAAGGAACCCTCATTCTTATCGCAGCCGGGTTAACCACCCGTATTCTCGGCTTCATCAATCGTATAATTACAGCCAACATACTAGGAGCAGAAGGTGTTGGGCTGTACAATATGGCATTTCCTACACTCCTGTTGATTATTACTTTAACACAATTAGGGCTGCCTGTGGCGATTTCGAAGTTAGTCGCAGAAGCCCAAATGTCAGATAATGTACACAAAATGAAACGGATTCTCGCCGTTTCCCTAACTGTCACAGGATTGTTAAGTATTTTTTTTACCATTCTTTTACTCGTGAGCGCCCCCATATTTGCCGCCTATTTAGTCACAGACGAACGGGCAGTTTATTCGCTGTTGGCCATTACTCCCGTTATTCCAATTGTAGCTGTTTCAGCGGTGCTGAGGGGATATTTCCAAGGCAGGCAGAATATGAAACCAACCGCTGTCTCGCAGGTAATTGAACAAGTCGTACGCATTTCCCTGGTGGCGGTTTGTACGAATGCCTTACTTCCTTACGGACTGGAATTTGCAGCTGCTGGTGCCATGCTTTCTGTTGTCGCCGGGGAGGGGGCCTCTCTGGGCTATATGCTGTGGAGGTTTAAATATAACAAGCCTTTACGGATCAGAAAAAATTTTTTCAAAGCGCTGCAGGATGGAAGATCCACCCTTCATGAACTAATGGCCATTGCCCTGCCTGCGACAGGAGGCCGGATGATCGGATCAATCACCCTGTTTTTAGAACCAATCGTAATCACTCACAGCCTTGCCATTGCCGGGATCAGTACCGTGGCAGCCACTTCGCAGTATGGGGAATTGAGCGGATTTGTTATACCATTACTGTTTCTTCCTTCTTTTATTACGTATTCGCTTTCTGTCACCCTTGTTCCGGCTGTCAGTGAGGCAGCAGCAGCAAACCGTTTTGACATTATTCAAAAAAGACTTCGGCAGACGCTGCGCACGTCCATGATCGCCGGCGGGTTTTCCGCGCTGTTCTTATTCGTATTTGCTGAAGCCGTCATGACCGTTATCTACAATTCTCCCAAGAGCGCTTATCTTCTGCAGATTTTAGCACCTTTTAGTCTGTTTATGTATTTGCAGGGACCGCTTCAAGCTATTCTGCAAGGGTTAAACCTCGCCCGTTCCGCTATGATGAATACCCTGACAGGGGCAATCATAAAAATAGCTTTGCTCTTCTTTTTAGCTTCTCAGCCGGAACTCGGAATAAAAGGAGCTGCTCTCGCCATAGCAGTGAACATGGTGCTGGTAACCCTGCTTCATCTCCATGTGGTAACGAAAGCGGCCGGTTTTATATTAGAAGGAAAAGTGACGGCTTGGATTCTCGCTGCGGCAGCATTATCTGTTTACGGTGCGGACGCCGTCATCCAGCAATGGATGAATCATCACCCACTATTTGTTCAGGTCATTGGAGCAGCCGGCCTGTCCGGTACCGCCTTTGTTCTTTTATTATGGGGGACGGGCATTCTAAAATGGAGTTATTGGAAAAAAATCATACCAGATGTTTAATCACTTTTTTCGTCGATATACAGGACTCCATCCTCCCGCAGAGCACAATAGGAGACCATTCTTACATGGTCAATCCCCGTTTTATGCAGTTCTCTTCGGAGCCAGAGTTCATCTTTCCCGGCCATTTTTAATTTGTCCCATTGGATATGGCCGTCAATGATAAAAGGAAGCGGATAAGGAACTTCTTCCGCTTCCTCTTTTTTTTCAAATACAGAAAGCTCTCCAGAAGGTTCTAATATAGCAAATTCCACATCGGACACATCCTTGATATCTTTCTGGCGGATCTGCATCAGTAAATCATCAAAATTATAGCGCTGCTGTTTCATCGCTTTTTCATCAATTTTTCCGTCCTTGATTAAAAATGTGGGCTTTCCGTCCAATATGTGACGCATCCGGTCACTTTTCAGCGACCACACCGCCAGGACGATTTGTAATAAAGAAAGTACAATGATCGGGGTAAATGCTTTGGTGTAGGAGACATGAATATCTTCAATGGACACCACCGCCAGTTCCGCAATCATTATGGATATAACGAAATCCAGGACGGAAAGCTGGCCGATTTCTCTTTTACCCATCATCCGCAATACAACCAGGAGAAAAAAATAAACGATAATGGTTCGATATATAATGGTCCATAACTCCTCCAAGATATTCACCTTCTTCTCTGCCTGCCTCTTTGATAGTATAGCCCGCTCCTCCTTTTTCCATGTATATCAATAAAACATAAGATAGCGGAAATAAATATAGACAGTAGAGACAATCAGCGATATCAAGGCGACAGGAAACCCGATTTTAATAAATTCTAGATAGCTGAAACCATGTCCTTCTTTTCCAGCGAGGCCCGCGACAATAACGTTGGCCGTCGCTCCAATGAGAGTGGCGTTCCCGCCGAGGCAGGCTCCCAGTGCGAGCGCCCACCAAATGGGTCTCAAATCTCCAATCCCATACCCTTCCAGTTCTAAAATGACCGGTATCATGGCAGCTACAAATGGAATATTATCAACAAATCCGGATACGATTCCGGAAATCCAAAGCATAGCCAAAGAGGTTTTGGTGATCTGCCCTTCTGTCATAAACATTAACCCTCTTGCCAGTTCTTCCAGCAGTCCTGTTTCTTCCAGCCCGCCAACCAGCATAAATAGACCGGCGAAAAAGAAGACAGTCGTCCATTCTATTCGTTGAAATACTTTTTCCGGATCGGCCTGGTTTTGGGTTAAGAATAATAATAGCAGAGCACCGGCCATAGCAATGGCTGTCAGTTCCATTTTTAATAAAGGCTGCAGCATAAAGGCAGTGATGGTAAGAAGGAGAACGGTTCCTGATTTTTGTAATAACGTCTTATTCGTAATAAAGTCTGCTGCATTAATCGAAAACAACTGCTTCTTTACATCTGTCCTATTGTCTGCTTTCCACTCGTGTCTATAATAAAAGGCTAGTCCGGTGATAATAAGGATAAAGATAAAAGCAGCCGGAGGGCCAAGATGGATCAAGAAATCATTAAACGTTATATCAGAAGCCGCCTGGCCGATCATTAAATTCGGCGGATCCCCAATTAACGTTGCCGTCCCGCCAATGTTGGATGTGACAATGACAGCCATTAAAAAAGGCAGCGGTGGAAGCTGCAGCATTCTCGTTAGCGTAAACACCATAGGGGTAATTAACAGCACCGTCGTTACATTGTTCAAAAAAGCAGATCCTACGGCGGTTAAAATAGACAGCAAAAACAGAAGCGGCACCGGCTTGCCTCTTACCATTTGAGCTGTTTTAACAGCAGCATATTCAAACATGCCGCTTTGACTGCTGATCGAGACAATGATCATCATGGATAAAAGTAAAATTATTGTGTGCCAGTCCATATATCGAAAAAAAACCAGCTCCAGGTTAAGCACCCCGGCCGCCACCATGAAAAAGCCGCCCAAACAAGCAACCAGTACCCTGTCTCCCTTTTCTGCAATAAGCAGACCGTAACTGATAATAAAAATAGTTAGCGCAAGTATTACGTCTTCCACAAGAGCGACCACCTTTTTCACGGTTTGTACAAGTTTATGTGAAAGCTCCGCCAAGTTGAACATGAAAATGAAAGAAACAGAGGCTCCTTTCGCAGGCGCGGCAGTCGCTAAAGATTTTTATAAATTTTTCTTCTATTTTTATTCGTTGTCCATATAACTTAAATAAAGGAAATGAACTAAAAGAGAGGAGAATAGATATGGAGCGGACTGGACAGTTGTATGGAGCAGGCATCGGAATGATCGTTATTATTGGCATTATGCTGGGCTGTACTCTTATTGTCTCCACGTTATTGCGATTCACGGCAGTCTCGGAGGATTCTCTGCAATGGCTTCTCCTGTTGATTACTATGGTTAGTTTTGGAATTGGAGGTCTGGCAGCAGGGATACGTTCGAAGGAAAAAGGTCTGGTTACCGGGCTGATCACTGCAGCTGGAGTTCTGCTCGTTTTTTCCCTGTTTGAATACCTTGGTTATGACAGCAGCATTACAGGGATGCAGGCGGTATACTTCGCCGTATTTGCAGCCTGTTCAGCTCTCGGAGGAATAATCGGAGTCAATACTTCCTCTCATTAACGTAAGATTCGTGCTTTCACAGGATCCTGAATAGCCCGGACATCTGTTCCGTTATATGGCAGAATGAGCGGCCTGAAGCAATTTTTCGGACGTACGTTCCTCTATTCGGGCCCTGGAGTACTTTTTTACCGCTGAAAAGGGGAAATAACGGAATAAATGTCCGAACCCGCCTCCAAAATGTCAAAAATGATAGATTTAGCGGTATAAATGTCCTCCGTTCAAGTGAAAGAGAGGCATCCGACTTGCAGCAAACACGGAATCTGCCTTTACACCAAGCTCGAAACCAGTAGAGGGTCACAGGCGTCCGTCCGATGCACAAAAAATTCCGAACGATTCTTCTATGAATCGTTCGGAAACATTTTGTCTTGTGATGGTTTTGTCCCAGAATTTCTTATTCCGGGTGGCGGTTAAAAACGCTTATGTAAGACCTGTTAGTCTTCATTCACAACGTCGCGTACAGAGTTACGATCAAAGGTTAACTTGTGATCATTTTCCACCGCTACAATGATTTTATCTTCATCCAGGGCGTCTATCGTACCGTGTATACCGCCGATTGTGACGATTCTATCTCCCTTTTGCAGGTTGGAATGCATTTCTTTTACCTGCTTCTGACGTTTCTGCTGCGGTCTAATTAACAGAAAATAGAAAATCGCAAACATCAAAACCAGCATTATAATCGCTTCCATATTTCCCCCCCTTTCCTAACTTTCCCTTACAAACAGGCTAACACAGAAACTATACGAAAAGCTAAAAGTTTTTCGCATCCGGCCGGTTAAAACCGTATTGTTCAAAAAACGCTTCCCTGAAATCCAGCAGCCTGTCTTCCAAGATAGCCTCTCTTACCTGCTGCATTAATTTTAACAGGAAATAAAGATTATGGTAAGAAGTCAGTCGAAAACCGAATGTTTCATTTGATTTTACCAAATGTCTAATGTAAGCGCGTGAGTAGTTCCGGCACACGTGGCAGTCACACTCATTATCAATAGGGCCGAAATCACGGGCATACGAAGCATTTCGAACGACAAGCCGGCCGCGGCTGGTCATACATGCACCATTTCTCGCGATACGAGTCGGCAGCACGCAGTCAAACATATCCACTCCCCGGATCGCTCCATCAATAAGAGAGTCCGCAGAGCCGACCCCCATTAGATACCTTGGCTTATGCGTCGGCAGCAAAGGAGTTGTAAATTCCAGCACCCTGTTCATCACATCTTTCGGTTCTCCTACAGACAGACCGCCTATAGCATAACCCGGAAAATCAAGGGAAATCAAATCATTTGCGGAATGTTTACGCAAATGTTCATATTCCCCGCCCTGTACTATCCCAAACAAACCCTGATTTTCCAAGTTCTGATGAGCTTTCAAACACCTTTCGGCCCACCTCGAGGTTCTTTCTACAGAAGCTTTCATATAGGATTCTTCTGCGGGATAAGGCGGACACTCATCCAATGCCATCATGATGTCCGGACCAAGTGCATTCTGAATTCCCACCGCTTTTTCCGGGGAAAGGAACAGTTTTTCCCCGCTGATATGATTGCGGAAATGCACTCCTTCCTCTTTAATATTCCGGAAGTCACTCAAACTGAACACTTGATACCCGCCGGAATCCGTCAGAATCGGTTTGTTCCAGTTCATAAAAGAATGCAGGCCGCCCGCTTCTTTCACAATGTCTTCCCCCGGCCTCAACCATAAATGATACGTATTGCTTAAAATAATCTGAGCGTTCATATTTTCCAATTCTTCAGGGCTTAACGTTTTTACAGTCGCCAGGGTCCCAACCGGCATAAAAATCGGGGTGTCAATGGATCCGTGAGGGGTGTGAATCGTACCAAGTCTTGCTCCACTTTGTTTACAGGTTTTTTTTAGTTCATACGTTATTGCTGCCATTTGCGGTGACTTCCCTTCATAATCAACATCGCATCTCCAAAACTGAAAAAACGATAACGCTGATGTACCGCTTCTTCATACGCGGATAATAAAAATTCTCTTCCGGCCATCGCACTTACCAGCATAACAAGAGTCGATTTGGGGAGATGGAAATTCGTAAGCAACGCATCTATCCCGCGAAAGGGATATCCTGGATATATAAAAATATCGGTCCAGCCGGATTCTTTGCTAAAATAATTATCCCTGCCTGCTGCCGTTTCCAATGTACGGGCAGAAGTGGTGCCCACTGCTACAATTTTGTTCCCCTTCTCTCTTGTTTCATTCAGCAGCAACGCTGTTCCTTCGCTTATTTGATAAAATTCAGCATGCATATGATGATCTTCCACGTTTTCCACATGGACGGGCCGAAATGTTCCTAAACCTACATGGAGAGTAATCGTCGTCACATGCACCCCTTTGGTTTTCGCTTCGGATAAAAGCTCTTCCGTGAAATGCAGCCCTGCGGTCGGGGCCGCCGCGGAGCCTTCTTGCTTGGCATAAACCGTCTGGTACCGTTCCTGGTCGGAAAGCTTTTCTTTAATATAAGGAGGCAGCGGCATTTCTCCCAGTTCTTCCAAAATTTCTAAAAACACACCCTTGTAGGTAAAACGGAGCATGCGGCCGCCGTGTTCCAAGAGTTCCGTGCATTCCGCCTGCAGTTTATTCCCGCCAAAGTATATTACCGTCCCCAGTGTCACTCTTTTAGCCGGCTTGATAAGGGTTTCCCAGGTATCGGTTTCTTCCTGCTTTAAAAGCAGAACTTCCACTTGTCCGCCCGTTTCTTTTTCCCCATACAGTCTGGCCGGGAGCACACGGGTGTCATTAAGCACCAGACAGTCCCCACTCTCGAGGTAGTCCAGAATCGAACGGAAAGACTCATGGTGAATCTTCTCAACTTCCGGGTCCAGAACCATTAAACGGGAAGCATCTCTCTGCTTCAGAGGAGTCTGGGCAATCAGTTCATCTGGAAGCGAAAAATTAAAATCGTCGACATTCATATTTCTTTTCAACCTCACTTTAATCATCAGTGGAATCATTACTCCTATAAAATTTCGATCCTCATTTTAACGAAAACGACCGAAAATATAAAATAAAATAGAAAGCACAACACTAATGACTATCGAGGTAACGATCGGAAAATAAAATGTCGTGTTTTCTTTCTTTATAATAATATCTCCTGGAAGCTTTCCGAGCGAAATAAAGCGGCCGCCAACCTGCCAGATCAACCCAAATAAAACGAGAGCGATACCAAGACCAATTAACAGTTTTGGAATATCACTCATTATCCGGCACCTCCATATGTAAATGCTCATATACAAGCGGCGTTACGCGGCGTCCCCGCGGCGTCCGAACTAAAAATCCAATCTGCATTAAATAGGGCTCGTATACGTCCTCCAGCGTGTTCGCTTCTTCTCCGATGGTCGCAGCCACCGCTTCCACTCCTACGGGGCCTCCGCGGAATTTTTCGATAATACTTCGCAGTAGTTTATGGTCAATTTCATCAAGGCCGAGACGGTCCACTTGAAGATTTTCAAGAGCGGAATCAGCCAATTCGATGGAGATTTCACCGCTTCCCTCTACCTGGGCAAAATCCCTCACCCTGCGGAGAAGCCGGTTGGCCACTCTAGGTGTGCCACGAGATCGTCTCGCCATTTCCATAGCCGCCTTTTCCTCCATAACCACTCCCATTAACTCCCCGCTCCGGGCTACTATTTTAGAAAGTTCTTCTTCCTTATAGTATTCCAGTCTGGAATGTACTCCAAATCGATCCCGTAATGGGGAAGAGAGCATCCCCGCTCTGGTAGTGGCTCCGATGAGGGTGAATGGAGGAAGATCAAGCCGGACGGATCTGGCAGTAGATTCTTTGCCAATAATAATATCAATGCAGAAATCTTCCATCGCTGGATAAAGTACTTCTTCTACAGATCTTGGGAGGCGGTGGATTTCATCAATAAACAATACGTCCCCCGGCTCCAGAGCGGTTAAAACGGCGGCTAAGTCACCGGGACGCTCAATAGCAGGCCCGGATGTCGTTCGGATATTAACACCCATTTCATTGGCGATAATCATCGCAAGCGTTGTCTTCCCAAGCCCCGGAGGCCCATACAGAAGCACATGATCTAAACTTTCCTCCCGCATTTTAGCTGCTTCGATAAATACCTCCAGGTTCTTTTTCACTTTTTCCTGGCCGATATATTGATCAAAATCCAGGGGCCTGATACTACTTTCGGCATGGTCATCTTCTCCATATGCTGCCTGTGACACCACGCGCTCTTCCATTTTTAGACACCCCCTGCCTTAGTTTTAAGACAACATCCACTGCAAAGCTTTCCTCACGTACTCATCTGCCGTCAATTTCTCTTGATTCAATTGCGGTTTCACTTTTGAAATTTCATGTTCCCCATAACCGAGCGCTTTAAGTGCTTCCAATGCTTCTTCCAACGCTTCATTTTCCGTAGGTTCGAACGCTGCATGGAGTACTGCTGCCTCTGCTTCCGATGCTCCTTCCAGGACATCGGTAAACTTTCCTTTTAAATCAAGAATCATTTGCCGGGCTGTTTTCTTGCCTACACCGGGGAACTTCACTAAAAATTTCTCATTTTCTTCTTCAATCGCACTAACAACCTGATGAGGGGCCCCTGCTGCCAGAATGGCAAGTGCTCCTTTCGGTCCAATACCCGAAACCTGCAGAAGCTGCTCAAACAAGCTTCTTTCCTTTCTGGTCGGAAAACCGTACAGTCGAAGAACGTCTTCTTTCACATATTGATACGTATAAATGGTTACTCCGCTTTCTTCCCTCTCAAAAACAAACGGATTCGCGCAATAAATAAGGTAGCCGACATCTCCAACCTCAAGGGTCAGCGTCTCCCGTTCTGTATGAACAATGGTTCCTTTCAGAAATTCAATCAAATCTTCTCCCTCTCCCTGCAAACCGAACATGCTTTCTTTTTATCATAGCAAAATTAACACAGAATAGAAACCTTGTTCTTATTCTTCGTATGGTTTCCTCAAAATGATCTGCTTTTGATTCTGCTCGATAATATCCCAATCTTTATATTTGATCCAGAAATCCTCCGCTGCCCATACCGTTTCAATTTTTTTCTCGGTTACCACCACGCCATTTGGATTTTCTTTTTCTAATATAACTTCATATTGTGCCGGCCTTCCAGGCTCCATATCCGGCGGCGATGGATTTTTCTGAATATCGTCCGGAGAAGCGGCTCCTGCCAGGAAAAGAAAAACCAGGAAAAAAGCGGCATAAAGCACCATCCTTCTTGTTCTGCCCCTCATAAGAAATTCCCCCTTTTTTACGGACAGCTTTTCCATAAAAAAGGTTGTTTATTCGTTTCAGCAAGATAAACGGGATAACTGGTCTTCTTCCACTTCAAAGTTATGATACACGCTTTGTACGTCGTCGTTATCTTCGAGGGCATCGATCAGCTTCATCATTTTTTCTGCATGATCATCATTCAAAGCTGTATTGGTATCTGGAAATAAAATAATTTCCGCCTTGGCGAAGGAATAACCGAGCTCTTCAAGCGTCTTCTTTACCTCTTCAAAGTCATCCGGTTCCGTTTGAATATAAAACCAGCTTTCATCGGAATCAAAATCTTCTGCTCCTGCTTCAATCGCTTCCAATGTTAATTCCTCTTCCTCGATATCTTCGGTACGTTCTATTATGAGCTGGCCCTTGCGGTTAAACATGAAGGAGACACACCCGTTCTCTCCAAGGTTCCCTCCATGTTTGGAAAACGCATGTCTTACATCCGCTGCTGTTCGATTTTTATTCTCTGTTAATGCTTGAACGAGAACAGCCGCTCCGCCGGGTCCATAGCCTTCATACGTTATTTCGTCATAATTCACAGCTCCTGCTTCCCCTGAAGCCTTTTTTATGGTGCGCTCTATATTATCCGAAGGGATATTTTCAGCTTTTGCTTTTGTAACCGCCATACGAAGCCGTAAATTGGTATGGGGGTCATCTCCCCCTTCTCTTACAGCGGCGAAAATTTCTTTCGATAATTTTGTGAAAACCTTCGCCCGTTTAGCATCCTGACTTTCTTTCCGACGTTTAATATTATGCCATTTGGAATGTCCTGCCATTGTTCATTCCTCCTCTTTCTTTCCAATTATAAAATATAGCATATTTAACGGAAACATTGAAGGAAAGAGGAATCCAAAGAAAAAGCGTCCCACCGCTTTATCAGTGTGGAACGCTTTTTTCTTTCCGATGTCAGCTGTCTTCAAACGGACGCTGAGCAGCATTGCTGATGTCTTCAATCATACCATTGATGGTATCGCCTGCTTCATCAAGACCAGCACCGTTTTCAATATCGTCGCCAATCTGCTGAATGTTGCCGAATTGTTCTTCATCAAACGTGACGTGGACGTTTTTATCTTCTAACTTCGATTCAACTTTTGATTTGATTTTATCTGATAATTCCTGGGCCTTTTCTTCGTTCTCAGGTGTGTCAATCCCAATGAGAACGTCTTGCCCGCGGACAATGGCACGACTGTCGTCTACACCTTCCATGTCTTCTACCTGGTCTTCAATTTCCTGCGCCTGCTGAGCGTTTCCATTGTTGGTGCCATTGTTAGTGCCATTGTTAGCGCCATTGTTAGCGCCATTTCCATTGTTCATGCCGGCATCATTTGCTGTGTTCCCATCATTTACGTTACGGGCATTCAGCATGCCGCGTTCCCCGACCATGCCGGGACGATCTCCAATCTGACCCCGGTATCCATCGTTGTCAGGACGCTGTCCTCTCATTGTACCTCCGCCCTGTCTGCGGTCATCATCCGTCATCATATCCGTCATTGGACCTTCACCGCGGCGGTTGGCATCCTCATTGTAACCAGTCTGATCATAATTATTGTTAGTGTTATATCTGGTTGGAGCAGCTCCTTCGTTATCCCCGGCATTACCGCAGCCAGTAAAGCCGCCGGCAATAATAGCACAAGCAGTCAGCGTTAATGCTGTTTTTTTCATTGAAAAACCTCCTTTCACCTTTTAGTTTGGTTCAAGGAGGTTATTTTACACTGTTATTTAGAGGTAACAGAGCCAAATGCTATGCTTCATTCCTCATTCCGAGGGAACGTATTCATCCAGGGTGAATAGGGACCGCTGCTCTTCACAGCCGGGGAAAAATAATTGTTGTTTGTAGGTTCCGCCTCATTATTTGTATTTCCTCCAGCTTTCTCATTATTTTCCATGCCATAATAAGAAGGAGAAAATCCCGGCGGCATTTGATTATTTTGCGGCGGCTCCCATCCCATATTCATGGATGGACCCGGCATTTCCGGCATCATTGGTCCACAGGGAGATGGAGGCGGTGCAGGCATCATCGGCTGGGGTGAATAAGGCTGGGCTCCATAGGGTGGACAATGCGGCATAACCGGTACTACAGGTATATATTGACAAGGTCCGTTCATCATATAAGGCATAGATGGCGCTTCCTGCATATACCCGGAAACTCCTGTTTCCTGTTTTTTTTCTTTTGGAGGCGGAGTTTGAGACGGCATCACATCTTCTGGTTTTTTTGGTCCTTCCGAGGCCGGTTTCGACGCGGGCTGCATCTGCGGTTTCTTTTGCGGTTCTTTCTGTACCGTTGGTTTATAAAAGTTAACGTTCATATTATAATTATTCTCTTCGGTGTGACTGGGAGCCGGTGGATTTGGCGGCAGCGGTGTTGGATGATACATCGGCGGCACATTCGGCTGCTTTGGTTTTTCCGCACTTTGTTCTTTTGGTTTCTCCTTCTGCTGGGGCATTGTTTTTTCTTTTTGCTGCGGCATTTCTTTCGGCTTTTCTTTTTGCTGCGGCATTTCTTTCGGCTGGTTGGCCTTTGGCTGTTCTTTTTTCACTTGAACACTTTTCGCTGGAATTTTAATTTTCATGCCAGGCATAATTTTATCAGGATCAGCCAGATGGGTATTCGCTTTTTTTACTTCTTCAAATGGAACATTATATTGCTGCGCGAGCTTCCATAAAGTATCCCCTTTTTGCACGATATGAATATGCATGGTTTTTCCTCCTCCATATTATGTTCGAACCCGGGATACAGGAGAGTAAGTTCCTCCCCTTTCATCCGTTCCAACGTCTATGGCAAGCATATGCAAACAAATTCCCATATATGCATGAATCGGAGTGCTGTTTCTTCCCTGCAAGTGCCTGTTCATTCAAATGGTAATGCTGTAAAATGAAGGACAGTACAGATAATGGAGGAACCTGGCATGGAAAATAAATCAGAAAAGCTTCCAGGCGGGAAAAGAAGAGATCTTTTATTAGAATGGCTCCTGGAAGCGGACAAACCCTTAACAGGAAAGGAGCTTGCTTCCAGGACGAAGGTCAGCCGGCAGGTGATCGTTCAGGATATCTCTCTGCTAAAGGCAAAAAACCACCCCATTCTTGCCACATCACAAGGTTATATTATGATACCCGAACCTGATCAGAAAATGGTCCGGAAACAAATCGCCTGTTTCCACTCTTCCGATTTAGCTGTTACAGAAGAAGAGCTGAATAGTATCGTGGATCAAGGAGCCCGTGTTATTGATGTCTCGATTGAGCATCCTTTTTATGGAGATATTACCGCGTCCCTTATGCTTTCCAACCGCAGTGATATTAGACGTTTTATTCAAAGTCTGCAGGAAACCAGTGCCCCGTTATTATCAGAGCTGACCGACGGCACTCACCTGCATACGATTGAAGCCCCTTCTTCCCGCGTTATCGAAGATGTGGAACGTGCCCTGCTTGAAAAACAATTTCTGTTAACATAAGAATCGACGCCTCTCACTTCAGATGGGAAGCTTTTAAAAAAACCTGACCCTATTTGGGTACAGGTTTTTTTATCATTTTCCCTATTTCTGTGGGGAGCAGACAGGGATAACTCCCAAGGATGCGGACACCACAGCCGAGTGCTTCCACTTCGGCAATAACTCCCGGCAGGAGGACGTCATCCATTTCTTTTTCAACATCAATGACGAAGAAATAGTTTCCAATCCCTGTTTTCATCGGTCTTGATTCTATTTTTGTCAAATTTAATTTCCGCCATGAAAATGCGGATAACACTTGGTGAAGCGCTCCGGAGAAATCAGAAGGAAGAGTAATGACCATCGTTGTTTTATTTTTTTGGTTTTCCTCCACTTGCGGAGTACGTTCCGTATGCGACAACAGCACAAAACGTGTATGATTGTTATCGTAATCATGAATATTTTCCCTGACCGGAGTAAGTTCGTAGGTCTCCGCCGCTAAAAGGTTCGCAATGGCAGCAGCCTTGCATTCCGGATTTTCCGCCAGTTCTTTGGCAGCAGAACTGGTCGAATTGGTATAATGTATTTCCGCCTGAGGAAATTCTCTTTGAATAAATTCGTGACACTGGGCGATAGCCTGCGGGTGAGAATAAATATCAGTAATAGCATCCCAATCGTTTTCATTCTCCGGGTGAACAAGTAAATGTTGTTCAATGGGGACTGTGATTTCTGCAATGATGGGAAGTTCATGCTTGTGAATTAAGTAGTCCAGTGTCATATTCACAGAGCCTTCAATCGCATTTTCCAAAGGAACAACAGCAATATCTACGCTTCCCTCTGCAGCAGCTTCCATACAGGCCGGGATCGTCGTGTATGGATGACGTTCGCTGTCCGGGAGTACGGCTTTGGCCGCCACTTCTGTAAACGTTCCTTCCGGTCCCAGATAGGCAACTTTCTTTGACATTCCACTCTCCACTCCTTTATCGACATTTCCTTATTCAGAGAGAACCCGATCCCACAATTTCAACATGCTCGACAGCATCCATCGCTTGAAGCCGCTGCACAAACGCTCCAATTTCCAACTGCAGGGCCGATGTATCGATCGTAAGAGTGACATTCGCACGTCCCTGCAACGGGATGGTCTGATTGATTGTTAATACATTGGATTCTGCTCCTGCCACTTCCTGTAATAAATTGGATAATGAACCAGATTTATCGGTCAACTGAATTGACAACGTTATGATTTTCTCTTTAATGACGGTATGAAACGGGAAAATGGCGTCTTTATATTTATAAAAAGCGCTTCGGCTTAAGTCTACCGTTTGTACAGCTTCTGCCACTTTCTGGGTTTTCCCGCTTTCCAGCAGCGCTTTGGCTTCCAGGGTTTTCTGCATCGCTTCGGTCAGCATATCCTGCCTGACAAGATAAAAATTATCGATTTGATCCGTCATCCATTCACCACCAGATGGTAAGAACCAGCTTTTTGCACTACGTAACAATTATAAAGCTGCCAAAAATTTTTTACAACGATTTCCCCGATTTATTCCATGAATTCAAATTCAAAATCCATAAGCCGTACCGTATCCCCATCCTGTGCCCCTCTTTCGCGGAGGGCATCGTCAATTCCCATGTGCCTCATTTTGCGGGAAAACCGGTTAATTGAGTCCTCCCGGGTTAGATCGGTCATTTTAAAGATCTTTTCTATTTCTTCTCCCGAAATAACAAACACTCCATCGTCATCGCGGCTGATTGTAAATGGTTCTTCCTGCTTTTGATATCGGTACACCACCCTCTGCTCCTCTTCTTTTTCGTACAATGGAAATTCAGGAGTTTGATCCACTAAATCTGCTACGTCCCGCAGCATTTCTGTTAATCCTTGTTTACTTATAGCAGAAATAGGATAAATCATGACATCTTCGGGCATGTTCTGTTTAAAATCATGAAGCTGTTCCTCTGCTTCCGGCATATCCATTTTATTCGCGAGAACCACCTGTGGACGTTCCAATAATCTCAAATTATACTGCCGCAGTTCTTCATTTATTGTATTGTAATCGTCATAAGGGTCGCGTCCTTCAAACCCGGACATATCCACGACATGAACAATAACTCTCGTCCTTTCGATATGCCGTAGAAACTGCTGGCCGAGTCCCACACCTTCATGGGCTCCTTCAATTAATCCGGGAAGATCTGCCATAACAAAACTGCGGCCGTCTTCTACACCGACTACCCCCAGATTTGGGTTGATGGTTGTAAAATGGTAATCTCCTATCTTAGGCTGTGCTGCAGAAACAACCGACAATAAAGTGGATTTACCCACACTTGGAAAG
Organism: Salibacterium aidingense DSM 18341; assembly: GCF_000429685.1. Taxonomy (GTDB): domain Bacteria; phylum Bacillota; class Bacilli; order Bacillales; family Marinococcaceae; genus Salibacterium; species Salibacterium aidingense. Next base: position 271,573 of record NZ_AUCI01000003.1, read on the forward strand.
CCAACCAGCCCTACATCGGCAAGCAGCTTCAGCTCCAGTTTTAAGTTCCGTTCGGCAGCAGGTTCTCCGTTCTCCTTTATTTCCGGAGCCGGATTGGAAGGAGATTTAAACCGTGTATTTCCTTTTCCTCCCCGTCCCCCCCGGGCAACAACCATCCGTTCTTTGTGAACCGTTAAGTCAGCAATCAACTCTTCTGTGTCTGCATCAATAATCGTGGTTCCCGGCGGTACTTGAACCACCAGATCTTCTGCATTCTTCCCATGTTGATTCTTTGGTCTCCCATTTTCACCGGCCTTCGCTTTAAAATGTTTCTGGTACCTAAAATCCATCAGGGTGCGGAGACCTTCATCCACTTCCAGGACCACATCTCCTCCTTTTCCCCCATCACCACCGGCCGGGCCGCCGTCAGGAACAAAGGGCTCACGGCGGAAGGCAACCATTCCGTCTCCACCGTCCCCCGCTTTAACAAAAATATTTACATTATCTACAAACATCTTTTCACCTCATTCATTTAGTAAGAACCACAAACAACAGTTCTTTTTCATTCCACACTATATCCTGCAGACTGCAGCTGTCAGAATCAGAATAAACCGATAACCAGTGTTTTAAGCCTTCAGCAGGGCGGAACTCTCCCTGAAAATCAAATTCCAGATAGGGGTCTTCCCCCGGGTGTATAGTAATAAGAAGATAATTTTCCGCCCCGGGTTTGACAGCCCGGTCCAATTCCCGAGTAAAGGTGGAAATAATTTCATACCAGGTGTTTTCATACAAGGAACAATCCTGCTGGTCTGTCACTTCTATATCAAGATACAGCCAGTGCGATTCCCAATTAAACGTTAATATTAATAAGGCAGTACGAGGAATGTTTAAATGAATAAGCCTGCTTTCATGTTCCGCTTTTCTAATGGTTTCGTCTAAAATTTCTTCTACTCTATCCAAACGATTTAAGGAAAGGTTTCCTTTTATTATTTGAACCACATTCATCCAATCGTGTCTGGAATGACGGAGTATGTCCAATTCTCTCTGTTCTTCCAATGTCTTTACACTCCTCCTCATTTGATGGTTGAGGATAAAACATATTGTATCATAACGTGATACGAAGGGAATACCCGTCAAATACCACGCTTTCGTTTCTGAAGCCGATATACATAATTTATACCAAATCGGAAAAGATAATTACCGTTACACTATACCATGTTAATGGAGGTTTTCTCATGACTCAACAAAACCAAAATCAACAGCTCCAGCAGGCCCAGCAGGCTATCCAGCAGGCCCAGCAGAATATGCAGAATGCGGGAAATGACCCTCAAAAGCTTCAACAGTCTCAACAACAGCTGCAGCAGGCCCAGCAGCAGCTGCAGCAGGCTCAACAGCAGGGAACCATGCAGAATCAGCAGCAATTTCAACAAGCTCAACAAGACCTTCAGCAAGCCCAACAGGACCTTCAGCAGGTTCAACAAAGCCAGCAAAACCAGTAAAATGCCATTAAAAAGAACCGGTTCGAAGAGCCGGTTCTTTTTTCGATATTATTCGTTAATCAATTGCTGCACGACCTGTTCCCCCTGGGCTACACAATCCGGAAGTCCGATCCCCTCAAATGCCGCACCGGCTGTATAGACGCCGGGAAACTCTTTCTTTAAATGGTTATTTATCATTTCCATTTTTTTGTAGTGCTCGACTTCATACTGGGGCATCGCGTGATGCCAGCGTGTAATCTGATGATATTCCGGCCTTCCTTCGATCCTCATTATCTGATTCAAATCCTCTAATACCGCTTTTATAATGACGTCATCCGATTTATCCACTATGTCTTCCCCGCCGGGCTTTCCGACATAACAACGAAGCAGGGCCTTGCCTTCCGGAGCAGCGTGGGTCCATTTTCGATGGGTCCATGTGCAGGCTGTGATAGTATAACCACTCTTTTTGGAAACGACAAAACCCGTCCCATCCATATCGTTGGATATCTGACTTTCATCAAATGCCATAGCGACTGTGGCCACAGAGGTGGCTGAAATCGAGGAAAGCTGTTCCTGCACCTCCGGGTCGTCTTCCAATAAAGCAGCGGTTACATGATGGGGACTCGTCATAATCACCTTATCAAACCATTGCGTTTGCCCATCAGCGAATTCCAGCCGATATTGATCCTGCTCTCTGCTGATTTTTTTCAGGGATTTATTTTTATGAACCGCATCCTCATCCAAATGATTTTCAATCCCGTCTACAAAAGACTGCAGGCCCTTTGTAAAAGTTAGAAAACCTCCTTTTTTCTGTCCCTGTCCAGGCCGGACAGAAGGGCGCGCCGCTCTCATTCCCAGAATAAGGCTGCGGTACCGCTGCTCCACTTCAAAAAACTGAGGAAACGTGGCCTGCAGACTCAGCCGGTCAATATTACCAGCATATATTCCCGATAATAATGGATCAATAAGGTGATCTACGACTTCACTTCCGAGACGTCTGCGGAAGAATATTCCCAGCCCCTGATCTGCTCCCGCTTTAGATCTAGGCAGTAAAAGGTCGGCTGCAGCCCTGAGTTTTCCAGTGATAGAGAATAATCCTGTCGTTAAAAAAGGCCCCAGTTTCGTTGGGATCCCCATCACTGCTCCTTCTGGAATAGGGTGAAGATGTTGATCTTTTAAAATGTATGCCTGCCCGGTATTGTTGGCAATCAATTCATGCTCCATTCCTACTTCTTTCGCCAGCCTGGAAGCACTCTCTTTTCTTGCAAGAAAAGAGTCCGGCCCTTTTTCAATCACAAATCCATTGTAATAATCCGTTTGAATTTTTCCGCCTAACTGCGGTTCTTTTTCAAATAAATGGTACTCCATATCCAACTGATTCGCCATGATTTCCTTCTGTAAATAGTAAGCAGCTGACAACCCCGTTATTCCGCCTCCAATGATTGCTGTCTTCATGATCTATTCCTCACTTACTTTCATCCCTTACCTTCATCTCTCTGAGGATGGTATCCGCCAGCGCATCTATAAATTCAGGCTTTGCATTCGGCATTTCCGGCCGATAATAAGAAGCACCTACTTCCGCGCAGGCCTCTTTACACTCCACATCATTATCAAACAGGACTTCGAGATGATCCGCGACAAACCCGACAGGACAATAGACGAAGGCCGTATAGCCGTATTTCTGGTACAGATCCTTTGTTAAATCCTGAACATCAGGTCCCAGCCATGGATCCGGGGTATTTCCTTCACTTTGCCATCCAATGGCATAATCCGTAATGCCGGCGCCTTCCGCTATCAGCCTGGCCGTTTCTTCCAGTTGTTCCGGGTAAGGATCGCCCGCCTGTATAATTTTCTCCGGGAGACTATGGGCAGAAAAAATTACACATGCTTTTTCGCCGGCTTGAGTTTGTTCCATAGTCCGTTTGACCTGATCTACCCAATACTCAATAAATTTGGGCTCGTCATACCAGCTTTCGACGCAATGAAGCTCAGGGCCGTTCATTCGTTCCGATTCTTCCTTCGCCCGTCCATTATAGGATTTAATACTAAAGGTAGAAAAATGAGGAGCCAGTACAATACTGTACGCTTCTTCAATGCCATCCTCTTTCATTTGAGCGACCGCATCCTCAATAAACGGATCAATATGCTTCAGGCCTAAATACCATTGAAAGACAGCTTCTCCGCTTCGTTCATTCAAACGCTCCTGCAGGCTTTGGCCTTGTTCATTGGTGATTTTAGCAAGCGGGGAGACTCCTCCGATTGCTTCATACCGTGAAATTAAATCCTGCAGCGCTTCTTCCGACGGCTTTCGGCCATGCCGGATATGGGTATAATAAGGTTCGACTTCATCGAGGCTTCTCGGTGTTCCATACGCCATGACCAGCAGCCCGATTTTCTTTGACATTTGTCATTCCCCCTGCTAACTCTGTGTATATTCATGTACAAAAGCTGTTAATCGTTTTAACGTATCCGGGTTCACATCAGGAAATACACCATGACCTAAATTAAAAATATATCCTTTTTCCTGCATTCCCTGTTCTAGTATGGGTTTCACATTCTCTTTAATTACATCCCACGGGGCAAGCAGTAGAGCCGGATCCAGATTTCCCTGCAGCGCTTTGTTTATTCCAAGTTCTCTTGCTTCCGCCACAGAGATCCTCCAGTCCAGGCCCAGAACCTGCAGAGGAAGATCGTTCCACTCTTTCATGAGATGAGCTGCGCCGACCCCGAACATAATAACCGGCACTTCTTCTGTGCGCAGGGCATCAAAAATTTTCATCATAATCGGTTTAACATAGCTGCGGTAATCGGCTGCATTTAAAGCTCCGACCCATGAGTCGAATATCTGGACTGCTTCTGCCCCTGCCTTTATTTGTGCTTTTACATAGCGGATGGTCATATCACCCAGGTTCTCCATAAGTGCGTGCCACGCCTGGGGCTGAGAATGCATAAATGCTTTTGTATTGTAGTAATTTTTCGAAGGCCCGCCTTCAATCATATAACTGGCTAACGTGAAAGGCGCCCCGCTAAAGCTGATCAAAGGAACATGAAGCTGTTCTCTCAACAGCCGGATCGTGTCTAGAACAAATGGAATTTCCTGTTCCGGTTCGAGGACGCCCAGCTTGTCCACGTCCTCCTTGCGTTTAATGGGATTGTGAATGACCGGACCGACCCCCGGCTTAATGTCTAGTTCCACCCCCAAAGACGGCAGGGGTGTCATAATATCCTTATACAAAATAGCGGCATCCGTATTGTATTGGTCTACCGGCAGTTTCGTCACATAGGCGCACAATTCCGGATCACGTGTGATTTCAAACAAAGAATATTTCTCTTTTAACCTGCGGTACTCCGGCTGGGATCGTCCTGCCTGTCTCATATACCAGACTGGTACATGATCCACCCCTTCTTTATAAGCAGCTCTTAAAAAGTTATCATTTTTTTGCGTCTCTTCCATGCCAAACACTCCTTTTATCCAGCAGCCGGGACAATCCTCACGCTTTTATTGCCTATTCTTGTATTATTCCATACCCTTTTTACCATACTCGATGGGAAATGTCATGTACAGTACTCACCAGTATTGTTCAAAAAATAGAAAGATATTAACCGGAAAGAAAAGAGTCTGAGACAAAACCCAAGATCGCTCCTTCATCGTCATCTGCTTTTACCGAAACCTGCTTTTACCCCGACAAGGACGGCGGGTTTTGTCGTTTTGTTGTTCATAAAAAAACGGGAGTGACGAATTTCCCGGCAACTCCCGTTTCTTCTTTATGATCCGCTGCCAAACAGCGACCCGACGGAAACTTCCGCTACGTTGGAAGCTTCTCCTTCTTCTTTTGTTTGAGGGTTGTAAGGAACGATCATGTATTCCTGCATATTAAAAATGTTAACCCCTTCGATGGTGTATTCTCCCGTGCCTTTTACTTCTTCAATTTCTTCTCCCGATCCGTCTGAGACCTCGTATATTTTATACGTCACCCGTTCATCGGAAGAGGGAGTCCATTCCAGGTTCACATTAAACAGCCCGCCTCCGCGTAAACTGAGGGACGCGGTTAAATCGTTCACTTCTCCCATTTCAATCGGAGATTCCAGGTCCTGAACATTATCCGGCTGCTGAAATGCGGTCTGGACGTCACTGTCTGCCGGGACCTGATTGAGAATATCTTTGAATAACCGGGTGGGGTAAGAACTTCCCGCTTCTAAATACTGCTCTTCGGTCGTTTTGTCATACCCCATCCACAACGCGCCTGTCCACTGCGGAGTAAACCCGGCAAACCACGCATCCCGGGCCGCCCCTTCTACTTCTAAAAAGGAGGTTGTTCCTGTCTTTCCGGCTAAAGGATAGGTCGTTGATCCCTCTGTTCCTGTCCCTTCCTCCACTACATTTTCAAGAAGGCGTGTCATATACCAGGCATTCTGTTCACTCATCACCCTTTTGTCCGTTGTTTCGGCTTCAGCTATAACGCTGCCATCACGATCTGTAATGCTGGAAATAAAATAAGGTTCGGTTTTTTTTCCATTATTGGCAAACGCCGTATAAGAAGATGCAATTTCATACGGGGAAAGTCCTTCAGAAAGTCCTCCAAGGGCTACAGCAAGACCGTTATCTTTTATATCAAGACCAACGGATTCCATCCACTCGGAGGTGGTGCTTTTGTCCAGCTGATCATACAGCCAGACTGCTGCTGCATTGGTAGACGCTGCTACGGCATCCACCATGGTGATTTCTCCCTGATACTCCCCGCTGTGATTTTTCGGGGTATACCCGTCATAGCTTGTCTCTTCATCTTTTAATAACGAATAGGGCTGATAGTCTCCTGATGCAAGAGCCGGAGCGTAGACAGCCAGCGGTTTCATTACAGAGCCGGGCTGGCGTTTGGCCGTCACCCGGTTCAATCCCTGCCGGACATATCCACGTCCTCCCTGGACTGCCGCAACACCGCCGTCATGATGGTCCATCATAAAGAACGCCCCTTCTGTTCCATCCGCTTCCGAGGGAAAATAGGAGGAGTCTTGAAACAGATCATAGGAAGCCTGCTGCATTTCCTTATTCATCGGAACGACAATGTCATAACCGCCTCTATAGATTTCCTGCGCCGATAATTGATATTTCTCTTCTGCTTCGTTCAACATCATATCAATATACGTAAAAAAGGCCGGGTTCTCTTTAGATTCATGGAGAGAATCCGGGAGCGTTTTTCCCTGATAGGAAATCGTTTCTTCTGCTCCAAGGTATCCCTGCTGCTCCATCAGAGCAAGGACCGTGTTTCTGCGTTGTTTTGCCTGTTCGGCATCATCCACCGGTGAATAATTGGAAGGTGCTTTCGGAATACCTGCTAATAACGCGGCCTCATCAGCAGACAATGCTGCCGCATTTTTATTAAAATACAGCTGGGCCGCCGACTGAATTCCGTAAGATCCATGTCCAAAATATACTTGGTTCATATAGTATTCGAGGATTTTTTCCTTGCTGAATTTTCTTTCCAGTCCCATGGCAATCAACACTTCTTTTGTTTTACGAAGAAGCGTTTTATCGCTGGATAAAAATGCATTTTTAGCCAGCTGCTGAGTAATAGTGCTTCCGCCTTCCACTTTGGCGCCAGCCATAATATCCCGGTAGAGGGCTCTAACTATCGCACGTGGATCAATTCCTTGATGTTCATAAAAACGCATATCTTCTATGGAAATAAAGGCCTGCTTCACATGTTCAGGTAAATCCTCTATGTTAATCATATCCCGGTCTTCTTTATGGAGTTCTGCCAATTTCTCCCCATTTTCATCATAAATCGTAGAGGTTTCATTCATCACTAACTGCTTTTCATCTATCGCTGCTGCACCAATAACGACAGAAGACAGATAAATCCCGGCACTCACCAGTAAAAAGGTTATTATTAGAAGTCCCCAGATTATCCATTTCTTTCTCATGATTTGCTACTCCTTCATGCTGCACTGATTTATCCGTTGCATGAACCTTACGGTACTATTATAAATAAAAAAGAGCCGTTCGACATTATATTTCATAGCTTTTGTTATTCTGCGTTTTTTTTCCATATTTATGATAAAAAATTAATCTGCCAGCCCATGTCTGTGTGCATACACAGCAATCTGGGTCCGGTCATCTACAGCTAATTTTGATAAGATATGACTGACATGCGTTTTTACCGTCTTAATTCCAATATAAAGTTCATCTGCAATTTCCTGATTTGTTTTTCCTTCTCCTATCAAGGATACAACATCCCGCTCTCTTTCGGTCAAGGTGTCGTGCAAACTGGATTCAGGCTGTCTCATCCGCTGCATCATCTTTCTTGTTACTTCCGCTTCCACCTTGGACTCGCCTTTCATCGCAGCCCGGATGGCTTCTGCTATCATTTCTGCTTTTGCCGTTTTTAATAGATAACTGAAAGCTCCTGCTTCAATAGCAGGGTATACCTGTTCATCATCATAAAAACTTGTCAGTACGATCACTTTCGTATCTGGAAGTTCTGACATAATCTGCTTCGTCGCTTCAATGCCATCCATCTTTTCCATAATTAAATCCATCAGCACCACATCCGGCTGATGTTGTTGAACAAGCTGCAAGCCTGTTTCCCCGTCTTCCGCTTCCCCGGCAACCTGGATATCATCTTCTGTCGACAGATAAGCAGAGACCCCCATCCGGACCATCTCATGATCATCGATTAATACGACTTTAATCAACCTTATTCTCCTCCTCATTCGACACGGACACAGAAACTTCCACCTGGGTTCCTTTGCCGGGATACGACAAAATATGAATTACACCGCCCAGTTCGTTCACCCTTTCTTTCATCATGGACAATCCATAGGAGGAATGCTTCTGGTTATTTTCTAAATGAAACCCGATGCCGTCGTCAATAATTTTCATCCGTAGATGACCGTTAAACGATTTTAGTTGAACATCAACATAAGAGGCCTGGGCATGCCGGAGCACATTGGACAACGCCTCCTGGGCAATTCGGAATAAATGATCTTCTATGCCTTTGCCGGTATCTTCAATATTTTGAATATCCCAATAAAGCTGGAGCTTGGTTTTCTCCTGCAATTCTTCCAGCAAGGCCTGCAGTCCTTGTTTCAGACCCTTTCCTTCCAGGCTGACCGGACGAAGGTGCATAAGCAGCGCACGCATTTCCCCTTGAGCGCTGCCTGCCATTTTTTCTACCAAAGCTGCCTGTTTCATCGATTGCTCTGCATCCGTTTCAATCGTTTTCTGCAATGCGGCTGTCGTCATGGAAATTGCAAACAACTGCTGGCTGACAGCGTCATGAAGTTCTCTGGCAAGCCTTTGACGTTCATCGGCGGCGGCTGCCCGTTTAATGGAGGTTTGATACTCTGCTCGTTCCGCCGACAATTTCTGCATAGACGATGCCTGTTCTTCCAGACGATCAGCCACCGCATGCAGGTGATTGCTCATAACACCCAGTTCATCTTCCCCCTGAAGCCGTATTTTTTTAGAAAAATCCCCTCGTTCCAGGGCCATCGTGCTTTCCATCAATTGATTCAGCCGGTTTTTTTGTCTTTTTCCGCCGCGCAGGCCGATTAAAATAGCCAGACCAAGCGAAAGTACCATCCACAAGACAAATATCGGGATATTAAACCAGCTTCTAAAAGACATTAACAACCGCATATCTTCTATACTAGAAAGCAGAAGCGCGATCAGCAGAAATACCGTCAACAAGGAGGCTCCAAAGGCATGGCGGATATAATCCCATTGAATATTAACCATCCTTTTCATCACACATACCTCACATCAATATCTCCCAAAATAACAGAAATTAGAATTTTAACTTTCCGCGGCGCTTCTTTGTAATAATCGGTCTGTACAATAGCTTCTTTATTTAGACCCTCTTCCCGGTGCTCGAGGATGTTAATATCTCCAAGAGCTGCACTGGCCTGAATCGATACATTCAAGTCGTAAGGGATGTACAGATCTACATCGCCAATGCCCCCCTGCAGCACAATCACGGTCTCCCCTTCATCGATGATGGCTTTGGAAAAATCTATGGCGATATCGCCCATCCCATATTTTACATTCATATCCTGAAGGGCAAACCTGCGCTTCATCAGCTTAAAATCACCGATAAATACATTTTTATGGGATGGAGTAACAATAGGTTCTGAACTGCGCTCGTCCGTATTTTGTCTGCTTTTCCGATTGCTTCTGCGGGCCGGAACCGCCTCTGTGACATGAGGGGTCTCTTCCTGCGTATCTCCCTGTTCCTGCTGCAAATCCGGCGTCTGGTCCACCGATGATCTGTTTTCTTTTTCTTCTTTTGGGGGCAGATCCTTATCAATATCAATTTCTTTAGAATTGCCTTTCATTAATTTAAATCCAAAATAAAGAAGAACCAGAGCAATGAAGACTCCCGTCAAATCAACATGAAAGAGATGATTCCCCAGGGATATAACGGCAAAAGCCAGAAACAATAAAGCCAGCCATTTCCGTCCTTTATTATAAAAATGATATGATATAGAAAATGCGATTAACGGCCAAATATATGCTGCCAGATTAACATGAAAACTGGTATCAAACTGATTAAACAATAAATGGAGTCCAATCACCACGATGATAAATCCTAATATTAAGTTTCCGGAATTTCTCAGCATTATTTATCCCCTCGATCGAATCTTTATCTGATGCAGCACTGACAATTTATCTCTTTGTCCTTTTAGTGTAATATGAAAACGGAAAAGATGCGACCAGCCTTGGTTTAATTTTTTCTCCGTCGGAAGTCGTACCCGCTGTGTTCAATGCTTCGTCAAACTTATACTGTATGATAATAGAATCAATGATTTTTCTCTGAAGTGGAGGGATACCCTTGAATGACATCAGTATTTGGCTCGCTTTCGGGGCAGGTGTTGCCTCTTTTTTGACCCCCTGCATCTTCCCGCTCGTTCCTGCCTATCTCGCCCAGCTTACAGGCACTACTGTTGCGGATGGGCAGATTCAGGTGGAACGGCGGATCATTTTATCGAGAAGTCTTGGGTTTATTCTCGGATTCACGATTGTTTTCCTGCTTATCGGGGCTTCTTCCACTGCTCTCGGCTCCTTATTCGATAGCAGAAATGCTTTAATTGAACAACTGGGAGGCATCATTATTGTTCTGTTCGGCCTGCAGATGACCGGTCTCATTTCGATCAAAGCGTTAATGACAGATAAAAAAGTCCACCGCCCTCCAAAAAAATCGACCAGTTTTGCCGGTTCGGTCCTGTTCGGCCTTCTTTTTGCTGCCGGATGGTCCCCCTGCATTGGACTGGTCCTTGGGTCTATTTTAGCCTTGGCCAGCACGGCAGACACTATGTACACCGGCATGTTTATGCTTTTTATTTATTCGATGGGGCTTGGGGTTCCGTTTTTACTGGTAGGCCTGCTTTATTCGAAATCACTAAATAAATTAAAACGGCTTAATAAATGGCTCCCCCGCATCCAACAAATCAGCGGCGTCATAATGATTGCTCTTGGCATTATGCTCTTCACGGGTTATTTTCAAATGTTATCCGCCTATTTATCAAGGTTCGTTCCTTTTGGCATTTAATGTTCGTTATGAAGACAGGGAGGGAAAGAACATGGAAAACTTATTATTTCGTTTTCTGGAGGATTCTTACGAAGAAATGGTCAATATCCGCCGGTACCTTCATCAATATCCAGAACTATCCTTTGAAGAGGAGGAAACACCAGCCTATATTGCCGAGTATCACAAAAAATTAGGGCATGAGGTAACAACAGAAGTGGGAAAACGAGGAGTAACCGCCAGGCTGGTGGGAGGAAAGCCCGGTCCTGTAGTCGGCCTGCGAGCTGATTTTGACGCTCTGCCGATTCAGGAGGAAACAGGGCTGCCGTTCCAATCCAAACGGAATGGTATCATGCACGCCTGCGGCCATGATGGTCATACCGCGACGATGCTGATTCTGGCCAAAGCTCTAAATCACATAAAAGACGAGCTCTCCGGTACGATAGTCTTTATTCATCAGCATGCAGAAGAACTTGCTCCAGGTGGGGCAGCTGCGATGATTGAGGATGGGTGTCTTGAAGATGTCGATGTAATTTTTGGTACTCATCTTTGGGCCACCGTCCCCTACGGCGTCATGCAATATAAAGACGGCGCCATGATGGCAGCAGCCGACCGATTTGAAATAGACATTATCGGCAAAGGCGGCCACGGAGCGACACCCCATTTAACAAAAGACGCTATTGTTATCGGCTCCCAGCTGGTAACCAATATCCAGCAGCTTGTCAGCCGCCGTATCGATCCACAGGAGTCTGCTGTCGTTTCAGTCGGCTCATTCGAAGCCGCCAATGCTTTTAACGTCATTGCCGACCAGGCCAGACTCGTAGGTACTGTACGGACGTTCAATGACCACGTCCGTGATACAATTGAAAAAGAACTGGAACGGATGACCAAGGCTGTTTGTGACGGGGCTTCTGCCAGTGCTGACTTCCGTTATTACAGGGGGTATCCGGCCGTGGTAAATCATGCAGAAGAAGCACAGTATCTGGCAGACTGTGCAGCCCAGGTCCCCGGCATTTCAGAAACAGAATATATGAAACCGCAGATGACCGGTGAGGATTTTGCGTACTATCTCCACCATGTGAAAGGCTCTTACTTTTTCACCGGAGCCCGGCATCCAGAATGGGAAGAAGCCTATCCTCACCATCACCCGAAATTTGATATAGACGAACGAGCTATGCTGCTTGCTGCCAAAATTATGGGGAAAGCTGCGCTTGATTTCAAAAACTAATCAGAGGACGGGGGATCAGCTGAACAAATGACCGGTCCAGGATGGTCCCCTTCTTCATCGATGCGTGAGACTGTTTTTTACATGTCGTTATTCTCCATCAGCCATTTCCAACGATACCCCTGCTTTGCCGCCTCGCCAAGGTGGCCAAGCAGATGATAATTCGCCGCAGCTCCTACCACAGCACCAAAACCAGGAACCAGCTGCATTAATTTCACTAAATCAATGTGATCTCGGTATTCCTGCTGAAACGAGCTCCAGTCCAACTCCTGCGCTACCGAAATTTTCCTCGGTTTATCTTTGACATATTCCTGCCACTCCTCGAGCCGATAGGCCGTTTCTTCCCGTTTTTCAGCACTGGAAAAAGCAGCCTGAAACACATGAAGCATATACAGCCGGTTACGGAAATCACTGACATCGATACCATAAATGGTGGCAGCAGAAAATAAAAACCTCATTTTAAAACCGAGCAAAAGCGGGAAGTCAGCAGCTCCCAGCAGAAAACCGCCGGCTCCTGTTCCGGCTCCTTCCGCTGCCGCCCCTTTTTGAAATACCGGTATCAATTCATCCAGTCTGTCATCTGCTTCCTGAAGCATTTCGGCCTGTTCGTGCTTTCCATTCGGCAGATAATCAGATCCATTCAACACCCCTTCCGTCATTTGTTTGACAGCCTTCCCCACGGCATCATGAAACTTCTGGGGAACAAAACGGTTCATTTTGGTCTGAACATTCTTTGTCAGATGCTGTGTCATACTGGCGGGTTTTTTCAGCTGCCTCAGCCACACTTCCGTTTCTTCCAGGGCTTTCCTCTCATAGTCGTTCATATCCTTCCTCCTACCTTGCTTGAATCATTTCTTTATCTTTTTTCAGGACCGGATAAAACCAGCAGAAAAGTCCCCCGGTTCCTAAAACGATAAGGCCTGGCATGAGCGAGCTTGCGACCAGACTGTACACGATTGTTAATAAGACGGTTTGAAACAGCAGCAGGATTTTCACCATCTCCTGAAAAGAGGTCTGCTTTTGCTGCAGGGAGACAGGATACAGATCCGGCCACATCGCTGTATCAAGATGATGCCAAAGCGTCCGCAGCTGGACGCTGGTCATATAAAGGAACAACAGGGCTGCTGCAACGCGGAACCAGTCATTAGGGAAGGCATACATGACAAGCCCTCCGGCTAAAAGCAGCCGGACATACATCCCCAAGTATTCCCCGTAACGGATAAATCCTTTACCAAATAAAACCCTGTATACCGAAGTGTTTCTCCAAAGCCATCGATCCGTTAGAACAGTCAGCCATTTCCGTCGTTTGATCCCTCCCTTTATGTTAGGAACGTCTGTAAAGGACTGGACAAACCGATAAAATACAGAAAGCCGTTTTTCCTCCAGCTTCAGCAGTACTTCCCATTTTAATAAATGCCGGCGTAAGAGCGGATAATAGTAGAATAAATAGACAAACAGCATAAGAAGGAGTACAGCCAGCGGAAACCACAGCGCGGCATGCTGAAACAGCAAATATGCGGCAGCAAAATTCAGGACCGCCCTGGCAGCCGCATGTTTCTGCCGGCCAGCGTCTTCCTGTATTCTTGCTTCGGCCCAGATAGAAACATAATTCCACAAATTGATAAGCAGCAAAAACAAGAGAACGACATATAAATAAAGGCCGTCGTCCGCCACCCTGTTTTTAAAAAGCGGACCTAACAATAAGTATACGATTGTCATGCTGAAAGATTGCATGATGAAAGAATACATCACGGATTTGTGAAAATACCCTTTCAATTGGTTCTCAAGCGGCAGAAGAAAGACCAGATCCCCTTCCTTTAAAAAGGTACGGAGCGGACATCTCGTTAACAGGTACGTAAATAAAACAGCGAATAAAAAAGAAACCGGTACCGCTTCCGGGAGCCAATCGATAAAAGAAGGATAAAAGGAGCCGCCGACCAGAAACAGAGCGTACAAACTGAACATAAACCCGCTGTTTCCGAGCAGCCGCAAATATCGGATCGCTTCGTTCCAAAAAGCTTTTACACGGTCTCCCCATAGAGATGCTATATCCATTCAGACTTCTCCTTTAGTTACTTCTATGTATAAATCATCTAAATCTGCTCCCGGCATTCCGGCTTGCTCCCTCAGTTCTTGTAATGTCCCCTGATATTTGATCCGGCCTTCATGAAGCAGTATAAAGCGATCGCAGTAACGCTCTGCCGTTGCCAAAATATGAGTAGACATGATGATGCCGGCTCCTTCTTCCTTTTTTTCCACCATCATCTCGAGCAGCGATTTTATGGCAACCGGGTCCAGCCCGACAAAAGGTTCATCCACCACATACAAATCGGGCTGTACGAGAAAAGCGCACATAATCATAACCTTTTGCCGCATTCCTTTCGAGAAATGGCTCGGAAACCAGTCCTTCATTTTTTCCATACGGTATTCCGTCAGAAGCGGAGCGGCCCGTTGTTCAAAGGTCTTGTCATCTACTCCGTATGCAGCTGCTGTCAGTTTTAAATGCTCCCACAGGGTCAGTTCTTCATATAAAATAGGAGTTTCCGGAATATAAGTAAACGTCCGCCGGTATGCTTCAGGGCTTTCTTTACAGCGGTCTCCGTTTATACGAATATCTCCTGCTGTCGGTTCCATTAAGCCAAGAATATGCTTAATGGTCGTACTTTTCCCGGCTCCGTTCAACCCGATCAGCCCTACCATTTCCCCTTTATGTACGTTGAACCTTAAATCGTGCAGTACCGGCTTATGAACATTATAACCGCCGCTGACATGATTCACTTCAAGAAGTTCTGTCATATTCCATACTCCTTACTGCGCTGTATCTGCGCTGGATGTTCTATTTTTTCTCCACCTTTTGCGTTCGACAATTTGAATGTACCCGTTTGGATCCACCACGGCCCTGTCTCCCGTGTGAAGCCAGCCGTTTTTGATCATATTGGACGTCTCCTCCGGATTTTTCAAATATCCTTCCATCGCATTATTTGAACGAACGACAATTTCACCGGGCGTCACCCCGTCGTATGGGACCAGTTCCCCGTCCTCCCCCGTTACTTTAACATTCGATCCTATCATGGAGTACCCGATTTTAGCTTTAATATCCTGCTTTCTCTCCGGGGAAAAATGATGATGTTGAGTACGCACCTCTGATACTGTCACAAGCGGAGATGTTTCTGTCATCCCATATACCTGAAGAAATTCCCAGCCCAGCTCATTTTCCACCGCAGATACAAACTCACGGGGCGGAACCGCTCCTGCAATGATAAGCCTGACATTTTCCCTCATCGGAACCCTTCCTTCCTCCTCCCAAAAAAAATCCAGGAGTTGTTCGAGAACCGGGGGTGTCATATGTACCACTGTAATATCAAAGTCCTGAATATTTTCTGCAAGGAGGCGCGGGGCTGTTTCTTTCTGCATCACCTGCGTTGCGCCGTTTGCAGTGTAAATAAAGGGGGCCCCCCACCCGTTCACATGATGCATCGGAAGAACGTGCAGCAGTCGGTCCTTATCCTCCACCCGCAGATGATGCATAGCGGACAAGGCATGCAGATAATTGCTCCGGTGGGTAAGAAGCACCCCTTTTGGCTGTCCTGTGGTTCCTCTTGTATACTGAAGGGTTGCGATGTCCTGTTCTTCCAGTTCAATGCGGTTAAACTCCGAGGTCGGAAACTGATCTTTCCATGTATTATAACTATAATATTCCTCCGTATGCGAAAACGTCCCAAGCACGATCACGGTTTCTACCGTCTCCAATTCGTTCAGTACGGGACAAATCGAAGTATACAGGGACTCTTCCACAAATAGGACTCTGCTTCCACTATGATTTAAAATAAATTTGTACTCCTCCGGGGACAGTTCGGTATCCAGCGGAGTAATAATGCCCCCCACCTGAAACACACCGTAATATCCTTCCACCAATTCAAGTGAATTACGAGTAAGATACGCCACTTTGTCCCCCTTCTTGATATGAAGGGAAGTTAACGCATGGGACAGCTGATTCACCCGTTTGTTCAGCTCTTCATACGTAACTTCTTTCTGCCCGTCTATCACAGCTGTTTTATTTCCATATAATGAAGCCGCCCGATCCAGAAAATCTGTTAAAATAAGGGGGACAAACATTTTGATTCCTCCTTCGGCATGCATGCTATGCAAATTATAGCATTGTATCATGTATATTGTAAGAACCCGCGTTTGGTTTTTGCCCTCCAGATACCGGGCTGATAGAATATAGTTATACGTAAATTTGAAAAAAGGAGCGGTGTAAATGACGCACGACAGTAATTGTATTTTTTGTAAGATTGTTTCCGGTGACATCCCCGCTGCGGTAGTCTATGAAGACGATAGATGCCTCGCCTTCGCCGACCTCGGACAGGCAACAAAAGGCCATACCCTGTTAATCCCCAAAGACCACCAGGAAAATATCTATGAACTCGAGGAAGATACCGCTGCCTATTTGTTTAAGATGGCACCCCGGATCGCAAATGCTATTAAAACGGAGTTTGAACCTGAAGGGATGAACCTTATTAACAATAACGGAAAAGCAGCTTCCCAGTCCGTTTTTCATTATCACCTTCATTTTATTCCAAGGTACGGAACAAATGACGGATTTCAGCCCTCATTTGAAGATAACAGCGCTCAGTACACATCGGAAGATCTGCAGCTTATTGCAAAAAACATCAATAAACATTTATAAAAAGCATAGCCCCGCGGTTGTAAATTCTGTTAGGATAGTTTCATCAAACGATAGTTGAGAAGTCTAAAGGAGTGGAGAGAGTTGCCTAGAGCGCATAATTTTAATGCAGGTCCGGCGGCCCTGCCGGAAGAAGTACTGGAGCATGCACGAGAGGAATTGGTGGATTTTAATGCTACCGGCATGTCCGTCATGGAATTAAGCCACCGCAGTGCAGATTACGAAGCGGTGCACAATGAAGCGATCGCAGGTATAAAAGAACTGCTGAATGTTCCGGAAGACTATGAGGTGCTTCTGCTGCAGGGCGGAGCAAGTCTGCAGTTTCCGATGATCCCGATGAATTTCCTTCCTGAAAATCAAACGGCCAATTACGTGTTAACGGGGTCATGGTCTGAAAAGGCATTAAAGGAAGCAAAACTGCTCGGACGGACAAAAACCGGGGCTTCCTCCGGGGAGAGCAATTATACTTATATTCCGGACGTTAAAGACATTGACATCGATAAAAACGATGCTTACGTCCATATCACCTCCAATAATACAATATTCGGCACACAATGGCACAAATTCCCACAAACCGGAGCGGCTCCATTGATTGCCGATATGTCCAGTGACATATTAAGCAGACCTATCCCGGTGGAAGACTTTTCTCTGCTCTATGCCGGAGCTCAGAAAAACCTTGGGCCTTCAGGGGTTACCGTCATTATTATAAAAAAAGAGATGCTGAAACAGACACCGGATACCGTTCCTACGGTTCTCCGCTACGATACACATGCGGATAAAAATTCACTGTATAATACTCCGCCTACTTTTGCCGTCTATATGCTGAACAATGTCCTGAAATGGATAAAACGGCACGGCGGAGCAGAAGGCATGAAGAAGAGGAATGAAGAAAAAGCAGAACTGCTTTATCATACTATAGACAACAGCAACGGCTTCTACACGGGACATGCTGAAAAAGAGAGCCGTTCTGCGATGAACGTAACGTTTAACCTGCCGGAGGAGGAGTTAAACAAAAAATTCCTGCAGGAAGCGCAGAATGCCGGGTTTACAGGATTAAATGGACACCGTTCCGTAGGGGGATGCCGGGCCTCCCTTTACAATGCAGTATCCCTTGAATCGTGCGAAGCTTTACAGACATTTATGGAACAGTTTCAGAAAAATCATGGGTAAACCCCATTTCATCAAGATTTAAGGAAAGATACCGTCTGCAGAAGTTTATTCTGTCAGGCGGTTTTTTTTCGTCTGGAAAGAAAGTTTGTTCTTTTCTTTCAGCGTTTTTTTCTCTATACTGTTATCAAAGAATAATATTTTTATAAAAAGAGAAAAAAGGAGAGAAAGGATAGGTGGTACGATGGATTCGAAATCATTAATTTCAGGTCTTATAACAGGAATAGTGGCAGGAGGAGTTTCCGCCCTGTTATCAGCTCCGGCTTCAGGAGATGAAACCAGGAATTACGTCAAAACATATGACTGGAAAACGTTAAATAACAGACTGACAAGAAAAGGAAGATCCGCTGCACAAGACTGGCGTTATGCCGCAACGGAAGGGCTTGAAGCTGTAGATGGATTAACACAGGAAATGAAAAAAACATACAGTCGTTATAAAGAAGAAGTTGAACCCGAAGTGGAAAGTATTCAACAGCAGATAAAAGAAATTTCCGATTCCATCACGGAACTAAATGAACGAATTCGTAAAGAGTCTGAATAATCCCTCAATATTTTCACCATAAATAACAAAAATTGATGTTTTAAACTTTTTATTACAATAATACTTGGAGAGGAGGGGGAAGATTGGATCATTCTTCTCTTTCTACAAAACAATCCATTCTGTTCAGCCACAAGTTTGCCCAATTAACCAAAGCTTTGTGGAAGTCAATAGAAAAGGATTGGCAGCAATGGATTAAACCATATAATCTGAATATTAATGAACATCAAATTTTGTGGATTGCTTTTCACCTGGAAGGCGCATCCATTTCCGATATTGCAAAATTTGGAGTCATGCACGTCTCCACTGCTTTTAACTTTTCAAAGAAATTGGAAGAAAGAGGACTGCTGCATTTTTCCAAAAATACGGACGATAAACGTAATACTTATATAGAACTGACCGAAGACGGAGACCATCTTTTATTGGAGACATTGGAAGCATATAATCCTGACACGTACAGTGTGTATAACGGAGCGCTGCCGATAAAAGAATTATACGGCAAGTTTCCTGAATTCACAGAGCTAATAACTATTGTGAGACATATTTATGGGGAAGATTTCATGGAGATCTTCGAAAAATCGATCCATACGTTTGATGAGGAATTCACAGAAGAAAGTGGTACGTTAACACCTGTAAAACAGGCAAAAACGTCACATTAAGAATAACGGAGCCGCAGACATTGTCCCGGCTCCGTTTTTTTGTTCAGAAACTCTGGCCAAAGCGGCTAATGTGCGTTTTTTTGAATGACATACCTGGACATTTTTCATGCCTGCCGCGGGGGTAATTGTCGAAATACTTTTTCTTTTCATTTATTTTGGCTGGCCTATTGATTTTTTCCGGCTCACGCCGTACATTATTCTAGTAGGATGAAGAGAGGGGGGATCTCCCGTGAATTGCTGGAAATCCATTAACGTAAAGAAAGAATACAATGCATCAAGAATGCTGTTGTTCTCCCTTAGTATTATGATTTTAACATTTATTGTAAGCTACCTTGGTTTCAGCCTTTATCATCATAATGTGGTGTATGCCGAGTTAAGCTTTTTAAATACGATTCTGTTCTTGCTGTTGTTATTTCCATTTCACTCTCTTCTTCACGCTATTCCATTGCGGTTTGTGGGGGTTCGGATGAAATGGAACGTAACCGAGAGAAGAAAAAGAAAGGCTCCACTGCTTTTGCTTAAATTTACGAAGCCGGTCGCCCGGAATTTCTATATAGCGTCGATGATGTTTCCGGGTTTAGTTATTAATTTGAGCGCCCTCGCCGGTGCGCTGGTATTCCCATCCTTTATGCACTATTTTGTACTGGTGTTCTCCTTTAATACCGGCCTGGCTGTGTACGATTTTATATATGTAAAACAATTGCTCGGCGCTCCCCGTCACTGCTTTATAGAACAAAATAAAAATGGAATGGATATTTTATTAAAGCAGCCGGTGTAACGGCTGCTTTTATTATTTCCCAACTTGGAGCACTATCTCATCCCTGCTGGGGGCAAAGGTTTCGGCTCTGATGGAGTAGTCGTTTCCTATGCTCATTTGATCCAGTTTAATCCATACCTGCTGGTCGTTTGGATGTACTTCTACCACATCGGGGAGCTCTGCCTGTGATTCCAGCAGTGCTAACGCTTTGGCTCCGGGAAGAGAAAACCGGCCGACCGAAACATTATGTTGGGACAGTACCAGACTGCCATTTTCCCCGATTTCTGTTTCAAATTCCATCTCCGCTTCAATGGTGCGACCTAGAAAATCAATCCCTGCCGTCATCCGGGCAGTCTCCCCTTCAAACTGAACCGTGACCTGCTCCGATTTCATTTCTTCCTGCAGCAGTTGATTTAATTGATTACCGGTTAATTGAACGGTAAAATATTCATGAAATTCTCCGTTGTCGGGATAAGAAGGGGAGCCTCCCTCTCCGGACCCGCCTGATGTACTTACAAGAAAAAACATAAGCGATACCCCAAGCAGTACGGTTCCCAATAAAATAAAAAACAACCATTTCCATATGTTCCCTGTACGATTCTGCATCTTTCCACCTTCTTTCCTGTTAACCTCGTTCCCTATCACATTTTCTCTTATATTGTACTAGAAAAAAACTATCTTTTTTTAAAATCTTTTGTTAAGGTATAATAGATACAAGGTATTGGGGGTAAAAAGATGCTGATCGCATTATTCGGATTATTTTCGCTAACCTATTTATTCGTGATAAACTCTATGACTAATGCCCTCTGTGTCCAAAAGGAGATACCGGCAGAACGGCAGCCGAAAATTTTCAGAACCATTAATATTCTGCTTACCATTCTACTCACGTCCACTTTTGTAGAGTTATGGTTTATTTAAGCATTTTTTAAATTGAACATGTGATAGGAAGCCACAGGAGCACTGCAGGTCTACAGATCCTCCTGTGTCTTTCTGTATTAGTTTCTCTGCAGAAAACGAAGATTAAGAAACTGCGTGCTTCCCCTCCGTTTGTTGATTCAAATGTGTGCGTTGAACGTAAGGCACCTTAAAAGGTCACATTTCAAATTTTCTATGTATATGAAAACGTCCATCGAGAGGAGACCAGGGCAGGCGGGACTCCTGCAGAGTAAAAAAGCTTTCCCGGATCAGTATCCGGGAAAGCTTTTTGTATTAATATGCCCAAGCTGCGCCTACGATGACAAGCAAGATAAACAGCACAACAATCAGCGCAAATTTAGATCCATATTCGTATCCCATTTATTATCCTCCTTTTCTATAATGATCTTAGTACCAGGAAGCACCTACAATTACAAGCAGAATGAAAAGTACCACAATTAAGGCGAAGCCTCCGTAGTAGCCTTTAGACATTTCTCCACCTCCTAACAGCCTTACTGCGATATGTTATGTTCATCTTCATTTGAGTGTTTAGGCTTTTTGCCTAGATTTTTTCTTTTTCAAGAATTTTATGGTATTATATAGTTTGTCTTTCCATGGATTGATTTATAATTAAGGGGTTGGAGTAAAATGAAAAAATTGCTTCTGACAGCGGGATGGGTAACTGGTTTACTGGTAATATCCGCCTGCAGCGGGGAGGAAACTGGAAATGAATCGACTATTGTTAATGTGAACGAAACGTCTATTACCGAAGCGGAATTTGTGGCAGCCTTAAAAGACCGGTATGGGGAACAAATTCTGAATGAAATGGTACAGAAAACCATTTTTAATGATCAAGCCGATCAGTTAAATATAGATTCCGACCAGGTTGAGGAAGAATTTCAATCATTCAAACAAAATTACGGAGTGGAAGATGATGAACAGCTGCTCACGATGCTTCAGACTCAATTTCAGCTGCCTGTCGATTCCATTGAGGATTTTAAAAATGACGTGTTAAAACCTCAGCTAGTGTTACGTGAAATTTCCGAAAAAGATATTGAAATTACCGATAAGGATAAACAAACGTATTATGAAGATAATAAAGAAGACCTGGAAGCCGTGTCTGCAAGACACATCCTTGTGGAAAAGGAAGAAACAGCTGTCGAGGTAAAGGAAAAGCTCGAGAGTGGCGAAGAATTTGAAACATTAGCCGAAGAATATTCAACAGACGGCACTGCTTCTGAAGGAGGAGACCTTGGCTATTTCAACCGCGGCCAGATGGTTGAAGCATTCGACGAAGCGGCTTTTCAGATGAGCCCCGGAGAAATTAGTGAACCGGTGGAAACGGAGTTTGGTTTTCATATCATAGAAGTGCTGGATACCAAGACGTCTTACGAAGCACTGGAAAGTGATATTGAAGATGTACTGAAGGAAGAACAGGCCACGCCTGAAAACGAAGTCATCCAGGAGCTTATGGACAAAGCTAATATCAATATCGAAGAATCCTCTTATGAAGACTGGATTCAGACGTAAAAGGCGGAACACGTATAGATTCGTTTTTTCAAAGTTTTGTGCTGCAGCCGGGAGATTGGAACGAGAAGCAGTCCCCCGGCCTATTTTGGTTTATTCCACAGAGACTATTTTTCTACCGAGTTTTTTCCAGACGTCTTTTCCTATCTTCAGCGCTTGACGTATAGTTGGTAAGAACAAGCAGGCCGTTTCCTTCCATACTCCGGCTGTTGCCAAGAGGCTCCGTTCTTTTAATAACTTGGGAATAAATTTGTGATTCCGTTAATTCCCTGTCAAAATCATCTTCACATTGATTAATAATTAAAGCTGCGGCACCGGAAATATGCGGAGCAGCCATCGAGGTGCCTGACAATCGGGCAAATTTATTATCCGGATACGTGGAGAGGATATTAACACCGGGAGCCACCAAATCAATTTCATCGTTAAAATTTGTAAATTCGGCCAGGTTACGATCAAAATCAACAGCTCCTACCTGCATGACTTCCTTGTAATAGCCCGGGTAAGCAATTTCTTCGGTATCTTCATCTTCATCTCCTTCATTACCGGCAGCACAAACTACTAAAATGTTGTGTTCCACTGCCCGTTTGATAGCATCATGCATTTCAGGAATGTCATTAGGTCCTCCGAGAGACATAGAAATGACCCGAACCCTTTCTCCGTTATCCCCCCGCCAGTCTACCGCATAATGTATGGACTCGATAATTCCCTGGTAGGAACCATAGCCCTCACCGGATAGAGCCTTTAAAATGAGCAGCTTCACTTCCGGAGCCACGCCAACGACACCTGCATCGTCCAATGCGGCACCAATCGTCCCTGCCACATGAGTTCCATGCCCCTGGTTGTCTGTGAAATTTTCCCTATCACTATTGTAGTCATCCGTAAAATTTTTTCCTCCGATAATTCTGTCTTTTAAATCAGGGTGGTCTGTCTGGCAGCCGGTGTCTATCACGGCCACAATGTTTCCTTTCCCTTTATACCCTTCGTTCCAAAGCTCCGGAGCTTGTACCATTTCAATACCCAGCGGCGTTTTTTCTTCCGATTCATGCAGGACCTCTTCCACACGATAAGGAATTAATCGAACCTGTTTATTCACAAAAGCCCCTCCTTTTCTGAATATTACAATTTCAATTCTACTATTATTTTCCTTTTTTTACACTCCGTCTTTGTTCTTGATTCTGGGCAATCCACAAACAAACAAGGCCGGAACAAAACATTATCAAGGAACAAAAAACCCGAACAATTTTTTCCATAAATCGTTCGGATTTTTGCGTATTGTTCTATCGCTGCGTCAAAATAGGTCGCTTTCCGCGGGCACGGCTCGAATAAAGGAGGATCGGCTAAGGACGGCACATCCTGTGCCGACGCCGATCTGACCCGCATCCTGCGGGCCCTCGGGAAAAAATCTCTTCCTGCGGGGTCTCGAGACTCGTGCTTTTCCCGCAGGAGTCGACCTATTTTGACTCCGCTGAATGGACGTTCTTGTTATATAAACCCTAAGATGTCCGTTTTACCAATTTTCTTTCGTTTGGCCCAACCTCCCTCTCTATTCAGCCGAGGCCGGCCACGGAGACTCCTATGGGACGAAGACGAACGGAAGATTCCCTTGGTAATGCGATCTTCTTTACCAAGGGAGCTGTAGCCGTCCCTATGGAAAGCCCAGTGACCGGGTGCAGCGATCCCATCGTCATTATTTTGTTCGGGTTTTCGGCCAGCTCCTATCCTTCTGTCTCGGCCTCGTTTTTCAAGAGAAAATAATTTTTGTTTAGTTTAGGAGGAAGCGCGCTTTTTTTCGCGTTCTTCTTCCATTCTCCTGATAAACACTCTTCCCTCCTGCTCAATCCATCGTTCGTCTTCTTCTTTTTCTACCCGGCTCGTTTTCCACCACATATACCCGCTGAATACAATACCCATACCGCTTAATAAAACCCAGGAAGGTACCTGCGGGGCTCCCGCTTCAAAAAAACGCTGCAGCATGACAAGCACAAAAAACAAAACAATGAGACTAATTAATACCTTCTTTGGTCGGTTATCCATAGGGACCTCCTATCTTGTCCTGTTTTATTTCTATGCTTATGCATCCTTTTAGTGAATATGTCATGATTTAGGCAGCGTAATCTGAAATTCCACCCCGTCTTCCAGATTGACAATCTGAGCATCACCATGGTGAAGCTCTGCAATCCGTTTTACAATGGCCAGTCCCAGCCCAAACTGACCTTTATTGCCTTTACGGAATGGAGCAAACAAGGACGGCAGATCCTCTTCACTAATTGGATCGCCATTATTTTTCACTCGGATCAGGACTTCATTTTCCGCAGTAGGTTCCGCCATCATCCACACGGTATCAATGGCATATCTCATTGCATTTTCCACCAGATTTTCAAGCAGCACCTGGAGATGTTCAGGGTCTGCTTTCAGCTTCACATCTGCTCCCTGAATAACAAAGGTGATATCCTCCCGCTGCATACGGAAGCGTTCTTCAATTTGAAAAGCGAGCGAACCAAACATGATCTCTTCCAGATTAATGGTATCCTTCTGCATTGTATCCAGCTTCGTGAAGTAAAGCATGTCTTTCACTCGTTTATCCATACGATCCGTTTCATCAATAATCACATTCATCGTCTGTTCCAGGTCATCCTTTGGAAGGATACCGTCTTTGACAGATTGCGCATACGTTTTAACCACCATAATAGGCGTTTTCAGCTCGTGGGAGGCATGCTGAATAAATGTTTTTTGAGAACGGTCATAGCGAATCAGATTTTGACGCATTTTTTCAAATTGGTCGGAAAGCTTTTGAAAATCTTCGTCCCCTTCCCAGCGGAAAGGCTCTTTCCAATTTCGCTTGGCAATTTGTTCAAAATGGTCTCCCAGCACCCGGAATGGATGCCGGAGGTAACGCTTGAGCCAGATCGCCGGAAGAAGACTCAGCACGCTGGTAATCAGCAGCAGATAAATCAGTCTTTCCCATAACCGGTTTACCATGAGATCGCGATACGTATCCCACATAAATGATATTTGATATGCTTCCTCCCCATCCGATTCAATCCGGGTAATTACATAAAACAGGGTAGCTTCATTGTAGGTAAGCTCGTACCGCTCCCTTTCCCTTTCCTGATTCCCGGCATTGGTGACCATTTCTTTTAATACATTATCCGGAGGGACAGGTTCGCCCCGCTGCTCCCCGTCCAATAAAAATACGTGCCCGACGGAGCGCTCTGCTTCCCGCCTTTCAATGAAATCCATTTCCGATTGCGGCAGGGAAAAATGTTCACTGAACGGGTTGGCCATACGTGCCTGCTCCTGTTCTATAATTCGGTAGGTCTCATCTGTCAGGGTTCCTTTTATGGAAATAGGATAAATGATGATAATAGTTAAACCAACAAGGACCACCAGTGCTATGAATGAAAACCATATTCGCTGCGTTAAATTAACCTTCATCATGACGATAAAATACGGTATCCGAAACCATACAGCGTTTCCAGATGTATACGGGGCATTTTTTTACGGACACGACGTACAACATCGTCAACAGCCCTTTCGGAACCGAAATAGTTTTCACCCCAGACATTTTCAATGATTGCTTCACGGGAAAGGGCTTTCCCAATATCTTCGGTCAGAAGCAGAATCAAGTCCATCTCCTTAGTTGTAAGCTCCACATGGCTGCCTTCATTTTGTTGATCTGTCACAATTCGTGCTTCGGGATCAATGTGATAATCATTCAACTCCACTTTCTTTTGCTCCTGGGCTTGTTCCCCATAAACTCTTGAAAGCAGTTTTTTCGCACGTATAAGCAGTTCCTGGGGCAGAAAAGGTTTCGCCAGATAATCATCACTGCCCATTTCGAGACCAAGAACCCGGTCGAGGTCCTGATCTCTGGCAGAGATGAATATGACCGGTACATCGCCTTCTTCCTCCCGGATCCCTTTTAAAATTTGATAACCGTCCGTACCGGGAAGCATAATATCGAGCACCCATAAATGCGGTGGCGCTTTGACGGCTTCTAATGCGTCCCCTCCATTATCAAATACTGTAACCTCCCATCCCTCTTTTTCCATATATGCTTTTAACACTTCTGATAAATTTGCTTCGTCTTCCACCAGGTAAACTTTATAAGTATTCATCGTTTCGGATCCTTTCTGAATCTGAATTTCATGGCACTCCCATATTTACGATCAGTTGGAAGGCCCCCGATTCAAGGGACCTATATCATTCCCCACCATCGTAGCAGGGTTCTTCCGAAAGTTCCACACTTCTTTCTACATTTCCGCTTCCAGTTCACTGAAAGTACTGCTGTGTACCACTGCCTTTGGAAGATTGCCGCAGGTGAAGTATAAGATCTGCCGATTTGCACTGGCCCGTTCTACTAAATCAAACGCCAGGTTCTGTCTCTCTGCATCAAAATTGACAAACGGATCATCCAGAATGAACGGAAAAGGCTCACTATGGCTGTAATTATCCGCCAGGGCCAGTCTTAAAGATAAATACAGCTGTTCCGCCGTCCCACGGCTTAACTCTTCCGGCGAAAACCATATTCCAAACTGGTCTTCTACAATGAATGTTTCTTTTCCCAGCGGCGCAAATAACCGTGAATAATGACCCTGTGTAATATAAGAGAAATGGCGGGAAGCTGTCTGTATGACATCGGGCTGTCTTTCTTTCTCATATACAGATTTCGCTTCCCTTAGAATAGCAGACGCCGCTTTAAGCACCATCCACCTATGGGCGTCCTGCTGTAAATCCTGTTTCATTTCTTCGTATTGCTGCAGGTCTTGTTCATAGGTGCCGCCTTCTTCTATATGCCTCTGTTCCTGTTTTAATTCAGCCAGTTTGTTCTGAAGGTCCTCTTCTTCGGATACAGCCTGATGCAGTGCTTCTTCTATTTTTGCCATTTCCTGCGACGGGGATGGGCCTTCTTTTCTCACTTCCTCCATCCAGGCATTAATGCTTTCGCCTGGATATAAGTGAGACTGAAGCTGATTCATGAGCCATTCATATTTTTTTCCCCACTCGATGTATTCTTTCTTTTGAGCTATAGCACGGTAGAACGATATAGCAGTATCCGTCTCTGTCTTTTTTAATAATTGAGCTATTATCTCTTCAGCCTGTTCTTTGATTTTCGTAAAATACGTTTTTTGGTCTCTTGCCGCGATCCAGATTTCAGCTTCCTGGTTCCACTCCGAGTTCTGTTTTTCTTCTTTTTCCATCATTTCCCCCAGCATAGGGATAACAGCAGCAGGGTCCTCCCCTGTCACTCCCAGCTGTCCGCCGAGCTGTTTTGTCTCCTGCTTGATCGTATGTGCACCCATGGCTGCTGCTTCCTTCTCCTTTTTCAAATGAAGGATGTTATTTTGCAGTTCTTTCCATTCCTTCACAGACGCAAAAAATGTCTCTGCCGTGAGAAGGGAAGGAATCGAAGGGAAATGGCAGGTCTCTGCCCATTGTTCAAAATCAGAAAGCAGCATTTTCCAATTTTCTGATTCTTGCTCTTCTTTTCTTTCTAATGATTCATACATATTTGTTTCTCTTTCCAGCTGCCATTCTACTTCACGAATGGAAGCATCTAGACGCTGAAGAGTGTCCAGGTCAGCCGTGCTACGGGAGTTTGATGCACCCATGTTCCCCGTATAACGCTTTTTCTGCTGATTTTGCAGGTACCACAGAATGCCAGCAGAAACACCAGCTCCGAACATAATCAATCCTATCAGCCAGTGACCGGTTGTGCTTTCCCAGATACCAAGCGTCATAAATATGATCGCAGATAATTGCAGCATAAAAACAGGTTGGTTCCAAGACTTTCGTTGATTTTTATTCCTTTCGCTTTCCGATTCTTCCTTTTGTATTCGTTTTTCTTCTGCTCGTTGTTTTTCCATCATACGCTCCAGCTCATTCTGGAGGTGGGAGACTTTATCTCTCTGCTGCTGGCACTGCTCCTCAAGAAGGCGGATTCTTTCCTGCATTCTCTTTGCTTTTGCCGTTAATTGATACAGCTCTTCTTCCGCAGCGAGCGACGTCACGCAGAGCGAAAGCTCTTTTTCATAACTTTCCCCCAAACGTTCCTGTTTTTCCTTGAGACTGTGCTTTTTTTGAGCTAATTGAAAACGAAGACTCTCGTAGTCTTCCAGATATTTTTTATACAACGGAAGTTTTTCCTTCAGGGAATAAAACCTGTCTTTATTACTCAATAAAAACCACGTATTCGCAGCCCCTTTATGCTTATTCTCCATCTGCTTTAACGTAATCTCCCTTTCTTCCTCCTGCTGTTTGGCTTCTTTATATTTTTCATCCCAGTCTTTAAATTCCTGTTCCCACTCCAATGAAATATCTTCATACGGGGCCAATGCCTGCAGACGGTGCTCAATATTCTCTTTTTCCTGGTAGAAGCGTTCCATCGTTTGTTTTCTTTGCTGGTATTCTTTATCTATGTAAAGGTTCTGTTTCTTCTTTTTCACTTCTTCCAGGTTCCCGGCCGTTTCCTGCATTTCCTGTATGAGGCGGTCATACCTTTCAAATTGGGCCTCCCACTCTCTCAGATGAATTCGCTGCTGCTGCAGTTCCTTCAGCTTTTTATTAATAGCAGGCTTCTGCCCTTTTGCCTTATACAAAACCTCCATTTGTCCATTCAGCTTTTTTTCAATCTGCGCTGCATATTTCGTACCGGTCATTCCCGCCTCATAAATATATTGGTTTAATTCTTCTCCTTTTAATCGTTGAATTTCACTTAGACCTTCCAGCCCAAAACAGAAAATGCCTTTAAACATACCACGATCTATATTGCCAAGAACTGCGTGAAGCCACTCCTCTCCGTATCGTTCCCCATTCTCTGTATATACTGTCACTTCTCCCGCTGCTTTTTTCCCTGCCGTCCTTTCTATGACTGCTCTTGTTCCATTTTCCAGCTGCACACTCACATTTCCGCCATGACGCCCCCCTTGTTTTGGTTCATAGCGAAGGGCTTTTTCTTTTTTAGTCGGGAAACCAAAGAGAACCATCTGGATAAAAGAACGAATGGTTGATTTGCCCGCTTCATTTTCACCACGAATCACATGAAAGGGGGAACCCAACGATATTGTTTTATCATAAAATTTTCCAAACCCGTACATGTGAAGACCTTCAATCTTCATTGGCTTTCTCCTTTCCCCACATCTGCCAAAGCATCCGTTCTGCTTCCTGTATCATAGAATCCGCATTTTCTTCCGTTACGGACGAAAGATACTTTCCGGCTGAAGGATGATGATACAAATCCTGCCATTCTTTTTCCACTTTTCCAGGCTCGTGTTTCAGCTTTTCTGCAGCTTTCAGCATATCGCTGAGAAAATGTTCTTCCTCTGCATGATTTGGAAGTTCTTCGGAGACCGTATGGTTTTCCATACGGTAAACATAGAAAAAAGGGCGTTCTGCGGCTCCCATCTCATTTACGGTTTCTTTCCACATCTCTTTTTCGCTGTCATCATGGAGAAAGTCGCTTAAATCGCCTTTACCGGTCAGCGTTACATCCAGCATCAGGCCTCCCGAAGTCTGGGACTGTAATATGGATATCTGTTGTAACAGAGCGTTGGTAAGATTGTTAAATGTTAAACAATCTTCAATCGGCAGTTCCAAGGTGTAAAATAGGACATCCGCTGCCGCCCGAAATGTCACCTGCAGCTCTCCCCCCTTGATTTCGACCAGGGAATACCCTTTCTCCCCCGTTTCCTTTCGGTGCCTTCCTTGTATATTTCCCGGATAGGATATACGATCCGAAATGTATTGTCTGGCGTGAATATGTCCCAATGCCCAGTAATCAAATTGTTTCTCTTCCAGTTCTCTTCTCTCAAAAGGCGCATAAGGGTGGTCCCGGCCTTGTTTTTCCTGACCATGAAGAAGCCCTATGTGATATACGCTGCCGTCCTTTTTTTTAAACTCTCTGGCAACATTTCGAAGTTCGCGCTCTTCGTAACTGCAGCCGTAGAGGTACGCAGCTTCCTTGTTATTTTTAGTAAAAACTTTAACTTCCGGAGTCGTATGGAATATATGTACATTATCGGGCCATTCCACCGGCGCGAATTTTCTATGAACCGGATCGTGATTTCCATAAATTAGATATACCGGAATACTGTACTTATGAAGTGTTTCAAACTGCTTTTTTAAGAAGAGCTGCTGTTTTAAGCTTCGGTTTTCCTGATCGAATAAGTCCCCGGCAATAAGGAGAAAGTCAACCTGAAATGATGCAGCATCATGTATCATATTTTCTACAGCCCGGTAAATACTGTTTTCCAATTGTTCTTTTACGAAAGGGGCCGCTCCGGATCCGGCCGGAATGGGAGAACCCAAATGAAGATCAGCTGCGTGAATAAATCGCAGATCCATAAACAAAACTGCCTTTCCTGCTATTATTTCTTCTATTATAGCATGAAAAACGTGAACATACGCTCGTATATTTCGAATTAAAAAAAGAGCCTGCGTACACACACAGGCTCGATATTTTAAAATAAGGTGGAAAGGGCGACTAGAGCAGTTAACGGTAGAATTAGACGGCGGAACCTTGGACGCGGCCCATAGCCGTAACCGCCGTAGCCTCCATAGCCGCCGTATCCCCCGTAGCCTCCGAAAAACTGACGGTTCATCGGACCCGAGTGACAGCCGCACTGCTTCCCTTTAGGCATCGTTTGATCCATTGTCGGGCTTTGCATGCCCTGCACATTGTTAGGTGGATACTGCATGCCCTGCACATTGTTGGGTGGATACTGCATGCCCTGCACATTGTTGGGTGGATACTGCATGCCCTGCACGTTGTTGGGTGGATGCTGCATGCCCTGCACGTTGTTGGGTGGATGCATGCCCTGCACATTGTTCATCGGGCCGCCCTGCATACCCTGCATCATGTTATTATCATGGTTTTCCGGGATCATCATATACACGTTATTGTCGTCTACATTTTCAATATAACCTTCCACTTGTTCATTATTATTCGTCTGCACCCTTACGTAACGCCCTATATTTTGTTTACACATTTGGTGCATCTGCATAGGATTCATTTAACCATCCGCCTCCTTTTACATGGATATCATATTCAGGCAGGCGGGCTCATGTGCAGTAAATAATCTATTGATCGGAAGCCGTTTCCGTGCGGGCACGGTACTTGGAAAAATACATGGATTGAAAGATCATAAAGATACCTCCGGTAAACCAGTATAACGAAAGGGCAGAAGGAAGAGCCGCCCCTGCCGCAATGATCATGACCGGCATTAAATACATCATTACTTTCATTTGCTGCGGAGTATCCTTCATCGTAATTTTTGTCTGTAAAAACATAGCAGCTCCTGCAGCGACCGGTAAAATGAATAAAGGATCCGGCTGTCCCAGATCAAGCCATAAAAAACTGTGGTTGGCAATTTCCTCAGTACGGACAATTGCAAAATAAAATGCCATTAGAATCGGCATTTGTATAAGGACAGGCAGGCATCCCGCAGCCGGGTTTACTCCATTTTTCGAATACAGCTGCATCATTTCCTGCTGGAACTTTTGGGCCTGCTGCTGATTCTTGGTATCATATTTCTCCTTAAGCTTTTCCATTTCAGGCTGTAATTCACGCATCGCCACCGTACTTTTCTGCTGTTTCATAAACAGCGGAAGCAAGCATAAACGAATGACAAAGGTCATAAAAATAATAGCCATGCCATAACTTCCCTGAAACAAATCTGCCAGGTTGGTTAATACCCAGGAAAACGGGTAGACAAAAAAGTGATTCCATATGCCTTCACTTTCCGATGTAATCGGGTCACGATTCATACCGCATCCCGAAAGGAGAGTAGATAACGCCACAATGATAATGAATACTGTTCTTTTTTGAAGCAATGTTTCTTCCTTCCTCTCTCTTTATATTTGTTTGTTTTAGAGCAGAAGAATGAAAGAATAATACTCGTCATCATCGAGGTGATCTTTTAATGCTGGAATTTTTCTGCAGATAAAGATAAATAAAAATAAAGACAGAACAGGAACATGATCCCTTTGCCGGCGTTGGTCTATAATATAATGAGAATGGATCATCTGATTGGACGACCATGGTGTTATGCCGCCGTCCAGCACAGACCAGCCTGCGATATAAAAGACAGAGACGAGCAGAACCATCTCCAGAATATTGATATCAAACAGTATTTCCAGCATATCGTACCCTCCTTTTCCCGATTTTTTATTCTGCTGTTGTTTTTACAGCGTTATGATGTTTCTCATACTTTTCCGCATAGGAAAGTACCTCTTCCACATACCAATCGGCCTGATTATATTGGTGTAAGGCCTTCCTTAATTCTCCATCCGCTCCGCCATTAGCAGCCAGATAGTTTGCTGTTGAAAAAACAGCGTCCTCTATATTATATGGATCGGCTTCCCCGCTCCCATCGGCGTCCACTCCATATCCGCCATTGGCTTCGATCACATCCGTATCTGTCAAATCCTCTTCGGATATGTTCGCATCTCCTTTTCCGCCACAGCCGTCATAGCTCCATCCAACAAACGAGCAGGGCATGAATTGGGTATGACCGATAGCTCCTGCGGGGCTTTCAAGCTCGTCCATCGTGGAAAATATGGTTTCCACACGATGCACCGCTGCAAGGACTTCCCAGGAAACGCCGTAGGCTTGTTCTGCTTCTTTATAAATAGGGATATAGTTCTCAGGAATTTCCTTGTCATCAAACGGGGAGCTGCTTTGTTCCTGCGAAGAATCGGGTTGATCGGGCAGGCCTTTCCATAGAAGTGCAGCTGCGACCGCACTAATAATAACCATAACCACAGCTGACGGAATTGGCTTTTTCTCTTGCTTTTTTGCCAAACTCCCACCTCCCCTATTTCATCATAAACAATCCGCCTGAATTCATCCAGCGACAAATAGGTGAACAAACAATATATACGGCCTTGCCCAGGTTTTTGTTTCATCTTAAAATAATGGTAAGGGAGGGAGAGCGATGCAGTTTTATTTAACCGCGTATGCAGAAGATGGAAACCTTCTGCTTAACGAAATGTTTGAAAGCGGGGAAGAAAAAAAAGCAGTGCAGTATGGCAGACAACGCCTGGAAGAAGAAAACTGCTCCCGATGTACCCATCGTCTGACAAAAAACGGAGAGTTACTTTTATTTCATCGATAAGAACTTGGGGAACCCACAGGCTGCGGAACGGTCTTCGCTTTTTATTAAGTCATTGAGCCTATTCGTTTTGATGGAGCACCTTGCGGACATCTGTTCCGTTAAATGACAAAAAAAGGACCTTGGGATGCTTTTTTTGGACATTTATTCCGCTATCAAGGCTCCCAGACGCTTCTTTTATGCTAAAACAGGGAAATAACGGAACAAATGTCCCATTCCCTCTTCAAAAGGGGAAAAATCGAAGAAATAACGGAATAAATGTCCAACCGCTTTAGTAAAAACTTTTAATCCCCGTCATTAGATCCATAGCACGGGATCAGATCACCACACCTTCCTCTGAGTTGTATCAAAAGTGCGTTACATGCTGAGGCATCCGCTGCAGGTGGACGCTTGCCGCGGGCAGGGCCTCAGCTGCATCATTGGGGGAAGATCCGGCACGTCCTGGCGGGCGCCGATCTGACCCGCTTCCTGCGGGCCCAAACACCGTTTGATGGGAGCTTCGGCTGCTGCTTGCTTCGGTTACATTTTCTTTATCACAGGAAAGGAGCTGTACCTTTTGATACAGCCCCGCCTTTTTTATATCTCCACTCTCATTTGTTTACGAAAGACTTCCTTTACCATATAGGCCAGCCCGTTTTGATCATTGGATCTGGTTATCCAATCTGCATGCTGTTTTACTTCTTCCGGAGACTGTCCCATAGCAACCCCGATCTCTGCCAAATCAAGTGCCGGAGCATCAGCAGTACCAGATCCTATATATATGAGTTCTTCTCGTTGTATACCAAGCTCAGACATCAGCCAGGTCAACGCATGTTCTTTCGTGGCTTCCTCTTTCTTTATCGTTAAATGGTTCTGCTGCTGCTCAATTATAATTCCAGGTATTTCGTTTATTAATTCCAATCGGCAGTCCTCTGCGTCCTTTGTTTCTTCAAACTCCCCGAACAGCCGCAGCGCGGTCAGCTGTTTTTCAGCAACCGCAGAAGAAATCTGGTTCGTATATGTTTTTGGCTGAAACAGACCTTCGCCAAGGCTGAACTGTATTTTGCCGAGCATGTTATTAGTTGGCGGTTGTTTGTTCTCCCATTCATAATCCTGACTTTCCAGCTGAATCCGGCAGGGGTAGTTTTCCATACATGCGGCAGCATCATATACTAATTCAGCCGGCATTCTTGCTTCTAAAATCGAAGCTCCTGATAAACCGGCCAACAGGGCCCCGCCATGACAAATCATTTCATGCTCCATTTTTAAATGCTTGGCAACTTTTTTAGCTGCAGAGAAGCTCCGATTCGTTACAAGAACGGAGTATACCCCTTTATTGCGGACGAAATCAATTGCCTCTTTCGTTTCCCGGCTCATCCTGTCGTTTGATTTCAAAAGCACTCCGTCAATACTCATTGCAAGCAGTCGATATCCCACGTTATGTCCCTCCTTGGCACCTGGCCTGATCTACCTTTATCCTATGCGGGCCTGGCCGCCTTTAGAACACACATAACAGGAGAGGGATCGTGTGGATTTAGGAACTCAGTAAAAACTTATAACCGAAAAAACCGGCGGAGTTCTGCTCTCCCGCCGGTTTCTTATCTACGCTGTTACTGCTGGTCGTACTGATCTTCCGGAGAACCATATAGATCCTCTAATGGCTCTGTAATAATTTTATTTAGATCCTGTATGATCGTGCTCATCTGCTGTTCTACTTCCATCAGCTTTGAAATCACTTCATGCTGCTGAACCATTTCAAACTGCTTTTGAGCCTGGTTAATTTCTTCTTCCGAAGGTTGTTCCCCCTGCATTTGCTTCTGCTGCAGCTCCAGCTGCAGGGAACGGAAGTTATCAAGCATTCGTTTGGCAACTTCATCATTCTCTACTTCTTCGTGAAGGTTCTTCAAGTTTTGAAATTCGTCGCTGTCTCTTAATTCCTGAGACAAATCGCGTGCTTTGTCATATACACTGGACATTACATAGTCCTCCTTTTTACAATCTTCACCGAGCATAACATGAATGAAAGTCATAAATCATCCATTCTTGTTGATTCTTTTCTTTAAATAGAAAAAAGAAGGACAAGGATCCCTTGAAGTAAACCAATGATTCCTCCTAGAAACGCTCCCAGATACGTAATCATTTTAAACTCCCGGCGGGATATCGTAAGAACGAGGGCTTCCAGTCTGTCCACAGAAAAAGTGTCCACCTGGCCGCGAACAATGTCATCCAGTTTGAACTGCTCAAATATATAGGGAAGTCTGTCGATTAAAACGGACTGTCCTATTTTCACCATGCCGGGAACCCAGCGGTCCTTCAGGGTATTTTCAAAAAAAGGCGCCCAATCTGCCAGTGGAGCCTGCAGATTACGGTATATGCCGACTTCCCTTTTCAGAAATGCCGCCGCTTCCTCTGCCAATGTCTCCGTTGGCAGGGAAGAACGATAAAAACCTGTTGGTGTTTTCTTTATTTTTTCCCATTCGTCTACCAGCACATTTTTTAAAAAGGTTTGCGAAGCAGGATCCTCGAAAAACCGGACAATTTCAGGCTGAAGTTTTTCGATGATTTTATCGTTTCCAAACATGGAGCCTAAAAAATTCAGCATAGACCCTTTTCCCTGCAGAAATTTTTCCAAAAGCAGGTGCAGCTGGCGCTGTCCTTCCGTTCCTCTAAAAAATTCGGCTCCTTTTTCCGTTATTTTCTCAGCCAGAACAGGAACCATCTCATCTCCTTTTTGAATAAGGCGGGAAGGCAGTACATGCTGTAATGGAATATCGTGATATTCATCTAAAAACCCGTCTGCTTTCTTTTTTATCCATGTTTTCATCTGCTCGTCCAGATCTAACGGCTGATCACTGATATGACCTGCCAGCTCCATCACACTGGAATTACTTTGCAGAAGCGAAGTGATCTCCTCCGCCATCCAGCTCGTCATTTTATCACGGAATCCGTTTTCCCGGATTTTTTCAAGAATGCGTTCCGGTGTAAGTAAATGGTTAACGACCATCTTTCCCATCTGCTCGGCCAACTCCCCCCGTCGTTTCGGGATGAGCCCAGGTGTAAAAGGCAGCCGCCATTTGCCAATATAGACGGCCTTATACGGGCGAAACAGCATTTTTATAGCCAGTGAATTGGTGACTCCACCAATAATTGCTCCAATTCCTATCATTACCGCTATTAACATCAGAGCTCCCATTTTTATTCTCCTTTATATTGACAACTCATTCTCCTACGACCATTATTACCTTATCAAGTTGTTTCAGCAAGAGCAAGCAATGCAGGAAACCTGAAAAGGAGGCGGATACATTGATAACTCATTTTCAGTGGGAGCCGAGAAGAAACGATTGGTGGAAAAAAGAATGGGGATTTTCCTTTTATTATCAAGGGAAGTATTTTAGAGGCAGGTATTACAATGATGGAACGATAGACTGGCTCGGGACCGGCCCGGAAAAATCTGATAAAGCCGTGCTGGAAAATCAGATTCATGATCTTATTCTATACCATGTTCTTGAAGACCATCATCCCCGTTCGTAAATGTCCCTGATCTCCCATGAACTGCCTCTCATGTTCAAAACACGGACAGGGTAACATAAAACCGGGAGGGAGCATGATGAAAAATCAAGAACACACCGAGAATTATGAAATGGACGAAGACCGCATGATTAATGAAGGGCTGGCAGGCGGTACCGTGCGTCAGGTTTATGATACTCCTCAAATAGAAAATGCAAGAAAACTAAAGAAAGAGAAACCTCCCCATCGTCAATAATATTTGCGGCCTGGTATTCCGCCAGGCTTTTTTTTGGGGTAACACAATAAGGGGGCTGTCCGGGTGACGCAGCGCGTCACCTTTAGACAGCCCCTCCAGCCATCATATTAAATTACTGTTGCGGACCTTGGCCGCCCATTTGCTGTTCAGCCATTTGGACAAGACGCTTTGTGATTTCCCCTCCAACAGAACCATTAGAACGGGAAGTAGCGTCAGCACTAAGCTGAACCCCGAATTCCTGTGCAATTTCAAATTTCATTTGATCCAGGGCTTGTTGTACGCCTGGCACTACCAATTGATTAGAGCTGTTATTGTTGGCCATGTGTCTCACCTCCTCGTTGTATCTATAGTTTGTATCGAATTTCTTACACTATGCTTTTTAAAAAATAGTAAATTTAGGTAATCCACTTAATCTCCCGTCCTGAGCGTTTTAATTTCTTCTATGGATGTTGGATTTTCTAAGGAAGATAAGTCACCGGCCTCTTTGTGCAGATAGGCTGCTTTTATTGCCCGGCGCATTACTTTAGCGTTTCTCGTTTTCGGAAGCGCAGAAACAAAATGCACAAAAGCCGGCCTAAAGGATTTTCCTATTTTGTCAGCGCACCATTGTATCAATTTTTTTTTCAGCTCGACTCTACCGTCTCTTTCCGGATATAATACGACAAAACAAACAGCCTCTTCTCCTTTCAAGCTGTCCGGCACTCCGATCACGCCCGCTTCCTGCACTTCAGGATGCGCCACCAGAACTGATTCAAATTCAGCCGGTCCTATCCTTTTTCCGGCAATATTTAAAATATCATCCGAGCGTCCGGTTATTTTCCAAAATCCATGTTTATCCTTGATGGCCCAGTCTCCATGGACCCAGCAGTCCTCCCATCTGTTCCAAAATGTTTCTTCATATCGTTTCGGTTCTTTCCAAAACCCTTTGGTCATCCCAACCCAGGGCTGTGTAATCACCAGTTCTCCCACTTCGTCTGTTACGGAAGTCCCCTGTTCATTAAAAACCCTGGCCGCCATCCCCGGCAGAGCCGCATTAAACGTGGCAGGGCCGATTGGTTTCACAAGAACATTGCCTAAAATGCCGCCGGAAATCTCTGTACCGCCAGAATAGTTAAAAATCGGTACTTGTTTCTTTCCTACGCTTTCATACAGCCATTTCCAAGGTTCTGGATTCCATGGTTCCCCCGTCGATGCGATGATCCGAAGCGAAGAAAAGGGACGGGCTGGTACATATTCATTTCCATATTTCATTAGAGCGCATATTAACGTTGGGGATATCCCTGCGTGGGTAATGTTATTCTTTTCGATCATCTTCCATATACGGGAAGGATCGGGATAATCAGGCGTTCCTTCATACATAAAAAGGGCGGCACCATTTAACAGCGCACCATAAACCAAAAAGGGTCCCATCATCCATCCCATATCTGTCTGCCAAAATAGAAGATCTTCGTTTTTTACATCCATCCCTATCCCGGCATCAAATGCTGCTTTTACTGGAAAGCCGGAATGGGTATGCACCGTTCCTTTTGGTTTTCCTGTCGTACCGGACGTGTAGATTAACATCAGCGGATCAGAGCTCTTCATTTCCTCCATATCAGCCGAAGGAAAAGAAGGAGCGGTCAGTTCCTTCCATGTTTTATCTGTTTGACTGTTCCAATTCACCTGGCTCTGCAAATGTTCAACCATAATAAGAGAAGTGGTGGAGCTCGATTTTTTGGCGGCTTGATCCGCTTCTTCTTTCATGTTCACTTGTTTGCCCCGTCTTGTATAACCATCAGCTGTAATAATCATTTTAGATTGAGATGCCTTTAGTCTCGCCGCCACCGCTTCCGCCCGGTAGCCAGAAAATACGGGCGAAAATACAGCTCCAATTTTTGCGGCCGCCATCATAGCAATAACAGTTTCCGGGATCATCGGCATGTAAAGTGTTATCACATCTCCTTTAGAAATACCGCTGTTTTTTAATCCATCTGCCGCCTGATCTACTTCCCGGCGCAGCTCGGAAAAAGAAAATCTTCGACAGCTTCCATCCTCGCCCTCCCACAGTAAAGCTGTTTTGTCTTTATTTTTCTCCTGTAAGGCCCACTTATGAACAGCATTGTGGGCGGTATTGATTAATCCCCCTCTATACCACTCGGGCCAAGCCTTTCCATTTGTTATATCCACCGTTTGCTTATAAGGATGAAACCATTCTATACTAAGTTTCTTTTCAGCTTCGCTCCAGAACCAGGAGATATCTTCTATACTTTGATGCCAAAAGGAATCGTAATCTTCAAAACCTAATTCTTTCATCCACTGATACAGCCTGGTTTTTTGAATAAAAGCTCGGTCAGGAAACCATACCGGTTCTTCCATATTCCTGCCCCTCTCTTTTAAAATAATATAATGAAAGCGATTTCTTATGATTTGTAAACATTATAATAAGGGTATGAGTAAACCGTCAATTGTAGTAACTATGCAGAAATATCTCGAGGTATGATAAGGCATCCTGTATAAGCAGAGTGTTTCGGACGCAGGACAAAGTTGGAAAAAGAAACCGGTCCGGCTTACTTATATAATCCAAGCATGGTATACTAACAGGAAGAATATATTATATACTGGACCAGTTACATACACGTTTAAACTGGGTAAACTACCGACAAAGGAGGGCGGCCCATGTCCATATTCAGCTTTATTCTTGGAATTGCTATTATTGTTGCGTTAGTCTGCTGGATCGTCGGCTATAACGCACTGATTAAATTTTTAAGCTGGGTGGAAGAAGCCTGGGCTCAGATTGATGTCCAATTGCAGCGGCGCATGGATTTAATCCCGCCGTTAATTGATACCGTGCAGCAGTATGCCAAGCACGAACAGCAGACGTTGGAAAGGGTAGTGGAATTGAGAAGCCAGCTCACTTCGCCTGATACAACACGAGTAGAGCAGCTGAAGGCGAATGATTCGTTAAGCAAAGCGCTGGACACATTATTTGCTTTAAAGGAAGATAATCCAGAACTTCAGCAGGATGAAGAGTTTTTGTATTTGGAAAAAAATATTCAGGATGCGGATCAAAAAATCCAAAGGTCTGTTACCATTTATAATAATACGGTCCAAAAGTATAACACGAAAATTCATTCTATACCGGCCAATTTTGTTGCGAATGTCCACAACTTTAAAGAAAGGGAGCAATTGAATCTCCCGTCCTATACCAATAAAGATATCAAATTG
This sequence comes from Salibacterium aidingense DSM 18341, assembly GCF_000429685.1. Classification (GTDB taxonomy): domain Bacteria; phylum Bacillota; class Bacilli; order Bacillales; family Marinococcaceae; genus Salibacterium; species Salibacterium aidingense. The sequence continues at coordinate 312,086 of NZ_AUCI01000003.1, forward strand.
TCTTCATAATGGAGAATCACCTTTTCTAAGGAAGAAAGGTGATTTTTTTTCGTGCATTCGTATATAATAAGTCACAGATTTTCCCGGCACGACTGCTTTTCTTCCGACTTTCTAATGGAGATATGTTACAATGTTTCACAGAAGATGACAGTTATTACATTAAGGCAAGGAGAATGATAATGGACAGTTTTGAAAAAAAATTCAATAATTATGCAGATCTGGCTGTTAAAAAGGGAGTAAATATTCAAAAGGGGCAGACTTTATTTATTTCCGCCCCCATCACTTCTGCAGAATTCGTTCGGACGTTGGCCAGGAAAGCATATGACGCCGGCGCAAAAAACGTTCATGTAGACTGGGTTGATGAAACATTAACACGGATCAAGTATGATAAAGCACCGCAGGAGGCCTTTCAGGAATTTCCGAGCTGGGTGGCCAAAGGCCGGGAAGAGCTTGCAGAAAACGGGGCTGCGTTTATTACCGTGAAATCGACAGATCCGGACCTTTTAAAAGGTGTCGATTCCCAAAAGATTGCAGATGCCAACAAAGCGGCTGGAGAAGCGATGGATACCTTCCGTTCTTATATTCAATCGGATATGGTGAGCTGGCTTGTCATCGCCACTCCTTCCCCCGGCTGGGCCAAAAAAGTATATCCGGACGAGAACCCCCGGGAGGCGGAAAGTAAATTATGGGACGCCATTTTTAAAGCGGTTCGGGCCGATGTAGAAGATCCAGTGGCAGCATGGGACGAACATGATAAAATGCTGCGGGAAAAAGCCTCCTTTTTAAATGATAAACGATACAGTGAACTGCAGTACAAAGCACCGGGAACAGATTTGTCGATTACGCTACCGGAGAAGCACGTATGGGTTGGAGGCGGAAGCCCAAACAAAAACGGTGTTCATTTCATCGCGAATATGCCAACAGAAGAAGTATTTACCGTGCCGCATAAAACCGGGGTGAATGGTCATGTAACGAATACAAAACCGCTCAATTACAGTGGAAATGTCATTGATGGGTTTACGATTCATTTCAAGGATGGAAAAATTACGGACTACGAAGCGGAAGAAGGGGAAGAAACGTTAAAAACGTTAATTGAAACCGATGAAGGATCTCATTATTTGGGAGAAGTTGCCCTTGTTCCCCACAGCTCTCCGATTTCCCAGTCCGGCGACCTATTTTACAACACTTTGTTTGATGAAAATGCTTCCAGTCATTTAGCAATAGGCAGTGCTTATGCTTTTTGTATAGAAAACGGGCCCGATATGACAAAAGAAGAAAAAGAAGAACACGGCCTCAATTCCAGCATTACCCATGTCGATTTTATGGTCGGCAGCGGGGACATGGACATTGACGGCATTTTACCGGACGGTACATCGGAACCAATCATGCGCAAGGGAGAATGGGCGCTGAAATAAGCGATTAGTACTAAGAAAAACGGAGCTTGGGCCGATCCGTCTGCTCAAGCTCCGTTTTATTTTATTCTAGTGAGATACCCTCCGGGCCTCCAGATATCCCATTTAGAGTGATTTTCTGTATACTTTTCTGCCATTGTAATAAAAAAGGGCTGGTTTTTCTTCCAGGACAGTTTCTACATATACGGTCCTTCCCCAGAGCTGGTATATATAAGGAAGTGTTTTTTCCAGGTACGCAACATCCAGTTCTTCCTCCTCATACCGGTGAGTAATATATAACTCGCCTTTTTTCTCATAGTCTCCATCTGTCACGACAAGATATGGAAAGCCACCATTCACCCTGGAACGGATAAGCTGATCTTTCACACTGTTCCATTCCTTATCCACGATGGTATAGTCCCTGCCCTGCTTTTGGAACACATACATATCTTCCTGCTGGACAAGTTCTTTTGTTACGTAGTTCCGTATGAACGATGTATCCGATTCGAGCTCCCGGACTTCAAAAACTTTTTCCCGGCCGCTGCCGGGGACTACCCCGAATTGTCTCAATTTTTCGTCCGGGTTGTTATAACGCGCTTCAATGCTTTCAAATAGCTTTAACCCAAGATGATAGGGATTAATGGTCGTTTTGGAAGGTTGGATGACACTCGCATTCAGCTTTGCAAACTCAATACTTTCCTCCGCTGACAAGTCCAGTTCCCTTAATATCCGGGCGTGCCAAAAGGACGCCCATCCTTCATTCATGATTTTTGTTTCAAGCTGCGGCCAGAAATACAGCATCTCCTCTCTCATCATCGTCAAAACATCGCGCTGCCAGTCTTCCAGCTCTCTGCTGTGTTCCTCGATAAACAGCAGAAGGTCTTTTTCCTGATGTTTAGGAAATGTATTCTTCTTTTTCGGGGGCGGTTCCGGTTTCTTCTCTCCAATATTCCACAAGTCGGCGTAGGGGCCTTCCGGTATTGATGCCCCATCGGCTTCCTCTTCTTCCTCCCCTTCAGCTTCCCGCCGGATTAAACTGGGGTCAATGTGTTCCTGAATAGAAAGGACGGCGTCCAAAAACGATTCGACTTCCTGTTTTCCATAAATCCGTTCATAATACGAAATACGCTCCGCAGCCGCTGCCATGCTTTCCACCATGTCTTTTCTTGTATTGGCAAAACGAATGTTATTTTTAAAAAAGTCACTATGGGCGAGCACATGGGCAACAATCAACTTATTTTGAACCAAAGAATTACTGTCTAATAAAAAAGCGTAGCACGGGTCGGAGTTAATAACCAGTTCATAAATTTTACTTAAGCCCAGATCATAATGTAATTTCATTTTGTGAAACTGTTTTCCAAAGCTCCAGTGCGAGTATCGGGTGGGCATCCCGTAAGCGCCGAACGTGTATATAATATCCGCCGGACAAACTTCATACCTCATCGGATAAAAATCAAGGCCAAAATGTTGGGCGACTTCCGTGATTTTTTCAATTGAATACTGCAGTTCTTTTTCTTCCGCCTTATTCACGGTTTCCCCTCCTTCCACCTTCTTACCCCTACTATATGAAAGCAAAAAAAAAGCATGAATCCCGAACGGAACTTTTCTCTTTATTGAAGGATAGAGCAAGGACAAGGTAAAATAATAATAGATAGGTCAGCACTAATGAAATCAGGTGATATCCAGTGGAACTTGTTCAGTGTAAAAAAGATGTAGTAAAAAAACTTGGAGCAGATTTTGTAGAAATCGATCCACCTCAGATTCTCTTTAAAGCCAACAATTTTTACCCTGCTTTTCAGGATCAATACGGCTCCTGGCTTTCCACCGACGAAGAGGGGGAAGCCCATGTTATCTCGGAAACGGCGGAGAATGTAGAAGCCGATCCCTGGTTTGGCGTTTACTTTAAAAAGGTATAGAAGGGACAGAACGCACCGCTTGTCTTCTGTTCGACATAAAAGGATTTTTCATACAAGGAGGCGGGATGATGGTAAAACGACATATGATTGTCCATGGAAGAGTACAGGGAGTGGGCTTTCGCCAGTTCACCACCACAGAAGCTCAAAAGACCGGTGTCAAAGGATGGGTCCGGAATAAAACGGATGGTACGGTGGAGATAAAAGCAGAAGGGAGCGAGGAGGAAATGTCAGCCTTTATAGAAACAATAAAGGAAGGCCACCGTTTTGCTTCCGTTTCCAATGTCGATATTTCGCCTGCGGAGGAGGTGGAACACGGCGGTTCCTTCACTGTCCATTATTAGCAAAAAAGGCGGCGGGAGAAGCCGTCTTTTTTTGGCAGGATACGAAGAAAGATTAGCTTCGATTGGAATAGCAGTTTTCAATCCTGAAAAATATCTATCCCTTTATTTTCTAAGATATGCACGGCATCCATAGCGGGAAGCTCCGGCATTCGGAACTCTTCCATTAATACTTGATGAAGCGCCTTTTTATCCGTAAGATGTCTGGTCAAAACAGCACCGTTGGCATGCCGGATATTAAATTTTCGGTTCACGAGGGAAAGACCGCGCCGGTTCCCCGGTTCCCAAAGCTGGCAGCGCAGCATGTTCATAAATAACGCATCCTGTTGAAATGTCGAGGCCACCCATGGTTCAAAGTCTTCCATAGTCATTTTATCAAAGACAGAAAAAGTCCATTTTTTATCCGTGATATGTCCGCCTCTGGTACGGATATACGTATAGGTTCCCGTTTCCGCTCCAGGCAGGAACAACAGCCGTTCTCCGGCAAAAGGCGGAATCGAATGCTTCCTTCCGTGGAACGGAATGGGATCGAACAATGGAGCCGTGGTCCCAACATCTACATACAATAAGTTGTGGTCGGATTCCGGATCCTTTATCACCACAGCCATGTGCTCCTCGCCGGGCCGGATCAGGTAGCCTTCAAACCCGAGAGCACAAAGCAGCTGATATAAACTGGAATTGAGAGCAAAACAGGTGCCGCCCGTCTGATGCTTGTGATGCGATTCCAGGAACTGTTCTACCGTGGGGATAGAATCTCCCTGCTTCTCTGCCATCAACAACTTGCTGATATTTTCAAAAGGAAATGTACGGACATGGGCCCGGATAATCTTTTTTAAGTATTTTCTGGACGGCCGTTCGTTATTTATGTTTAATGTTTGTAAATAGGTATTGAGCCAGGCAGTTGACATGGTGTGCTCCTTTAATGGTTGTAACACGGTATCGTACTTTTCATTTTAACAAACAACTTTAGAAAAAACTCCGGAATGTCTTGATTTCCGGAGTTAAGATTTTATGAATATTGGTGGGCTTTCTCCATTACTTCTCTTTTTAGCTGCTGCAGTTTTTCTTCTGCTTTCTCTTCGGTGTTTTCCTTGACCCCGAAATAAAATTTGATTTTCGGCTCCGTGCCGGAAGGACGAATGCAGCACCAGGACCCATCTGCCGCGATATATTTTAATACATTGGACACCGGCAGTTCTATTTTTTCTTTTCTGCTCTCCTGCACATACGCGCGTTCTTGTGTCTGATAATCTTCTATAACAGCCACCTCTTGTTCGTTTAACATTTCCGGCGGGGACTCCCGGAATTCTTTCAGAAGGGTCTCGATTTTCCTAACCCCTTCGATTCCCTTCAACGTAAGAGAGTCCAGTGTTTCCTTATAACAGCCGTATTTTTCGAAAATATCGCCCAATCCATCGTGAAGCGTTTTTCCCTGCATTTTATACCAAAGAGCCATTTCCGCTGCGGTCAAGGCAGCCTGGACCGCATCTTTGTCACGGACAAACTCACTGATCAAATAACCGTAGGATTCTTCATACCCAAACTGAAATTGATAGGAACCATTCTGCTCAAACTGTTTAATTTTTTCGCCGATAAATTTAAAACCAGTCAGCGTGTCCAGGATCGTCTGCCCGTAATGCTCGGCAACAGCCCGTCCTAATTCTGACGTGACGATCGTTTTCATCACAATTCCATTTTCCGGAAGTGTCTTCTGCTCCCAACGCTGAGACAGGAGATATTCAAGCATTAATGCCCCGGTCTGATTTCCGGTCAGCAGTTCATACTTCCCGTTGGGATCAAGTGCTGCGATGCCGATTCGGTCTGCATCCGGATCTGTAGCAATAAGGATATCCGCCCCATGCTGTTTCCCTTCTTCTATTGCTGCATCAAAGGCAGCTTTTTCTTCTGGATTCGGACTGTTTACCGTGGAAAATTCAGGATCCGGCATAGCCTGTTCCTGGACAAGATGCACATTAGGAAAGCCACTTGTTTCCAAAAGGCGGGTCACGGGGATGTTAGCTGTCCCATGAAGCGGGGTGAACACAATCGACAGGTTCTCTCCTTTTTCCTGCACCAGTTCAGGGTTCATCATAATGGTCTGCAGTTCATTATTGTAGGCATGGTCAATCTCTTCCCCAATTACCTTCAGCAGCCGGGAGGCCTTTAACTCATTTTCATCTGCTGTCTCTACCGCCAGTTCATCTTTGACGGATTCTACTTTTTCGATCAGCTCTTTTGCCGGTTCCGGGGGAACCTGTCCCCCATCCTCTCCATAAACTTTAAACCCATTATACTCGGGAGGGTTATGGCTTGCGGTAATCATAATCCCCGCAAACGCCTGCAAGTAACGAACAGCATAGGACAATTCAGGGGTGGGACGGAGTTCCTGAAAAATGTACGACTGAATGTGATGGGCCCCCAGTGTCAGGGCTGCCTCCATGGCAAAATCGTAAGAATAGTGTCGGGAGTCGAACGCAATTACTACGCCCTTTTCTTTTGCTTCGCTCCCATGATCCTCTATGTAGCGGGCCAGTCCTTCCGCAGCTCTGCGGATTGTGTAGCGGTTCATGCGGTTGGTCCCCGGGCCTATTTCTCCGCGCATGCCGCCTGTACCAAACTCCAAATATTTATAAAAACTGTCTTCGAGAACAGCCTCATCCCCCTCTATTGAAGCAAGCTGTTCCTTTAACTGTTTATCGAGTCCTACTGCTTCTTTCCAACGATTCCAATGCTCTCTCCAATGCATTTCTATCGGTTCCTTTCCTATCCAAAATTACCTGCACTTCCTGCTTTCTGCCTACCCTTCTGCCTAATTATGGCTATACCCTTCCCCTGCTGATTAAAAACCCCTCACCATAGTTCCTTCCGGGTCGTGGTAATAGCGACTGCCCCCGCCTCCATGGCTTCCGCCGCCTCCTGTTCATTTCTTATAAATCCTCCGGCGATAAGCGGAATCTGCGTTTTTTCTGCTATTTCCCTGATAATGTCAGGAACCCGGCCGGGAAGAACCTCTATCACATCCGGTTTCACCTCTTCCATGATTTTATAACTTGTTTCCAGCGCACTGGAGTCAATAAGAAATAAGCGCTGTACCGTCAACAGCCCATGTTTTCTTGCCGTAATTAAAACCTGCTTCCGTGTCGATATCAAACCATGCGGACGTATCTGCTGGCAGAGAAACTGGGCCGCTGATTCATCATGGCCGAGCCCCTGTATCAAATCCGCATGGATAATCAGTTTTTTTCCAGCCCTGTAGGCCATCTGTTTCATGCTCTTCAACTGCGTGAGCCTGGAATTAAGCAGTATAAGGTAAGTATGATTCCCTTCTACGATGTTTTCAAATTCCTTTTCTGATCTTGCCGCTGGTATAATTTTCTCTTCCTGAAACATAAAGGTATCCTTTCTATCACGAACTGTATCTGTTTCTATCTTAAAAAAAATAACATGACTTTTCCACTTTAAATATGATTTTTGGCTTATTTGTTTGGTTCTTCCTAATATGCTCTGCTATAATTCCTACGTATTCTTTTTTGAAGGAGGGCGTTGTATGGAAGCAGAGCAAAATATTCAGAAGGCTGCCTTTGCCGGAGGCTGTTTCTGGTGTATGGTAAAACCATTTGATGAAATGGACGGAATCATCAGCATTATTTCAGGCTACACCGGAGGGCATACGGTAAATCCGTCTTACGAAGAAGTAAAATCTGGAGAAACCGGGCATCGGGAAGCGGTTCAGATAGAGTTTGATGCAGATGTATTTCCGTATGAAAAACTGCTGTCGTTATATTGGCCGCAGATCGATCCTACCGATAACGGCGGGCAGTTTCATGACCGGGGGCCTCAGTATAGAACAGCTATCTTTTACCATAATGACGAACAAAAACAGCTTGCCGAAAAAACCAGACAGGAAATCGCCGACAGCGGACGTTTCAAAAGGCCGATTGTTACTGAGATCCTTCCAGCTTCCGACTTTTATCCAGCCGAAACGTACCATCAGGATTTTTATAAAAAGCAGAAAAAAGCTTATCTGGAAGACCGCAGAGAATCCGGACGGGACGAGTTTATTAATAAATACTGGCGTTAATTGTTTTCAGGTGTTTTCCATGTTCATGAAAAACACCTGAATAAAGGATTGAAATAAAAGGATATTTGTAATAAAATAATTCTTGTCTGAGAAAAACGGGATGTAGCTCAGCTTGGTAGAGCACAGGCATGGGGTGTCTGGAGTCGCAGGTTCAAATCCTGTCATCCCGACCAAAACGTAATCATATTCGGGCGCCTTTCAATAAAGGGGCTCTTTTTTATTGGATTTTGGGCTTGCTTCATTGTTATCAAACTTGATTTACGCTTTTAAAACGAAAAAAGGATGACGATCTCATCCTTTTTTCAGTGTTATCCGCGTTTCCTGATCTTGACTGCAGTGCCGAACACCATCACTTCGGAGGTGCCGTTCATGATGGAGGAAGAAGAATAGCGGACACCGACGATAGCCTCTGCCCCCCATTCTTCCGCCTTTTCTATCATTTCTTTTTCGGCGTCATGGCGCGCCTCTAGAAACATTTCTTCATATTCCTTCATTTTACCGCCGACCATCGAACGGAATCCGCCGATAAAATCCTTTCCCAGGTGCTTTGCCCGCACCGTGTTTCCTTTTACAATCCCAAGCGCTTCTGTTATTTCATATCCCGGAATCTGTTCCATCGATACAATAATCACAGCCATCCCTCCGTATAGTTTGCAGGTCTGTTATTATAGACGAACGAAGGGCCGGTTTGGTTTCAACACTCAGGCATATTCCGGTTCCTTTTTGGAAAAGAACCATTTTAATGCTTCAAACACATCGGCATTGTTTTTTAAAATATAATAACGAAATCGTTCATCCTCTATCTTGCGGTAAGACTGCAGCAACGTGGAATGCCGCTGGTATTGATTTACCTCCGCATACCCGACCATACTGGATAATTCCATTAATTCGTTAATCAAACGCAGACATTTTGGATTATCGGAGGTTAAATTGTCTCCATCTGAAAAATGAAAGGGGTAAATATTATACAGAGCCGGGGGATAGTGCTCCTCAATGGTATGCAGAGCCTTCTCATAAGCAGAGGAACAAATCGTACCGCCGCTTTCTCCTTTCGAGAAGAAATTCTCTTCACTGACGATTTTCGCTTCTGTGTGATGGGCGATAAATTCAATCTCCACAGTTTCGTATTTTGTCCGTAGAAAACGAACCATCCAGAAGAAGAAACTTCTCGCCATGAATTTTTCCCATCGTCCCATGCTGCCTGAAGTGTCCATCATTGCCAGAATTACGGCTTTGGATTCAGGCTGGACTTTTTCATTCCACGTTTTAAAACGGAGATCTTCATTATAGATTGGATTGATCTTTGGTTTTCCTTCCAGGGCATTTCGCTTAATCGCAGAAAGAATCGTTTTTCGTTTATCAATATTGCCCATTAAGCCTTTTTTTCGGATATCATTGAATTCAATGTCTTCCACAATGAGATCGTCTTGTTCTTTCTCCTGCAGATTGGGCAGTTCCATTTCATTGAATAACAATTTTTCCAGCTCGGCAATGGAAACCTCTGCTTCATAATAATCATCTCCTGCTTTATCGCCGGGTTTTGACCCCTTTCCTGCTTTTTTATCCCCGCCTCCGGGTTCCCGGGCGATGACATCCCCTTCCTGACTGCTGCCGTCCCCCTGTCCGGCATATTTATTATTTTCATTATTATAGCGGATTTTATATTCATCCACAGAACGTATAGGGATACGTACGACATCCCGGCCGTTAGACATGACAATATCTTCCTCTGTAATTAAATCAGGAAGGTTTTTCCTGATAGCTTCCTGCACTTTTTCCTGGTGACGCCGTTGGTCTTGATAACCTTTGCGGTGAAGGGACCAATTTTCCTTTGAGATGACAAAATTGCGGTTTTCTTTTCCTGACATTATATAGGGCCCCCTTTCCCTGATTGCCCCATAAAAGGGTGGATATAATATCCTATGCGGGAAAGACAGGATATTTGCAAAATTATTCTGACTAAAATACAAGCACATCAGGGAATGGCTGCGCCTTCCCAGGCAAGTCTCCCTGTTTATCTCCTGTAATCAAAGGTATGCTTTTTAAAGCCTCCGCTGCAGGTAAAAATACTCCAGAGCAAAAGGACTTCCGGTGGCGGGATTACCTGCTGCGTAAAGGAGCAGCAGGGTTTTACATAGAAGAATAGAAGATCTATCTGTACGCTGTCTCTTCTTCCCAGCGGGCAGTGTAACAGCTTCTTCTTTACTTTCTAATAATAGAAAAAGGCTGCCTTTGGAGACAGCCCCTGTTCCTATTATCTCATGACGGTGAATTCATCCACCGGCCAGTATCGGATGTTGGCTTTGCCGACAACTTCCTCGAGGTTAATAAACCCAAGCTGCCTGCTGTCCATACTATTCTGCCGATTGTCCCCCAGCACAAATATTTTTCCTTCCGGCACCGTTTCTTCTCCCGTCACATCTTCCAGTGTGAAATCAGATGTGAAATCTTCGGCTTCGGTTTGCTTCTTGTAAGGAGTCAGGTATTCTTCTTCCTGGGCCTGCCCGTTCACATAAAGGGTATCATCTTCGTATCTTATGTGATCGCCCGGGAGGCCGATAACCCGCTTGATATAATCACTTTCCTTATTAGCATGAAATACAATGAGATCAAAGCGGTCCGGTTCTGAAAATTCATAGCCTATTTTATTAATAATCAGTCTTTCTCCATTTTCAATCGTAGGCATCATTGATTCGCCATGAACCATGTAATTGGCAAAGAAAAAAGTTCGTACGATTAAAACGATAATAATAACAACAGCAAATGTTTTTACCCAATCCCATATTTCTCTGGCTAGATTATTCATTCGTACTCCACCATCCTATCTATTATAATGTACCATGCTTCAACAGCATCAGCAATTAATGAAATGGCGGAGTTATGTAAAAACCCTGTGTCCCAGCCCGGAACACAGGGAGTCGGTCATGATTCAGCGGTTTAACAGACTGCCGACATAACGGAGTAACTCATTGGCAGACACGGAGTTATAACCGTGTTCATCAATCAGTCTTGCGATGACCTCATTGATTTTCTTCAGCTGAGATTCATCTGGTGTTTTGGTGGAGGTTGTAATTTTAACGACATCTTTCAGGTCGGCAAATAGTTTTTGCTGAATTGCTTCTCTCAGCCGCTCATGAGAGTTGTAATCGAATTTTTTCCCTTTTCTCGCATACGCGGAAATACGGATCAGGATTTCTTCACGAAACGCCCTTTTGGCGTTTTCTGAAATGCCGATCTGTTCCTCAATCGATCGCATTAATTTCTCGTCAGGACTCATTTCTTCCCCGGTCAGAGGATCTTTTATTTTATTTTTATTACAATAAGCTTCTACATTATCCAGATAATTGTCCATTAAGGTTTTCGCCGATTCCTCGTAAGAGTAAACAAAGGCTTTCTGCACTTCTTTTTTAGCCGCTTCGTCATACTCTTTGCGTGCCGCTGCAATAAAATCTAAGTACCTTTCTTTATCTTCATCGGAAATGGAGGCATGTTGATCCAGGCCGTCCTTTAAGGATCGGAGCACATCCAGCGCATTGATGGACTGCACGTCTTTTCGGATAATGGCGGAGGAAATCCGGTTAATAACATATCGAGGATCGATGCCATCCATCCCTTCGTCCTGATATTCTTTTTTCAGTTCTTCAACATCCTGCTCTTTAAAACCTTCCAATTCTTCCCCGTCATACAGTTTCATCTTTTTCACTAGGTCCACACTTTGATTTTTTGGTTCTTTCAGCCGCGTTAATATGGAAAAAATTGCAGCCGTCCGAAGGGCGTGCGGGGCAATATGAACATTTGCCATGTCACTTTTGTCTATCATCTTCTCATATATTCTCTCTTCCTCCGTCACCTTCAAATTGTATGGAATATTCATAACAATGATTCTGGAATGCAGGGCTTCATTCTTTTTATTATTGATAAATGCTTTATATTCCGCTTCGTTGGTATGCGCCACAATCAGCTCATCGGCTGAAATCAGGGCGAAACGTCCAGCTTTAAAATTCCCTTCTTCACTTAACGAAAGCAGGTGCCAGAGAAATTTCTCATCGCATTTCAGCATCTCCTGAAACTCCATAATTCCCCGATTCGCTTTGTTCAATTCTCCATCAAACCGGTAGGCCCGCGGGTCTGATTCCGAACCATATTCAGCAATGGTAGAAAAGTCGATGCTGCCTGTCAGATCGGCAATATCCTGTGACTTGGGATCAGAAGGGCTGAAGGTTCCCACACCGATACGTTTATCCTCTGAAAAAAAGATCCGCTCCACCATCACATCTTCTATATTGCCGTTGTATTCTTTTTCCAGGCGCATCATGTTTAAAGGGGATAAATGCCCTTCCACCGATATTCCATATTCCTCATAAAAATCTTCACGCAGATGCGGGGGTATCAAATGCAGAGGATCTTCATGCATCGGACAGCCTTCAATGGCATACACCGCCCCTGCATCCGTTCTTGTATACTGTTCCAGCCCCCTTTTCAGCATGGTTACAATGGTGGATTTCCCGCCGCTGACAGGGCCCATCAGCATTAATATTCTCTTTTTCACATCAAGTCTGCGGGCGGCCGAATGAAAATATTCTTCTACCAGCTTTTCCAGTGATTCTTCAAGACCAAAAATATCATCCCCGAAAAACTTATACATTTTTTGATTATCTCTTTCGACGACTCCGGCATCTTTAATCATATTGTATACACGGGAATGAGAGGTCTGGGCGATATGAGGATATTCTTTCACCAATTCTAAATATTCTTTAAATGTCCCTCTCCATTCCAACTGTTTTTCATTTTCCCGGTGCTCGCGAATTTTATTTATAATCTCCAACGTTCGAGCCTCCCCTTTCATCCATGATAAAGTGTAAAGAAAGCAGAACTATCTGCTTTTTGGTTTTGTCCGCTTATTACTTTATTTCTATGCGGAAAAAAGCGGAACATAACCGCCGTCTTTTGCCGATATAAACAAGGAAAGGAATCATACAGGGTAACTTCCATGATAGGGGGTTTTTATCTCCTGGATGTAAAAGTAATAACAAGAAAGAGGGAACATCATGAGAACAGCAATGGGCTATCTGTTTATCGCCGGTTTTATGGTTGTGTTTTCTTTCTTTCTGCTTGGACTTCTGGAGGAAGAGAAGGAAGCAAAATCCTTAGAAGCCATGCTGGAAGAGGAAGCAGCAATAGACGAAGTATCCATCCCAAGAAACAGTTATATGTATGATAAAAACGGCGGGCTTATCACAGAACTCTCTGCAGAAACAGACCGGCGCTATATCCCGTTTGAGGATATTCCCCATTATGTGAAACAGGCTTTTTTGTCCACAGAAGATCAGCATTTTTTTGAGCATGAAGGAGTAGATATAGCTGCAGTCGGCCGTGCTCTAGCAGTAAATACAAAGACCGGAACTATTGAAGAAGGTGCCAGTACGATTACCCAGCAAGTTGTCCGGAATCTATACTTGTCGCACGAACAATCGTACAACCGTAAATTAAGCGAAGTCCTCTATTCTTATCAAATGGAAAAAGAATACTCCAAGGAAGACATTCTGGAGTTTTATATCAATTCCATTTACTTTCAAAATGGCATTTATGGATTTGAAACGGCCAGCCGGCGTTATTTCGGTAAATCAAGCAGGGAACTGAGTCTGGCTGACATTGCGTTTCTTGCTGCCATCCCAGCTAACCCGGAGCATTATAACCCTTTAACCAAAAAAGAAAATACAAAACTGCGGCAGGAATGGATTCTAGAAAAAATGAAAGAAACCGGCGCCATTTCAGAGAAAGAGAAAAAAGAAGCCAAACAGCAGCCGATTTCGCTTTCCTACAGAGAGAAAAAGGAGGCTTACCCTGATTACAGTGTGTATGTGGAAGAGGAGCTGAAACAGTTAATTGCTTCCAAGGAAGGATATCAAAGCCGTATTAATAAAGCAGAAGGTGGGGAAAAAGAGGAGCTGAAAGAAGCGCTGAACCAAAGAGTACAAGACGTTCTGGAATCGGGTATACATATTGAAACTTCGTTAGACCCCGTCCTTCAGGAACACGTCACCTCCACCATGAATCAGGAATTAAAAGGAACAGACGTGCAGGGCGCCGCGGTCGTAATCGATCACGCGACCCACCGTATTGCCGCCATGAGCGGAGGACGGAATTATCGTAAATACGATTTTAATCGGGCGTTTCAAGCGTTTCGTCAACCCGGCTCCGCCATCAAACCGCTGCTTGTATTCGGTCCTTATTTAGATACAACCAGGACGGGCAGAAAAACTCAGGTCAGCTCCGACCCATACTGCCACAACACCTATTGTCCTAAGAATGCGGGCGGCGGATTCCACGGATATGTCAGCCTTGAAACAGCGTTTGCCCAATCCTATAATACAGCAGCTCTGCGATTATTTGAACAAACCGGTATCGAGGTCTCGTTTTCTTATCTGGAAAAAATCGGATTATCAAAACTGCAGTCTTCGGATCATCAATTAGCGGCGGCCTTAGGCGGGCTCTCCCAAGGGGTTTCCCCTCTGGAACTCACAAGGGGGTATACCGTGTTTTCCAACCAGGGATCCTATACTCCTTCCCGGGCCATTCGAAAAGTGACAGATGGAAACGGACATGTGCTTTATGCGTGGAGCAGTAAAAGCCGGCAGCTATGGGAAGAAGAAACGAATCAAAAATTAAGACACATGATGCGGAGGGTAATGACGGAAGGAACAGGGCGCGCCGCTGCTATTGAATCAGAGGAATGGAGGGGAAAAACAGGGACTACAAACAGCTACCGGGATCTTTGGTTCGTCGGATACAACCAGCGGTATACGGCAGGCGTATGGCTTGGTAAAGATCAGCCCGCCTCCCTTCAGGGACTGGGCCCCAGCCCCCACCTCCAGCTCTGGAAACAGATCGCCCTCCGGCTGAAGGCAGAAAACGAGGACGAGTCTTATTAGAGAGTACATCTCCTACAGGGGCAGGCTCTTTATGAAACTGTTATATAACCGCAGTCCCGCATAACCAACCGCAGCAGCCGAAACACACCAAAAGCTGATATGAAAAAAAATCAGGCCGAACATCCCCGCCCCGGATAAAGAGTCGGAAACGCGGTAAACAAAATAAATGAAATACACCGTCGTGGCCGCTAAAAAGGTGACTGCAATTCCAGCCGGATAAAAAATAAATAAAAGGGAAAGAAGACTGGCAATAAAATAGATCCAGGTGCCGCTGCGGATTTTTCTCAGTTCTTCGCCTTCCTTATCTTTGGAGAAAAAAAGCAGGGACAGTTCTATCATCGTCCCAGCGATTAACTTGAGAGCAGAAAAAATCATAAAGAAAAAAAGAAGTAAAAAAAATGTCAGGGTTACACGAATTCCCGTTTCACTAAAAAACTCAAGCATCCCTGTATAAAGGCCGATTTCTGCCAGCCATGCTGTGATCAAACGTTCAGCATACAGGGCAAAAGACAGCCCGAACAACAAAATAGAGAATAAAGGAAAATGACTCGTTAAATATGTATTTTTCATGGTATACCACTGTCTCCATAAGAAGGATATAGAAGAGAGAGACTAAAATTTACAAAGGAGTCCTCTCTTCTTTCCTGTTTCATTAAAAATGATGAATTACATGGTAAGCTTTCAACTCACTGCTGGACGCTGAACTTTTTTTCTCTGACCCATCACGGTTTTGGTGTGCCTTTTGAAAGGCTTCACTGTGCAGCCAATCTTCATAGTGCTGTTTGGATTCCCATTTTGTAAATACAACCTGATTTCCGTTGGCCTCATTCTCTTCCAGAAACATAAAATCCACACAGCCTGCTACATTTTTCATATTATCCACACTTTTAGCAAACCGCTCCTGCATCGTCTCCTTAGCTTCGTCCGGAACATGCAGTTCATTCATTACTACATACATGGAAACATTCCTCCCTGTATTATTGGTTCACCCTTGGGGAACCATAGCCTGTACTGGCTCTTGTCCATTATATCAATGAATGCTAATCTTTACCAAAAACGTAAGACTCTAAGATTTAACGTTCACAGAAGTCTACTCATCAGGTATAATAGGAAGAGAAAAGTAAATCGAAGGAGGTTTACATACATGAAGCTGGTGCTGCTTATCGGCATTTGTATTGCCTTTATGGTTTCTGTCCTCTCCGCAGGATTTGAAGACAAGCCCCATAAATACTAATCCTTGGATCTAGAGCCTGGTTGTTAAAAGAACCGGGCTTTTTTTAATCTAAACCCGGATAGTTCTGCTGGCGCAGGGCCTCAAAAACAATGATCGCAGCTGTATTGGCTAAGTTGAAAGAACGGACCTGATTATTTTGGGGAACGCGGAGACAGGCCTCTTTATGTTGGGACACAAGTTCTTCCGGCAGGCCTGTTGTTTCGCTGCCAAACACAAAAAAATAATCCTTAGCCGGATCATGAAAAGAAAAATCACTGTACCTGCCGGAGCCAACCGTTTCAATAAAGTAAAATTCCCCGTTTTCCCATTCCTGAAATAGTTCTCTTAAAGAATCATAGTAGCGGATATTTACGCTGGGCCAATAATCACACCCCGCTCTTTTCAACATCTTATCCTCCGTTGAAAATCCAAGCGGGCGGATAAGATGCAGGTAAGTGCCTGTACCGGCGCATGTTCTTGCTATATTCCCTGTATTTGCTGGAATTTCGGGTTGGTATAATACTATATGATTGCTCATTCTGCGTGCACCTCTATTACTCAATGTAAAACAAATACGATTATACCACATATTCTCTCCCCCGGCCTTATTTCACGTCCTGGCCGATCCGAAAAAATTTGTACCGAATATTAGGAGTCCAGGCCGTTGAATCTTCATACGTCCAATAACGGGCCCGGCTGTTTGTGGTCTGCGCGTTAACCAGAGGTTCTCCATTTCCGTCAAAACTGGTTACAATCGTACTATGCTGCCATCTGTCATCACCGTTAAAGTCATAACAGATTACATCACCAAGCGCCAAATCTGTGGCTTCCTCCACTTCTTTTGCTGTCAGGCCGGCAGTAGAACTGCTTAAATACCAGCGGAAAGAATGAGCGACCGCCCAGCTGTAACTCCAATTTTGGTTTTGGTACCACCATCCCTGACTCCGGTCTGGTTGTCCCCGCATTGGCGCATTTCCAGCGCGCAGGCACTGGGAGATAAAATTCGTACAATTATCGGTGAAGGTCTCGTATTGCGGATTGTAGTCATTCCACCACGTTTCGGCATATTGAACAGCCTCCCTGCGATCATATGCAAAAGAACGGCCGCCCTGCTCCAGCGGCTGAAAAATATGGTGTGCCGGCTGGGGTGATTCCGGCAGTGCCTTATCTATAATGAGATGACCATCATGCGTTTTCATCATCCGGTACAGCACCTGTTCTTCTATATGATAAGCGTTTTTGACTTTTAGAACTCTTGCCAGCTGCAGTTGATAGGATATGTTCTCCTGTCTTCCATAACGGTGGATACGGTATGGCTGAAAAATGATTTTAATCTTGAGGACCTCTGCCTGCCTGCGTTCAATAGACTGCTTAAATCGCCGCAGCATTTCCGTTTCCTGCGGAATCGTTTTTTCTGGTTTTTTCTTCGTATTGTTTAACTGAAAGTTGACCCAGTGTTGCATATGGTCTTGAAATGGTTCCATCCATTTTCTAATCATCCCGTTTCCCCCTCCCAGCCTCTACTCTTTCGTTATAGTATCTTATTATATACAAGTCCTCCTCATTCCCCTCCATACAAAATAATGGCATCAGCCGGAGCAGATGCCATATAGTCAGGAAGAAAGACCCGGAAGAGCCCCTTCCATTTTTAATAAATATTCTTTTTTATCAAGGCCTCCCCCGTAACCTACCATCTTTCCGCCGCTGCCGATAACACGGTGGCACGGAATGATAAGGGATACAGGATTTTTATTATTAGCGGAGCCTACAGCCCGGACGGCTTTGGGGGCTTGGATATCTTCAGCGATCTCTTTATAGGATCTCGTTTCGCCATAGGGAATGACGGCAAGCGCATGCCACACCGCCAGCTGAAATGGCGTCCCGTATAAATCAAGGGGAATATCAAACTCCCTTCTCTTTCCAGAAAAGTATTCTCTCAATTGGCGCATCGTTCCATGTCTATCCGTCGTGTCATACTCCAATTGGTCTGGGAGATGATACCGTTTCAGCCAGGGAATTAATCGCTTCTTTACTTTTTCAGCCTGTCCATAATGAAGCGCACATAAGCCTGTCCGGGTGGACACCCCTGTGATCGGACCAAGGGGACTGTCCATTTCCAGGTACTGCAAAGGGGTACGATGGGACATAAGATCTTCTCCTTATTTTACAGCTATATCGTACAACGCACGGTTTACTTCTTCCATAACCTCTTCCGATTTCTCCGATTTTTCAGCTGTCCGCAACGCATCCACGGCCTCTTCTGTTGCGATCTGCCCTAAAGACCAGGCAGCGGAACCGCGGATGACTGGTCTGGGATCCTTCCTAAGTAAATGATCCAAGGTTTCCACGCCCTCTTTGGCTTTGTAAGTCCCAAGCGCCAGCACAGCATTACGCTGAATCGGCTTTTTGCCCCGCCATGATCCTGCCATCCGTCCGAATCTCTCTTTGAATTCTCTATTGCTCAACGTAAGAAGAGGAAGGAGCCGGGGTTTTACTACTTCGGGATCCGGTTCAAACTCTTCATGCTGATGATGATCCATCCCTTTATTTTCAGGGCAGACGGTCTGACAGGTATCACAGCCGTAAAGACGGTTGCCGATTTTTTTACGGAATCGTTCCGGCAGGGAGCCTTTCGTCAAAGTAAGGTAAGCGATACACTTATTTGAATCAAGCTGCCCCCCCTGTACGAGGGCACCAGTTGGGCAGGCATCGACGCATTTGTTGCAGGTACCGCACTGATCTGTAATTTCCTGATCAGGCTCCAGGGAAAGAGTTGTAATCATCTCCCCAAGATACACATACGAACCAAATTCAGGTGTAATAATCGCACAGTTCTTCCCGCTCCAGCCGATGCCGGCACGTTCGGCCACCGCCCTGTCTGACAATTCCCCTGTATCCACCATCGATTGACACCTTGCTTCGGGAGCCAGTTCTGCGATATAGGCTTCCAGTTTGCGAAGACGGTCACGCAGAACATGGTGATAGTCTGCTCCCCAGGAAGCCCGGCAGAACATACCGCGCCTGTCTCCTTTTTTACTTTTTGGCTCGTCCTGCATATGGGAAGGATAAGCCAGCGCAATCGCAATAATGGTTTTAGCCTCAGGAAGGAGACGTTTGGGTGTTACTCGCTTCTCTATATCCGGTTCTTCAAACCCCGAATGATAGTGCAGGCGCTGCTGTTGAATCAGGCGGTCCTTTAATGTAAGAAAAGGATCAGTGGAAGCAAAGCCGATTTTATCGATGCCGATTTCCTTACTGTATGCAATAATCTTTTCTTTCAGCTCTGCCTCTGTCATGACACCCCTCCTTTCTAAAAGTTTCCATTCCGGAAACGGGATATGGTACACTGCCCCTAACAACTCAAAAATGAGGTGAGACGTAGTGATCTTATCCCTGGATAATCAAGTATTACATACCATTTCTGATTTTAAAGTGGGGATAGCGGTATATCAAAACATTGTGATCGACGAGTCTCCAAAAATGCTGAAAGGGCGGCTCGAGTTTTTTCAAGAAACCATTCGAAATGACCTAACTGAAAGCACCATTCTGGATTATCCTGGAGTATCGGAATGGCGGCAAACGTTTAAAACATTTGGCATGGATCCGGCACGATATCCCCCTTCACACGAAGCCTTATTCCGAAGGATCAGCAAGGGATACGATCTCCCATTTATTCATTCAGCCGCCGATTTAAATAATTTCTTCTCGCTTCAATATGAAATTCCGATTGGCATTTATAATTTGCATGCCTTACACGATTATATCAAAATAACGCAGGGGACAGAAGAGGAGCAGTTTGAAGGGCTGAACGGGCGTAACAATCAGATGAATGGCAAATTAACATCTATTGATAAAAAGGGAGCATTCGGAAGCCCGATTGTGGATTCGGTACGTACAAAAACGGACCCCGGCACCACGGAGGCTCTTCAAATATTTTATATACAGCCGTCTCTGCCTCTTCGAGACACGGAGCAGCTCCTTCAGGCAGCGGCAGACATGTTTACGCAGCTGCACAGCGGAGATAGTTCTCTTTACTTACTGCATGGGAAACAGCCAGAAGTGATTATCTAAAGGGCTCCGGGTAGCCGTGCTTCCACAGCGGCTGCTTTTTTCAATAAAAAAACCCTTCATTTCCATGAAAGGTTGGTACTCCCTGCTATGTAATCTTGGTAGCGGTGGTGGGACTCGAACCCACACTCCGTAGAACGCGATTTTGAGTCGCGCGCGTCTGCCAGTTCCGCCACACCGCCATCCAAAAAGGACCAAGATATTGGTGGTGCCGAGGGCCGGACTTGAACCGGCACGGTTGTCTACCAACCGCAGGATTTTAAGTCCTGTGTGTCTGCCAATTCCACCACCCCGGCAAGGGTAAATATATGTGTGGAGGCGGCACCCGGATTCGAACCGGGGGATAAGGGTTTTGCAGACCCGTGCCTTACCACTTGGCTATGCCGCCATGTGCTATCCTATGAAACACATGCACGAAAAGTGATAACTGGAGCGGAAGACGGGATTCGAACCCGCGACCCCCACCTTGGCAAGGTGGTGTTCTACCACTGAACTACTTCCGCTTGTGGCTGGGCTAGCTGGATTCGAACCAGCGCATCACGGAATCAAAATCCGATGCCTTACCGCTTGGCTATAGCCCAACGATTCATATGGGGCGATTGATGGGGATCGAACCCACGAATGCCGGAGCCACAATCCGGTGCGTTAACCACTTCGCCACAATCGCCATTTTTCAAAGACAAAAATGGCAGGGGTAGTAGGAATCGAACCCACATTGGCGGTTTTGGAGACCGCTGTTCTGCCTTTGAACTATACCCCTGTATCACAATGGTGGAGGGGGACGGATTCGAACCGCCGAACCCAGAGGGAGCAGATTTACAGTCTGCCGCGTTTGGCCAACTTCGCTACCCCTCCATAATATATAACACATTATATTTTTGAAAATGGTGCCGGCCAGAGGAATTGAACCCCCAACCTACTGATTACAAGTCAGTTGCTCTGCCAATTGAGCTAGACCGGCACTAAAAATGGTGGCTCGAGACGGAATCGAACCGCCGACACGAGGATTTTCAGTCCACTGCTCTACCGACTGAGCTATCGAGCCATTTTAATAATCAAAAATTTCTTTTATCGATCCTGGAATCACATTGTCGTTATCATAACATATCTTTAAGGAAATAAAAATGGCGGGCCTGACGGGAATCGAACCCGCGATCTCCTGCGTGACAGGCAGGCATGTTAACCGCTACACCACAGGCCCTTTTGAAAAGAATAAGCTGCGAATCTCTTCGTCAACTGCTCTCGGTCGGTCATGTCACGTACTGATGTACGCTCCATTCCTTCCTCGTTTGTTTCCTTGACCTTCTTGCTTCCTTAACCTTCTTGTTTCTTCTTCCAAAAAGGCGCGGAATATTTTCGGGAGGTTCTCCCTTTTTTGTTGTTTTACCGAAATTTATGTTTATTATAATTGGTTGCGGGGGAAGGATTCGAACCTTCGGCCTCCGGGTTATGAGCCCGACGAGCTACCAGACTGCTCCACCCCGCGGTGTGATATATTCATGGTGGAGGATGACAGGATCGAACTGCCGACCCCCTGCTTGTAAGGCAGGTGCTCTCCCGGCTGAGCTAATCCTCCGTATGTATGGTGACCCGTACGGGATTCGAACCCGTGTTACCGCCGTGAAAGGGCGGTGTCTTAACCACTTGACCAACGGGCCTTTCTTACTATGTAAATATTATGGCGGAGAGCGAGGGATTCGAACCCTCGAGACGGCTCAACACCGCCTACACGATTTCCAATCGTGCTCCTTCGGCCAACTCGGACAGCTCTCCAAAACATGGCTCCACAGGCAGGATTCGAACCTGCGACCGATCGGTTAACAGCCGATAGCTCTACCACTGAGCTACTGTGGAATATGAATAAAATGTACGGAGTAAGTATCACACTGTGGTAATTTAACATGTTAGACATGAAATGTCCAGCCTGGCAGTGTCCTACTTTCACAAAGGGTTGCCCCTTCATTATCATCGGCGCTGGAGAGCTTAACTTCCGTGTTCGGCATGGGAACGGGTGGAACCTCTCCGCCATCACCACCAGACTTGCCCTGGACGGGCTGGCTTCTGTGTTGCGAACAGGACGTTCGCGATTTGAACAGAAGATCCTTTTATCGCAAGATCATCGATCCTGCTGCTTGAAAGAGCGGGAATGGTATTCCCTCAAAACTGCATAACGAAGCATCCAGCCATAGACCACCTTGGTGTTTGGATAAGCCCTCGACCGATTAGTATCTGTCAGCTCCACGTGTTGCCACGCTTCCACCTCAGACCTATCC